>NZ_JBCHJF010000001.1:0-1083982 GCF_039123635.1 Massilia sp. MP_M2
GAATCCATTCGATGCGACAACGGTCCTGAATACATCAGCGCAGTGACCTTGGCGTGGGCCGCAAAACGCGGCATCCGCATCGATTTCATCCAGCCCGGCCAGCCCCAACAGAATGCCTACGTTGAGCGCTACAACAGGACGGTTCGTTACGACTGGCTAGCCCATCACTTGTTCGAGACGCTTGACGAAATCCAGGAATTTGCCACCAGCTGGTTGTGGACCTACAATCACGACCGGCCCAACATGGCCCTCGGTGGTATTACGCCAAAACAGAAACTGGCGCTCGCCGCTTAACCTCTACTTTTAGCGTGCTCTAAAAATGGGGGGATTACCGGTCCAGCCTACAAGGCCTCGCGCAACGTTCACAGAGATCAGTAGCTTGCGCCTACCGTGGTCGAGAACTTGCACTGCCGTCTGCCTTACACGGTCGGCCGTCTTCGCTCCGGATCTCGCACGCGCATTTTCCAATACCTGGAGCAGAACTTCGCTTGAAATATCTGTGAGAGGTAGCTTGCCCAAATACGGAGATAGGTCACGACGCAGGTAGAGGCCATGCGACTCTTTCCACTCTGTCGAACGTCTGGCTTCCTTTCCGGCAAACCATGCCTTGGCTACATCGTCAAACGTGTTGCTGTGAGCATTCAGGCGCAATAGCTTCTGGATTTTCTTCTGATGGGCTGGATCGGCACCGCTCGCAAGTGTTGAGCGCGCTTCAAGATGCTTTCGTCGAGCTGCCGCCAAACTGACGTCTGGAAATCTGCCAAAAGTGATGGTTACGCGCTTTCCGTTAGAACGGTAGTCGTAGCGCCAGGACTTCAATCCTGTCGGAGTGACATAGAGGTACAAGCCCTTTTCGTCGGCGAACTTCTGCGCTTTTTCTTGAACGCGGATCGTCTTGACACTTAGCTCCGTCAACTTGACGGTATTTTTTTGGTTTGGCGTATTCATACCGCCAATAATACCGCCATACAGCTAATAGATCAATCTGTCTAGTACTGTCCAAAAACATTGCAAGGCATTGAATAATATACGTTTTTATTCAGCGCGAGACGTTAATGGACGTTGCTAGCATGCGCTCGACATAGCGCGCGATCAGGTCGATCTCGAGATTGACACGCGAACCGGCGGCCAGGTGGCGCAGCGTGGTGACCTCGATCGTGTGGGGAATCAGGTTGATCGAGAAGCGGCAGACTTTCTGGTCCTCTTCTTCCAGGTCGTGCACCCGGTTGACCGTCAGCGACACACCATTGACGACAATGGAACCTTTGTAGGCCAAAAATTTCGCCAGCTCGTGCGGCGCATCGATGATCAGTTCACGCGATTCGCCGACCGGCTCGAAACTGTGCACGACGCCCAGGCCGTCGACGTGGCCCGACACCAGGTGTCCGCCCAGGCGCTCGGCCAGCGTCAGGGCTTTCTCGAGGTTGACTTCACCGGGCGCGTCCAGGCCCACGGTCTTGTTCAGGCTTTCGCGCGAGACGTCGACCGTGAAGCCGGTGGCGTTTATTTCGGTCACGGTCATGCAGGCGCCATTGATGGCGATCGAGTCGCCCAGGCCGACGTCGGCCAGCGGCAGCGGGCCGGCATCGATGGCGAGACGCACGCCGGCGTACAGGCCGCCGGACAATGGTGCAACGGAAGTGATGGTGCCGACAGCGGCGACGATTCCAGTAAACATACGACGTTATTCCTTGTTGGGGGTAGCAGAAGATGGAGTGGCGGCTTCGGCGAAGCGGGCCAGGATGCGCAGGTCGTCGCCCACGCGCGTGACGTCGTGGAAGCGCAACTGGCGCCGTTCGGTCAGCTGCGTGAGCGGCGGCAGGTCGAACATCCCCTGCCCCGGGCCGATCAGGCTGGGCGCCAGGTAGACCAGCAATTCGTCGACGCAGCCTTCACGCACGAGCGAGGCATTGAGTTTGCTGCCGGCTTCGACATGCACTTCATTGACTTCGCGCCGGCCCAGTTCGCGCATCAGCGCCGGCAGATCGACCTTGCCGTGGGCATTCGGCAGATACAGCACCTCGTGACCGGCGGCGCGCAGGGCAGCCGCTTTCTGGTCGCCCGGCTGCCCGGCTGCCGCGACGAGCCAGCACGGCTCGCCCTGCAGAATATGGGCGGCCAGATCGATCTCGAGGCGGCTGTCGACGATCACGCGGCGCGGTTGCATCGGCGTGGCCAGCCCCCGCACGGTGAGCTGCGGGTTGTCGGCCTTGACGGTGCCGATGCCGGTGACGATCGCGCTGGCGCGAGCGCGCCATGCATGGCCGTCGGCGCGTGCATCCGGGCCGGTGATCCACTGGCTTTCACCGCCGGCCAGCGCCGTGGCGCCATCCAGGCTGGCCGCCACTTTCAGGCGCACCCACGGCAGGCCGCGCACCATGCGCGAAAAGAAGCCGATGTTCAGCTCCTGCGCTTCGCGCGCCATGATCCCGGAGCGCACGGCGATGCCCGCCGCTTCCAGCTGCGCCAGCCCGCGCCCGGCGACGAGCGGATTGGGATCGACCATCGCCGCGACCACGCGCCCCAGGCCAGCGGCGATCAGCGCGGCCGAACAAGGTGGCGTGCGGCCATGATGGCTGCACGGTTCGAGCGTGACGTAGGCAGTGGCGCCGCGCACATCGTTGCCGCGCACGGCGGCGTCGCGCAGCGCCTGGATTTCGGCGTGCGCCTGACCGGCGGGCTGGGTGTGGCCGGCGCCGATGACGACGTCGTCCTTGACGATCACGCAACCGATGCGCGGATTGGGCGCCGTGATGAACATGCCGCGCGCAGCCCAGGCCAGCGCCGCGGCCATGCCTTCGGTGTCGTTGAGAATGGGTTGGCTGTCGTGCGTCACGTGGTCTTTCATCGATGCGCGCCGTACAAAGCGCTTGTTCCAGGCTTGTTTCAGGGCGGTGCGGCGGCGCCGTCGCAGCCGGCGTCGCGGGCCGGATTACACAGGCGCGCCCGGCCAAGCATATTGATTTTAATACGGCGTACCGCGCCGCCGTGGAACAGCGACAGCGTGCCCGGCCGCGCCGCGGCGCTACCCGTATCGCTGCAACTGCGTCCCGCGCCATTGTAGGCGATGTATTGCGGGGCTGCAGAGCTGGCAAAGGAATAGCCCACCTGAACGCCCTGCGGCAGCGTGGCGCGCACGGCCAGGATGTCGTCGCCCGCGCCCGCCTGGCGGTTGTGATCGCGATCGACATACACGGTCCAGCCGCGCGACCAGTCGATGCCGGCCGCATCGTTCGATGTCAGGAGCACGGGTTCGTTGCGGGCAATGGCCAGCGAACGGGTGAGCTGAACCGCGCTGTAGAGGTCGCTAGCGGCGACACGCAGTTCCTGGCCTTGCACGATCCGGTGCAGGCCGGGCGCCGCCAGCGACGCCGTGATCGCCACCATGCCCAGCACCACGGCCAGCTCGGACAGGGACAGCCCGGTGCAGCGGTTTCGCAGGCTGGAGCGGACCATCGCGTGGACGACTGGGGCCGTCATGGCCAGCAGCGTGAGGACGCACCGCTGGCGCCCTGCGCGCCGGTGCTGTCCAGCGTCAGCGTGCCGCATTCCGGATCGGAAAATGCGGCGTTGACGTTGGCCGTGCCAGGCCGCGCACGCAGCACGATGCAGGCGGCCAGCGGCTGGCCCGGACAGGCGTTGCCATCGAGCTCATAGGCGCTGGCAGCGGCGCTGCTACCCAGCCAGGTGCGAAACTGGCCTGCATCAAAGGTGCTGGCGGCGATCGAGAACGCAATATATGTGTGATGCTGCGCGCGGTATTGTTCCTGGCGCTGCATCAGGTCGAGCAGCGCCAATTGGGCTTCGACCCGGCGGGCCTTGACGATCTGGCGCGCATACGACGGGTAGGCGACCGATGTCAGGATGCCGACAACCGCCAGCACGACCAGCAGCTCGATCAGCGTGAAGCCAGTGCGATATCGCGTCATGGACCTTGCTCCTTGTTTGCGCCGTTGACTCATTCGGCGGCGGCAACAATCAATGCTGACCAGTTGCCGATCTCGCGCCAGCCGACGCGCCGGCCGTGCGCGCCGGCCGATGGCATGTGGTAGTAGGCCTGGACGGCGGCCCTGGCGCCGGGCATGCTGCCGACGCCGCGCGCGGCGATGCGGTAGAGCTGCCCGTCGCCCGGCGCCGGCATCAGTTCGATCAGGTAGCGCGGCGCCTCGAGCGGCAAACCGCCCTCGCCGGTCGGCAGCGTGGTGCCGGTGAACGTGCCGAACGCGATGGCCGGCCCTGCATCATCAGCCAGTCTGGACAGTTGCCGGTTGGCGTCGGCGTCGTGCACGCACAAGCCGCTGTACGGGCGGGCACCAAGACAGCCACCGACGAAGGCATCCGCGCTACCGGCAAGAATCGCGTTGGCGCGCGCCGAGCCCGGCGCTGCGCCGCCGGCGATATCGTGTTCGGCATCGAGCAAGGCGGCCTCGGCCATTTGTATGGCCAGCACGCGATCGCGTTCGTACGCCGCTGCACGGGTGCTTTGCAGCGCACCGCGCGCCGAGGCAATGCCGGTCATGAGCACGGCCAGCATCAGCACGAGCGCAGTGATGAGCGCAATGCCAGCCTGGCGCCGTGGCATGGGGAAGTGTCGGTTGCGCATGTGCGGCTCAAGGCGCGGCCAAGGGCGGCGCGGTGAATGGCACAGCGCGCGGCGAAGCAGGCGGTGGCGCGGGAGGCAAAGCGGGTGGCGCAGCGGGCGGCACCGCCGATCCCAAAACGGGCAGCGCGATCGGCAGCCCGATCACCGCGCCATACACCTTGCGCAGGCGCGCATCGCCGCCGCGATCGAGGTCGGCCGCCGCCAGCCGGACACCCGGGTCGGCAGCGGCCAGTGCACCGTCGTAGCCAGGACCAAACAGCCAATGCACGAGGTGCGCGCCGCTGCCCTGAGGCTGGCGTGGGCCATGCAGCAGCAAGCCCACCCGCACGCTTGCAACGCGCTTCCAGTGGCTGCGCGTGCGCAGATCGGCGTCACGCTCGCTGGCTGTCGACCCGGCCAGCACCAGCGCCGCATCCAGCGCCCGGATCGCGCTCGCGTTCACATACCGGTTGGGCGTGCCGTCGCCATCGGTATCGAGTCCGTAAAGCACCTGGAAGCTGTCGACACGCCCTGCCACGGCATCGGACGACCAGTTGCCGGCGCCGCGGTATTTGCAGCGCAGTTCGGCAGCGCCCTGCGCATTGCGCGCGACATAGAAAATGCTCCACCCTTCCTGCTCGCGATGCACCGGAAAGCCGGCGCAGTCGAGCGTGCCGCCATCGCCAGCTGGTGGCGCGCCGGTGCCGGCAAAGCGCAGCGCCAGCACGTCGCTGCCATTCACAGCAAGCGGTAGCGGGTCATCGATGCCGGCGCCGGCGTAGGTCAGCGACGACGCATCCAGCCCGGCAATGGCAGCCGGCGCCGCCGGGTCGGGTGAGGGATGCGCCGCCCAGTCGACGTGGCCCGCCAGGCGCACCGCGCGCGCCAGCGCATCGGTTGCATAGCGGCCGGCGTCGTCCATCTCGGCGGCTTCGAGCAGCGCGGCGTGCGCACGCGTGGCGCCGATCAGCAGCGAGCCTGCCGCCAGCAGCACGGCCAGGCCCAGTACCATCGCCACCATGAACTCGGCGATGGTGAAGCCGGCCTGGCGCGCGCACGGGTGACGGTAGTGCCTCATCGCGCCACCATCAGCACGAACGCCGGCAGGTCGTCATTGCCGAGCCAGCCGATCTTGATCGCCACCGCCGCATGCGCCCCGCCGCTGCAGGCCCACCGATAGCGGCGACTGCCGGCATCCCACGGCGCCGCATCGCGGCACACGGCAATGCGCCCGCCGGGAAAGCGGGCATGCACGAGCAGGCGCGTCTCATCGAGGTCGAACGCCGCCAGCGCGAGCGGATCGCATATGGCGCTGCCGAAGCACGCGGCGGCGGCGACAGGCGGGCCGTCGGCAGCAGCGTCGTAGTCGAGCGAAAGATAGGGATTGTCCGCAGCGGGCAGGCGGGCCACGGTTGCATTGGCGCCCATGCGCGCCGCCAGCGAACTGGCGAGCTGGCCCGCTTCGGCCGTCAAGGACGCCTGCTGGCGCGTGCGCTCGGCCGCCAACTGGGCCGCGCCGGCACCGACGACGCCAATCGCGAGCACGAACAGCGCCACCAGCACTTCGATGAGCGTAAAACCACAATGTGAATGGATTCGCACGCCAGCCTCCCGATAACGAGCTACGACGTTATCAGGCCGGCCTTGCACGCCCGTGCGGCGGCGCAAGCGTGCGCCGCGCCGTTCGGGGAACCTCGGGAAGGGATTAGTTGTCGAGCTTGCGCTGATGCCCGACTTCGACCAGCGCCGCCTGGAATGAATCCAGGTCTTCGAAATTCTTGTAGACGGAAGCGAAGCGGATATACGCGATCTTGTCGAGGCCCTTGAGCTCTTGCATCACGAGCTCGCCCACATGGCCGGTGTCGACTTCGCGCAGGCCGCTGGTGAGCAGCTTTTCTTCGATCGAGGCCACCGCCTGGTCGATGGCTTCGGCCGCCACCGGCCGCTTGCGCAGCGCCAGCATCAGGCTGCCGCGCAGCTTCGACGAAGCAAATTCAGTACGGCTGCCGTTCTTCTTGACGATGATCGGCATCGACAGTTCGATGCGCTCATAGGTGGTAAAGCGCTTGTCGCACTTGCCGCAGCGGCGCCGGCGCCGGATGGCGTCCCCCTCCTCCGATACGCGGGTATCGAGGACTTGGGTATCTTCATGCTGACAAAAGGGACATTTCATGGCGCCGGGGCTGGAATACTACATGGAGACTAGCGGGCCAGCGAACCGGCCCGGATAGACAAAGTCAGCCAGATCAGGCAGCGTAGACCGGGTACTTGGCCGTCAGCTTCTTGACCTCACCCTTGACGCGCTCGATGGTCGCGGCGTCGTGCGGGTTGTCCAGCACGTCGGCGATCAGGTTGCCGACGGTGACGGCATCTTCTTCGATGAAGCCGCGCGTCGTGAAGGCCGGGCTGCCCAGGCGGATACCCGACGTGACGAACGGCTTTTGCGGGTCGTTCGGGATGCCGTTCTTGTTGCACGTCATGTGAGCCTGACCCAGGATCGCTTCGGCTTCCTTGCCGGTCAGATTCTTGGCGCGCAGGTCGACCAGCATCACGTGCGATTCGGTGCGACCCGACACGATGCGCAGGCCACGTGCGGTCAGCGTGTCGGCCAGTGCCTTGGCGTTCTTGACGACCTGCTGCTGGTAGGTCTTGAATTCAGGGGTCAGCGCCTCCTTGAACGCAACGGCCTTGCCGGCGATCACGTGCATCAGCGGGCCACCCTGGATGCCCGGGAAGATCGCCGAGTTGATGATCTTCTCGTGCTCGGCCTTCATCAGGATGATGCCGCCGCGCGGGCCGCGCAGCGACTTGTGCGTGGTCGAGGTGACGAAGTCGGCGAACGGCACCGGATTCGGGTACTCGCCCGCAGCGATCAGGCCGGCGTAGTGGGCCATGTCGACCATGAAATAAGCGCCGACCGCCTTGGCCACCTTGGCGATGCGTTCAAAGTCGATCTTCAGCGAGAACGCCGAGGCGCCGGCGATGATCATCTTCGGCTTGTGCTCGTGCGCCTGGCGCTCGAGGGCCTCGTAGTCGATGTCTTCTTCAGCGGTCAGGCCGTACGAGACGACGTTGAACCACTTGCCCGACATGTTCAGTGGCATGCCGTGGGTCAGGTGACCACCTTCGGCCAGCGACATGCCCATGATCGTGTCGCCAGGCTTGAGCACAGCGAAGAACACGCCCTGGTTGGCTTGCGAGCCCGAGTTCGGCTGCACATTGGCTGCTTCCGCGCCAAACAGTTGCTTCAGGCGGTCGATCGCCAGCTGCTCGACGACGTCGACGTATTCGCAGCCGCCGTAGTAGCGCTTGCCCGGATAGCCTTCGGCGTACTTGTTGGTCAGTTGCGAGCCCTGCGCTTCCATCACGGCTGGCGAGGTGTAGTTTTCCGACGCGATCAGTTCGATGTGGTCTTGCTGACGGACGTTTTCCTTCTGAATGGCATTCCACAGATCCGGATCGACATTGGCCAGCGTATGGTCTTTAGCAAACATGTAAAACTCCAATCGATAGTAATCCAGGCAACGAGCGGCGCTGTATGCGGGTGCGGGAGCCAAAGGGCGCGGGCAGCCGCGATCGAACGCGTACCGGTTGATGGCTGCCCAGGCGAACGGCGTATGGCATCTCACGTTCCCCGGTGGGACCCCACCTTTGCCGCGCCGCGCACCAATCGGTTGCGCTTGCGCAGTGTTTCGCCAGTTACGTGAGACGTAAAGTCCGCAAATTGTACTGAACTCCCCATTGAAGGGCAAGGAAAGCGCCGTCTTGGTGACCAGCCAGGGCGCAATCGTCTGCCCGCCACGGCGTCCTGATCATTTCGGCTACAATTTTGCAACCCTGCATCAGCCTTCGCACTTTCCGCTTACTGCCCTTTTCAAGGATTCATCATGATCGTCCTCATCACCGGCGCATCGGCCGGCTTCGGCGCCGAAATGGCGCGCACCTTCGTTTTGCACGGCCACCGCGTGGTGCTGGCGGCCCGCCGCACCGATCGCATCGCCGACCTGGCAGCCGAGCTGGGCGACGCCGCCTTGCCGGTGACGCTGGACGTCACCAGCCGCGCATCGATCGAGACGGCGCTGGCCGGCTTGCCGGCCGACTGGAAGCAGATTGATGTGCTGATCAATAACGCCGGGCTGGCCCTCAATACGCTGCCGGCGCACGAAGTGCCGCTGGAAGACTGGGAAACCATGATCGCCACCAATTGCAAAGGCCTGGTGACAATGACCCGTCTCGTGTTGCCCGACATGGTTGCGCGCGGCAGCGGGCTGGTGATCAATATCGGCTCGACCGCCGGCCACTACCCTTACCCGGGCGGCAACGTGTACGGCGCGACCAAGGCGTTTGTCGAACAGTTCACGCTCAATCTGCGTGCCGATCTCGTCGGTACCGGCGTGCGCGCCACCAACCTGGCGCCGGGGCTGTCCGGCGGCACGGAATTCTCCAACGTGCGCTTCAAGGGCGACGATTCGGCTGCGTCCAAGGTCTACGAAGACACGACGCCGCTGAGCGCGAAGGATATTGCCGACACTGCCTACTGGATTGCGACGCTGCCACCCCATGTCAACGTCAACAGCATCGAAATGATGCCAACCTGCCAGGGCTTTTCGCCATTCACGATCAAGCGCGCCTGACCTGTCGAGCGGCCGCGCAGGCGGCTGGGCGGGTACCGTCGAGGGCAACCGAGAGCGTGCCCGCCATTTGTGAGAAAATGTTACAGTGATTGGTCTTTTTGCCAAGCTTCAAGTCTACTACCGCTCAAAAGCACAATTTTGTGCCAGGGGTACGTCAGTAATTTCCACACTCGAAGTCCTGTTACGGTGATGTCGAGAAGGAAACTCGCGTAGAATGTTTCTCATTTTCATGTATCGGCAGTAACGATGTCTTCAGTATTTAACTGGCCAGTCAGGGTGTATTACGAAGATACCGATGCTGGCGGCATTGTCTTCTATGCCAATTACCTGAAATTCTTCGAACGCGCCCGTACCGAATGGCTGCGCGCACTTGGCGTGCAGCAGCAAGCCCTTCTGGATGCGGACAACACCGCCTTCGTCGTCAAGAACGTCACGCTCGACTATCACGGGGCGGCGCGCCTCGACGACGAGTTGACGATACAAACCAGTGTTGCCAGGCTGGGCCGCGCATCGGTTCAGTTCATGCAGCAGGCCTGGCGCGGTGACACCCTGCTCAATACGGCCGCCGTCACCGTGTGTTGTGTCGATATTGCCACAATGCGCCCGCGCCCCTTGCCCGACCACGTGGCTGCTAAAATGCGTGCCGCCTGAATACATACCTAAATAAATAGCCCATGACCGTCACCCCAGACCTTTCATTCGTCGCCCTGATCGGCAATGCCCACGTACTGGTGCAATTGATCATGGCCTTGCTGTTGCTGCTGTCGATCGTGAGCTGGACGTACATCTTCCGCAAGGTATTCGCGATCCGCGCTGCACGTGCGCAAACCGAACAGTTCGAGCGCAGTTTCTGGGCCGGCGGCAACTTGCATACGCTGCACCAGAGCGCCAGCAGCCAGCGCGACCAGAGCGGCGCCCTGGCGCGCATCTTCGAGTCCGGCATGGGTGAATTCATCAAGGGCAAGCAAGCTTCGCGCGAAACGCTCGACATGAACTCGGTGCTCGACGGCGCCCGCCGCGCCATGCGCGCCTCGTTCCAGCGTGAACTCGATGCACTGGAATCGCATCTGAACTTCCTGGCCTCGGTCGGTTCAGTCTCGCCGTACATTGGCCTCTTGGGCACCGTCTGGGGCATCATGAACGCGTTTCGCGGCCTGGCCAGCGTCGAGCAAGCCACGCTGGCGATTGTCGCGCCGGGTATTGCCGAGGCACTGATCGCCACCGCGATCGGCCTGTTTGCCGCGATCCCGGCCGTCGTCGCGTACAACCGCTTCACGCACGATATCGACCGCCTGGCCAACCGCTTCGAGAGCTTCGTCGAAGAATTCTCGAACATTCTGCAGCGCCAGTCGCGCTGATTCAGGGAGCCTGTCGATGGCCTTTTCCAGCAGCATGCGCGGTGGACGTCGCCGCAAGTTCAAATCCGAGATCAACGTCGTTCCCTACATCGACGTGATGCTGGTGCTGCTCATTATTTTCATGGCAGTGCCGGCCAACCAGGCGCCGAGCGTGGTGAACCTGCCGCGCGCCGAGAAATCGGCACTGCCGCCTGACACCTATATCCAGATTTCGATCGAGCCCGAGAATCGCCTGTCGATCGGTGTGCAAGGCAAAGGGCGCGTGGCCCAGGAAGACGTGGCCGACCGCTCCGCCCTGCTTCAGCGCCTGCGCGCGCTGCATGAAGAACACCCGGATTATCCGGTACTGATCGCGGGCGACCGCGAGAGCAAGTACGACGACGTCATCCAACTGATCTCGGAAGCCAAGAAGATGGGTATCAACCGCGTTGGCCTGGCCACGCAGTGATGTCGATGCATTGATGCCTAGAATATGCCCGAAATAAAGCCAGACAACGCCGGCGTGCCGTACCACGTGCCGCCCGAACCGAGCCGCCTGCCATCGTTCCTGCTGGCAGTGGTCGTGCACGCCGCGTTGCTGGCGTTTCTGTGGATTGGTGTGAGCTGGACGGCCAAGACGCCGATCACCGTCGAAGCGGAAGTGTGGGACATGTCGGTGCAGACGGCCGCCGCCCCCGAGCTGCCGCCCGAGCCTGCACCGCAGCCAGAGCCAACCCCTGAGCCGGAACCGGCGCCTGAACCGGAGCCGGTGCGCACACCACCACCGCCGCCACCGCCACCGGTGGTCGAGCAACCGGCCCCGACGCCAGCGCCAGACATCGCGCTGCAGCGCGAGAAGGAACGCAAGGCCGAGGAAGCAAAGAAAAAGGCATTGGCCGAGAAACGTGACGCGGAAAAACGCGAGCGTGAAGAAAAGCTCGCCGAACAAAAGAAGAAGGACGAGGCCGAGCGCAAGCTGAAGGAAAAAGAAAAAGAGCTGCTGGCGAAGAAGGAAGCCGAAGAGAAAAAGAAAGAAGCCGAAAAGAAAGCCGCAGCGCTGGCCGCTGCTGAAAAGAAAAAAGAAGCGGACGAGAAAAAGAAAGCCGATCAGGTGGCGGCGGCCGCCGACAAGAAGAAAGCGGACGCGGCGAAAGCCAAGGCAGCCGCTGCCGAAGACGCCAAGCTCGCGAAGTTGCGTGCCGACGAACTCAAGCGCATGGCCGGCGCCATGGGGAGCAGCGGCAGCGCCGCGAAATCGACGGGCCCGAAATCGGACGGCGGTTATATCGCCGCGATCACGGCGGCCATCAAGAGCAGCACGGCCTATCCGGGTAACACCGATGTGTCGGGAAATCCACGCGCCACGTTCCGCGTGGACCAGTTGCCAACCGGTGAAATCATGTCGGTTCGATTGGTGAAAAGCAGCGGTGTGCCAGAATTTGACAGGGCAGTGGAAAATGGTATCAAGAAAGCATCGCCACTGCCCAAAAAGAAGGACGGGACCGTGGAGCGTACGCTTGACGTGAATTTCTCGATGCGCGATTACGATTGATTCGGTTCGAACCAGTTTTACAAGAGAAACTATGAAAAAAATCCATTTCCTGCTGTTTAGCGCTTCCCTCGCCATGGGATCAGCAGCCAATGCGCAGCTGCAAATCGAAATCGCCGGTGTCGGCAGCAACCAGATTCCGGTCGCCATTGCGGCCTTCGCCGACGAATCCGTCGCGCCCGATAAAGTCTCGGCCGTCATCCGCGCCGACCTCGAGCGCAGTGGCGTGTTCAAGGTCATCGACGCCGGCCAGGTCATCAGCGACCGCGATGCCGGCACCATCAACCTGGCTGCCTTCAAGGCCAGCGGCGCTGATGCGCTCGTGGTCGGCAGCGTGTCGAAGCAGCCGGATGGCCGTTTCGCGATCCGCTACAAGCTGATGGACACCGTCAAGGGCGGCGAAATCTCGCAGATGGGTGGCGAAGTCCAGCCCCGCTACACGCGCCTGCAGGCGCACCGCATTGCCGACGATGTCTATGAAAAGCTGACCGGCGTGCGCGGCATCTTCTCGACCCGCATCGCCTACGTCAAGGCCGACAGCGCCGCCAAGCGCTACATCCTGGCCGTGTCGGACGCCGATGGCGAGAACGAAGTCATCGCCACCCAGGGCAAGGAGCCGATCATTTCGCCATCCTGGTCGCCGGACGGATCAAAAGTCGCCTACGTGTCGATGGAAGACCGCAAGCCGGTCGTGTATCTGCAAGACCTGATGACAGGTCGGCGCAATGTGGTCTCGAATCAGAAGGGCAACAACTCGGCGCCATCGTGGTCGCCGGACGGCTCGACCCTGGCCGTGGCCCTGTCGAAGGACGGCAATACCGAGATCTATTCGGTCAATTCGGGTGGCACCGGCCACAAGCGCCTGACCAACAACCCGGCCATCGATACCGAGCCACAGTTCTCGGCCGACGGCAAGACCATTTACTTTACGAGCGACCGCAGCGGTGGTCCTCAGGTGTACAAAATGAGCGCAGCGGGCGGCAATGCCACCCGCGTGACGTTCAATGGCAACTACAACATCAGCCCACGCGTGTCGTCCGACGGCAAGACGCTGGCCTGGATTTCGCAGCGCGGCGGCGCTTACTCCTTATATGCGATGGACCTGGCCAGCGGCCAGGAACTGCGCCTGGCCGATGGGGCCACTGAACCGAGTTTTTCGCCTAACGGCAAGTACATCATGTATGCAACCAAGGGTGGCGGTCGCACCTCGCTGGCCGTGGTGTCTGTGGATGGACGAGTCAAGCAACGCTTGACGACCAAAGCGGGAAACATTCGGGAGCCCAGCTGGGGTCCCTTCATGAAGTAAGAAGTAAAACCTCAACATAACAGGAGAAAATCCATGCGCAACTTCAAGAGTGTAGCTTTCATCGTTTCCACCGCAACCCTGCTGGCCGCGTGCTCGTCGGCGCCTAAGCTGAACGAAACCCCGGTCGTCGAGAAATCGCCAACGCCGGCAGCGCCAGTTGCTGATCCACGTGACATCAACCCGGTCCAGACCGGCAGCGTCGATCCGCTGAACGACCCACAAGGCGTTCTGGCCAAGCGCAGCATTTACTTCGACTACGACAGCTTCGTCGTGCGCGCTGATGGCCAGCCAGTGGTCCAGAACCACTCGGGTTTCCTGACCAAGAACACCTCGCGTAAGGTCCTGATCCAGGGCAATACCGATGAACGCGGCGGCACCGAGTACAACCTGGCCCTGGGCCAGAAGCGTGCTGAAGCCGTGCGTCGTTCGATGGCCTCGATGGGCGTATCGGAAGGCCAGATCGAAGCCGTGTCGCTGGGCGAAGAAAAGCCAAAAGCCACCGGCAGCAACGAAGAATCGTGGGCTGAAAACCGCCGCGCAGACATCGTCTATCAATAATCGATTCGGCTGAACAAGCCGGACAGGTTCGATTGACAGGGGGCGGGACGCAGTGCAGACTGCTACCCGCCCCTTGTTTTATCTCGGCAATCGCTCAAGTAACCGGCTTAGTAGAAAGAACACAACGCTTATGATCAAACTGTCCAAGCCCCGCCTCGCATGCCTCGTCCTGGCCCTGTGGATGCCGCTGCACGCGGCCGCCGGCCCGTTCGACGACGAAGAAGCGCGCAAGGCCATCCTGGACCTGCGCACCAAGGTCGACAACATCACGCGCGACCTGACCGCACGGATCGACAGCAAATCGGACAAGACGGCGCAGATCGAGATGCTCAACCAGCACGAGCAGACGATGCAGGAAATCGCCCGCCTGCGCGGCCAGATCGAAGTATTGGCCAACGAAGTCGCCAAAGCGCAGAACAGCCAGAAGCAGCTGTACGCCGACCTCGATGCGCGCCTGAAAAAGGTCGAGCCGCGCGCCGAAGTCATCGACGGCCAGGCCGCTGAAGTGCTGCCAACCGAAAAAACCGCGTACGAAGCCGCCACCGCCATGTTCCAGGCGGGCGACTACAAGGGCGCCTCGGTCGCGCTGCAAGAGTTCGTGCGGCAGTTCCCGCAGTCGCCATACGCATCGAATGCGCAGTACTGGCTCGGCAATACCTTCTACGCGCTGGGCGACTACAAAAAAGCCATTGCGGCGCAGCAGGTCGTCACGACCACCTACGCCACGAGCCAGAAGGTGCCGGACGCGATGCTCAATATCGCCAGCAGCTACGCCCTGCTCAAGGACAACAAGAACGCGAAGAAGTCGCTCCAGACGCTGGTGGCGAAGTACCCCGACTCAAGCGCCGCGCAGACCGCACGCGATCGCCTGGCGTCCCTGAAGTAAGCACACCGGCATGTCACACGCTTGAGGCACACGTGAGACATAGACCGGGCGCGGCATTTGACAGCGCCCGTGTCGCCCCCTATAATCTTGCTTCTTCGGGTCGTTAGCTCAGCTGGTAGAGCAGCGGACTTTTAATCCGTTGGTCGCAGGTTCGAATCCCGCACGGCCTACCAAAGATTCAGCAAAAAAGCCAACCTTCGGGTTGGCTTTTTTGTGTTCCGCTTACATTAGGATGATCGCACCATGACTTATGAAGATTTTCTCGACGAGGTGACCACGCTCCTCACGGAGATGTATGACCTCACCGACGAAGCGGCGATCAAGCTGGTAGTCGATGCGCAGGCCAACGATTACTTTGTCGCGCACGACGACAAGGAAGAGCTGCGCACCGCCGAGCAGGCCAAGCTGGACGCCACCGCGCTCCACGAAGGCAAACAGAACCGCAACCAGACGCAGCGCAAGCAGCAGCAGCGTCAGGTGCAGAAGAAAAAAGCCACGTAATCAGGCCGCCACCGCCGGGTGCGCCTGCTTGCGGTACAAAAACTCCAGCACCTGCCGGCGATGCTCGGTGTAGCGCGCATCCTGCGCCAGCGCCACCCGGTCGCGCGGCCGCTCGAGCCCCACGGCGACGATCTCGCCGATCGTGGCCGCCGGGCCATTGGTCAGCATGACGATCCGGTCCGACAGCAGCACCGCCTCGTCCACATCGTGCGTCACCATCACCACCGTGGATTTCGTGGCCGCCACGATCTTGAGCAGCTCATCCTGCAAGTGCGCGCGCGTGAGCGCGTCGAGCGCGCCGAACGGCTCGTCCATCAGCAAGACCTTCGGCTGCATCGCCAGCGCCCGCGCGATGCCGACGCGCTGCTTCATGCCGCCCGAGATTTCATGCGGCCGCTTGGTCTCGGCGCTCGTGAGACCCACCAGCGCCAGCGCCTCCAGCGTCCGCTCACGCAACTGCGCGCGCGATTCAGACCCGCCAAACACCCGCTCGACACCCAGATGGATATTCTCGTAGCACGTCAGCCATGGCAACAACGAATGGTTCTGGAACACCACCGCACGCTCCGGTGACGGCCCGCCGATCTCGCGGCCCGCGCAGATCAGCAAGCCTGCCGTCGGCTTGAGCAGTCCGGCGACCAGATTCAGCAGCGTCGATTTGCCGCACCCCGAGTGGCCGATCAGCGTGATGAATTCGCCCTTGCACACCGTCAGGTCGATCCCCTGCAGCGCCGGGAACACACCCTTCTTCGTGTGAAACGCCATCTCGACGCCGGTGATGTCGATGAATTTCTTTTGCAGTTCATCCATGATCGAAACCCTTTCAGTTAGCCACTTGTTCGTGGGTCAGTGCGCGTGCCAGCGACACGAGCGCCAGTTCGAGCAGCAGGCCGACCACGCCGATGATGGCAATGGCGATGATGATGTGCGCCACGTTCAGGTTGTTCCACTCGTCCCACACCCAGAAACCGATGCCCACGCCGCCGGTCAGCATTTCGGCCGCCACGATGACGAGCCATGCGGTGCCGATCGCCAGGCGCACGCCGGTCAGGATGTACGGCAGTGCCGATGGCAGCAGGATCTTGGTGAGGATTTTCCACTCCGACAGGTTCAGCACGCGCGCCACGTTCATGTAATCCTGCGGCACGCGTTGCACGCCGACGGCCGTGTTGATGATCATCGGCCAGATCGAACAGATGAAGATCGACCAGATCGCCGCCGGGTCGGCCGACTTGAACACCAGGAGGCCAATCGGCAGCCAGGCCAGCGGCGAGACCGGCTTGAGCAGGCTGATGATCGGGCCGAACATGCGGCTAACAAACTGCACGCGTCCGATCACGAAGCCCAGCGGGATCCCGACCAGTGCCGCCAGGCCAAAGCCCACCGCCACGCGCTGCAGCGACGCCAGCACGTTCCAGCCGATGCCCTGGTCGTTCGGGCTGTTGCGGTAGAACGGGTCGGCAAACAGTTCGAGCGCCGCCCGCCACGTCACCAGCGGCGACGGAAACGCCTCGTTCTGCGCAGCGATCACCTGCCAGACCAGCAGCACGAGCGCGATGCCGGTCAGCGGCGGCGCCACGCGCCGTACCGCCGTGGCGAATGGCTGCGCGCGGCGCCTGGCGAGGGCGCCGGCGGCTGGCTTGCGCGGCGTGGCGGTGCGCGCCGGGCCGCTGACAGCCACCGGCGCTGGCGCCGGCTCGTTGGGAACGGATTTCAACAGGGCATTCATGACGGCTCCTTGCAGTACGGGTGAATGGTCAAGCCTTGACCTTGAACGACGCGGCATACGCCTGTGGGTTCTTGCCATCCCACACGGTGCCATCCATCAGCTTCGATGTGCGCAGCAGGCCCGCCGGGATCGGCGTCTTGGTCATCAATGCCGCGTCCTTGTACAACTGGACCTGATTGACCGACGTGGCCACGGCCAGGTAATCCGGATCGGTCTTGAGTAAACCCCAGCGGCGGTGCTGCGTCATGAACCACATGCCATCGGACAGGAACGGGAAGTTGACCAGGCCATCGTTGTAGAACTTCATGTGGTTCGCGTCGTCCCAGGTCTTGCCCATGCCGTTCTGGTAACGCCCCATGATGCGCTGGTCGATCGCGTCCTTGCTGGTGTTGACGTACGACTTGGCGGCGATGACTTCGGCCATCTTGTTCTTGTTGGCCAGCGACGCATCGATCCACTTGCTCGCCTCTAAGATGGCGGCCATCATCGCGCGGCACGTGTTCGGATTGGCTTTCGCGAACGCCAGCGTCGAGCCCAGCACTTTCTCGGGGTGGTCGCGCCAGATGTCCTGGGTCGTCGTGGCTGTGATGCCGATGCCGTCCATGATGGCGCGGTGGCCCCACGGCTCGCCGACGCAGAACCCGTCCATATTCCCGATACGCATATTGGCCACCATCTGCGGGGGCGGGACGGTGATCACCTTGGCATCCTTCATCGGATTGATGCCGTTGGCGGCGAGCCAGTAATACAGCCACATCGCGTGGGTGCCGGTCGGGAAGGTTTGCGCGAACGTGTAGTCGCGCTTTTCGGTGCGCATCAGTTTGGCGAGCGAGGCGCCGTCGACGGCGCCCTTGGTGGCCAGTTGCTTTGACAGCGTGATGGCCTGGCCGTTGTTGTTAAGGCCCATCAGTACGGCCATGTCCTTCTTCTGGCCGCCAATGCCCATCTGCACGCCGTAGAGCAGGCCGTACAGCACGTGGGCGGCGTCCAGGTCGCCATTGGCGAGCTTGTCGCGCACGCCGGCCCACGAAGCCTCCTTGCTCAGCACGAACTTGACGCCGTATTTCTTGTCAAAGCCCAGCACCGACGCCATCACGACCGATGCGCAGTCGGTCAATGGAATGAAGCCGATCCTGATCTCGGTCTTTTCGGGCTTGTCCGACCCCGCCGCCCATGCCCCGCCCCCGGCCAGCCCCAAGAGGCCGCCGGCTGCTGCCAGCGAGGCTCCCTGAATGATGTTCCTGCGTGTCCCATCGACGTTCGTGCCGGTGGACGGGTTGCCCTGCGCTTGACGCTGTTGATTTTCCATCGCGAATCCCAAAAAGTGATCAGGCAAAAAAAAACGGCTACCCCACATGAACGTGTTCATGCGTTGGTAGACGTCGTTGTCCGGGGAGGCGGGCCAGCGTTGGCATGCACCTCGTGCGCTCCGTTGCGCATTAGTCGTTATGCAAGCTTCGTGCCAGTGATCATCCCAGAGTGAACGCGAGAATGCCGATCGCTGCGGTGCACCGCAGCATGGCGCGCGCGGCGCACTACGATCGCGCAGCGCCTCTTTTTGGACGGCGCTGCAGGGGCTGCGGGCCATGCCGGCAGAGATGTCGGTACGCGCGCACGGTTGACAATGCGCTCCGCCACAACCCAATGCGTGCATGCTAGGATTGTTTATTGCCTCAAAAACATGCAGAAGCACAGGACTGATCGTGCAACGCCGGGGCCTGCAACTGGAGCCATCAATGCACACCGAACAAGTCCAGCGTCACCGCACGCCAATCCAGACGGCGACCGCCGTCGACCGCAGCAACCCGAAGAAGCCCCGCCGTCATATCGCGCAAGACATCGTCGCGAGCCGCCGCCGCCAGCGCCAGCGCATCGGCGTGGTCGCCGTCGTCTGCATCGGCCTGGCCACGCTGCTGGTGGCGTTCGAGTAAGCCGGGCTGGTGCCTTGCCCGCGCCGCGATCGCCGGGCTATACTGCGCCTTCACCCGTTCAACCAGGATTGCATGTCGCTGTTGCACACGTTCCGCAGTACCCACACAAGCACGGCCCTGAGCCGATTGTTCCTGTGTGCGTGCGCGCTGATCCTGGCGCTGCAACTCATCGGCAGCTCGTACCACGAGCACGACCTGGCCGAACAGCTGTCCGACTGCGTCAGCTGCCAGGTCGCTGCCCATGGCACGGCTGACCTGCCGGCCGTCTCGCCACAGCTGCTGGCCGTCTTCCTGGCGGTCGTCTACCTCCTCGCGCGCCTGCCGCGCCCTGCGCCGTTCTATCGGCGCCAGTACCTGATCCCTTCCCCCCAGGCGCCACCGCGCCACCAGTCCGTCCACTGATTCGTCCATGCGCCGACGCGGTCACCCGAGTGACCTGACGGCGTAGCGGCGCGAGTCATCTCCATCTCGTTTGCCGGCGCCGCGCCATTGCGCGCGTCTCCATCGAACGCGCACGCTGCGTGCGTGCGCCGGCTTACCTTTTGACTTTGAAAGAACACGATGACCATGACCACTCCTGCCATGGAGGCGACCGGCGTGACCGTCGCCTACGGCGCCACGACCGTCCTGCGCGACCTGAACCTGCGCGTTGCACGCGGTGAAATCTATGCACTCTTGGGCGGCAATGGCGCCGGCAAATCGACGACGCTCAACGCCTTCCTCGGCTTTCTGGCGCCGCAGGCCGGCAGCGTGCACGTGTGCGGCATCGACGTCGCCGCCGATCCGCTCGCCGCGCGGGGCCAGCTTGCCTACGTGCCGGAAAACGTCGCGCTCTACGAACACCTGAGCGCCCGCGAAAACATCGACTACTTCCTGCGCCTGGCCGGCAGCGATCGGACGGGTTCAGCGATCGACGCCACCATCGACGATGCGTTGCGCGCGGTGCGGCTCGATCCGGCTGCATGGCAGCGTCGCCTGGGCGGCTACTCGAAAGGCATGCGCCAGAAGGTCGCAATCGCGCTGGCCGTGGCGCGCCAGGTGCCGCTGCTGCTGCTCGACGAACCGACCACGGGCCTGGATCCGCAGGCCACCAGCGAATTCAACACGCTGCTGCAGGACCTGCGCGCGCGCGGCAGCGCCATCTTCATGGTCACGCACGATCTGCTTGGCGCAGCCGAAGTGGCCGACCGCATCGGGTTTCTGGAGCGTGGCCACATCAGCCATGAAGTGGCCGCCAGCGGCGCCGAACATTATGACGTGCGCGACCTGTACCGGCGCTACGCCGGCACCGCCACCACTGCCGCCAGGCCGGAGGCCGCATGAGCGTTTCCCGGGCATTGCCCGCGGTTGCCCTGGGCGAGTGGCGCGCCATGCTGCGCAACCAGGTGGCCGTTGCCGCCGGCATGCTGATGCTGGCGCTCACGCTCGTGGCCATCGTCGTCAGCCATGAGCGCGTGGGCGCCGTGAACGCCGAACGCGCGCGCTTCCAGAGCACGGTCGACGCCCAGTGGGCCAACCAGCCAGACCGCCACCCGCACCGCGTCGTCCATTACGGCCACTATGTGTTCCGGCCCTTGAGCCCCCTCGCCTTCTTCGATTTCGGCGTCGATCCGTTCACCGGCAGCACGCTGTTTTTGGAAGGTCACCGCCAGAACAGTGCCAACTTCAGCGACGCCGCCCAGTCGTCGGTGCTGCTGCGTTTCGGCCAGTTGACCCCAGCGTTCGTGCTGCAGGTGCTCACGCCGCTGCTGATCGTGTTCCTCGCCTTCGGCAGCGTCGCGCGCGAACGCGAGCGCGGCCAGTTGCGGCTGCAGATCGTGCAGGGTGTGCGCGGCGCGACCCTGTTGCTCGGCAAGCTCGCAGCCCATGCGGGCGTGGCCTTGCTGCTCGGTGCGCCGGCCTTCATCGCCCTCGTTGCGATCGCCGTCGTGCACCCGGCTGTCGCGGCCGAGGCGCTCGCGCTGCTGGCCGGGTATGCGCTGTACCTCCTGGTGTGGGTCGTGGCCGCCGTGCTGGTATCGGCGTCGCTGCCCCGTGCGCGCGACGCGCTGCTGGCGCTGGTGGCCGGCTGGATCGTCACGGCGATTCTGCTGCCGCGCGTGATGCCCGATATCGCGGCCGGCAACGTGGCCCGCCCGAGCCGCATCGAGACCGAAGTCGCGATCCACGAGCGCCTGGCCGCGATCGGCGACAGCCACAATCCGGACGACCCATACTTCAATGCGTTCCGGGCGCGCACGCTGAAACACTACGGCGTGGCGCGCGTGGAGGACCTGCCGGTGAACTACAGCGGTCTGTTGATGGCCGAGGGCGAGCGCATGACGAGCGCCCTGTTCGACGAATTCATGCGCGCCGACTACGCGCGCCAGACCGAGGAGAACGCGATCGTCCATTCGGCCAGCGTGGCCAGTCCGCTGATTGCGCTGCGCCGCATGTCGACCGCACTGTCCGGCACCAACCTCGACAGCCACGCACGCTTCCTGCTCGAAGGTGAACGCTACCGCTACGCCTTTGTCCAGCGACTCAACGGCCTGCACGTGAACGTCGTCACGCCCACCGGCGCCGGCGACGAGCGCATCGACAAGCACCATTGGGAAGAGACGCCCCGCTTCGGCTACGCCCCTGCCCCGTTCGGCGAGGTCGCCGCGCGCCACGCCTGGCCCGCGCTTGCCCTGCTGGGCGGCTGGCTGCTGGCGTTATTCGTCATCGGCGGCTGGGTCGCCAAACGCCTGGAAAGGAATCCGGCATGAAAACGTTATTTCTGGAACTGCGCCAGATCGCGCACTCGCGCCTGGCCGTCGGGGCCGTCGTGCTGCTGGCGCTCTTGTCCGCACTGTCGGTCTGGACTGGCCTGCAGGCCGTGAGCCAGCAGCGCGCCACGCTCGAACGCATCGCCGCAAGCCATGCCCATGACCACGCGGCCATCCTGGCCACGCAGCTTCGCAGCGGCAGCGCCGAGGCGGGCGCGGTCGGCTACTACCTGCCGCACCTGACCGTCAATCCGCCATCGCCGCTGGCGTTTGCCGCGATCGGCGGGCGCGATCTGCAGCCGTCGGCGCTGCGCGTGCGCATCCTCGGTCTGCATGCGCAGCTGTACGAATCCGAGTCGATCAATCCCGAGCTGGCCATGCCGGGGCGCTTCGATTTCGCGTTCGTGCTGGTGTACCTGACGCCGCTGTTCGTCATCGCGCTGATGCACGACCTGGTCTCGAGCGAGCGCGAAGCGGGCCGCCTGCGCCTGCTGGCATCCCTGCCAAAAGGCGCGGCCAATACATGGCGCCGCCGCGTCGGCTTGCGCTACACATTGCTATGGCTCGCTGCGCTGCTGCCGCTGGCGGTGGGCGCGTTCGTCGCCGGTGCCGGCGCGACCGGCTTCGGCCAGATTGCGCTGGTGGCGACGCTGTACCTGGCGTTCTGGTTTGGCCTCGCGGCCTGGGTGGCGGCGCGTGCGCGCACGTCGGCCGGCAGCGCCGCGATCCTGCTGGCGAGCCTGGTGGGGCTGACGATGATCCTGCCCACGCTGGCCGATGCGGGCATCGCGCGCCTGTCGCCGGTGTCGAAAGGCGTCGAGCTGGCGCTGGCGCAACGCCAGGCCGTGCACTCGGCGTGGGACGTGCCCAAGCCCCAAACGTTCGAAAAATTCTTCCGCACGCATCCAGAATGGAAGGACACGGCGCCGGTCACCGGGCGCTTCCACTGGAAGTGGTATTACGCGATGCATCAGGCAGGCGACGACGCGGTGGCACCAAGCGTGGCGCAGTATCGCGCCAGCATGATGGCGCGCGAAGACTGGACCGCGCGCGCGGGGCTGCTGCTGGCGTCGGTGAACGTGCAGGTGCTGCTGCACCGGCTGGCCGATACCGACCTGGCCTCGCAACTGGCGTACCACGACCGGATCGGGGCGTATCACACGCGGCTGCGGCAGTTCTTCTATCCGTACATGTTTAATGAACGCCCGTTCACCCCGGACGATGCGGCGAAGGTGCCGGTGTATGACGGTGGCGCGATGAAGGGGACGCTGGCGCCGGGGCAGTTGCTGGCGCTGGCCGTGCTGGCCCTGCTGCTGCTGGGGGCGGGGCTGCGCACCTTGCGCACGGTGCGATAGGATTGGCTGCCGGGCCGCCTTTCCCTCCGATCAGAACTCTTCCCAGCCGTCGCCGGTGCTGGCGTTGGCTGCTTCGGCCTTCGCCTGCTTCACCGGCTTCGCGCCTGGCGCGGCATCGGTGCCAGTGTTCGTCACGACCGGTTTTACCGGCGCTTTCGCGAGCGGCTTGCCCGCAGGTTTGGCTACCACAGGCGGCGTCGCTTTGGCCACCGCAGGCGGTGCTGCATTGCCCACCATCTTCGGCGCACTGGTAACCACGCGCGGCTTGGCCACGACTGCGCGCACACCCGGCGACGTCGCGAGCTTGAACTCGCCCACGGTCTGCGCCAGCTTGGCCGCTTCTTCCTGCAGCGACGTCGCCGCCGCCGACGCCTGTTCGACCAGCGCCGCGTTCTGCGTCGTCACCTGATCCATCTGCGCCACAGCGCCGTTGATCTGCTCGATGCCGGCCGTCTGCTCCTGACTGGCTGCGGTGATCTCGGCCATGATGTCGGTCACGCGGTTCACGCTTTGCACGATCTCGGCCATCGTCGTACCGGCACGGTCCACCAGTTCCGAGCCGTGGTGCACCTTCTCGACCGAGTCGTCGATCAGGACCTTGATTTCCTTGGCTGCGGCCGCGCTGCGCTGCGCCAGGCTGCGCACCTCGCCTGCCACCACGGCAAAGCCGCGCCCCTGCTCACCGGCGCGCGCTGCTTCGACGGCCGCGTTCAAGGCCAGGATATTGGTCTGGAACGCGATGCCGTCGATCACGGCAATGATGTCGACGATGCGGGTGGCCGACGTGTTGATCGCCCCCATCGTCTGCACCACCTCGGCCACCACGGCGCCGCCCTTGCCCGCCACGTCCGAGGCCGACGTGGCCAGCGCATTGGCCTGGCGTGCGTTGTCGGCGTTCTGCTTGACCGTCGACGTCAGTTCTTCCATCGACGATGCGGTTTCTTCGAGCGAGCCGGCCTGCTGCTCGGTGCGCGACGACAGATCCAGGTTGCCAGCCGCAATTTCGCTTGAAGCGGTGGCGATATTGTCGGTGCCGGTGCGGACCTGGCCGACGATGCGCACGAGCGAATCGTTCATGTCCTTGAGTGCCTGCAACAGACGCCCGGTTTCGTCGGTCGACGTGACCTCGATGGTCTGGGTCAGGTCGCCCTGGGCGACGGCGCCGGCGATCTTCACGGCCTGCTCGATCGGACGCACGATCGCGCGTACCAGCAGATACCCGACCAGTGCAGCCATGATGAGGCCGAAGGCCAGGCCGGCCAGGCACACCGCGCGCACCAGCTCAAAAGTAGCCTGCGAAGCCTGGTATTCGGCCAGTGCCGCAGCCTGCTGCTCGTTGATCAGCCGGATGCCCAGCGTATTGAGTGCTGCATACAACTGCGTCATCGGCCCGTTCAGCAGCTGGATCGCCTGCGCATTGTCATTGGCGCGGATCGCCGCCACTGCCGGCAGCAGGCCGCCATCGAGGAATGCCTTGCGCGCCGCGGCGATCTCCCCGACCAGCGCGCGCTCCTTCTCGCTCATCGGGATCTGCGTGAACTGGCCCCACAGCTTGTTGATGGTGGCGCTCGTCGCTTCGACAGTGTCCATCGCAGCGCGGCGCTGGCCGGCATCTTCCAGGTTGACGGCTTTCGCAACGGTCAGCTGGTTCGCCGTGATCAGCTGGGTGACTTCCCCGGCCTGGCTCAAGCCGACCAGGCGGCGATCGTACATCTGCTTGAGCTCGGCGTTGGCCGTGCCGAGGTTATAGATGCCGATGACGGCACCGGCGATGAGTTCGACCGCCAGAAAAGCGATGACGAAAATGAGGCGCGACTTGATGCTGAGATGTTTGAACATGTTCGCTCGGATGACGTGAAGAAGTGCAGGAAGGCGTTTTATTGGATTATAGAAACTTTGCCTGGCCCAGGGGAAGTATTGAACGGGAGATTGACCGTTTCCCTATATATGCTGGGACGGACGTCGCTGCGCCGCAACAGTCACTGGCCACGGGTACAGACTGCACATACCGCATTGGCAAAAATGACAATCGCACTGTGAACAGGCAACTTTGTCGATAAAATGACGCGATTGTCCACGCCGTCCCATCGAAGCCCCCATGACACTTCCCGTCCTGCTCAACCTGGCCATCGCCCTGGCCGTCTGCGTCTTCCTGTACCGGTTGCAGGCCAACCACGTCTCGTTCACCAAGCGCGTGTTCGCCGGCCTTGGTCTTGGCGTGGTGCTCGGCGCCGCGCTGCAGGCGCTGTACGATGTGACGGGGCCGGAGATCAAGGCCACCAACGCCTGGCTCAACGTGATCGGCAGCGGCTACGTCCAGCTACTGCAGATGATCATCATTCCCTTGATCATGGTCTCGATCATCCAGGCGATCCTGAAACTGCGCGACGCCTCCTCGCTCGGCAAGATCAGCACGCTCACGATCGGCATCCTGCTCATCACGACCATCGTCGCGGCCTCGATCGGCATCCTGATGGCCAAGCTGTTCGGCCTGTCGGCCGTCGGCCTGACCTCCACCGCCGCCGAAGTCGCGCGCGGCGAATACATGCAGGGCAACCTGGCTGCGGCGAAGGAGCTGTCGCTGCCGTCGCTGCTGCTGTCCTTCATCCCGACCAACCCATTCCTCGACATGACCGGCGCGCGCAAGACCTCGACCATCGCGGTGGTGGTGTTCGCGATCTTCATCGGCGTCTCGGCCACCGGCATCGCCGGCAAGAAGCCGGAAGTCTTCACGTCGTTCAGCAGCTTCGTGCACGTGGCGCATGTGATCGTGATGCGCATGGTCACGCTCGTGTTGCGCCTGACCCCGTACGGCGTGTTCGCGCTGATGGCCAAGGTCGTATCGAGCTCGAGCTGGCAAGACATTCTTGGCCTGCTCAACTTCGTGGTCGCCTCGTATGCGGCGCTGGCGCTGATGTTCTGCGTCCACCTGGCGATGGTCGCAGCGGCGGGCCTGAAACCCTGGCGCTACGTGAAGAAGATCTTCCCGGTGCTGGTGTTCGCGTTCACGTCGCGCACCAGCGCCGGCTCGATCCCGATGAGCGTGGCCACCCAGACCGCGCGCCTCGGCACGCCGGAAGGCACGGCCAACTTCGCCGCCTCGTTCGGCGCCACGATCGGCCAGAACGGCTGCGCCGGCATCTACCCGGCGATGCTGGCGGTGATGATCGCGCCGACGGTCGGCGTCGATCCGTTCACGGCTGCGTTCCTGCTGCCGCTGCTGGCGATCATCGCCTTCGGCTCGATCGGCGTGGCCGGGGTTGGCGGGGGCGCCACGTTTGCGGCGCTGATCGTGCTGTCGGCGATGGACCTGCCGGTGGCGCTCGCGGGCCTGTTGATCTCGGTCGAACCGCTGATCGACATGGGCCGCACGGCCCTGAACGTCAGCGGTTCCATCGCTGCCGGCACGGTCACCAGCCGGGTCATGGGGCAGACCGATATGCGGGTGTTTGACGACGACGCCGACATCAATCTGGACAGCGAGGCGCGGGCAGTCTGAGGCTGCTGGAGGCCGGCCTGGCACGGGACAATCGTGCGCTGAGGCCGTCGTGAAACCTTCTATGATGACGCCAAGATAACTTTTTGGCGAACTTCATGGAACAAAAATGGCCACAGGAAATTTGGGTCGTCCGGCACGGACAAAGCGCCGGCAATGTCGCGCGCGAGCTGGCTGAAGCAGCCGCAGGCCACCGCATCGACATCGCCGAACGCGACGTCGACGTGCCATTGTCCGACCTTGGCGAGCGCCAGTCCGACGCCCTCGGGGTCTGGTTCGCGTCGCTGCCCGCCGCGCAGCGCCCGACCGTCGTGCTGCATTCGCCTTATGTGCGCGCCACCGAAACAGCCAACCTCGTGATGCGCCACCTCGACCGCGACAGCCTGTGCGTCCTCGAAGATGAGCGCCTGCGCGAGAAAGAATTCGGCGTACTCGACCGCCTGACCACGCATGGCATCGCGCACGACTTCCCCGATCTCTACGAGCAGCGTCGCCATGTCGGCAAGTTCTATTTCCGTCCTCCAGGCGGCGAAAGCTGGTGCGATGTGATCCTGCGCCTGCGCAGCGTCATGGACACACTTGAACGCGATTTCAGCGGCGAGCGCGTGCTGATCGTCGCGCACCAAGTCACGGTCAATTGCTTCCGTTACCTGTTCGAGCACCTCACCGAAGCGCAGATTCTCGAATTCGACCGCAACGACGATGTGCCGAACTGCTCCGTCACGTCCTACGAATTCGACCCCGGGGCCGGCAAGCGCGGCGACCTGGCCCTACGCCTGGTCAACTTCGTCGCGCCGCTGAACGAGACCGGCACGCCGGTCACGGTGGCCAAGGACCTCGCATCCGCCCCCCACGCGTAAGGTCGACTACAGATCGGCCGGCAGGCGCCATCAGTGATGCTGACGGAAAAGCCCGTGTCAGGGTTAGTGCACGTGGGAACCTGGGCCACTGGCGGTCACCGCGCTTATGTAAAAAATGTTACCAATTCCGGTAAGTGTGCGGTATCTAACGAACCCGCTGACGCTCTTGCGTTCTAATCGACACAGATGCATTGGAACACATTGAAGTGGAACAAGATTTACTGAAGTACGCACCGGGGCCGCGTATTGCGTGGGTACCCTCACCGTTTCACCAGCGACCATCGCGTCACGGTGGAACTGACCTGGCGCCGCAATGTCCCAACAAACGATCCGGGATCTGCGGCACACACATAGACGTCAATCGAGGAGTAAAAAATGAATGCAATGACCAAGGCACCAAAAATCCTGCTGACCGCTGCCGTGCTGGCAACCCTGCTGGGCGCATGCAAGAAAGACGAAGCAGCGACCACCACGACCGTTCCAGCCGACACCACGGCCACCATGCCTAGCGGAACCTCGGGCACCACCGGCACCATGGGTGACACTGGCACCGGTGCAACCGGCACCGGCACCACGGGTACGGGCGACATGGGCACGGGCACCGCTGCTGGCACCACCGGCACCACCGGCACCACGACCGATACGTCGGGCGCAGCTGGCACGACCGGCATGACCGGCGCCACCGGCACCACGGGCATGACCGGCACTGCAGAAGGCGCCACCAGCCCACAGACCACCGATCCAACCAGCACCACCACGCCGCCAACCGGCACGACCGGCAAGTAATCGCGGTCAATCTGCCGAACATCGCCCTGGACACTGGGGCGGGTTCGGTGCAGCTTCGCAGCCCGGCTTTTTAGTCGGGCTGTTTGTTTTAAGACAGCGCAGGCGACGCTGTCGACAGCCGGTCCGCCACGTCGCGGATCAATTGTTCAACAATCAGAAAATCGGCCGGCTTGGTCAGATGATGATCGAACCCTGCCTGGCTCGAGCGGAGCCGGTCCTGCTCCGCGCCCCAGCCCGTGAGCGCGATCAGCGTCGCGCCGTCCATACCGGGCATGCGCCGCAGCGCTTCGGCCGCGTCATACCCGGTCATGTCGGGCAGCCCGATATCGAGGAACACGATGTGCGGCAACAGCGCTGCTGCCTGCAGCAGCGCTGTGGCGCCGTCGTGCACCGCCGTTACCGCGTGCCCGTTCATCTCGAGCAAAGCTTGCAGCGTTTGGGCCGCATCGACGTTGTCGTCCACCACCAGGATACGCAGCACGCCGGGCTCGGTGCGCGCCGCCGGCAGCGCGGCGCTCACCGCCGCTGCAGGCGGCGTGGCGCTGTCGGCCGGCAGTGGCAGCCAGACCGTGAACTGGCTGCCCTGCCCGACCCCGGCGCTGGTGGCGGCAACCCGGCCGCCATGCAGCTTCACCAGGCGCTGCACCAGGTTCAATCCGACACCCAGGCCGCCCTGCGCCATCTCGGCGCCCGCGTGGGCCTGCGCGTACATGTCGAATACCCCGCCCAGCGCATCGGCGGCAATGCCGATGCCGTTGTCCAGCACCGCGATCGCCACCTCGTCGCCCTCGATCCGCGCCCGGATTTCCAGCGCGCCGCCCGGTGGCGTGTACTTGGCCGCGTTGTTGAGCAGATTGCTCAGGATCTGGGCGACGCGATGGCGGTCGGCGTGCAGGCCAACGTCAGCGTCGGGCAAGTCGACGGCCAGCGCGTGGCGGCCACGCTCGACCAGCGGCATGCTCATGTCGACGGCTTCACGCACCGCGTCGGCCAGCAGCACACGCTCGCAGCGCAGCGTGACCTTGCCTTCGGCCAGGCGCGCCATGTCGAGCAGATCGTCCACCAGATGCACCATGTGATCGACCTGGCGCCGCATGATCGCCTGCACGTCGCCGCTGGCCGCGCCGATGCGCATCAGTTCCAGGCCCGAGCGGATTGGCGCGAGCGGATTGCGCAGTTCATGCGCGAGCGTGAACAGGAAATCGCTCTGCGCCTGGTTCTTCGCGCCCAGTTCGCGCGCAAGGCGGTGCAGCTCCTGCTCGGCGTGCTTCTGGCTGTCGATGTCAAGCGTGACGCCATCGAAGCGCTCGGGCCGGCCATTCTCGTCCAGCCCGCACCAGCCGATGGCGCGCAACCAGCGCGGCGCGCCAGTGCCGCCAGCGCCATGGCCTGCAACGCGGGTGCGGAACTCGAGGTCCAGCGGCGCGCCGGCGCGCACCGCTTGCTGGACGCTCTCGGCGAATCGTACGCGGTCTTCCGGATCGACCGCCGCCAGCAGCTCGCTCACCGAGGCGGGACGGCCCATGTCGACACCGAAATGCAGTGCCATCTCGGCATTGAGCTGGAAATGCGTGAACGGCACGTCGGCATACCAGACCCCGATGTCGCCTGCCTCGGACACGCGCTCGAAGCGCTCCTGCAGCAGCTTGCGCGCATGCACGTCGATGACGGTGCCGACGTAGCCATCCGGCGCCCCGGCGGCGTTCACGCGCGGCAGGCCGGCGTCGATGAACCAGCGGTAGCTGCCATCATGGCCGCGCAGGCGGTAGTCGAACGAGAACGGCTGGCGCGCCGCACTGGCGGCCAGGAAGATGTCGCCCGCGCGCGCGGCGTCGTCGGGGTGCACGTTCTCGAGCCAGCCCATGCCCAGGTCCTGCTCGGGCGTGCGGCCCGTATAGTCGTACCAGCGCCGGCTCAGGTAGGTGCACAGGCTGTCGTTGTCGGTGGTCCAGAGCATCGCAGGCGAGGCGTCGATCAGCGCCCGCACATGCGCTTCGCGCGCCTGCGCATCGCGTGCGTTCTGGCGCCGCTCGCGCCCCAGTATCACCTGGGTGCCAATACGCGCCAGCAGCTCGTTGGCCGAAAACGGCTTGACGAGATAGTCGTCGGCGCCGGCCTGCAGGCCCTCGACCTTGGCTTCTTCGCCGGCGCGCGCCGACAGCAGCATCACCGGCAGATGGCGCAGCAGCTCGCTGGCGCGCACCTTGGCGATCAGGCCGAAGCCATCCAGGCGCGGCATCATCACGTCCGACAGCAACAGGTCGGGCGGGTCCAGCAGCGCCATCTCGTAAGCGGCCTGGCCGTCGGCCACCGCGCGCACGTCGGCATGCGGTTCGAGCAGCGACTTGAGGTAGGCACGCATGTCGTTGTTGTCGTCGGCGACCAGGATGCGCGGGCGTGCCGCAGGTTGCGCTTGAGACTGCGCGGGCACGCTCGTGTCCGGATCCGGCGCCGGCGCCGGCGCGGCGCCTTCCTGCGTATCGGGCAGCCAGCGCAGTGCTTCCTCGACAAACGCCGCGCCCATGCGCTGGCGGTCGACCGTCGCCTCGGGCGCCCGCACGATGCGCTCCGGTGGCAGGTGCGCGTCGCCAAACGGCAGGTCGACATCGAAACAGGTCCCTTCGCCAAGGGTGCTCGAGACCGCGATCGTGCCACCGTGCAGGCGCACCAGCTCCTGGATCAGTGCCAGCCCGATGCCGGTGCCTTCATAGGTGCGGCCCGGCGCGCCCTCGATGCGGTGGAAGCGCTCGAACATCCGCGGTAGCTCGTGCTCGGCAATGCCGGTGCCGGTGTCCTGCACCGACAGGCGCGCCATCCCCGCATGCTCGCGCAGCGTCACCATGACGCCCCCGTGCAGCGTAAACTTGAAGGCGTTCGACAGCAGGTTGAAGACGATCTTTTCCCACATGTCGCGGTCGACAAAAACCGGTTGGGTCAGTGGCTGCAGATCGACGCTGTAGTGCAGGCCACCCTTGGCCATGGCCGACTCGAACACGCCGGCCAGCTCGACCGTCAGGCGCGTGAGATCGACCGGCACGTAGCTCGCCTGCACGCGGCCGGCCTCGATGCGCGAAAAGTCGAGCAGTGAATTGACCAGCTTGAGCAGGCGCAGCGAGTTGCGCTGCGTGAGCTCGACGCGCTGGCGCTGGATCGCGCTCATCGACTCGGGCACATCGGCCAGCGCATCGTCGAGCGGGCCAAGGATCAGTGTGAGTGGCGTGCGAAATTCATGCGAGACGTTCGAGAAGAACGCCGTCTTGGCGCGGTCGATCTGGGCCAGCTCGTCCGCGCGGCGCTGTTCCTGCTCGTAGGCGACGACGTTGCCCACGGCGGTATTGACGGCCGCGCCGAGCAAGGCGTAGAAGTTGCGGTAGTCGGCGTCGAGCGCGCGGCGCGCACTGACCCCGGCCACGACAAAGCCAAACAATTCCTGCTGACCCGGCAAGGTCAGCGGCACCACCAGCGCCGAGCGCGGCGGGTCTTCATAAGGGCCGCAAGCAACGCCCGCGAGCCGCGTCGCGACGTCATCGACTTGTTCCACCGCATGCGACGCGCTGCTGCGGGCAAATGGCCAGATGCTGTCGTCCAGGGCGCTCGACGCGGGGGCCAGCGCACTGCCCGGCGCCAGGCCGGCGCTGCCGCGCAGTACCAGCATCCCGGTCTCGGCATCGATCTGATAGAACAGCAGAAACGGCACGTCCGCCGTCATCTGCGCGCAGTGATTTTCGAGCTGGGCACCGATGTCGTCGATCGAACGCACGCTCGCCAGGCTGGCGGTCAGGTCGCGCAAGCCCTTGCTGCGGCGCGCGCCGAGCACCTGGGCCGTCGTTTCGGTGATCGGGTGGAATACCCCGCCGACCGCGCCGGACTCGTCGCGGATCGGCGAGAACGAGAACGTCATATTGGCTTCTTCGAGGTAGCCACTGCGGTGGAGGAACATCTGCTGGTCGCGAATATACGCCCCCTCGCCCCCGTGCGCGCGTTCGAACGCGTCGCCCACGACTGGCAGGGCCGAGGCCCAGATCACCCTGAACGGCGCGCCCATCGCCGCCGGATGCAGGTCGCCGCAGATCGGGCGATAGGCGTCGTTGTAAATCTGGATGTCGTCCGGGCCCCAGCAGACCAGGATCGGAAACGTCGACGACAGGCACAGGCTGACCGATGTGCGCAGGCTCTGCGGCCACCCGGACAGCGGCCCCAGCGGCGTGGCCGACCAGTCCATGCTGCGGATCAGTTCGCCCATCTCGCCTCCACCACCGAGCCAGTTCAGGTCGTCGTTGGCGAACAAGGCGATGGACTGGGCGACGGGCATGGGGCTGGACCTTACGGAGGAAAAAAGAGACGCGGCGTGGCGTTGCGCGAAGGCACGCCGCTGTTGCAGATGCGCCCTGATCGCAGGGGGTATGGCAAAACAGCCGCTATTAGACCATAACCCGTCGTCCGCCGGTTCCCGAGGTGCTATTTTACAACCTGGATTTAGTGACCGTAAGTTAATAATAAATAAACACGGCCAGTACAAGACTGGCCGTGTCGGGCAAGGTCGGCAGGGCCATGTACAGCGCCCTGCCCTGATGGATCAGACCGGCGCTACCTTGGCGCGGCCGCGGCCTGTCGCGAGCCGCACGAGGCGCATGATCAGCCGGTAGACCAGGCGCACCAGGGTCAGCGCCAGGATGGCTTCGATGAAGGTCATCAGGAACGCCACCAGCGCGTTGCGGTGCTCGGCGCGGCGGCCGTACTTGGCCACCATGCGGTCGCGTGCGATCTCGATGCTGTCGTAGAACGTTGGCACCACCAGCAGCGTCAGGATGGTCGAGGTGATGGTGCCGCCGATGATCGCGATTGCCAGTGGCTGATAGAACTCGCCCGAGTCGCCCAGGGCCAGCGCCACCGGCAGCATGCCCGCGATCAGCGCGAAGGTGGTCATCAGGATCGGCCGCAGACGCTTGCGCCCGGCCGCCATCAGCGCTTCTTCGCGGTCCATCCCTTCGTGCTCGAGCGCCCGGGCCGCATCGAGCAGCAGGATCGCGTTCTTGGCCACCAGCCCCATCAGCATCAGGATGCCGATCATGCTCATCAGGTTGAGCGTGTTGCCGGTCATGATCAGGGCCAGCACCACCCCGATCAGCGACAGCGGCAACGACAGCATCACGCCGATCGGCGCCGTGAACGAACCGAACTGCATCACGAGGATCAGGTACATCAGCGCGATGCCCGAGAACAGCGCAATGACCATCTCCTTGAACAGTTCGGCCTGGTCTTCGCCCGAACCGCCCAGCGCCAGACCATAACCCGGCGGGAAGTCGAAAGTACGCGCCAGTTTCATCGCGTCGGTCGTGACTTCGCCCGCCGAACGGCCCTGGGCATTGGCCGACACGGTGATCATGCGCTCGCCATTCTTGTGGCGGATCGCCGACGGGCCCTTGCCCATCGTGATCGAGGCGATCTGCTCGAGCGGCACCATCATGCCGGTGCCCGCGACCGGAATCGGCAGGCGCTCGATGCTGTCGGTGTTGACCCGGTCGTCCGGATGCAGGCGCACGGCGACGTCGCGGGTTTCGCTCGTCGGATCGACCCAGTCGCCCACTTCGATGCCGGCGAACGCCACCCGCAGCGATTGCGCAGCATCGCCCACCGAAATGCCCAGGGCATTGGCAAGACCCCGGTCGAGCACGATCTGCAGCTCGTTCTTCGGATCCTGCTCCGACAGCGCGACGTCGACCGCACCAGGCACTTCACGCAGCTTTTCCATGTAGGCGGTGGTCAGCTCCATGAGTTTGCGCGAATCGGGACCGGTAAATTCCACCTGCACCGGCTTGCCACCGCCGGAGAGGTCATCGATGACCGTGTATTCGGCGCCCACCAGGCTGGCGATCTTGGCGCGCAGTTCAATGGCGATTTCGGACGCGGTGCGCTTGCGTTCGCTGCGCTTGCCGATGTCGACGTAGATCGTGCCACCGCTGGTCTTGACGTTGCTGTTGGTGTCTTTCGTTTCAGGCAAGGTGCGGGCCAGCACGGCTGCCGCTTCCAGCTTGCGACGCGCATACTCGATCGACGACGAGGCCGGCGTGCGCACTTCGATCTGCAGGTTGCCCGAGTCCTGCTTGGGCAAGAAGCTCGAACCGCCAAAGTAATGGTGCATGGCCAGGGCGCCGATCAGGCTGGCAATGGCCAGGAATGCCATCGCGCGGCGGTGATGCAGCGCCCACGCAATCACGCGGCCGTAGCGGTCGGCCTGGTGGTCGAACCAGTGATTGAAGCGGTCGAGTACGGCGCCGATGCCTTTCTTTGGCCGGCTGTGGTGATCCGGCGGATCGCCCCAGTAGGCCGACATCATCGGGTCGAGCGTGAACGAAATGAACAGCGAAACGATCACCGAGCAGGTCACGGTCAGCGCAAACGGGCGGAACCACTCGCCGGACACACCCGGCATGAAGGCCACCGGCACGAACACGGCCATGATCGAGAATGTGGTGGCGGCCACCGCCATGCCGATCTCGGCGGTGCCTTCGAGCGCTGCCGTGCGGCGATCGGACCCCATTTCCATGTGGCGCACGATGTTTTCGCGCACCACGATTGCATCGTCGATCAGCACGCCGATCGCCAGCGACAGGCCCAGCAGCGTCATGAAGTTCAGCGTGAAGCCGCACAGCCAGACGGCGATGAACGCGGCCAGCACCGACGTCGGCAAGGCCAGCGCGGTGATCAAGGTCGAGCGCCACGAGTTCAGAAACGCATAGACGACGAACACGGTCAGCACCGCGCCCAGTACCAGCGCCTCAATGACGTTGTTCAGGCTCGACTGCGCATCCTTGCCGCCGTCGCGCACGACCTCGAGTTCGGTGCCGGCCGGGAGCAGCTTGCTTTGCGCCGCCACCACTTCGTGCACGCGCTTGGCCAGCGACACGGTCGAGGCATCACGTGAGCGCGAGATCTGCAGGCCGACGTTCGGCTTGCCGCTGCGTACCGACAACGTATTGATGTCGGCAAAGCCATCGCGGATCTCGGCGACCTGGCTCAGGCGCACGATCTGGTCACCATTACGCTTGACGACGATCTGCGAAAAGTCTCCGGGCCGCTCGATGCGACCGACCAGGCGGATGCCTTTTTCGTCGAGTTCGCTACGCAGCTTGCCCACTGGCGCATTGGTATTGCCGTTACGCAGCGCATTGGTGACATCGGACGCCGAGACATTGAATTCGCTCAGCTTCTCGGCGCGCAGCAGCACCGACAGTTCGCGCCGCAGCGCGCCATTGACGACCACGGTGGAGACGCCGTCGATGCCTCGGAATTCGTCGGCCAGCACGTCTTCGGCGTAGCGCGAGATTTCGGCGTGGCTCTGGGTGCTCGACGACAGTGCCAGCGACATGATCGGCTGGGCCGACGGATCGATCCGGCGCAGTACCGGCTCACGCATTTCGATCGGCAGCTTGTAGCGCACGGCGGCAATCGCATTGCGCACGTCGTCCGACGCTTCGATCAGGTCGCGGTTGAAGTCGAATTCCATCCAGATCGAGGCGCCGCCTTCGTACGAGTTGGAATTGACCTGTTTCACGCCCTGGATCGCCTGCATCTGCTTTTCGAGGCGGTTGGTGATCTCGCGCTCGGCGGTCTCGGGCGATGCGCCCGGATATGGGATATCGACCACGATGATCGGAATCTGGACGTCCGGCTCCTGGTTGACCTTCAGCTTGGACAGGGCCAGCAGGCCGATGGCCATCATCGCGACGATGATGACGATCGTCGCGACCGGTTTCTTGACACTAAAATTGGACAGGAACATGGTGGGTTTTCCTTTGGTGTTCCTGGTTTACTTGCCTTGGACTGCGCCTGCACCCGCGCCAGCGCCATTCGCGCTGGCCACACGGGCGTTCGGCATGTCGACCTTCTGGCCGTCCTTCAGGTTCGACGTGGGCGAGCGCAGCACCACGTCGCCGGCCGCCAGGCCCTGCTTGATCTCGACATTGCCGGTGCGTGCGTCGCGCGCGCCGACCACCAGCTTGACTTTCGACAGCGTCTTGTCGCGGATGCGCCAGGTGTGGCTGGCGTCGCCCACGCGAACCAGTGCGCTCTCGGGCAGCATCAGCGCATCGGTCGCGGCGGCGTCGACACGGCCTTCGGCGTACAGGCCCGCCACGCGCGGCTGCGCATTGTCGACAAAGCCCACCAGCACCTCGACCTGGCGCGTCACCGGATTGGCTGCAGGATCGATCCGTTTGACCACGCCGGCAAACGTCTGGTCCGCGTAGCCGTTGACGCGGAAATTGACCTTCTGGCCGATCTTGACGCTGCTGACCGAATCAGCCGAGACCGCGCCTTCGAAGCGCATGCTGGTCGGGTCGATGACCTTGACGAGTTCCTTGCCGATGGTGGCAGTGTCGCCATTGGAGACCTTGCGCTCGGAGACGATGCCGTCGAACGGCGCGCGCACGGTGGTGCGGGCCAGTTGCTGGCGCGCGGTGGCAACGCGGCTGCGCGAGCTCGACAATTCGCTCAGCGCGTTGTTGCGCGCCATTTCGGCATCGTCGAGCGCCTTGGCCGAGGTCATGCCCGACGCCGTCAGGGTTTTCAGGCGCTCGAGCTGGCGATTGGCCTGTTCGACTGCCAGCGAGGCCGCGCGCTGCATGTCGTCGGCCGACATCAGGGTGTCGCGGATCGAGGTTTCGTCGAGGCGCACCAGCACGTCGCCGCGCTTGACCGGCTCGCCGTTCTCCTTGAGCACCTGCAGCACGATGGCCGAGACCTCGGCGCGCAGGTCGGCGCGGCGCTCGGGCTCGATCGAGCCGGTGATCACCGGGCCCGAAGACACCGACGCGCTCTGGATCGTCAAGACATCCTCTTGCGCCACGCTCAGCTGCGTCGGCTTGTTGTCCTTGCCCTCGGGGGCTTTGGAATCTTTGCCGCAAGCGACTAAGCTTGATGCGATGGCTAGAACGAGGAGTGTTTTGCGCAGCATGGTGATTCTCCGGAAATGGACTCGGTGTTTTTATAAAAATAAGTTCAGATACATCCAGCGCGCAGTATTCAGGAGGTCTCCGGCAGCGTCAATTGACGAACCTGTGGTTTGCGGAAATGGATGGATGAAGTGCGGAATCTGGCGATGAACTGCATTCCGTCCCGGGTGGAATGCAGTATGAAACGGACAAGCAACGGACCAACCCCGGACAACGACGGACGCCCGGACGCCCGGACGTCCAGCGGGATGCGCGGCGCACGCACCCCGTACATACACTAGAACCCGCCCAGCACGGTATGGATCAAAAAGCCCATGCCGATGCCGGTGAGGATGCCGCCGGCGATCTCGACACGGGTGTGGCCCATGCGCTCGCGCAGGATGACTTGGCCCTCTTTAACGTCGTGCAGACGGTTCAGGGCGACAGCGTGGCGACCGACGTGCTGACGCAGGCTATTGGCGTCGATCATCACGATGAAGGCGAGCGTGACGGCCACGCCGAACGCCGGATGGCCCATGCCTTCACGCAGCGCGATCAGCGTGGCCATGCTGGAGACGACGGCGCTGTGGTTGCTGGGAAAGCCGCCGTTGCCGACCAGGTCGAAGGCCCAGCGCCGATAGCGGACACTGGAAATGAAAAACTTGATCGGACCGACGACCATCCAGGTCAGTACCGGTGTGACGAGATAAATGAGTTCCATGGTTTCTTAGAGTGAAAAATGCTGGGCAGAATTATCTCAGAAGCAAGGCTCGGCAGGCGACTTTCGGTACGGTCGATTTTGGCGGGGACACGGTAATATTGTCCCAACGAGTACCCGCGCACAAGAGGCACCTATGAATTCTGGCGTTGGTGGTTCCTCACCGTCGGCATCCTGGTGGCGCTGTTCGGGAGCTGCACTGGTTCGACTGGTTCGACTGGTTCGAAGCATAGGTCGGTAAGTACGGCACCGAAGGCCTGGCCGTGCTGCTCGCGCTGCGGTCCGTGATCGGCGCGTTTGCCATCACCAACGATGTCGTCATCATCATGCTGGGGCTGGCCAGCGGCGCCATGTTTGGGCGCTCGATGACCGTGTTCCTGGTCTACAAGCCAGCCAGACGGGCTGAATCCTCCCGTTGTCAGGAATCCCGGTTTGCGATTAAGGCAAGGCGTGGCAGAATGGGCGCGCACCGCGTTTGCGCTGCACGTTTGACAACCCCGACCACTTTCTTGATCGACCAGCCACAACCATGCCGACCACCATGCCCAAGCGCACCTCCGCCATCCTGCTCATCCTCATCGCCGTCGTCGCTGTTTTGGGTGCAGGCTACACCTGGTTCACCCTGACCTGGTCGTACTCGGAAGGTGAACGGGCCGGCTACCTGCAGAAGTTCTCCAAGCGCGGCTGGCTGTGCAAAACGTGGGAAGGCGAGATTCTGCTCTCGAGCATGCCGGGCGCGATTCCCGAGCGCTTCGTGTTTACGGTGCGCGACGAAACCGTGGTGCCGGCCCTGCTGGCCAGCATGGGCAAGCGCGTGCAACTGACGTACGACCAGCACAAGGGTGTGCCGACCACGTGCTTTGGCGAGACCGAGTATTTCGTGTCGAAAGTGGCCGGCGGCCCGGACAATCCGCTGTCGCCAAGCCAGGCGCCCGGTTTGCCTGAACAGGCGCCGGCACAGTAAGCCGGGGGTGGACGGGCCACCCGTCCACGTTATGGTTTGCGATCCGCGTCCAGCTCGCGCTGGGTCGCGATCACCTCAGCCAGCCTGGCGGCCGCCTGCGCCGCCGATGTGTCGCCAGCCCGCGCCTGCGACTGCTTGAACCGGCCCAGCACTTCACGCGTCAGGTCGGCCGAGACCGAACGCTGCCCTGCTTCGACCTTGCGCTCGCCAATGGCGCGCTGCGTCGCGGCCAGCTCGACCGCATCGTCGTCCTGGCGCCGGCTTTCCAGATTGACCAGCTGCTTGCGCGCGTGGGCCATCTGCTGCGTCGCGTGCGCCGCCTTGCGCTGCATCTCGGCGTGCTCTTGCGCGTGTTCGAGCAACGCCCGCTGTGCTTCGCGTTTTTCGAGCGCCGCCTGCACTGCCGCCAGCTCGGCCAGCTCGCGCTGGCGCGCCAGTTCGGCCTGCGCCTGTTCGGCGTCGGCGCGCGCCACGGCCGCCTGCGCCGCTGCCTGTTCGGACGCCAGGCGCGCCCCTTGCGCTTCATTGGCGCGGGTGTCGGCGGCGGCCTGTTCGCGCTGCGCGGCCAGCTTGCGCTCGACCAGCAACAATGCCTCGCGCGCGGCCCGCGTCGCCTCGCGTTCAGCAGCAATGGCTGCTTCGGTCAGCGCCACCTGCTGCTGCTCGAGCTCGGCCCGTTCGGCCTGGGCCTGCGCCAGCTCGGCCGCGCGGCGCGCATGGGCTTGCTGCGCGGCGGCTGCCGCCTCGGCCTGCGACGCTTCTTCGATGGCTGCGTCGGCCTGCGCCTGCTGCGCTTCCCAGGCCGCCCGCTGCGCGGCCTCGATGCGCCGCTCGCCCTCGACTTTCGCCTGCAGGGCTGCGGCAGCCGCCGCTTCAGCCTCGCCGCGCGCCTGCGCCGCCAGCGTCAGCTCGTGTTCGGCCGCGATTTTCTGTTCCAGTGCGGTGAGCGCCTGCGCCTCGGCCGCCTTGCGCTCGTGCTCTACCTGCACGAGGCGCTCGGCCTGTTCGCGCCGCTGCGCCGCCAACTGCGCTGCTTCCTGCTGCAATTGCACCTGCGCCGCTTCGAGCGCCAGGGCCGCCGCGTCGTCGTCGTTCGATGCCGCCTGGGCCTCGGCGGCCGCCTGCGCCAGCGCGGCGCGCTCGTCGGCCAGCACGCGCTCGCGCCGGTGTTCTTCGGCTTCGCGCTGCGCCGCGGCGGTGGCCGCTTCGTCGGCTGCCGTGCGTGCACGCGCGTCGAGCGCGGCCTGGGCTTCGGCTTCCAGCCGCGCCTGCACCTGCTCGCCCGCTTCTTCTTCGGCACGGGCACGGTCTTCGGCCACCAGGCGCAGCTTGCGGTCGGCCTCGATACGCGCTTCGGTCGCGGCCAGGATGCGTGTTTCGGCATCGCGCCGCGCGGCGGCGCTCGAGGCCGCCATCTGTTCTTGGCGCTCGCGGTGCACGGCCGCGTCGCGGATGTCTTTCTCGGTCTGCAGGCGCATGCGCAGCGACTGGCCGGCCACCCGTTCGGATTCGGCCTGGGCCAGCGCGATCGCCTCGCGCTCTTGCTCAATGTGGGCGTAGGCGCGCGCTTCTTCGAGTGCGCGCGCTTCGGCCGCGGCGCGGGCAAAGGCCGAGGTGAGCGCGATCTGGTCGGCGCGCTCGCGCTGCTGGGTCAGCTCAAGGGCTTCGGCCTCGGCGTCGGCCAGCTTTTCGGCGGTCTGGCGCGCCGAGCGTTCGGCCCGTTCGCGCTCGCGCGCCAGGATGGCGATGCGGGCGTCGGCGCTGGCATTGTGCTGGACTTCTTCGCGCGCCGCCTCGACGGCGGCCATGCGTTCCACCGCCTGCAGGCGCGCCTGCTCGGTGTGCACGACCAGTTCGTCGGCCGCGCGGGCGGCCTTGGCGGCCAGTTCGGCCTCGGCTTCGATCTGGGCCGTCGCGCGGCGGCGCGCTTCTTCTTCGAGGCGCGCACGTGCTTCGGTGGCGACCCGCACTTCGGTATCGCTTTTCACGCGCGCGCGCAGCTCTGCTGTTTCGTGGCGAATCGCGTCCAGGCGCTCGCTCGAGGCCTGCGCGGCGGCGCGCAGCGAGTCGAGGCGTTCGCGGTTGGCGGCGATGGCGTCTTCGGATGCCTGGGAATTGGCTTGCGCAGCGGCGGCCGCGGCAACGTCGATCGACGCGCGCTCGTCGGCCAGCGAACGGGCGCGCGCTTCGGCAATGTGGCGGCTTTCAGCGGCCATATTGGCCTTGGCTTCGGCTTCGACGCGCGCGATGGCCTCTTGGATTTCGCGCATTTCGAGTGGTTTGCGCCCCCCATGCGCGGCAGGCTCAACAGTCTGCTTGGCAGCTGGCAGCACTGGCAGCACCGGCAAGACAGGCACAATCGGCACAACCGCCTGCGCGAACGCGGCAGCGGCCACGGGCATTGGGCTCGCATCGGGCGGCGCCAGCGCGCCGGAGGCCGGCGACAGGTCGATCGTGAAGTCGGTGTCGTCTTGTTGAGCTGGGTTCGGTTCCATGCGGAGTCTCTGTGGCGGCGGTCCCGTTGATTATCCGGCAAAACCGGCTCACGTGCTACGCCGAACTGGATGGCAATCGTGCGTCAGCTCGGCGCTTTGGCACACCCGCCTACATCTGCCACAGTGGCGGCTCATCCATCAGCGCAACCTGCTCGCGCAATTCGAGGATCCGGTCCTGCCAGTAACGCTGGGTATTGAACCATGGGAAAGCCGCCGGGAATGCCGGATCGGTCCAGCGCATCGCCAGCCACGCCGAGTAATGGATCAGGCGCAGCGTGCGCAATGCTTCGACCAGATACAGCTGGCGCGGGTGGAAATCGCAAAAATCCTCGTAGCCGGCCAGTACGTCGGCCATCTGGCCCACCATCTCCTGTCGTTCGCCCGAGAGCAGCATCCAGAGATCCTGCACCGCCGGCCCCATGCGGCTATCGTCGAAGTCGACGAAGTGCGGCCCGTCCGGCGTCCACAGCACATTGCCCCCGTGGCAATCGCCGTGCAGGCGCACGAGCGGCAATTCGCCGGCGCGCTCGTAGCAGCGCGCCACGCCTTCAAGCGCCTGCTCCATGACGCTCGACCAGGCCGGCATCAGCTCGGGGGGCACGAAGTCGTGGCTGCGCAGCCAGTCGAACGGCTCGCGGCCGAACGTGACCGGATCCAGCGCCGGGCGCAACAAGAAAGGCTTGACCGCGCCCTGCGCATGGATGCGGCCGATGAAGCGGCCAATCCATTCCAGCACGGCGGGGTCGCCCAGCTCGGGCGCGCGCCCGCCACGGCTTTCGAACACTGAAAAGCGAAAGCCGTCGAACGTATGCAGCGTGCGCCCGTCGATCGCGATGGCCGGCACGACCGGGACCTCTTGCGCCACCAGCTCGGCGACAAAGGCGTGTTCTTCCAGGATGGCCTCGTCGCTCCAGCGTTCGGGTCGGTAAAACTTGACCACCACCGGCTCGCCCTCTTCGCGGCCGACGCGGTACACGCGGTTCTCGTAGCTGTTGAGCGCCAGCAGGCGCCCATCGCCGTACAGGCCGACGCTATCGAGCGCATCGAGCACGGTTGCTGGATCCAGACGCGCGTAGGGATGGTCGGGCGTTTCGTTGTCGAGATTCAAGGTATCCATGCCCCCATTGTACGGCGGCGCACGTCCACGTGGTGATTGCGACCATTTCACTGCTGCTGTGTTCGTTCTCGCACAGAGTGTGACAATGTAACAAGGTGTCATGTCATGTATGTACCCGCGCAATCATGCTGCGAACAAATCAACTGCATCGGACTGACCATGAAAAAACTGACTTTGACCGTCGTCGCTCTCGCCGCTGGCCTGCTGGCCGGCACCGCCATTGCACAAACCGCTACGCAGCCGGCAAAGGCCGAGCCGAACATGCAGAAAGTGCTGGACGCGATGGCGGCCCTGAAGCCGAAGCCAATCGACACCTTGACCCCGGAAGAAGCGCGCAAGCAGCCAACGCCGACTGACGCTGTCAAGAAGGTCCTGACCGACGCCGGCAAGAGCACGGCGCCGGAACCAGGCGTGACGATGAAGACGCAATCGATCCAGGGCAAGGGCGGCAGCTTCCCGATCCATATCTTCACGCCTGAAGGCGCGGGTCCGTTCCCGGTGGTCGTCTACTTCCACGGCGGTGGCTTCGTGATTGCCGACACCAAGGTGTACGAATCATCGGTGCGCGGCCTGGCCAAGAAGGCCAAGGCGATCGTGATCTCGGCCGACTACCGTCTGGCGCCTGAGCACAAGTTCCCGACCCAGACCGAAGACGCGTTCGCGGCTTACGAGTGGGCGCTGGCCAATGCCAAGAGCATCAATGGCGACCCGATGCGCGTGGCTGTGGCGGGCGAATCGGCCGGCGGCAACCTGGCGACCGTGGTGTCGATGATGGCGATGGAAAAGAAAATCCAGATGCCGGCGCACCAGCTGCTGGTCTACCCGGTCGTCAACGACGACATGAACAACGCGTCGTACAAGAAGAACGCCAACGCCAAGCCGCTGAACAAGGCGATGATGACGTGGTTCTTCAAGCACTACGGCGCCGATCCGAAGAGCCCGCACGCACTGCCGATGAAGGCCGCCTCGCTCAAGGGCCTGCCACCGGCAACCGTGATCACTGCGGAAATCGATCCGCTCATGACCGAGGGTAAAGCCTACGCCGACCGCCTCAAGAAGGAAGGCGTGACCGTCAACTATCGCCACTTCACCGGCGTGACCCACGAGTTCTTCGGCATGGACGCCGTGGTGCCGAAGGCCAAGGAAGCCCAGCAGTTCGCAGCTGACGAGCTGACCAAGGCATTCAACGCCAAGCGTTAATTGTGCTGTACTTCCGTCCGACACTGAAGTAAACGTTGCAAGCAGCGCCTCGCCGGCAGGTTTTTCGTGCCCGGCGACGGCGCAGGCGTTACACTGGCGCCTTTGACGCAACCGGCGCGCTCGCGCCACAGACCACCTACCCCATGCACCTCGAACAGCCCCTCTCCGAAAAAGAATTCGACGAACTCGACCAGTTCCTGCTCTCCGACCGTTGCTCCGACGACGCGATGACGATGGACACCCTGCACGGCTACCTGACCGCCATTGCGATCGGCCCGGAATCGATCATGCCGGCCGAGTGGCTGCCGATGGTCTGGGGCGAGGACGAGGCCGCCGCGCCGAAATGGAAGAACAAGCGCGACGAAGAACGCATCGTCAATCTGATCATGCGCTTCATGAACGAAGTCTTGATCACGTTCGAGGTCGCGCCGAAGGACTTCGAGCCGCTGTTCTGCGAGCATGAGGTCGATGGCAAGGTCCTGATCGATCCGGAAGCCTGGTGCTGGGGCTTCTGGGAAGGCGTCGAACTGCGCGCCGGCTCGTGGGATGCGATCTGGGACAGCGACGTCGCCGAACTGATCCGCCCGATCTACCTGCTGGGCGCGGATGAAATCGAAGAAACCGAACTGGCCGAGGTCGACGATCCGGTCAAGGTGCATGCACTGGCGCTGCAGATCGAGGCCAACGTGCCGGCGATCTACCGCCACTGGCTGCCGCTGCGCAAGCCGGCGGTGGAAACGATCGTGCGCGACGAGCCGAAAGTCGGCCGCAACGACGATTGCACCTGCGGCAGTGGCAAGAAGTTCAAGAAGTGCTGCGGCGCTGAATAAGTACCCCGGGGGATTGGCGGCCTGGCCGTCAATCCGGCCCGACGTTCTCCCCGAACTGCTCGGTCGCCCTGCCCCGTACCCCTGCCAGTACCTCCAGCAACACCTCTACCTCAAGCGGCTTGACAAGGTGATGCGCAAAGCCTGAGGCCAGCGCCGCCTCGCGATCCTGCGGCTGCCCATAGCCCGTCACGGCAACCAGCACTGCCCCGGCCATCGCGGGGTCTTGCTGCAGGCGCCGCGCCAGTTCGTGCCCGTCGATGTCGGGCAGGCCGATATCGAGCAGGCAGACATCGGGCCGCATGCTGCGCGATCGCGCCAGTGCGCCCAGCGCCCCGTGCTCGATCGCCACTTCATGCCCCTGCGCTGCCAGCAGCAGGCCGAGCATCTCGGCTGCATCGGTGTTGTCATCGACCACCAGCACTTTCAGACGCGGGGTAGCCGCTGGCGCCTTGACCACGGGCGCCGGCAGGTCTGGCGCCTCTTCGACCAGCAGCGGCAATGTGATGACGAACGTGCTGCCCTTGCCCAGTCCCGGACTCGAACAGCCTACCGTGCCGCCGTGCAGCTCGACCAGGTGCTTGACCAGCGCCAGCCCGAGCCCCAGGCCGCCCTGGGCGCGGTCCGACGAGCGCTCGGCCTGCGTAAACAGGTCGAACACGCGCCCGGTAAGCTCAAGGTCCATGCCGATGCCCTCGTCGCGCACGCTCAGCACCAGGCGCGTGCCGTGCAGGTCGGCGCGCAGGTCGATGCCGCGCCCCGGCGGCGTGTACTTGGCCGCATTGGCCAGCACGTTGGCCACGACCTGCACCAGGCGCGCCTTGTCGCCGCGTACGGCGACACCCTCGGGCGGCAGGCGTACGGTGAGCGTCTGCGCGCGCGTGTAGATGGTCGGGCGCACCTGCTCGAGCGCTTCCTCGACCACGGTGCGCGCGGCCACGCGCGACTGGCCCAGTGTGATCAGGCCGCGCGTGACACGCGAGACATCGAGCAGATCGTCCACCAGCCGCGTCATGTGGCGCACCTGCCGGCTGATGATGGTGCTGCTCTGGTGCACCCGGCGCGCATCGACGTTGCCGAGCCGGAGCAGTTCGGCCGCGGCGCTGATCGGCGCCAGCGGATTGCGCAGCTCGTGCGCGAGCATCGCCAGAAATTCGTCCTTGCGGCGGTCGGCCTCGACCAGCTTTTCTTCGGCCAGCTTGCGGTCGGTGATGTCGCGGAAGAACGTGGCGATGCCGCCGTCCTGCGTCGGGTAGGCGCGGATATCGATCCAGACACGGCGGCCATCGGGCAGCACGCGACACTGTTCGGCGCTGCCGGCCTTGCGGGTCGCCATCACGCTGTCATACATGCGGCCGGCCTCGGAATCGATCATGGCCGGGAACACGGCCCAGTGATTGCGTCCAATGACCTCTTCGCTGGTGACAGCGCAAATGCGCAAGCCTTCGGCGTTCATGCGCTGCATCACCCAGTTGCGGTCGAACAGCGCGAACCCTTCGGAGATGTTGGCGAAGATCTCGCGGCCCCGATCGCGCTCGTCGCGCAGCTGTGCGCGCGCGCGCGCCGTGCCCGCCGCCGTCCAGGTGCGCTCGGCCACATCGCGCGCCAGCCGGATATCGTGTTCGGTCCATGACCGGGGCGTCGGCGCATCCACGCGCAGGCACGCGGCCAGACGGCCCGCCGACATGAGCGGCACGATCAGCACGGCGCCCACGCGCTCGTCGAACGGCGACTGCGCCGCGCGCGGATCGTTGGCAGCGTCGTGGATGCACACCACGGCGCCGCGCTGCAACGTTGCCATCAGGGCGGGGCCGATGGGATGTGGCTGCGCGCGCAGCGCCGCGCCAGCCGGCGAGCCTGGGTGCGGCGCGCCCAGCGCACCGCTGAGCGGATCGGTCTCGGCATACAACACGCGCCCCGCGCCCAATTCTGCGCCCAGCAGCGCACTGGCCGTGGCAATCACCGTCCCCGGATTGTCCAGCGACGCGAGGGCGTCGGACAGCGTGAGCCGGAACGCCGCGCGGCGCTCGCCGAGCACACGGGCGGTGGTTTCCATCGCGGTACAGAACACGCCGCCGACACTGCCGTCGGCAGCATGCAATGGCGCATACGAGAAGGTGAACCAAGTGGGCTCGGGATAGCCGTTACGCAGCAGGCACAGCGCGTAATCTTCCAGGAAAACCGGCGTACCTGCCATGGCATGCTCGACCTGCAGCTGCAGCTCGGGCCAGACCTCGGGCCACACGGCCGCGAACGGCTGGCCAAGCGCACCGGGATGGCGCTCGCCGAGGATCGGGATATAGGCATCGTTGTACAGGACGATGTGCTGCGCGCCCCACGCAACGGCCATCGGGAACGCGGAATGCAGCAGCATCTCGACCGCCGTCCGGAGAGACGGCGGCCAGGTGTCGGGGTCGCCCAGTGGACAAGACTGCCAGTCGTGGCTGCGCATCTGCGCAGCCATCACACTGTCACCCGAAAAAACGATAGCTGAGAGCGAGGCCATGGCAAGGATTGTCGCATATCTTGCTTGCCGAATTGCAGCTTTTTCGGGTTTGACAATATTTCTTGCCCAACTTTACACCTTGCGCATCACAGCCGCGCTTTACAGCTTGATGAAGTGCTCGCGGTAGTAACGCAGCTCTTCGATCGACTCGACGATGTCGGCCAGCGCCGTGTGCTTCTGGTGCTTCTTGAAACCGGACGCCAGCTCGGGCTTCCAGCGGCGGCACAGTTCCTTCAGCGTCGACACGTCCAGATTGCGGTAGTGGAAGAACGCTTCGAGCTTCGGCATGCCGCGCGCCATGAAGCGGCGGTCCTGGCAGATCGAATTGCCGCACATCGGCGACTTGTTTTTCGGCACGTATTGCTTGAGAAATTCGATCAGCTCGACTTCGGCCTGGGCTTCGGTCACGGTCGACGCCTTCACGCGGTCGATCAGGCCCGACTTGCCGTGGGTACCCTTGTTCCAGTTGTCCATCTTGTCGAGTGTTTCATCCGACTGGTGGATCGCGAACACCGGGCCTTCGGCGATGATGTTCAGGTCGGGATCGGTGACGACGACGGCGACCTCGATGATGCGGTCGTTGTCCGGGTCAAGGCCCGTCATTTCCATGTCGAGCCAGACGAGGTTGAATTCATTCGGACGCTGGGGCGTACCCGGCACTGCGGAAGGTGTCGCTTGTGACATAATTCTCTCTTTGCCTAATCAATCCTGCATTTTCTCACAGGCACAGAATGTCTTCATTCGCGTTTTCGGTTTTGTTCGTCGTTTTCCTGCTGCTCACGCTGTCGCTGCGCACCTGGCTGGCTGCGCGCCATATCCGGCACATCGCGCGCCACCGCGCCAGCGTGCCGGCCGAGTTTGCGCCGAAAGTGCCGCTCGCGGCGCACCAGAAAGCGGCCGACTACACGGTCGCCAAGACCCGGCTCGGCCTGATCGGCACGCTGTGGGGCGCCATCGTCCTGATCGGCTTCACGCTGATGGGCGGGCTGCAACTGCTGTCGCTGGCGGTCCTGCCATTTACCGGCCCGGGCCTGATGCACCAGCTGGTGCTGGTGGTCGCCTTTGCCGTTATCGCCAGTGTGCTCGACCTGCCGCTCGACTGGTACCGCCAGTTCGTGCTCGAGCAGCGCTTCGGTTTCAACAAGATGACGCCCGGCCTGTGGTGGGGCGACCTGGTCAAGAGCACGTTCGTGGGCGCGCTGATCGGCCTGCCACTGCTGTGGGTCGTGCTCAAGCTGATGGAAGCGAGCGGCGCGTTGTGGTGGCTGTACACGTGGTTCGTCTGGAGCGGGTTCCAGCTGTTGATGATCGCGTTCTACCCGACCGTGATCGCGCCGCTGTTCAACAAATTCACGCCACTGGCCGACGTCAGTCTCAAGGAGCGCATCGATGGCTTGATGACGCGCGTGGGCTTTGCGTCGCGCGGCCTGTTCGTCATGGATGGCAGCAAGCGCAGCGCCCATGGCAATGCGTATTTCTCGGGCTTTGGCCGGGCCAAGCGCATCGTGTTCTTCGACACGCTTCTCGCGCGCCTCGAACCGCAGGAAATCGAAGCGGTGCTGGCGCACGAGCTGGGCCACTTCAAGCTGCGCCACATCGTCAAGCGCGTCATCACGCTGTTCGCGATCTCGCTGGCCTTCCTCGCCCTGCTCGGCTACCTGAAAGGCCAGGCCTGGTTCTACACGGGCCTGGGCGTGCTGCCGTTCATGAACGCGTCGAACGACGGCATGGCGCTGATCCTGTTCATGCTCGTGCTGCCGGTGTTTACCTTCGTGCTCGCCCCGCTCGGCTCGATCACGTCGCGCAAGCATGAATTCGAGGCCGATGCCTTCGCTGCGCAGCACACCGATCACCGCGACCTGGTGTCGGCGCTGGTGAAAATGTACGAAGACAATGCGTCGACGCTGACGCCCGATCCGCTGCACTCGGCGTTCTATGATTCGCACCCGCCGGCATCGGTCCGGGTCAAGCGCCTGACGATGGCGGCCGCATGAACCTGACGCTCCCACTCACGTCGCGCCACTGCACGCGCACGTCGGCCGCGCTCGACGCGGCTACCATCGCCACGCTGCTGCACGAAGTGCCCGGCTGGAGCGCGGCCGACAACGTCCTGGCCCGCACCTTCACGCTGCCCGACTACCGCGCCACGATCGCGTTCGTCAACGCGGTGGCTGCGCTTGCCGAGCACGAAGACCATCACCCTGACATGGCAGTGGGCTACGCCACCTGCCGCGTCAGCTGGACCACCCATTCTGCGGGCAGTGCGCTGTCCGACAACGACTTTATTTGCGCCGCGAAAGCCAATGCGCTGTACCTCAACCAGGAAAACGCATGAGCGCATCCAACGAACTGACCGGCACCATCATCGCGGCCCACGGCCGCCACTATCTGGCCGACATCGACGGCGAAAAACTGCAGTGCGTCACGCGCGGCAAGAAGACCAATGTGGCCGTGGGCGACGTCGTGCACGTGGTCCGGACGTCCGAGAACCAGGCCGTCATCGAGCGCATCGCCGAGCGCACCACGCTGCTGTACCGCTCCGACCAGTACAAGTCCAAGCTGCTGGCGGCGAATATTTCGCGCCTGTTCATCGTGATCGCCACCGAGCCCGGCTTTGCCGACGACCTGGTATCGCGCTCGCTGGTGGCCTGCGAAGCGGCCGGCATCGAGGCGCACCTGATCCTCAACAAGACTGACGTGACGGACCTGCTGCCGCGCGCGCGCGAACGCGCTGCGCAGTATTCACGCCTCGGCTACCCGGTGCACGAGGTATCGGCCCAGGCGCAGCCTGAAGAAACGGTCGAGATCCTCAAGCCGCTGCTGGCTGGCCAGTCGTCGATTTTCATCGGCCAGTCGGGCATGGGCAAGTCGTCGCTGATCAACCTCTTGATCCCGGACGCCGACATCGCCGTGCGCGAAATCTCGGCCGCGCTCGACACCGGCAAGCACACGACCACGTTCACGCGCCTGTACTGGCTGCCGGAATTCGATGGCAAGGCGGGCGCGATCATCGATTCGCCGGGCTTCCAGGAGTTCGGCCTGTATCACCTGAGCGAGGGCATGCTCGAGCGCGCTTTTGTGGAGTTCAAGCCGTATCTGGGTGGCTGCAAGTACTACAACTGCCGCCACATGGCCGAGCCGTTCTGCGCCATTCTCGATGCCGTGAAACAGGGCAAAATCTGGAAGCACCGCCATGAGCTCTACGGGCAACTGCTGCACGAATCGGCGCAGACCCTGTACTAAGGCCCTGACTACTTTCCCTAACGGAAAGAAATTCCCCTTATAATTCAAGGGACAAACATCGCAGCAGACACGAGCAGACTTATGATGACGAGCACTCCACCGATCAAGCACTTCCTGCAGTTTTCCGACTTCACGCGCGACGAGTTCGAATACGTCATCAAGCGCGCGGCGATCATCAAGCGCAAGTTCAAGGCCTACGAGGTGTATCACCCGCTGGTCGACCGTACGCTGGTGATGGTGTTCGAAAAAAGCTCGACGCGCACGCGCCTGTCGTTCGAAGCCGGCATGCATCAGCTGGGCGGCGCCGCCATCTACCTGAACACGCGCGACAGCCAGCTCGGCCGTGGCGAACCGGTGGAAGACGCCGGCCAGGTGATCAGCCGCATGTGCGACATCATCATGATCCGCACCTTTGGCCAGGACATCATCGACCGCTTCGCCGCCAATTCGCGCGTGCCGGTCATCAATGGCCTGACCAATGAACACCACCCGTGCCAGGTGCTGGCGGACGTGTTCACGTTCCACGAGCACCGCGGCTCCATCGCCGGCAAGACGGTCGCATGGATCGGCGACGCCAACAATATGCTGTACTCGTGGCTGCAGGCGGCCGAAGTGTTCGGCTTCCACCTGAACGTCGCCACGCCACAAGGCTACGAGATGGACCCGAGCCTGGTTTCGACCACGCGCTATACGCTGTTCGACAATCCGTCGGATGCCTGCGAAGGTGCACACCTGGTCAATACCGACGTCTGGACCAGCATGGGCTACGAGAAAGAAAACGCCGAGCGCATGAAAGCGTTTGACGGCTTCATCGTCGACAGCGCCAAGATGGCCCGCGCTGCGAGCGACGCGCTGTTCATGCACTGCCTGCCGGCGCACCGCGGCGAAGAAGTGGCCGCCGAGGTCATCGACGGCCCGCAATCAGTGGTCTGGGACGAAGCCGAAAACCGCCTGCACGTGCAAAAAGCCCTGATCGAGTACCTGCTGCTCGGTCGCATCGAAGATTGATTTTTACCCCTGAAGCTTGATCGTTGGCCGTCCATCCCGGCGCTTGCCGGGCTGGATTTGCGAGCCAGCTGACCATTACTCCTCTACCATCCTCCATCACTGGAACTCCCATGAGCGACATCAAGAAAGTAGTACTGGCCTACTCCGGCGGCCTCGACACCTCCGTCATCCTGAAATGGCTGCAAGACAATTACGGCTGCGAAATCGTCACCTTCACCGCCGACCTCGGCCAGGGTGAAGAACTGGAACCGGCACGCGCCAAGGCCATCAAGTTCGGCATCAAGCCAGAGAACATCTACATCGACGACGTGCGCGAAGAATTCGTGCGCGACTTCGTCTATCCGATGTTCCGCGCGAACACCGTGTACGAAGGCGAATACCTGCTGGGCACGTCGATCGCGCGGCCGCTGATCGCCAAGCGCCTGATCGAGATCGCCAACGAAACCGGCGCCGACGCCATCTCGCACGGCGCGACCGGCAAGGGCAACGACCAGGTGCGTTTCGAGCTGGGCGCGTATGCGCTCAAGCCGGACGTCAAGATCATCGCCCCATGGCGTGAATGGGACCTGCTGTCGCGCGAAAAACTGTTGAAGTACGCAGAAGACGCGGGCATCGCGGTGGACATGAAGCACAAAAACGGCGGCGCGCCGTACTCGATGGACGCCAACCTGCTGCACATCAGCTTTGAAGGCCGTCACCTGGAAAACCCGAGCGCCGAAGCCGAGGAATCGATGTGGCGCTGGACCGTCTCGCCAGAAGCGGCGCCGGACGAAGCGGAATACCTGGACGTCGAATTCGAGCGCGGCGACATCGTCGGCCTGAACGGCAAGCGCCTGTCGCCAGCCGCCGTCCTGACTGAGCTGAACCGCCTGGGCGGCAAGCACGGCATCGGCCGCCTGGATCTGGTGGAAAACCGCTACGTCGGCATGAAGTCGCGCGGCTGCTACGAAACCCCGGGCGGCACGATCATGCTGCGCGCGCACCGCGCGATCGAATCGATCACCCTCGACCGCGAAGTGGCGCACCTGAAGGACGACCTGATGCCACGCTACGCGTCGTTGATCTATAACGGCTACTGGTGGGCGCCGGAACGCGTCGCGCTGCAGACGCTGATCGACCACACGCAGGCCACCGTCAACGGCTGGGTGCGCATCAAGCTGTACAAGGGCAATGTGATCGTCGTGTCGCGCGATTCGAAGACCGATTCGCTGTTCGACATGAACATCGCAACGTTCGATGAAGATGGCGGCGCATACAACCAGGCCGACGCGGGCGGCTTCATCAAGCTCAATGCGCTGCGCATGCGGATTGCGGCAAAGGCCCGCGCCAAGCGCGGGCAGTAAGTTCAGCGACAGGCCACGAGGCCGTCACAGAAAAGCCGCCTTCGGGCGGCTTTTTGCATTTGTAGGGTGGACGGGTTTCCCGCCCACGCGCTCAACCTGACGTGGCGCTACAGCAGCCCCATCGACTGCAGCGCCGCTTTCGCCAGCGTCACGCGCTTGTCGGGCGCCCCGTCCGGGATATCGATGTTCAGCGCGAACGTGTAGAGCTTGCCATCCTTTTCGATCCAGCCGACCCACCAGCCGATATCGGGCTGGCCGGGCCGCTTGCCCCAGCCGGTTTTTGCATACAGTTCGGCCGGGCCATCCTGACGCGCAATGGCGCGCACGGCGTCCATGTGCACGTTCTCGAACGGCAGCTGGCCTTGCGCGAGGCGGGCCAGGAACACCGTCTGCTCGAGCGCGCTGATTTCGAGCGGGCCATCGAGCCAGAAGCGGTCCACGACCGTGCCGGTGTCCCGGTTCCCGTAATTCATCCGTACGAGCGCGGCGCGCATGCGCGCCATGCCGATGCGACGCGCCACTTCCTGGTAGACGGGCACGTTCGACATTTTGATCGCTTCGCGCAGGCCCATGTCCCTGGCCCACTCGGCGCGGGCGACCGGCTTGCCGCCGTAGGGCACGATCTCGTCGACCGAAGCGACGGCGCCGGTGCTCAGTGCGACCAACGAGTTCGGCAGCTTGAAGGTCGACGCCGGAATGAACCGCTTGGCGGCGCGCTGGCGGTCGTGGCCCGTGTTGGTGTCCTTCGCCACGTCGTGCACGACGAAGGTGCCAGTCACGCCCTCTTTCTTGAACAGCTGCGTGATGGCGGCGCTGTCGTGCCATTCGGTAGCCTGGGCGACGGCGCAGCACGCCATCAGGGCGAGTGCAAGAACCTGCTTCATCATTGTGCGGCCTCCTTGGCCAGTTGCGTGGCAAGACGCGCACGGGCCTTGTCGGCATACGTGCGGCAGGCGGTATTGTCAATGAAGGCGGTATTGCCCCGCGCTGCACGCATGGCGTAGCGCTGCCACAGGTCGCTGCCTTCCGGGTGCGCCGAGACCAGCACGTCGCATGGCAGGCCGGCCACCGCCGCGATCGAGCGTTCGATATCGGCGCGCGCCGTCGGATAGGCGGGATCGCCGCTGTAGCGGAACGACCCCGCGCCAAAGGCATTGAGGCTGTCGGCATACACCATGCGTGCCGGTTTGCCCTGCTCGAGCGCTGTCCAGGTCCAGCTGGCGCCACCCCGGCTATGGCCGGGCGTGGCGTGCATCGTCACCGCCAGCGGGCCAAGGGTGATGACCTCGCCGTCGCGCACCGCCCGCACGTTCGCGATCGGCGCCATCGGCGGCAAGTCGCCAAATTGCGGATCGCCCTTGTCAGCCTGGCCGCTCGCCAGCACCGGCATGCCAGCGCTGCCGGCCAATACCTGGGCGCCCGACAGGCGCTGCAGCGCGGCGATGCCGCCCGCGTGATCGAAGTGCGCGTGCGAGTTCAGGATGAAACGGATGTCCTCGACCTTGAAGCCGAGCTGGCGGATATTGCGCACGATCTGCGGGGCCGATTTATCGCTGCCACCGTCGATCAGGATGTGGCCCTGTGGAGAGGTGATCAGGACCGCCGACAGGCCGCGCGTGCCAACGTAGTAGCTATTGCCGTACAGGGCAAACGGTTCCTGCGGCGTGTTCCAGTCGTTGGCCATGGCCGGTTGCAGGCACGCGACGAGGCCAGCCGCGGCGAGTGCCAGGCTTGTGTGTTTCATCATGACGATTCCTTATGTGGACAAAGAGAGCGTTGCGAGTCTTCCCGGCAGCGCGCGCAGGAAGTGTTCTTTCAGGAGCGGGCCGGCCGCGCGGTCCGGGTGGCGTGGGCCAAGCGTCTGCCGCGCAAAGATGACGGTGCGTCCATCCTTCGTGGCCCAGCCAACGAACCAACCGAGCGCGCGGCCCGTGTCCCCGGCCCCATCGCGCGCGCTGCCTGAGGCAGTGCCGGTCTTGCCGTACACCTGCCAGCCATCCGCCAGCGCGGGCAAGCGCAGCAGCTGCGCGGTCATGTCGAATGCGCGCGCACTGACGGGCAGTTCGCGGTTGGCCACCTTGCGCAGAAACGCGGCCTGTTCACGTGGCGAGACCTGCAGTGACGAGGCGATCCAGGCGATGTCGACGCCGCCACTGAGGTCCTGGTTGCCGTAGTCGAAGCGGCCGATGTAATCCTGCATGCGGCGCTCGCCCAGGCGGCCAGTGACCTGCTGCGCGTACCAGACGGTCGAATTGCGGATCCAGCTCGTCGGATCGGTGGTGGCGCGCCACGACGGCAGCCAGTCGACGTAACCCGCCTTGAACGGCAGCGCCGGTGTGTGGGCATCCTGCAGGATGCCAGCGTCGAACCCCATCAGGCTCACGGCAATATTGAAGATCGACGCCGGCGTGGTGCGCACGTCGCAGCGCCCTTCTTCGACCAGCACCGCACCCGTGGCGGCGTCGAGCATCAGGGTGCAGTCGAGCGCCTGCGGCGCATCGTCCCAGGCCAGCGCCGGCTGCAGCGCAAGGTTGGCGCCGAACACCAGCGCCAGCGCGCCCAGGCCGGCGCAGCGGGCGCGGGCCGCGTGCCGGTCGAGCCCTGGCGTACGGATCAGCGCGACGCGCGCGGCCAGCGTGTCCGGCGCGACGCCGCCGAAGGCCAGCGCATTCGCTGGCGTCGCCTGGTACTGAAAGCGCAGCTGCGCGACCAGTGCGGCAGCGTAGGCCTTGCGCTGGACTTGCGGCCGGCCGCGCAGCACGTCGCGGTCGCAGCCCAGCTCCTGGGCCCAGACCAGGCGCGCGCGCAGCAGGCGCATCGCAGGATTGAACCAGCACAGCGCCTGGAGCAGCGCGCAGGCGAGGAGCCACCACAGATCGCCCCGGCGCCAGTGCATCAGTTCGTGGGCAACGATCAGGTCACGCTGCAGCGGATCGATCGTGCGCAGGGCCAGCGGCAACAGCAGGCGCGGCCGGAACGGGCCGACCAGCATCGGGGAAATCACGGCGTCGACTTCGATCATGCGCGGTAGTGCTGCGTCCGACGGCAGGCGCGCACCGGCGCGCAGCAGCCGCGCCAGCGCGCGCTGGCCATGTATTAAGCGGGCAAGCATGCACAGCAGACCGCCCGTGTAAGCCAGCGCCCATGCCCACGCGCTCCAGGCCAGCCACGATCGGGGATTGGCCAACGTGCTGGTGGACCCGACGGCCTGGGCGGGCATCGCGACCGCGTCGGCCGTCGTCGGCGACAGGTCGACGTCGAACACGGGCAACATCTGAAGCTGCTGCGCCTGTGGCAGCATCAGGACGATGAAGGTGGCGGCAATCGCAAGCTGCCCCAGCATCCAGGGTGAGCGCTGCATGGCAAGCGCCGGCAGGTAACGCCGCACCAGCACCAGCACGCCCCACACCGCCACGCCGGCGGCCAGGCAGCCGAGGCTGGCGAACAGGAAGCGGATGAGCGTCGCGTCGAGTGCGCTCATGGGGCACCGTCCTTGTCGACCGGCCAGTCGTTGAGCAGTTGCTCCAGGCGCGCGAGTTCATCGTCGTCGACCAGCTTGCTGCCGGTGAACATATTGACCGGCAGCGGCGTGTCGATCTCCATGACGCGCTTGCCGAAATCGTGGGCAAAAGCGGCCAGCGTATCGACCTTGTCGCTGACCGCCGCATAGACCTGCACGCCATGGCGCAAGGCCTGACGCACCATGCCTTTGTCGAGCATGCGCTCGAGCGTCTTGCGCGTGGACGAATACGACCAGCCCAGTTCGGCCTCGACCGCGTCGTGAATTTCACGCGCGCTGAGCGGCTGCTGGCGCCATAGCGCCTTGAGGAGGCTAAGTTCGGAAATCGACGGTACGGCCATGACAATAGTCCTTGATGTGACGATTGACGCAATGATGCGACAAGTGTCGCATGCACGTCAACAAGAACTTGCGCTGACGGTCAGTTGCGCAGGTCGTCGAGCACCTCGCGGCCAAAGCCCGGTGCGAGCAGATAATCGGCCAGGTTGCGCGCGCAGTCTTCGGGCGAGGTCAAGCCGCCCGTGTCCTTCAGCTCGACAAAGCGCTCGCGCAGCGGGAAGTTGGCATCCGGCGTCGCGCGGATCGCGGCCTGCATGTCGGTGTCGATGACGCCCGGCGCCAGGCTCACCGCCAGCACGCGCGCGTCGCCGTCAAGCTGGACCGCGCGCGCATGATGGTCGAGCGCCGCCTTGGTCGCGCAGTACACGGCCCAGCCGGGGTAGGCGTTGCGCCCTGCCCCGCTCGAGACGTGCAGGATGCGCCGCGTCGCCGCGGGCGCGGCCTGCACGAATGCGGCGGCCAGCGCCAGCGGCGCCCCGACGTTGAGCATCACCGCCTGCAGCACGGCAGCGGGATCCTGCGCGGCAAGCGGCCCCACCGGCGTGACGACGCCGGCATTGTTGACGAGGTACGCCGCATCGGCGCCCGCGAGAAAATCGCGCAGCGCCGGCCCGGCCAGCCAGGCCTGCAATGCCGCCGGATCGGCCATGTCGAGCTCGGCCTGCTCGATCCCGGCCAGCAGCGAACGCCCGCGCGCCAGGCCCAGCACGGCCATGCCGCGCGACTGCAGTTCGGCCGCGATGGCGGCGCCGAGGCCACGGGTGTGGCCGGTGACGATGACTTTTTTCATGCGGTGTTCCTTAGACGAAAACGGGTTCGGGTTCAAGCATCACGCCATAGCGCGCCGCGACATCGGCCTGGATCGCTGCGGCCAGCCGGACGACATCCTGACCGGTGGCGTGGCCCAGATTGACGAGCACAAGCGCCTGCTTGTGGTACACGCCTGCCGCGCCCAGGTGGCGGCCTTTCCAGCCACACTGGTCGATCAGCCAGCCCGCCGCCAGCTTGAACGTGCCGTCCGGCTGGGCGTGGTGCACCAGGTTCGGAAACCGGGCAACCAGACGCGCGCAGGCATCAGCCGAGACGACCGGGTTCTTGAAGAAGCTACCGGCATTGCCGATCTCGCGCGGATCGGGCAGCTTGCGGCGCCGGATCGCTTCGACCAGGAGGCCGATCTCGTTCGGCGTGGGCGCCGTCAAGCCGGCTTCCTGCACCGCGTTGCCCAGTTCGGCGTAGCGAAGGTTCGGCTGCCACGCGCGCGGCAAGGCGAACGTCACGTCCAGCACGACCAGATTGGCGCCATCGGGATGCTTGAAGATGCTGTCGCGGTAGCCGAAACGGCAGGCGGCGGCGTCCAGCGTGCGCGTGGCGCCGCTGGCCATGTCGTAGGCGGTGAGACGATGGAAAACATCCTTGGTTTCGACGCCATACGCCCCCACGTTCTGGATCGGCGCAGCGCCCACGGTGCCCGGTATCAGCGACAGGTTTTCCAGCCCGCCGATGCCCTGCTCGAGCGTGAAGCGCACGAAGCCGTGCCAGCTTTCGCCGGCCTGGGCGCGCACGAGAATCTTGCCGGCCTCTTCGCCAAGTACCTCGCAGCCCCGCCCTGTCATGTGCAGCACCAGGCCCTCGACGTCGCGTGTGAACAGCAGATTGCTGCCCCCGCCAAGTACCAGGCGCGGCAACGCAGCGAGCGTCGGATCGGCGCGCACCGCCGCCAGTTGATCGGCGCCATCCACGCGCAGATAGTGGCGCGCGCGGGCGGGAATGCCGAAGGTGTTGAACGTGTCGAGCGGCTGGTCGTGAATGACGGGCAGGATGAGATGCAGGTCTGGAGGCATGATGTAACGGCGTAAAAGTGTCGTTTCATTATAGTGGTTCGTGCATTCCCGGCTTTCCACACTGGTGAAACGGTCGCGATTCGGGCCGCCGTCCGCTAAAATAGAGCAATTCATCTACATGCAAATTATAAAAAGGACACACCATGCCATCGTTTGATGTCGTCTGCGAAGCAGACATGGTCGAAGTAAAGAACGCGATTGAACAATCGAACAAAGAAATTACGACCCGTTTCGATTTCAAGGGCAGCTCTGCCAATGTCGAGCAAAAAGACAAGGAACTGACGCTGTTTGCCGATTCCGATTTCCAGCTCACCCAGGTCAAGGATGTGCTGATCAACAAAATGGCCAAGCGCAAGGTCGACGTGCGTTTCCTGGACGAAGGCAAGGTCGAGAAAATCGGCGGCGACAAGGTCAAGCTGGTGATCAAGGTGCGCAACGGTATCGAAACCGACGACGCAAAAAAGATCACCAAGCTGGTCAAGGAAAGCAAGATGAAGGTGCAGGCCAGCATCCAGGGCGAATCAGTGCGCATCACCGGTGCCAAGCGCGACGACCTGCAAACGGCCATGGCCATGCTGCGCAAGGACGTGCAAGACCTGCCGTTGGCCTTCAACAACTTCCGCGACTGATTGGCATCAGCGCATTGCAATGGGCCGGCATGAGCGGCCCTGGCACAGGGCGCACCGTGGACAAAGTGTCCGCTGAAGCCTTGTAACGCTTGGAGTAAAATGGCGCCGTGTGCTGACCCAGGGTCGAATCTCGCACACCACAGCCACTCCGGGCAGATTAGGTAGTCTAAGGATAGCAATGAAACGTGTTGATGATTTCCGCCTGCGCATGGGCAACAAGGAATACGTGCCCATCATGATCGGCGGAATGGGTGTGGACATTTCGACGTCCGAACTGGCGCTGGAAGCGGCGCGCCTGGGCGGTATCGGCCATATCTCTGATGCAATGTCGCAAGACGTGTCCGACCGCAAGTTCGACACCACGTACGTCAAGGAAAAAACCAAGACCTATAAGTTCAACATCAACAACATGAACAAGGCGGTGGTCCAGTTCGACCTGGATCACCTGGCCGAGGCGACGCGCCGTCATGTCAGCTCCACCATGGAAGCGAAGAAAGGCGATGGCCTGATCTACGTGAACTGCATGGAAAAGCTGACCATGAACGGGCCGAAGGAGACGCTGCGCGTGCGCCTCGCGTCGGCCCTGGACGGCGGCATCGACGGCATCACGCTGTCAGCCGGTCTGCACCTGGGTTCGTTCGAGCTGATCAAGGACCACCCGCGTTTTCGCGATGCACACCTGGGCATCATCGTCTCGTCCGTACGCGCGCTGCAACTGTTCCTGCGTAAAGTCTCGCGCCTGGACCGCAAGCCCGACTTCATCATCGTCGAAGGCCCATTGGCTGGCGGCCACCTGGGCTTCGGCATGGACGACTGGAAGCAGTACGACCTGCACACGATCATGGACGAGGTACATGCATTCGTGAAGGCCGAGCAACTGGGCATCCCGGTGATCGCCGCCGGCGGCGTCTTCACCGGTTCGGATGCTGTCGGGTTCCTCGAAAAAGGCGCGGGCGCCGTGCAGGTGGCCACGCGCTTTACCGTGACCACCGAATGCGGCCTGCCCCACGACGTCAAGCAGGAATACTTCCGCGCCAGCGAAGAAGACATCGAAGTCAACGGCATCTCGCCAACCGGCTATCCGATGCGCATGCTCAAGAGTACGCCGGCGATCGGCTCGGGCATTCGCCCGGGCTGCGAATCGTATGGCTATCTGCTCGATGCGACCGGCAACTGCTCGTACATCAATGCCTACAACCGCGAGGTGCAGGCGCATCCGGAACTGAAAAAAGTCACGGTGATGGACAAGACCTGCCTGTGCACGCACATGCGCAACTTCAATTGCTGGACCTGCGGCCATTACACATACCGCCTGAAGGACACGTCGCATCTGCTGGCCGATGGCAACTACCAGATCTTGAGCGCCGAGCATGTGTTCAAGGATTACCAGTTCAGCGTCAACAACGAGATCGCCCTGCCCGAAAAACAGGACATCATCGCGGCGTAAGCCCGTGGCGTCAGCCCGTGACGTCAGCGCGTCTTTTGCTATTGCCGCGCCGTACCGCGGCCCTGAAAACGTCATTCCTGCCTGCGCGGGAATGACGTTTTCCCGTTTGCGGCGGACTGAACCGTCTTGTCCCGCTCCTGCCCCGTGATCGCCGCTGAATGTGCGCACGCGCACCGAAGCGCTCTTGCATGAACGTTACGGTATCCACTCCATCAGCGGGAGTGAGCAATGAGCGACGAGAAAAAGCAGGTCCGTATTACCAAAGCGACGATGCCAGCCGGTGGCTGGGGCTCTGTCGGCGACGTCAGCACGATCCTCACCGACCAGAACGTCGTCGTCAAAGACACGGGCTTGCTGCTCAAGCAAAACAAGACCGACGGATTCGCCTGCGTCAGCTGCGCGTGGGCCAAACCGGCCAATCCGCACCCGTTCGAATTCTGCGCCAGCGGCGCCAAGGCCACTGCCTGGGAAACCACGAGCAAGTCGATCGGCGCGGGTTTTTTCCAGCGCCACACGCTGACCGAGCTCGAAGCCTGGAGCGACCACGAGCTTGAAGACCACGGACGCCTGACCACGCCGCTGCGCTACGACGCCGCCAGCGACAAATACCTGCCGGTCGACTGGGACGTGGCGTTCAACGAGATCGGCGCCGCACTGCGCGGCTTCGATCCCAAGCAGGTGGTGTTTTACGCATCGGGCCGCGCCTCGCTGGAAACGTCGTATATGTACCAGTTACTGGCGCGCATGTACGGCAACAACAACCTGCCGGACAGTTCCAATATGTGCCACGAGAGCACGTCGGTCGGTTTGCAAAAAACCATCGGCGTTGCCGTGGGTACGGTCAAGCTGAGCGATTTCGAGGACACCGACTGCATCCTGTTCTTCGGCCAGAACGTGGGCGTGAACAGCCCGCGCATGCTGCACCAGCTGCAAGAAGCGCGCAAGCGCGACATGCCCATCATCACCTTCAATCCGCTGCGCGAACGGGGGCTGGTGAGTTTTACCAATCCGCAGTCGCCGCTCGAGATGCTCACGCGGCAGGAAACGGCAATTTCGACCCAGTACCACCAGGTCAAGCCGGGCGGCGACACGGCCGTCATCATGGGCATGTGCAAGGCGATCTTCGCGCTCGACGATGCGGCGCTGGCCGCCGGCGACCAGCGCGTGCTCGACATCGCGTTCATCCAGGAACACACCAACGGCTTTGCCGCCTTCGAGGGCGCCGTACGCGCCTGTTCGTGGCAGGCGATCGAGCGCGAAGCGGGGCTGTCGCAGGCCGCGCTCGAAGAGGCAGCGAGCGTCTATGCCAGGTCGCGTGCGGTACTGGGCGTGTACGGCATGGGCCTGACCCAGCACCGCAACGGCGTGCAGAATGTGACGATGATGGTCAATCTGCTGCTGTTGCGCGGCAATATTGGCAAGCCGGGCGCCGGCATCTGCCCGGTGCGCGGCCACTCGAACGTGCAGGGCCAGCGCACGGTCGGCATCACCGAAAAACCTGAACTCGCGCCGCTCGACAAGCTCAAGGAGCAATTCAATTTCGAGCCGCCACGCGACACGGGTCTGACGACCGTCGACGCCTGCGAAGCCATCATCAAGCGCGATCTGCAGGGATTCATCGGCCTGGGCGGCAACTTCCTGCGCGCCGTGCCGGAAACCGGCCTGATGGAAGCAGCCTGGCGCGAGCTCCCCCTGACGGTCCAGATTGCTACCAAGCTCAACCGCAACCACGTCATCCATGGCAAGGCGGCCTACCTGCTGCCGTGCCTGGGCCGGATCGAAATCGACCGCCAGGGCTCGGGCGACCAGTCCGTCTCGGTCGAAGACAGCACGTCGCACATGCACGGCTCGCGCGGGATGACCGAGCCGGCCGCGCCCGGTCTGCTATCCGAGCCGGCGATCGTGGCCGGCATCGCCAAGGCGACGCTGGCACCCAACCCCAATGTTGACTGGGACGCCTGGGTGGCCGATTACCGGGTAATCCGCAAGGCGATGGGTGTCACCTTCCCCGAGATCTTCAAGGACTTGAACGAGCGCATGTGGACGCCGGGCGGCTACCGCAAGCCGCTGGCCGCCGCCGAGCGTTTCTGGAAGACCGGGAGCGGCAAGGCCGAATTCACGGTGCCCGAAGAATTGCCGGGCAACCCGAACATGCCGGGCGGCCCCGACATTCTGCGTCTGTTTACGATCCGCAGCGACGGCCAGTTCAACACGACGATCTACAGCAACGATGACCGCTTCCGTGGCGTGCACGGCAGCCGCATGGTGCTGTTCATGAATGCAGCCGACATGGAACGCTATGGCCTCGGCAAGGGCGACGTGGTGGCGCTGCGCACGCATGCCGACGATGGCGTCGACCGGCGCGTCGAGGGTTTGCAGATCGTGCCCTACGATGTCCCGACCGGCTGCATCGCCGGGTACTACCCGGAGTGCAATCCCCTGATCCCGCTGTGGCACCACGCCAAGGAAAGCAAGGTGCCAGCGGCAAAAGCCATCGACGTCCTGCTCGAGCGCACCCGCAGTGGAGCTGCAAGCGGGGCGGCAAGCGGGACCACCAGCGCGGAAACGAGCGTGGCATGAACGCGCGCACGTGCTTCCCCGGCGACGGCGGGCCGGACTTTCCCGTCGCCAGCAGCGTGGCGGCGGCCTGCTGGCAGGCTGGCGCGAGCGAATCGCTGGTCGAAGTGCTGGCCGAGGAAGTGCCGGTAGCACTCGTCTACAACGGCATCAGCCATGCCGTGATGCTGGCCTCGCCGCAAGATCTGGAAGACTTTGCACTGGGCTTTTCGCTGTCCGAGCGCATCGTGCGCCAAGTGGCAGATATCCGCGACATTGCCGTCGATACGGGCCCGCACGGCATCACGCTGTCAATGGACATTGCCCCCGGCGCCATGGCGCGCCTGAAGGAAACACGGCGTGCACGCACCGGCAAGACCGGCTGCGGCCTGTGCGGCGTCGACAGCCTGGCCTGGTTCGAGCGCGAAACGGGTCTGCTGGACGCCCGCGATGGCGGCGCGCATGGCGTGACGGCGCAGTTCGCGCCCGATGCGCTGCACCGCGCGATGGGGGCGATGGCGGCGCGCCAGCACCTGCACCTGGCGACCGGCGCCGTGCACGCGGCGGGCTGGGCCGACTGCGATGGCGTGCTGCGCACCGTGCGCGAAGACGTCGGTCGTCACAATGCACTCGACAAATTGATCGGCGCAATGGCGCACGCTGGCGTGCCAGCGGACAGCGGTTTCATCGTCGTGACCAGCCGCGCCAGTTTCGAGATGGTGCAAAAGACCGCACGCGCTGGCATTGCCGTGCTCGCGGCCATTTCGGCGCCCACGGCCATGGCCGTGCGCCTGGCCGATGCTGCCGGTGTGACGCTGGCCGGCTTCGTGCGCGCTGGCCGCCATGTCGTCTACAGCCATCCGCAACGCCTGACCTGACTGCCTGGTGCAGGCGCCTGCCCCAGAGCCCTGCGCACGCCTCGTGCGCGCTTCGCGACAACCATGTTGAACGGGTATAAGCTGGACGCCTGCGCGCACCCGACGCGACGCGATGCAAGAGAGGCGGCCCGACATGTCAACGTTTGCCCCTGCCGAGCAGGTCAGCTTCCTGGCTGACCAAGCGGGCATCATCACCAGTTGGAACCCGGCGTGCGCCGCGCTGTTCGGGCGCGCCGCAGCCGACGTCATCGGCCAACCCGCCGCCAGCCTGCTGGCCGGTACCAGCTGGACCGCGCTGGAAGATGCCGGCCAGAGCCAGAGCACCCTGGCCGCCGCCGCCGGTCCCCGCCCTGCCAGCGTCAGCCTCGTATTGCAGCATGCACGCGACGCTGCCCCGCTCGGCTACAGCGTCACCATCACGCCGGCCGCGCTGGGCGCCCCGGAAGGCGAGCGCCTCGGCGCGACACCGCTGTCCGCCGTCGTCGACCTGCTGCCGGGCACCTTCTACATCATGAACCGCGAAGGCCGCGTCCTGCTGTGGAACCATAACCTCGAGCGGCTGTGCGAAATGATGCCGGACGAAATCGCCGCGGCCAACGGCATCACGATGCTCGACCCGCGCGACCGGCCAGGCGCGCTCAAGCAGATCAACGCCATGTTCGACAACAATACCGAGATCGCACTTGAAATCGATTACGTTTCTCGCAGCGGCCGCGAAACGCCAATGCTGCTGCGCGGCGCGCGCATCGACTGCAACGGCAGCCAGTACCTGTTCGGCATGGGCATCGACATTTCCCGGCAACGCGCACGCGAGCGCCAGCTGGCCCTGTACCGGCGTGCGCTCAATGCTGCCCGCAATGGCGTGATCATCGCCCACGGCACAGGGCCCGACCACCTGATCGAGTACGTCAACCCGGCGTTCGAACGCATCACCGGCTACAGCGCCGAGGAAGTCATCGGGCGCGACTCGCGCTTCATGGCGGCGCCCGGCCTGGACGCGGACGAGCGCACCCGCATGCGCCTGGCGCTGCGCGAGCATCGCTCGGTCCATGTCGTGCTGCGTAATCTGCGCAAGAATGGCGAACTGTTCTGGAATGACCTGCAGATCACGCCCGTGCACGACGAGAATGGCAAGGTCACGCATTTTATCGGCATCATCAACGACGTCACCGCGAGCAAGCAGCGCGCCGACCATGTCGAGCACGACGTCAACCACGACAGCCTGACGGGCCTTGCCAGCCGCACGCTGTTGCGGGACCGTCTTGACCACGCCCTGCACCTGGCCCAGCGCCACCAGACGCTGGTGGCTGCGGTGCTGATCGACCTGGACGGTTTCAAGGCCATCAACGATACGTTCGGCCACGATGCCGGCGATGCCGTGCTCAAGGTCGTGGCGCGGCGCCTGCAGGCAGCCGTGCGCGACAGCGATACCGTGGCGCGCACGGCGGGCGATGAGTTCGTGCTGGTGCTGGTCGACCAGCCCACCTTGCGCTTCACGCTGCGCATGGTCGAGCGGTTGCGGCGCGCGCTGGTCATGCCGGTCGCGTTTGGCGGCCACGACATCGACGTGAGCGCGAGCCTGGGCGTGGCAGCCTACCCGCACGATGGCGCGACGACAGCCGACCTGATCCGCGCGGCCGACATGGCGATGCACCGCGCCAAGCGCCATGGTGGTGGCGTGCATTTCCATTCGCGTGAAATGCACAACGTCAGCGAAGCACGCGCCGCACTGGCCGACAGCATGCGAAGCGCCCTCGACGATGATCAGTTGTTCCTGTTGTTCCAGCCCCGGATGGAAGCGCGCAGCGGCAAGGTGCGGGGATTCGAGGCCCTGCTGCGCTGGCGCCATCCCGAGCATGGCGTGATGCTGCCCGCGTTCTTCCTGGCCGAAGCCGAAGAAAGCGGGCAGATCGTCGAGATCGGCGGCTGGGTGCTGGACCAGGCCTGCGCCTTCGCGCGCGACCTGCGCAGCGCCGGCTATGCCGGGCTGCCGGTGGCGGTGAACGTGACGCACCGCGAATACAGCCGGCCCGATTTCATCGCCGGCATCGCCCGCCGCATGCAGGACACCGGTTTGCCGCCAGGCAGCCTTGAAATCGAAATCCCCGAAGCCGACCTGATTCGCAACCCCGGCCTGGGGCGCGACCTGGCGGTGCAACTGCGCGCCACCGGCGCGATGCTGTCGATCGACCAGTTCGGCCAGGGGATTTCCGATCTGGCGTTCCTGCAGCAGTTGTCGGTACGCCAGGTGAAACTGTCGCGCAAGGCCGTGCATGACATCGCCGACCACGGCCGCAATGGCGCGCTGGCCAGGACCCTGATCGACATCGGGCACAATCTCGATATCACGGTCGTGGGCGAAGCCGTGGAAACCGAGGCGCAGGTCGACTTCCTGCGCAGCCACGGCTGCGACCAGATGCAGGGGCAATGGTTCAGCGCCCCGTTGTCGGCCGCTGCCGCGCGTGCTTTCCTCGCGCAGCGGCAACATGCCTTGTAGGGTGGACGGGTTTCCCGTCCACGCGTTCAACACGCGTCATTGCGCCACGACATCAAGCGAAGCCCGTCCACGCGTTCAATGAACGTCGGTGCGCGACACATCCAACTTGAATCGAACGCGTGGACGGCATAGCCGTCCACCCTACGGCAATCAATGTGGCCGATTAACCATACCGTAACGCCAGCCCCGTCCATTCCCCGATTCGTGCAGGCTGTCGCAGGATACTGGCCCTGATGCGCGCGGCGCGTTAAAGTTGCATCATTCCAACGGCCGCCGCTTCGGGCCGATGCAGCCTACTCCGACGATCGACAACGCCATGCAAGCACGCAGCACGACACAGCACCATCTGGCCGGCATCCTGTCCTGGCTCTACCGCGCCTTCGATGGCGTGGCGACCTGGGTCACCCAGCTGTCATGGTGGAAGTTTCTTCTTTTTGCCGGCCTGACCCTGACCGCCGCCGGCATCCTGCAGGAAGAACTGTTCAACGGCCCCGCCGAAGAAGAGATTGCCCGCGCCGAGCGCGAATCGGGCCGCCGCAGCGACGCCAGCATCCTGATCGACGAAAGCGGCATCCGCTTCAATCCCCGTACCCGAACCCGCCCGGCCGATCCGGCCCCGCCAACGCCCCCCGAAGCACCCGAGGTGCCCGCAGTGCCGGAAGCGCCCGATGCACCACCGGGCCCGCCCGTGACGACGACAGCGCCATCCTCGGGCGCCGGCGCCGTGAATATTTCGCCGGGCAGTGACTCGGTCCACATCGAGCTGCCGCCGCAAATCGGCGAAGAATTGTCGAACGCCATCGAGGCCGCCGTCGAAGACGCGGCCGAACAGAAGGTGTCGCGCTATCACAAGCAAGCGTCCACCTGGTTCATGAACTTCGTCGTGCTATTGCTGCTGGCGCTGTTCGGCACCAAGGCGCTGGTCGGTGGCAAGAAGCGCGCCGACGCCGAAGCCCAGGTCGCCAACGCGGCGGCCGAACGCGAAGCGATGCAGCGCCAGCTGATGGAAACGAAAATGCAGATGATGCAGGCGCAGGTCGAGCCCCACTTTTTATTCAATACCCTGGCGTCGGTCGAGCACCTGATCCGGGTCGATCCGCCACGCGCGTCGGCCATGCAACGCAGCCTGATCCAGTACCTGCGCGCGGTGCTGCCGCAGATGCGCGACAACGCCGTCGTCACCGGCCTCGGGCGTGAGGTCGACATGGTCAATGCCTACCTGGACTTGCTCAAGATGCGGATGGAAGAACGCTTGAGCGTCAACCTGCGCGTGCCGGACGGCCTGCGCAGCGCGGCCTTCCCGCCGATGATGCTGCAGTCGATGGTCGAAAACGCCATCAAGCACGGTCTGGAGTGCAAGCCGGAAGGCGGCACCCTGAACATCGTCGCCGAAGTGGTCGACAGCCGCCTGCGGGTGACCGTGGCCGACGACGGCGTGGGCTTTGGTGTGATGCCGAGCGACGGCACCGGCCTGGGCCTGCAAACGATCCGCGAGCGCCTGAAACTGCTGCATGCCGATGCCGGCTGGCTGCACATCGGCGCCAACAGCCCGAGCGGCGTGATCGCGACGATCGAAGTGCCCTACCAGTTGTCAAAGTAATCGATTGACCGACGGGTAGCGGCGATCGACAGCTTGCCTGTTGGTCAGTTTCATTGAATAATCATTCAATCACATTTCCATAACAACACTGTCAAGAGACCACCATGCCCACCGCGATTATTGCCGATGACGAAAGACTGATGCGCGACCAGTTGCGCATGCGCCTGCAGGATGCCTGGCCCGAACTGCAGATCGTTGGCGAAGCGAAGAACGGTGACGAAGCAGTGCAACTCGTGGGCGAACTCAAGCCTGACCTGACGTTTCTGGACATCCGCATGCCGGGCAAGACCGGCATGGAAGCGGCGCGCGACATCGGCGACAAGAGCCTGATCGTGTTCGTCACCGCCTACGACCAGTACGCGGTGGAAGCGTTCGAGCGCGGGGCCATCGATTACGTGCTCAAGCCCACCGAGCCGGACCGCTTGCGGGTGACGGTCGACCGCCTGAAAGAGCGCCTCGAGCGCCCGCAGGACAATGTGAACGACAGCGTCAGCGCCATGCTGAGCCAGCTGGCCGAAAAGATCGCTTCGCCCAAGCCGAAGCACCTGCAGTGGATCCAGGCCAGCATCGGCCAGGACCTGCGCATGATTCCCGTCGAAGACATCCTGTTCTTCCGCTCGGACGAAAAATACACCAGCGTGCAGACGAGCGGCTTCGAGGCACTGATCCGCAAGCCGGTGCGCGACCTGGCCGATGAGCTCGACCCGTCGCTGTTCTGGCAAATCCACCGCGCGACGCTGGTCAACGTCAATGCGATCGAAGGCGTGACGCGCGATATCCGTGGCCGCCACCTGGTGATGGTCAAGGGCCGCCCCGAAAAGCTCGAAGTCAGCCGCAGCTTCCTGCACCTGTTCAAGCAGATGTGACCACGTTGCCGGGCGCGCGTGCCAGTGCGCGCCTTGTGACCTCGCAAGGCCTCCAGCGGGGCGTACGCGTAGTGTAGAAGGTCCGGCCCGCGCCCGTGGCCTTCTCGCCCCCTGCCCGCATGAAACTCCAGCGCACGATGCACCTGCGACATAACCGCAGCCCTGACCAGCGCGCCGCACGCACCTGCGACAGCCGGCGCATCCTGCACAACGCCAGCGACGCCATCCTGTCGGTCGGCCACGACAACACCATCCTGCTGGCCAACCCGGCTGCGGCGCGCATGTTCGATACGGGCGTGGCCAATTTGCAAGGCAGCGCGCTGGCGCGCTTCATCGCCGCGCCAGGCGCAGATGCCCGCACCCCGCCCGACTATTTTCCGGCCGGCCTCGGTCGCGCCGGCCGGCGCGCCACCGACTACGCCGTCACCGGCATGCGCAGCGATGGCGAACGTTTTCCCATCGAAGGGTCGATCTCGAGCGTCGAGCACGAAGGCCGGCCGATCTACACGGTGATCCTGCGCGATGTGTCCGAGCGTCACCTGGTCCAGCAAACACTGGCGCGCTCGCACGACCAGTTGCGCCAGTTGTCGTCGGCGCTGCAAAGCATCCGCGAAGAAGAGCGCACCCATATCGCGCGCGAGCTGCACGACGACCTCGGGCAACTGCTCGCGTCGCTGCGCATGGACCTCACGCTGCTCGCGCGTGTCGAGCGCTTGCCCGAGGCCAGTACGCCGCTGCTCGGCAGCATGGAAAGCAATCTGCTCACGGCCATCGCGTCGCTGCGCCGGATTGCCACCAACCTGCGCCCGCGCGCACTCGACGAAGGCGGGCTCTACTTCGCATTGCAGGGTCTGCGCGACGAATTCACCGAACGCCACGGCATTGCCTGCACGATTCTCGCCGACGAAGCCGAATTGCGGCTGGACGATGCGGCCAGCACTGCCATCTTTCGCATTGTGCAAGAGGCGCTGACCAATATCGCGCGCCATGCGGATGCGCAGCACGTGTGCGTCAACCTGTACCGCATCAATGGCGACCTGCTGCTGACGATCCAGGATGACGGCCGGGGCATCCGCGCCCAGGACATGGGCAAGGCCGAGTCGCTGGGCCTGATCGGCATGCGCGAGCGGGTCTGGGCCATGCAGGGCGACATCACGATCGGGGCCGACGAGCCGCCGGGGACGCGGATCGATATCGTGCTGCCCATTGCGGGCCACGTGGTCTGATGCCCAAACAATCGGGGTGCCGATCCTCCTATTGCATAAAAACAACAGTGCCAAGCTGTCATGAACTCGACACATAGTCTCGATAAGATCGCTGTCGATCTGAGTTGATTGCAAACTCAACATCTTGTCGAAACCACACTGGAGATCTTCATGAAGTATAAGTTCCTGGCCGCCGCCGTGCTGTCATCCCTGCCACTGTTCGCATCCGCCCAAACCAACGTCCAGATCTATGGCGTGATGGACGCGGCCGTCGCTCTCGAAGACACCGACGTGCCGGGTGAAGACCGTCGCACCACCGTCAGTTCGGGCAACCAGTCGAGCAGCCGTCTGGGCTTCCGCGGCACCGAAGATCTCGGCAATGGCCTGAAAGCCCTGTTCAACATCGAAGCCGGCGTCGCGCTGGACACCGGCGCCACCGACTCGCAAACCTTCGGCCGCCGCGCCGTGGTTGGCCTGCAAGGCAACTTCGGTACCGTGACCCTGGGCCGCGAGTACTCGCCAATTGCTGCTGTCGCCGCCGCATCGGACATCAACGGTCAAGGCATGTACGGCAGCAACCTGTCGGCCTTCGGCACCAGCCGTCTGACCCGTCGCCTGTCGAACTCGATCAACTACAAATCGAACGATCTGTCGGGCTTCGTCGTCAACGCGGCTTACTCGACCGCCGAAAAAACCGTCGACCCATCGGGCGACCTGCTGGGCATCGCGCTGGAATACAAGATCGGCGGCCTGTACCTGGGCGCCGGCTACCACACCATCGAGCGCCTGGCCAAGGGTGACGACAAGGAAATGGCATTCGGTGCCGGCTACAAATTCGGCGACTTCGAAATCAAGGGTAACTACCTGGAAGCCGAACTGGAAGGCACCACCGCCACCAATGGCGTCGAGTACAAGAACGCCAACATCGGCGCATCGTACGCAATGGGCGCCAACAAGTTCTTCCTGAACTTCCAGCAGCAAAAGCTGAACAATGGCGCCAAGGGCAACACCGTGGCGGTGTCGTACACCTACACGCTGTCGAAGCGCACCAACTTCTACGGCACCTACGCCCAGCTGAGCAACAACAACCGCGCCGCCTTCGGGATCAACTCGTCGTCGAACAACGTGACCCCGGTCTCGAGCGTCCCGGCCATCAGCGCGCTGAGCGCCGATCCATCGGTGCTGACCGTCGGTATCCGTCACGCTTTCTAAGCATCGGGCCGCACGCGCCGTCACTGGCGACGCGTGACGGCGCCTGAACCTGCTCAGGCCTGTGGCAACACCGGCTGCGGACAACAGGCACCTCGTTCATGCAACGCCAACCCTCGCCGGTTGGCGTTTTTTTTGGCGCAGTGGGCCACTGCTGCCTGTGACCCTGATTGGGATACGCATCCGTTCTTGTCGCCTGCGGAAAACGCGCATGGATTGCACCGAATTCCCGGCAACATCCATTATTTTCGCAATATTTGTTGCCAAAGTACTTCGAGGTTGTATGATGCTCGTCTATTGCTACCAATAGTCGTCGATGGTCAATACAACCAGGAATCAACAACATATCCATGCCGATGACCACGCCAGCGCCGCTACAAGACGCCGATGGCGAGCACGATGCGCTGATAGAACAAAACGCCATCCTGTGCAGTGCCAATCAGCATCTTCTGCTGGCAACACTCGATGCCGAGGACTTGCGCGCACAAGCAGAAGCCGCCAACCGGCGCCAGAATGAATTTCTTGCAATGCTGGCCCACGAACTGCGCAATCCGCTTGCGCCGATCAGCATGGCCAGCGCGATGATGGGAAAACTGCCAGAGCCGTCAACCGAGCTGTTGCACATCAAGGCCATCATCGAACGGCAAGTGGGGCAACTCTCGCGCCTGCTGGACGACTTGCTCGACGCGGCGCGCATCAGCAGCGGCAAGATCGAACTGCACAAGCAGGCGCTGCTGGTTGCCGAGCAGCTTGCCAATGCGGTGGACACCGTGCAGGCACGCGTCAACGATCGCAGGCAGCAGTTGAGCATCGAGGTGCCTGATCACGCCATCTGGGTGTTTGGCGATGCTGTCAGGTTGGCGCAAGTGTTCTCGAACCTGCTGGTCAACGCGTCGAAATTCACACCGATTGGCGGCAGCATTGCTCTTCGGGTTGGCATCGTCGGCAATGACGTGGTCGTGACGGTCGAAGATGACGGCGACGGCATCGCCGCCGACGTCCTGCCGACCGTCTTCACCCTGTTCACCCAGGGTCCCCGAACGCTGGCCCGCTCCCAGGGTGGCCTGGGAATCGGCTTGAATATCGTTCGCAATGTCGTCGAGATGCATGGTGGCAGCGTCAGCGCAGCCAGTCCTGGACTGGGCCACGGCACAGTCTTCACGGTCAGGCTGCCGCTGCTCGAGGTAACCGATGCGCCGCTCGACGTGGTGCCTGACGCCGTGGCGCCCCCATTGCGCCACCATATTCTGCTGGTCGAAGACAACCTGGATGCCAGCGAGATGCTGGAGATGGTGTTGTGTTCAGAGAATCATACCGTCATCAAGGCGTTCGATGGCGTCGCCGGACTCGCACTGGCATGTACCGGCGCCTTCGATGTCGTCCTGTGCGATATCGGCCTGCCAAAGATGACTGGCTACGACCTGGTCCGGACCTTGCGCGCCACCCTGGCCCAGGCCACGCCCTTTTGCGTGGCCATATCGGGCTACGGCCAGCCTGAGGACAGGGCGCGCGCCCTGGCATCCGGATTTGACGAGCATCTGTTAAAGCCGATCAATATTGATAATCTGTTACAGTTGGTCGCTTCGGTTCCCCTCAAGACAGCGCATGCCCCGCAGCCCTCCGTGTGATCGCCTCGTGCAGTGTTATGCAATGTACACCCTGAAGCCCTGCCCATCAACGCAGCGGAGAGCCATCCTCCCTGCGCCAACATCAAGCCGAATTATTTCCAGGAAATGTCCATGACGGCTCCCATCAACCTCCAGCGGCACGCGCTGATCGAGCGCGCCGTGCTGGTGCTTGGACAACGTGGCGAATCCAGCGTGACCTTGTGGACGAGCATCGCGACCGCGCTCGGCAAGATCATCGGTCACCAGGGGTTCGATTCGCTGCTGGTCAGATGCATGAATGAGCTCGAACCAGACCATCCATGGCTGGCTGGAGTGCAACCGGCCGACACCGGCGCACTCACCCATCTGTCGACCCTGCTGGCCAGCCGCGCCCCCGAAGAATCGGAGCGCGCCAGCGCCGCATTGCTGCATATTTTCGCCGATACCCTGATCCTGCTGGTCGGCGAACTCGTAACCAATCGCATCCTCCATTCCGCCTGGAAGACGCTCGCTGTAGAAGATGCATCGGAGCCATCAAAATGAACAAAGTAACTATCCGCCTGCTGCCGACCGGCGTGCCCGGACTCGATGATTTGCTGGGCGGCGGCGTGCCCGAGTTTTCGTTCAACCTGCTTGCCGGAACACCGGGCAGCGGCAAGACGACGATGGCGCACCAGATGATGTTTTCATTGGCCAGCCCGGCGCGGCGGGCAATTTTCTTCACCGTGCTGGGCGAACCTGCGCTCAAGATGCTGCGCTATCAGCAACAGTTCCCTTTCTTCGATCCCGACAAAATCGATGACTCGATCCGGTTCGTCAACCTCTCGGCCGATCTGCTCGAGGGAAATTTCGATACCGTGCTTGCCCGCATTACGGAAGAAGTCCGCGCTTTTGGCGCGAGCCTCGTGTTTGTCGATTCGTTCCGCTCCGTCGTGCAGACGGCGCGCGGCCTTGACGACGGCGCGAACCTGCAGCATTTTGTCCAGCAACTGGGCATGCAGATGACGAGCTGGCTGGCGACGACCTTCCTGATTGGCGAGTACCTGGCGCCCGAAGAAGAGTCAAGTCCCGTGTTCACGGTTGCCGATGGCATCATCTGGCTGTCTCAACTGGTACACCGCGATGCCCTGGTGCGCAAGATCCAGGTCGTCAAGCTGCGCGGCCACGCACAAAGGCTGGGGATGCACACGTTTCGCATCGACGAGCAGGGCCTGCGCATCTTCCCGCGCGCGATGGTCGGGCAAGGCCTGGGCGCGCCAGCGCGCTTCAAGCCGACGCAGCGCCTGTCGCTGGGCGTACCCGCGATCGACACGATGCTCGGGGGTGGACTACCAGCCGGCTATTCGATGCTGGTCGTCGGCCCGTCGGGGTCCGGCAAGACGGTACTGGCCACCCAGTTTCTCGAAGCAGGGGCGCGTGTTGGCGAACCGGGGATCATCGCGGCCTTTGAAAAAAGTCCGAATCAGCTGATGAGCCAGCGGCTCGATGCGCTGGTCGAAAGCGGCAGCGCCGGCGTGATCAACACGCGCACGCTCGACTTATCGCTCGACGAAGTGCTGCATGACCTGATCGAAATGATCATCAAGATGAACGCCAAGCGGGTCGTCATCGATTCGTTGTCCGGCTTTGAAATGGCGCTGGCTTCGGTGTTTCGCGAAGACTTCCGCGAGTCGCTCTACCGGCTGGTGGCCTCGTTGACGCAGATGGGCGTGACGGTCCTGTTGACCGCCGAGACCGAAGACCGGTACACCGACCTGCGCTTTTCAACGTACGGCAATGCCTTCCTGGCCGATGCGATCGTGATGCAGCGCTATGTCGAACTGCACGGCCGTCTGCGCCGGGTGATGTCGGTGGTGAAGGTGCGCGCCAGCGCGCATAGCGACCACCTGCACTTCTACGACATCCACGACGGCGACATCCACGTCGGTGACACGCTGGAACATTACGAAGGCATCCTGACGGGGCAGCCGCGCCTGCATGGGCGAGGCTGACGGGCGGCTTACTTGCGCCTGGCCAGTGCGCGATCGAGCGCATTGGCGAAATGGCGGCTGTCGGCCTGGCTGAACGCCGCCGGCCCGCCCGTATCGACGCCGCTGCCGCGCAGCTCTTCCATGAAGGCGCGCATCGTCAGTTGTTGCGCGATCGTGTCCTTCGTGTACCAGTCGCCGCGCGGATTGAGCGGCAGGCCACCCTTTTCCAGCACCAGCGCTGCCAGCGGAATGTCGCCGGTGACGACGATGTCGCCCGGACTGACCCGCTCGACGATCTCGGCATCGGCCACATCGGCGCCCGATGGCACCTGCAGCGCGCGGATGAAACGCGAGCCTGGCACCCTGATCAACTGATTCGCTACCAGCGTGACGTTCAGTTGCGTGCGCTCGGCCACCCGGAACAGGATGTCCTTGATGACACCAGGACAGGCATCGGCATCGACCCAGATATGCATGATAAGAATGAAGTGAGTGGTTCTGAAAGATCAGTCGGGCGCTTCACCATTGATGATGAACTGGTGAAAAAGCTCATGGTGTGGCCCGGGCTGGACCGACCTGAACGGCAGCCGCGTAAAAGCGCTCTGCCAGAAACGCAGCGCACGTTCATCCTTGCGAAACACGGCAAACAACCATGGCCCTTCGTGACCCGGCACGATCTTGCGCGTGGCAGCCTCGGCCAGGCCGAGACGGCGGTACTTCGGCATGACGAACAAGTCGGCCAATTCCCGGATCTGTCCATTCTCGAACGGGATCAACTCGACCAGGACAAAACCGGCCGCTTGGCCATCTACGGTCAACAGGTACGCTACGTCCACGCCGTCTGGCTCGCAATAGCTTGCCACCCCATCCGCGTCGCACTCGTACAGCCCATCCGCCAGCAAGTCTTCGCCGCTCCAGTGCGTCGCCTCGAAGTAATACAACTGCAGCATGCGGAACAACAACGCCTGATGCTCGCGTGTGGCACGCTCGACCGCGAATCGACTGTCGGCTGGCTGCAGCGGCACTGTCATTTCAAGCGGCAGGTCAGCACCCAGTAAAACTCCCAGCGCGCCACGCGGATCTCGCGCCCGGCCACGCCCACGCGCTTGCGCAGCGCGCTGTCGGTCGGGTAGTTCTTGACGAGTTCATGCTGCTTGCCGTCGGCGTCGAGCTGGAATTCGTGGGTGTTGCCCAGCAAGTCGGTGCGCACGGTGACGGCGCTCTCGCCTTCGACGTAGTTATCGTCGAACAGCACCAGCAGCACATCCTTGCCCAGTCGCTTTTTCAGCGCCTGCAGCAGGTCGTCCTGCTGCTTGCGGGTCAGGTGCGCCCACAGGCCGCCGAGGAACACGGCCGTGAACTTGTCGTCGCCCGCGCCCAGCTCGTCCGGCAAAGGGTCGGTCATCAAATTCAGCGCATCCAGCAGGCGGTACTCGACATTGTCCAGGTCGTCGCCATGCATGCGGGCCAGCTCGAGCATCGCGGCGCTGGCGTCGGTGGCGACGATCGACGCGGCCGTTTCGGCCAGCACCTCGGTCCAGGCGCCGCTGCCGCAGCCCAGCTCCAGGATGCGGTGACCGGCCAGGAGCGTGGAAATTTGCTCGCGCGCTTCGTCCAGGTCGTCGAGCTGCTCGTCGACCACCTCGGCGGCGGCGTTGTCATAGTGGGCGGCGATGCTGTCGTAATAGGCGATAACCGGATTCTTGTCCATCGGTGCTTCCATTGAAATGTCGTTGTGCATCAAAGTTCGTAATTGTCCCCACCGCGCATGGCCGATTCGACCATCTTGCGATTCAGTGTCGGCGTCAGCAGTTCGATGAAGGTGTACACATAGCTGCGCAGGTAGGCGCCCTGCTTGATCGCCACGCGCGACGTGTTCATGCCGAACAGATGGCCGACCGGGATGGCGCGCAGGCCGCGGTCGCGCTCGGCATCGTAGGCCATGCCGGCGATGATGCCGATGCCCATGCCCAGTTCGACGTAGGTCTTGATCACGTCGGCATCGATCGCCTCCAGCAACACGTCGGGTTTCAGGCTGCGCAGGCCAAAGGCGTGATCGATCTTGCTGCGCCCGGCGAAGGCGGCATCATACGTGATGATCGGGTAGCTGGCGATTTCTTCGAGCGAGATCGCCCGCGACTTGAACAGCGGGTGCTCGTGCGGGGCCACCACCACGTGTTCCCACTGGTAGGCCGGCAGCGTGATCAGGCCGTCGATCGTCGTGATGGCCTCGGTGGCGATGGCCAGGTCGGCCTGGTCGCTCTTGACCATGTCGGCGATCTGCTTCGGATTGCCCTGCAACAGCGACAGGCGTACCTTCGGGTATTTCTGCATGAAGGCCTGCACCACCTTCGGCAGCATGTAGCGCGCCTGCGTGTGCGTGGTGGCAATGGTAAAGCTGCCGCTGTCGTGGGCGGCGTACTCCTTGCCGATGCGCTTGAGGCTTTCGATCTCCTGCATGATCAGCTCGACCGACTGCAGCACCAGCCGGCCCGGTTCGGTCAAGCCCCGGATGCGCTTGCCGTGGCGCGTGAAAATGTCGACGCCCAGCTCTTCTTCCAGCTCGATGATCGCCTTCGAGACCCCGGGCTGGGAGGTAAACAGCGATTTGGCGGCATCGGTCAGGTTGTAGTTCTGGCGCACGGCCTCGCGCACGAAGCGCAGCTGATGGAGGTTCATTCTGGAAATATTCTTGTGGGATCTGCGAACAGCATTTTAAGATGCTTATTCGGGTTACGTATATAAGCAAATAAATTATCCGTAGTTTGGAATATAAGTCGATCTCCGTATCATCGGAATATTATTGAATGGGCGTGCACTATCCGCCCTTACCGGAACAAGCCCATGTATCGTTACGACCAGTACGACCATCTCATCGTTCGCGAGCGCATCGCCCAGTACCGCGACCAGGTGGCGCGCCGCCTGAGCGGTGAGTTGCTCGAAGAAGAATTCATCCCGCTGCGCCTGCAGAACGGCCTGTACATGCAGCGCCACGCCTACATGCTGCGCGTCGCCGTGCCCTATGGCCTGCTGTCGAGCGCCCAGGTGCGCATGTTCGGCCACATCGCCCGTACCTACGACCGCGGCTACGGCCACTTCACCACGCGCCAGAACATCCAGTACAACTGGATCGAGCTGGAACAGACCCCGGACATCCTGACCGACCTGGCCTCGGTCGAGATGCACGCCATCCAGACCTCCGGCAATTGCATCCGCAACATTACTACCGACGAGTTCGCCGGTGTGGCGGCCGACGAGATCATCGATCCGCGCCCGTTCGCCGAGATCCTGCGCCAGTGGAGCACCTTCCACCCGGAATTTGCCGCCCTGCCCCGCAAGTTCAAGGTCGCGATCAATGGCGCACTGGAAGACCGCGCCGCGATTGCCGTGCACGATATCGGCCTGACGGTCGTGCACAACGAAGCCGGCGACGTTGGCTTCAAGTTCATGGCCGGTGGCGGCATGGGCCGCACGCCGATCCTGGGCAGCGTCATCCGCGAGTTCCTGCCATGGCAGCACCTGCTGACGTACACCGAAGCCGTGATGCGCGTGTACAACCAGAACGGCCGTCGCGACAACAAATACAAGGCACGCATCAAGATCTTGCTCAAAGCCATGGGCGTCGAGGAATTCACGCGCCAGGTCGAGGCCGAATGGGCCGACCTGAAGGATGGTCCCGAGACATTGACGCAGGAAGAGTTCGACCGCGTCGCCAAGTGGTTCCAGCCGCACGCTTACCGCACGCTCCAGACCATCGACGTCGCTGCTTCGCAGCAGGACAACAAACCGTTCGCCAACTGGCTCGAGCGCAACGTCAAGCCGCACAAGGTGCCGGGTTACGCCGCCGTGCTGCTGTCGCTGAAAAAAACCGGCGTGCCGCCGGGCGACGCGACCGACGGCCAACTCGATTTCGTGGCCGACCTGGCCGACCAATTCAGCTTTGGCGAAGTGCGCGTGACGCACGAGCAGAACCTGGTCCTGGCCGATGTGGAGCAGAGTCAGTTGTTCACGCTGTGGCAACTGCTCAAGTCGCAGGGTTTGGCCACGCCGAACATCGGCCTCCTGACCGACATCATCGCCTGCCCGGGCGGCGACTACTGCTCGCTGGCCAATGCCAAGTCGCTGCCGATTGCCGCGGCCATTGCCGAACGCTTCGACGACCTGGACTTCCAGCACGATATCGGCGACATCGAACTGAACATCTCGGGCTGTATCAATGCCTGCGGCCACCACCACGTCGGCAATATCGGCATCCTGGGCGTGGACAAGGATGGCAGCGAGTGGTACCAAGTGTCGGTCGGCGGCGCGCAGGGCAACACCTCAGCCATCGGCAAGATCATCGGGCCGTCGTTCTCGGCGCCGCAAATGCCGGAAGTCATCGGGCGCCTGCTGGAAACGTATGTTCAGTGTCGGATCGAGGGTGAACGCTTCGTCGACACCGTGGGCCGTCTGGGCATCGCCCCATTCAAGGAACACCTGTATGCCACGCCGATTCCGGCCGGCGAACCCGCGAAGGAAGATCAGTATGCTTGACGCTCACCCACAGATCATCAAGGGCCGCGAAGTCGTCGCCGACGACTGGAGCTTGCTGCGTCTTGCAGAAACCGATGCAGCCGAGACCATTGACGTCCCGGCCGGCAAGATCATCGTGCCGCTGACCGTCTGGCTGGCTCAACGAGCTGTGCTGGAGACGCGCGCCGAGCTTGGCGTGTGGCTGGCACCGGACGAGCGCGCGGAGAGCATCAAGGACGATCTGGGCCGCTTTGCGGTCATCGCGGTCGACTTTCCGAAGTTCACCGATGGCCGTGGCTACTCGACCGCCTTCAACCTACGGCGGCGCCTGGGCTGGACGGGCGAACTGCGCGCCATCGGCGACGTGCTGCGCGACCAGTTGTTCCAGATGCAGCGCTGCGGCTTCGATGCGTTTGCCACCCGTCCTGACCGCAGCATTCACGATGCGCTCAAGGGCTTGTCCGTGTTTTCGGAAACCTACCAGGCGTCGATCGACAATCCGGTGCCGTTGTTCCGCCGCGTGCCGAGGGAAACCCCGGCGCCGTCAGGCGACCTTGCAAGCTAGGAGCCATCCATGAGCGATCTGCACCGCCGCGTGGCCGACACCCACGCGATCCTGGAACGTATCGCCCGCGATTTCACGCCGGCCGTGTTCGCATCGAGCCTGGCGGCCGAGGACATGGTGCTGACCGACCTGATCCTGAAGGCAGAATTGCCGATTGCGATCTTCTCGCTCGAGACAGGTCGCCTGCATGCCGAAACGCTGGCCATGGTCGATCGCGTCAAGGACAGGTACGATTACGATATCGCCCTGGTCCGTCCCGACCCGCTGGCGGTCGAGCGCTACGTCACGCAAAACGGTCTGAATGCGTTCTACGAGAGCGTGGACATGCGCAAGGAATGCTGCCGCATCCGCAAGGTCGAGCCACTCGGCCGCGCGCTGGCCGGCAAGCGCGCCTGGATCACCGGGCAGCGCCGCGCGCAGTCGGCCACGCGCGCCGAGCTGGCCGTGCAGGAAGACGATCTTGGCCACGCCATGCAGAAGTTCAATCCCTTGACCGACTGGAGCGAAGAGAACGTCTGGGAGTATCTGCACTTGCATCAAGTACCATACAACGCGCTGCACGATCGCGGCTTTCCGTCGATCGGCTGCGAACCCTGCACCCGCGCCGTCCAGCCGGGCGAAGATGTGCGCGCCGGCCGCTGGTGGTGGGAAAATCCGGAATCGAAAGAATGCGGGCTGCACGTGGTAGACGGCAAACTTATCCGCATCAAGTCCGTGGCCGCGTAAGCCGCGGCACATACAAGAATAGGCACAGCCATGACATCTGTTACCGAGAAACTCTTTAACGAAGTAAACGCCGCCCACCTGGACGCGCTGGAATCGGAAGCGATCCACATCCTGCGCGAAGTGGCCGCCGAATGCAGCAACCCCGCCCTGCTGTTCTCGGGCGGCAAGGACTCGGTGGTCCTGCTGCGCCTGGCCGAAAAAGCCTTCCGCCCGGGCAGCTTCCCGTTCCCGCTCGTGCACATCGACACCGGCCACAATTTCGACGAAGTGATCGCCTTCCGCGACGCGCGCGCCGCGGAACTGGGCGAGCGCCTGATCGTCGGCAGCGTCGAGGAATCGATCCGCCGTGGCACCGTGCGCCTGCGCAACCCGGCCACGGATTCGCGCAACGCGGCGCAGGCCGTGACGCTGCTGGAAACCATCGCCGAACACGGCTTCGACGCCTGCATCGGCGGCGCCCGCCGCGATGAAGAAAAAGCCCGTGCCAAGGAACGCATCTTTTCGTTCCGCGACGAATTCGGCCAGTGGGACCCGAAAGCCCAGCGCCCCGAGCTGTGGGATCTGTATAACACCCGCGTCCATCCGGGTGAAAACATGCGCGTGTTCCCGATCTCGAACTGGACCGAACTCGATGTGTGGCAATACATCGCGCGCGAAAAGCTGGCGCTGCCGTCGATCTATTTCGCGCACCAGCGCGACGTCATCGAACGCAATGGCCTGCTGGTGCCGCTCACGCCCTTGACCCCAGCGCGCGATGGCGAGACGGTCGAGAACCGCACCGTGCGCTTCCGGACCGTGGGCGATATCTCGTGCACCTGCCCGGTCGCCTCCAGCGCCGATTCGCTGGCCGACATCATTGCCGAAACGGCGGTTACCGACGTCACCGAACGGGGCGCCACGCGCATGGATGACCAGACCTCCGAAGCCTCGATGGAAAAACGCAAGAAAGCAGGATACTTCTGATGAACGCCATGACTGATCTCAACGCCAACGGCGACACCAAAGCCAACCGTTCCTTGCTGCGCTTCATCACGGCCGGCTCGGTCGACGATGGCAAGAGCACGCTGATCGGCCGCCTGCTGTTCGACAGCAAGGGCATTTTTGCTGACCAACTGGCCGCCGTCTCGCGCGCCAAGCACAAGCGCACCGTGGGCGACACGATCGACCTGTCGCTGCTGACCGACGGCCTCGAAGCCGAGCGCGAACAGGGCATCACGATCGACGTGGCCTACCGCTACTTCGCCACGCCCAAGCGCAAATTCATCATCGCCGACACACCAGGCCACGAGCAGTACACACGCAATATGGTCACGGGCGCGTCGACCGCCGACGCCGTCATCATCCTGATCGACGTGTCGAAGGTTACGCTGCGTGAAGATGGCGGCGTCGACCTGCTCACGCAGACCAAACGCCACTCGACCATCGCGAAACTGCTGCAGATCGAGCACGTCGTGGTGGCCGTCAACAAGATGGACCTGATCGGTTACGACGGGGCGATCTACGGGCGCATCGTGGCCGAATACCGGCGTTTTGCGGCTTCGCTGGGCCTGAAGGACATCACGGCCATTCCGCTGTCGGCGCTTACCGGCGACAACGTGGTCGAGAAATCGACGAACACGCCGTGGTACGACGGCCCGACGCTGATCGACCTGCTCGAATCGCTGTCGGTCTATGACGAATCGCACAGCGCGCCCTTCCGTTTCCCGGTGCAGCTGGTGGCGCGCCACAACGGCCACGCGGCCAAGGACTTCCGTGGCTATATGGGCCGCATCGAATCGGGCGTCGTGGGCGTCGGTGACACGCTGGTCGTGCAGCCGTCCGGCCAGAGCGCGACGGTGAAAGAGATCGTCACGTTCGACGGCTCGCTGCAGTCAGCGACGGCCGGCCAATCGGTCACGCTCGTGCTGAACGAATACGTGGATGTCTCGCGCGGCGACATGCTGTCTGGTAGCGCACAGCCGGCGACCTTGCTCAAGCAAGTCACGGCCGATGTCTGCTGGATGGCCGACGAGCCGCTCGACCTGCGCCGCAAGTATTGGCTCAAGCACGGCACGCGCCAGACGGCGGCCAAGTTTGTACGGATCGACACGCTGCTGGACGTAAATACGCAGCAGCGCCATCCAGCCGAGGGCCTCAAGCTCAACGACATCGCACGCGTGCAACTGACCGTGCAGCAGCCGCTGGCGGCCGATGCCTACGACGCGATCCGCGCGACGGGTGCGTTCATCCTGATCGATGAGGTCACTCACCAGACCGTGGCCGCAGGTATGATCCGCATCGACGCGTAAACAACGAAGGGGCGCTATGGCGGCACTGGGCAAGGTCTATCTGGTGGGAGCAGGCCCCGGCGCGGCCGACCTGATCACGGTGCGCGGCGCGCGCCTGCTGGCACAAGCCGATGTGGTGCTGTACGACGCGCTGGTCACGCCCGAGATGCTGGCGTTGTGCGAACGGGCCGATAAAATCTCGGTCGGCAAGCGCTCGGGCCAGCGCTCGATGGCGCAGACGCTGATCAACGGCCAGTTGGTGGAGTGCGCGCACAAATATGCGCTGATCGTGCGTCTGAAAGGCGGCGACCCGATGCTGTTCGGGCGCGCCGATGAAGAACTCCGGGCGCTCGAAGCCGAAGGCATCGAGGTGGAAGTGGTACCCGGCATTACCACGGCCGTCGCGGCGGCGGCAGCGACCAAGCAGCCACTGACCAAGCGCGGCGTCGCGCGCAGCGTGGCGTTCTTCACGTCGAGTACCGCGCCCGATGAACCGGATCACCCCGCCTTGCCCGAAACCGACACGCTGGTCCAGTACATGGGCGGGCGTGAAGCGGCGGCCACCGCAGAACGGTTACTGGCCGAAGGCCGACGCGCTGATCTGCCGGTGGTCGTGGTGGAAAATTGCAGCCGCGTCGATCAACGCATCCTGCGTTTGACGCTGACCGACCTCGCGCGTGGACTGGAGCCCGGTCATGGGCCGGTGCTGGTCATGCTGGGTGAAGCGCTGGCGCGGCGAGAGCACCAGCCGGATTGATTCACGTTCGTTGAACGCGTGGACGGAAAATCCGTCCACCCTACGATGTCAGGCAACGGGTAGGGTGGACGGGTATCCCGTCCACGCGTTCAACCACCCAACGAATTGACGCAATAATCCGTCATCGCCCGCTGCACACCCGGATCTTCCCCGATGGCGCCGGCGACATTCAGCGTGAGATCCGGATGCGCCGCACGCACCTCGTCGCACAGCGCCGGCAAATCGCGCAGCAAATGACCACCCTTCCCCAGAAACACCGGCACCACCGTGATCTCGTCGATGCCTTGCGCGCGCAGTGCGTCGATGGTGTCGGGAAGACTCGGCGTCATCAGTTCCAGGAAGGCCAGTTCCACGACAGCCCCGGCGACGCGCTCGCGCGTCTGGTCGCGCAAGCGCTCGAAAGGCACTGCCCAGGACGCGGCGCGCGCGCCGTGGGCAAACAGGATCAGGCCACGTTTCATTGTCGTCATGCTTAATGTCGCTCCACCCACCACAGCGCGCCGAGCGCCATGAGCAGGAATAACAGGCTGGGCGCCAGCGCCGTGAAGAACGCTGGCAGGATGGTCAGCACACCGAGGTGCGAGAACAGGGAATTAATCAACAGGAAGCTCACGCCGATCATGATCCCGATGAAGATCTTCAGGCTCACGCCGCCACTGCGCGTGTGCAGATACGCGAACGGCAGCGCCAGCGCCATCAGGACAAAAATCGAAAACGGATCGATGATTTTTTTCCAGAATGCGACCTTGAAGCGCTCGGTCTCCTGCTTGTTCTCGGCCAGGTGGCGCGTGTAGACGGCCAGTTCGGCCGCCGACATGCGCTCGGGGTCCGAGCGCGACACCGACAGGATCTGCGGCGTGATTTCGGATGCCAGCGTGTAGGTGGCCAGCTTGCGCGTGGCGATTGCCGCGGTTTCCTGGCCATAGGTGCTCTGGATCGTCTGCCCTTCCGGCACGGCCGAACCGGGCGCCGGCAGCTCGCGGCTGTTGGTAAACATCGTTTCCGTCACATCCGTCAGACGCCACGTGTTGTTGCCGCCGTAAGTGCCGCGCGCCGCCGTCACGAGCGAGCGCATGCGCATATTGTTGTCGAACTCGTAGAGGCGCACGTCTTCGAGCTGGCCGTCGGCCGCGATGCGGCGCACATTGAAGAAGCGCGAGCCGGTGATGGCGCCGCGCACGCCGTTTTCGTGCACGCTGTCCTTGGTCCACATCCCCGAGCGGAATTCGGCCGAGATCGAGCCGCCCTTGGCCGTCAGGCGCATGCGCTCCGCAATCGGCGCCGTGCGCGGGGTGATCAGTTCACCGAACACGAAGGTCAGCACCACGAAGATGGCGCCGATCTTGAACAGCATCCAGGCCGCATGCCGGGTCGACATCGACGAGGCGCGCATGATGGTGAACTCGGAGCTCGAGGCAAATTGCGCCATCGTGTAGATGGTACCGATCAGCGCGGCCACCGGCATCACCTGGTACACATTGCCCGGCACGAGCAGCAGCACGTACAGGAACGCGTGCTGCATGCCGAAATCGTCCTTGCCGACCGATGGCAGGATGCTGGTCAGGTCCATGAAGGCGACAAGCGCCAGGAATGCGGCCAGCACGAATGCCACCGCCTGGAAGATGTTGATTGCGAAGTAGCGCTGGAGGATTTTCATTCGACGGCTGCCTCGTCACGCTTGTGCAAAGGCTGCGGCTTGCGCAGCCGGCGCTTGAAGGCGCTCAGCAGGACCAGCGGATGGTACGGGTGGTTCACGTTCAGGCGCCAGGCGAACAGGCCCGCCACGCACAGCAGCGCGAACAGGTGCAGCGGCCACCAGCCCATCGCGAAGGCGACCTTGCCCTGCTTGACGCTGGCTTCGGACAGCCGCCCCAGGTTGTTATAGGTGAAGAAGATCAGGAGCGCCAGAATCATGTTGGCCGACGACCCCGCGCGCGGATTGACGAAGCCAAGCGGGATGGCCAGCAGCATCAGGATCAGGCAGGTGATCGGCGCAGCGATGCGCGCCAGCAGTTCGGCCTGCGTAAAGCGGTTGGGCGCGAGCAGCAGCGCGGGCGTGGACAGGGCTGCCACCGGGATGTCGGCGCCGAGCATCGGGGCCTGCGTGGCCACGCGCATGCTGTAGCGCTCGAACTCCATCGTCTGGAAGTTGGCCTGACCGGGAATGCCTTCGTAGCGGCGCCCGTTGCTCAGCACGAGGAACTGGCCGCCCTTGCCGTCCGATTCGATCACCCCCTGCTTGGCCACCACCACCGAGTGCGTGTTGCCAGCGACGCTGTTGACGAACACGTTCTGCACGACGGTCGCGCCTTCGGCGCTGCGCTCGACAAAGAACACGCGGTCGTTGGAGCTCGATTCGCGGAACTGGCCCGGCGCCACGCGCTGCAGGTCTTCGCGCTTCTGGAAGCGCTCGACGAATTCGGCGCTCTTCATCTTGGCCCATGGCGTGACGACCAGCGACAGCGAGGCCACGACAAACACCATCGGCAGGCCGAGCGTGAGCACGGGTCGGATCCACGCCAGCAGCGACTGGCCGGACGCGAACCAGACCACCATCTCGGAGTCGCGATAACTGCGGGTGACGGCGACGACGACGGCGATGAAGCAGGTGAGGATCAGGATAATCGGCAGCAGCTCGGCGCTGCGAAATACGATCAGCGACAGCACGTCGCTCGACGCGACCTTGCCACCGGCGGCGCGGCCAAGAATGGCGATCAGCGTCCAGGTAACAAGAATGGAAAACAGCACCGTGAAGGTCGCGCCAGCGGCGCTTGCCAACTCACGTTGCAGGGAACGTCGGAAGATCATTCAATAGAGTCGTTATAATTGCAGATTAGGCAGTCCGCCGCGAACAACGAATCGGAGAACCAAATGGACTTTAGCATAAAAGCATTCGACACAAAAAACACCCTGGCAGCGGCGAAAACCGGCTGTGTAGCAGTGGCGGTGTTCGACAATAAAAAATTGTCGGCTGCAGCAAAAGCACTCGACGTGAATGGCGAGATCAGCGCGGCGGTCAAGTCCGGCGACATCAGCGGCAAGCCCGGTTCGACCCTGCTGCTGCGCGGCGTTGCGGGCGTGACTGCGGCGCGCGTGCTGCTCGTCGGCCTGGGCGCCGACGAACTCGTTTCCCAGAAAAGCTTCACCACGGGCGCGACCGCTGCCCTGAAAATGTTCGCCACGCTGGGTTCCACGGACGCCATTATCGCATTCCCGCTCGAGAGCGTGAAAGAACGCGATGCAAACTGGGCGCTGCAGGCGCTGGTGCTCGCGTCGAGCGAGGCCGAATACCGTACCGACGCACAAAAAAGCAAGAAAGAACCGGCGCTGGCCGGTGTGCGCAAGGTCGTCATCGCCACGCCGGATGCCGGCAGCGCCAAGGCCGCCCTGGCCCAGGCGGCGGCGATTGCCAACGGCATGAAGCTCACGCGCGACCTGGGCAACCTGTCGCCCAACATCTGCACCCCGACCTACCTGGCCCAGACCGCCCGCAAGCTGGCCGACGACTTCGGCTTCGACATCGAAGTCCTGGAACGCAAGCAGCTCGAAGCGCTCAAGATGGGCAGCTTCCTGGCAGTCGCGCGCGGCAGCGAAGAAGCGCCGAAGTTCATCGTCCTGCGCCACAACGGCGGCAAGTCCAAGGATGCGCCGGTGGTCCTGGTCGGCAAGGGCATCACGTTCGACTCGGGTGGTATCTCGATCAAGGCGGGTCCAGGCATGGACGAGATGAAATACGATATGTGCGGCGCCGGCTCGGTGCTGGGCACGTTCCGCGCCGTCGGCGAGATGGGCCTGAAGCTCAATGTGATCGGCATCGTCGTCGCCTGCGAAAACATGCCGTCGGGTCGCGCCGCCAAGCCGGGCGACATCGTCACCGCGATGAATGGCACCACCATTGAAATCCTCAACACCGACGCCGAAGGCCGCCTGGTGCTGTGCGACGCGCTGTCGTACGCCGAGCGCTTCAACCCGGCCGTCGTGGTCGACATCGCCACGCTGACGGGCGCCTGCATCGTGGCCCTGGGTCACCACACGAGCGGCCTGTTCACCCGTGACGACGCAGCGCACGACGCACTGGCCGACGAACTGCTCACGGCTGGCAAGCAGGCTGGCGACGTGGCCTGGCGCTTCCCGCTGGGCGAGATCTACAACGACCAGCTCAAGTCGAACTTCGCCGACCTGGCCAACATCGGCACCCCGGGCGCCGCGTCGATCACGGCCGCATGCTTCCTGGAGAACTTCACCCGCAAGTACACCTGGGCCCACCTCGACATCGCCGGCACCGCCTGGAAGTCAGGCGCCGCCAAAGGCGCCACGGGCCGTCCGGTGCCGCTCCTGACCACGTTCCTGATGAATCGCGTGTAAGCGCCCCACGCGTCGTGAAAAAGCCCCGCATGCGGGGCTTTTTTTCGCAGCCGGGGTCAGGTCTGACATTCAGACACGACCTCAGCCTTAACCGTTTCCGGCGGTATCTTTCGTAATATTAGCATGGCGGGTGCCAGCTAATTCCGACTACCCAATTGTCGAGATCGTGTCCGAATGTCAGACCTGACCCCCGCTGTTCTCGAGCCAGGTCAGAACATTCTGGTCGCCACTGGATCGGCGCCAGCGGCAGCGGCGGGCTTTTCCATCGGCTGCATCAGCACGGTCAACGTGGCGGGGTAACCGTAACCAGCGCCTGAAAAGCGGTCGACATAGTGCCCGATGCCGGCAGTCGTGACCAGGTTGCCGACCAGGTTACCCGTATTGAGCTGGGCCCTGACGGTCTCGGCGGCCATGGCAACGTCACGCTTCTTGCAGCTGATCGACAACGGCCCCTTGTTGCGCGTGACCGTCACGCGGCCCGGGGCGATCACGTACCAGCGACCGGCATCATTGCTCAGGATGCAACCTACCCCACCGATCTCGCGGTAATCGAGTACGGCGCGCACTTCGAGCTGCTGCGTGGGGGAATCGGACATGGTCGCGCAGCCGCCCAGCAGGGCAAGCGCGGACAAGACAAGTGGACGGAGAAGAGGCAACATGGCGGCCATCGAGGAGCAGATGCTTCTTTAACGGCAGCGGCGCACAAATACTGAGGTGGGATTAGTCGAGCGGCGCAAAGCGCGGTTGCAGGGCGCCGCCGACGGTGACGGTGTCAAAGAACGCATCGCGGGGACGCACCCAGACTGCCCCGCCCGCATCCCGGTACACGATGACCGGGGTGTGGTCGGATTCCAGCAGCGCCTCGTACAACAGCTCGTAGATGCCGCCCTTGTAGTGGCGGTAACGCATCCGGCAGACAAACTCAGACCTTTTCGGCCTCGGCCTTCTGCTTTTTCTTCAGACCCTGGATGACCTTGAGCACGCCTTGCATGCCTGCGGTTTCGTCCAGTTCGCTGAAGGCGTCCAGAACTTCGTTCAGCACGCTGTTGCGCACTGCCGCTTCATCCGGCGCGATGGCGGGCGCAGGGCTGCCGTCCTTGCCGAACTTCGACGGCGAATCGGCCGCGGTCTTGGCGCCATGCGCCAGGGCAGCTTGCCAGATGACCCAACGACGCTGGGTTTCGAAAACGAGGTATTCCTCGGGCTTGTCTTCGCGGCGGCGAACGATGTGGCCTTCACGCTGGGCCCATGCTTCAAATGCACTGCGCATTTCTGTCCTTTTCAAATCTGCATCAGGATGATGAACTCCTGAACGCAATATTTCACAATAGTACCACTAGCACACGTCGATGGCTTGAAACAACTGTGTGAGCTATCAGCCAACGCTGCATCGCGAGCAGCCAATGGTACAATGAAAGTTGCACCTACGCAATTTTATTATTACCAAAAAGCAATTCCTCGATGCTATCGCGTCATGCGATCAGTACCGGACCCAACCAGTTATAGTCTTGAAGGGCCAATCGGGCAATACTTTTTGGAAAGTTACTGATGGATAGTGTTATCAGATGTTGTAATTATACCAACCAAGCATCCATAACCCTATCGTTATTTCATGCGCGACAGGTAATCAATCCGGTAATTTCGTTAATAATAGCCTGTTGGCAAGCAATTAGCTTGCGCACAATTGAGTTACCAGCAACTCCACAACGTTAACTGTAGATAAACCGATGAAAATTGTCACTTGGAATGTGAATTCTTTAAAAGTCCGGCTTGCACATTTGCTGCAATGGCTCGACACCAATCCTGTTGACTTGCTTTGCATTCAAGAGACCAAACTGACCGACGACAAGTTCCCCGTCGCCGAGCTCAATGCTGCCGGCTACCAGGTCGCGTTCTCGGGTCAAAAGACGTATAACGGCGTCGCGATCCTGTCCAGGCTGCCAATCGAGGATGTCGTGCGCAACAATCCGCACTTCGAGGATCCACAGCAGCGCCTGCTGGCCGCGACGATCGGTGGCGTGCGCTTCATCTGCGCGTACGTGCCGAACGGGCAGGAAGTCGGTTCGGACAAATATGCCTACAAGCTGGCCTGGCTGGCGGCCTTGCAAACGTGGGTGGCGGCCGAGATGGCCGCGCATCCGCAGTTCGCGATCCTGGGCGACTACAATATCGCGCCCGAGGCACGCGACGTGCACGACGTGGCCGAATGGGAAGGCCGGATCCACTTCTCGCTGCTTGAACGCGACGCGCTGCAGGCGCTGATGGCGCTCGGTCTGTCCGACGCGTTTCGCCTGTTCGAGCAACCCGAGAAGCAGTACAGCTGGTGGGATTATCGCCAGATGGCGTTTCGCCGCAACCGCGGCCTGCGCATCGATCACATCCTGCTCTCCAAGGTCCTGGCCGAGCGTTGCACCGCCTGCCACATCGACCGCGAGACGCGCAAATGGGAGCAGCCGTCGGACCATGCTCCCGTGGTGGCGACGCTGGCCGACTAACCTGCCAGCAGCCTGCCGATCTGCGCGGCCGGTAACGGCCGCGCAAACAGATAGCCTTGCGCGAACCCGCAGCCGAACGAGCGCAGCAGCGCATACTGCCCTTCCGTCTCCACGCCTTCGGCCACCACCGCCAGTTGCAGGCTGTTTGCCAGCGCCATCACGGCCGCCACGATCGCGCGATCCTCGGCGCTCCCTTCCAGCTCGCGCACGAAGGCGCGGTCGATCTTGATCTTGCGTACCGGGAAACGCTTGAGGTACGCCAGGCTCGAGTAACCCGTGCCGAAGTCGTCGATCGACAGGCACATTCCCATCGCATTCATCTGGCGCAGCGTCTCGAGCGTCTGGCCGCCATGCTGCATCAGGGCCGTCTCGGTGATCTCGAATTCCACCAGAGCCGCGTCGATGCCGGTTTCGTGCACGATGGCGCGGATCGAGTCGACCAGGCCGTGGTGCGTGAACTGACGCGCCGACAGGTTGATCGCGAGCGGCACGACGTCCAGGCCTTCGCTGCGCCACAACTGGTTCTGCACGCACGCGGTACGGATCACCCACTCGCCCACCGCCATGATCATGCCGCTTTCTTCGAGGATCGGGATGAATTCGTCCGGGCCGACCAGTTCGCTGCCCCCACGCCGCCAGCGCAGCAGCACTTCGAGCGCGTGCACGCGGCGCGTGGCGATGCACATGATCGGCTGGTAGTGCAGCTCGAATTCACCCCGCGCCAGCGCGCCGCGCAGGCTCGATTCGAGGTCGAAGTGACGCGCCGCGGCCTGGTTCATGAGCTCGGTGAAAAACTGGTAGTTGTTGCGGCCCGCCGCCTTGGCCTGATACATCGCCGCGTCGGCGTGGCGCATCAGCGTATCGACGTCGCCGCCATCCTGCGGATACAGGCAGATGCCGATCGACGGCGAGATATGCAGGCTGTGGCCTTCGATCGCGCACGGCGAGGCCAGCGCCGCGATGATCGTGTCGCCGATCGCCGCAGCGGCGCCAGCGACATCGACCCCGGGCAGCAGCACGACGAATTCATCGCCGCCGAGGCGCGCCACCAAGTCGCCCGGGCGCACCGAACGCACCAGCCGGCGCGCGACTTCGCGCAGCAGCTGGTCCCCCACCAGGTGACCGAGCGAATCGTTGATCGTCTTGAACCGGTCCAGGTCGAGGAACATGAGCGCCAGGCCCGTGCCCTGGTGCGGCTCGTCGCCGCTGGCCACGCTGCGCATGGCCGCATCGAGCCGGTCCGCCAGCATGGCGCGGTTGGGCAAGCCGGTCAGGCTGTCGTGGTAGGCCATATGGTGCACGCGCGCCTCGGCCTGGCGCCGCTCGTTGATTTCTTCCTGCAGCAGCGCGTTGGCGCCGGCCAGTTCCGCGGTGCGCTCGGCTACGCGCACTTCGAGCTCGTCGCGCGCGCGGCGCACTGCATCGGCCGCTTCGCGCTGGGCCGTCACGTCGTCGACGAGCCAGACGCTGCGCCCGCGCGCGTGCGCAGCGTCGAACAGGCGGCCGGACAGGCGCGCCCAGAACCGCGTGCCGTCGCGCCGCAGCAGCTCATGCTCGGCCATGTGGGCCTGACCGACGGCGAACCGCGTTTCCGACATCCCGCGCGCCGCCATCCAGCTGGTCTGGTCGGGATACAGTGCGCGCACCGGATTGCCGTCCATGCCGCCCGGCGGCGCGCCGAACAGCTCTTCCATCTTGCGGTTGCAGTGCAGCGTGCGGCCATTCTCGACGACCGCGATGCCCAGCACCGCATTGTCGAGGATGGCGCGGTTTTCCATCAGCGCCTCGCGCAGCGACTGCTCGTCGCCCTTTTCACGGGTGCGGTCTTCGAGCATCCAGATCGTGCCCTTGTCGGGATCGAGCGGATTGACCTGGTAGCCGATCATCAGGACCCAGGCCGGGGCCCCGTCCTTGCGCACCAGCGTGCGCTCGGTGCGAAACGGCCGGCCATCGGCCAACTGCGGATACGCCTCGGCGCCCAGCGCGCGGTACGCGTCTTCGTCGGGATACAGCACGCGCGTCGAGACGCCCAGCGGCTCGTCGCTGGCATAGCCGAACATTGTGCAGAAGGCGGGATTGGCGCGCCGGATCACGCGGTTGCGGGTGAACATGACGCCGATCGACGCGTTGGTCATGATCGCCTGCATTTCGCTGGCCGCCTGGCGTGCCTCGGTCACATCCTCGACGATCCAGATCGTGCCGGCACTGCGGTTGCCCGGTTCGACAGCGCAGCCGCGCAGGCGCGCCCAGAAGACCGAGCCGTCGCGGCGACGGAACTGCTGCTCGCTCTTTTCGAACATGTCACCGCGCGCCAGTACCGCGAATGCCTCGCCAATCAGGCTCTGGTAGGCCTCGGGCGACAGGCACACGTCCTGCGGCGAGATGGTACCGACTTCATGCTGCGCATAGCCGAACATCTCGCCCAGGCGCGGGTTGAACGAACGGATCTGGTCGGGCTGGGTGACGGCGATGCCAACCGGTGCGTGTTCAAAGATCGCACGCTGTTCGCGCACCGTGCGGCGCAGGCCGCCCAGGTCTATTGCGCGCAGGCCGCTGGCCGGCATCGTGGGAACTTGCGGGGTCGAGAATCCATCCATCGTCGAGGCAGGCAGGCTGTGGGTAGTGATTGTCAGGAGTTGTCATTTAGCAACCTATTATCCCAATCATAACCCGGAACCGCCAGGCATTCCAATCTGGATCGACCAGAATGCGACACTAGCCCGGCACCCGCACCCAGCCTTCCATCAGAACGCGTGCACTGCGGCTCATGCTGGCCTTCGCCACGCGCCACTGGCCATGGTCCAGCACCGCTTCGGCGCCCACCCGCAACGTGCCGGACGGATGGCCGAAACGCACTGCCGAGCGCTCACCGCCCCCTGCCGCCAGGTTGACCAGCGTGCCCGGAATGGCCGCCGCCGTGCCGATCGCCACCGCCGCCGTGCCCATCATCGCGTGGTGCAACTTGCCCATCGACAGCGCCCGCACCAGGAGGTCGATGTCCCCCGCCGCAACCTGCCGCCCGCTCGACGCCACATATCCGGCCGCCTTGGCCACGAATGCGACCTTCGGCGTGTGCTGGCGCTTGCCCGCCTCGTCGATGCTGGCGATGAGGCCCATGCGCAGCGCGCCGTGTGCGCGGATCGTCTCGAACACGGCCAGCGCGCGCGGGTCGCCATTGATCGCGTCCTGCAGTTCGGTGCCGTCGTAGCCGAGCGCGCCGGCCTCGATGAAGATGGTCGGGATGCCGGCGTTGATCAGGGTCGCGCGCAGCACGCCCACGCCCGGCACGTCGAGTTCATCGACCAGGTTCCCGGTCGGGAACATGGCGCCGCCACCGCCCTCTTCCTCGGCGGCCGGGTCCATGAATTCGAGTTGCACCTCGGCCGCCGGGAAGGTCACGCCATCGAGCTCGAAGCCGCCTGTTTCCTGCACCTGCCCAGCGGCCATCGGCACGTGCGCGATGATCGTCTTGCTGATATTGGCTTGCCAGATACGCACGATCGCCACGCCGTCGTGCGGCACGCGCGCCGGATCGACCAGGCCTGCTGCGATCGCGAACGGGCCGACCGCCGCCGACAGGTTGCCGCAATTGCCGCTCCAGTCGACGAATGGCTTGTCGATCGCCACCTGGCCGAACAGGTAGTCGACGTCGTGCTCCGCGCGCGTGGAAGCCGCGACGATGACGGCCTTGCTGGTGCTGGACGTGGCGCCGCCCATGCCGTCAATCTGCTTGCCGTACGGGTCGGGACTGCCGATCACGCGCAGCAGCAGCGCGTCACGCGCGGCGCCGGCCACGCGGGCGTCTTCCGGCAGGTCGTCCAGCTTGAAGAACACGCCCTTGCTGGTGCCGCCGCGCAGATAGGTGGCGGCGATCCGGCGCTGGGGAAGATAGGTCGTTGATGCCATCATGCCGCCTTCACGGTCGATTCGAGGAAATCCTGCGCGAAGCGCTGCAGTACGCCGCCGGCCTCGTAGATGGCCACTTCTTCGGCCGTATCGAGCCGGCACGTGACGGCCACCTCGACCCGCTCGCCGCTCGCGCGGTTGATGACCAAGGTGAGCTCGGCGCGCGGCGTGCGCGCGCCGATCACGTCGAACGTTTCGGTGCCGTCGATGGCCAGTGTCAGGCGGCTCTCGCCCGGCTTGAATTCGAGCGGCAGCACGCCCATGCCCACCAGGTTGGTGCGGTGGATGCGCTCGAAGCCTTCGGCGGCAATCGCCTCGACGCCCGCCAGGCGCACGCCCTTGGCCGCCCAGTCGCGCGACGAGCCCTGGCCGTAGTCGGCCCCGGCGATGATGATCAATGGCTGCTTGCGCGCCATGTAATGCTCGATCGCCTCCCACATGCGGGTGACCTCGCCCGACGGCTCGATGCGCGCGAGCGAACCGGCCAGCACCTTGCCCTGGCTATCCTTGACCATCTCGTTCTTGAGCGTCGGATTGGCGAACGTCGCGCGCTGCGCCGTCAGGTGGTCGCCCCGGTGCGTGGCGTACGAATTGAAGTCTTCTTCGGGCAGGCCCATTTTGGCCAGGTATTCACCGGCGGCCGAGTCGAGCAAAATCGCGTTCGACGGCGACAGGTGGTCGGTGGTGATGTTGTCACCCAACACCGCCAGGGGCCGCATCCCGGCCAGCGGCCGGCTGCCCGCCAGCGCGCCTTCCCAATATGGTGGGCGGCGAATATAGGTGCTCGGCGCACGCCAGTCGTACAGCGGGCTGACCGCGGCGCCGTCGTCGGCCACGCGTGCGAACATCGGCGTGTAGACCTTGCGGAACTGTTCCGGCTTGACGCTCGCGGCGACCACGGCGTCGATTTCCTCCTCCGATGGCCACAGGTCGGCCAGGCGAATTTCGCGGCCAGATGCGTCCAGTCCCAGCACGTCCTTCTCGATATCGAAACGGATGGTGCCGGCAATCGCGTAGGCCACGACCAGCGGCGGCGAAGCCAGGAAGGCCTGCTTGGCATACGGGTGGATCCGGCCGTCGAAATTGCGGTTGCCCGACAGGACGGCCGTTGCATACAGGTCGCGCTTGATGATCTCGTCCTGGATCGTCGGATCCAGTGCGCCGCTCATGCCGTTGCAGGTGGTGCAGGCAAAGGCGACGACGCCAAAGCCCAATTGGTCCAGTTCGCAGCTCAAGCCCGCTTCGTCGAGGTACAGCGCCACCGCCTTCGAGCCGGGCGCCAGTGACGTTTTCACCCAAGGTTTGCGCGCGAGGCCAACGCGGTTGGCGTTGCGCGCCAAGAGGCCCGCCGTGACCATATTGCGCGGGTTGCTGGTATTGGTGCAACTGGTAATCGCGGCGATGATGACGGCGCCATCGGGCATCTGGCCCGGGGTGTTTTCGACCACGCCCGAGATGCCGCGCGCGGCCAGTTCGGACGTCGGCACGCGCTTGTGCGGATTGGACGGGCCGGCGATATTGCGCACCACGCTTGATAAATCGAACGACAGCGTGCGTTCGTATTCGGCGCTGTGCAGACTGTCGGCCCACAGGCCGGCGTGCTTCGCATATGTTTCGACCAGGTGCACGGTCGCGTCGTCGCGGCCGGTCAGGCGCAGGTACTTGATGGTTTGTTCGTCGATGTAGAACATCGCAGCGGTGGCGCCGAATTCGGGCGCCATGTTCGCGATCGTCGCGCGGTCGCCCAGCGTCAGTGCGGCCGCGCCCGCGCCGAAGAATTCCAGGTAAGTCGAGACGACCTTTGCATTGCGCAGGAACTCGGTCAGCGCCAGCACGACGTCGGTCGCGGTGATGCCCGGCTGCGGTTTGCCGGTGAGTTCGACGCCGACGATGTCGGGCAGGCGCATCCACGAGGCGCGGCCCAGCATCACGCTCTCGGCTTCCAGCCCGCCGACGCCAATGGCGAGTACGCCAAGCGCATCGACCATCGGCGTGTGCGAATCGGTGCCCACCAGCGTGTCCGGATAGGCCACGCCGCGTTCGACCTGAATCACCGGCGACATGCGCTCAAGATTGATCTGGTGCAGGATGCCGTTCCCGGGCGGGATCACGTCGACGTTCTTGAAGGCTTTTTTGGTCCAGTCGATGAAGTGGAAGCGGTCTTCGTTGCAACGGTCTTCGATGGCGCGGTTCTTGGCAAAGGCATCCGGGTCGAACCCGCCGCATTCGACGGCCAGCGAATGGTCGACCACGAGCTGCGTTGGCACGACCGGGTTGACCAGCGCCGGGTCGCCCCCTTGCAGCGCAATCGCGTCGCGCAGGCCAGCCAGGTCGACCAGCGCAGTCTGGCCGAGGATGTCGTGGCAGACCACGCGCGCCGGAAACCACGGAAAGTCGAGGTCGCGCTTGCGTTCGATGAGCTGCCCCAGCGCATCGCGCAGGCTCGCGGGCGCGCAGCGGCGCACGAGGTTTTCGGCCAGCACGCGCGACGTGTAGGGCAGCGTAGCGTAGGCACCGGGGGCGATCGCGTCGACCGCGGCGCGGGTGTCGAAGTAGTCGAGCTCCGTGCCCGGCAGAGAGGTGCGGTAATCGGTATTCATGGCGTTACTTGCGCTCTGCCAGCGGCACGAACTGCAGATCCTCCGGCCCCACGTAATTGGCGCTCGGGCGGATAATCTTGTTGTCGATGCGCTGCTCGATGACGTGCGCCGCCCAGCCCGACGTGCGCGCGATGACGAACAGCGGCGTAAACATCGCCGTCGGCACGCCCATCATGTGGTACGACACGGCCGAGAACCAGTCCAGGTTCGGGAACATCTTTTTTACGTCCCACATCACGGTCTCCAAGCGCTCGGCGATATCGAACATCTTCATCGAGCCGCCCTCTTCCGACAAGCTGCGCGCCACTTCCTTGATGACCTTGTTGCGCGGGTCCGAGATCGTGTACACCGGATGACCGAAGCCGATCACGACTTCCTTGTTGGCCACGCGGTTGCGGATATCGGCCTCGGCTTCGTCCGGGTTGTCATAGCGCTTCTGGATGTCGTGCGCGACTTCGTTGGCGCCGCCGTGTTTCGGTCCGCGCAGTGCGCCGATCGCGCCGGTGATGGCCGAGTGCATGTCCGAGCCGGTGCCGGCAATCACGCGGGCGGTGAAGGTGGACGCGTTGAATTCGTGTTCGGCGTACAGGATCAGCGACGTGTGCATCGCGCGCACCCACGATTCTTTCGGCGCGAAGCCGTGCAGCAGGTGCAGGAAGTGGCCGCCGATCGAATCGTCGTCGGTGTCCACGTCGATGCGTCTGCCGCTGTGGCTGAAGTGGTACCAGTACAGCAGCATCGAGCCGAACGACGCCATCAGGCGGTCGGCGATATCGCGCGCGCCGTTGATGTGGTGATCATCCTTTTCGGGCAGCGTGCAGCCCAGGACCGACACGCCCGTGCGCATCACGTCCATCGGATGGGCATTGGCCGGCAAGGCTTCGAGCGCGCTTTTGAGCGCCTGCGGCAGGCCGCGCAGCGAGCGCAGCTTGGCCTTGTAGCCGCGCAGTTCGCCGTCGTTCGGCAGCTTGCCGTGCACCAGCAGGTAGGCGATTTCCTCGAATTCGCTGGTGGTGGCGATGTCGAGGATATCGTAGCCGCGGTAATGCAGGTCGTTGCCCGATTTGCCGACCGAGCACAGTGCGGTATTTCCGGCGGCGACGCCGGACAGGGCGACGGATTTCTTCGGCTTGAAGGTCGGGTTTTCCAGGTTCTGCGTAGTCATCTAGGGTCTCCTTACTTGACTTTGTTCTGGGCAAACAGCGCGTCGAGCTTCTGCTCGTAGCTGTGGTAATCGATGCGATCATACAGTTCGGCGCGCGTCTGCATCGTCTCCAGCACGTGCTGCTGCGTGCCGTCGCGGCGGATCGCGGTGTAGACATTTTCAGCCGCCTTGTTCATCGCGCGAAACGCCGACAGCGGATACAGCACCAGGCCCACGCCGGCGCCGGCCAGCTCGTCGACGGTAAACAGCGGGGTGGCGCCGAACTCGGTGATATTGGCCAGCACCGGCACCTTGACCGCGTCGGCAAAGCGCTTGTACATGTCGAGCGTCGTCATCGCTTCCGGGAAAATCATGTCGGCGCCCGCTTCGACGCAGGCCACGGCGCGTTCGATCGCCGCGTCCAGGCCTTCGACGGCCAGCGCATCGGTGCGCGCCATGATCACGAAATCGTCGTCCAGGCGCGCATCGGCGGCGGCCCGGATGCGGTCGACCATCTCTTCTTTGCTGACGATCTCCTTGCCCGGCCGGTGGCCGCAGCGCTTGGCGCCGACCTGGTCTTCGATGTGGCAGGCGGCCGCGCCGGCCTTGGAGAGCGAACGCACGGTGCGCGCAACATTGAAGGCCGAGGCACCAAAGCCGGTGTCGACGTCGACCAGCAACGGCAGGTCGCACACGTCGGTGATGCGGCGCACGTCGACCAGCACGTCGTCAAGGTTCGAGATGCCCAGGTCAGGCAGGCCAAGCGAGCCGGCGGCAACGCCGCCGCCGGACAGGTAGATGGCCTTGAAGCCGGCGCGCTTGGCCAGCAGTGCGTGGTTGGCATTGATCGCGCCCACGACTTGCAGCGGGGATTCGTCCAGGATCGCCTGGCGGAAGGCGGCGCCTGCGGAAAGTGTGCTCATGCTGGTCCTTTGTGATGGCGGTAAGAGATCAGGCGATGAATTGCAAGCACCGTGCCAGCGCGCCTGAACCTGTCTGGTTACCGCATTTTCAAGGACTTACATGCGATGGGCGTCCTTTCCAGTCGCCGCCGCACACACCCGCCGTTTCAAAATGAAATCTGGATTGAAACATGAAACAACGATATTGAACTCATATGAGCCACAACCCAGTGCCATCGAACTGCGCGTCCAGCACGGCTTGCTGCCCGATCCAGCTGCCGATCAATTCGGCCCGCGTAGCGGTATGCAGTTGGGCCACCCATGCTGCGCTGCCGCCGACCGCACCCGCATCCAGGCCGGCGTTGGCATAGAGCGCCGCCACAAAGTCGGCATCCGACAGTGCCCCGTAGTGCGCCACGAACTCGGTCGTCTCCGTGAAGCCGGCCACCAGCGCATCCTTGTCAAGGCCAGCGCGCGTCCACCAGGCAAAGCCGGCGATGTCACCGCTGCGGTCCAGGACGCTCTGGTAGAGCAATCCCAGCGTCTCAAGGGTCGCGGCATTGGCCTGCGTGAAGGCCAGGTCGACCACGCCGTCGCTGAACGCGCCCCGTTCAATCCCGTGCAGCGTGTCGACGTCGCCCGTGGCCCCGTCCAGCACCAGCACCGCGCCGTCATTGCCCAGCATGAAGCGTAGGTCGGCGAGCGCGCCGGCATACGCGATGGTGTCGACGCCGCTGTCGGCAAGCCAGCTGTTCTCGCCGGCCACGCTGGCGGCGGCAATGACGAGCTCCGGGCCTTGCAGCGCGCGATGCTCGGCGCTGAGGGCAAAGGCAAGCAACAGGTCAGACCGCGTGAGGGAAGAATGCGCAAGATGGCCGCTCCAGAAGGCCAGGCCTTCGGCGTCAGCCGTGCGTGCCAGCACCTGGTCGTACAGCGTTCGCACGAAAGCGTCGTCCGACAAGGCAGTCATGCCGGCGCCGGCCCACTCGGGCGAGGCGACGATCGCGCGCGCAACGGCGGCCGCGCCCATCTCTTGCGCCAGGTAGTAGTTCAGGCCCCCGATGTCGGGCGCGCGCTCGAACGCAGCGTGGTACAGCAGCGCCGTCTCGACCAGGCGCTCGCGCGCCGCGCCAAGAAACGCCAGGTCGGCGTCGCCCGCATCGAGCTGCGTCAGCGTCAACGCGAGCGGTGCGGCGGCGGCAAATACGGTGCCGGCGTGGACCGCGCCCAGTACGCCGTCACGCCCGAGCGTGAATTGCCAGTCGCCACGCGCACTGCCACCGCCTTGCAGCACATCGTTGCCGCTGCCGCCGCGCAGGGTGTCGCTGCCGCTGCCGCCCACCAGCAGATCGCGCCCGCTGCCGCCATCGAGCAGGTCATTGCCACCGGCGCTGCCGACGATATCGTCACCGCCCCCGCCAAACAGCTGGTCGTCGCCGACGCCCAGGAAAATGTTCTGGCGGGCGTCGTCGCCCGCCACGATATTGTTGCCCGCGCCGCCGCGCAACGTCGCTGCGCCGACGATCGCGGCGAAGTCCACGTCATCGAGCAGCAGCGTCGCATTCGCCGGCAGTTGCGTAGCGTCGATCACCAGACCGATGACGGCGCCGTCGTCAGCCCCGCCGCTGATGGCGATCGTGGGCGCGCTGCCGCCGGGGACGGCAAGCGGGGCCAGCGTCGCCGTGTGCAGCGCGGCGTTCTGTAACAGTGCTTCCAGAAAGGCCACACCCTCCCCGCGCATTTCGTCACGCGCGCTCGATCCGTCGGTGGTTTTCTGTTCGATGCGGTGGATCAGGTCAAGCAGCGCCTGGTCGTGCGTCAGCAGGCGCGCCGGCCCGGATGCCTGCAGACCGGCGCCGACCGGGAGGCCGACCGTCAGCGTCGATGTAACGCCGCCGCGGGTGGCGCTCAACGGGATATCGGCCAGATCGGCATTGGGCGTGGCAGGGTTGTCGACCCGTGCGCCCGTCACGAACGGCACCGTGACCGTGTGGTTGAGCAGGCCGGTGACGGGGTCGGTCGTGCTGGTGGTAACGACCGGGACGCCATCGACCGTTCCGGCTGCTGGCGAAGGGGGCGGCGTCGGATTCGGCGCGCTGCCGGTGTGCACTGCATACACGTTCGACGTCGCCACGCCAAGGCCCGTGTTACCCGCAGCGTTCTGCACCCCGGTCAGGTCGAGCGTGACGGTATTCAGGTTGACATAGGTGTCAGCGCCAGGCGTCAGGGTCGCGCTCCAGGTCACGCCGCCGTCATTGCTCATCAAGTTCGACAGCGTACCGTTGGCAACCACCAGGTCGTCCCCGGCAAAGCCGCTGACGGCTTCAGAGAACGTGATCGTGACGGTCGCGGTTTCACCCGCCGTCAGGGTGGCGTCGCTGACGGCGACCGCGGCCGTCGGGCGGGCGGTGGCGACGGTGTAGGTCGGGCCGTTGAAGGCGCCGCTGCCCGCCAGGCCGCCAGCATCGAGCACGCCTGCCAGGTCGAGCACGATCTGGTGCACAGCGGACGCCAGATCGACCTGCGGTGTGAAGCTCGCTCTCCAGATGCGGCCGCCATCGCTGCTGGCGAGTGCGCCGAGGGTCCCGGCCGGCATGGACAGGTCACCGACGTCGAAGCCCGTGACCGCTTCGCTGAACGTCACGGTCAGCGTGGCCGTCTCGCCTGCCGCCAGCTGGGAGTCCGACAGCGTGATCGACGCGGTTGGCGCGACCGGCGCCACGTCCACCACGGTAACGCTGTTGGTGGCGCTCAGCGCGCCATCGTCCACGGCAAGCAGGAACGTGGTGGCAATCACTGCGCCGGCACTTTGATTGGCGCTCGGCGTGAAGACCAGCGCGCGCAGCTGCGCCTGGACCGTCGCGGCGCTGCCCCTGAGCGTGTAGTTGCCGGCGCTGCCCCCCAGGCCGGCGCCGGCCAGCACGCCATTTGCCGGCGCGTAGCCGATCGTGACCGTGACGGCGTCGCCATCGATGTCGCTCACCGTCACCCCGGCAAACGGCGCCGCCGTCTTGTCGTCATCGATCGACGGCGTGGCGAACGCACCGCCCAGCACCGGCGCACTGTTGACGCCCACGGTGAAGGTGTGCGCGGCGCCATTGGCCGCCACCGCGTTGCCGGCGATATCGCGCAGCGTGCCGGTGATGCCGATCGTGTAGCTGCCGACGTCGAGCACATCCCAGTCACCGCCCGGCGCCTGCACCGTGTAGGTGAAGACGTTGCGATTGACGACATGGCTGCTGATGGTCAGGATGCCGCCCGGCCCGGTCACACTGACATTGTCGCTGCCGGCCGTGGCGGTGTCGATGCCGGCGCCGCTGTCGGTGTAGGTCACGCTGAAGGTGAAGCTGGCCCCGGCCGGATCGACCAGGTTGGCGCGCACCGGCGTGCCGGCGATCGGCGCCGCCCCGTCGACCAGGTACGCCTGCGTCCACGCCGCGCCGTAATTGCCCGCGGTGTCGGCCACGCGCACCTGCAGCGTGCCGCTCGCCGGCAGCAGGACGCCGTCCAGGGCCCAGGTGCTGCCGCTGCCGCTGGCAGAAAACCAGCTGTCACCGTCATCGAACGACACTTCGACGAACTCGTCGCCCGTGCGCGCGGTGTTCAGCACGCCGCTGAGGTTCTGCGCGACGGTGTTGGTGATGAAGTCATTGGCGCTGGTGCCCGAGTCGATCAACAGCGCCGCCGTGGTCGGCGTGGCCGTGGGCGCGGCGACATCGATCGTATAGGCATGACTGGCCTCGATGCCCGCAAGGCTGTCGGCATCGCGCGCGCGGATGACGAGCGTGCCCGATGCTGGCAGGACGACATCGGCCCATGTCACGCTGGCGCCGTCGACGCCGGCGCTGATGTCGGTCCATGTAGTGCCATTGTCGAGCGAGCCGTGCACGCTCTCTCCCGGCAGCAGCGCGCGTGACAGCGTCGCCCCGATCGTTTGCAGCGCAGCGTTGGTGTGGAAGTCGGTTGCGCTGACGCCGTTGTCCAGCGACAGGCGCAGACTGCCCACCGAGGGCGCATTGGTGAAGGCGACGTCGATGACGCCGGCACCCGCCACGCCAGCCACGCCGTTGCCGGCCAGGTCGCGCACCGAATCGGCCGCGAGCCCGACGGCATAGCGCCCGGCATCCTGGACGTCCCAGGCGCCGTCCGGCGCGGCGACGGTGTAGGTGACGACGCTGCCGTTGACGCTGTACGACTGGACCGCCAGGAGGGCGTTCGCGGGCGTGGTGACGCTGATGTTACCGGTGCCGAAACTGGCGCTGTCCAGGCCCCCGCCGCCGCTGTCGGTCCAGGTCACGACGACCTGGAAGCTGGCGCCGGCCGGCGCCAGCAGATCGGTGTCGGCTGCCACCTGCCCGGTCGGACGCACCCCATCGACGATGTAGTTGCGGCTGTAGACCGGGCCGGCATTGCCCGCCAGATCGAGCACCCGGACCTGCAGCGCACCTGTCGCATCGAGCACGCTGCCGGCGAGCGACCAGGCGGTCGATCCGGTCGAGGCGGTGGCGTCGGCCCAATCGGCGCCATTGACCGACACCTGGACCTGCTCGCCGGCCTGCAGCGGCGCATCCAGCGTCCCTGACACGGTCTGGTTCGCGCTGGCCACGATGAAGTCGCCATTGCCGTCCACACTCAGTGCCGCCAGCAGGATCCCGGTGGCAGGCGCGGTCGTGTCGAGCGTGTACGCGCGCGTGGCCGGCGTGCCGGCGTTGCCGTGCTGGTCTTCCAGGCGCAGTACGATCGCCCCGCCCGCGACCAGCGTGGCGCCGGTCCAGTCAAGCGTGGCGCCGCTGACGCGGTCCGTGATGTCGACCCAGGTGGCGCCATTGTCCACCGAGCCCCGGAGCGTCTCACCGGCGGCGAGCGCCTGGCTCAAGCTCGCGCTGATCGTCTGGCTGGCAACGTTCGTGTTGAAGTCGGCGCTACTCGGACCGCTGTCGTTCGCGATGCGGATATTGCCGAAGCTGGTCGTCGGCGCGGTGTGGTCGATCGTCACGGCCAGCGCGCCGCCGACCGGGCTCGCGATGGCGCCGGTGGCCGAAGTCACGAAGGCGCGCACGGTATAGTTGCCGTCCAGGCCGCTCGTGGACAGGTTGCTGACGCTCCACACGCCATTGGCAAGCGTCGCCGTTGCATAGCGCTCGCCGACGTCGTAGCCGCCATCGGCGTCGCCGTCGATGAACACGGTGACCGTGCTGGCCGTATCGTTGGCTGCACTCGTGCCGGACAGTGCCAGGCTGGCGGCAGCGGTGACGTTGTCGTTGTTCAGCAGGCCCGTATCGGCGCCTGCCTCCAGGTCGGGCGTGCCGGGCGCCTGCGGTACAACGCTGAAGTTGATGGTCCGGGTTGCCGTGGCCAAGCCATCGCTGACCTGGATCGTGACGCTGTCGTTGCCGGCATAGCCGCCGGTGGGCGTATAGCGCAGGGTGCCGCCCGGCGTGATGTCGGCGCCGCCGCCGCTGGCCGTGGCGCCGGTCACTTGCGCAACGCCGTGGCTGACCTGGCTGACGACTGTCCAGGTCAGCGTATCGGCAGCGTCCGGATCGTTCACGTGCAGCAGGCTGGCAAGGTCGAGAGCGCTGCCGTTCTGGTTCACGTTCACGGTGGCGGCAAACGGCTCGACGAACACCGGGGCGGTAGACAGGGGCTCGATGTTCGACAGGACGATGTTGTCGAACTGGAGCAGGATGATATCGCCGGTTGCATTGGACAGCTCGGCCCATTCGATGCCGTGCATCGCCGGCTCGTTGGCCAGCATGACGCGCACCGCATCACTGGGTAGCTGCGTACCGCCGTCGTATTGCGCGGCAGGGATATTGAAGGTCACCGGTGTCGCTGTTTTGTTCGTACGGATATTGATCGTCAACCCGTACGCGCTCAGGTCGAGCACGGACAGTTCGGTCAGATCGAATGTCCGGCCACCATCGACAGTCAGCTTGAGCACGGCAGGCGCGCGCACGTCCGGATTTTCGAGGTCGACCGAGATCGTCATGCCATCCAGGCCAACCACGTCGTAGCCCGAAAATGAGGTTTCGGCCGTATGCACGAGGGACCCGGCATCGGCGGTCAGCACCAGCACCGCGTCGCCAAGCTGCTGACTGGCAACCGGCGATCCGGGGCTACCGATGACCTGTTGCGCGACGACGCCGTTCGTGAAATCGAACGTCACCGGGCCGGACTGGACCTGGTTGCTGTTGGCGATGGACGCGCGGGTGCTGCTGGCATGCGAGGGATTGATCATGGCGGTCGAAGGATGTCGATGGCGTGAAGGAAAGTTTCAACAGGGCTGCGCCTGGCAGCCCGGGGACTCATGGACGTGACGGGTAAATGCCTTGTGTGGCGATGATGAAGTTCAGGGTGGTATATGGCGGCACGGTGCCGATGGCGCCGCTCAGGGCGACCTGCACCGGCAACGGCTGCCCGGCGCCGGTGGTGCTCACCGCGATCGTGCCGGCTGCTGCCGGCAGCGCCACGTCGAACGGCAGCAGCGTGGACGTGGCCGTATCGGTCGTGTAGAGCTTGGGCGGCGTGAGCCCGCCCGTCACGCACCCGAGCACCTTGCCGGGGCCCGGCACGCTGTCGGTAGCCGCACCGACCGCGTCGATGGGAACCGCGACGCTGACGCTGGCCGCCGCCGCACCCGTGAACGCGGCGCCGTGACTGTGCGCGGGCAGGTTGTTCACGCCGATCGTGACGCTGCCAACGCCGCTGGCCCCGCTCATGTTAGCCGTGGCCGCGCCACCCTTTTGAGCGATGTTGGTCACGCCCTGGGCCCCCATCGGAAATCTGCCACGCAGGTCGGGCAGCGCAAAGGTCTGCTGACCGTCACCACCGAAGTAGTTGCCCAGCAGCGTGTACAGCGCCTGATTCTGATTGATCGGAAGTAATGAGCCGTCGCACAATGCCCAGCCGAGTGGTACCCAGGGTACGGGCCACAAGATGATTTGTCCCAGGATTGGATCCATGTTTCTCCCTCACGTGAATAAAGTTTGCGTGGAATTACCCTTGGGATAGTCGCACGACAGAAATTGAATCATTATTGACAATTGTCAGTACATTTGAAGTTCGTTAACAGGATTGGCTGATATGCGACGGTTTGATGCAGACCTGTGAATGCAGTCGCCAAAAAAGGCGCAGTCAGCGTTTTCTGTTGATGACCCCGATCGCGATGCAGAGCAAATGTTCTACGGAACTGACCCGCCCGCCGTCGATGGCCCAGCGCCATCCCAGATAATTGGGCAGGTAGCGCGATGCCACGCCGCGAAAGCCCAGTAGCCACGCCTTGAAACGCTGGTGATAGGCATTGACGTTCTGGACGTGAATGGCACGGCTGCCCAGGTGCCTGCCGCGTACACCGACGCGGAGATGGATCGCCTCGTGCGCAATGCGGTGCTTGCGTGCGAAAGCCCGATAGGCGGCACGGCTGTCGCTGACCAGGAGCGCCTGCGGATCGAGGCGGGGCAGCAAATCACGTTCGAGCTGGGCGGGGGTCAGTGCACCCCGCCCAGTAACGGCATCGATGGTGCGGCCAGTGCGATCGCGCGCTACCAGGATGCAATCGAGATGCCGGGAAATATTGCGCATCGGGGCGCTCCGTCCCCGTCGACGCGCTGGCCGATCGAGCGTGCATGATCCTTTTTGCGATTCGAGCAGGAACATCTCGTCGGCCTCGACAATGCCATTCAGAGCTGCTGGCCGGTCCAGCTTGACCCAGTGCAGGAAGCGGTGACGCCATCGGAATGCCGTATTGCGGTGCACGCCCACACGCTCTGCCGCCTTGCGCACGGAGAGCGAATCCAGCAGTACCTGCGAGTACGCGAGCCATTTGGCCTTGTGCCGGAGCCGTGCCAGCGGCGTGCCGCTCAGGTCGTTGAACGTACGGCCGCAAGCGCAGCAGCGAAACCGCTGCAGGTCGTTGGCGAATCCATGCCGGTGGCAGCGCTCGTTACCACACCGGGGACAGCAGCGCCCGGGCGCTCTGGCCTGAGCGATGCGTGCCACAACCTGGTCGAGCCCGGCGGCAGGATGCAGGGCGTCGAGCACTTGCCGGCGCTGCGGCTCGTTCAGTGATGGCAACCTGGCGAGCCAGGTTTTGAAACGCGGCACTTTCATGGTCGGCTCCTGGCGCTGGGGACAGGCGTTGGACCACGGCGCCGCTCATCAGTTCAAAGCTCGGCCCTATTTAACGTTGAATGCGCAAAAAAAACCGGGTGGGTCCTTGCGGACCACACCCGGCTTGCGCTGCCTGACCTATCGGACGTTAGTGGCCCGACGCGCCTGACGCACCGATGCCGGTCTCGGCGCGCACCTGCTGCGCCTCGAAGCCTGCACGGTCGATCCGCGCGCGTGGCCCTTTGTCGGTGATCGAGAACAGCCAGATACCGATGAAGCCCACTGCCATCGAGAAGATGGCTGGCGAGGCGTACGGGAAAATCGCCGCCGGATGGTGCAGCACATCGACCCATACCGATTTCGACACGATCGTCAAGCCCACCGCCGTGGCCAGGCCCAGGAAGCCGCCGACCGTGGCGCCGCGGGTGGTGCAATCCTTCCAGAGCACCGACATGAACAGCACCGGGAAGTTGGCCGATGCGGCAATCGCGAAGGCCAGCGAGACCATGAACGCGACGTTCTGCTTTTCGAAGGCGATACCCAGCACCACGGCCACGACACCCAGTGCGATGGTGGTGATCTTCGACACGCGCAGCTCGTTTTCGCTGGTGGCATTGCCCTTCTTGAACACGGTTGCATACAGATCGTGCGACACGGCCGAAGCGCCCGACAGCGTCAGACCCGCCACCACGGCGAGGATGGTTGCGAACGCCACCGCCGAGATGAAGCCCAGGAACACGTCGCCGCCCACGGCCTTGGCCAGGTGGACCGCCGCCATATTGTTACCGCCCAGCAGAGCACCGGCCGCATCCTTGAACGCCGGGTTGGTGCCCACCAGCACGATCGCGCCGAAGCCGATGATGAAGGTCAGGACGTAGAAGTAGCCGATCCAGGTGGTGGCCCACAGCACCGATTTGCGCGCTTCTTTCGCGCTCGGCACCGTGAAGAAGCGCATCAGGATGTGTGGCAGGCCGGCAGTACCGAACATCAGCGCCATGCCGAACGAGATGGCCGAGATCGGATCCTTGATGAAGCTGCCCGGGCCCATGATGGCGGTGCCCTTGGCGTGCACTTCGGTCGCGGTCTGGAACAGCAGGGCCGGGCTGAAGTTGTATTGCGCCAGCACCGAGAACGCCATGAACGACGCGCCCGACAGCAGCAGCACGGCCTTGATGATCTGGACCCAGGTGGTGGCCGTCATGCCGCCGAACAGCACGTAGACCATCATCAGGATACCGACCAGCACGACGGCGATCCAGTACTCCAGACCGAACAGCAGCTTGATCAGCTGACCCGCGCCGACCATCTGCGCGATCAGGTAGAACGCGACGACAACCAGCGTGCCCGAGGCCGCGAACACGCGGATCGGCTTTTGCGCGAAGCGGTACGAGGCCACGTCGGCAAACGTGAAGCGGCCAAGGTTGCGCAGGCGCTCGGCCATCAGGAACGTGATGACAGGCCAGCCGACCAGGAAGCCGATGGCGTAGATCAGGCCATCGTAACCGTCGAGGAACACGGCGGCCGAGATACCCAGGAACGATGCAGCCGACATGAAGTCGCCCGCGATCGCAAGGCCATTCTGGAAACCGGTGATGCCCCCCCCAGCGGTGTAAAAGTCGGACGCCGACTTGGTCTTGGCAGCAGCCCACTTGGTGATGAACAGGGTACCGACGACGAACAGCGCGAACATGCTGATCGCGGTCCAGTTGGTCGGCTGCTGCGCGGCCTGGCCCATGTCGGGCGCGGCGTAGGCAATGCCGGTGGCGGCCAGCAGCACGAACGCCAGCAGTGAAGAGGTGCGAGCGCCGGCCATCATGCGCCCACCTTGGCACGGATGGCGTCGCTCAACTCGTCGTATTCGCGATTGGCACGGCGCACATAGATGCCGGTAATCACAACGGTAAACACAATGACGAACAGGCCGAGGGGAATGCCCCAGGTGATGACACTGTTGCCGATCGGGGTACCCATGAATTCCTTGTTGAACGCGACCAGCAGCGTGAAGCCGTAATACACGAACATCATGGCCCAGGTCAGGGTCCAGCCGAAGCGGGACCGAATGCGTTTGAGTTTCTGGTAATTGGGGTCGTTCTTGACCCGGTCTACGATATCTTGATCCACTTTGTCTCCTGATTCTTTTGATAATGCCGTGGTTCGGCTGCCTTTCTGGCTGCGGCCCATGCTACGGGGATGCCCTTACCGGATTCTTACGCCGGGCGCTTAATTCCGACCGCTCGTTCGAGCATGCGACGTTTCAGGATGAAACAGCTGTGCTTATTTGCACTACACTTGAAACATGGATTCCCCACGCTCTTCTTCCTCTGGCGACAAGCCCATCATCTGGACCGTGTCGGTCTCGCGCCTTTCCGCGCTGTTTCGCGACATCACCGTCGAATACGACCATCTGGCGTCCATCGAGCCGCTGCATATCGGTTTCGACGAAGCGGCCACGCATATCCGTGAGCGGCTGGCCACCGAGCATTGCGACGTCGTGATCGCGGCCGGCTCGAACGCGGCCTGGCTCAAGAGCCGCGTGTCGGTGCCGGTGGTCGCCGCCAGGGCCAGTGGCTTTGACGTGCTGCAGGCGCTCACGCGCGCGCGCAAGCTTGCTGGCAGCGCCCCCGGCGCCATCGGCGTCGTCAGTTACGGCGCCCTGCTGCCGGAGCTGGCCGACTTCGCGGCCGGCTTTGGCCTGGACCTGGTCCAGCGCAGCTATGTCACGCAAGAAGATGCGCGCGCCGCCGTCGATGAACTCAAGGCGCTGGGCGTGGCCGTCATCGTCGGCGCCGGTTCGGTGACCGACCTGGCCGAAGAAGCCGGCCTGCGCGCCGTGTTCCTGTATTCGGCGGCGTCGATCCGGCAAGCGTTCGACGATGCACTCGAGCTGGCCCGCCTGACCCGGCTCGAGGTTGATCGCAGCCGTGTCCGCAGCCGCAGCACGCCCGCCGACAAGCACCGCCTGCGGCGCGGCCTGAACGATCTGCGCGGCGACTCGCCCGCGATGCAGCAGTTGCGCCAGACCGTGGTGCTGTACGCGCGCTCGCCCAGCACCGTGCTGATCGAGGGCGAAACCGGCAGCGGCAAGGAACTCGTGGCGCAGGCCATCCACCGCGAAAGCCCGCGTCAGGACGCGACCCGCCCTTTCGTCGCTGTCAATTGCGGCGCGATTGCCGAGTCGCTGCTCGAATCGGAGCTGTTCGGTCACGAGGACGGCGCGTTTACCGGCGCGCGCCGTGGCGGGCACGCGGGCCTGTTCGAAGCGGCCAATGGCGGCACGCTGTTTCTCGACGAGATCGGCGAAATGCCGCTCGGCCTGCAAACGCGCCTGCTGCGCGTGCTGGAGGAGCGCGAAGTGATGCGCGTGGGCGGCACGCGGCCGGTGCCGATCACTGTGCGCGTGATCAGTGCCACCCACTGCGACCTCGAAGCGCGCGTGCGCGACGGGCGCTTCCGGGCCGACCTGTTCTATCGGCTGGCCGTGCTGCGCCTGGCCTTGCCGCCGTTGCGGGCACGGGTGCAGGACATCGCGCCGCTGCTCGACTGGTCGCTCAAGGGGGCGCTGGCCGCGCTCGATGCACGGCCGCATCCGAATCTGGTGGCCGAACTGAAAGCCTGCACGCCATTGATCAGCGCCTACGCCTGGCCCGGCAACGTGCGCGAGCTGCGCAACCTGACCGAGCGCCTGGCGCTGTTCCTCGCGGCCGAACCGCTGCAGGCACTGACGCCGGGCTTCATGCTGTCGGTGGCGCCCGAGCTGGCGCGTGGTGCAGCCTCGGTCAGCGCCCTGGCCGGGCCGACGCGAGAATCGGCAACTGCGGTGCTGGCGCGCTTTGGCGGGCAGCGCGATCTGGCGGCAGATCATCTGGGGATCAGCCGCACGACCCTTTGGCGGCGGCTGAAGGCAGAAGGCTGACCTCTGGCCTCTGGCCTCTGAGCGCTGCGCTTTAAGGCGCTCCAAAGCAACATCCACCGAAAGCTCGTATCATGTTTCTTTGATATGGCCTGGCGCCAATCCGCACCAGGTCTTCATGCATGTCGGCCGCGGCGCCCCTATCCGCGACGCCGCAGTCCGATCCCCACGGAGGCAACTATGCAACATGCGTCGCAAGCGGCTCTGTTTTCCCTGATTGGCGATACCCCGATGGTGGAAGTGACCCGCATCGATACCGGGCCCTGCCAGCTGTTCCTCAAGCTCGAATCGCAAAACCCGGGCGGCTCCATCAAGGATCGCATCGGCAAGACCATGATCGAGCAGGCCGAGCATGACGGCCTGCTCAATCCGGGCGGCACCGTCGTCGAAGCCACGGCCGGCAACACGGGCCTGGGCCTGGCGCTGGTGGCGCGCATCAAGGGCTATCGCGTGGTGCTCGTCGTGCCCGACAAAATGGCGCCCGAGAAAATCCTGCACCTCAAGGCGCTCGGCGCCGAAATCCACCTGACCCGCTCCGACGTCGGCAAGGGCCACCCCGAGTACTACCAGGATCTCGCCGCGCGGCTGGCCAAGGACATCCCGGGCGCCTGGTTTGCCGACCAGTTCAACAACCCGGCCAATCCGCGCGCCCACGAAACCACGACTGGCCCCGAGATCTGGGACCAGGCCAAGCACAAGCTGGACGCGATCGTCCTCGGGGTCGGCTCGTCCGGCACCCTCACCGGCCTGTCAAGGTACTTCAAGAAAGCCGCGCCCCAGCTCGAATTCATCCTGGCCGATCCGAAAGGCTCGATCCTGGCCGAATACGTCGAGACCGGCCACGTGTCGCAGCATGCCGGCTCGTGGGCCGTGGAAGGCATCGGCGAAGACTTCATTCCCGGCATCGCCGACCTCACCCGCGTCAAGCAGGCCTACACGATCACCGACGAGGAAAGCTTCTCGACGGCGCGCCTGTTGCTGCAGCAGGAAGGCATCCTGGGCGGCTCGTCCACCGGCACGCTGCTGGCGGCGGCGCTGAAATACTGCCGCGCACAGACGCGCCCCAAACGCGTCGTCACGTTCGTCTGCGACACCGGAACGCGCTATCTCAGCAAGGTGTACAGCGACGGCTGGATGGTCGACCAGGGCCTGATCACGCGCCCGAAAACGGGCGACCTGCGCGACCTGATCGGGCGCCGCCACGACGCCGGCGAAGTCATCACCCTCGCACCATCGGACACGCTGCTCACCGCCTTCAACCGCATGCGCTCGAGCGACCTGCAACAACTGCCCGTGATGGACGCCGAAGGGCGCCTGGCGGGCCTGATCGACGAATCCGACCTGCTGCTGAAGGTGACCCAATCGAACGACCATTTCAGCGCACCAGTTTCAACCACCATGACGGCCGATCTCAAGACCCTGCACCCTGGCGCGAGCATGGCGCAACTGCGCGACATTCTCGACCGGGGCCTCACCGCCGTGATCGCCGACGGGCCGCAGTTCTATGGCCTGATCACGCGCTTCGACCTGCTCAATCACCTGCGAAGGACACTCTCGTGACCCATCCGGACACCAAACACACGATCGAATTCAAACGCCATCTGGCCACCCGCGTCATCCACGGCGGCCAGTCACCCGAACCCGCGACCGGTGCCGTGATGCCGCCGATCTTCGCCACCTCGACCTATCGCCAGGAAAGCCCGGGCGTGCACCAGGGCTTCGACTACGGCCGCTCGCACAACCCGACCCGATTTGCGCTCGAACGCTCGCTGGCCGATATCGAGGGCGGCCGCGCCGCCTTCGCGTTTGCGTCGGGCCTGGCAGCAATTGCCGCCGTGCTGGAACTGCTCCCCAGCGGCTCGCACGTCGTGGCTGGCGACGACATGTACGGCGGCACCTACCGCCTGTTCGAGCGCGTGCGCCGCGACAGCGCCGGGCACACGTTCAGCTACGTCGATTTGTCCGACCCGGACGCACTGGCCGCCGCCATCACGCCTGCCACGCGCATGGTGTGGGTCGAGACGCCCACCAACCCGATGCTCAAGCTGGCCGACCTGACCGCGATCGCGAGCCTGTGCCACGCACGCGGCATCCTGTGCGTGTGCGACAACACGTTCGCCAGCCCGATCATCCAGCGCCCGCTCGAACACGGGTTCGACATCGTCGTGCACTCGACCACCAAGTACATCAACGGCCACTCGGACGTGATCGGGGGCGTGGCCATCGTCGGCGCCAACGACCACCAGACAGGCCTGGCCGAAAAACTCGGCTTCATCCAGAATTCGGTGGGCGCGATCCAGGGGCCGTTCGACAGCTTCCTCGTGCTGCGCGGGATCAAGACGCTGGCCTTGCGCGTGGAGCGCAGCAGCGGCAACGCCCTGCTGCTGGCAAGCTGGCTCGAGCAGCAGCCGCAGGTCCGCAAGGTGCACTATCCGGGGCTGGAATCGCATCCGCAGCACGCCCTGGCGCGCAACCAGATGCACGGCGGGTATGGCGGCATCGTCTCGATCGAACTGGACACCGACCTCGACGGCGCACGGCGCTTCCTGGAAGCGTGCGAGGTGTTCACGCTGGCCGAAAGCCTGGGCGGTGTGGAAAGCCTGATCGAGCATCCGGCGCTGATGACACATGCAAGCATCCCGCCCGAGCGACGTGCCGAGCTCGGCATCGGCGACGGGCTGATTCGCCTGTCGGTCGGTATCGAGCATATCGACGATCAGCGCGAAGATCTGCGCCGCGCACTGGCGGCGATCTGATTTCATAGGGTGGATGGCTATGCCGTCCACGCGGTGATGGTTGGCGTGGATGTACCCGAACAAATCATCGAAGCCAGGTTTGCAACACATCCCGGATGATCGTTCCGCCAACCATCACCGCGTGCGCGGCATAGCCGCCTCGCCGGCCGCGCCCACCCTACGCCAGCAACAGTGCATCCTGGCGACGTAACTTGAACGTCGCCACCAGCGCCGACAATTCCGCGGCCTGCTGGCGCATCGAGGCAGCAGCCGCTGCTGCTTCTTCCACCATCGCCGCATTCTGCTGTGTCGAGAGGTCCATCTCGGCAATCGCGCGACTCACTTGCGTCACGCCGTTGGCCTGGCCGGCGCTGGCGGTGTGGATCTCGCCCAGGATGCCGGCCACCTCGTGCACGTGCTGCAGCATGGTGCGCATCGTCGAACCGGCTGCTTCGGCGATGCTGGTGCCGGCCTCGATTTCGCGCGACGATTCCCCGATCAGCTTCTTGATTTCCTTGGCTGCATTGGCGGAATGCTGCGCCAGGTTGCGCACTTCGGACGCGACCACCGCAAACCCCCGCCCCTCGCTGCCGGCTCGCGCCGCTTCCACGGCCGCATTCAGCGCCAGGATATTCGTCTGGAAGGCGATGCTGTCGATCATGCCGGTGATGTCCACGATGCGCGCGGCCGAAGCCTTGATCGCCCCCATGCGCGTGACCAGCTGACCCACCGCCTGCGCACCCTCGGCTGCCACGCCGGACGCCGTCTGGGCCAGCGCATTGGCCTGCTGCGCATTGGCGTTGTTGCTGGCGATGGCGCCCGACAATTCGTCCATCGCCGTCACCGTTTCGCGCAGCGACTCGGCCTGGCGCTCGGTGCGGATCGACAGGTCCTGGTTGCCTTCGGCGATTTCACCCGACGCAGCGTCGATTGCCTGCGCGCCCTGCAAGACTTGCGCGACGGTCCCCGACACGCCGTGCGTCATGCCGTTGAGTGCATCGAACAGGCGGCCGATTTCATCCGTGCGGGTGTGGCTGATGATCGGGCGCAGGTCGCCATGGGCCACCTGCTCGGCCAGCGTGGCGGCTTGCCTGAGCGGGCCCACCAGGTTGCGGGTCAGGAGCCAGGCCAGAGCACCGGCCACGGCCAGCGCGGCGCCACCCAGCGCCAGCAGCAGCGCCTTGCTGAAGCTTGATGCCGTCGCCGACGCGTCGGCCAGGCGGTGCGCTTCGGTGCTCTCGTGGGTCAGCAGGCCCTCGAGCGCGGCGACCTCGGCCCTGTAGGCCGGCTCCCAGCGCTGCGTGAGGATCTCTTCGACCAGGCCGGTCTGGCCCAGGTCCTTGGCCTTGAACAGATCGGCCTGGATCGCGGCCAGCGCCGCCTTGCGCGTGCCCGCCACGGCGATCAAGGTGCGTTCCTGTGGCGTGGCCGGCAGTGTGCCCAGTTTGGCCTCGATATCAGCGGCGATCTTGCGCCCCTCGGCCAGTTGCGCGCCGAAGTAATCGCCCAGTTCCAGGCTGTCGCTGCGCGCGATCGAGACGGCGCGCGAGCCGTTCAGGCGCGCGATGCCCAGCAGCTCGGACGTGAGCTGCTGCTTGGCCAGCTTGTCGTTGACCAGATTCGACGTGATGACATCGGCCGCGTGCATGCGCCAGACGGCAACGGCGGCGATGAGGACGATGACGAGAGAGAGAATGCCAAAGGCGCCAATGAGCTTGGAAAACGTGTTGCGTGGTGCGAGTCGCATTGGGATCTTCATGAGAGTGAAACAACGTGTACGCACAGTGTAGGAACGTTGGATGACAAGCATGTGAAATAGCGCCACGATAACTGTGATTGCCTTTATGAAATGCGCAATCAACGTTAGGTGTTGGAAGCGCCCATGAAAAAAGCCCGCGACACTTGCGTGCGCGGGCTTTTGCGGGAGCGAACTTGCTTACTCGATTTCGACCGTCTCGGCCGGAGCCGGTGGCGGGCTGACATCGCCTTCGGGGAACTCGAGGACAACATCGTCCTTCTCGTTCAGGTCGACCGTGACACGGCCACCGTTGGTCAGGCGACCGAACAGCAACTCGTCAGCCAGTGCCTTGCGGATCAGGTCCTGGATCAGACGCGACATCGGGCGTGCACCCATCGTCGGATCGAACCCTTTCCGGCCGAGGAACTTGCGCAGCTTCTCGGTGAAGATGGCTTCGACTTTTTTCTCGTGCAGCTGCTCTTCGAGCTGCATCAGGAACTTGTCGACAACGCGCAGGATGATGTCTTCGTCCAGCGCGCGGAAGCTGATGATCGCATCCAGGCGGTTGCGGAACTCCGGCGTGAACATGCGCTTGATATCGGCCATCTCGTCGCCTGCTTCACGCGAGTTGACGAAGCCCACTGAACGCTTGGTCAGGCTCTCGGCACCCGCGTTCGTGGTCATGACGATGATCACGTTACGGAAGTCGGCCTTGCGACCGTTGTTGTCGGTCAGCGTGCCATGGTCCATCACCTGCAGCAGGATATTGAAAATGTCCGGGTGGGCTTTTTCAATCTCGTCCAGCAGCAGCACGGTGTGCGGCTTCTTGGTGATCGCTTCGGTCAGCAGGCCGCCCTGGTCGAAACCAACGTAGCCCGGTGGCGCGCCGATTAGACGCGACACAGCATGCCGCTCCATGTATTCGGACATGTCGAAGCGCACCAGCTCGACGCCCAGGATGAAGGCGAGCTGCTTGGCGACCTCGGTCTTGCCGACACCGGTCGGACCCGAGAACAGGAACGAGCCAATTGGCTTGTCCGTCTTGCCCAGGCCGGCACGCGCCATCTTGATCGCAGCCGACAGCGCTTCGATCGCCGGATCTTGCCCGAACACGACGTTGCGCAAGTCGCGGTCGATCGTCTGCAGCTTGCTGCGATCGTCCTGGTTGACCGACTGCGGCGGGATGCGCGCGATCTTGGCAATGATGTCCTCGATCTCGGCCTTGCCGATCGTTTTCTTCTGCTTCGACTTCGGCAGGATGCGCTGGGCAGCGCCGGCCTCGTCGATCACGTCGATTGCCTTGTCGGGCAGGTGACGGTCATTGATGAAGCGCGCAGCGAGTTCAGCGGCGGTGGTCAGGGCCGAGGCCGAGTACTTCACGCCATGGTGCTCTTCGAAGCGCGATTTCAGGCCGCGCAGGATCGCGATGGTCTGCTCGACCGTCGGCTCGTTGACGTCGACCTTCTGGAACCGGCGGGACAGCGCGTGGTCTTTTTCGAACACGCCGCGGTACTCGGTGAACGTGGTCGCGCCGATGCACTTGAGCTGGCCATTGGCCAACGCCGGCTTGAGCAGGTTCGATGCGTCCAGCGTACCACCCGATGCCGAACCGGCGCCGATGATGGTGTGGATCTCGTCGATGAACAGGATGCCGTTCGGCGTGTCCTTGATCTGCTTGAGCACGGCCTTCAGGCGCTGCTCGAAGTCACCGCGGTACTTGGTGCCGGCCAGCAGTGCACCCATGTCCAGCGAGAACACGACGGCGTTCTGCAGGATTTCAGGCACGTCTTCCTGGACGATGCGCCATGCGAGGCCCTCGGCGATCGCGGTTTTACCCACGCCCGCCTCGCCCACCAGCAGCGGATTGTTCTTGCGACGACGGCACAGGATCTGGATCACGCGGTCGACTTCTTCCTCGCGTCCGATCAGCGGATCGATCTTGCCATCTGCCGCTGCCTTGTTCAGGTTTTGCGTGAACTGGTCCAGCGGGCTCTCTTTGGCCTGACCTTCGACCTGCGCTTCCTCGACGCCTTCGGGCGCCTTGGACGTGTCGACCTGCTGGTCCTTGCGCACGCCGTGCGAGATGAAATTGACGACGTCGAGGCGGGTCACGCCCTGCTGGTGCAGGTAGTACACCGCGTGCGAGTCTTTTTCGCCGAAGATCGCCACCAGCACGTTGGCGCCGGTGACTTCCTTCTTGCCGTTGGACGCCGACTGCACGTGCATGATCGCGCGCTGGATCACGCGCTGGAAACCCAGCGTTGGCTGGGTGTCGACCTCGCCCGTGCCAGGCACGGTCGGGGTGTTATCGCCGATGAAATTCGTCAGGGTCTTGCGCAGGTCTTCAATACTGACCGCGCACGCACGCAGGACTTCGGCGGCCGAAGGATTATCGAGCAATGCCAATAGCAGGTGCTCCACGGTGATGAACTCGTGGCGTGCCTGGCGAGCCTCGACAAAGGCCATGTGTAGGGATACTTCAAGTTCCTGCGCAATCATACTTCCTCCATCACGCACTGCAGGGGATGCCCTGCCTTGCGTGCATGCGTTAAGACAAACTCCACTTTGGTACACGCTATATCTTTGGAAAACACGCCGCACACCCCTTTGCCATTCTGGTGTACCGACAGCATGATCTGCGTGGCGGTTTCGCGATCCTTGTTGAAATACTCCTGGATCACGGCCACGACAAACTCCATCGGCGTGTAATCATCGTTCAGTAGCGCCACCTGGTACAGCGGAGGCGGTTTGACGGTCTGCCGCTCTAGCAGTTGTTCAGTATCGTGCTTCGTTGCCATGGGGTATTCTAATACTTCCGGGGTAAGTGCCAAGCGTTAAAATCAGCTCGTTTTCTGGTGTTTCCATCTTACGCGTTTTCGGATAACTGCGCAGATGGCGTTTCGATTGCCAAAATCAAGTCCAGCGGACAGGAATTCCTTGAAAAATTCGACAACCCGCGCCCCAAACCCCTTGACTTGCGTGATTATTCCACCAACAATGCAGTTATCGACTTTGTACTTATGTACTCGTTGATAAGCAGTTAGCAGGCTGAGGAGGGCAAGAGGTTTCTTGCTTTTATGGCTCGTGTGATTTGTTAAATTTGAAAGTTCTTTTATGGCAACTGGTACTGTTAAGTGGTTCAATGATTCCAAAGGCTTTGGCTTCATCACGCCTGATGACGGCGGCGAGGATCTTTTCGCACACTTCTCCGCAATCAACATGAACGGTTTTAAGACCCTCAAAGAAGGTCAAAAAGTCCAATTCGAAGTCACGCAAGGCCCTAAAGGCAAGCAAGCTTCCAACATCCAGGGTAACTAATCGTTCCCCTTCCGGAAGTGAAAAGCCCCACTCTCGCAGTGGGGTTTTTTTTCGCCCGTCCCAGCGGCAGGCAGCGCGTTAGAGTTGTTCGATCAGCACTTCACCGAAGCCCGAGCACGATACCTGCGTCGCCCCTTCCATCAGGCGCGCAAAATCATAGGTGACTTTTTTCGACACAATTGCCTTGCCCATCGCCGCGATGATCAGGTCGGCCGCCTCGCTCCAGCCCATGTGGCGCAGCATCATCTCGGCCGACAGGATCAGCGAACCGGGATTGACGTAATCCTTGCCGGCATATTTTGGCGCCGTGCCGTGGGTCGCTTCGAACATCGCGACCGAATCGGACATGTTCGCGCCCGGCGCGATGCCGATGCCGCCGACCTGGGCCGCCAGTGCATCGGAAATATAATCGCCGTTCAGATTCAGCGTGGCGATCACGCTGTATTCGGCCGGACGCAGCAGGATCTGCTGCAGGAAGGCGTCGGCGATCGAGTCCTTGATCATGATGTCGCGCCCGGTCTTCGGATTCTTGAGCTTGCACCATGGGCCGCCATCAAACAGCTCGGCGCCGAATTCCTTCTGCGCCAGCGCGTAACCCCAGTCGCGGAAGCCCCCTTCGGTGTACTTCATGATATTGCCCTTGTGGACCAGCGTGACCGAGGGCTTGTCGTGGTCGATCGCGTACTGAATCGCCTTGCGCACGAGGCGTTCGGTACCCTCGATCGAGACGGGCTTCAGGCCAAGGGCCGACGTGGCCGGGAAGCGGATCTTCGACACCCCCAGCTCGGCTTTCAGGAACGCGATCAGCTTTTGCGCGCCTTCCGAACCCGCCTCCCATTCGATGCCGGCGTAGATGTCCTCGGAATTCTCGCGGAAGATGACCATATCGGTTTTTTCCGGCTGCTTGAGCGGCGACGGCACGCCGGTGAAGTAACGCACCGGGCGCAGGCAGACATACAGATCGAGTTCCTGGCGCAGCGCGACGTTGAGCGAGCGGATGCCGCCGCCGACGGGCGTCGTCAGCGGGCCCTTGATCGACACAACGTACTCCTTCAGCACGTCCAGCACTTCAGCCGGCAGCCAGACGTCGGCGCCGTAGCGCCTGGTCGCCTTCTCGCCAGCGAAGATCTCCATCCAGGCGATGCTGCGCTCTCCGCCGTAGGCCTTGCGCACGGCCGCATCGACCACCTTCTTCATCACCGGCGTGATGTCCGCCCCCGTGCCGTCACCCTCGATATACGGAATGATCGGCGTGGCCGGCACGTTCAGGCTGAAATCAGCGTTGACGGTGATCTTCTGGCCCGCAGGCGGGACGGTGATATGCTGGTACATCAAGTTCTCCAGGTAGGTGGCGAGAGGCGGTGCGAACGACGTGACAACCGGCGTGATGAACTACGTTACGAACTACGTTACGAACTACGTTACGAACTCGCCTACAATGTCGCCGTTGCCAGCGTCAGCCGATGGCTGCTCTTCATTATGCCCCAGTATTTTGCCATATCGCCACGCTACCGGCTGGCCGCCCTTTCATTCGCCCTACTGCATCGTCATGTCCCTGATTCTCTTTAATAAACCGTTCCAGGTCCTGTGCCAGTTCTCGCCCCAGGACGGCCGCGAGTCCCTTGCTGACTACCTCAAGATTCCCGGCATCTACCCCGCCGGCAGGCTCGACGCCGACAGCGAAGGCCTGATGCTGCTGACCGACGACGGCCAGCTCCAGCACAAGATCGCCCATCCGGATCACAAGGAAGCCAAGACCTATCTGGTGCAGGTCGATGGCGTGCCCGATGCCGCCGCCATGGCGCGCCTGCAGGCACCGCTCGACCTGGGCGACTTTGTCACCAAACCGTGCCGCGCCACGCGTATCGCCGAGCCCGAGTGGCTGTGGCCGCGCAATCCGCCGATCCGCGCGCGCCAGGACAAACCCACAAGCTGGATCGCCATCACGCTCGAAGAAGGCAAGAACCGCCAGGTGCGCCGGATGACGGCGGCCGTGGGCTTGCCGACGCTGCGCCTGATTCGCAGCAGCATCGGGCCGTTTTCCCTGAGCACGCATCCATTGCTGCCGGGCGAATTCATCGACGTGCCGGCGTATTCGCGCCACGCGGGCAAATAAAAAACCCGCCGACCTTGCGGTCGGCGGGTTTCAGTTACGGCAGCGGTGCAGTTCAGGCGAACGAATCGATCGCCGCATTGAAGGTGGCGCTCGGACGCATCGCGGCGCTCACCTTGGCTTCATCCAGCTTGTAGTAACCACCGATATCGACCGGCTTGCCCTGCACTGCCAGCAGCTCGGCAACGATGGTCGCTTCGTCATCGGCCAGTTTCTTGGCCAGTGGCGCGAACGTGGCGGCCAGTGCGGCGTCGTCGGTCTGCCCAGCCAGCTCTTGCGCCCAGAACAGCGACAGGTAGAACTGGCTACCGCGGTTGTCGAGCTCGCCGGTCTTTGGCGATGGCGACTTGCGGTTGTCCAGCAGCTTGCCGGTGGCAGCGTCCAGCGTCTTGGCCAGGACCTTGGCCTTCTCGTTGCCGGTCTTGAGGCCCAGGTCTTCCAGCGACACGGCCAGTGCCAGGAACTCGCCCAGCGAATCCCAGCGCAGGTGGTTTTCTTCGACCAGCTGCTGCACGTGTTTCGGGGCCGAACCGCCGGCGCCCGTTTCGTACATGCCGCCACCAGCCATCAAAGGCACGATCGACAGCATCTTGGCCGACGTGCCCAGTTCCATGATCGGGAACAGGTCGGTCAGGTAGTCGCGCAGGATGTTGCCGGTCACCGAGATGGTGTCCAGGCCGCGCCAGACGCGCTCGAGCGTGAAGCGCATCGCGCGCACTTGCGACATGATCTGGATATCCAGGCCGCTCGTGTCGTGGTCTTTCAGGTAGACCTTGACCTTCTTGATCAGTTCATTTTCGTGCGGACGATACGGGTCGAGCCAGAACACGGTTGGCATGCCCGAGTTGCGCGCGCGCGTCACCGCCAGCTTGACCCAGTCGCGGATCGGCGCATCCTTGACCTGGCACATGCGCCAGATATCGCCCTGCTCGACGTTTTGGCTCATCAGGACTTCGCCGGTGGCGAGGTCGGTAATGTTGGCCACGCCGTCTTCAGCAATCTCGAAGGTCTTGTCGTGCGAGCCGTATTCTTCGGCTTGCTGGGCCATCAGGCCGACGTTCGGTACCGTGCCCATCGTCTTCGGGTCAAACGCGCCGTGCCATTTGCAGAAGTTGATGATCTCTTGATAGATGCGCGCGAAGGTGCTTTCCGGGATGACGGCCTTGACTTCCTTCAGGCGGCCATCGGCGCCGTACATCTTGCCGCCGGCGCGAATCATGGCCGGCATCGATGCGTCGACGATCACGTCGTTCGGCGAATGGAAGTTGGTGATGCCCTTGGCCGAATCGACCATGGCCAGTTCAGGACGGTGTTCCTGGCAGGCGTGCAGGTCGCGGATGATTTCTTCGCGCTGCGACGACGGCAGGTCGGCGATCTTGTTGTACAGATCGGCCATGCCGTTGTTGACGTTGATGCCCAGGCTCTCGAACAGCGCGCCATGCTTCTCGAACGCTTCTTTGTAGAACATGCGCACGCAGTGACCGAACACGATCGGGTGCGACACCTTCATCATCGTTGCCTTGACGTGCAGCGAGAACAGCATGCCGGTGGCGTGCGCGTCTTCGATCTGGGCTTCGTAGAAGGCCAGCAGCGCCTTGCGGCTCATGAACATCGAATCGATGATTTCACCGGCCAGCAGCGAGACCTTTGGCTTGAGAACAATGGTCTGGCCGCTCTTGGTGACCAGTTCCATCTTGACGTCGCGCGCCGCTTCGACGGTCATCGACTTTTCGCCGTGGTAGAAGTCGCCGTCGGTCATGTGCGCCACGTGGGTGCGCGATGCTTGCGACCATGGGGCCATCGAGTGCGGGTTCTTGCGCGCGTATTCCTTGACGGCGCGCGGGGCGCGGCGGTCCGAGTTACCTTCGCGCAGAACCGGGTTCACTGCCGAACCGATGCACTTGCCGTACTTGGCCTTGGTCGTTTTTTCTTCGTCGGTCTTCGGGTCCGACGGGTAGTCAGGGATGTTGTAGCCCTTGTCCTGCAGTTCCTTGATCGCGGTGATCAGCTGGCTGACCGAAGCGCTGATGTTCGGCAGCTTGATGATATTGGTGCTGGCTTCCAGCGTTTTCTTGCCCAGCTCGATCAGCGAATCGGGCACGCGCTGCTCTGCGCTCAGGTTCTCCGGGAACGCTGCCAGGATACGGGCCGCGACCGAGATGTCGCTGGCGGTGACGGTGATGCCGGCCGGCTTGGTGAAGGAGCTGACCACAGGCAGGAAGGCGTGGGTCGCCAGCAGGGGCGCCTCGTCGGTCAGGGTGTAGATGATGGTCTGATCACTGCTCATGCACATTTTCCTCGGTAATCGCGACGACGTCGCGCGTAGTAAAAACTGACAATTGGCCGCGGCCCAACAGATGGGTTCCGGGCGCTGGGCGCCGATGCCGGACATTCTACCCCTCTCCACGACGGAAGGGCCAGAGAACACCGACGAACATTCCGATGGGGTTGCGGCCGCTTCTTGCCAGGCCGCGAAACCTGCCTTCAACACAAGTCTTCTATAAGACATAAGACGCGCCATATTATGCCCCACCTTGGCGGCAGACACCAGTTTTTACGTCATCCACGACCCCTGCAATGCATTCCGGATGGAAAAATCGATGCGCCAAGCAAAAAAACCCGCCGGGACCGAAGTCGGGCGGGTCTTTCCACTGCACAGAACTTGCCTGCGCGGCCCGGGGGGCCGCACGCACGCGGGCTTTACGCCGACAGTGCTTTCAGGGCTGCAGCCAGGCGGCTCTTATGGCGCGCTGCTTTGTTCTTGTGAATGATTTTCTTGTCAGCGATGCTGTCGATTTTCGACACGGACTGCTGGAAGATCAGGGTCGCGGCTTCTTTGTCGCCAGCCTGGATGGCTTTGCGAGCTGCCTTGATTGCGGTGCGCAGGGTCGAACGCTGCGACGAATTGTGCGCGTTTTGCTTAACTGCTTGACGAGCGCGCTTGCGCGCTTGTGCGGTATTTGCCATGGAATTTCCTAAATCGGGGTCAAGTTGCGTTTGCAAACATTAGCGACTGTTAAACCGGCGCAGGAGCCTGCCCAACGATTAGTGTCTGCTAACAGAATTCAGTACAGCCCATGATTATAGCGAAGCTTTCAAGTCTGGGCAATTCAAAATTCAAAGATTGTCGACCGGATGTCTGTACCGGTCGAGTTGCACCAGTATAATCTCGCGCCATGAACCTGCTCAGAACCCTCGCCGCCATCTCCAGCATGACGATGCTTTCGCGCGTCACCGGCCTCTTGCGCGAAAGCCTGTTCGCGCGCGCTTTCGGCGCCTCGGCCTATACCGATGCCTTCATCATCGCGTTCCGCCTGCCCAACCTGCTGCGGCGCCTGTTTGCCGAAGGGGCGTTCTCGCAAGCGTTCGTGCCGATCCTGTCCGAATACAAGACGCAGCATGGCGACGCGGCCACCAAGACCCTCGTCGACCATGTCGCCACGTCGCTGCTGTGGGCCACGGTGCTCACCAGCATCGTGGGCATCATTGGCGCCCCGCTCCTGATCATGGTCCTGGCCGGCGACCTGCGCGAAACGCCCGGCGCCTACAACGCTTCGGTCGTCATGACGCAGATGATGTTCCCGTACATCGCCTGCATGTCGTTCGTCGCGCTGGCCGGCGGCATCCTCAACACCTGGCGCCAGTTCAAGATCCCCGCGTTCACGCCGGTGCTGCTGAACCTGTCGTTCATCTTCGCTTCGCTGGTGCTGGTCAATTACCTCGAGCAACCGATCTACGCAATGGCGATTGCGGTCTGCGTCGGTGGCGTGCTGCAGGTGGCGATCCAGATCCCGTCGCTCGTCAAGATCGGCATGCTGCCGCGCATCTCGTTCAATCCGATGACGGGCCTGCGCGACGCCGGCGTGCGCCGCATGCTCAAGAAGATGGGTCCGGCCGTGTTCGCCGTGTCCGCAGCCCAGATCAGCCTGTTGATCAATACCGGCATCGCCGCCAGCCTGGCCGCCGGCGCCGTCTCGGCCCTGCAATACGCCGATCGCCTGATGGAATTTCCGACCGCGATGCTGGGCGTGGCACTGGGCACGATCCTGCTGCCGTCGCTGTCCAAAGCCAATAGCGAAGGCGACACCGCCGAATACGCGGCGCTGCTCAACTGGGGCCTGCGCCTGACCTTCCTGCTCGCGCTGCCGGCCGCGGTCGGCATGGCCACGCTGGCGGTGCCGATGATCGCCACGCTCTTTCACTACGGGAAATTCGACGATGCAGCGCTCGTCAATTCGTCGCTGCCGCTGATGGCGTACAGCGCCGGCCTGCTTGGCATCATCCTTGTGAAGATCCTGGCGCCGGCGTTCTACGCCCGCCAGGACGTCAAGACGCCGGTACGCATCGCCGTTGCCGTGCTGGTCGCCACGCAGCTGATGAACCTGATCTTTGTGCCGCTGATGGGCGTGGCAGGCCTGGCCCTGTCGATTGGCCTGGGTGCCTGCATCAATGCCACCTGCCTGTATATCGGCCTGCGCCGGCGCGGCATCTACACGCCGCAGCCGGGCTGGGGGAAATTCTTCCTGAAGCTCGCTCTCGGTGTGGCAGTCATGGGCGCCGTTGCATGGTTCGGCCAGGCGCAGTTCGACTGGGCCGCGATGAAAGTCACGCCCGGCCTGCGCATCGGTGCACTGCTCGGGATCATCGTGGCCAGTGCGGTGACGTATTTTGCGATGCTTGCGCTGCTGGGGTTCCGGCCGCGTGACTTCCGGCGCCGCGCGGCCTGAACGCCAATCAGTCTGCGCCGCCCCGGCGCAGCGCCGCGATCCGCGCCACGGCATTGCGCTGGCCCGGATCGGCCGCCACGGCTTTTTCATAGGCCGTAATGGCTGACTTGGTGTCACCGAGCGCTTCATACGCCTCGCCTTCACTGTCGAACGCATTGGCGTACGTTGGCTCGAGGAATGTGGCCAGCTTGAACAGCTCGAGCGCACCGCGCGCATTCTTTGCACGCAGCAGCTGGTAGCCCAGCGTATTCATGCTCACGGGGCTGAGCTTGAACTCGGGCGAGCGTGCCACCATCCCGGCGTAGATCGACTGCGCATCCCGAAAGCCGGCCTTCGCGAACGCACGCAGGAAGTCGCCTTCGCCGAGCAGTTCATGCCGGACCGGCGTGAATGCCATCGACATCACCTGCGGGCCGATACCATGGCGCGCCGGTGACTGCTTCAGCCATGCCAGAGCCTCGCCGTCCTGATTCAGATACGCGTCCAGGAACCGGCGCGCATACAGCGCGCCGCTGCGGTACGCCTGCAGCACGTCGGCACGCGCATAGTCGCCAAACGCAGCATCGTCGGCAAAGCGCAGATGCCACGCGCTGAAATCCGGATGCGTCATCGGCGGCAGCGTCGCGACATACACGTCGGAATAGGTCATCGTGTTGAGGTAACTCTTGCCGAACTTGTCATCGCGCTCCATCGCTTCTGCGGAGGGCGCACGCGCGCCCAGGAACAGCATCGGTACCGCCGTGCGTGCTGCCTGCACATAGCCAGCCGCACTCCACACCTTCGGGTGGTAACGGATGGAGCCGTCCAGGCTGACCAGCGCCTTGATGCGGCTGGAACGCGCCGCGGCAAACACATTGGCCATACCGCCCCAACTGAAACCTGCCGCCGCGATGTTGTCGATGTCGGCCTGCGGCAGCGTCTGCGCGAAATTGGCAATGAACGCGATATCGGCGGCCTGCGCCTCGACGCCTTCGACGTCGTCGGTCATCATGACCGAGCGCGCGCCCAGGCTGCGGCTGGCGAGCACCACATAACCATGGCTGGCCAGGTATTCGCACAGGTCGATGTTTTCATGCGCTTGTGCGGCAAAGCTGGGCGCGTAGATCACCACCGGAAAGCGACCTGCGGCGGCGGCGGCGTCACGCACGGCCAGCGTCGGCGCGCCGTACTGCGCTTTTTGCGGGCCGGCCATCCAGCCTGCCCGCTGCCTGGTGGCTTCGGCGGCCGGCGCGGTGAAGTCGACATCACTCAGACTGGTCTGCTGATAATCTGCCGCCAGCATCGGCGCGCCGCCACCACGCCTGGCTGGATACCAGACCAGCATCTGGATTGGCCGGCCGGGCGCAGCATTGCCGGCCTTGCCGAACGCGTCGACCGGTGGCTCGAGCAGCCGGCTGTAATCGTATTGCTGGATGACGCGCAGGCCGACGGCATGCGGGCCGGCCTCAGAGATCAGATTCGGCGCGGCAGGCGCCGGCACGCCGGCGCTGGCACTGACACTGGCAGCGATGGAGAAGAAGATCAGGACGGGACGCAGGCTCATTGGCGATTTCGTTGGCGACTTCATTGGCTGTTCACTTGGCTGGTGCGGCCGGTGGCCGGATCGGCGTGTACTGCGCCGAGACCAGCTTCCACGCGCCATCCTGCTGCAGCGCCACGAAACTCGAGCGCAGCGAGGCTGTGCGGGATTGCCCGCCAACGGTCATGGCGTATGACACCCTGGCGAGCACGATGGCGGTATTGCCCAGCACGCGGGTCGTGATTTCATCGACGCTGATGGCCGGCAGCGGCTTGTCGTCATGCTTGACGTAGAACGACAGCATCTTCGCGCGTGGGTCGACCTCGCCCAGTGGGGAAATCTCGCTATAGTTTTCGGCTGTCAGCGCTTCCAAAGTGGCGCGGTCGAACGTGCCCTGCGCGGTGGCGAAGCGCTGCACCAGTTCGCTGACCGACTGTTCCGGCGTGGCGGCGTGGACGACCGTGATTGACAGGCAGGCGAGCGCGCCCGCCTTACAAAGCGTGTAGCTGCAACGGCGCGACAGGACAGAGATCATGCGACTCCTCGTAAAGTTGGTCAACGCCGGCAGTGGCGTTACGGTGACGGTCGATCATAGCAATCGGCGTAATCGTTGCCTATTAAAAACGGATACGTATGGGTGCTGGGTAATCCGGCGTCCTAATTAAGCTCGCTACAAACTAATCACGTTCGCCACAAGACGAGAAAGTTTGCCATAGCAACCGCAGTCTTTCGTCGTCTCAGCGTCTTGTCTTGGATACAACCAGGATGTACACTGAGCAATGCTAGCTTTATGCTATGGCCAAACGCGGTTCTCCAATCGGCATCGACCGGCACTAACATAGCGATCACAATTCAAAAGGCAAAAAATTGCAAACAATCGAATGGTTAACCGTTGCTGTCGTCCTCGCCACTGTGCTTGGACCACTTATAACTTGGCTCGTGATGAAGCGTCAGTTTGCCAGTAAGCGTCTGTCGTACACCTACGAGATCGTGCCACTACTTAATTCTGACGCAGATCTCGCGCGAGATCTGAAGGTCTTTTACAAAGACGAAGAACTTCCCCAACCAGCATTGCTAACCCTTACGATTAGCAATACGGGACATACGGCTATCGAAATGGCTGAGGTAATCGTACAACTTCCAGGCCCAACTTACCTTATTCCCGGAGACTTCTTGGAGATGCCGCCTGGGTACCTCCATCTTTGGGACATTGATCGCACTGACGCTGAGGAATGCACGATCCGATTCAAGCACATCAATCCAAAACAAGTCGCTCGTGTGCGCCTTTTGATGGACGAAATTCCAAACGGCGCTCCACTAGTTTCCTGCCCTATGGCAAATGTGCAGTGCGTTCGCGGAACTCCGGTTTCAGTAGGTATGCTTGCGGAATTTGTCGTAAAAGCCGTTGCACCGCAACTTCTTAGAATATAAGAAATTGCCTCAACCATATTTAACCAAAAGGTCTGCTTTGGCTGATTCCGGCTTGTCGCGGCCACCGCTGGATTTTTAGCTTGGCAATCTGCTATGCTTGCCTGAACGGCCAGGTTGGGCGAGAGAGCGCCGTTCATGGTTTGAAGGGAGCGTCTCCATGCTTCGGACAACCTTGTACATGAGCCTCACTACTAATTGAAGGGTAAGTTGTACACTGTCCTCGTAGCTGAAAATTTCCGCAATGAGTAGTAAGGAAATTTGAGAAAGCATCTTTACTTTCAAAATTCGGGACCTAGCTCTATATTAAGGAGAATAATATCGAAATTTTTCAGGAAATTAAGGCGTATTTCGAAAGCTTGAGTTGGGCTGCAAACTTCATGGCCTTTCTTCCAATATTTGGGGGCGCGCTTTGGATTTACAAAAAAAAGGAGAATATCTTGAAGTGGTTTGGCCGGCGAAAATTAGCGGGCATTAAAGATTATATGATATTAAATGCGCCAAACTATGCTTTCGATATTAAAGGTGTGAAGATAGTAGTAGTTGACGATAACCCCGATGATTTTCCTCTTGATTATTTGCGAAGCACTTTTGGACAAGTAACAGTAATTGATAAGATATCTCTATCGGAAGCTTCTAGGCTTGTCGGCTACGATCTAATTTTTCTAGATATGACCGGCGTGGTGACTGAAGATCCGAAATATGGCGGACTCCAGTTGATAAAAAAGGTTAAGCAGCTACCGGATTCGCCAATTGTCGTTGCAGTGTCGCGCGCTCGTTTTGATCCCACTGCTACAGATTATTTCAGAATTGCAGATGATGTTTTAAAAAAACCACTGACAGAAATGAAATGCGAAGAAGTGGTACTCGAGCTAGTGAAAGACAAACTCTCACCGTTCAAGGCAGCAGATACCATTGATAGCGAAATTTTGAGTAAAAGCAAAAATGATCGAGAAAAAGATAAAATGAACAACCTTGTTTTTTCATTTTTAGACAAAAAAATTCTCCTTGATGAGCTTCGCGGGGAATTATTAAACAGCTATAGAAATCTTGATACATCACTAATCCTAGTTAATGTTCAGCGCATAAAGGCAGCTTATGGTCCTTAACGATGCACTTTCCTCAGGCGCTTTATACACTCCTTATCCTCTTAAGGTTGAGGGATTCAGGCTTAAGGGGGCAAGATTTGATTTTTCGCCAGTGTGCACTGAAAACTGTTTTCAGGGTCAAGGAAAGTATTACTGCAGGCACGGACTGGCCTATAAATGGATCGACATCAACAATGAAAAATTGTTAGTTTGTGGTTACATCGATTCGGGCTCGAAGATTAATAAAGAGGATCGAACAAAACTTCTGAACCGTTCTTCTACAGATTCAAAGGTATTGGATTGGTCAACTAAGCTAAAAAAGCTATTGGCCTTGTCAAATCGTTCAAAAGATGCTGTCAACGATCTAGGATCGTTGCATGAAATCACACGATGGGCCACACAAGTGCATACGATTGCGCAGAGAATGCTAATCAAAGACAAATCCATAGATTTCGCTGCAAATTTCCAATCGGCAAATAAGGACATGCGATCGCTGTTCAAGGCTAGTGAGATGTTGGTTGATGCCTTTGATTATTTAGGGATATATTTTAACCCATCATCAGCGGCGTTTGGAAGAAAACGCTCGGTTGACCTTTACAAGTTAGTAGACAAGATTCGCATTATTCTTATGGAGGCGGAAGGCGCTGCACTAAACAAAAAGATTTATATCACTGGGGAATTGCGTAGAAATATCGATCTATACGAATCTTTTAAGATTATCCCATTTTGCCTCTTGCAAAATGCAATCAAATATTCATTCGATGGCGAGATCAACATTTCATTCGCCTCAACGACAAATTGTATTGAATTGGGTGTTGAGTCATCTGGGCCGCCTATTTCCGACGAGGAAAAAGTTAAGATCTTCGAGAAGGGCTATCGTGGCGCATGGTCCAAAGGAATGCATCATGAGGGCTTAGGCGTAGGGTTATACATCGCAAAAATCGTTGCAGATGCTCATGATCTTGAAATAAAGGTTAGAAGCATTGATCGCAATTACTCACGCGAAGGTATTCCAGTACATTCAAATACATTCAGTATTCGGTTCGCTGGCGGTTCAGCAGCAGAACGGCGCGCAGCCCCAAGATAACCTTCATTGCTCCATTGTACCGCTAGATAGTGGCAATGCTACCGCTTATACTGGTGCCGGAGAAGTCTTTCATTTGATAGCAGCGCAACAGTTCCGTGCATAAGGCGAAGTATCAGCAATCCGATGAAAGTTATTGATCGTTAGCTTTGGGGCACCAACTGGCATTCGCGGCAGGTGGCGTTCATCCAACCTCCTAACTGCTGGTAGTGTTCCAATCATGTGATTTTGGCTAGCTGAAAAGATTAGTGTATGTTTTCAAGCCGGCGGGGTCTACTGATCGCGCTAGTGTTCGCTTCGGTTCGACAGTTGCCGCTAATTAGGCAGTGACTTTTCCCATCCAGCAACCTGCTCAGCTGACGCAAACGGCCGAGTTTCCTCGGATCAGGCTTTCTACTGCGCTAATTCGTACTTAGATTAATGGTGCTATGCCCATAATAACAGAGGAGGTTTCATCGTGAATTCGAGCGAAGAACTAACTGCCGCCAAAATTCAACTCAGTGACGAAAAAGCTAAACTTGAGGCGCTGAGTAAAGAAAGCGCCAAACTCGAAAAGCGCCTCGCTGACAATATTGCTGGAACCGGTGGGGTGAGAGTAACAGTGCTCGAGGGCGCGAAAGCTTTCACGATTCTAAATAGTGCGGGCGTAGCCGCTATGCTTACAATGACTCAAGCCCTGATTATCAAGGATAGTTTCGGTACGTTTAAATGGTTTGCGATCGCCATCCTCAGTTCGTTCTTGATCGGCGCAGTAAGCGCTTGCCTGACATTTTTCGTACATTCGGAGTCGGCTTTGATCGCTCTCATCGAGGATAAACCTACCCCTTCAATTACCGGAATTTTATGGTGCATTAGATCCAGTATCTTTTTCTTCATTCTCGGTGCAGTTTTGATGGTCTGCGGCTTAGCTGTTGGATACTAAAAGCTACGCGGCGTTTGTAGCATGCTACTCCTTAGGCGAAGCCAGTCCTTTTCAATCATCTTACGGACAATATGTGACGTCCGCTTAGGATCGAAAGCGGCTTGTTATCCATCTGCGCGCCCTACCGGCTGTGCGCAACTTTATTGTTGGAAGCGACTGGTGCAAACACTTTGTCGACGCGTTGTGGCAGACACAATTTGCAATAACAATATGCCGTGATTGGCCTGTCCCATATGATAGCTTGCGACAGACTTTATTGCTCTTCCACAACTACCGGTTCTCGGGTAGCGTTTCCGATGTAGGCTCACCTTGCGGTTCAGGTGCGGTATCCTGTGCATTCACCGGCGCGGGTTCCGGTGCGGTATCCGCTTCTTCTATAGCCTCCGGCAGCGGCACATCTGCCGGCGCTGCCGCAGGCAAGCCAGGCGGCGCCGGTTGCGCCCCCGGCGCTGCTGGTGCAGCAGGCCGCGGCTGCAGTTGTCCAGGCCCCTGCCCCAGCGCCGGATCACGCGCCTTGAACCGCCACGCCGAAATCGTGTCCGCATTGTCCAGGCCCGCAAACCGGCTATCGAAATTGGCGATCTTCAGCGGCCTGGCCGTCGACAGACTATGCACCGCGACCACGCCCGTCGTCCCGTCCCCCAGATACACCACGCCCCACTCGGCCTTGCCCGTCAGCGGGTCGACGAAGATCTTGCGCAGGTGCCGGCGCACGCCCGGCACGCGCGGGTCTTTCAGCAATTCCTTGAGCGATGGCGGATATGGCGAGGCGCCCTGCGGCGTGGCGGCCGCGTAGCTGTCGAGCGCTGCGCTGAAGGCGGCGCCGATGTCCAGCAGTTCTTCTTCGGCCGCCACCCGTTGCAGCAGCGCGCCGATCTTGAGCGTGGCCGCGCCCACCAGGCCGATGATAGTGACAAAGATGATCAGGCCCAGATAGGTGAACCCGGCCTGGCGCCCCCGGCGTAGCCCTCCCCGAACTACCATTCCAGATAGGGCCGGCCGCGCCGGTCGTTGCCCGGCGCGCCGCTGCGCAGGTTGGCAAAGCCGCCCTGCTCCCCTTCGTGCGGCGCTTCGAGGATCCACGTGTCGCGCGCTTCGGTGACCGGGTCGAGCGGAATTTCGCGCAGGTAGCGCGCCTCCACCAGCTGCTCGAGCGACTCGGGATAGCGGCCCGTATCGGACCGGTACTGGTCGACCACCTGGCGCGTGTTGCGCAGGTTATCGGCCAGGATCGTCTCTTTCGCGCTGTCGATGCTGGGGAAAAAGCGCGGCAGCGCCACCGTCAGCAGCAGCGCAATGATCCCCAGCACCACCAGCAGTTCGATCAGCGTGAAGCCACGGCCTGTTCCATGTGCGTGCATGCGCATTGTGCTCACCTCGTGCTCACCATCTGTTGTAGGGGATGCCGTTCAGCCCCACCCGCGCGGAGCGCGAGTAGACATCATAGACATCGTCGCCTTCCTGCGGTTGATCGGGCTCGCTGGCATAACTGCGCTTGCCCCAGGTGGCGGCGTCATCGAGATCGCGCTCAGGCGTGAACGGGTCGCGCGGCAGGCGCCGCATGAAATAGATCTTTGTCTGTTTGGGACTGCGCAGGTCGGGCACGCCCTGCACCAGCAATTCCAGGCGCGCCGGATAGCCGCTGGCGTCGGCCGCCTTGGCCACGCGGCCCTCGTCGGCAGCCTTCTTGTAGGCGTCCAGGCCGGCGCGGATGTCGCGCAGGCCGCGCCGCAGTTCCTGCTCGTCGCGGCGCTGCACCGTCACTTCGGCCACCGGCAGCACCAGGGTGCCGAGCAGCCCCAGGATCGCGAGCGTGACGAGCAGCTCGATCAGCGTGAAGCCGTGCCGCGCGCGCATGCCCGGCTGCGTCATCGTTGCGGCACTGGCGGCGTCACGCCCGGCGGATAGGCAGCCGGCTGCGCTTCGGCCTCCGGCGCAGATGCAGGCGCAGAGTCGGGCGCACTCACAGGCTGGCCCGGCGGCGCCGAAGGCGGCGAGCCCAGTTGCGGCGTGGCCGGCAAGGCCGACGGCGGCACCGAGAACGACGTCGCGGGTTCCTGCGCCGGCGGCGGCGCGACCGGCGTCGTGACCGTGGTTGTCGTGACGGTCGCCGGCGGCGAAAGAGCTGGCACGGCGGGCCGCGCGCCCGTCGCCGGCAGCGCTACCTGCGCACGCACGGCATTGTCGGGCCGGCGGCGGAAGCTCGCCTCGGTGCCGGCGCCGAATTCGGACGCCGATGCGGGCGGGCGCTGCACCGCGCGCACGATGCGCGGCGTGATCGACAGCAGGATCTCGGTGCGTCCATTGCTGTCGGTCTGGCTGCCGAACAGACGCCCGACGATCGGCAGGTCGCCAACGCCCGGCACCTTGGTACCGCTGCTGCGGTCTTCATTGCTGATCAGGCCAGCAAGCACCTGGTTCTCGCCATCCTTCAGTTGCAGCATCGTGGTCGCCGAGCGGCTGCCGATGCGGTAGGCCACGGTGCCATTGCGGGTTTCGACGCGCTCGCCCAGCGTGCTGACCTCGAGGTTGATGCGGATCGCCACCTCGTTGTTCAGGTAGATGGTCGGCTCGACGTTCAGCGTCAGGCCCACGTCCAGGTACGTGATGTTATCGGATGCGAAGCCGCCGATCCCCGACGACACCGTCGCCGAGATATTCGGGATCTTGTCGCCGATGACGATCTTGGCTTTTTCCTTGTTGCGCACGCGGATGCGCGGGTTGGCCAGCGTCGTCGTGTCGCCGTCGGTCTTGCTGGCGTTGAGCGTGGCGCTGATCGGGCCCGTCGTGATCGTGCTGCTGTTCAGGCCACGCAGCTGGTCGATCGTCAGCACGTTGCCATCAAACGACGTCAGTGGCGAGAACCCGAGCGATTGCGGCCAGTTGATCCCCAGGTCCATCACGCTGCTGCGGTTGATCTCCAGCACCTCGACGTCGAGCATGACTTCGGGCTCCGGCACGTCCTGCAGCGCCACCAGTTGCGTGGCGATGCGGATCGCTTCCGGATTGTCGCGCAGGATCACCAGATTCAGTTTTTCGTCGACCACCACATCGCGGCTCTTGAGGATCGTCTTGAACGTGTTGGCGATCGACTTGGCGTCGGCGTTCGCCAGAAAGAACGTCTTGACCGTCATTTCCTGGTACTCGCGCAGCTTGGCCGCGACGTTCGGGTAGATCAGGATCGTGTTGCCGTCCATGACCTGGCGCTCGAGCTGGTTCGTCATCAAGAGGTAGTACACGGCCGCTTCGACGGTGCTGTTCTTCAGGAAGATCGAGGTCCGGGTATCGGCCTTGACGTCCTTGTCGAAGATGAAGTTCAGCCCCGAGTGACGGGCGATGATCTCGAACACCTGCTTGAGCGGGGCATCCCGAAATTCGAGGCTGATGGGCTTGCGGTAGCTGGCCGCCAGCGCCGCCGGACCGGATGGCGCAGCCGCCGACTTCTCGTCGATCTCCAGCAGCAGCAGGCGCGCCGCCTCGTGCGCCGGACGCTCGGTCAGCACGGCCGCCAGCTTGTTGCGCGCCGTGTCGATATCGTCCTTCTCGAACGCGGCGCGCGCCTCGATCAGTGCGGCGGCATGGCGCCGGTCCGCCTCGACCTGGCGCAGGCCAGCGCGGGCGCGGTCGTTGCCCGGATCGATGGTCTGCACGCGCCGGTATTCGCTGCTGGCCACGTCGATCTGGCCGGCGGCCAGCGCGCGGTCGGCCGCGTCCACCATGCGCACGACGGCGCCGTCGCGCGCGCGCAGATACGCCGCCTTGTATTCGGGATTGCCGGGATCGGCGGCCAGCGCTTCCTGGTACTTGGCCAGGCCGGCGCCGACCTTGTCCTGGGCCACCAGTGCGTTGCCCTCCTGGTAGGCGCGCTGCGCCGCGCAACCCGCGAGAAGAAACGGCAACAGCAGCAGGGTCAACCCGCGCATCGGCAAACGAGCCATCAATCGAATACTCCAATATTGAGCTGCTGGACCTGGTCCAGCGGCAGGTAAGTCAGGGTCAGCGTGGGCGGACGGATCGCGTCGACGCGGTAGGCGCCGTCGATCGTTGCGCCGTCGCGCACGAGATAGGTACGGTCATTGCGGGCCAGGTAGATTTCCCACACGCCGTCCTGGAGCGACTTGCCGATGTACTTGAATGGCAGGGGCGGCGCCACGGGCGGTGGCGGCGGTGGCGGCGGCGCGTTCGATGGCGGCGGCGGTGGCGGCGTCCAGTCGTGGCGCGCGAACAGCCCCTGCTCGCCCTCGCCGAAGCGCTCGCCGTCAGCGCCGATCAGTTCATCACGCGGGACCAGGCGCACGATCGCGGTGTCCGCAACGGGCTTGGCCACCGCGACAGCCGTGCTGCGCGCGGGCGCAGTGGCGGTAGTCCTTGCAACGCGCTCGGCCGGTTCGGCCAGCGTGTTGTCAGGGGTCGTGTCGCCAAACACGACCAGGCCGGCGGCCAGCGCCAACGCGCCACCCATGGCGATGTGACGGGGCTTCATCGCGCTTCTCCCGGTGCTGCGCTGCGCTCGGCAAGATAGAACGTCAGGCGCAGCCGCGCGTCGACGCCCGCCTCGCCAATCGCGTCGCGGCGAAACGCCACGTCGTCGAGCGACGCATGCGGCACCGCACGCAGCACGTCCATCGCGAACTGCCAGATCGCCCCGTAATTGCCCTTGACCGGCAGGTTGATCTGGTAGGCGACTAGCTTTGCGTTGCGGTCGACGGTGGTGCGGTACTCGCCCTGCTCCAGCGTCAAGCCATGGCGCGCGGCCAGTGCGAACACCGCTTTCAACTGGCGTTCGACGCTGCGCGCATCGCCCAGCGTGGCGTAGAACTGCGCCAGGTTCTGGTCGCTGCTTGGTGGCGGCGCGCTTGGTGCCGGGCGTGGTGGCAACGGCGTGCGTGCAAGGCGGCGCGCTGCTTCGTAGTCTGCGTCGAGCCGGGCCCGCGCCGGCACCAGCGCGACCTGCACGGCTGCGCCGGCCACGATCAGCGCCACGACCAGCGCCACCAGCGGATTGACGCGCGCGAGCAGCAGGCGCGCGCGCAATGGCAGGGTCGCGAGCGTCATGGCGTCCCCCATTGCACGCTGACCTGGAAGCGCAGCGGCCGGTTCGGGTCTTCCTGCATGACTTCATGGCGCATCAGCACCACACTCGTGAACCATTCCTCGGCCTGCAGGCGCGTGATGTAGGCCAGCATGTCGTCGCTGTTCTTTGCCTCGGCGCTGATGCGCAGCGTGCGCCGCTTGGCGTCCGGTTCCAGTGCCAGCAGCGCGATCGAGGCTGGCGTGGCGTCGGCCAGCGCCGCCGCCAGGTCGCGCCATGGCAGGTTCAGTTGCCCCACGGCGGCGTTGACGGCGGTGACCTGCGCCGGCGCCAGGGTCATTTTGGGCGCGGCCGCTGCCACGACGGGCGGCGGCGCACTGCGCACGGCCAGCGCCGCCTGCAAGTCCTTCAATTCCTGCTGCTGCTCGACGTAGCGCTGGGTCATGAACCCTGCGGGCACGCACATCGCCAGCACGGCAGGCAGCACGAAGATCAGGCGCGGCGGCGTGCGAAACAGCGTGCGGCGCAGGCCCGGCGGGGCGAAATCGATGCGGGTGCGGTTCACGCGGGCGCTCCCGTACGCGCCAGGCGCGCCAGGTCGGACCAGCCGTCGCCGGCGTTCTGTTCGAGCAGGCTGCAGGCAAACTTCAGACGCCCCGGGCTGCTGCCCCAGGCGGCCGGCGCCGCGCCGCACAGCTGCAGCCGTTCGGGCCGTCCCACGCCAACGCGCAGCGCTTCGCGCGCCACGTGCGCTTCCAGCCAGTCGCGATCGGCGCCGGCCGGGACCGGGCTGCTGCGCACGGCCATCAAAACCGCGCCGTCATAGGCCGCGAGCGACAGCACGCCGCCATGGACCTGGCCGAACCACGCCCCTGCCCTGCGCGCCTGGCGCCAGTGATTGAGCGCGGCGACGAATTGCGGCCGGATATCGACCAGATGAAAGCGGTGGGTCTCGGCGGCCAGCTGCAGGCCATCGAGCAGGTTCAGCGGCGCGGCGCTGGCCAGAAACGGCTTGCCCGCATCCCAGTCGGCGCGGATCACCCACTCGGCCGGCGGGGCCCCGAACAGGTGCTGGAAGCGCAGCGCGGCCGCCCCTTCGAGGTCGTTCATGCGCGTGGCTTCTCGCGGCGGCGTGACCTGCCACAGGCGGATCAATTCGTCGGCCAGCACGACACTCACCGTCCAGCCGCCGGGCGCATGGTCGGCGAACAGCGCGGAGAGGCCCGTGGCCAGCGCATCGGGCGCGAACAGGTCGAGCCGCTGCTCGGCCAGCAGCACGGGCGCGCGGCCGAACAGGCGATTGACCCTGACCAGAGCCAGGCCATCACTGGCAATGCCCAGGCGCAGGGTGTGTCCAGGAAGCTTACGCATGCAGGGTCACCCGCTTGATTTCATCGATGGTGGTGGCGCCGCGCCGCACCAGGTCGAGCGCAGCCAGGCGCAGACTGCGCGTGCCGTTGGCGTGGGCCGCGGCCTTGATGCGGCGGATCGGCTGCTTGTCGACGATCAGCTCGCGGATCTCGTCGTTCAGGGTCAGGATTTCGGCGATCGAACGGCGCCCCTTGTAGCCGGTGCCGCGGCAATCGCCGCAACCTTTCCCGCGCATGAACAGGTAGTCGCCCACCTCGGCGCGCTCGAGGTGCACCGAGGCCAGCTCGAGATCGGTCGGGTCGTGCCGCTCGCCGCAGCGCGGGCAATTCATGCGGATCAGGCGCTGGGCCCAGATGCCGTTCAGGGCCGAGACGAACGCATACGGATCGATGCCCATGTGCGTGAAGCGCCCGAACACGTCGAACACATTGTTGGCGTGGACGGTTGTCAGGACCAGGTGACCGGTCAGCGCCGACTGCACCGCGATTTCGGCGGTCTCGCGGTCGCGGATCTCTCCCACCATGATCTTGTCGGGGTCGTGCCGCAGGATCGAGCGCAGGCCCTTGGCAAAGGTCAGCCCCTTCTTTTCATTGACCGGGATTTGCAGGATGCCGGGCAGCTGGTACTCCACCGGGTCTTCGATCGTGATGATCTTTTCGCGGCCGTTGTGGATTTCGGTCAGCGCCGCGTACAGCGTGGTGGTCTTGCCCGAGCCGGTGGGGCCCGTTACCAAGAGCATGCCGTAGGCTTCCTGCGCCAGGTGGCGCAGCGTGACGAGGGACGGCGCGTCGAACCCCAGCGCTTCGAGCGTGAGCGAGCCGTAGGCTTCGATCATCGCGCGCTTGTCCAGGATACGGATCACCGCATCTTCGCCATGAATGCTCGGCATGATCGACACGCGCAGGTCGATGTCGCGCCCGGCCGCCTCGACCCGAAAACTGCCGTCCTGCGGCACGCGGCGCTCGGCGATATCGAGTTCGGCCAGCACCTTCAGGCGCGAGATGATGTGCTCGGCCAGCTCGATGCCGCCCACTGTCGTGGCGTGATCGAGCACGCCATCGACGCGGTATTTCACGGCCAGGCCACCAGCCGTGCTTTCCAGGTGGATGTCCGAGGCGCCGGCTTTCAGCGCATCGTACAGCGTGGAGTTGACCAGCTTGACCGCCGGGCTGCCCGCTTCGGACACCGACGCGAACGACAGCACGGTGCCGATCTTGCCGTCGCGCCGGCCATCGGCGGCCCCGCCAACGAGCGAGTCGACGGCGCGCGCCGATTCCTCTTGCTTGGACAAGTAGGCCTGGATGTCGGCCTGCTGCGCCAGGCACAATGCGAGCGGCCGGCTGGGTGTGGCGCGGGCCTGGGCGCCGAGCCATGTCTGCAGATCGAGATCGAACGGATCGGCCACCACGCCGACCAGGCGCCCGTCGGCATGGCGCAGCAGCGCGCAGTGGCGGGACAGCGCCTGCGCCAGCGGCAGCAGATCGAACGCCGGCGCGAGCAGCAGCATTTCGCCCGTTTCCATCACCGGCAGCGCGAACAGTGCCGCCAGGGCCTGCACCAGGTCGCGTGCATCGCGCCCGGTGATTGCTTCCAGCTCGGCCACGAGGCCCCGGCGCGACACGTTGGCTGCTGCTCTGGCCTGCGCCAGGATGGCATGATCGAACGGCGCGGCGGCCACGGTAGCGGCGTGCATGGTCACGACATGTCTCCTGCGAGGTCGAAGATCGGCATGTACAGCAGCACGACGATGGCCCCGACCACGAGGCCAATGGCGGCCATCAGGAGCGGCTCGAAGGTGCGCGTGAAACGGTCGATCCAGCGCCCGATCTCGCCATCGTAGAACGCGGCCGACTGGGTCAGCATCGGCCCCATCTCGCCCGTGCGTTCACCCACGCGCAGCATGCGCAGCGAGATCGGCGTGGTCAGGCCATGGGCTTCGAAGGCGTTCGACATCGGCTCGCCCGACTCGATCGCGGCGCGCGCCGCCGACAGGTTCTTGGCCAGGTGCGGCGAGACCATCTGCTGCACGGTCTCGATGGCGCCGACGATCGTGATGCCGCCTTCGGTCAGCATGCCGAGCGTCAGGTACAGGCGCGAGAGTTCATACACGCGGGCACGCTCGCCGATGCCGGGCACGCGCCGCAGCAGCCGACCCATGCCGCCGCTGCGGCGCAGGTGGCGAATGCCGGCGACGATGCTGGCGACAACCAGCACCGCGCCGATCAGGATCGCCGTCCCGTGGCCGGACGCGAACTGGCCCCAGTCGAGCAGCCGCTGCGACAGCCACGGCAGGTCGCGGCCCGCGCCCTGGTACACCTCGGCGAATTTGGGCACCACGTAGCCGATCAAAAATCCCGATACACCCCCGCCGACCATCAACAGGATCACCGGATAGATCGAGGCGCTGACGATCTTGGCGCGCACGGTGTCGATGCGCTGCTGGTAATCGATGTAGCGCGTCAGTGCGCGCGGCAGGTCGCTGGTGCCTTCGGCGGCGCGCACGATGCCGATGTACAGCGGCGGAAACAGCGTCGGCTGCGCCGCCAGCACGGCCGAAAAGCGCTTGCCTTCACGCAGGCCGCCGAGCAGGCGCTCAAGCACGGCGCGGGTGGGCGCGACGCTTTCCTTTTCGAGCAGGGCTTCGAGGCTTTCGACGATGCCCAGGCCGGCATTGAGCAGCGCGAGCAGTTCCTGGCTGAACAACACCAGAGACAATTTGGCGCCGCGCGAGCTGGCCAGGCGCGCGCCGCGCGCCGGTTCGACGGCGCTGACGAACAGGCCGCGCGCCTCGATCTGGCGGCGTGCATCCTGCGCGTCGAGCGCATCGACGACGAGGTTGGCGATCGACATGTCGGGCGCGAGGGTGCGAACGGCAAACTGCATGGGCGGCGCGGTCAGGTGGGTGATACGAACAATGAGGCGAACAATGAGGCGAACAACGTCGTTCAGTTCGACGTGATGTCGGCGTTCTCGCCGGCGCCGCCGGGCTGGCCGTCCTTGCCCAGCGAGAGCACCTCGTATTCGGCACGGGCACCGGGTGCGCGGTATTGGTACGCATTGCCCCACGGATCGAGCGGCACGGCTTTTTTCAGGTAAGGGCCATTCCATTTGACGCCGGCGCTGGGCGGCGCTGTCATCAGGGCAGCCAAACCTTCTTCGGTGGTCGGATAGCGGCCGACATCGAGTCGGTAGGTGTCGAGCGTTTTATCGAACGCGTCGATCTGGGCCTTGGTCGCGGTGACTTCGGATTTGCCGAGCTGAGAAAAATATTTCGGGCCGACATACGCGGCAAGCAAACCGATGATGACAATTACCACCAGCAATTCCAGCAACGTGAACCCGGCGCTGCGACGCGCGGCGCCCCGTTTCATGGCAAAAAACATCGCCCGACTCCTCAAGTGCTTCGCGAAAAAATGACTCCTGAACGGTATCACGCGGTGTAGCAGTAGGACAACTCTTGTTTTGAGATACCACCCAACGCGAAAGCCGTAGACCTGAAACAAACACCACCTTGCTCATTTACCGTTACAAAAACACCACAATTCATGTGGGCGTCATAAAGCCGTGAAACAAAGACTGTTCACCGCCAAAACCGAATTTAATTAGTCTTTTGATAGAAAACTCAAAATATTTCCTGTTAAGAATTTTTACATTTTAATTATTTCCATTGATGTATTTATTTACAACGCAGCACCAGGTTGCACTTTCACCGGTCTTGCCGTATCGGGGCAAAGACTATTTCAACGACAAAGGCACATCATGATCCGGCACGCTCGATTGGCATCAACGACCCTCCGCAGCACCCTTGCAATGCTATGCAGCGCCACCCTTGGCGCTGCCGTCCTGGCCGCACCCGCGCAGGCAGCCACCATCGGCTTCGAGAACGGCTACGGCGCCGTCGCGCATGGCGAGACCTACCAGGAGTCGGGCTTCTCGATGCGCTTCGATGCCAACAACCTGCAAGCGGACAGCAACACCGGCGTCGGCGCCTTTGTCGATGGCAGCGACCCATGGGCCTGTGACATGGCATGCCCCGTCAATAATTCGAGCATGTACTACGGCGCCTTCAACGACAGCGTCGTCTGGATCACCGCCGAGGACCGCAACCCGTTCCGCATGCTGGGCCTGGATGCGAGCTTCATTGGCCATACGACCGAGCTGGGCGGCTACCCGGCCGTATCGGGTCTGTTGCGCGCGCAGGGATTTCGCGCTGACGGCACCTGGTCCTTCATCGACCTGGCACTTGATGGGCCATCCAGCGCTGGATTCGAGTTTGGCGGCTACGACTTTGGCGCATTCTCGCAACTGGAATTCACGGAGGTCGCCCTCTTCGGCTTCGTGTGCGATGACGCGGGCGATTGCAGCGCCTTCAATAGCAACAAGGGCCAATTCGCGATCGATAACCTGAACCTGGCATCAGGCGCGACCGCCGATGTGCCGGAACCGGCCACCGCGCTGCTGGTCGGTCTCGGCCTGGCCGGCCTGGCCGCCAGCGCACGCCGCCGCCGCACGCTCTCCTCCCACGCTTGACCCCCACAACGCTTCCCGGGAACGAATCACCATGAAACTCCGTCCACTTTCCGCCGCAGTACTGCTGGTGTTGTCCAGCCTGACGATCACCGTCCAGGCCGACGACGTGCGCCGCCCGTATATCGTTCAACTGGCCGACAAGCCGATCGCCGGCTACACCGGCGAGATCGCCGGCATGCCCGCTACCCAGCCGAGCGCAGGCAGCCGCCTGAACCTGGCAACCCAGAACGTACTGCTCTACAACAACTACCTGAACCGCAAGCAGGCTGCCGTGCGCGCCGTCGTGGCGGCTGCACCGGTGCTGCATGAGTACAGCGTGGTCCTGAACGGCTTTGCCGCCATGCTGACCGATGCCGAAGTGCGCACCCTGATGGCGCGCACCGACGTGGTCACGGTCTCGCCGGACGTGCCGCGCGAACTGGCCACCACCTACACGCCGAGCTTCCTCGGCCTGGATCAACCCGGCGGCCTGTGGTCGCAGCTCGGTGGCCCGAGCGGCGCCGGCGAGGACATCATCATCGGCATCGTCGATGGCGGCATCTGGCCCGAGCATCCATCGTACGCCGACCGTGTCGACGCCAACGGCAAGCCAACCTTCGCATCCAGCGGTACCATCGCCTACGATGCGCCGCCGGCGCGCTGGCAAGGCACGTGCCAGACCGGCGAAGGCTTTACGGCCGCCGATTGCAACAACAAGCTGATCGGCGCGCAGTATTTCGACGCCAGCTACCGCTCGAGCAACCGGGTTAGCCACTGGACCGAGTTCAATTCGTCGCCGCGCGATTCGATCGGCGGCACCACCGGCGAAGGCGGCCACGGCACCCACACCTCCACCACGGCCGGCGGCAATGCCCGCTCGACCGCGATCGTCGGCGGCGTCGCGATCGGCGAAATGAGCGGCATGGCGCCGCGCGCGCGCATCGCCTCGTACAAGGTCTGCTGGACCTATCTGGATTCGGGCCAGGCCAGTGGCCGGCGCAATGCCTGCTTCACCGGCGACAGCGTGGCGGCCATTGAAAAAGCCGTCGTCGACGGCGTGCACGTGATCAACTTCTCGATCAGCGGCGGCGAATCAATCATCGACCCGGTCGAGCAAGCCTTCTTCAATGCCTCGAACGCCGGCGTGTTCGTTGCCGCCTCGGCTGGCAACAGCGGTCCGGCGAACACGGTTGCCCACATCAGCCCATGGCAGGCAACGGTTGCCGCCTCGACCCACAACCGCGAACTGCAGGCCACCGTCACCCTCGGCAACGGCCGCACTTACCGCGGCGCCTCGATGAATTCGACGGCCGTGGGTCCGGTGTCGATCATCACGGCCGAATCGGCGGCGCTGCCGGGCGCAAATCCGACGTTCGTGGGGCTGTGCTACAGCGCCAGCAGCAACGGCGGTCAGCCCGTGCTCGATCCGGCCAAGGTGGCCGGCAAGATCGTGACCTGTACCCGGGGCGCCAATGCGCGCGTCGACAAGAGCCTGGCCGTGCAGGAAGCCGGTGGCGTCGGGATGATCCAGATCGACACCGGCGCTGGCCTGGTGGCCGAAGTACATGCGGTCCCATCGGTGCACGTCAACCCCACCGATGGCGCCGCCATCAAGTCGTATGCCGCGACGTCCGGCGCCACGGCGTCGATCTCGACCTTCGTGATCGGCACGTCGAGCGCGGCAGCGCCGATGATGGCCAGCTTCTCGTCGCGTGGCCCGAACCGTTACGACCCGAACGTGCTCAAGCCCGACCTGACTGCACCTGGCGTGGATGTCATTGCCGGCGTCTCGCCGAACATGACCGAAGCGCAGCGCGCATCGCTGCTCACCGGGACGCTCGCGCCGGTGCCGCTGGCCTGGGCGTCGTACCAGGGCACGTCGATGTCGAGCCCGCACGTGGCCGGCCTGGCCGCCCTGCTGCGCCAGCAGCATCCTACCTGGTCGCCAGCCATGATCAAATCGGCACTGATGACGACCGCCACCGACACCTTTGCCGATGCGATCCCGTCCGGCGATACGCGCGGGCGTCTGCCGTTCGGCCAGGGCGCAGGCCACGTGGCCCCGAACGCGGCGGCCAATCCGGGCCTCGTCTACGACATCACCGAACTCGACTACCGCAAATACATGTGCGGCGCCGGCGTGACCGCGCAGTGCGGCTCGGGCAGCATCCCTGGCTACAACCTGAACCTGCCGTCGATTGCCGTTGGCAATGTGTTGGGTACCGTCGCCGTCACCCGCTCGGTGACCAATGTCAGTGCCAGCGAATCGACCTATACGCCGACGCTCGCGATCACGGGCTTTAGCGCCACGGTCAGTCCGACCTCGCTGACCGTGCCAGCGGGCGAGACGCGCCAGTACACCGTGACGCTGACCCGCACCAACGCCGTCGAGAATGTGTGGCAGTTTGGTTCGCTGACCTGGTCGGACGGCACCCACCGCGTGCGCAGCCCGATCGTGGCGCGTTCGGGTCGCCTGATCTCGGCCCCTGCCCTCGTGGAAAGCGACCGCGCCAGCGGCGGCAAGTCCCTCACCATCAGCACCGGGTTTGCCGGCAAGATGGGCGTGGCGGCCGGCGGCATGAAGGAAATCAACCGCATTGCCGGCACCGTGGGCACCGCCAGCCCGGCGGTCTTCACCAGCCGGGAAACGATGCGCCAGGCCTGCCTGGCCGCCGCACCGGGTGTGTTCGTGTCACGGGTTGTGGTGCCAAGCAATGCGATGGCCGCGAAGTTCGAACTGTTCGACCGTGACACCACGGGCGAAGGCACGAACGACCTCGACCTGCTCGTGCTCGACGGCGCGAATGCCGATGTGGGCTATTCGGGCAACGGCACGTCGGACGAGGTGGTCACGCTGACCTCGCCAAGCGCCGGCACCTACACGGTGTGCGCGCTCGGCTACGACACCGTCAACAGCGACGTGATCGGGTTCGGCCTGCATGCCGGCGTCGTCAGCACGGCCGACCGCGCCTACAACTTCAAGGCGCTGGTGCCAAGCCAGGTGTATGTCGGCGGTACGGCAACGGTCACCACGAGCTGGTCGGGCCTGCCAACCGGCAAACGCTTCCTGGGCGCCATCCGCTTGCTTGAACCAAGTGGCGCCATTGCCTCGACGACGCTGGTACAGGTGGAAACCAACAGCCCGGTTCCACGGGCGGTCTCAAGCGCTCGCAAGAAGGATCTGGGCCGGTAAGCTGATGCTGGATCGTTGCAACGCCGAGGCGTTCAACGATCCAGCGTTCAACGATCCACTGTCAAACGATCCAGTGTTAACGACAAAGCGCGCCTCGGCGCGCTTTGTCGTTGCAGGCGAATAAACCATTCGCCCGATGAACGATTAATTGGTCGGGGAGCCGGTGCCGAGCTGGCAGGTGCCGGCCACGCACACGGCGCCCGGATCGGCTTTCAGCATGCAGGTCGACATCATGCCACTGGCCGTGAGTGCGGCCTTGGCCTCGGCATACGAGCGCTCGGACAGCGCGCGCAGCGCATTGGCGTCGCTCTTTTGCGTGGAGTACGGCAGGTATCCCTGCGGGCCGCCACATGCCATGGCGCCCACTGGCAGCGTGCGGCATTGTGCATTGTCGCTGCACGTCGGGGTACCGATCTGGCGCCGGATGTCGGCGAGCGTATCGGCTGGCGGCGTGCTGATGGACGTTTCACCCTTGACCTGTGCGCGGACGGGACCTTGTGCCTGGCTCGTGCAGGCGGTGCAGCTGACAAGCAGCAAAAGTAAGAGTTTGTTCATGAGGCTATCTTCGCGTGCGATCGGCGTGGGGTCAAGCGAATTGCACCTGCTGCGCGCAAGCTGACCATCGTTCCGATCAGAGCAGGCGCAGTGCCAGGCAGCGCGCCACGGCGTGCGCCCGGTTCCCCACGCCGAGCACGCGATAGCTGCGCTGCAGATGGTTCTTTACCGTCAGCGCGCTGATGCCGAGCTGACGCGCGACCTCTTCGTTGCTGCAACCGGCGCGTATGCCGTCGAGCACGGCCAGCTCGCGCCCGCTCAGGGGCCGGACTGGCGCATCGTCGGCGCCCTGCCCGGCGCTGGCAGCAACCGGCATGCGCAGCAATCCCAGATGCAGGTACGGCAACAGCAACTGCAGAAAATAGGCCTGGCGTGCCTCCGGCCGCGACGGCATGCCCAGCAGCGCGAATACCGTACCGGCGGCGCCCGGCTGCGCGCTGCCATGCACGAGCGCGTGGTCCATGCCCGTCGCGCACAAGGCAATGTCGGTCGCATCGATCACCGTGGGCATGGCACGTCCCGCCTGCCAGCGCGCAACCAGCGCTGGCGCTACATAGGCCTTGAGCTGCGCCAGCGTAGCGCGGTCGAGCACGGCGCGGTGCAGGCATTCGACATGGTCGACCGTGCCCGCCGCATCCAGTGTCACGCACAGCATGATCTCGTGTGGCAGCAGCGCCTGAAATGCCCCCTGCGTCCACAAGAAGAGCTGGCGCCGCTCGACCAGCCCGATACCCGACTCGATCGTACGCAACAGGTATTCCTGTTCCAGCTTGTCGAGAATCGTCATGCTGTCCTCACCAGCGTCGCCAGCGTCGGCAGGCCGGTGGTAAAGCGGTAGCCGGCGCCACGCACGGTCTGGATGCGCTCGCCCTCCCCGTCCGCACCCAGGGCCTGGCGCAGGCGTCCGACATGGGTGTCGACGGTCCGTTCGTCAAGCACCGCATGGCGGCCCCAGACGCGGTCGAGCAACTGTGGCCGCGAATGCACGCGCTCGGGATGACGCATCAGGAATGCCAACAGGCGAAATTCGATGGGACCGAGCATGATCGGGCGACCGCCCGCGCTCACTTGCAGTGTGTCCGGATCGAGGTGCAGGCCGCCGTCCCGCAGTGTGGCAGCGCCGGCCGGCGCCAGGCGCCGCAGCACCGATTGCGCGCGCGCCAGTAGTTCGCGGGGGCTGAATGGTTTTGTGACGTAGTCGTCGGCACCTGATTCCAGCGCCAGCACCTTGTCGGCCTCGGCGCCGCGCGCCGTCAGCATGATCACGCCCATGCCGCGCGTGCTCTCGTGCGCGCGCAGACGGCGCACCAGGGTTTCGCCATTCTGGCCTGGCAACTCCCATTCGATCAGCACCAGGTGCGGCAAGCCGAGCGCCATGCGCAGCAGCGCGCTTTCCGCATCCGGACAACACTCGACCAGATAGCCGGCACTGCCGAAATTGAGTCTCAATAATTGCTGAACAGCAGGATCGGGTTCGACCGCGAGGATCTGGACTGGCATGGAGGGCATATGTAATGTCTGCGCGACAATACCCGACTATGCCCCAAGGTCCCGATGTTTATAAATACAATTTCTTTATCGTATTTAGATATTTAAAGAATAAATCCGGCGCAGCGGCCTGGGAGGCGCTGCGCCGGATTGATCTGCCTTGCGTGATTTAGCCGCGCTGTTGCATCCGGCGCGTGGCGACGATCAGCAGCAGGCCGGTGGCGAGCAGCAGCCATTCGCCTGGTTCCGGGACTTCGGCGACCTGGGCTACTTGCACGAAGCCGGGAGCGTTCACGGTGACGTCGGCCACCATGCCCGCGATCACGTCGATCGTGAACAGTTCGGCATCGGCGCCAAGGTAGGCGTCAAACGTATCATTGAGCAGCGCCACGGTGAACAGCGTACGCAGCGGCTCATTGCCAAGGTCAAATGCCACGTCGAAGGAGAACAGCCCACCGAAGGTCAGCGCCTGGGTGAAGAAATTTTCTCCCGTACTATTACCCAGGATCGCTCCGGTGGTAACGGTACCGGTGGCATCACCCGCATACGTTGCATCCCCCAGGAAGTTTCCGCTGAAGTTGCTCAGACGGGCGACTGATTGCCCCATGTCGCCACCACCGTTGAAGCCCAGGTCGAGAAACCCGGTGCTGCCAGCAAATGACGACGTGTCGAACGAGACACGGTACATCGGACCGGCCAGCGCAGCAGGCGCACCGACGGCGATCGAGAACGCCAGCATGGCGCGAAGAAACAGAGCGTAAAGATTGTTCATGATGATTCCTGATCAGAGCGCGCCGGAAACCAGCTGCGGGGTGTAGATAATGGACCGTTTGGCGCTATTGGTGAACGTGGTCGTGAAGGTGACGGTGGCGCCTGGTGCAACGCTCGCTTGCGGCAGCGTCAGGTAAGGCGCGCCGGCCCGCATGCCACTGTTGTTATCGAGCGTCACGCCACTCGGCAAGCCCTGCAAGACGAAGTGCAGCGGACCGGTCAGGACAGTGGCGCTCGTGTTGGTGACAGTGACCTTGCCGCTGTACTTGCCCGTGATGCGGTTGATGGCGAAGCCGCCAATGTCAACCTTGACCGATGCCGTGACATCGCTGAACGCCGGCGTCAGGTTCAGGCTTACCACCAGCGGATCGTGATCCGATGCACGATAGGCGTTGTTGCGGTACGGATCCTGCGCGGTATCGTTCAGGTTGTAGTCGATGGTTTCCGGCTCGTCCGCATTGCTGTGCCATTCGGCAGCGCCAGCCACTTGCGCGGCCAGCGAGCTGCTTGCCAGTGCGTGGTCGAGGTAGCCCGACAGGCCGTCGAACACATACGAATACGGCATCGCATTCGGGCGCACGAAACGCTCGAGCAGGTTGACCATGCCGGCCACGCCGGTCAGGTGATTGATCGGGCTTTCAAACGCATAGGCGTTCAGGTCACCAATGACCAGCACGTCCGGGTCGCCCGCAGCCGCGATGACTTGCGGGATGAAGAACGACGTCAGGCGCTCGGCCTGCGCGGTGCGGGTACGGTCCCAGCAACCTGCGCCATTGCCCGGGTCGGTATCGCCGGCGCCGGCGCCGCTGCAACCGCCTTTGGATTTCAGGTGGTTCACGACCACCGAGAACTTGCCGCCACCATTGCTGGCCATGAAGGTCTGGGCCATCGGCGCGCGGTTGTTGATCGCGTTGCCATCCGACAGCGCACTGCCGGCCAGCGACACGACCGATGGCTTGTAGATCATCGCGACGCGGATCGCATCAGTACCGAGCGCAACTGGCTGCGGCACCACGGCGTACTTGCCCGGCGCCGTAGCAGCGTTGAGCTGCTCGACCAGGTAGCCAACCGCAATGTCGCGGTTGTTCTGGATTTCCATCAGGCCCACCACATCGGCGTCGAGCGCGACCAGCGACTTGACGATCTTGTCGCGCTGGCGGATGAATTCGGCCGAGTTCTGCGCACCGCGGCAGTTGCCGGCGGACGTCGAGTTGCCGATCGTGCAGCCCTGGCCGGTGCGGTCCCAGGCGTCGCGCCCGTCGGTAAAGGTCGTGAAGAAATTGAGCACGTTGGCGCTGCCAACTTTGATGCCTGCCGGCAGGGTTGGCGCCGCGGTACGTTCATTGGTGCGGGCAAAGGTCGGGGCCATGGTCGGCTGCAGCTTGAAGCCGGCGCCGCCACCGCCCAGCGCGCCATAGTCGATCACGCCCGTCAGGTCGGTGACGGTGTCGCCGACGCGCACGGTACCGTCTTCAGCCAGGTAGGGAATCACGGCCGGCGCAATGAAAATGCCGTCGTCCAGCACGATCTGGTTGGCCTGGTGTTCCTGGTACAGCGCCAGTGCTTCGGGCGAACCGAGCAGGAAGCGGTTGGTCGGATTTTCGCGGCGGCCGTTGGCCAGGATCAGTTCGCCACGGTCACCGACGTTGCGGTTGCCATTCACGGTCAGTGGCGACGTGAAGCGCACCAGCATGCCTTCGACACTGGCCAGATCGGCGTTCGGCAGCACGATATTGGTCGGCGTGACGGCCGGCCCGGCGCCCAGGCGCTGCACGCCGGTGACGTTGCTAAATTCGGTATAGGTGCGGTTGGCGCCGGTCGGACGGAATTCGATGATCGTCCCGGTCACGCGCACCAGTTCGCCGATCTGCGCATCGGTCGACGCGCCAAAGACATACAGGCCGTCCGACGTCGACGGGTCGCCATCGCCGGCAGCATCCTGGATGAAGAAGCCGCTGCCGATCTTGGCCGTGATCACGCCCTGCGTGGACTGGACCGTGCCGACATACGGGCTGCTTGCGCCCGATCCCTGGATTGCAGGAATGCGCAATTCACCGGCGACATTGACATTGACGGAACACGTTTCGGCATCGCCGGCAGCATTGCCGAATTGAACCTGGACAGGATAGCTGCCAGCGGCCAGTGTGTCATCGATGACGAGGCGCGCTTCGGCGCGCCCGCCAATGGCGCCGGCCGGCGCGAAGTCGAGCAGACTGATGCCGGGACGGCTGCCGGCGATGATGCTGGCGCTGTTGACGATGCTGTCGCGATCGATGGCCGACAGGACAGTCGACGAGCCGCTGCCCTGTGCGACCTGGACCGCTGCCGGACAGGTCAGCACGATCGGCTGCACGACCGGACCACCGCACGCCTGGATGGCCGACCCCGTACTGCGTGGGCCGGTCACGGCCGCGGCGGCAAAGTCGTCACGGTTGTTGTCGGTGTCCTGGCAGCCCAGCGCGGCGCGCTGGATCGAATTGACGGTCGATGGCGCTGGTGCTGGCGCGCCCTCGAAGCGATTAGCGTTGCCGAAGCCCACCAGGTCGATCAGGTTGGTGCCATCGCCCGCCGGCATCTGCGTCGCAATACCGGACAGCGCCACCTTGCCGCCGCCCCCCGCCATGTCGAAGCTGGCGCTGGTAGCGTCGCCCGTACCAACCGGCATGGCGTTGGACTGGGTGCCGGTGCGACCGACCATCAGGAAATACTGACCCGGCTTCAGTTCGACGGGTGGCAAGCGCGTGACCGAACCCCAGGCGGTTCCGGTTGCGGATTGGTATTGCAAGCTCATGCCATCCAGACTGACCGGCGACGAACTGCGATTGAACAGCTCGACAAAGTCGTGGCTCCACTGACCGCCGGCATTGTTCGAATGGGCGTAGAGCTGGCTGATCACGACGTCGCCCGGAGCAGCCGAGGCTGTCGCAGCGAAGCCCGCGATCAAGGTCGCCAGCAGCGTGCGCCGTGGCATGAAGGATGCAAAAGTGGTCATGGAGTTCCTGTTGGTTGTCATGCAAGACATGATTGCGGCATTTATTAACAAAAATCATAATAAATGCGCAAATTGACAACATGATGACGCGGCATTAGTCCGAAAGAACCAATCTTCAGCATGCATACAACACAATTGGATATTGACAGGGCGGAATGGTCGTCGCCGCGTGGTGCATGACCTGCGTGTGCGAGTCCGGGTACGCAAAGCGGGAGCGGGTCGGCGCCGATGAACGGGCCATGGGTGATGCAGTGGATGTATCGATACAGGCCTGACTGCGCAAGACCTGAGGGGGAAACGGCGCAAAGTGCGCCGGGGGCCATATTGCAAAGGTAGCTGGGATGGCGGTCGTGATGACCGCCGTAACATTCGCTGTCATGATGCCCCTCGCCAGGAGTCGAGAAGGCATTCTAGGCCACGTTCAGCAGGCCCTTCACACCGTAGCCGCGTCTACATTGCTACAGAAACACAATGCAGCGCGGTACGGGCTAGTGCATTACGCCCGCTTGTAGATATCTTCGAAGCGAACGATATCGTCTTCACCCAGATAGCTGCCGGATTGCACTTCGATGATGTGCAGCGGCAGTTTGCCCGGGTTTTCGAGGCGGTGGTTCATGCCGATCGGGATGTACGTCGATTCATTCTCGGACAGCAGACTGACCGTATCGCCGCATGTCACGCGCGCCGTGCCCGAGACCACGACCCAATGCTCTGCGCGGTGGTGATGCATCTGCAGCGACAGTTTCTCGCCCGGCTTGACCGTGATGCGCTTGACCTGGAAGCGGTCGCCCGCATCGATGCCTTCGTAATGGCCCCATGGACGATACACCTTGGTGTGGTGCAGGTGCTCGGTGCGCTCTTTCGATTTCAGGTGTTCGACCACCTGCTTGACACGCTGCACCTGGCTCTTGCTCGTGACCAGCACGGCATCCTGGGTTTCCACGACGACGATGTCTTCCAGACCGACGACCGCCACGATGCGACTTTCGGCACGCACCAGCGAGTTCTTCACGCCATCGAGATACACGTCACCGCGCTGGGCATTGCCATTGGCATCTTTCGGCTGGGTTTCCCACAGGGCCGACCACGAACCGACGTCATTCCAGCCGATGTCGGCTGGCACGACAGCGGCGTCGCGCGTGTGCTCCATGACCGCGTAATCGATCGAATCGGACGGGCACGCCGAGAAGGCGGTTTCGTCGAGACGGCAAAAGTCGAGGTCGCGGTATGCGGCGTGCATTGCCTGGTTAGAGGCAGCTGCGATTGCCGGGGCGTGCTCCTCGAGCTCTTGCAGGTAACGGGCGGCGCCGAACATGAACATGCCGCTGTTCCAGTAATACGTGCCTTCGGCAACAAAGCCTTCGGCGGTGGCGGCATCCGGCTTTTCAACGAAGCGCGCCACGTTGTAGCAATCGCTGCAACCGTCCACCGGTTCGCCACGACGGATATAGCCGTAGCCGGTTTCCGGGGTCTTCGGCACGATGCCGAATGTGGCCAGCTTGCCGGCTGCAACGAGGCGCGTGGCGCGCTCGACTGCTTCACGGAATGCTGCAACGTTTTCGATCACATGGTCCGCAGGCAGCACCAGCATGACGGCTTCCGGGTCGATCTGTTGCAGATGGTGCGCAGCAGCCGCCACGGCTGGCGCCGTATTGCGACCGACCGGCTCCAGCAGGATGCCCAGCGGCGTGATGCCCACTTCGCGCAACTGCTCGGCCACCATGAAGCGGTGGTCATTGCCACAAACTACTAGCGGCGCCATCAATCCAGGCCAGTTCGTCACGCGCAAGGCAGTGTCCTGCAGCATGGTTTTATCGGCAACCAGTGGCAGCAACTGCTTTGGCAGAACGGCACGCGATAGAGGCCACAGACGGGTCCCGGCGCCGCCGGAAAGGATGACTGGATAGATCTTCATGCGCTGACTTTCTCTTTCTTTGACTCGTTGGTGTCCGATGTGTCCTTGCGGCGCGAGGTGCGGCGATCGCGTGCGTTGAGCCACTCTTCGGAAGAATACTCGGAAGTGTGCTTCATTTCGCCATTGCGATCGACACTGTATTCCTTAAAGACAATCATTTCATTTAATGTTACATCATGCAACACCCGCGTATATTCGAACAGGACACTACGAATGACTTCGGCGCCTTCGCAGATATGGCTGCCGTGCCCGATCCAGGTCGGGCCCACGATGCGCGTACCCGCCTCGACTTTGCAGCCCGAGCCGATGTATACCGGCCCCTCGATCGTCGTGCCTTCCCAGTCGATACTGGTGTTCAGGCCAACCCAGACGCCCGGCTTGATCTGGATACCGGGCACGTCCATGTGGTTCACTTCGCCGGTCAGTACCGTCTGCAGCACTTCCCAGTAGTCACTCATGGTGCCGATATCGAGCCAGTTGAACGGCCGGCCCTGGGCGTAGAACGGCAGGCCGCGCTCTGCCAGCAGCGGGAACAGGTCGGAGCCGATATCGAACGAGACGCCCGACGGGATCAGGTCGATGACTTCTGGCTCGAAAATATAGATGCCGGTAGAAATGAAGTTGGACTTGGCGTCGGCTTCGGATGGCTTTTCCTGGAATTCGAGGATGCGGCCTTCGTCATCGGTCACGACCACGCCGTACGATGAGACTTTATCCCACGGCACTTCCTTGGTGATGACGGTGGCCATCGCGCCCTTGCGGCGGTGTTCCATCAGGGCCGCCTTCAGGTCGAGATCGATCAGCGCGTCGCCACACAGCACGACGGTGGTGTCGTCGAAGAAGCCGCCGAATTCCTGGATTTTCTTCATGCCGCCGGCCGAGCCAATCGGCATCGGGACGACTTCGCCGTCATCCTTCGTGTAGCCCTCGAACGAGTAACCGATCTGGACGCCGAACTGCTCGCCCTCGCCGAAGTACTCTTCGATCTTTTCATGCAGCCAGCTGACGTTGACCATGATTTCGGACACGCCGTTTTTCCTGAGGTGGTCTACCAGGTAGGCCATCACGGGCCGGCCCAGCAACGGGATCATTGGTTTTGGCAAATCGTAGGTGAGTGGACGCACGCGCGTCCCTTTGCCTGCGGCGAGAATCATGGCTTTCATTCGATGTTCCTTTGAATTATCTGGCAGTGGTTTGGTAGCGCCATACATCGGCGCACATCTGAGCGACATCGCGTTCGGCGGTCCAGCCGAGTTCATCGCGTGCCTTGGCCGGGTCGGCGTAGCATTTCGCCACGTCGCCAGGGCGGCGGTCGACGATCTGGTAGGCGACGCTGCGGCCACTGGCCGCTTCAAACGCGCGAATCATTTCCAGGACGCTGTTGCCGCGACCTGTACCGAGGTTGTACGCAACGATGCCCGAGCCCTTGGCCAGGTGGTCCAGCGTCTTGACGTGGCCAATGGCCAGGTCGACGACGTGGATGTAATCGCGCTGGCCGGTGCCGTCCGGCGTGTTGTAGTCGCCACCGAAGACCGACAGTTTGTCGCGCTGGCCATTGGCGACCTGGGCGATGTATGGGACGAGGTTGTTGGGAATCCCGCTCGGTTCTTCGCCGATCAGGCCGCTCTCATGGGCACCCACCGGATTGAAGTAGCGCAGCAGCGCAATGCGCCAGTCGGGCTGCGCTTTGGCCAGGTCTTGCAGGATTTCTTCGATCATCAGCTTGCTGCGGCCATACGGGTTCGTTGCCGACAGCGGGAAGTCTTCGCGGATCGGCACCGAGGCCGGGTCGCCATACACGGTCGCCGACGACGAAAACACGAGCGATCTGCAACCGAACTTGGCCATCGTTTCGAACAGCACGACGCTGCCCGAGACATTGTTGTCGTAGTAACGCAGCGGCTCGGCCACCGATTCGCCCACGGCCTTGAGGCCGGCGAAGTGAATGACCGCTTCCGGCTTGTGCTCGGCAAATGCGGCTTCCATCGCCGCGCGATCGCGGATATCGGCTTCGACAAAAGCGAACGGCTTGCCGCTGATACGCTGCACACGGTCGCGCACCGACAATTGGGCATTCGACAGGTTGTCGAGCACCACCACGTCGTGGCCTGCACTTTGCAGTTCGACGACGGTGTGCGAACCGATGTAACCGATGCCGCCAGTAACGAGAATCTTCATGAATTGCTCTCTGCTTTCACTTTTTGTGATCAAATATTTTTGCAATAGCTTGTTGCCTGATGCTGCTTACCACGGCTTCTTGGTATGTTTGCCATGCCTTGCACGTTTCCAAGGCGGTCTTCAACACTTGGCAAATTCGGCACGATCCGGCCGAACTAGCCCCAATTCAACCCAACTGGAAAGACGACCAGGGCCGCAATCGTCGAGCCCGGAGCATGACTAGGATACATCTGCTCGACCCCGCGCACGATATCGTGTTGTGCAGCGAACAAAAGTACGTGCCTGCATTACTGCTGGGAGCTATGCTGGACCGCCTCGTACCCGGGCAGAGAATATTGTTGCATAGCGTCATTCCAAAGCTTATATATTTTACAATCTTTTAGAAAAACCGTGCGCGCACGTGCTTGTATATACAGGCTATTCTCCACCAGATGCCCTGCCCCATGTCGCGCGACAAGTTCACATAGGCGTCGATGAAGGCGCGCTGGCAAGCCGACCGTGCAGCAGGCGACGATTCTCGCGACACGCTATTTTTCGTCGATGAATGTGACGCAGAACTGGCATTCCGGCGACCCGGCGGCCCGGCGGCCCGGCGGCCCGGCGGCCCGGCGGCCCGGCGGACGAGATGGTCGAGATACGCAACACCCGTGCTGGGAGCGATGAACCCAGCACACTCGCGCTCAAGGAATTGGCAAATGGATAATTTTCCCGGTAATACATTGATCTATGTCGGGGGGGCTAAGCACGACTCGGGGTGCGATGACGAGGGAGGAAATCCTGACGGGCATCCGCCGCGTGCGGCGACGTTGACGAGGCCAATCGATGCGCCCAGCCAAAAGCACACGCAGTAGCGCACCGCAAACTCCGGCAGCCATCAAAGGACAAAGAGGGGGCACACGGTGGCCCCGCCGCGCACTACGACAGCTTGGCCACGGGTCGCACCAGCCACGGCGGCAACCGGTTATTTTCTTTAGAACAACAAGAGGTTCGTTCACTACCGGATCGGCATGCTGGTGGTTCAGGTTGAGAGCCGATTCACTGATTTACCCGAAGTGCGATGCGCCCTTATATCACAGGCGAACGCCGATTCGGTCGGTGCTGGACGCCGACCCATGACAATCAATCGGCGCTGCGTTTGCTGGGCGATCGCACGAATGCGAGGATCACCAGACCAAATAGTGCACTGAGCACCGCCGTGCCTTCCCGCCCCATGCCGGCGGCAACGCCAATGGCCGCCGTCATCCAGACACTGGCGGCCGTGGTCAAACCCTTGATGTCGTTCTGCTCGCGCTGCTTGAGGATGGCGCCGGCGCCAAGGAAACCAATACCGGCCGTAACTCCCTGCAATACCCGCGACAAGTCCTGGATTGTCATTCCGGCCTGCAACGGAATCAGCACGAACAGCGCCGAGCCGACCGACACCAGCATGTGGGTACGCAGACCGGCCGAAGCACCCTTCGTTTCGCGCTCATAGCCGAGCAAACCGCCCAGGACGACCGCAACCAGCAAACGCACGATGATGATCGTCACATCCTCGGCATCGCCCAGATCGGAAAATTCGTGTTGAATCGTCTGCCAGCTTTCTGTCCACCACGCTTGCATGCCTTCACCTTGATCAATTTTTTCAAGGAAATGATGCCATCCATGCAAGAAGTGTGTCGCCACGCTAGCCGGGCGGCCACGCGCGGCGCCGCGCACCAACTGCCATTACCTAGAACCAGCTTTCGCGTACGACGATCACGTCATCGACCTGGACGATATCGCTCGCACGGGCATCCAGCGAAACTGGTTGGCCACCGGCAGCCTTGCGCGTGATGCGGATACCGTTGCTGCTACCGCGCGGACTCAAGCCACCGCCAGCCGACAATGCCTGCTGGACCGTCATGCCGCGCTCGAGCCGGAATGGTCCCGGGCGACTGACTTCGCCCGTGATATACGCCCGCGGCGCCCGCTCGACAAAGATGATGTCGCCGCCTGCCACCTCGACATCCCGGTCGAGTTCGCCGGTGCGCACCATGTCGACCACATCGATGGTTTCGCGCAGGGTCTTGCCGTCGCGGATGCGCACCAGGCTGATCATGTCGCCGCCATCGCTGTGGATGCCGCCCGCCAGCGCCAGCATGTCGAGCACGCGGCGGCGGCCGTCCACCGGATAGCGCCCGGGCCGGTTCACATGGCCCAGCACCGAAATCTGCTGGCTCGCCAGCGTCGTCACCAGCATGTTGACCTGGGCCTGCCTGAGGTAGCCGCCTTTCTCGAGCAGGCCTGCGATGGTTTTCTCGGCCGTCGCCACCGGCATGCCGCCGACAGCGACCTGTCCCAGCAACGGAAAGGTGAGATGGCCGCTTTCACTGACGCGGGTTTCGATCGACAAGTCGGGACTGCCGTACACCGACAGCTTGACCACGTCGCCTGGCCCCAGCAGCACCTCCGCCGCGCCAGCCATGCCCACCCCCATACCCATGCCCAGCACCAAAACCAGGCTTGCGATCCACATGACGACACGCTTCATGATTCCTCCATCAGCATCGGTAATCGTTGCAACGGGGCGGCCAGCACATGCCCGACATGCCATTCGATGCGTGCGCAACCTGACAGTTCCAGCGAAAACCGACTGGTTCAACTGCGCTAGCGCCAGCGCAACCAATGCGCGTTCTCTCGCGAAAAAACCATCACCGACATCACGCCACGCATCAACGTCGGCAGGATCCCCATCAGAACAGCACATTGGCGCTGACCTGCACCACATTGGCATCGAACTTGCCCGTACCGAGCGCCGAGGCGGTACGCGCCTGGCGGACATACGCAGCAACGACTTTCACGCCGGGCCTGACCTGCCACACGGTACGCACGCTGGCCGAACGGATCGCATCACGCAGCGCAGCGGCGCCGGTGAAGTCGCCCCGCGCCGTGTAGGTACGGCGCTCGTAGGTCGCGCTGGCCTCGAGCGCCACCCTGGCGCTGGCAGCCCAGTTCACGCCAATGCTCGCGCCCCGGTTGAGCGTGTAACTGACGAAGGGGCTTTCGACCGGCGCGAACTCGCGCCACATGCCTGCTTGATAGCTGAGTGGGCCCCTTGGCGTGTAGAACGCATTGATGCGGCCATTGACGCCGCTCGTGGCACCCTCGCCGTACGACGGCTGCTCGCGCCGCGCATAGCCAGCCAGGCCCTGCACCGTGGTCGAGCCGGTGGCAAGCCAGTTGATGCGCAGCTTGAGTTCGTCCTGGGTGAAATCGTCGGTCAGGACCGTGCCGATGGCCGGTCGGCGGTACGGATAGCTGCCCTTGACGCGCCGTGCGACCAGGCCCAGCGCGCTGCCGCCCCTGGACTGGTACAGAAGTTCGGTGTCGAACGCCTTTTCGGTGCGGGTATTGAAGCGCTGGATCGCCAGGTCGTAGCTTGCCTTGTCGCGCTCGGCGCCAGCGCGCAGTTTCCAGCCTGGATGCAGCGTCCAGCCGGCGTCGATGATCTGGCGGCGCTGCTGGCGCAGGTTGCGCTGGTCGCTGTTGAAGTCGGTGTACGGCGCGAGTGTCCGGCTATCGAGCATCTCGAGACGGCCGTCGAACTGGGTGCCAATATGCCAGAACCACATCGCTTGCAGGTCGTGGCCAATATAGTCGAGCTGTTTGAAATGATCGAACGCGGTCTTCGACACTTTGGCCGTGGCGGCGATGCGCTGGCGGCTGATGTGCTTGTCGAGCACGAGGCCGGCTTCGACAGTGCGATAGCTATCACTGCGCCCATTGCCAAACGCGGGCGCGCCATCGGCCTGGCGCAGGAGGTTGTCGTCGTGGGCCCAGCCGATGCCGGCGAAGGGTTGCAGGCTTTCAGCTGGCGCCGTGGACGCCGCGCCTGCCGGGAGACACCAGAATGCACCGGCGCAGAGTGCGAGCGGCGAAAGGCGATGCAACGCTGACGGGGCTGGCATGGTCGTCTTCTTCCACTGGTCGTACTACCTGAGGCATCACCAGAATTGCCAGCCCCCTGTATAGACGACCCAGACGCCCAGCAATCCATTCGTGACAGCGTGGGCCAGGATGGGCGACCACAGGTTGCGGTGCCGCATATACAACACGCCATAGGCCACGCCAGCCACAATACCGGCCAGCCACAGCGTGTGTTCAAAGCCGAACAGCACGCATGGGATCACGAACGCCTTGAAGCCGATACGCGCCGGATCAACGAGTCTGAAGTTCGCGTGTTCAACCCATCGCATCAGGAACGAGCGCCAGAACAATTCTTCCATGACAGGCACGACCAGCGCGGCGCCGGCGATACGCAGCGTCACCAGGAGCCAGTCGATCTCGCCATCCGTGCGCGGATCGTAGCCGGGCGTGCTGCCAAGCGTCATCCATGGCAAAGTCAGATTCACCCACAACACCAGCACCACGACGCCGACGAGAATGGCAACGAGCGTCTGCGAGAGGCGCAAGCCAAACCGGTGCAGCTCGTCGTACTGGCGCCAGAACACGGCCAGCAGCGCCAGCACGGCGCCGGCCTGCACCGGATACAGCCAGCGCAAGTCGGCGCGGCTCATGCCCATGCGCTCAAGCAGGTCGCCAATCACGATGAACAGGATGTAGGTGCCGAATGGCAGAATCCGCGCCCAGGCGGCGGGAGTCAGGAAGGGTTCGTCGGCCGCGCAGGCCCCCGACCCAGGGCCGGCTGGCCGGGCGGTGCGCGATTCGTTGTTGTCAGTCATGAAAAGTCGCTCCGCCCGGCCATTGCCCGCCCCTGTTGCTTACACGCCGCGCGAGCGCGCTTCGATCGTTTCCCAGCGCTCGAGTGCATCGAGCAGCAAATCTTCGATTTCGGCAAAGCGCGCGTTGATGCGCTTGGCATCGGCCGGGTTCTGCTTGTAGAAGTCCGGGCCATTGAGCTGCGCCGTGATCGCGGACTGTTCGTCTTCGAGCGTCGCGATCAGCTTTGGCAACTCTTCCAGTTCGCGTTGCTCCTTGTAGCTCAGCTTGACTTTCTTGGCGGCGGGGGCCGCCGTGTCGTCCGCCTTCGGTGCGCTGGTCTTGACCGGCGCCTGGACCACCGGCGTTGCCGCCTTGACGCGTTCCCAGTCGGTGTAACCACCGACGAATTCGCGCCATTTGCCAGCGCCTTCGGCGACGATCACTTGCGTGACGACGTTGTCGAGGAACGTGCGGTCGTGGCTGACCAGGAACACGGTGCCCGTGTATTCCTCGAGCAGTTCTTCGAGCAGCTCGAGCGTGTCGATGTCCAGATCGTTGGTCGGCTCATCGAGCACGAGGCAATTGGCCGGCTTGGCGAACAGGCGCGCCAGCAGCAGGCGGTTGCGCTCGCCACCGGAGAGCGACTTGACCGGCGAACGTGCACGTTCCGGCGAGAACAGGAAGTCGTTCAGGTACGTCATCACGTGACGGCGCTGGCCATTGATTTCGACCCAGTCGCTGCCCGGTGCAATGGTGTCGGCCAGGCTGGCTTCTTCATTGAGCTGGGTGCGCATCTGGTCGAAGTACGCGACGTTCAGCTTGGTGCCCAGGCGGACTTTGCCGCTGTCGGCGTTTTCTTCGCCCAGGATGATCTTGAGCAGCGTGGTCTTGCCGGCGCCGTTCGGTCCGATCAGGCCGACCTTGTCACCGCGCATCAGGGTGCCGGTGAAGTTGTCGACGATAACCTTGTCGCCGTACATTTTCGAGATGTTCTCGAGATCGGCAACGATCTTGCCCGAACGCTCGCCCGTGGCCACGTCGAGCTTGATCTGGCCCTGCTGGTCGCGGCGCACCGAGCGCTGCGAGCGCAACGCTTCAAGGCGCCGCACACGGCCTTCGTCGCGGGTACGGCGTGCCTGGACGCCCTTGCGGATCCACACTTCTTCTTGCGCCAAAAATTTATCGAACTTGGCGTTTTCGACTTCTTCATTGGCCAGCAGTTCTTCCTTGCGCGCCTGGTAGGTGGTGAAGTTGCCCGGGAACGACAGCAGACGGCCGCGGTCGAGTTCAATGATGCGGGTGGCAACGTTGTCCAGGAAACTACGATCGTGGGTAATGAACAGGACCGAGCCGCGGAATTCGCGCAGCAGGCTTTCGAGCCACTTGATCGACGTGAAGTCCAGGTGGTTGGTCGGCTCGTCGAGCAGCAGCACGTCCGGCGCCGACACCAGCGCCACGGCCAGCGCGACGCGCTTTTGCATACCGCCCGAGAGCGTACCCATCAGCGCGTCACCGGACAGGTTCAGGCGATCGAGCGTGGTCTCGACCTTGTGCGCCAGATTCCAGCCGTCGTTCGCATCGAGCTTGGTCTGGATCACATGCATGCGCTCCATCAGCGCGTCGTCGTCGCCCTGGCCGAACTTGCCGGTCAGTTCTTCGTATTCGGTCAGCATCGCTTGCTGGTCACCCATGCCGCCGGCAACGACGGCAAACACCGTCATGCTCAGGTCAAACACCGGTTCCTGTTCGACATAGGCGATGGTCACGCCCTGCTGCATGACCAGCAAGCCATCGTCCAGGCGCGAGCGGCCCGAGATGACTTTCAGGAGCGAGGATTTGCCGGTGCCGTTGCGGCCGATGAGGCCGACGCGTTCGCCGGTCTCGAGGGAAAAATCAGCGTGGTCGAGCAGCGGCACGTGGCCGAAAGCAAGTTGAGCGGAACTAATGGAGATGACGGCCATGATCGGTATGCGTTTCGTCGCGCGAAGAAAAATAAGGCGCGGGGGGAAAAGGTGCGTTGATTGAATAAGGGGCACATTGTACCGACTGCCGGGCATGAACCTGCATTTCTATTTCGATCCCGGCTATAATTGCAACCGGTTCACGGTACCAGCCCGCCCTGCGGGGCCTGCCCGCCGGACTGCAGGCTTGCCCTGCTTCGCGCCGTCAGCACCTGGCGGCGCGGGCGTCCTCCCCGTAGCACAATGGATAGTGCACATGCCTCCTAAGCGTGGGATACTGGTTCGATTCCAGTCGGGGGGACCACCACCCTGAATCAAGCAAAATCAGGCGCTCTCGATTCCCCCCTTTCCTCTATATAGCTCCCGCGTTTCTTGAATCAAGATGCCTCAACAAGGATGATGGTATCTCAAAATTCTGTTGGTATTGATGTTGGTATTTGACCGTGACACTCCTACAGATACCAACGAGAGCGAGAAATGCCCCTCAGCGATACATTTGTCAGGCAAGTAAAGCATACCGGCGCCAAGGCTGGCGACAAGCACACCGATGGCGATGGCATGTACTTGCACGTCTCGGCTACAGGCAAATACTGGCGACTCAACTACCGCTTTTCCGGCAAGCAGAAGACACTGGCGCTGGGCGTCTATCCTGCCGTCTCATTGTCCGCCGCGCGGAAGAAACGCGAAGCCGCGCGCGCGCTGCTCGCGGCAGGCGCTGACCCGAGTGCCGCGAAGCAGGAAGAGAAGCGGGTTGCCGCGCGCGCCAGCGTGGACACGTTCCAGGCGGTCGGGCGCGAGTGGCTGGCCAAGTCGTCCGCGCGCCGCGGCGAAACTACACAGGCCTGGGTCGTAAGCTGGCTCGAAAAGAACATCTTTCCGGCCATTGGCCACATCCCGATTGCTGACCTGCGCGCGCGGGACGTGCTCGACGCCGTGCGCATCATCGAGCAGCGCGGCGCCATCGACTCGGCAAAGCGCGTGCTTGTCTACTGCGGCCAGATCTTCCAGTATGCGATCGTCACCGAGGCCGTCACCGTCGACGTGACCGCAGGTCTGTACCGCGCGCTAGAGACAAAGCAGCAGCAGCACTACGCCGCGATTACCTCGCCGGCACAGGCCGGCGCCCGGCTCCGCTCAATTGATGCCTACCACGGGCATCCGTTCGTCACCGCCGCGCTGCGAGTTGCCCCGCTGGTGTTCGTGCGCCCCGGCGAACTTCGGACAGCGGAATGGGGAGAGATCGATCTCGACGCCGCTGAGTGGCGCATCCCCGGCGCGAAGATGAAGATGGGTGTGGAGCACATCGTGCCGCTGGCCGACCAGGTAGTGGCCGTACTGCGCGACCTGCAGCGCGTCACCGGCGCCGGGCGGTACGTTTTACCGAGCATTCGTACGGGCAGCAGGCCCATGAGCGACAACACTGTCAACGCGGCCCTGCGCGGCATGGGCTATTCCAAGGACGTGATGACTGGGCACGGGTTCCGCGCGATGGCGCGCACCATGCTTGATGAAGTGTTGGGGGAGCGTGTCGACCTGATCGAGCACCAACTCGCGCACCAGGTCAAAGATGTAAATGGACGGGCATACAATCGGACAGCTCACTTGCCAGCGCGGCGCGATATGATGCAGCGCTGGGCCGATTACCTGGACATTCTTCGGCTAACACGATAATAGGAATGAATCGATGAATGCAGCGACTCTGCACAAAATTGTCAGCGATGCGATAAACGAAAATGTCTTCTCGAACTGGCGGTTCTACCTGCTCCTTATATGCATCGGCACCCTCACGTCCATCATAGGTGCTTATCTCGATGGTCGCCTAAAAATGAAGGGGGAAATTGCCGCTACCAAGTCAGATTTTGCAGAAATTCAACACCAGCTAGCTGAAACAACTAGGCTAGCAAAAACAGTTGAAACCGCTGTCGTTCACAACGATTGGATTGCACGGGAAGGCAATGTTTTGAAGAGAACGTAATTGGAGGCACTTTTGCGAGCTTCCTTCGCCATTTATGCATGGGCTCGCGAGCGAGGGGCAAATTTCTCCGCTAACACTGTGATAGAACACCCGGCATCCATCGATGAGTTCAGAACGCTATCACGCCTCTATTTTCCTGAGCTGCAAGATGAGACAGATCAGATATCGATCCTATTTAGCAACTGCATTCAAAAATTTGGCGACATTCGAGGGCAGCTACTTCTGTTAGATAGAGAAGACGCAATTGCTCGATCAGTTATGAATATTGATGCAATTGCTAGTATTAAGGGGCTGCGCAGTGGGTACTTGATTTCCCAAGCACAACCTGTAGCTAATTTAATTGGCGACGTCGGCATTGCAACTCACAAACTCGGAGACAGAGCACAGATAATCATGGGGCAGTTAATTACTGCCCCATCAAATAATTAGTGCTGATTGATCCATGCGCGAATATCTTCCACTTTCCAGGCCGTCACCCCAGCCGACAGCTTTACCGGCGCCGGGAAGGTTTGAGCCTTCACCTTGCGCCACAGCGTCGCTGGCGAAAATGGGATGATGTTCGGCACCAGCTGCTTGAGGCGGACATAGCCTGTTATTGGAAGTCCTGTCGCTTCTTTTTCAATTTCCATTATTTTCTCCTGATTCAATTTCTTTGTTTATTGACATGATACGATTTGGCGAACTTTTTAAGTCTGAGGCAACGGTGCAAAAGAAAATACTGCAGTGGGCGTACGTGATAATGGTCGCGAGCATTAGCCTCTTGATGCTGATTGCTGTGCTACTTTTTGCGTGGCACTTCGAGGAAGCAACGCCTTGGCGAGAAATGAAAGCTGCTGACTGGGGTGTGTGGACTGGGGCCTTTGGAACAGTAGCAACCTTGGCTGGCACCATTCGAATCGCCACGTCCCAGCGCCGAAAAATAGATAACGAAGCACAGGTTCGCGCACTTCTGTCCGCTGGTCGGCTTATGCCTCAGGTTGCAACGGTCACCAGCGAGGTGCAACGTGCAATGAGACTTATGCAGAATCAGATTAACTGTGATGAAGGCGAGAAGCTGTTTAAGCGAGCACAGTCCACGCTCACGGTGTCCCACGATTGGCCACTGAGCGCTATCGCATCTCTCGCTCCGTTGCCAGCGAACTGCGCGATGAATTTGGCACAGGGACTCGGCTATCTTCATGCGGCGGAAATTCTGCTGAATAAGGCACTTGCGCATTACCTCATGTCCGCCAGCATAGGAGCGTCTTACAGGAAGGAGTCGGCTGAAAGCATCTTCCGAAACCTTCACGCAGCTGGTGACATGCTTCATCGCGCCGGGAGCCAGATGTCGGAGTCGAGCGGACTGTCGGATAATGTAACCCTGTAGAGCCATTGGCATCACCCCATCAGCCGATGCTGGCGTACACCAGTAATCCCCGGCGGCAGCTCTTCGACCTTGTTGAGGAAGTTGCTTCCCTTCTGCCCGGTCACCTGAGCATGCTTCACCTCGACTGCTGCTGAGTTCACCATCACCTGGGATAGCGTGCCGATCACCTTCGCCTTCTCGATGTCGATGGTGCCGCCCTTGACTGCCTCGATCGTCTCGAAAAGCAGCTGGCCGCAATCGCCTCGGCCATCGAGGCCGGCATGCACCTGTACGCCAGCGGCACCGCGCCGATCCTGGTGGTGGCCGCTGGCCTGACCTCGCTCGGCGCTGCGCTCGCGCGCGTGGTGGCGCAACCGTCGGTGACCGGCAATGGCTGAGCGCGCAACCATCCAGCGGCGCGGCGGCCTGGCTGCGCTGGTTGGCGCAATCGCTGCAGCCGGACTGCTCGCGTTCACGCCGCCGTTCGAGGACACCAAGCTCACAACCTATCGCGACATCGCGGGTGTGCTCACGTACTGCACCGGTGCCACCGAGAACGCGGCCTGGGGCAACACGTACACGCCCGCGCAGTGCCGCGCGCAGCTCGACCGCGACCTCGAGCGGCACGCCGCGGGCATCGCCACGTGCATTCCGCTCGCGCGCCTGACCGATGGTCAGAAGGTGGCCTTCGTCGACGTCGCCTACAACATCGGCGTGAGTGGCTTCTGCGGCTCGAGCATGGCGCGGCGAACGAACGCGGGCGACATGGTCGGCGCCTGCAATGCGCTGATGGCCTGGAACAAGATCAGTGTCCTGCGGCCGGTCATCGGTGAGGACGGCAAGCCGGTCAAGGATGCGCGCGGCAAGGTAGTGATGCGCAAGGTGCTCGAGGAAGTGCGCGGCCTCACGCGCCGGCGCCAGGCCGAGCGCGAGCTGTGCTTGAAGGGGCTGCCATGATTCCGGTCCAGTACCGCGCGCTGGCTGCCGGCCTGGGCCTGCTGCTGGCAATGGCGCTGGCCGGCGCCGCCAGCTGGTTCACTAACGGCTGGCGGCACGACGCCGAGATCGCCGAGCTGCAGCGCGCGCACGCGGAAACCATGCGCAGCCAGTCGGAGCTGGCGCTGACCACGCTGCAGGCCGACGCCGCGCGCATCACCGAGGCGGCCACCGAGTTCGCCGCCATTCAATCCACCCTGGCGCCGCGCATGTCGGCGCTCACCAAGGAGCTGCGCAATGCACCGAAACTTCCTGCTGGCTGCGTGCCTGACCCTGTGCGGGTGCGCAACCTCGACGCCGCAATCGAAGCCGCCAACAAAAGCATCCCTCGATAGTGCGCTGGCGGCGCCGTGCACGGCGATCGAACGGCCTGGAGCCGACGATTATGACGCGTGGCAGGCTTGGGCTATCGAGTTGCTGCGCCAGTACGCGGAATGTGCGGCGCGCCACACCAAGACTGTGCAGGCCTGGCCGATGTGAAGCAGGATTGTCTTGATCGCATTTAGGGGCCGTGAAGGACTGCTTTCGACCCTAAGCGGACGTCAATAACGACTGATTAGCGATCAGAGCTCAAGGAACTCTGAGGGCCACCAAGACAAAGCCTACCCGTTGGTCAATAGCGACTAAATCGAAGGAGGCCTGTAGATCGCTCCATTCGCCGTTCAATGGAAGTCCCCAATCTAAGTTTCCTAGGTACCCTACATACCGTGCGTCCGAGGGGCTCAGTTCGAGGTAGTTTCCCCACTGTTCGCCGCTAGCCTGTTCGATCTTGGTCACCTTGTAAGGCGGCTCCCCTGGGATTGGTGTATCCGAACCATAGTTTTCTATCCAGTTCCTTAACTCCTCGGGACTGAATACCCATGACCGACCGGGATGATTTTGAACGTGGCAAAGCATTCCATACGCTTCGATATAGTTCTCTTGGGCTAACTGCTCAGTCCAGCGTGAAGCGAACTCATGGACGGCGGCATCAGTTGGTGGATGGCTTAGTGAACATTAAACCTCTTGATTCTCATGGTCGATCTGTAGCCCTGACGTCCGCTTCTGGCCGAACCCGGCCGTTCACGTCAGCTTAGCAGGTTGCCTGGCTTGAAAAAGCACTGACTGTCACGACAGGCCGGTACCGACCCGAAGCGGACCTTCGCAGTGTGTTCTGATGCTACGCCCGAGCAAAGGTCTCGCGCATGGCTTCCATGTCGTAATCGAGCAATAGATCGTTGTGCCGCTCGTACAGTCCTGCTAACGCTGACGTACGTCGACTGATGACATCCATGCCCCGGTCATCGTATGGATGAACGACAATTCCCTTAGTCAGATTGAGCAGGTAGACCTTGCAGTGCGGATTCGGGCGTAGTGATGACCCTAAGTCTGCGGTGACTGCACACCAAAGCAGATTTTGCAGCTTGGCTGTGGAAACTTCAAAAGCGCAGCTTACCCAGCACCTGCTTTCGTCCACTTCGCCCGTTTGATCTTCTGCTTCCAGCCAAACGTCTCTAACCTTTGGGACGAAAATTCCGGCTGTATGAAGCTCACAAAGCTTTTTCCGCAACCCAAAACGGGACGCGGGAGCGAACGCTTCTAAGTGGACGAGTATTGTTTCTTCCTCGCCAAAAACGTCATCGCAAATGACAGTTGCCTTACGCAACGCCGTCAACGCCTGGTCGAGCGCGCTGCCGCCGTCCGACAACTCAAAACGTAGCCCACCTGGGAAGTTGTAAAACAATGCGTGTCGGTAAGGTCTCCCAACAATTTCCTGAATTTTTCTTCTGAGGTTCATACGTTCGTTCTCGTTGGAAGAATACGCTTCGTACCGCGATCCTTCAGGAGGTCACTGCAATGCCCGCTTCTGGCCGATAGCGGCCTTTCAACCCAAGCTTACGCGAACATTGCCGCAAAGGAAATAGGTTCAGTTTGGTAGCGCGCTGGCGGCGCCGTGCCCGGTGGTCGAGCGTCCGGCAGCCCCGGACTACGACGAGTGGCAGGCCTGGCCAATCGAGCTGCTGAGCCTGTATGCGCAGTGCGCTGCTCGTCATGCGAAGACTTTTCAAGCTTGGCCGAAGTGAAGCAGCATTTTCTTGAGCTTGTTTAGTTCTATAACAACGAGAATTCAGTTGCACTTGCAATCGGATTTGTCTGGCCCTATCTCCGTCGCTTGGTGGAATGTGTTCTTCCATCCATCCCGTTCATGTACCCAGACACGCACGTATCGGCCGCGGAATAGTTTGCTTCCAACCTGCTGACTTTTAAAGACCCCCGCGATCACTGCAGTCTTCCCACTGTCAAGTACCTGAATTTCGGTGGACTCATTTTCATAAAGCTGAAAGCGAAAATCACCACGCTCAAGCGCTGTAAGCAGTTCCGTTTTACTACGCACTCGACCGCGGCTCTCCACATGTCGATAGTACCGATCCATCAGCTTGCGCAGAGCTAGTATGTCGCGCTGCTTTATTGCGTTGGCTCGTAGGATCTCGAGTTCCAACAAGGTCGCTTTGAGTTCGCTGTGGGGCGCACTGGTCAGGTGGTTCTCCGCTGAAGCCAGATTAAAAAGGCAAACCAACAGGGATGCCGCGAAAACATGCTTGTTAAAAGGCGGAGTTTTCATGTAGGCATCCCAGGATGTAATCGATGCAATTGATCATAGCAGCCTGCACGAGATAGGTCTGGGCAATCGAGCTGCTTAGCCAGTACGCTACATGCGCAGCACGCCACGCGAAGACGGTTCAAGCCTGGCCCACGTGAAACCACGTCGCGGCCCGCCCATGATCAGCACTCGAAGCACGACCGACGAGGGGGCGTTCTGCTCGCGCAGCACGCGCAAGCCGGCCTCCAGTCCAAACGAAATGGAAATGTTGACGGCCAGGTCAACATATGCGGCTGTGGGGCGGTCGGTTCGCAAATTCATCAGACGATGGTACCGACGTGAACGGGCCGAGGTTTCATCCAGATCACCGATGCTAAACTCAGGCCATGTTCGGAAAAGTCAAACGGCTGCGCCACCAAGGCAAGCGGCTATCGGATCGAGAGATTGGCGCGGCGCCAGCGGTTGAGGGTGAGCTGCGCGTCTATGGGGTTGCCACCTCGATTGTGGCCAACGTCACGGACCCGAATAGCCAAGTTGGCGATCCGCTGGTTCCGACGCTGTACGAAGCCCGCCTTACGACGATGAACAGTGCCGGCTTGTTGCTCAACGGCGAGGAGCGACCGCAGGGTGATGCAGGTCCAGCCTACATCCAGGAATGGGCGGTGCGGTTCGGCGCCTGAGCCCGTGACGTTCGTTGGTACTTTCGTTGGTATCTGCCTAACCCCACCACTACTCAAGCCAGCATCCATGCAGGCTTCCGGCCTTTTCCCGATTCCAGTCGGGGGGACCCGCTACACGCCGTCATCCACCCGCAAGCTGCGCTTCATGGTCGACAACAACGCGATCATCGTTGCCTTGTCGTCCGCTGCCACGTCAGCCAGCATTTCCTCGATCCAGCGCTCATGCACCGCGGCCATCTCGTCGAACGCCGCGCGCCCCGCTGGCGTGAGCTTGACGGCCGACGCACGCCGATCGTTCACGTCCTGCACCCGCACCACCAGTTGCTCGCGTTCGAGCTGGTCGGTGATCCCCGTGATATTGCCGCCGGTGACCATCATGCGCTTGGACAGCTCGCCCATGCGCAAGCCGTCCGGATGCCGCTGCAACTGCGCCATCAGATCGAAGCGCGGCAGCGTGATGTCGAACGTCGTGCGCAGGCGGCTGCGGATTTCGTTTTCGATGCGCGTCGTGCACGACAGCATGCGCAGCCACAGGCGCAGCGATTGGTGATGTTCGTCCGTCAGGCGGCTTTCCATGTCCAGCTCGGCTGGCCCGTCCATCTTCGGGTCTTGTTCACGTCCATCCACTTCCTGCATGCGTTCCTCAATCTGCGTTCGTGCGTAATTTAAAGCGTTGTAGTTTACCGGTTTCGGTGCGAGGTAGTTTTTCCTTGAACAAAATGGCCCTGGGGTACTTGTAGGGCGCAATCTGCGCCTTCACGAATTCCTGCAATTCTTGTGCCAGGCTGGCCGACCCCACCTGCCCTGCGCGCAGCACGACGTGGGCCTCGACCACCTGACCGCGTTCGGGGTCGAGTCGCCCCACGACGGCGCATTCGGCCACCGCCGGATGGTGCAGCAGCGCTTCTTCGACCTCGGCGCCGGCGATGTTGTAGCCGGCCGAGATGATCATGTCGTCGGTGCGCGAGCGGTAATAGAAATAGCCATCGGCGTCCATTTCGTAGGCGTCGCCGGTGATGTTCCAGCCATCCTGCACGTAATCAAGCTGGCGCTCGTCGTCCAGGTAGCGGCAGCCGGTCGGGCCTTTCACGGCCAGGCGCCCGATCACGCCCGGCCCGACGGGCATGCCGTCGGCATCGAGGATACAGGCCTGGTAGCCCGGCACCGGCTTGCCGGTCGCGCCAGGCCGGATGGCCGCGCCCGCGCTGGCAATGAAAATGTGCAGCAGTTCGGTCGCGCCGATGCCGTCGATCATCGCCAGCCCGGTCGCCGCCTGCCAGGCCTCGCGCGTGGCCAAGGGCAGCGGCTCGCCGGCCGACACGCTGGCGCGCAGGCTGGCCAGGTCGAAACGCGCTACCTGCGCGGTCATCAGGCGATAAAAGGTCGGGACCGTGAAGCACACGGTGGCGCGGTAGTCGGCGATGGCCGCCAGCAGCGCCTCGGGGCTCAGGCGTTCGAGCAGCACGCCCGCGCCGCCCACGCGCAGCGGAAACAGCAGCAGGCCACCGAGCCCGAACGTGAACGCCAGCGGCGACGTGCCGATGAAGATATCGTCCGCGCGTGCACCGAGCGTGTGGCGCGGGAAGCAGTCGCACACGGCCAGCACGTCACGATGAAAATGCATGGTCCCTTTCGGGATGCCGGTGGTGCCCGAGGTGAAACTGATCAGGCAAACGTCATCGCGCGCGGTGTCGGCGGCGGTGAACGGTGCGTCGTGGCCGGCCATGCGTCGTTCGAGCACATCGGGCGCATCGGCCGCATCGGGCGCGGGGTCGCCGAACACCAGTAACGGTACCTGCAGGCCAAGCGCATCGACTTCGTCCACCAGATCCCCGGCGCACAGCACCGCATTGATGCGCGCCTTGTCGGCGATGGCGCCAAGTTCGCGCGCGCGCAACAACGGCATGGTCGGCAGCACGATGCAGCCGGCCTTGATCACGCCCAGGATGCAGGCCGCCATCATCGGGCAGTTCGCGCCGCGCACGAGAACCCGGCTGCCGGTGGCCAACCCGAGATCGTGGCGCAGCACGTGGGCGATGCGGTCGACCTGCGCCAGCAACTGGGCATAGCTCCAGCGTTCGCGCGCCCCGATCAGCGCCGTGCGCGCGCCCCAGCCGCGCGCGATGGCGTCATCGAGCAGCGCGCTCGCGCAGTTCAGGCGCACGGGATACGCCAGCTCGGGCAGGTCGAACAGAAAGTGGGGCCAGGTCTCGGGTGGCGGCAAGTGTGCGCGCGCGAAGCCGTCGGTGTGGCCGGAGGGGCACGGCGCTGCACTGGTAACGTCGTTCATGGCGTAATCCCCGGCTAACAACGAAGCAGTCGACCGGCAGCGCTGGTCAGGCAACACCCGCGGGACACTGTAAATCCAAAGCACACCGGCAGCAAGGAGATTTGCCGCGCACCCCTGCCATCGCCCCCACCGACCGCATCGACAACGACAACGACGACAACGACAACGACGCCGTCATGCCCGCCCCGCGCGTTCAATCTGGCGCGCCACCGCCGCCTGCGCCTGCGCCAGGCCTGCCGTCGGCGGCGCCCGGTCGAGCGCTTCGGCAGCGCCATGCAGGCCGAGCATGCTGCAGCCGGCACGCAGGCGCGCAAGCTGCAGCGCGCCCTCGACACCCTCGGCCAAGTCGCCCTGCGCCGCCTGCAATTGGCGCGCCAGGCCCTCGAGATACAAGCGCAGGCGATCGATGTCGATGCCAAGCCGGCGCACCACGGCGTCCGGAGTTTCGTCGCTCGTGTCGCTTGTGTCGCTCGTGTCGGTTGAAGGGAACAGACGTTCGAACTGCTCGCGCACGTCGTCGTGGCGGAACGGTTTGACGATATAGCCGCTGGCGCCGGCCTGCTCCGCTTCGTCCATCGTGGCGCTGTCGGACGCCGCCGAGACCAGCACGAACGGCAGCTTCGCCAGCAGCGCATCCTGACGCACGCGCTGCAGCAGTTCGAGCCCGGACACATGCGGCATGCGCAGGTCGCAGAACACGATGTCGGGCCGCAGGCCGGCTTCGAGCTGGCGCCAGGCATCGGCGCCGTCGTCCGCTTCGGCGATCGTATGGCTGCCGCAGCTGTCCACCAGATGCATCAGCATCATGCGCGCCACCACGTCATCGTCGACCACCAGCACGTTCATCACGTCTCCACCAGATTCGTCAGAATCTGCATTATAAGCAGGTGTCAGGACGGGGCGCCCGTTTCGAAGGCATCCAGGAACCCGGCCAGGACCGGCAAGCCGGCGCGCAGGCGCTGGGCGTCGCGCCCGTCTGCGGCCGCTTCCAGTTGGCCGCACAGTGCTTCCAGCGCCGGCTCGTCCAGATAGGCGGCGCTGCCACGCAGCCCGTGCAGGATGCGGCCCGCAGCCTCGAAGTCGTCGTCTGCCAGTGCGGCGTCCAGTTCGGCGCGCCGGCGTGGCAGGTCGTTGCAGAAGGCGGCGCGCAGGCGCAGCGCCAGGTTGTCGGTGCGCGCTGCAGGCGCCTCCCCCACGCCAAACAGCGCATCGAGGGCGGCCGGCGTAGGTGCAGCCGGCGTAGGTGCCGCCGGCGTAGGCGCGGCCGGCACAGGTGCAGCCGGCACAGGTGCGGCCGGCACAGGCGCGGCCGGTGCGGGTACAGGCGCCGTCACAGCATCGTCCCCCATCAGCGGCAGGGCAAACCCGCGCTGCAACTGGCGTTCGATCGCGCGCGCCAGTTGCAGGTGCAGCGCCGCTTCGTCGATCGGCTTGGTGAGGAACGCGTCCATGCCGCAAGCCAGGTAGCGCGCGCGGTCTTCGCCGCTGGCGTTGGCGGTGAGCGCCACGATCATCACGTGCTGGTCGAGCACCGGCGCGTCGTGCGGGCCACCCACGCGGATCAGGCGCGTGGCGCTGGCGCCGTCCATCTCGGGCATGCGGCCGTCCATCAGCACCAGGTCGTAGCGCTTGCGGGCGCACGCCGCCACCGCTTCGATGCCGTTGTCGACGATGTCGATCGCATGCCCCATCTCCTCGACCATGAGGCGCGCGATGATCTGGTTGGTGGGGAAATCCTCGGCGCACAGGATCGCCAGCCGGTGGCTGTGCGGCGCGCGCGCAACGTGCGCAATATGGGTCGGCGCGACGCCGTCGCGCAGCGGCAGCAGCACGGAAAACACGCTGCCTTCGCCTTCGACGCTGTTGACGCCGATTGTCCCGCCCATCAGCTCGACCAGCTGGCGACAGATCGCCAGGCCCAGCCCCGTGCCGCCGTAGCGGCGCGTGGTGGTGGTATCGGCCTGCTCGAATTTCTGGAACAGGCGCGGCAAGGCCGCTGACGGGATGCCGATACCGGTATCGCGCACCGTGAAGCGGATCATGTGGTGTTCGCTCACCTCGCGCTGGTCGCTGGGGCGGCATTCGACATGGATCGTCACGCCGCCGGCCCGGGTGAATTTGAAGGCATTGCCAACCAGGTTGACCAGTACCTGGCGCACGCGTGTCGGGTCGCCCACCAGGTAGCGCGGCACGTTGTCGTCGACCAGCACCGAAAACGCCAGGTCCAGCCCGGCTGCCTGCTCCTGGAACAGGCTGGCCACATTGCGTGTCTTGGCGTGCAGGTCGAAGTCGATCCGCTCGAGTGTCAGCTTGCCGGCCTCGATCTTGGAAAAGTCGAGCAGGTCATTGATGATCCCCAGCAGGGCCTGGGCATTGGCCTGGCCGCGCAGGATCTGCTCGCGCGTGTTCTCGCGCAGCGCCAGGTCGCGCAGCGCGAAGCCCAGCATGCCGATCACGCCGGCCAGCGGCGTACGCATCTCGTGACTCATATTGGCCAGAAACTCCGACTTCTGGCGCGTCGCATCCTCGGCGCGCTCCTTGGCCTGGCGCAGTACCTCCTCGTTGTCCTGCAAGGCGCGGTAGGCGCGCGCCAGCTCGTTGCTCTGGTGGCGGCCGCGCCGCTCCTGTTCGCGCAGTTCCTCCGTCTGGAACTCGAGCATGCGGTTCTGCTGCTCGACCTGCTCGGTGCGCGCGCTCACCTGGTGCTCGAGGCGCTCTTTCTGGTGGCGCAGGTTTGCAAAGCGGATGCGCATGCCGATGTAGATCACGCCGCAGAACAGCATGATCATTCCGATCCGGAACCATGCGGTGCCCCACGGCGGCGGCTCGATCGTGATCGCCAGCGCGGCCACGTCTTCACTCCAGACATCGTCCTTGTTGGCGGCGCGCACCCGGAACACATAGGTGCCCGGATCGAGATTGGTGTAGGTGGCAAAGCGCTTGTCGGCGCCGGCATTGACCCAGCCGGCATCGAATCCATCGAGCCGGTAGGCAAAGCGGTTGCGCTCGGGCGCGGCGAAATGCAGCGCCGCAAATTCGATCGTGATCACGGCGGCGTCGGACGGCAGCGTGATGGCACTGACATGCTCGATCGGCCCCGGCAACAGGCCAGGAAATACCTGCTCGACCGGCCGGTTGAACACCTGCAGCCCGGTGATCGTCGGGCGGGGCGGAATGCGGTTGTCGTGGATCGCGCGCGGATCGAATGCGGTCAGGCCATTGTAGCCGCCGAAATACAGCGTGCCGTCGGTCGTCCGCAGCGCCGCCATGTCGAAGAACGTGCCTTCGCTGATGCCGTCGGCCGCCGTGTAGCTGCGCCAGCGCCCGCTGGCCGGGTCAAAGCTCGAGATCCCGCTCGACGTGCTGATCCAGATGCGCCCATCCGCATCTTCCAGGATGGCCGAGACCGAATCGTCGACCAGGCCATCGCGCATCGTGTAGCGCGTGAAGCTCAAGGCACCATCCGGGCCGGTGGCCATGCGATTCAGGCCCACGCCGGTGCCGATCCAGATGTTGCCGCGGCTGTCTTCGAACAGCGACTGCACTTCGTTATGGCTGAGGCTATTCGGGTCGAATGGATCGTGGCGCAAGTGGCGAAAACGCCCGCTGGCACGATCGAGCAGCTCGAGGCCAGAGACCGTGCCGACCCAGAAGCGCCCGCGCCGGTCCTCCAGCATCGGCCGCACCATGTCGTCCGTCAGGCTGGTTGCCTTGCCGGGGTCATGCCGCAGGCTCGTCACCGCGCGTGTGCCGGGGGCCATCCGGTGCATGCCACCGCGCGTGCCGATCCAGATGACATCATCGCGATCGACCAGCATCGAGCGCACCTGGTTGGCGTCGGCGTCGCCCGGCAGTACCTGGCGCCGGAAGCGCCGCGTGACCGGATCGAAGCTCGTGATGCCCGCGCGGCTGCCGATCCACAGGAGGCCAGCGCGATCGCGTACGATGGCTGCAGCCGGCACGTCGATCAGGCTGTTGGGATTGTCCTTCTGATGCCGGTAAACATCGGCCTTGCCGGTGGCCGGATCGAACCGGTGCAGCGCGGTGCCCGAACCGAGCCACAGATGGTCGCCGTCCTGCAGCAGCGCGCGGATCTTGTTGTCGACCAGCGAATGGGCCTCGCCGGGACGGCCAACAATGCGCGAGAAACCGCCGCCGCCCAGGTCGACGCGCGACACGCCGCCATACCAGGTGCCAGCCCAGAACGTGCCGACATTGTCGCGGTATAGCGCCGAGACAAAATTGTCGCCCAGGCTGTGGCGATCGGCGATTGAATGGGGGAAGACGTCGAAACGCTCGCCCTGCGCACGCCAGCGGTACAGGCCGTCGTCGTGCGTGCCGACCCACACCGTGCCATCAACATCTTCGTGCAGGGTCGTGATCCAGTCGTTGCCGATACCGTCACCCACCCCGAAGCGGCGCAGCGCGCCCTTGCCCGGCCCGCCCGGGCCGTGGCGTTCGAGCCCGCCGTAACGGCCCACCCACAGCCGCTGCTGGTGGTCGACCAGCAGCGCATGCACCGGCAGCGCGCGACCGGCCAGGTCCGACGCATGATGCTCGATGCGCTGGCGGTCGGCGCTCAAACTGTCCAGGCCTGCCGCGCTGCCGATCCAGAGGCGCCCGTCGTCGCCCAGGGCCAGCGCCTGGACCCCGTCAGCACGCAGCGTGCGCGGATCGCCCTGGACGTGGTGCCAGACCGTAAACTTGCCGGTGTCGATGTCAAAGTGCTGCAAGCCGTCGGCGGTGCCGATCCACAGGCCGTCCTGGCCATCGCTGATCATCGTCTTGATCTGGCGGTTGCCAGTACCGCGCCGCGCCGGCTCGTTCGGCACATGCAGCGTGAAGCTGCGGGTGGCCGGATCGTAGCGATTCAGGCCGCCGTCGGTGCCCAGCCACATGCGCCCGTGGCGATCGAGCAGCATCGCGCGCACCCAGTTGCTGGCCAGGCTGCGCGGGTTGCCGATCTCGCTGCGGTAGTTGACGAACCGGTACCCGTCATAGCGCGACAGGCCGGACTGGGTGCCGAACCACATGAAGCCATCGCTGTCCTGCAGGATCGACAGCACCGACTCTTGCGCCAGGCCTTGCTGCACCGACAGATGCTCAAAGCGCAAGGTCGGCTCGGGCGCCGCAGCACGCACGAGGGGGGCGCACAGCGCAGTCAGCGCCAGCAGCGCCAGCAGCGCCAGGGTCAGGAACGCGCGCAGCACCGTCACGCCGCGAAAAAGGCCAGCACGTCGCTGCGCCGCGCCAGCGTATCGCGCTCGCCAAGGCGAATCAGTTCGCGCGTGTAATCGGCTTCGAACAGCAGGTAGGACGCCAGCGCAGCGCCGCGCGACTCGAGTGCGCCGAGCGCGCCAAGCAGCGTGCGCACCGGTGCCGGCAAGCTCGATGTGTGGCGCGCGGCGATGTCGTCCAGCCGCTCGGATGGCGAAATCATCAGCAGTTTCACCTCGCGCAGCGGCATCTGCGCACGGACATCGGGCGGGATGCGCGCTAGCGTTTCGTTCACGCGTTCAAGGCGCTCGACGTCGGCTGCCAGGCTGTCGAGAAAAATCGATGACAGCGCATGGCCCGCCACCTGCGCCAGGCTCGGATAACCGTCCCGGCCATGCTGGTTCAGGTGCGGGTCGGTCACCTGCCCCGCGCCCACGACCAGCACGCGGGTGGCACCCAAGTGGATTGCCGGCGAAATCGGCGCCGACTGGCGCATCGAGCCATCTCCGCAAAATTCACGGTGTCCCGCCAGATACAGGGGCACGGCCGGGAACACGAAGGGAATGGCGCTCGAGGCCAGCAAGTGCTCGACGCCGATCTGCGTGGCCAGCGCCACGCGCCCCTGACGCGCCCACGGCTCGACCCGGGCCGCGCTCTGGTAGAACGTCAGGTGGTGGCCGCTGCTGTAGGACGAGGCAGTGATCGCCAGCGCGTGCAAGGTGCCGTCGGCCAGATTGGCGTCGAGGCGCGGCAAGTCGAGCACGCGGTGCAAGAGGCCAGCCAGCGGCGTGTTGTCGAGCAGGGACGTGGGCGGCGCCGCGCGCCACTGGCGCAGCAGCCAGCCGAACGAGAGCAGGGAAAGCCAGCGCGCGCCCGAACGCAGCACGGACAGCGAATCGGCCCGGTACACGGCCTGCACCTGGATGGTTTCCCACACGGCCAGCAAGCCGCGTACGCTGCTGGCGAAGTTGTCGGCGCGACAAGCCAGCGCCGTCGCGTTCAGGGCGCCGGCGGAGGTACCGCACAGGATATCGAACGGCATTTTCCCGGGTGGATGGCCGGCATCCTGCAGGATACGCGAGATGGCGTGCAGAACCCCGGCCTGGTAGGCGGCCCGTGCGCCGCCCCCTGTCAGGATCAGTCCGGTTTTCTGTTTGTTCTCCACCCCAGCAGGGTAGCAAATTCTGCTTGTCTTGAGGCAAACAAGGGATAGGAATGGCAAGAATATGTCGCTGATTGTCGCTTACGTGCCCCACTTGCTCCGAATAATCGACTCTGCCCTCGTGGTCTTGTCACGTGCCAAGAACCGCTCTGCCGAACCGCGCCAGACTTCAGACCCAATCCACTTTCCGGAGGCGTCATGGCGAGCGATGTGTATTTGCAAAGCTGCGCGACTGGCAAGACGATAACGAAGGGCAAACTCGAATTCATGCGTGCCGACGGCAGGCGCGGCGCGACCGTCGATGGGTGGAATCTGGCGCCGAACGAAACTGCGTAGGGATTACCAGGCGAACTGATATCGAAAAGTACACGGCGAATCTGCGCAACAACGCGAAAAGATACAGTCGGATTTCAAGCAGCCCAACTTTTGGTCAGGTCCAACCTACCGCATCAAGAGGCCACCTCATGCGTTCTACCGTCCTTAAGCAGCTCATCGCCGTCGCATTGCTCAGCAGCACGAGCGGTATTCTAGTCGCACAATCGCCGCCACGAATCCTTCGCGACCCGCTCCTTGAACTAAAATATGAGCAGGCAAAAATACGTTTCGAACCGCTACCATTGCAGGCCATCTCCGGGTGTGCCACCTTGTCTGACAATGAATACAGCGTCGGCGTACATTACGTCTTCGCCAAAACAGGCGACACCTCGGGCAAGGATCGCACGGCACTGGACGAGGGCGGAAACCCATCTCGCGCCTTCTTCATTTTCGCCAGCGCCAGCGACGCCTCCGGCCGGGTCTTTTACCTGCTCAACGGTTATCACGTTCGGCACCACCTCGACGATCTGCGCTTCCCGCGCTATGCCGTCGATGAATATGCGCCGATCATCATGCTGCAACATCTGGCGTGCGTCATCATCGACCACGAAGGCCCCGACCGACTGGCGGACGAAAACTTCACCGAGGAATATTCGCGCGACATTCAGCAGCGTCTCATGATCGACTATGCGAACCGGCTTGTTGCTGCCTATGGCGGCAAGGACAAGCTTCGGATCGAACTCCTGAATCAATACGTCGATGTGGATACGCTGCCGGAAGCGCTTCGCTACGCATTTAAAAATCTGCGTCTCACAAAATAAAAAACCGGCCCATTCGGGCCGGCTTTCATTCCAGGCATACGTTAATCGCCCCTGGCAATACCTTCGCGGCGCGGATCGGCGCCACCAAACCACATCGGCACCCCTTTTACCACCACGCGCTCGATGCCATGCAGACCCGACGTCTGCTCGCTGACCCGGATCGCGTGGCCGCGTGCGCGCAGCACGTCGAGCGTGGCATCGGGGAAGCGGCCCCGTTCCAGCTCGGTCGGGCCATTGCGGCTGCCAAAGTTCGGCAGCGCGATCGCCTGCTGCATGTTCAGGTCCCAGTCGAGCGTACCGACCAGCACCTTGGCCACGTAATTGATGATCGCCGGGCCACCCGGCGAGCCGATCGCGAGCACCAGCCTGCCGCTGGCGCGGTCGAACACGATCGTCGGCGACATCGCGCTGCGCGGCCGCTTGTTGGCTTCGACGCGGTTGGCGACCGGGCCGTCGGCGTCGCGCGCGCTGAACGAGAAATCGGTCAGCTGATTATTCAGCATGAAACCATGAACCATCTGGCGCGAGCCGAACGCGTCTTCGATCGTCGTCGTCATGGCCAGGCCGGCGCCATTGCCGTCGACAACCGAGATATGCGAGGTCGATGGCGTCTCGATCGCGTTGTCGGTGCCCCATGCAACCTCCATCCCCGGCGGCGTGCCGGCTTTGGCCTGGCCCATCGAGCGCGCGCCCACCAGTCCAGCGCGCGCCGTGAGGTAGCCCTTGTCGATCAGGCTCGGGATGCCACGGCCCGGCAGCGGCACGAAGTCGGCGTCGGCCGCGTAGCGGTTGCGGTCGGCGTACGCGAGGCGCCCCACTTCCGAGAACACGTGCACCGCCTCGGCGCCCGGCACGCCGTCCTTCGGCGCGAGCGCCTTCATGTCGAAGGTCTCGAACATGCCCAGCATCTGCGCCACGGCGATCCCGCCCGACGATGGCGGCGGCATGCCGCACACGGTGTACGCCCGATAGTCACTACAGACGGGCGTGCGGACCTTGGGCCGGTAGTCGGCGATGTCCCTGGCCGTCAGCAGGCCCGGGTTGGTCGGGTGCGCCGCCACTTTGGCCGCGATAGCGCGCGCGAAGCGCCCCGTGTAGAACACGTCGGCACCACCGGCGGCGATCTCGCGCAGCGTGGCGGCCAGCGCCGGATTCTTCAGCACGTGGCCAACCGGCCACGGCTTGCCGGAAGCGTCATAGAAGTAGGCGGCGGCGACCGGGTCCTTGATCAGGAACGTCTCGCCGGCCAGCATCTTGTGCATGCGCGGGCTGACCTTGAAACCTCCCTCGGACAGGCGGATTGCCGGTGCGAACAGCGCCTTCCACGGCAGCTTGCCGTGCTGGCGGTGCGCCAGTTCGAGCATGCGCAGCACGCCCGGTGCGCCGACCGAGCGGCCGCCGACCACGCCTTCGGTGCGCGACAGCGGCGTGCCATCGGGCCGTTCGAACAGGTGCTCATCGGCTTTGGAAGGCGCTGTTTCACGGCCGTCGAACGCCTGGGTCTGCTTGCCGTCGTAGTGGACCATGAAGGCGCCGCCGCCGATGCCCGACGATTGCGGCTCGACCAGCGTCAGCACCAGTTGCGTGGCAATTGCCGCGTCGATCGCGGTCCCGCCCTGACGCAGGATCTGGTAGCCGGCCTCGACTGCAAGCGGGTTGGCGGCGGTGACCATGTATTTTTTGGCCTGCCAGCCATTTTTCTCGGTGTAGCCAGTCGCCGCTTCGGGCGCGGCCTGCAGTGAATCCTGGGCCCAGAGGGGCGTCGTCGTCGCGCCGGCGAGTGCCAGGGCGAGCGCAAGCTTGCTGAGTATCTTCAATCGGTTCTCCAAAATAGCAAACGGGCGCGTGACCATAGGCCAGGCGCCCGACATCGAAGACATGCTACAGCATCTTCGACATGCTTTCAGGACACGTCCCTGAAGAACTACTTTGGCTGCATGCGGATCGCACCGTCCAGGCGGATCGTCTCGCCATTGAGCATCACGTTTTCGATAATGGCGCGCGCGAGGTGCGCGAACTCGGTCGGCAGGCCCAGGCGCGGCGGGAACGGCACCATCTTGCCCAGCGAATCACGTACTTCCTGCGGCATGTTCATCAGCATCGGCGTCTCGAAAATGCCCGGGGCGATCGTCATCACGCGGATGCCGTTGCGCGACAGGTCGCGCGCCATCGGCAGCGTCAGGCCGGCCACGGCCGCCTTGGACGACGCGTACGCCGCCTGCCCCATCTGGCCATCAAACGCGGCGACCGACGCCGTGTTGATGATGATGCCGCGCTCGCCATGCTCGGCAGGTTCGGTTTTGCCCATTGCCTCGGCGGCCAGGCGCGCCATATTGAAGGTGCCCACCAGGTTGATGTTCACGGCGCGCTGGAACACGTCCAGCGGGTGCGCGCCATCTTTACCGACCGTCTTGACGGCCGGTGCGACGCCGGCGCAGTTGACCAGGCCGCGTAGCACGCCCAGCGCGACGGCCGCATCGACGACGGCCTGGGCATCGGCTTCCTGGGTCACGTCGCAGCGGACGAACTGGCCTTTCAACTCGTCGGCCAGTGCCTGGCCCGCCTCGGCCTGGACGTCGGCAATGACGACGGTTGCGCCATTGGCGGCGAGCATGCGCGCGGTGGCTGCGCCAAGGCCGGACGCGCCGCCCGTGACGATGAAGACGTTATCCTGGATATGCATGGTTGTCCCTTGTGAAAGTTCTTGTACCACTATTTTGCCCGGCTTTAACGTTTACGTAAACGTAAAGTGGGTGGATGGCGAACTTTCGGAACGAACGACGGTCTTGGTTCAGAAGCACTGCACCGTCGTACCGCTGCGGTTGCACAGGCGACCGGCGCTGTTCACGCTCGAGCTACCGACGGCGCCGGCAGTGGTCGCGCCTGTGGCATCGGTGCACGTTGCGCCAATGCACGGGCTAACCTGGCTGGTCGTTGGCACGACTGGCGTCGGCGCGCTCGTGGCTGGCGCCGTCGTGGCTGGCCCAGTCGTGGCCGGAGAAACAACAGTTGTCGCGTTCGGCGAAGCCAGTCGTCCTGCACTGTCGATCTGCTGCTGCACCGAGCGGCGCGCGACCGGCTGCACGCCCTGCTCCTGCTGCGTCTTTGGCGCTGGCGTTGGCTGTGGACGCACGTTCTGCGGCGCCGGATGCGTGGCCGGGTCAATATCCTTCAGGCGCGATGGCTCCTGGCGGCCCGTGGCTTTCTCTTCCTGGGTTTTCGGCTGCATGTCGATTGGCGCGGCCGGGGTCGCAGTTTGCTGGCCATCGAGGGATGGACGGTATGTCTCGCCCGTCGTCGGCTGTCCCTGGGTGGCGCCCGTCGTCTGGGCACTGGCGCCAGCGGCGGCGAGCGCCAGCAGCATGGCGAGGATGGCGTTGTTCTTGTTCATGGGAAGACCTCTCGGGGTTTGGACGGATAACTTATTATCGTCTTGCCAACCCACACACGGCGCACGGGAAACAATTGCTCACAATTGTAAGGCGTAACGATGATCGCAGGCCCCAAATGCATCGATCCCGCGCGGGCAGTGCCGGCGCGGGATCGAGGTCGGTGCTACTGAACGGACGACTTACTCGGCCAGGGCCGCAAACGCGTTGTCACGCACCTGCTCGACCGGGCCAACGCCCGTGATGCGACGGTATTTTGGCGCGCCTGGCAAACCCGACTCGGCCCACTTGCCGTAGTAGCCGAGCAGGACCTTGGTCTGGTTGTGATACACCTCGAGGCGCTTCGAGACGGTTTCGGCCTTGTCGTCGTCGCGCTGGATCAGCGGTTCACCAGTTGCGTCGTCGGTATCGGCGACTTTTGGCGGGTTGAACTTGACGTGGTACACGCGGCCCGACGCGGCGTGCGAGCGGCGACCGGTCATGCGTTCGAGGATCATGTCGTCCGGGACGTCGATCTCGAGGACGTAATCAATGTTCACGCCGCTGTCTTTCATCGCTTCGGCTTGCGCGATGGTGCGCGGGAAGCCGTCGAACAGATAGCCGTTCTGGCAGTCTGCGTCCTTCAGGCGCTCCTTGACCAGGCCGATAATGATGTCGTCCGACACAAGTTGGCCGGCATCCATCACTTTTTTGGCGGCCAGGCCCAGCTCAGTCCCGGCCTTGATCGCGGCGCGCAGCATGTCGCCGGTCGAGATTTGGGGAATGCCGAACTTTTCTTTGATGAAATTGGCCTGGGTGCCCTTGCCGGCACCGGGTGCTCCTAACAGAATGAGACGCATGAGTTTCCTGAGATTCTAGAAAATAGAGAAAAGTAAAATGGCGAATACGGTGATCTTTTTGATATTGCGCAGACTTCGTTGAGACGGAAGTTACCACAAAAGTTGGCGTAAAAGCCAGCCGTAAGCCGTTGCAGTGAGGATATTTGATCCTGCGCAGATGGCTTCGCTATCGCCTTGTGGCGTGCGTCAAGACGTGTAGTGCAGCCGCACCCGGGCCAGATCGTCGGGCGTGTCGACGCCCGCTGGCGGTGCGCTGTCCGTGATATGCACGGCGATCGGGACACCATGCCACAGCACGCGCAACTGCTCCAGGGCCTCGATCGATTCGAGTGGCGACACCGCCATGGCCGGGTAAGCCTGCAAGAACGCATTGCTGTAGGCATACAAGCCAATATGGCGCAGCGGTGCATAGCCAACTGGCAGCGACTCGAGCGTCTGGGCAAATGCATCGCGGTGCCACGGGATCGTGGCGCGCGAGAAATACAGTGCGCGCCCGTTCTTGTCGAGCACGACCTTGACCACGTTCGGGTTGAACACGTCGGCCGCATCGAGAATCGGATGCGCGCAGGTGGCCATCGGCACGTCGGCGCCGATGCGGGCGGCGCAGGCCGCCAGCAGGCGTGGGTCGATCAATGGTTCGTCGCCCTGCAGATTGACGACGACGTCGTCCGGTGCCAGGCCCAGCACCCGCGCCACTTCGGCGATGCGGTCGGTGCCGGACGGGTGATCAGCGCGCGTGAGCACGGCGCTGACACCATGCTCGGCGCAAGCGGCGGCAATGTCGGCATGGTCGGTCGCGACGATGATCCGGGTCGCGCCCGATTCACGGGCACGTTCGGCCACACGCACCACCATCGGCTTGCCGCCCAGGTCGGCCAGCGGCTTGTTCGGCAGGCGGGTCGACGCCAGGCGCGCCGGGATGATGACGGTGAAGTTCATGCCGGCCGGATCAGACAGGCTCGATCTTGCGCGCCTGGTCGGCCCACATGATCGGGATGCCGTCGCGGATCGGATAGGCGAGACGGTCGGCGCGGCAGGTCAGCTCCTGCGCCTTCTTGTCGAGTTCGAGCGGACCCTTGCACAACGGGCAGACCAGGATATCAAGCAGGCGAGCGTCCACGACATTTCTCCACGATTTGTTCAGCCAGCGCAGGGTCGAGCTGCGCCGTCACAGGCACGACCCACAAGCGCGGATCGTCCTTCAGATGTTCAAGTTGCCGACATTTTACTGCATCCTTCTCCGTGATCAGGATGATCTCGGCGTCCACGGCGGCAAACGGGTCGTCCAGGAAATCATGATGGTCGGGCAAGGGCAGTTCGCCGGGGGCCAGGCCGGCCGCGCGCAGCATCGAGAAGAAGCGTGCCGGATGACCGATGCCGGCGGCGGCGACGAGGCGTGTGGCGCGCAGATCAGCCAGCGGCACGCGCACCCCACCTTGCAACGGTTCGGCGTACTGGCCGGACAACAGCATGCGGTACGGGGCCCCGCCCACCGCCCGGGCCAACGCCGGCGTGATCTCGGGGACATTGACCACCGTGAAATCGCGGCGGCGCGACGACGGCTCGCGCAGCGGTCCGGCCGGCAGCAGCCAGCCATTGCCGACGCCGCGGCCGTCGAACAGAACGATCTCGATGTCACGCGCCAGCGCATAGTGCTGCAAGCCATCGTCGGTAATGAGGACATCGACGTCCGGGTGCGCCGCCAACAGCGCCCTGCCCGCCTCGGCGCGCTGGCGGCCGATGACGACCGGGCAGCCGGTGCGCTGGGCAATCAGGAGCGGCTCGTCGCCCACGGCGCGCGGATCGGACTCGCGCGTGACGGCGCGCGGTGCGCCATCCTGGCCAGCATCACCACCATGGCCGCGCGAGATGATGCCCGGCTGCATGCCGGCCGCGCGCAGGGCCTCTGCCAGCCAGATCGTCAGCGGGGTCTTGCCGGTGCCGCCAATAAAGATGTTGCCGACGACGATGACGGGTACGGGCAACCGCGCCGACTGCTTGAGGCCGGACTGGAACAGCCGGCGGCGCACGGCGGCCAGCGCCCCGAACAGCAGCGCCACCGGCAGCAGCGCGACGGCAAGCGGTCCGCGCCTTAGCCAGGCGCGGGTTAGTGTTGTTTCAAGGGAAGAAGCCATGCGGGAGAATGCCGGCCCGCTTGACACGGACCGGTGAGGTTACTTGCCGGTGCCGGTCTGGGCCGCGAAGGTCAGCTTGTCGTAGCCGGCCACGCGCGCGGCTTCCAGCACATTGATCACCATCTGGTGCATGGCAAACTGGTCGGCATTGACGATGACGACCGGGCTGGCCACCACTTGGCCGTCCGGCGTGCGCGCCGCCGTTTTCATGTCCTGCGCCAGGCCCGCCACGCTGGTGAACGTCACGGGCGTGTTGTTGACCGTGTAGTTGCCCTTGGCATCGACCGTGACATTGATCTCGAACGGCTTTTGCGCCTGCTTCTCGGCCTCGGCCGTCGGCAAGGTGATTTGCAGTTCGGTGAACTTGCTGTAGGTGGTCGAGACCATCAGGAAGATCAGGACCACCAGCAGCACGTCGATGAACGGGATCAGGTTGATCTCCGGATCCTCGCGCTTGCGGCCACGGCGAAAGTCCATCATTTGCGGGCACCATGGACGACGTCGACAAATTTCACGGCCTGCAGTTCCATATCGACGATATAGGTATCGACCAGGTTGCGGAAGTGACGGTAGGCAACCAGGGCCGGCATCGCGATGGCCAGGCCAAAACCGGTGTTGTACAGCGCCACCGAAATGCCGTGCGCCAGCTGGGCCGGGTTATTGCCGCCGGTCGGGGACGAGGCGCCGAAGATCTCGATCATGCCGACCACGGTACCGAACAGGCCCATCAGCGGCGCGAGCGAGGCGATGGTGCCGAGCGTGGTCAGGAAACGTTCGAGGTTCTGGGCCACACCGCGGCCGGCTTCCTCGATCGACTCCTTCATCACGTCGCGCGGGGCGTCGACGTTACGCAGCGCCGCAGCCAGCACGGTGCCCAGCGGCGAATTCTGTTCCAGCTTGCTGATCACGTCTGGCGTGGCCTTGCCGGTGTGATGCACACGGATGACTTCATCGAGCAGATTGCGGGGAAGGATTTTCTCGCGGCGCAGCGTGATCAGGCGTTCGACGATGAGGGCGACGGCAACGATCGACGCGAACAGCAGGAACCAGATAGGCCAGCCTGCGGCTTGAAAGATGGCGAGCAAGAGATACTCCTGAGAGGATAAAAGTCAATCCGGCAATGTAGCAAGTTGGCAGCGAAGCGGCAAGTAGAGTTCTGCACACCTTCTGTGGATAAAATTGTGCGCAAGGCGCGGGAGACGATACAAGTACGTTGATTTCAAAGAGGTTTCTGCGCCTGCGCAAGAAAATGGCAGTCTCATGACTCGGTGCGGGGATGAGGTTGACATCATGGCTTTTCGACAATACTGCGGCGAGCTCGTGTAGTTGCGAACACATTCTGTGGACAAAATTGTGCGCAAGGTCCATGAACAACACATAAGTCATTGATTTTATTGGAATTCATCGATGCGCCTGTTTTGGAGGCAGCATCTCGGTAAATTGTTCAGCGCACCCGGCTGTGTAGTTCCACACATATATTGTGGACAAAAGTGTGCGCAAGACGTCTTTTATGACACTAAGGCATTGATTTCAATCAGAAATAGCTCATCGCTTAAAATTTGAGCATATACCGTAATTTGCCAATAAAACGTGACAGGTTCGGCCTGGTTACCGCGTTTATTTGGCCGTCATGACGGTTGTTCACAGAATAGTCGTCCTGTGCACACTTTATGTGGATAAGAGTGTGAGGAAGCGTCAAGTTAGAGGCGCAAGTCACTGATTTAATTAGCTATTATTCGATCTGCAACAAAATCGGGCAACATGGTCCGACTCGATCCTGAAGATCTAGGTGACAACTTTTCACAAGCAATGCCGCCAGAGGACAACATGAAAGGTGTGCACAGATTCTGTGGACAACTTTGTGATCAAGCCTGTCGCAATGGCTCTAAGTCATTGTTTTGTAATATATCCGCGTCCCCTGCCCAATCGGCGCGCAGCGTCACGTCTCATACAAGAGTTCCCCACAGTTTATGTGGATAAACCGCTCTCGAAGGACATCACCAGCCCTTCAACCCATTGATTTCAAACATAATTCAATAGATTGCATTGAAAAGCAGCAATAATCAGCGTTTCGATGCCTGATTGTCATACGGTCCGAACGCCGCACCGGAGGCGGCTATAATCGCTGCTCTCCGATTTTTTTCGACCCACCATGCTCCCGACCAGCGACGCCGATTCCGTCTACGCTCCCCCCGCCGTTCTCAGCGTTACTGCGCTGAACCAGCAGGTGGCGCGCCTGCTCGAGCGTACGTTTCCACTGACCTGGATTGGCGGTGAAATTTCCAATTTCACGCGCGCGGCGTCGGGCCACTGGTATTTCACGCTCAAGGACGACGCAGCCCAGGTGCGCGCCGTGATGTTCCGTGGCCGCGCCCAGTCAGCCGGCTTCATCCCGCGCGAAGGCGACAAGGTCGAGGTCCGCGCCCTCGTGACGCTGTATGGCGCCCGGGGCGACTATCAGATCAATGTCGAAGCAATCCGGCGCGCCGGCGTCGGCCAGTTGTACGAAGCGTTCTTGCGGCTGAAGGAAAAGCTGGCCGCGCAGGGCATGTTCGATGCCGACCGCAAGCGAGCGCTGCCGCTGTTCCCGCGCAGCATCGGGATTGTCACCAGTCCGGGCGCTGCGGCGCTGCGCGACGTGCTCACCGCCCTGCGCCGGCGCGCGCCCCATGTGCGCGTGGTGCTCTACCCCACCCCGGTCCAGGGCCAGTTCGCTGCCGACAAGATTGCCGAGGCGATCATGACCGCATCACGCCGCGGCGAAGTCGATGTGCTGCTGGTCTGCCGTGGCGGCGGCTCGATCGAAGACCTGTGGAGTTTCAATGAAGAATGCGTGGCGCGTGCGATCGATGCCTGCGCCATTCCCGTGGTCTCGGGCGTGGGGCACGAAACCGACGTCACCATTGCCGACTTCGCGGCCGACGTGCGCGCCGCGACGCCAACTGCCGCCGCCGAACTGGCCGCCACGCCGCGCGCCGACTGGCTGGCGTCGCTGCATGGCGACGCCCTCGACCTGCAGCGCGCCATGGACCGCTGCCTGTCGGATGCCAGCCAGGGCCTGGATAACCTGAGCCGTCGCCTGTTGAGCCCGTCGGCCCAGATCGGCCACCAGCGCCTGAAATTGCTGGCACTGGCCACGGCCATGACGCACGCGGTCAAGCTGCCCCTGAATCGCCAGGGACTGGTGCTGGCGCAATTGCAGCAGCGGTGGAGCCGGCACCGGCCCGACATGCGTGCACTGCGGGCGCAACTGGCATCGGACGGGCGCCACCTGCACACCAGCCTGCGCAACAGCCTCAAGGGCCGCCGCGATGCCCTGATGGGACTGGCGGCACAGCTCGAACTGCTCAATCCGCAGCGCACGCTCGAGCGCGGTTACGCCATCGTGCGCGACGGCAAAGGCCAGATCGTGCGCGACCCGGCCCAGATCCATGCCCGTGACACACTGCATATCCGCCTGGCCGATGGCAGTGCCGAGGTCGGTGTGGCGCAGGTGCAGAACGTGCTTGAGTAAGAAATCCTGTCCAAATGCAAGGAGGATGCAGGCATGCAACATTGCCGCATCCGGTTTAGAATAGCGCCGCTATCAGAACAGCAACCTTTCCAACCCAACAAGGATTTATCATGGAATACACCCTGCCAGCACTGCCGTATGCCAAGGACGCCCTGCAACCGCACATCTCGGCCGAGACCCTGGAATATCACCACGGCAAGCATCACCAGACCTACGTGACCAACTTGAATAATCTGATCAAGGGCACCGAGTTCGAAGCGATGCCACTGGAAGAGATCGTCAAGAAGTCGTCGGGCGGCGTGTTCAACAATTCGGCGCAGGTCTGGAACCACACCTTCTTCTGGCACTGCATGACCCCGAACGGCAGCGCGCCGAGCGGCAAGGCACTGGACGCGATCAATGCAAAATGGGGTTCGGTCGAAAAGTTCAAGGAAGAATTCAACAAATCGGCGCTGGGCAACTTCGGTTCGGGCTGGACCTGGCTGGTGCAAAAGGCCGACGGCAGCGTCGACATCGTCAACACGTCGAACGCCGCCACGCCACTGACCACGACCGACAAGCCACTCTTGACGGCCGACGTCTGGGAGCACGCTTACTATATCGACTACCGCAATGCGCGCGCGAAGTTCCTGGAAGCGTTCTGGAATGTGGCCAACTGGGACTTCGTCAACCAGAACATGGCTTGAAGTCATTTGAATGGCTGACTGTCACGTGCTGTACGGCGTGACGCTCTGAAACGGCCCGCGCAAGCGGGCCGTTGGCTTGCCGGCGATTAGTCTCCCCCGCCGCCACCGCCGCCGCAACTGCCGCCGCCGCCATCGCCGCCATCGCTTGCGCCGCCGGGGCAGTCGGTGTCGACGCCACAGGCGCGCATCCCGTTATCGTTGCCACCATCACCGACGTAATAGGTGCCTGATCCGCTGTCCAGTCCCCGTTTCTCGCGCAGGGCTGCGGCATAGTCTGCCTGGCTGATCAGGTTCGCCAGCAGCAGCGCCCGCAGTGTCAGCTCGGGGTGCAGCCGTGCGCCCCCGGTCATCCTGCCGTTCGCATCCAGACGGCGATACACGATGTCATTGTCTTGCAGCGCGTAGCCATGACCATGTGGCATGCGCAACGTGGCATCGAGTCGAAATAACGCGGGCAAGCCCCGTACCCGCGAGCGCGCACTTTCATGTTCACGACAGCCAACGAGCACGCGCGGCAGTGCGAGCGCATCGAGCCTGGCGTGTGGAAGATGTTCGATCGGCTTGCCGAAGTGGCGGCGGCAGAAGTGATCCAGATTCACGGGATCCCATGCCATCCATGCGTGCCAGACCGAGTCGGCTGCCAGCGACGGCAACGCGCACGGCTCACGCCGGTCAGCGGCGACCTCGAAGAAGCGCATCAATCCGCTTACTGCATGCATGAAAAAGAGCTGGCTGCCTGGCATGCCGGGAAATTCCTTCCCGCTATTGCGCTGCCAGAACGGGAACAGACCAGGCGAAAGATCCTCCAATTGCGGACGATAGCTGGACTGCCGGATGTGCCGCAGCACGCGCACTTTGACGACCAGGTTCATGGTGTTTTCCAAAGGTGTCAGGACGTGGTTGGATGACCGGGATGTTCGACGACAGATCGATGTTAGTCAAGTCGGTGGATTTTTGCGTACGTCGGACTGCGGGCCAGGAAATTTCTCCCGAGGTGAGCTGTTGGCAACATCCGGGCAATTGGTGGGTACCTGGACCTTACCGGGCGCGCCTGTTAGCGCGCCCGGTTGTCGTCAAACTGTAATGACTTGTCTCGCTTCTCGCAGGATCTGCCATTCGGGCACACTGGCCGCTACAATGGCCGACCGAGGAGAAACTGCATGCACCGTGTAATGTTGGTGGAAGACGACGCGCGCCTGGCCGAGCTCGTTTCCGAATACCTGTCCAGTTACGAGTTCGCGGTTGACCTTGTCACCCGCGGCGACATCGCGCTCGAGCGCTTCAAGGAACTGGCGCCCGACGTCGTGATCCTCGACCTGATGCTGCCGGGCCTGGATGGCATGGTGGTGTGCCGCCAGATCCGCGAGCACTCGGACGTCCCGATCCTGATCCTGACCGCGCGCGAAGATTCGTACGATGAAGTGTCGGGGCTGGAGCAAGGCGCCGACGACTTCGTCAACAAGCCGGTCCAGCCGCGCGTGCTGCTGGCGCGCCTGCGCGCCCTGATGCGGCGCACCCAGGCCAAGTCGGGCATCGATTCGCGCATCCTGCAATTTGGCGCGCTGCGCATCGTCACGAGCGATCGCAGCGTGGTCTGGCGCGATCAGCCGTGCATCCTGTCCAATACCGAATACAAATTGCTGCTGGTTCTGGCCGAGGCCGCCGGGCGCGTGCTCTCGCGCGACGCCCTGCTCAAGAAGATGCGCGGGATCGAGTTCGATGGACTCGACCGCAGTATCGACAACTGCATCTCGAAACTGCGCCGCAAATTCGACGATGCCGACTCCGAAAAGATCAAGACGGTCTGGGGCGAGGGTTATCTGTTCTCGCCGTCGGCCTGGAATTGACGGCGCCCCCATAAAAACCCCTGCCACAGCAGTAATGCGGTTCAACTAAGACAGCTGGAGTTGACGGCGATGTGGCACGCAAGGCGGTCACGAGTCCGTTGGCGCTTATTCGAACACCGGCAAGATCGCCAGCGGCGCGTTGTATGTCACGAGCTGGGCCGCGTCTGTTGGCGCGAAGCGGTAGCTCACGACCGGGAAATCGTCATCGATGTCGCCGGCAAATGCGGGCGCGCGCGTGACCGGCAGGACGGTCTCGGCGCTGCCGGCCCGGACCCGGGCGCCGGCAGCGGGACTCGTCTTCGAAAATACCAGCCGCACGCCAACGCAGGTCTGGCTGCGCGCCGAGGCGTCGCCGTGGCGGGCATAGCCCAGCGCCTGCTCGCAGGCGGCGCGCAATTCGGTCGCGTCGTAAGCACCGTCGGCGCGCAGCGCCAGCGAGATGCGCGGACGCACCGTGAAGCCACCCAGGGGCCGGCTGGGTGCCAGTACGGCGTTCTCGTCGTAGGCGGCCTTGAGCAGCGGCAGCGTGGTACGGCCCAACGGATCGAGCGCCAGGCTGGTCTGCAGCGTGCGGCCCTTGATCAGCAGGCTCGCGCCGTCGTCCAGCATGCCCTTGGCGCGCGGACGCACCTGCAGCTGATTGTGCAGCAGATGCTTGGGCCCGCCATATTTGTCGAATACCACCATCGCGCGGTAGGCATCCCGGTAGCTCACCCATTCGTCGACACGCGCCTGCGCGACGGCAACGCCTGCCGTCAGCAGCAGGGTCACGCAGGCGGAAAGGTGTACGCGTTGCATCATCAGAAGCGGTAAGCGAAGGCGGTCGAAACCGTCACGTTGGTGGGCCGCTCGACGAGCGGGCTGTGGCGAATGGTGCCGATCAGGCGCGTCGCTTGGACATTGGTGGTGAGCATCCAAGACGGACCGAGCGCCCAGTTCCAGCGCGCGCCGACGTGCACATCCTTCAGGCCGCCCCCGGGCCGGTACACGGCATTGCCGCTGACCCAGGCCTCGTTCTCGCTCACGCCGAAATAACTCTGGTTGTAGTGGCGGTTGACCAGCGTGAGCCCGGCATTGAACGAAATCGCGTGCTGCGGCGCAATGGCCACGGCCAGACGCTGCACGCCCAGCGCCATGCGTGCACCGTCGCGCCCGCTGCCAGAGCCGATCAGCACACTGCTGGTGAGACGCCAGGCCGGGTTCAGGTAATAGTTCAGGAAGGCGCCGCCTTCGACGCGGGCATCCACGTCCGGCATGCCGGCCAGGGGGTTATCGCGCCGCATGCGCGCCGCCAGCGGCAGCATGGTCGCCACGCCAACGCCATCGACGATGCCACCAGAGCCGGACTCGTCGCGGCTGGCGTGCAGGGATACCAATGGCCCATACTCAAACGTGGGATCGGTCGACAGATGCATCCCGGCGCTCATGCCGGACATGAACACACCATTGCTCCACTGTACCTGCAGCACCGGCAAGACCGATGTCTTCGTGTTTGCCGCGCCTTCATAGCGTGCCTGCGACACCGCGCCCAGCCCCACATACATATCGTGGCTGCCGTCGGGCATCGGGTTGGTGGCCGGCGTCTGCGCGCTCGCAGCACCACTTGCTGCAGCGAGGGCCAGGGCGAAGAACTGTTTCATCGTGATGGCGTTCCGGGAGTTCGTATGCTGATATTTTACGTCGAGCAAGCTTCGCTCTCCCAATCACATGGTGACAACGCAGACGCTTTCGGTCTGGTACAACTAAAAAAACCCACTGACACTCGCGCATCAGTGGGCAAACGGAAAACCTGATGATGCAACTGATGGTAAGCGTTGCGCCGCCGTGAATCACCCTTCAGATGTCCACCAATTGTCGTCAATTTGTAAGGCCGCGCGCGTGCACCGGCATGCAGGCTGACCGTTGAACCTTTGCCGCTGTACAATCTTGGGCTCAGGAGAAACCATGCTTTTGGCCACGCTTCATCACCGACAGTCAACCGGAATGCGCCCGTGAACCGCCTATTTTTCCGGTTCTTCGTGTTCGTCATGCTGTCGATCACGGTCGCCACATTCCTCATCTACTTTGCCTTTGCAAGACTGTTCGGTGATCCGCTGGAAGACATTGCACGGCGCCAGGCTGCGGGGCAGATTTTCCTGATCGAACACTACGTGGATGAAGCGCCCGGCGACGAGTGGCTCACGCGCCTGAACAAGGTGCGCGAAGTCTCGCCGGTGCGCTACGACCTGCTGCCGCTGGCCGCCGCGCGCGCCCGGTTCGATGGCGCCCGGCGCGCGGCGCTCGATCGTGGCGCGATTGTGCTGGACATCGGCGAGCGCGCCCTGTACCGGCGCGTCGACCTGGCGGGCGAGCGCTATATCGGCAGCAACGACGACGTGCTGCATGCACAGAACCTGCCGATCGATATCGGCAAGGAGCTCACGATGGAGCTGCTGCGCTTCGTTATCGTCGCCCTCGCCCTGCTGCTGCCGATTGCGCTCTGGTCGCGCTCGCACTGGCGCGCGCTGCAATCGCTGTCGCGCATGGCCGACGAATTCGGCGCCGGCAAGCTGTCGGTGCGCGCGCAGTTGCAACGCTCGGAGATCGTCTATCCGCTGGCCGAACGCATCAACGATATGGCCAGGCGCATCGAGGCCTTGATGGGCGCGCAGCGCAGCCTGCTGCATTCGGTCTCGCACGAACTGCGCACGCCGATTGCGCGCCTGGAATTCGGCCTCGAATTGCTCGATGCGCGTGCCAACGACCCGGACCAGCGCCGCCGCATCGCCGCGCTGGAGGGCGATGTGCGCGAGCTGAACGACCTGGTCAAGGAGCTGCTCGATATGAGCAAACTCGACGGCGCCGGCACGCTGCAGGGCGCCACGGTCGATCTCGAGGCGCTGCTGCGCGACTGCTGCGCCACGCTGCCGCCGTCGCCCCAAGAGGTCCGCTGCCAGTACGAGGACGGGCTCGGCACCATCGACGCCGATGCCCGCCTGCTGGCGCGCGCCATCGGCAACCTGCTGCGCAATGCCCAGAAATATGCAAGCAGCCGGGTCGTGCTATCGGCCGCACGGGGACCGGCCGGCATCGAGATTGCTGTCGACGACGATGGCCCCGGCATTCCCGAGGCCGAGCGCGACAAGGTGTTCGAGCCGTTCTACCGGCTCGACCGCAGCCGCGACCGCGCCACGGGCGGCTTTGGCCTCGGCCTGTCGATCGCGCGCAAGGCGGTGGTCCTGCATGGCGGCGCCCTGAGCACCGACACCTCGCCGCTTGGCGGCGCGCGCTTCGTGGTGCGATTACCGCAAGCACTCAAATAAATAAACACTTTCGTTTACTTATTAGTTGGCCGGGCGTAAGCTCGGCGCGTTGACATTCTTTCCGCGCCATCATGAACCAGCGTTTCCTTATCCTCACCCTATGCGCTCTGGCCCTGCTGTCGACGGTCGGCGCCTCGCTGCCCTATCCGATGCTCGCTCCCCTGTTCGCCGATGGCAGCGTCCATGGGCTCAACAGCTTTCTGGGACTGCCGCCCAAGCTGCTATTGGGGATTGCCCTGATGATCAATCCGCTCGGCCTGCTGATCGGCAGCGCCGTGCTGGGGCCGTTGTCCGATGGTTTCGGCCGGCGTCGCGCGCTGCTGCTGACGACCGTCGGCGCGGCGATCGGCCACTTGCTGACCGCCGTGGCGATGGTGATGGAGTCGTATCTGCTGTTCCTGGCGGCGCGCTTCTTCACCGGCCTGCTCGAAGGCAATGGCGCCGTGATGCGCGCCCTGTTGATCGAGCGCATCAAGGGACCGATGCGCAATCACGCGCTGTCGTGGCTGAATGGTTCCTTCAACCTCGGCTGGCTGGTCGGCCCTCTGCTGGGCGGCTTCACGATGACGCTGGGCGCCGAGGTGCCGTTCGGGATCGCCGCCGTCGCCCTGCTCCTGGGTACGCTCTGCGTGTTCCTGACGATTCCCGCCACGCCGCCCGCCACGCACGGCCTGCGCTGGTGGACGGTGGCGCGGGAACGCCACGCGCTGACACTGCTGCGTCACGGCCCGCTGCGCACGCTGTTCATCGTCCACCTGGGCTATTGCTGTGGCGTCGCGTCGCTGTACCAGTACTTCCCGTTATGGCTGGTTGATATAGGCGGCTACGATGCGCGCGAAATTTCGCTCGTAAACATGGGCATGTGCGCATTGATGACGACCGCCGCGCTGTTCGCCGGCCACGCCAGTCTGGTGGAAGGCCGCCGGCGCGCTGCCTGGTATGCGGGCGTGGGCGCCGCCACGATCCTGTGCGTGGGCTTTGGCAACCTGTGGATCGGGATTGCCGGCATCGTCCTGTTCGGCGTACCACACGCGTTCTACAACACGGCGCTGCAAACCTGGGCGGCCGACGAGTTTGCGGCCCACGGTCAGGGGTCGGTCATGGCGCTGCTGTCGACCATTTTTTGCCTGGCCAATATCCTGATGGCGCTCTTGGGCGCCGTGCTGACGCTGATCGACACCCGGCTGGTGCTGGTCGTCGGCGGCGTGCTGGCGGCCTGGGCGGCGATGGCACTGCGGCGCTGGAGTATGCGCAGTATGCATCAACGACTGGAGACCCCATGAACACCTCGGAACGCATCCTGATGCAGCTGAAAATGCGCGGCCCTCAGACCGCACAGGCACTGGCCGGACAACTCGATCTGACCTCGATGGGCGTGCGGCGCCATCTGGAGAGCGCGCTCGGAAAGGGCCTGGTCGAGTGCGAGGACAGCGGGGGCAAGGTCGGGCGCCCGGTGCGGCGCTGGCACCTGAGCCAGGCCGGGCAAGCACGCTTTCCGGATCGTCACGCCGAGCTCACGGTTGACTTGATCGGGCAGGTGCAGAGGCTGTTCGGACCGGCCGCGATGGAACGCCTGATCGTTGCGCGTGAGCAGACGAGCGAAGCGCTGTACCGCAGCCGGCTCGATGACGCGGGTGCCGGAGCGCCACTGGCAACGCGCGTCGCGGCGCTGGCCGCCGTGCGCGATGAAGAGGGGTATATGGCCGAGGCGCAGCCGCAACCGGACGGCAGCGTGCTGTTAATAGAAAACCATTGCCCGATCTGCGCCGCAGCACGCATGTGCCAGGACTTTTGCCGCTCGGAACTCGACGTGTTCGCGCGCGTATTGGGACCGACCGTGAAGGTGATCCGCATCGAGCATCAGTTGCATGGCGCGCGGCGCTGCGCCTACGCTGTATCGACGGCAGAATGACAAAACGGCGCCCATGGGGCGCCGTTTTGGTAGTGCCTGGCTTGCTTGCCTAGCTCAGTTGCCAACGCATTTGCCAACTCACTTGCCAACATTATGCGGAGCAGGCCGCACATTCATCACGCCGAACCAGAGGTGTTCCCACCAGTGATCGCGCGAATCCACCGTGACCAGGCATGCCTTGTCAAATCCCGACTTGAATACCAGGTCAGGACATTTGTTCGTCGCCAGCGCATGACGCTGATTCTCCGCATTGACCAGCGCGATGGAGAGCCAGATGGTCGCCATGGCGAAGATCGCCACCAGCGACCACGCAACATGGTTCACGCGGCTGGTCTCAAACAGCTCTTCCTCTTTGGGCCGTGACCCTTCGTAGATCTTGAGGATGTCGCGTTCGACGTCGTTGGTCATTTGGTCTGGGCTGCCTTCGTGACCAGTGCATCGAGGACCTGGCCAGTGGCCGTCATCAGCTGGCCCATGTCCTGGATCTTGTTCGACTGCGCCACGGTGGCTGGCGAGACGACGTATTTGCCGTCGATCACGACGGTTGGAGTGCTGCTGGCCTTGTACGCTTCGGCAACTGCCGGCAGGCGCTTGAGCTTGGTTTGCACGCCGAACGAGTTCCACGCTTCCATGAACTTGGCCTTGTCGAGCCCGTTCGAGGTTGCCCACGCAATGATGTCGTCATCCTTCATCAGGCGCTTGCGCTCGACGTGCACGGCGCGGAACACGCGGTCATGGTACTGCTCCAGCTTGCCCATGGCGTCGAGCGTCAGGAACAGGCGTGCTTCCGGGTCGCTCGCGCCCTGGAACGGCAACGGGACGCGGCGCATCACGATGTTGTCGCCCTGCTTCTTGATCCATGCATTGAGCGTCGGCTCGAATGCATTGCAGGCGCCGCAGTGGTAGGCGAAGAATTCGACGACTTCGACCTTCTTGCCAACGGTCTGGGTCGGCTGCGGCGCGGCCAGCACGGTGTATTCGGCGCCGACGCGTGGATCAGTCGGCGAAGCATTGGCGAAACCGGCAACCAGGGCGGCAGCAACGAGGGCAAAACGCAGAGTGCGCATAACATCCTTCCACATATATGATTGAGCGAACGATCGCGAGATTACCACTTTTTGCCGTTCCCCTGTCTGCAGGGCGCGATTTATTGCATTTGCTTACCGCTGAAACATGCATGCAAATACATCAGCCACCCGCGCCCGGCAAACGATGGATCAGAAGTCGTAGCGCAGCGACACTTTCAACTGGCGGCCATCGCTCGGGTAAATGCCGGCGCGGCAGCTGAACGCGTAGCTGTAGTGCTGGCGATCGAGCAGGTTCAGGCCCGATACCGACGCTTCCCATGGGCCGAAGCGGCGCGCATAGCGGGCGTCGACCGTCGTGTACGACGGCACGCGCGCGCTGCAACGATTGGCGAAGTCATCGCCAAAACGCTGGCTCGCCACCCACTGCGCGCCCACATCGGCGCTCTGGCCATTGCCGGGCGTCCAGGCCAGGCGCGTCGTCACGACATGTTTCGGCACCAGCACCATCTCGCGGCCGGCGTTCGGGCCATCACGGAAGACGGATTGCACGTACTGCCAGGCGCCGGTCACGCGCAAGTTAGTCGCCAGCAGCGCGTTGCCTTCGAATTCGACACCCTGGCGCCGGGTCGGGTCGAGGTTGGTGTTGCTGCCAAAACCGCCGGCCAGCGTCGGGTCGAAGAAGATTTCGTTCGTCAGGCGGTGATGGAATACGCAGGCCGTGGCCTTGCGCGCGTCATTGCCAACCGCGACGCCCAGCTCCAGGTCGCGCGAGGTTTGCGGCGCCAGCACGCCTGTCGTGGAACGGTAGGAGTTTTCGTCGATATTGGCGATGCGGTAGCTGCGGCCCGCTTTTGCAAACACGGTCACCTCGCGCGCGACATCAACGCTGCCTTCGAGCGTGAAGGCATTGCTTGATTGCTCGGTCTCTTCCGGGGCGGTGAAGGCGAGCGGGTCGGTGTAGTCCTTGTCGAAACGTTCATGGCGCGCGCCGACGGCCAGGCGCGCATTGTGTGGCGCGTTCCAGGTCAGTTCGTCGCGCACGTAGATCGCCTTGGAATCCTGCGTGGCGTCGCCGGCCGAGAAGCTCGACGTCACTTGGCGATCCCAGCGGGTCAGGTCGATGCCTGTGACAAATTCGTTTCGCTTGTCGCCGAGCATGGCGGTGTGGCGCAGGCGCGGCGAGAACTGGGTCTGCTCGGCCTCGTAGCGCGAACCAAACCCGCTGTAGGTCGACTTCACATCGCGCGCGCGGTGCGACAGTTCGGCTGCCAGTTCGATGGTGCCGATGCGGTGTTCGACGAAGGCGCTGATGCGGTCGGTGTCGAGCGAGCCGAAGTCGCCCGGCGTGTTGCTCTGGGTCGGGTTGGCCTGGAATTGCGCCTCGTTCAGCGAACCCGGAAAACGCGCGTCCGAGCGCGAGCTCTCGAAGCGCAGGCCAGCGCGGCCGTTCGAAGCGTACGCATATTGCACGCCGCCGCTGAAGCTCGTCTGCTCGTACTTGTTGTTGTCGCGGTAGTTGTCGGTGCGGCGGTCGGTCACGGCGGCGTCGAACGACCATGGGCCGGCGCCATGCGCGATCGAGGCGCGCAGGTCGAGGGCATCGAAGCGCCCGGCTTCGGCAAACAGCGAACCGCGCGTGCCGCTGCCGGCTGGACGGCGGGTGAAGATCTGGATCACGCCGCCGGTCGCGCCGTCGCCATACAGGACGCTGCTGCCGCCGCGCGTGATCTCGATGCGCTCGACCGTGTCGATCGAAATGCTCGAGAGCACGGTGTTGGCCAGCTCATTTTCGTTCAGGCGCACGCCGTCGACCATCACCACCACGTTCTGCGCGCTGTTGGTGCCGAAACCACGCAGGTCGAGACTGAAGTCGGGCGAGCCATCCAGGCTCTGGCGACCGAAGACGCCGCCGATCTTGCGGATCGCCGCATTCACGTCGGCCACGCCGGCGCTGCGGATCTGGTCGGCGGTGATCACGGTGGCGCCGATTGGCGTCGCGCTGGCGGGGAAGCGGGCGGCGGTGACGACGACCGGCGCCAGCGGCTCTTGCGCAGTAGCGTCTGCAGCGATGGTGGCAAAGGTCGAAACGGCGAAGGCGCACGCCACGGCGAGGGGCGCGCGGCGCGCAGGAGCTGCAAAAATCATGATGAGTGTGTTCTCGGTAAGGGGCGCCCCGCTGCGTCCCCGCAGCCCGGCGTCGAAGGAGGCGCATGGCGCCTCCACCTGTCCTGGCCGGTATCCGGGCTGGCAAGCGAGACGCCCTCACCTTCCTGTCGTGCGGACAGTGGTTATCGAGATTGTCTGCCGCGGCGCAGGATGTGCGGACGCGGCGCTTGTCGACCGTTGCGGGGGCAGCACACTTCCAGAACCGCGCGTGGCGCAGCCCTGTCGTGTTTCCCGTTTAACTTCGCGCACTGGAGGGCGCGCGAGAGCACCAAAACGGCGCGATTATACCGTGTCGGCACGCGCCCGGGCGTGATCAGCTGCCGCGCTTGCCGCGCGACTGCTCTTCGAGCTTGGCGGCCAGCTTCTCGGCCGCCAGGCGGGCTTTCTCGGCGACCTCGGCCGCGTGCAGGGCCAGGCTGGCCGCGCGCGAAACCGGCGTTTCCAGGCTGATGCGGCCAAGGGCGCCCTGGCGGTAATCCTGCAGCAGCGAGTGGGCTGCCTTTTCGTAGTCGTACTCGCCCCCGCGCACACGGAAGCCACGGCGCATCGCCACGCCTTCGATGACGCCCACGCCATCCATGCCATCTGTTTTCAGGCCATAGCGCGCGGTGAGCAGGTGCGGGTAGCGCTGCAGCAGCAGCTCGCCCAGGTATTCGGCCACTTCTTCTTCGACCAGCGCATTGGTGCCGATCGCGTGGCTGGCCGCCAGCATCAGGCCATCGCTGGCCATGGCGATCTTTGGCCACAGCATGCCGGGCGTGTCGACCAGGACCACGTTCTTGTTCAGGTACAGGCGCTGCTGGACCTTGGTCACGGCCGGCTCGTCGCCCACCTTGGCCACGCGTTTTTTCAGCAGCGCGTTCATCAACGTCGACTTGCCGACGTTGGGGATGCCCATGATCATGATGCGCAGCGGCTTCGTCGGCACACCGCGGTGCGGCGCCAGCGACAGGGCCAGATCGGGGATGCGGGCGACGTCAGCCGGCTTCTTGGTCGTCATCGGGTAGGCCGTGACGCCATCCTGCGCATCGTAATAGGCTTTCCAGGCGGCGGTAGCGACCGGATCGGCCAGATCGATCTTGTTCAGGATTTTGAGGCTGGGACGCTGGCGGAACTTGCGCAGCTGGTCCACCAGTGGGTTGCAGCTCGCCTCGGGCAGGCGTGCATCGAGGACTTCGATCACCAGATCGATGTTCTCCATCTGCTCGGCCGCTTCCTTCTTGGCCGCATTCATGTGGCCCGGGAACCATTGTATCGACATGCTATTGCTTTCTTTATCTTTCGTTCAAGGTGCTATTTTACGCTGGTGGCGCACGCTGGCGTCGCGAACCCGCCACAGTCGGCCTTTCTCTTCTGCATGACGTTGACCCGTTGCAACACTGTTGACATATTCGGCGTGCACACTGGCCCTTGACCACAGGTGGTGGCAGGACGCAGCGGAGACGACATATGCGCGCACGGGACAGACTGAAACGATCGATGGCACGCTGGTATGGCGTCGGCTTGCTGTGCTGCGCCATCGTGGTATCTGCGCTGGTCGAGTTGCCGCTGGTGCCTTACTGAAGCGGACCCGCTGCGCTGCATGCGGCGGGCGGCAACGTGGCGGCCGGATCGAACGCCGATAAGCGGTCGCGCGCCGCCGAGCGGTCTTTCGCATACTCGGCCAGGTAGCGGCTGCGTTCCTCGCTCTGCCACTCGCGATCGGGCACGCCTGCCAACGACAGCGTGCGGCTGACCAGCACGGGGCCCTCGCGGCGCGCCAGCAGCAGCCGGTCCGGGTCGGCATTCTCGCGCAGCAGATAGCCTTCGACGTCGCGCAGCACCAGTGGCAATAACGGCCTGGGGTTGGCGTCGTGCAGCAGCTTGCCGTGCACGCGCAAGGGTACCGCCTGCGTGCCCTGCCCCAGCAGCTCGTTGAAGCTCGCCAGCGCGAACGGGCGCCCCAGCGCGTCGTCGATGCGGCCGCTGACAACGTAGCGGCCAGCGATGCGCACGTCGAGTGGCAGCGTGAATTCGAGCGCGTCCTGGCCGATCGCTTCATGCGGGGCGCCGCTCCAGATGGCCGGCAGTTCGGGCGAGTAGATCACATCGAACCACACGATGCCCGTGCGGCCGCCAGCGCTGAAGCGCACTTCGCTGCGGATGGTGCCGTGAAAGCGCGCCAGCGCGCCCGCATGCGGCGCGAACGTGGCGCGCCAGTCGTCGCCGTCCTGTGCAAACACCAGCGTCACGCTGGGCGCAGCGCGCGTCCCCGGCGCGGCCATGCCCTGGGCCAGCGCGCGTGAGACCACCAGTGGCAGCGCCACGCCTTGAGCATCGACGGCGCGCAGCGAGAACGCCACCGTCTCGCCCGCCGCCAGATAGACGCGCGACTGCGCGCTCTGCACCAGCACGGCCGGATCGCTGTCGCCGCCCTGGACGCGCAGCGGGTTCGATTCGCGCACCGGCTGGTTCGGATACAGCTGGTCGGGATGCTGCCCGGCCGGGCGCGATGTGTGCGGGTAGCGGGTTTGCTGGAGGTAGCTACAGTAGGTGTGCTGCGTTAAGCGAAGCTGCCAGGCAAGCTGGCGACGATGCGCGGTACGCTCTTCGCCAGCAGAAGGCATGATCGGCACCGGCCCAAAAAAATGCAGGCCGGCCAGCGGCGCCGGTGCAGCAAGCGCCGGCGCCGGATCGGCCGCGCGCAGCAGGCCGGCCAGCAGCCATGCCGCCAGCAGACATGCAAGCAGAGCCGTAGCGGCAATGACGGCGCGCCGCGCCAGCCAGAACGGTCGCGGCCTAGTTGGCCGTATCGACCATCGCCGCACGGACGACCCCGATGACGCCAGCCCAGTTGCCGTCGCCATAGTGATTGAAGCCTTCACCGTCGTCGCGGAATACGACCGAGTGCCAGCTCCACTTGACGCTGCCGCCCTGGTTCGGCGCGGTGCCCAGGCGCAGGTCGTCACACAGCCAGTCGCCCGGATTGCACAGCGCACGGCCCGCATTGCCGGCCACGCCGCCGCTGCTGTGATATGCCACCACCTCGTCGTCCTGGCCCGGCAACAGGAAAGAGTACGCCGTGCCGCGCGCGCCGGCGTAGCGGTAGAACCAGACGTTGCGGGTGTCGTTATGGTTGTACATGGCGCGCGCGGTACTGGTCTTGAGGTCTTGCACGAGTGGCTCGGAGGTGGTCCAGGCACCGGCGTTGGCGAGCTCGGAGCCGCCCGCCGCGCCGGCCGCGACACGCACCCATTTGAGGTTCCAGCCGGTCTGCATAGCGCCGTTGGCGGCGCACACGCCGTTGGCGTTCGCACTGGCGTCGGTGACGGCGCGCGTCGAACCGCCGTAGTTGGCCAGTGTGTACCCGAGCAGCAGGTCACCGGCGCTGTAGGCGGCGATATAGCACCAGTTCTGGCCCGTGCAGAAGCAGTCGAGCGCAGCGCGCACGCGGCCGCTTTGCGACGCGATGCTGCTGCGGCCATCCCAGTTGACCGCCTGCTTGTTGATGCCCGCAGGGGTAGTGGCCGGGCCCCAGTAGCGAAAGTCGCTGTAGTTGCCGGGCGCGCCGCCGCTGTGACGGCCGTTGATCCACAGCGTGTAGTTGGTGGCGCCCGCCACGGTGCTGGCCAACAGCAGGCACAAGGTGCAAAGGACGTAGAGGGCGTACGGGATGCGGCGGTGCTTCATGCTGGTCTCCTCGCTGCCCGGCGTGTGCAGGTGCTACGCCGGTGCTACGTTAGAGAGCAGAATGCCGCTGCGGTTCCCCGACTATTCGAGATCGGCCAGCACCTTCAGGTGCGCCACCACGCTGCGCCCCAGCGACGACAACTCGTAACCGCCTTCAAGACAGCTGACGATCCGCCCGCCGGCGTGCTGGTTGGCCACCGCCAGGATCTGCCGCGTGATCCACGCGTAGTCCGCCTCGACCAGCCCGATGCCGCCCATGTCGTCGTCGCGATGGCCGTCGAAACCGGCCGACACAAAAATCATCTGCGGCTTGAAGGCATGCAGCGCCGGCAGCCACTGCTCCAGCACCAGCTGGCGCACGGTGTCGCCGTCGCAGCGCGCCGGCACCGGCACGTTCACGCACGTGGCCGTGATCGGCTCGGGCTCGGTGTACGGAAAGAACGGGTGCTGGAAGAAGCTCGCCATCAGCACGCGCGGATCGTCCTTGAACGCGTCGGCAGTGCCGTTGCCGTGATGGACATCGAAATCGATGATCGCCACACGCGCCAGCCCGTGGGCCTCGAGCGCGTGGCGCGCGGCGATGGCCACGTTGTTGAAGAGGCAAAAGCCCATCGGCTCGGTCGGCGTGGCGTGGTGGCCCGGCGGGCGCACCGAGCAAAAGGCGTTGGTCACCGTGCCCGCGATGACGTCGTCAGTTGCGGCCACCGCGGCGCCGGCCGCGCGCAGCGCCGCCTGATAGCTGTGCTGATTGAGCAGCGTGTCACCGTCAAGTGGATAGTAGTCGCCCGGCGTGGCCGGCACGTGGTCGCGCACCAGCGCCAGCGCGCCTGCCGTGTGATTGCGCAGGATCTGCGCGGTGTCGGCCAGCGGCGCACTGCGCTGCTCGATCAGACCATCCAGGCGCGCCAGGATCAGCTGGTCGTCGATCGCCCGCAGGCGCGCCGGGGACTCGGGGTGCCAATCGCCCATCTCGTGCCGCAGGCAGTCGGGGTGGCTGTAAATCGCTGTACTCATGATGCTCGGTCTCCGCCTGTGCCCATCCATTCACACCTTGCCGCGCCGTTCTCGCATAGAATCCCTTGGGACGGCTTGTTGCTGTCGACGTATGAAGATTGCCAATGACGCTAATCTACCACGCCAGGCCAGTGGACTGCCGTGCCGCCTTGTCAATCATGCCATACGACGTCGGGTACGACGACCTGTTCCATGTACTGAATAACGTAAAGCCCAACCATGTTCAACAAATTGCACGCCGTCGCACGCCAGGTCAACGAGGTGGTGGTCGGCAAGGACCAGCAAGTGCGCCTGGCCCTGACCTGCCTGCTGGCCGGCGGCCACCTGCTGCTCGACGACCTGCCGGGCGTTGGCAAGACCACGCTGGCGCACGCGCTGGCCATTTCGCTGGGTCTGCGCTTTAACCGCGTCCAGTTCACGAGCGACCTGCTGCCGGCCGACATCGCCGGCATCTCGATCTACGAGCGCGAAAAGAACGAGTTCGTGTTCCATCCGGGCCCGATCTTCACGCAGGTGCTGCTGGCCGACGAGATCAACCGCGCCACGCCCAAGACCCAGTCGGGTCTGCTCGAAGCGATGGAAGAACACCAGGTCTCGGCTGACGGCGTCACGCGCGCCCTGCCCGAACCGTTCTTTGTCATCGCCACGCAGAACCCGGCCAACCAGGTCGGCGTGTTCCCGCTGCCCGAGTCGCAGCTCGACCGCTTCCTGATGTGCCTGACGCTGGGCTACCCGGACGCCGCCGCCGAACGCGCACTGCTGATGGGCGAAGACCGGCGCGCGATGCTCAAGACCCTGCAGCCGGCGATGCAGGCCGCCGAACTGGCCGCTGCCCGGCATCAGCTGCGCACGATTCACGCGTCCGGCGCCCTGATCACGTATGTACAGGCGCTGGCACAGGCGTCGCGTCAGAACGGCATGTTCGCCGAGGGCCTGTCGCCACGCGCCGCGATCGCGCTGCTGCAGGCCGGACGTGCCTGGGCCGCGCTCGAAGGGCGCGATCACGTGATCCCCGAAGATATCCAGGCCGTGCTGGTGCCGGTCTGCGCGCACCGTCTGCGGCCAGTACGCGCCGCGCACGGCACCGCACTGGCCAGCCGCGACCTGGTGCTGCAACTGCAAAAGGCGGTCCCGGTCTGATGGCGCTGGCGCTCCGGAGCTGGTTGCGCCGCACGACCGGTGCATGGCTGCCGCGCGGCGGCGCGCTCGATGCGGGCGAGGTCATTATCAGTCAGCGCCGCGTGTTCATCGTGCCGTCGCGCGCCGGCCTTGGGTTCGTGCTGCTGCTGGCGGTGCTGCTGGTCGGCTCGGTCAATTACGCGCTGGGCCTGGGCTTCGGCCTGACCTTTCTGGCACTGTCATGCACACTGGTCGACATGGTCGCCACCTACCGCAATCTGGCGCAGCTGCGCCTGCAACAGGGCCGCACGGCGCCCGTGTTTGCAGGCGAGGTCGCGCAGTTCGAGCTGCAGGTCATCAACCGCACGCGCCTGGCGCGCTACGCCGTGCGGGCCGACTTTGCCGACTGGCCCGAGGCACGCCACGTCGCCGACATCGCCGCCGGCACGCAAGCCACCGTCACGCTCACGCTGCCGACCAGCGAGCGCGGCTGGGCGGCGCCGGGGCGCGTGACACTGTCGACGCGCTTTCCCCTCGGCCTGTTCGTCGCCTGGAGTTACTGGCGGCCAGCCACGCAAGTGCTGGTCTATCCGCGCCCCGAAGACGGCGCGCCCGGCCTGCCGCTGCAGGGCGGCGGCGGCAACAGCGTGCGCACGGCCGGCCATGACGATTTTGCGGGCGTGCGCAATTACCAGGCGGGCGACTCGCCGCGCCAGATGGCCTGGCGCCAGATCGCGCGGCTCGATCCGAGCATCGGCGGCCAACTGGTGACGAAACACTTTGAAGGCGGTGGCGGCGACGAACTGGTGCTCGACTTCGACCGCCTGCCACGCACGCTCGACGTCGAACTGCGCCTGGCGCGCCTGACGCGCTGGGTGCTGGAAGCGGAAAGCCGCGCCCTGCCCTACGCCTTCCACCTTGGCCCCGTACGCATCGACGCGGGGAGCGGCGCGGCGCACCAGGCAGCGTGCCTGCGCGCGCTGGCCTTGTACGGCATCGAGGGCCCCGCATGACATTCTTGCGTACCCCACTGCCACGCGACAAGGCCGATACGCTGCTGCTTCTCGCCAGCGCGGTGCTGGTGCTGGCACCCCACGCGCTGCATCTGCCGTGGTGGGTGTCGCTGCTGTGCGCGGCCACGCTGGCCTGGCGCGCCGCCATCACGCTGCGCGGCAAGCGCATGCCCAAAGCCATCGTGCTGCTGCCGATCGCGATCGCCGCCATGGTGGGCGTGCAATACAGCTACGACACGCTGCTCGGCAAGGACGCCGGCGTGGCGATGCTGGTGCTGCTGGTGGCCTTCAAGATGCTCGAGATGCACGCGCGGCGCGACCTGTTCGTCGTGGTGTTCCTGTGCTTCTTCCTGGTGCTGACCAACTTCTTCTACGCGCAGGGCATCGGCACCGCCATCATGATGATCGCGTCGGTGCTGCTGCTGCTGGCCGCGCAGCTGTCGTTCCAGTTCACCGGCGCCGTGCCGCCGCTGCGCACGCGCCTGGCGATGGCCGCGCGCATGCTGGCCTTTGCGGCGCCGATCGCGATCGCGCTGTTTGTCGTGTTCCCGCGCATCCAGGGGCCGCTGTGGAGCATGCCGGGCGGGCCCGGCGCCGGCACCTCGGGCTTGTCGGACCAGATGGCGCCGGGCCAGATGTCGAACCTGGCGCTGTCGGAAGAACCGGCGTTTCGCGTGCGCTTCTTCGGCCCCCCGCCGCTGGCGCCCCAGTTGTACTGGCGCGGCCCGGTGCTCGACGCTTTCGATGGCCTGACCTGGCGCCGGGGCGAGAACACCGCGTCGGGCCGCAATCTGCGCCTGTCGGTTGGCGGACCGGGGCTGGACTATGAAGTCACGCTCGAACCGTCGCAGTCGCGCTGGGTGTTCGCGCTCGAGATGCCGGGCGAACTGCCCGTCGTGCCGGGCCACGAGCTGCGCATCTCGCCGCAGTTCGAACTGACGGCCGACGCGCCGCTGGCGAGCCGCGTGCGCTACCGCGCCAGCTCGCACGTCGAGTATGCGCTGCAAAATGGTCCTGTCCTCGCCGATACCAACCGCTGGCTGTTGCTGCCGTATGGCTTCAACCCGCGTGCGCTGGCTGCCGGCATGGCCTTGCGCGCGCTGGGCGACCCGGCCGCGCGGGTCGATGCCGTGCTGCGCCAGTTCCGCGAGCAAGCGTTCGAATACACGCTGGCCCCGCCCCTGCTCGGGCGCCATTCGGTCGACGAATTCCTGTACGGGACGCGCTCCGGCTTTTGCGAACATTACTCGGGCGCGTTCGTGTTCCTGATGCGCGCGGCCGGCGTGCCGGCGCGCGTCGTGACCGGCTACCAGGGGGGCGAACTCAATCCCATCGACGGCTTCATGACGGTGCGCCAGTCGGACGCCCACGCCTGGGCCGAAGTCTGGATCGCAGGCCGCGGCTGGTTGCGCGTCGATCCGACGGCGGCGGTGGCACCGGAGCGCGTGCGGACCGGGACCAACCGTGCCACGGAGCGGCCCGCGCCGTTCGGCATCGAGGCGCTGCGCGGCGCGAATCCGTTCGGGCTTGACGCCGGCGCCTGGCTGGCCGACGTGCGCAACGCGATGGGCGCGCTCAACAACGGCTGGAACCAGTGGGTGCTGAACTACACGCCGGAACGCCAGCACAGCGTCGTGCAAGGCTTGCAGGACAGGTTGCTCGGTTGGCCGTTCGGCGTTGTGCTGGTGCTGGCCGGATTGGCCTGGTGGGGGATGAAAATTTTGCGGCACCGTCGCGAAATCGACCCGATCGATGCTCTATACTCGACCTTGTGCAAACGTCTGGGCCAGGCCGGCCTGCCGCGCGCACAAGACGAAGGGCCAAGCGCCTACGCGGCGCGCATCCTCGCCACCGCGCCTGGCGCGCAGGCCCTGGCGCCCGCCGCCCGCGAGGCGGCCATCGCCTTCCTGCGTCGTTACAGCGCCTGGCGCTACGCAGCGCCCGCAGCCGATCCCCGGCTCCACGCCACCTTGAAAAGTCTATTGTCGCAAGTCAGATGAAATTAATCGTTACCCTGTTCGCCGCGCTCGCGCTTGCCGCCAGCGCGCATGGCGATGCGCTCGCCGCCCCTTCTTCCGATACCCAGGCGCGCAGCGCGCAAGCCAAGGCCGCGAAAGCCAAAGCGGCAGCGAAGGCCAAATCGTCCAAGGCACGCCGCACGGCCGCCAAGGCCGCGCCAGTGGCTGCAGCCGGCGTCGCCGTGACCAGCGTGGTCGATACCGACAACGAGCACGTCAACTTCCTCGAATGGCAACCGGTGCGCGACTTCATCGACGGAATGGTCGCGCAGCACGGTTTTGAGCGCACCGCGCTCGAGACGCTGTTCGGTCAGGTGCGCTACATCGATACGGCCGTGCAGCTGGTCAAGCCGGCGCCGCCAGGCAAGCCGAAGAACTGGCAAGCCTACAGCGCCCGCTTCATCGAGCCGATCCGGATCCGGGCCGGCGTGCGCTTCTGGGAAGCCAATGCCGAGGCGCTCAAGCGCGCCGAAGCGGCGTATGGTGTACCGGCCGAGATCATCGTCGGCATCATCGGCATCGAAACCATCTACGGGCGCGACACCGGGCGCTTCCGCGTGCTCGACTCGCTCACCACGCTGGCGTTCGCCTATCCGGCCGCGCCAAACCAGGCCGCGCGGCAGGCCTTCTTCCGCGACGAGCTGGCCAGCACGCTGGTGCTGGCGCGCGAGCGCGGCTACGACCCGTTCTCGCTGCTCGGTTCGTTCGCGGGCGCAGTCGGCTTGCCGCAATTCATGCCGAGCAATATCCTCAAATATGGCGTGGACTTCGACAACGACGGCCGCGTCGATCTGCGCGGCTCCAGCGTCGATGCGATCGGCAGCGTCGCCAACTTCCTGATCCAGCACGGTTGGAATGCCGAACACCGCGGACCTGCCGCGTATGCCGCCGATGTCTCGCCGACACGTGCCTGGGAGCCACTGCTCGAGCTTGGCCTTGAAGCGACGCTGCGGCCGGAAGCGCTGCGCGCCGCAGGCGTGGTGACCGGCACGCCGCTGCCGGCCGAAAATCTGTACGGTTTGATCGACCTGCAGAACGGCGCCGAGCCGACCGAGTACTGGGTGGCCAATGATAATTTTTACGCCATTACCAAATACAATCGCAGTTACTTTTATGCAATGTCGGTGGTGGACCTGGGGCGCGCGGTGCGCTCTGCCCGACCCGAGTAAACGCCCGCCAACAGCCTTGCCTAGCGGGAAATTTTGTAATCCTTTGTAACGAGTTTCTCGCGCACTTTCAAAATTGCCGATCAGCATTTGGTTGCATACCCCCCAGGGGTATGCACCTGTCACTTGCTATTTTTCGTAGTAAATTTATTACGAATGTCGTCATACTCCCCGCTTTCTTTCCATTTAGTCAGCAATTTTCATACCGTGCGGCATCAAATGCTGGATGCCCGTACACTAATGATTAACCAAAAAACAATAGTTGTTTCTAGTGACTATGTGAGAGAATTGCATTGCGGCTATTGTTGCAAGTAGACAACGATAACCGAATCAGTAGAAACGATTCCGGCTTGCTCATGAGTATCGGTATCGAAATAGTTGTACAATTGAATAGAAATTTACGAAAGTAAAACCGGACTCCAACGTAGTAGTTGTTGATGACTCCGCACTAACCCCTAAGGAATATGAATCATGACTAACCAAGTCGGCATTGATATGAACAGCGATTCGGAAGGCGACGAGCTGCTTCAGTACAACCCGAATCGCCTGCTCGATACGCTGATCGAAAACCTGCGCCTGAAAAATGACGCAGCGCTGTCGCGCGCGCTGGAAGTGGCGCCGCCGGTAATTTCCAAAATCCGTCACCACCGCCTGCCGGTCGGCGCATCGCTGCTGATTCGCATGCACGAAGTGAGCGACCTGTCGATCCGTGACCTGCGCTACCTGATGGGCGATCGCCGTGCGAAATTCCGCATCAGCGACAAGCAGTTCAAGCCAAAAGAAGGCGCAGTTCCGGCAATGAAGGACTGATCAACGCCGGGCGCTTCACGGCGCCTGCGTTTGTCGTCTGGCCAGGATTGAACGGGCCGTCGCCATGTGGCACAGCCTGTACCAGTAGTGCATACGCCCGCGCGGGCGTATGAGCCGCCGCATTGGCGGACGACCGAAGGAAATTGGCGCAGTGCCGATGGAAAGGTCTAGGCAGTCCAAGGACTGATTTGAAGGCCGCCTGTGCACCGGGCGGCTTTTTTTATGGGCGCTGCCAACGCGGTATCTGCGTTGACCGCGCCTTTGCCTCAGGCAGGAAAAACACCCGTGGACAGATAGCGATCACCCCGGTCGCAGACGATGAACACGATGGTCGCGTTCTCGACGGTCTGCGCGATGCGCAGCGCCACCTCACAGGCGCCGGCGGCCGAGATGCCGCAGAAGATGCCCTCTTCGGCAGCCATGCGGCGCGCCATCTGCTCGGCCGCGGCCTGGCTCACGTTCTCGACCTGATCGACGCGCGCCTTGTCATAGATTTTGGGCAGGTAGGCTTCGGGCCACTTGCGGATGCCCGGAATCGACGAGCCTTCTTCGGGCTGCGCGCCGATAATGCGCACGGCCTCGTTCTGCTCTTTCAGATAACGCGATACGCCCATGATGGTGCCGGTGGTACCCATGGCGCTGACGAAGTGCGTGACGCGCCCTTCTGTGTCACGCCAGATCTCCGGGCCGGTGCTCTCGTAGTGCGCGCGCGGATTGTCGGCGTTGGCGAACTGGTCGAGGATGATGCCCTGGCCGTCTTTTTGCATCTGCTCGGCCATGTCGCGCGCGTATTCCATGCCGCCGGACTTCGGCGTGAGGATGATCTGCGCGCCATACGCGGCCATGCTCTGGCGGCGTTCGATCGACAGGTTGTCGGGCATCAGGAGGATCATCTTGTAGCCAAGGATCGCCGCCGCCATCGCCAGCGCGATGCCGGTGTTGCCGCTGGTCGCTTCGATCAGCGTGTCGCCGGGCTTGATCTGGCCGCGCAGTTCGGCGCCGCGCAGCATCGACATGGCAGCCCGGTCCTTGACCGAACCGGCCGGATTGTTGCCTTCGAGCTTACCCAGGATGATGTTGTTGCGGGCCGCGCTCTCTGCGCCCGGCAGGCGCTGCAGTTGCACGAGCGGCGTGTTGCCGATCGTGGATTCGATGGTCTTGTATGCCATTGCGTTCTCTATTCCTTGCGATACCAAAACACCATTTTAATCCGAGATGCACAGCCGCGTCGGCGCAGCCGCCGGGCGCGACGGCAAACGGCAGCAGAGCGTGGTGTTCAGCGCGTACCCTGGCGCGTCAGCTGGCCCGGCATGGGATTCGGACTCGTGAAGACACCGCAAATGCGGTTGACATCAATGACGGGCTCTTTCGCATCGGATGCGAAGTTGGTGACGCGGCTTCGGCGCACCGCCAGTTTCCTTTTCGCCTGCTCGCACTCGTACGAGTTCGGGTCACCTTGCGGCGGCGCGATCGAGCCGACCGGCTGGGCCGCACCTGCCTGCAGCCCCCCACGCGCGTCTTCTGCACGCCAGCCCTGCACCGGCGCGGGAGCATACCGCGCCGCCTGCGTTTCGTGCGGCGCAGGTGCGATGACTGGCGGAAGTGCCTCCATCGTCGTGCGCTGCGCGCTGCGGGCGCAGCCCGAGTCGGAATACGTCTTCGCCCCGGTTTTGGGATCGACGCATTTGTAGACCTGGGCCGCGGCCGGCAGCGCGACTGCGCTCACGCCCACCGCAATGATGCAGATGACGATGGACGATTTCACGATAGCGTTACCGGCTCAGCGCAGCGGCAGCGGATACGTCGCGACGCTGACGTTGCCATCCTTGTCGACCGCCTGCACGCCAAAGAACACATTGTCTTTCGACAGGTCGAGCGTGGCTTCCGTCACGTTGCCAACCCACTTTGCACCTTCCCAATTCGCGGCCGTCGTGTCGCGCCAGACGATGCGGTAGCCGGCCAGATCGGGCTCGCCGTTCGCCTTCCAGACCAGCGTCGAATCATTCGTCAGGCCTGCGGTGCGCAGCTTGACCTCTTGCGGGGCGGCAGGCGCCAGCGCGAGCGAGGCCATCGCAGCGCCGTTCACGCGCGTGACCTTGGCGATGTAGTCGAAGTCGACATGGTCGATCGTGTCGCCGTACACCTTGCCGTTCTCGGTGCGCAGGTCCTGGTGCTGGTGCGCGAAGTCTTCTGCGGGTTCGGTAAAGCGCAGGGCGGCGTAACCCTGCTCCAGGAACGGCATGTGGTCGCCCCCGCGCAGATAGCGGTCAGGGCGCTGGATCACGCTGACCTTGAAGCCTTTGACGTAGCGCTCGCCCTGCTCCTTCGTGTGGCGCGCGAGCTGGCGCGAGAGCGAATCGTTCTCGCCGCCCGTGGCCACCAGCTGGCGCACGGTCTCGCTCATTTCCTTGGTCGCCGGAATACTCTGGGCGAACAGGCGCACCTGCTTGTTATCGACCTTGCCATCGTCGCCCTTCGAGCTGCCGATGATGTCGTTGGTGAACATGCCGGCCACGTTCCAGTTCTTTTCACGGGCGCCAACGGCCCAGTGGCGAGCGCCGATCAGGCCCTGCTCTTCGGCGGCCACGGCCATGAACACGAGCGTCGCGTCGAACTTGTATTTGGCCATCACGCACGCCAGTTCCATGATCGCGGCGGTGCCGGAGGCATCGTCGTTCGCGCCCGGCGCGTCCGAGGTGGCATCCATCACGTCCGAGGCGCGCGAATCGTAGTGGCCGCTGACGACGTACATGCGCTCTTTGGAGGCAGCCTGCGTGCCCGGCAGCGTCGCGACGACGTTGACGATCTCGGTCGGCTTGGTGATGCGCGCCGAGACGGGCGCCACGTGGCTGTCGTAGGTAACCTGCAAGGGCGTGCCGGCGCCGCAGCGCTCGAGCTCGGCCTTGATCCAGCGGCGGGCAGCGCCGATGCCGCGCGTGGGCGATTCGGTCTCGGACATCGTGTGGCGCGTGCCGAAGCTGACCAGCTTGCGGATATGGCCTTCGATGCGATGCTGCGAGACTTCAGCGAGGATCTTGCTGATCTGGGCTTGCTGCGCGCTGATGTCGGGTTGTTTCGGTGTGACGTGTGCAGCCGCAGTAGTCACCGGCGTAGCGGCAGACGCGACGCCTGCAGCAGCTAGCAGGGCTGCCAGCAAGGCGGTTGAGACACGGGCTGAGACACGGGCTGAGACACTGGCTGAAACACGGGCTGAAACACGGGCTGAAACACGGGCTGAGACACCGGCTGAAACACGATTTGAAACACGGGCGTGAGGCATGACGACCTTTCTGATGTTGATGTTCAAGCACTATCTTGAAGAGCTGGAACATCTTGCCACGCGCCCGTGACGCTGTCAGTCAATACATATCATGTTGCGGTTTTGGCGTCGACCGGTTTGGCGGCCGACTTGTCGCCCTTGGCGGCGGCGGGCTTGGCCGCTGCGCCTTCCTTGCCCTTGCCATTGACCACCAGCCCGGACTGGCTCAGTTTGGCGGCCTTTTTCTCGCCCATGCCCTTGACGCGCGTTTGCAGGTCGGCCCAGTCCTTGAACTCGCCCTTGGCGCGCTCGTCAAGGATGGCCTTGGACATGCTCGGCCCCACACCCTTGACGCCATCGAGGGCGGCAACGTCGGCCTTGTTCACGTCGACCTGGGCAAACGCGATACCGCTCGAGACGGCCAGCGCGGCGAAGGCAAGCATCAGTTTCTTGATCATCGAAATTTCTCCGTTGGTTGTAGACGCTGGACGGCGACGCCGCCCATCGGTCTTCCAACGGATCACCCGGCGCGTCGTTGACGGGCCGGGCTTGAGGCAGGTCAAGCGCGACTCAACCCGGAAACAGCTCGTCGCGCGTCACGGTGGCCGTGCCCAGCTTGCCAACGACGATACCGCCGGCGCGGTTGGCCGTTACCAGCGCTTCGCCCAGCGGCGCGCCCGTGCCCAGCATCGTGGCCAGTGTCGCAATCACGGTGTCACCGGCGCCCGAGACGTCGAACACTTCGCGCGCATCGGCGTTAACATGCAGCACTTCATCGGCCGTAAACAGGCTCATGCCTTCTTCGGAGCGCGTCAGCAGCAGCGCATCCAGGCCAAGCTCCATGCGCAGCGCCTGCGCTTTTTCGAGCAATTGCGTCTCGTTCTTCCAGCCGCCGACGACGCGCTGCAGTTCGGCGCGGTTCGGTGTCAGGATGCTCGCGCCCTTGTACGGCGTGAAATCGTCGCCTTTCGGGTCGACCAGCACGATCTTGCCCGCAGCGCGCGCCAGCGCGATCATCTCGGCGACATTGACCAGCGCACCCTTGTTGTAATCGGACAGGATGATCACGTCGTACTGGGGCAGCAGTGCCTTGAACTGGCTGAGCTTATCGCGCAGCACGGTCTCGGTCGGTGCATCTTCGAAGTCGATGCGCACCATCTGCTGCTGGCGGCCGATGACACGCAGCTTGATGATGGTCGAGATCGCTTCGTCCCGCTTGAGGTAGCTGTGGATGCCCGCGCCCTGCAGCAGGCGCTCGACCTCGTCGCCCGCCTCGTCGGCCCCAGCCACGCCTAGCAGGCCCGTGTAAGCGCCCAGCGCGGCGGCATTGCGCGCCACGTTGGCGGCGCCGCCCAGGCGCTCCTCGCGCCGCTCGATGCGCACGACGGGCACCGGCGCTTCCGGCGAGATACGCGAGACCTCGCCAAACCAATAGCGGTCGAGCATCACATCGCCCACCACCAGCAGGCGCACGGCGGACAGTTCAGGAGCCGCCTGCTGGCGGTAGTCGTCGGCCACCAGCAGGCGGCTTGGGGTCATGGTCATGGCACTTGTGCTTGTCATTCAGATCGTTCGATACACCGTCAGTTCATCACATTGAGTTCTTCGGTGCGGCGTGGCGGGTACGAATCCCAGCGGTTGCAGCCCGGGCATTGCCAGTAGAACTGGCGCGCCTTGAAACCGCAGTGGCTGCACTGGTAGCGCGCCAGCTTCTGCGTGTAACGCTGCACCAGATTCTTGACCATCGACAGCTCTTCCCAGACATGGGCCGGCGCATCCATCAAGCGCGCTTCAAGCAATTTATCCAGGCCGAGCAGCGTCGGATTGCGGCGCAACTCTTCCACCACCAGGCCCTTGGCCGCTTCGACGCCATCGAGCTCGATGACGGCCTTGAACACCACTTCGATCAGGTCGATCGATGAGGCCTCGGCCAGGTACGAGCGCAGCAGGTTCACGCCCTCCTGTGGCCGGCCCACCTTGCGGTAGCCATCCATCAGGCGCGCAGCGACCAGGGCCACGTGCGGCACGCTTTGCTGCTCCACTCGGCGCCAGGTCTTGAGCGCTTCTTCCACGTCGCCCTGGGCCAGCAGCGCGTCGCCGCGCAGGATCGTGGCGCGCACGCTGTGGCGGTTGGCCTCGAGCGCCTTGTCCAGCAGCAGCATGGCATCGCTCGGCGCCATGTGCACCAGCGCGTCGGCCGCCAGTTCGCAGTAGAACTGGGCGATCTCGATCTGGCGCGCACCGGCGCCGGAGGCCTGCAAGTCCTGGGCGGCCTCGATGGCGCGCTTCCATTCTTTTTCGCGCTGGTAGATTTCCAGCAGCGAGCGGCGCGCTTGCACCGCGTACGGTGTGTCGGCCAAACCATTGAACGATTCCTCGGCGCGGTCCAGCAGGCCCGCCTTCAGATAGTCGATACCCAGTTCGTACTGCGCGTGCGCTTTTTCTTCGCTCGGCAAGTCGGGACGCGCCAGCAGGTTCTGGTGCACGCGAATGGCGCGCTCGGTTTCGCCGCGGCGGCGAAACAGATTGCCCAGCGCAAAGTGCATATCGCTCGATTCAGGATCGAGCTTGACGATCTCGATGAACGAGTCGATGGCTTTGTCGGGCTGGTCGTTGAGCAGGTGGTTCAGGCCCTTGAAGTAGCCACGCGGCAGCGTGCGCGACTCGGAGACCACCTCATTGATGTCGACCCGGGCAGCAAGCCAGCCCAGGCCAAAGAAGAAGGGGATGCCAAGCAGCATCCAGAGTTCGAAATCCATGGTGTTCTTGTTGTTAGTGGCGGGGTGCAACCGGTGGAACGGCATCCGGCGGCGGTGGCGTGGTGGCAACCACCCCGGTGCCGGCGGCGCTTTGCAGTGCCTGGATGGTGTATTTGTGCTGCCACTTTTCGCGGCGCTGGCGGAACACGGTCGGCGCCAGTGCCAGGATGCCGAACGCGGCGCCGGCGATAAAGAACGCCAGCAGCATCAGCACGAGGGGGCCACGCAGTTCATAGTCGAGGAAAAAATGCAGGTCGACCTCTTTCGTGTTTTTCAGCGCGAAGCCGAAAAACAGGATGAACAGGACAAATCCGACAATGGTCGAGACGAATTTCATCAACAGGTTCCGCTGGACAATGGTGTAAGGGCGAAGTGTCGCACATCCACCATGATATTTCAAAACAGCGTGCGGCGTTGGGCCGCTGTTTGCCTCGAAAGGCCATAAAAAAACGGCATCCTCGCGGATGCCGTTTCTTGGTGCCAGCACTGACTCAATCGTTGATGATCGGTTGTCCGACCATCGCGTCCACCTGCTCGCGCAACTGCTTGCCCGGTTTGAAGTGCGGCACCCGTTTTTCGGGCACCATCACCTTGTCGCCGGACTTCGGATTGCGACCGATGCGCGGTGGACGGCTGTTCAGCGAAAAACTGCCGAAACCACGGATCTCGATGCGTTGCCCGGTCGCCAGGGCGTTGGTCATCGCATCGAGGATGGTCTTGACAGCAAACTCCGCATCCTTTGCCACCAGCTGAGAATAACGCTCAGCCAGTCGGTTGATCAGCTCGGATTTGGTCATCTGCGCAGCTCCTCAGGAGATCCTGATCATTCTTGCTTAGTTCTTATTATCGAACTTGGCCTTGAGCAGTGCGCCCAGGCTGGTCGTGCCCGAAGCAGCGCTGTTGTCGTTCGACAGCTTGCTCATGGCTTCTTGCGTATCGACGTTGTCTTTCGCCTTGATCGACAGCTGGATGCTGCGAGCCTTGCGATCGATGTTGATCACCAGAGCTTCGACGCTGTCGCCGACTTTCAGGTGGGTGCCAGCATCTTCAACGCGGTCACGCGAGATTTCCGAAGCGCGCAGGTAGCCTTCGACTTCTTCCGACAGCGAGATCACGGCGCCTTTTGGCTCAACCGATTTCACGGTGCCGGTGACCAGCGAACCCTTGTCGTTCATCGACGAGTAGGTGTTGAACGGGTCGCCTTCGAGTTGCTTCACGCCCAGCGAAACACGCTCGCGCTCGACGTCGATGGCCAGCACCACGGCTTCCAGTTCGTCGCCTTTCTTGAAGCGACGCACGGCTTCTTCGCCGGCTTCGGTCCAGGACAGGTCCGACAGGTGCACCAGACCATCGATGTTGCCTGGCAGGCCGATGAACACGCCGAAGTCGGTGATCGACTTGATCGAACCCTTGACCTTGTCGCCTTTTTTGTGGGTCATGCCGAAGTCGTCCCATGGGTTCGCTTTGCACTGCTTCATGCCCAGCGAAATACGGCGGCGCTCTTCGTCGATCTCCAGAACCATGACTTCCACTTCGTCGCCCAGCTGGACAACTTTGTTTGGTGCCACGTTCTTGTTGGTCCAGTCCATTTCGGACACGTGGACCAGACCTTCGATACCCTGCTCGACTTCGACGAATGCGCCATAGTCGGTGAGGTTCGTGACTTTACCGAACAGGCGGGTGCTCTGTGGGTAACGACGCGACAGACCGGTCCATGGATCGTCGCCCAGCTGCTTGACGCCCAGCGAGACGCGGTTCTTCTCTTGATCGTACTTGAGGACCTTGGCGGTGATCTCTTGGCCAACCGACAGGACTTCGGATGGGTGACGCACACGACGCCATGCCAGATCGGTGATGTGCAGCAGGCCATCGATGCCGCCCAGGTCGACGAATGCGCCATAGTCGGTGATGTTCTTGACGATACCGGTAACCACGGTACCTTCTTTCAGCGTTTCCATCAGCTTCTGACGCTCTTCGCCCATCGATGCTTCGATGACAGCGCGGCGCGACAGCACGACGTTGTTACGCTTGCGGTCCAGCTTGATGACCTTGAATTCGAGGGTCTTGCCTTCGAATGGGGTCGTGTCCTTGACTGGACGGGTGTCAACCAGCGAACCCGGCAGGAACGCGCGGATGCCGTTGGTCAGAACGGTCAGGCCGCCCTTGACTTTGCCATTGACGGTACCGGTGACGATCTCGCCCGATTCCATTGCTTTTTCCAGCGCCAGCCACGAAGCCAGACGTTTGGCTTTGTCGCGCGACAGGATGGTGTCGCCAAAGCCGTTTTCCAGCGACTCGATGGCCACGGAAACGAAGTCGCCAACTGCGACTTCCAGTTCGCCCTGGTCATTCTTGAATTCTTCGATTGGAATGAATGCTTCCGACTTCAGGCCTGCGTTGACGATCACGAAATTGTGATCCAGACGCACGACTTCAGCCGAAATGACTTCGCCCGAACGCATGTCTTGACGCGACAGCGATTCCTCGAAGAGGGCGGCAAAGCTTTCCATACCAGTATCTTGGGTAGTTGCAGTTGACATAAAAAAGTTGGTTATTTCATGTGAGCCAGCAGGCCGACGATAGTGCGGACTGAACTGGGTTAGGTTAAAACACGCTTGCGATGGCCAATATGCTGTCGCAAGCACCAAAGGACAAGGTCTTTGACTGCCATCTTCCAACAACGAAGATACCAGCGTGAAGACCATCGTCCCCACCCAGGCGGGGCTCCAGATTTACTTGCAAACCACCATGGCGATGACTCAAGCCAATGGTGACGCATCGAACCGGGATTCCCGCCTGCGCGGGAATGACGTTCAGGCGCTGCTGCCTACCGGTTTGGACTGCAACCGACCGACACCACCGCCACCACGTCATTCAAAGTCTTATTTCTGCGCATACCAGGTCAGGACTTGCTCGACCGCCTGGTCGACCCCCATCGCGGAGGTATCCAGAGTATGTGCATCAGCTGCTGCGACCAGGGGAGCGACTGCGCGGCCAGTGTCGCGTTCGTCTCTAGCCCGTAAATCTGCCAGCAGGTCGTTCATATTAGCAGAAAAGCCTTTGTCAATCAATTGCTTATAGCGGCGTTGCGCGCGCGCCTCAGCACTTGCAGTCAGGAATACTTTGAGCTTGGCGGTGGGAAAGATCACCGTGCCCATATCGCGGCCATCGGCCACCAGTCCCGGCGTCTGGCGAAAGCCCAGTTGCAGGTCCAACAGCGCCTTGCGCACACTCGGCAGCGCGGCAATCCTGGACGCCATATTACCCACCTCTTCCGCGCGGATCGCGTGGCTCACGTCTTCCTGCGCCAGGTAGATCACGTCACCCTGGAAGCGCGCCGGCAGCTGCTCGGCCAGCTTTGCGATGCCCGCTTCGTCCGACAGCGGCAGCGCGCCGCGCAGCGCCTGCAGCGCCGTCAGGCGATACAGCGCGCCCGAATCGAGCAGGTGAAAACCCAGGCGGTCGGCGACGCGGCTGGCCACGGTGCCCTTGCCGGAAGCGGTCGGGCCGTCGATGGTGATGACTGGTACGTTGGAATTGGGCATGGGCTCGGGACGGGTCAGTTAAAACAGCTCGTTGCGCGCGATGCCCGCAAACGCTTCGAAATAGTCGGGAAAGGTCTTGGCGACGCACTTCGGGTCGTTGATGCGCATCGCGTTGCCGCGCCGCGCCTTGCCGTCGAGGGACGCCAGCGAAAAGCACATCGCCATACGGTGGTCGTCGTAGGTGTCGATCGTGGCGGGCTTGAGTTCTTCCGGCGGCGTGATGCGAATGTAATCTGGCCCCTCCTCCACCTCGGCGCCCACCTTGCGCAGTTCGGTCGCCATCGCGCTCAGGCGATCGGTTTCCTTCACGCGCCAGCTGGCGATATTGCGCAGCGTGCTCGGGCCGTCGGCGTACAGCGCCGCCACCGCAATCGTCATCGCTGCATCCGGGATGTGGTTGAAGTCAGCGTCGATGGCTTTCAGCACGCCATTGGACTGCACCTCGATCCAGTTCTCGCCCCGTGTAACGATGGCGCCCATGCGTTCGAGCGCATCGGCAAAGCGTACGTCGCCCTGGATGCTGTGCTCACCGACACCTTCGACGCGCACCGGCCCGCCCGCGATCGCGCCGGCCGCCAGAAAATACGACGCCGATGAAGCATCGCCTTCGACGTGGATCGTGCCCGGACTCCGATACCGTTGGCCCGGTTGCACGGTGAACGAGGCCCAGCCATTCTGCTCGACCTCGACGCCGAAGCGGCGCATCAGGTTCAGCGTGATCTCGATATACGGCTTGGAAATCAGCTCGCCGACGACGTCGATCGAGACCGGATGCGTGGTGGCCATCAGCGGCGCGGCCATCAGCAGCGCGGTCAGGAACTGGCTCGACACATTGCCGCGCACGGCCATGCGGTTGGCCGTGATGTGGCCGCGACGGATGCGCAGCGGCGGAAAGCCTGCTTCGCCCGTGTACTCGATCTGCGCGCCGACGGCGTTGAGCGCGTCGACCAGATCACCGATCGGGCGCTCGTGCATGCGCGAGACGCCGTGCAACGTGTAGTCGCCGCCGATCACGGCCAGCGCCGCCGTCAGCGGCCGGATCGCGGTGCCGGCATTGCCCATGAACAGATCGGCCGCAGACTCGGGCAGCACGCCGCCATTGCCATGCACGATGACCGTGCGTTCGTCGACTTCGTCCCAGCAGATGCCCAGCGAACGCAGCGCGCCCAGCATGACCATCGTGTCGTCCGACGCGAGCATGTCGTGGATCGTGGTCGCGCCCTCGGACAGTGCGGCCAGCAGCAGCGTGCGGTTCGAGATGCTCTTGGACCCCGGCAGCCGCACCGTGCCCGCCGCGTGGAGCACGGGTTCGAGGTCGATATGTTGCGGATAGTGTTTTTGCTGCGTCATGTGTTTTCCTGAATAGGCGCGCGCAGCGCATTTTGCCCGTGGCCAGCTTCGATGGCGATCTGCCACTCGTGGCGGGCGCGCTGCGCGTTCGCATAAATATCGTGCAATCCGGCCCCATCGCCGGCGGCCAGCATGGCCCGCATCGACGTCAATTGTGCCAGATAGGCATCGAGCTCGGTCAGCAGCGCGGCACGGTTGGCCAGGCTGATGTCGCGCCACATTTCGGGCGAGGAACCGGCGATGCGCGTGAAGTCGCGAAAGCCGCTGGCGGCGTATTGAAACAGCATCGCGGCGTGCGGCTTGCCGGCGAGGTCGTCCACCAGCGCGTAGGCCAGCAAATGCGGCAGATGGCTGACGGCAGCGAACACGCGGTCATGGTCTTCCGGCGTCAATTGGTGGATCACGGCGCCGCAGGCGCGCCAGGCGGCGGCGACACGTTCGACGTCGAGCGGCGCGTTTTCGGGCAACGGCGTGAGCACCGCCTTCTTGCCTTGGTACAGGCCAGCCAGCGCGGCATCTGGGCCGTTCGCTTCGCTGCCCGCGATCGGGTGGCCGGGCACGAACTGGGATACCCGCTCGCCGAGCGCCGTGCGGGCTGCCGCGACCACGTCGCATTTGGTGCTGCCGGCGTCGGTGACGATCGTGCCGGGTGCCAGATGCGGCAGCAGCGCGGCCAGGATCGGCCCCGTCTGCGCTACCGGTGCGGCCAGCATGACCAGGTCGGCGCCTTGCAACGCATCGGCGTAGTCGTCGCCGACCCGGTCGATGATGCCAAGGGCAAGTGCCCGGGCCAGTGCCTCGGGATGCCGACCGATGCCGACCACTTCCCGCACCTGCCCGGCGCGTTTGAGCGCCAGCGCGAACGAACCGCCGATCAGGCCGACGCCGACGATAACGATCTTGTCCAGCATTTAGCCAAGCGCCTTCTTCAGCGCCTCGATGAAGGCGGCGTTCTCGTGCGGCAGGCCGATCGAGATGCGCAGCCACTGCGGCAGGCCGTAGTTGCCGACCGGGCGCACGATCACGCCCTGCTTGAGCAGCGCCACGTTCACGCGCGCACCGGCGCCATCGTCGTCGCCAACCCGCACCAGCACGAAGTTGCCGAACGACGGCACGTACTCGAGCCCAAGCTCTTCGAAGGCGGCGATCATCTGGCGATAGCCGTCGGCATTGTTGCGCGCGCCCTGCTCCAGGAACGCCGTGTCGTTCAGCGCCGCGACCGCAGCGGCCTGCGCCAGCGAATTGACGTTGAATGGCTGGCGGATGCGGTTCATCAGATCGGTGACGGCTGGCTGCGCGATGGCAAAGCCCACGCGCAGGCCCGCCAGGCCATAGGCCTTCGAGAAGGTGCGCGACACGATCAGGTTCGGGTAGGTGCGCACCCAGGCGCTCGACTCGAACTGGTCTTCCGGCGCCAGGTATTCGTTGTAGGCTTCGTCCAGCACGACGATCACGTGCGCCGGCACTTTTTGCAGGAACGCTTCGATCTGCGCGGCCGGGATGAACGTACCGGTCGGGTTGTTCGGGTTGGCGACGTACACCAGGCGCGTATCGGCATCGATGGCGGCCGCCATCGCATCGAGGTCGTGACCATAATCGACAGCCGGCACGACGATCGCGCGGCCACCGACGCCTTGCGTGGCCAGCGCATACACGGCAAACGAGTACTGCGAATACACGACGGCTTCGCCTTTTTGCACGAAGGCGTGCGCCGCGATCTCGAGGATGTCGTTGCTGCCGTTGCCGAGCGTGAGCCATTCGAGCGGCACGTCGTAGCGCTTGGCCAGTGCGGTCTTCAGGTCGAAGCCGTTGGCGTCCGGGTAGCGACCCAGATCGGCTGCCGCTTCGAGCATCGCGGCGCGGCTCGATGCCGGCATGCCGAACGGGTTTTCGTTCGACGCCAGCTTGACGATGTTCGCTTCGTCGAGGCCATATTCGCGGGCCACTTCGGCGATCGGTTTGCCGGCCTGGTACGGGGCGATGGCACGGATGTATTCGGGACCAAATGTCGACATGAAAATCTCTCTCGTAATCGTTTAAAGGCTTTGCGGGTAGGACCCCAGCACCTTGAAGAAGGCGGCGTTGTCCTTGAGTTCCTCGAGCGCGCGCGCAACGGCAGCGTCGTGCACGTGGCCCTCGATGTCGACATAGAAGTAATACTCCCAGGTGCCGATGCGGGCCGGGCGCGACTCGAAACGCGTCATCGACACGCCGTGTTTTTCAAGAGGCGCGAGCAGGTTGTAGACGGCGCCGGCCTTGTTCGGCACGGCCAGCACGATCCCGGTGCGGTCCTTGCCGGACGGGCCGGTCTGCAACTGGCCGATCACGACGAAGCGCGTGCGGTTGTGCGGATCGTCCTGGATGTGGGCCTGCACGACGCCCAGTCGATACTGCTCGCCCGCCATCTCGCTGGCAATTGCGGCGACTGTCGGATCCTGGCTGGCCAGTACCGCCGCCTCGGCGTTCGACGCGACCGCGCGGCGCTCGATGTGTGGGTAATGCTGGTTCAGCCACACCTGGCATTGTGCCAGCGCCTGCGAATGGGCGCAGACGACGGTAACGTTATCCATCGTACCGGTTTTGGTCATCAGGCTGTGATGGACGGCAATCGAGACTTCGCCGCTGATGATCGTGGTCGTTGCCAGCAGCAGGTCGAGGGTGCGGTTGATGGCGCCCTCGGACGAATTCTCGACCGGGACCACGCCAAAGTCGGCGGTGCCGGCCTCGGTCGCGCGAAACACTTCATCGATCGATACGCACGGCAGCGCGTCGATGGCCGTGCCGAACTGCTGGAACACGGCCTGCTCGCTGAAGGTGCCCGTGGGGCCGAGAAACGCGACCGTCACGCGCTTTTCGAGGGCGCGGCAGGACGACATGATCTCGCGGAAGATGGTCTGGACGTCGCTGTTCTTGAGCGGACCGGGATTGCGCTCGGCCACGCCGCGCAGCACCTGCGCTTCGCGCTCGGGGCGAAACACGGGCGCGTTGGTTTCGGCCTTCACGTGGCCGACAGCCTGCGCGACCTGGCCGCGCTCGCTCAACAGCTGGAGGATTTGTGCGTCGATCGCATCGATGCGTTCGCGCAAGGGGGTGAGTTTGTCTGTCATCGTTATGCTGGTTGGTCGATGTTGTTTGCGTTCGGGCGCATCAGCCGTGCCGTGGACGCGTGGACGGGATACCCGTCCACCCTACGGTGCATTGAACGCGCGGACCGGATACCCGCCCACCCCACACATTGTGGCGCGCGGACGGTACGCCCGCCCACCGTGCACATTGGCGTAGGGTGGACGGCTCCGCCGTCCACGCGTCCAGCCGGCCGATACGATCTACCGTCCCGCAAACGTGTTCAAATAATCGACGAGGGCTTGTACGCCCTCGATCGGCATCGCGTTGTAGATAGATGCCCGCATGCCGCCGACGGACTTGTGGCCCTTCAGTTGCAACAGCCCGCGCGCCTTCGCGCCGGCCAGGAATTGCTCGTTTTGTGATTCGTCGCGCAGGTAGAACGGGATGTTCATGCGCGAGCGGTAGGCCGGATCCACGCGGTTCGCGTAGAAATCATCGGCGTCGAGCGCGGCGTACAGCAGGCGCGCTTTTTCGATATTGATCGCTTCCATGGCCGCCACGCCGCCGCGCTGTTTCAGCCACGCGAACACGAGCCCCGCGATATAGATCGCATAGGTGGGCGGCGTGTTGTACAGCGAATCGTGTTCGGCGCAGGTCTTCCAGTGGAAGGCCGATGGGCACTGGGGCGAGGCAAAGTCGAGCAAATCATCCCGCACGATGACGAGCGTCAGGCCCGCCGGGCCGATGTTCTTTTGCGCGCCGGCGAAGATCACGCCGTACTTCGAGACGTCAATCTGGCGCGACAGGATGTGCGACGACATGTCGGCCACGATCGGCAGATCGGCCGGCACGTCGGGCGCGTCCGGGTATTCGACGCCGTCGATGGTCTCGTTGGTGCAGATGTGCAGATACGATGCGTCGTCGCTGAGGCGCCAGGTGTCGCGCGCTGGCACGCGGGTGAAGTGCTCTGGTTCGCTCGATGCCGCGATGTTCACGCGCGCAAAGCGCGCCGCTTCCTTGAGCGACTTGCCCGACCAGGTACCGGTGTGGACGAAGTCGATCACCGGATCTAGCCGGCGCCCGGCCAGGTTGAGGGGCACGATGGCGTTCTGCCCGAGCCCCCCGCCCTGCTGGAACAGGATCTTGTAATTGGCCGGCACGTTCAGCAGCTCGCGCAGGTCAGCCAGCGCCTGGCGGTGGATGCTGGAGAATTCAGGACCACGGTGGCTCATCTCCATCACCGACATGCCGCTGCCGTGCCAGTCGAGCATGTCATGCGCGGCTTGTTGCAGCACGTCTTTCGGCAGTACGGCGGGGCCGGCCGAGAAATTGAAGATCTGGGTCATGCGGTCCTTTCGTGGAGGGTTATTTGCCTTGCGCGCTCTGCATGACTTCCTGCATCAGGCCATTCAGGCGCGGCGCGACGATGCGCTGGCCGACCGCCATGCTTTCGGCGGACAGGCGCGGGCTCAGGGCCAGCATCTTGCGGCCCAGCGGCGTGCGGTAGAACGCGGTAAGTTCCTTCAGTTCGGCGACCGTGTAGTTCTTGACGTACAGCGGCGCGATCTCGACCATCATTTCGTCGATCAGTGCCGGGTCTTTGAACATGCGGCTGATGGCTTGCGACGCCACCGGCAAGACCTGCTCGACCTTGGCCAGCGAGGCTTTCTTTTTCTCGGCAGAAGCGCCCGGATCGGCGTTGATCACGGCCGTCATCTGCGCGCGCATCATCTGCGGCAGCGATTTTTCCATCTCGGCGAACGACGCGGTCATCATCTTGCGTACGTCCATTGCGTCGAGCAGTTCCTTGACGGCGGCGTTGGCTTGCGGGCTGGCGGCAGTCACGGTGGCGGTGACCGCCGGGGTCGGAGCGGCTTGGGCCATGGCAAACGACGGCGCAGCAGCGAGGGCGGCAACGATGCTCAAGGAACGAAGAAGGTGTTTCATCAGGAGTCCATGCGGGTGGCAGAGCCCATCGACTTGGGTCAATGGCCGGCCTGCCGGGCCGGCCATCCGGAATGGCAGCAGCAGGGACGACAGCACGTCCCTGCTTGTGACGATATCACTCTGGCGCCGGCTCGAACTCGACTTCTTCGAGGTCGGTTTCGACGATGCGCTGCAGGCCGGACAGCTTGGTGCCGTCTTCGACGGCGATGAGCGTCACGCCCTGGGTCGCGCGGCCCATCTCGCGGATCTCGGAGACGCGCGTACGAATCAGCACGCCGCCCGTCGTGATCAGCATGATCTCGTCGCTTGGCTCGACCAGGGTCGCCGCCACCACCTTGCCGTTACGCTCGGAGGTCTGGATGGCGATCATGCCCTTCGTACCGCGGCCATGGCGGGTGTACTCCGTGATCGGGGTACGCTTGCCGAAGCCGTTCTCGGTCGCGGTGAGCACGGTTTGCTGCTCGTTCTCGGCCACCAGCAGCGCGATGACTTCCTGGCCTTCTTCGAGGTTCATGCCACGCACGCCGCGCGCCGTACGGCCCATCGGGCGTACATCGTTCTCGTCGAAGCGCACGGCCTTGCCGGCGTCGGAGAACAGCATCACGTCGTGCTTGCCGTCGGTGAGCGCCGCGCCAACCAGCACGTCGCCCTCGTCCAGGTCGACCGCGATGATGCCGGCCTTGCGTGGATTGGAGAAGTCGCGCAGCGGCGTCTTCTTGACGGTGCCCAGCGACGTGGCCATGAAGACGTAGTGGTCTTCAGGGAAGGTGCGGTTTTCGCCCTGCAGCGGCAGCACGACGGTGATCTTCTCGTTGTCCTGCAGCGGGAACATGTTGACGATGGGCTTGCCGCGCGAGTTGCGCGAGCCTTGCGGCACTTCCCAGACCTTGAGCCAGTACATGCGGCCACGATTGCTGAAGCACAGGATGTAGTCGTGCGTGTTGGCGATGAAGAGCTGGTCGATCCAGTCGTCTTCTTTCGTTGCCATCGCCTGCTTGCCACGGCCGCCACGCTTTTGCGCGCGGTATTCGGACACCGGCTGCGACTTCATGTAGCCCGAGTGCGACAGCGTCACGACCATGTCCTGCGGCGTGATCAGGTCTTCGGTTTCGAGGTCGCTGGCATTGTGCTCGATGGCCGAACGGCGCGCATCCTTGCCGTTGTCGGCGTACTCGGATTTGATCGCCGTCATTTCATCGACGATGATCGTGGTGACGCGTTCCGGCTTGGACAGGATGTCGAGCAGGTCGGCGATATGGGTCATCACTTCCTTGTACTCGTTGACGATCTTGTCCTGCTCCAGGCCCGTCAGGCGCTGCAGGCGCATTTGCAGAATCTCTTGCGCCTGTTCGTCCGACAGCTTGTACAGGCCATCGGGCTGCATGCCGTAGTGCTTCGGCAGGTGCTCGGGACGGAAGGCTTCGATGCCGCCGGCCGCGCCCGTTTCGGTACGGTTGAGCATTTCGCGCACCATCGACGAATCCCAGGCTTGCTGCATCAGCTCGACCTTGGCGACCGGTGGCGATGGCGCCGCCTTGATGATCGCGATGAAGTCGTCGATATTGGCCAGTGCGACGGCCAGGCCTTCGAGCATGTGGCCGCGGTCGCGCGCCTTGCGCAGTTCGAACACGGTGCGGCGCGTGACGACTTCGCGGCGGTGCGACAGGAAGCACTCGAGCATCTGCTTGAGGTTCAAGAGCTTCGGCTGGCCATTGACCAGCGCCACCATGTTCATGCCGAACGTGTCTTGCAGCTGCGTTTGCTTGTACAGGTTGTTCAGCACGACTTCAGGGACTTCGCCGCGCTTGAGCTCGATCACGACGCGCATGCCCGACTTGTCGGACTCGTCGCGGATGTCGGAAATGCCTTCGAGCTTCTTGTCGCGCACGTTTTCAGCAATGCGCTCGAGCAGCGACTTCTTGTTCACCTGGTACGGCAGCTCATCGATGATGATCGCCGTGCGGGCGCCGTCGCGGCCGATTTCTTCGAAGTGGGTCTTGGCGCGCATCACGACGCGGCCACGGCCGGTGCGGTAACCGTCGCGCACGCCCGAGACGCCATAGATGATGCCGGCGGTCGGGAAGTCCGGCGCCGGGATCAGCTCGATCAGTTCGTCAATGGTGCAATCCGGGTTGTGTAGCACGTGCATCGCGCCGGCAATCACTTCGGACAGGTTGTGCGGCGGTATATTGGTGGCCATGCCGACCGCGATGCCCGACGAACCGTTGATCAACAGGTTCGGGATGCGGGTTGGCAGGACGGTCGGCTCTTTTTCCTTGCCGTCGTAGTTCGGCTGGAAGTCGACGGTGTCCTTGTCGATGTCGGCCAGGATTTCGCCGGCAATCTTGTCCAGGCGGCACTCGGTGTAACGCATTGCCGCGGCGCTGTCGCCGTCGATGGAACCGAAGTTGCCCTGGCCATCGACCAGCGTGTAGCGCAGCGAGAAATCCTGCGCCATGCGCACGAGCGTATCGTAGATCGACGAGTCGCCGTGCGGGTGGAACTTGCCCATCGTGTCGCCGACGACGCGCGCGCACTTCAGGTAAGGCCGGTTCCAGACGTTGTTCATTTCGTGCATCGCGTACAGGACGCGGCGGTGCACCGGCTTCAGGCCGTCGCGGACATCCGGCAGTGCGCGGCCCACGATCACGCTCATCGCGTAATCGAGATAGCTCTTGCGCATCTCTTCTTCGAGGGAAATCGGGACTGTTTCTTTTGCGAATTGATCCATTGGCGGGTCGACTGCTTTCAGGCGAAAGTTATAAGTTACAGCGGGCGATTCTACCACGCGTCACATAGTAGTTGCTCAATTCCGGGCCATGCCTTTTTGGCACGGGAAATCCCGCCGGGACTCACCAAAAGTTCCAGTATTGTCGTCACCAGCGCCGCCTTCTTGCATAAATGTTGCGCTTAAACAACGTCAAACAACAAATGCTCGATGTTTGATTTAGGTGCAGTCGTGCGATTTTGGTGCGTGTGGCAGAATGGCCAGGAAGTCAATTGCTTGTTTCACAATACGAAACGGACAGAGCAGCCACCATGTTAGTGTCATGACCACATGGAGACTGTCTGAATCGACACGGAATTTACCGAAAGGAAAAGAATATGAAAAAAATGATCACTGTTCTGTTCGCAGCAACGGCCGCTATCGCGGGCGTCGCTTCTGCCCAAAGCGCCCCACCTTACGCGCCGCTGACCACTGACCTGCAAGCGCGCACCCCATACAGCGCTTATGTGCAGGACAGCCGCGGCGTGATCGCACGCAATCCTTTCGGTCTGTGCTGGCGTACCGGCTACTGGACCCCGGCCGATGCGGTCCCGGGTTGCGACGCGCCACTGTGCGTCGCGCCAGAGAAACTTGAAAACGGCAAGTGCGTCGCGCCACCAGCGCCAGTCGCACCCGCGCCAGCTCCGGCACCCGTGCCTGAAGCAGCCCCAGTGCCAACCTCGGAAAAAGTCAGCTACTCGGCCGACGCGTTCTTCGACTTCGACAAGGCCATCCTGAAGCCAGCCGGCAAGGCATCGCTGGATGAGCTGAGCGGCAAGCTGGGCGACATGAACCTGGAAGTCATCATCGCCGTCGGTCACACTGACTCGGTCGGTACCGATGCCTACAACCAGAAACTGTCGATCCGCCGCGCAGAAGCTGTCAAGGCTTACCTGAAGGGCAAGGGCATCGAAGAAACCCGCATCTACACCGAAGGCAAGGGCGAGAGCCAGCCTAAAGCGGACAACGCCACTGCCGAAGGCCGCGCACAGAATCGCCGCGTGGAAATCGAAGTGGTCGGCACCCGCGGCGCCGCCAAGTAATCCAGCTGCGCAGGACCCTCACCGGTCCCTCAACAACCCCGCTACGGCGGGGTTTTTTCATGCGCGCTATTCTGTTGCACCATTTCCGTTATTATTCCGAGCTATGACGACGACAAATTCAGACCCATCAGAAATTCAGAAGTTCAGCGAACTGGCCCACCGCTGGTGGGATCCAACCTCGGAATTCCGGCCGCTGCACGAGATCAATCCCCTGCGCCTTGAATGGATCAACGCGCGCGTGCCGCTGGCCGGCAAGAACGTGATCGACATTGGTTGCGGCGGCGGCGTGCTGTCCGAGGCAATGGCGAAAAAAGGTGCCAAGGTCACCGGCATCGATTTGTCCGAAAAAGCGTTGAAAGTGGCTGACCTGCACAGCCTTGAATCGGGGGTCGAGGTGCGCTACAAGCACATCGCTGCCGAAGACATGGCCTTGGCAGAGCCAGGCCAGTTCGACGTGGTCACCTGCATGGAAATGCTGGAACACGTGCCCGACCCGGCCTCGGTCGTGCGCGCCGCAGCAGCCCTCGTGAAACCGGGCGGCCACCTGTTTTTCTCGACGCTCAACCGCAATCCGAAGTCGTACCTGTTTGCCGTGATCGGCGCCGAGTACGTCCTGCGCATGCTGCCACGCGGCACGCACGACTACGGCAAGTTCATCACGCCGGCAGAGCTGGCGCAGTTCGTGCGCCAGGCCGGTCTGCAGGTCGATGGTCTCAAGGGCCTGACCTATAACCCGCTGACCAAGATCTACTCACTCAACAGCGACACCAGTGTGAACTACATGGTGGCGTGTACCAAACCCCTGTGATCCGATGACCTTTTCCGCTTCGATTCCGGCGCCACGCGCCGTCCTGTTCGACCTTGATGGCACGCTGGCCGACACCGCGCCCGACCTGGCTGCGGCCGTCAACTGGCTGCGCACCGAGCGCGGCCTGGCCGAGACGCCGTACGCCGTGCTGCGTCCCACGGCCTCGGCCGGCGCGCGCGGCATGATCGGCGCGGCCTTTGGCCTGGCGCCGGGCGACGATGGCTACGAAGAACTGCGCCTGGCCTGGTTTGACCGCTACCAGACGGCGATGTCGACCCATACGACGCTGTTTGACGGCATCAACGAATTGCTCACTGGCATCGAACAAGCCGGCATGGCATGGGGCATCGTCACCAACAAACCATCGCGCTTTACTGATCCGCTGGTGCCGCAAATCGCGCTCGCGCACGCCGGCTGCATCGTCTCGGGCGATACCACGGCGTTCGCCAAGCCGCACCCGGCGCCCGTACTGGAAGGCGCCCGCCGTCTCGGCGTTGCACCAGAGCAGTGCTGGTATGTTGGTGACGACCTGCGCGATATCGAGGCTGGCAAGGCGGCAGGCATGGTCACGGTGGCCTGCGCCTGGGGTTATTGCGGCGCGATTGCGCCGATTAGCTGGGGTGCCGACTACCTGTTTGACACGCCGGATCAATTGTTGGCCGCATTGCGCGAAGCTGCAGATCGCACGTCGCGCGCGGATCGGGCGGCCTGATCGGCTCAGCACTAACTTGCTTCCACGGTGGCGCCCTCTTCGGGCGCCATTTTCATTTGTGCCGTCCAAAGGTGACGGCTTACATCTCATTACGATTGATACAGGGATGCGTCTAGCTTCAAAGCGGCCTCGCCATTAATCTACATCCATACGAACAAGCAATAACTTACTGGAGCAGATCATGGAAAACACCACTAACCGCATTCACCCAATGATGGCAGCCGCAGCAGCGTCGGTCATCATCGTCAGCCTGACCGGTGCCGCAGCGATCACTGGTCTGCTGCCATCGTCCAAGAGCGCGCCCGAGCCAATGCCGCTCGCCGCAACCTCGCCGTACAGTCTGCAGCAGCCAGGCATGCAGCAGCCAGGTCTGCAAGTGCCGAACGGTTACATGGTCCAGAACGGCCAGCTCGTGCCGGTCGCGGCCAACCAGCAGCAACTGGTTCCTGCCATGGTCCCGGCGATGGTGCCCGCCAGTCAGCTGGCCTATGCCCAGCCAGTGGTCCAGCAGCAGCCGACCGTGATCATCAAGGAAAAGCCGGTGGTGCGCGTGGTCGAGAAAACCCGCGTCGTGCACGCAGCGCCGAAGCCAGTGCGCTATGAACAGCCGCGTTACGCAGAACCAGCGCCGGCACAGCCGAACTATGTCGGCATCGGTACCGGCGCCGTTATCGGCGGCCTGATCGGTAATCAGATTGGCGGCGGCAATGGCAAGAAACTGGCCACCGTGGCCGGCGTCATCGGCGGCGGCATGCTCGGTAACGAAATTGCCAATCGCAACCGTTAAGTGAGGCTCTAGCCGCAAGCTCTATAGCTTGCGGCAACTTTAGAGCGAGGTGAGTGAAAACGGCTGTACATCGCCAGCTCATGGAGTACAATAAAGCTTCTCGACACTGGGGGCGACCTGGTTTCGACGTGGGTTACAAAGCAGCGCAGGGCATACCGAGGACTGGTCACCTCGTAAATACATCCAGAAATCAATAACTGCAAACGATAACTCGTACGCACAAGCAGCTTAATTGCTGCTAGCTCTACAACACCTCGCCTCTGGGGTGAGTCGCAAGACTAGTAGAGTCATTTACAGAGGCTAGGACTCAGCCGGGTTACTTGGTTGTTTCCGAAATTTAAGGTAACTCGCCTGTCCAAAGCGTGCACATCCGCGCTGTATGGGCTAAATTAAATGATAGTGCTAAGTATGTAGAACTGTCTGTAGAGTGCTTGCGGACGCGGGTTCGATTCCCGCCGCCTCCACCAACCAACACTCCAACGTGGTTCATCCACGTTTAAAAACCCGCCTCCGAGCGGGTTTTTTCCTATGGGGATCTTATTTTTAGGGGTAACATAGTCCAACGACATCCAACAGTTTATGGGGGTAGCTCTCGGGGTAACTCCCCTACCCCCGGATTACTTACCCCCATCCATGCCCCTGACCGACACTGCCATCCGCACCACCAAGCCCGGCGCCAAGCCTGCCAAGCTGTTCGACGAGCGCGGCCTGTTCCTGATTGTTACTCCAGCCGGCGGTAAGTGGTGGCGCTTGAAGTACCGTTTCGAGGGCAAGGAGAAATTACTGTCCCTTGGCACCTATCCCGATGTGACCCTCAAAGACGCGCGCGAGCGGCGCGACAGTGCGCGCAAGCAGCTGGCGGACGGGATCGACCCCAGTCATAGCCGCAAGGCGCAGAAGTCGATGCGCCAGGTGCAGGCGGCCAATAGCTTCGAACTCGTTTCCCGGGAGTGGTACGAGAAGCACTCCCCTAATTGGGTTGACGCGCACGGCACCAGGATCATCCGCCGACTCGAGCGCGACATCTTCCCGCACCTCGGAGCCAGGCCAATTGCCGATATAACGGCGCCCGAGCTGCTGCAGGTCATTCGCAAGATCGAGGACCGTGGCGCGCTTGAGACGGCCCATCGCGCGCTTGGCAACTGCGGGCAGGTATTCCGATATGCCGTGGCCACCGGCCGCGCCGTGCGCGACCCATCGGGCGACCTGCGCGGCGCCCTGCCCCCGGTCAAGGGCGAGCACTTCGCAGCCGTCACCGAACCCGACCAGGTCGCTCAAATCCTGCGCGCGATCGACGCCTATCAGGGCACCGCCATCGTGTCCTGCGCGCTGCGCCTGGCGCCGCTTGTGTTCGTTCGACCTGGAGAGCTTCGAGGCGCTGAATGGGCCGAGATCGACCTCGCCGCCGCAGAGTGGCGCATCCCTGCCGCGCGCATGAAGCTGGGCGTCGATCACATCGTCCCATTGTCGACCCAGGCGCTAGCCATCTTCCACGAGATCCAGCCGTTGACCGGCGCCGGCCGGTACGTATTCCCCAGCGCGCGCACGGCGGCCAGGCCGATGAGCGATAACGCCATCTTGGCAGCGCTGCGCCGCATGGATATATCGAAGGAAGAGATGAGCGGCCATGGCTTCAGGGCGATGGCCAGAACGATCCTAGACGAAGTCATGGGCGTGCGGCCTGACTTGATCGAGCACCAGCTGGCGCACGCGGTGCGCGATACCAACGGACGAGCCTATAACCGCACCGCTCACTTACCGGCACGCCGGGAAATGATGCAGCAGTGGGCGGACTATCTTGAAAAACTGCAGACCGGTGCTTTTACGAGTTAGTCGTAAAACAGTCTAGCAATTTTAAAATCTATTGAGAAAAGACTGCGCGCATGAAAGAACAATCAAAATTTTACGCAGCAATGGAATCTATTTGGTTCGATGGCTTTGTCGCTAGGTCGTATCAGTCGAAATATAATTCGATTTTTGTAAACTTTGACCCCCAAAATTTGCATGAAGGCGCAATCTCAAGCCGCTTTGTCGAATCATTCGGAGAAGAGGCTTTTCGACTGCTTAATAAGTCACTGGCACTTTGCGCTAGCTGGTGCGCCGGGCCTGAGGGCGATGATGCGCAGTATGCCTACCCAATAGACAACTATGGGATTATTCGCCTCGCCAATTACGCACACGACCTTTCTTTTTATGAAAATCGTGACTACAGTGATCCGCCATGCCCTCCTTTCCGTAAAATTAGGACTGCAGATGAATGGCGCAACTATATTGCGGCGATTGCTGAGGGTTATGATCGCAGCGTCGATTATAGAGAATATGAGCCATCCCAACTAATTGCCGTTTGTGCCGTTTTAATGGTCGATCAAGCTTGCAGCGATATAAAGGCCTCTGGTTTTAGCAAAGACACGATTAGCTTATTAATGGCAGCGCATAGGTTTCTTCACGCCGCAGAAATTAGTATTAGCGAGTTTAATAGGGAAGGTCTACTCAAACACGCAAATAGTGAAACAGCTCGCAAGAGGGCGAATCTGCGTCATGAAAAAGATCCGAAGCAGGCAGACAGACACTTTGTATTCAACTGCTGGAAAGAATGGCGTAAAAAACCAGAAACCTATAAAGGCAAAGCCGCTTTTGCACGCGACATGCTCGACAAGTGCGAAAACCTGGAAAGCCAAAAAGTGATAGAGGACTGGTGTCGTCGATGGGAAACGGAGAACGAACAGTAAGTTTGCACGCAGACTGCTTACTTTGCCGCACCCTGCGCATTCTGCGGCGTGGTGAGCATCGTGCCAGCAGGCGGGTTTTCAGTAAAGAAAACAGGAATCAAGATTGCCCTGTCGGTCCAGTTCGGACCAATTCAGACAGGAGCAATCTAAATGCATCAACTTCCCGAAACCGGTTTTCTCCGTCTCCCCCAGATCATCGGAGATAACCGCGCGCAGCCGCCAGTCCCTGCCGTGGTCCCGGTCTGCAAGTCGACCTGGTGGGCTGGCGTGAAGTCCGGCCGCTTCCCCTCCCCTGTTAAGCTCGGGCCGCGCACTACCGCGTGGCGTGTCGAGGACATCCGTAACCTTATCTCCGCAGCTGTTTGAGGTGGCGATAATGGTTGACGCATCACAACACACCATCAAGCGGCTCCCGACGCACTGCGCCGAAGGGAGCAGAAAACCATCGAAGGGAGCGAAGGGAGCGCATTTTTTAACGCACACTCTTCGGCACTCTTTGCGCTCCCTTCGTGCACTGGTTCACAAAAATCTGAAGACCCTGACGCCGAATCCCTTGACCGTTCACATCCGGCCGGCGTATTCTGGCCATGTTCCCGACAAAGACGGAACCAGGATTGGCGTCCTGCAACTACAAGGCGCGAAGCCTTCAATCATTGATGGCTTTTTTTACGCGCAACGCATTGGCTTTTCTCCTATGGAGGGCCGTGTGAGGGGGCAGCAATGCCCACTGGTTACTTGTGGCCAGCACGCCAACCTTGCACGGTCTTCCACCCCGATTGGCGTCGGGATGGTTGATTTTCAAATCAATCACAAGGAGGCTCACATGCCTAGCACGAACTCGCCGGTACAATCCCACTCCGAACAAATCCGCCGCCTTGCCGGCATCGCTGACACTATTGGCGCCATGCTGAGCGTATTCGCTCTGCTGCCGCCCGCTGGCCAAGATGACGCAATCGCCGTCTCTGCCAGCCTGGCCGATGACCTGGCCCAGCAGCTCGCCGCTATCGTGGGAGGTGCAGCATGACCGCCCACAACAACGTCCTGATGACCGCGCCCTATTCGCAGCTGCACATTGCTGCCGAAGATGTTGGCGACCATGCGCTGATGCGCGCGCGCCAGCTGGCCCGCCTGCTGGTGCTGATCCAGCCATCCGAAGGCGCTGATTCCATGCTCTGGCTTGCCCAGCAGATGGCCGACGAGATCGTGGCCACCGTGGCCGGCATGATGGGAGCTAAACCATGAGCGCCCCGACCAAACACCAGGCCGGCCAGCCACAAGGCCGAAGGGCAGCGCACGAGGCTTTCTCGTTTCTCGATCCGAGTCTCAAGCTCGACCAGGATGCGCAGTTCGCCGAGACCGTCAAGGACTTCGCGGCCGGCATCGGGCTCTGCCTTGAAATGATCAATACCAGCACCCTGGCGCGGGAAATGAACGAGGCCGCTGACGATGGCGAAGAAGATGTGCCTTTGCTCGATAAGCCGGACACCGAATGCCTCCTGCGGTTCGCCAATGCCAGCGCAAACATGCTGGCCCGGCACGCCGAGTCCCGCGTCGAATGGATGAACAAATATCGGGCCGGCCGCAAGCCGTCCGGAAAGGGGGCAAATTGAACGCTCCTCAGACAAACATCGAAGCTCAGTTCAGCGCTGCGCTGGCGGCATTCGACCTCAGTCCACCCGAGATTCTGGCGGACGGCGCGCGCCACCGCTTCGACGCCAACGACGACAAGAAGGGTAAGAAATCAGCCTGGTATGTCCTGCATGCTGACGGCGTGCCAGCCGGCGCCTTCGGCAACTGGAAAACCGGGCTGTCCGAAAAGTGGTGCGGCAAGTCCGACCAGGCACTGACGCCGATCGAGCGCACCGACTACCAGGCCAAGATCGCCAAGGCCCGCCAGGATGCCGAGTTCACGCGCCTGCAGCTTGAGCAGGAAGCAGCTGCCGACTGTGCCCGCATATTCGCCGGCGCGCTCGACGCGACCGAAGACAACCCGTATTGCGTCCGCAAAGGTATCAAGCCGTACGGCCTTAAGGAGTTCAAGGACAAGCGCACGTTGCTGGTGCCGCTGCGGGACGCCCAGGGCACGCTGTGTAGCCTGCAGTTCATCTATGCCGACGGCACGAAGCGTTTCAAGTCCAACGGCCGTGTGCAGGGCGCGTACTACAGCTTCGGCGGCAAGCCCTACGACACGGTGCTAGTGTGCGAGGGCTTCGCCACCGGCGCCAGCCTGTTCGCGGCCCTCGGTCATCCGGTCGCGGTCGCATTCAACGCCGGCAACCTGGAGGCAGTGGCGCTGGCGCTGCGCGGCAAGCTCCCCGATGTGCAGATCATCGTGTGCGCCGACAACGACCGCTTCAACGCGACCGGCAACGTGGGTGTCGAGCGAGCCACTGCTGCCGCGCGCGCCGTCGGTGGCTGGCTCGCAGTACCGGAGTTCGAATCCGACGAGGACCGCCCGACCGAGTTCAACGACCTGGCCCAGCGCCAGGGCGCCGAAGCGCTGGTCGACGCGCTCTCGAAAGCGGTGCACTTCGATCCGCCAGCAGCCAAGCCGGTCAAGCCATCGAACGATCGCCCAGCAGCGCCGGCGCCGAGCCGCGTGGTGAAGATCCGGTGCGGCGCCGACATCAAGCCTCAGGCCATCACCTGGCTGTGGCCTGGATGGCTCCCTGCCGGCAAGCTGACGATCCTGGCCGGCGCGGCCGGCACCGGCAAGACCACGCTGGCGCTGGCGCTGGCTGCCGTCATCACAGCCGGTGGCCGCTGGCCTGACGGTACGGTGACCAAGACCAAAGGCAACGTGCTGATCTGGTCCAGTGAAGACGTGGCCGACGATACGCTGGTGCCCCGGCTGATTGCGGCCGGCGCCGACCTGTCGCGCTGCCACTTCATCGAGGGCATCGCGCAGAACGGTGAGAGCGTGCCGTTCGATCCGTCGCAGGACATCATCGAGCTGCACCGCGCGGTGCTGGCCATGGGTGGCGTCAGCCTCTTGATCATCGATCCGATCGTGTCGGCTGTCGCCGGCGACATGCACAAGGCGAACGACGTCCGGCGCAGCCTGCAGGCGGTGGTCGACTTCGCGGACGCGCACGATTGCGCCGTCATCGGCATCACGCACTTCGCCAAGGCGGGCGCCGACCGCGATCCGCAAGACCGTGTCATCGGTTCCCAGGCGTTCGGCGCTCTGGCCCGTATGGTGTTGGTCACGGCGAAGGAGAAGGAAACCACCAGGCGCGTGCTGGCCCGGGCGAAGTCCAACATCGCCAAGGACGACGGCGGCGTGGCCTACATGATCGAGCCGATGACGATCGAGGGCGGCATCGAGACGACTTGCGCCATGTGGGGAGACCTGATCGAGGGCAGCGCGCGCGAAATCTTGGGCGAGGTCGAGACAGACGAAAACGATGACGTGAGCGCACGCGACGAGCTCAAGCACATGATCGCTGACATGCTCAAGGACGCCGGCGGCTCAATGCCGACGAAGAGACTGCAGGCCGAAGTACGCGACGCCGGCCACTCATGGGACGTGGCCAAGCGCCTGAAAAAAGAGCTGGGTGTGGAGTCGGTCAAGTTGAGCATGGGTGGTGCTTGGGTGTGGCGCCTGCTACAAAACAGCAACCGAGTACCCGAAGGGAGCACGAAGAGTGCCGAAGAGTGTGCGTTAAAAAACGCGCTCCCTTCGCTCCCTTCGCTCCCTTCGGTGCTCCCTTCGGGGGTCGAAGTGCAGCCTGACACCGTTGTACGGGAGGAACTATGACGCTCAATCTGATGCTGGAATGCTGCGCGGCGGAGGGGGGCACGGTATCAGTCGACGGCGGCAAGCTGATCATCGCCGGCACGCCGGCTGTGCTCGATGAATGGCGCCCGTTGCTGCGATCGTTCAAAGCCGAACTGCTGGCGCTGCTGGCCAGCGACCTGGTGCTGGTCGCACAGCGCGCGGCCCACCTCATCAGGCAGCACGTCGGGCAGGCCGAAGCGCATGCGCTGGCGCTTCGCCTCAAGACCCGCGACGCCCAGCATGATGAACGCCGGCTGTGCCTGGAGTGCAGCCACCTGTTCGACACCGCACGCGCGCCACGCTGCGCTCAGTGGCGCCAGGCCGGGCACGGAGGCCCACAGCTGCCCAGCGAGCTTCCGGTGCTGCTGCAGCGCTGCAAAGCCTTCCGCCTGGAGCGCAGCGCGATCGCACTTCCTCAATTTGAGGGAGACATTCATTCGTTCCGCCGGCCAGTACCAGCAAGACCGGCGGAGCACCTGGAAGGAGTTACCTAATGACGGCCATCATCAGCCAATACATGCGGCGCCAGCTGGTCGCATACGAACTAGGAATCAGCCGCCACACGCTGGCGCGAATGATCAAAACTGACGCATCCTTCCCGCGCTTTTTCGAAATCACGCCGGGAATCACGGTCATCGCGCGCGCCGACTTCGAGCACTGGCTACGGCTCAAGCGCCTGGCGAGCCTTCCCTCTCACCGATGAGACGAGTCGGGCCGCGCTGCACCCATGTGCAACATTGCGGCGCGGGCTGCACTTGAGAGATTCTGTCTGGACACTTTCAACAAGGAAAAATATGTCCAGACTTACCGAACTCCGTGCCGAAGCAGACAAGCTCAACGCCCGCACCAAGCAGCTGCTCGAGGAACATCCTGGCGCGAGCTGGGGACCGAAGCAGCAAACCGAATGGGATACGCTGATGAACCGCGCCGGCCAGCTCGACGTCGAGTTTAAGGCGCTCGATGCGCAGGCCCAGGCGAGCGCGCCTGCTTGGAAAAATCCAGAGGGTGGCGATGTGAAGGTGCTGCGCAATAGCACGGATATCCGCGCCCACTACAGCGCGATGAGCAACAGCGCCGCTCGCCCTGGTGAAGACCCTATCCGGATCGACGACTTCATGCGTGGCGTGGCCGGCATGAAGTCGAACGCATCGGTTCATGCCGCACTCTCCACCGGGACCGACTCGACCGGCGGCTACATGATCCCCAGCGTCGTCATGCCGGGCATCCTGGAGGCGCTGGTTCCCGCTTCTGCCCTGCTTTCGGCTGGCGCTGGGATCGTTCCGCTGAATGCCGGTGCGAAGAGTTTCACCACTGCCGCGATCGACAACATTCCGACCGCTTCGTGGCGCTTGGAATCGGGCGCTGTTGCGGTATCCGACCCGACCTTCCGCGCCGTCGTCGCCGCGCCGAAAAGCTTGGCCTTCCTGTTCAAGGTAAGCCGCGAGCTGCTGGCCGACGCACCGAACATGGCCCAGGCACTCAACACCGCCATCGCCCAAGCATTCGCCAAGGAGCTGGACCGCGTGGCCCTGCGCGGCTCGGGTGTTGCACCGCAACCGCTGGGCATCCTCGGCACGCCAGGGATCCAGACCGTTGCGAACGGCGCCAACGGCACCGCACTGGCGGGCTATGCGAACCTCTTGGCCGCAACCCAAGCAATCTTGCAGGCTGACGCCCCGGCGCCACTGGCCGCCATCATGTCTCCCCGCTCGCTGATCAAGCTGGCCGGCCTGACCGACAGCACTGGCCAGCCGATCGAGAAGCCATCGATGCTGGAGAACTGGAAGATGATCGCCACCAGTCAAGTGCCCAACAACCTGGCCGTGGGCACATCGAGCGATTGCAGCGAAATCTATGTGGGCGACTTCTCGAAAGTGCAGTTCATGATGCGCGAACAGATGACGATCCAGGTGGCCAGCGAACTGTTCGCCGGCACTGGCGAGATCGGCTTTATCTGCCACGTCCGCGCTGACGTTGCAGTGATGTATCCGAAGGCGATCGCCGTGGTCACAGGCGTGCGCTAAGCAGTTCAGGGCGTTACTCGGTGAGTGGCCCAGTCGCACCAAACCCCGAGAGCGTGCAGCGGACCATGTAGGCCGCGTGGCACGCACCACCCATCTCCCCCTCCCACCTCAAGTAGCTCTCGCTGGCGAAGCAGGCGCCACGCCACTGCGCTGGCCGTCAACGTGTCGAACTGTTCGACCAGGCCGCCACCATGCGTGGATGAAGAACCCAATCCAATCTCCTAATCTGCTGAGAGATTTTTAACGCGGTCGATCAAGCGGCGTTGCTCACCCCGCAGTTTTCTCAGGGTGTAACCTGTTCCAGTTACAGCCCCCCAAATCGGCATCTCAATCCCATCCGGGCTTACCACGGTAACTGGTCGATCGGGCGCATGAAATTGGTCAAGCCAAGTACCTAACAAACTCTGGTGATAGCTGATTTCACTTTGGATCGCCGAGAGCTCCATGTTGAGACTGGCCAGTTGGTGGCCTTTTAATGCAAGAGCCTCCTGTGCAGCCTGATGCTTAGCAGCCTCATTAATCGCACTAGCTGAGTCCTGAAGTTGGATGCCCTGAAGGCGGACAGACGAACCGAGCCAATAAAACGCGAACAAAGAAATCAAAGGATTTAGCAGGCCACCGATGTAGTCCCCGAACGAGCCCCAGTCGGCGGGATCGGTCGCATATTTCAAGCCCAAGGAAAGCCCGAACCGTGAGTAGTAAAACCAAATCGCGGCGCCAATAGCTGACGCCAAGATCGCTGCCATCAGCGATAACTGTGTCCTCGTGCTCATGCCAACCTCCATTGATATAAAGGCAACAGTGTAACGGGCCTCCTACCGGGGGGGCTATGAATAGTTGGCGCTGCTCCATTTTCAGACACCGACTAGTTCCGCACGCGCAGAAAAAATCCCCCCTCAGAAAATGTTAATCAAATGCCGGGGCCCTGAAAGTACCAGCTCTCATAGGAGAAACCCGGCCAATCGGGTCATTTGAATCATGTTAAAAGTGTCTGTTTTTGTTAAAGGCGAGCCGCTTTTTGTTAAAGCTGGGCGGCCGCCCCTCCGCCGTTGACACAGGCCGTGGCCAAGGGGGTAACTATGGGGGTAACTTTTCCCGAAAGCTCATCATTTACATAGCGGAGTTCGGTAGACGCCGCCTCCACCAGTATTCCAAAAAAACCGTCCTGTGGACGGTTTTTTTTCGCCTGCCTCCCAGGCGGCGGGAATCGAACCCGCGGGACGCGGGGGATTTCCGGGGATTCGGGGAGCACCGCTCCCCGCCGGAAATCCGCCTTGCGCTTGCAAGCGCAAGGCTCTCCGATTCGCCTGACCAAAGGGAAATCGCCAAGGCGATTTCTTCCCCTAGTGCTGACAGCAATGCAATTTTGAGCCGCCGGAAAAGAAACCCACTCTATTCCAATAAAGAACTTCGCAAGACGAACGCAATCGCAGTACTGAAATGAAGTTCCCCACGCGCGTTTGTCCCAAATCTGAAACCGCCCCATCACCTGCTCTAAGGTAGTACGCATCCACACCGCTGCTGCTCGACACAGACATCATCTGATGACAGGTGCACAAATGCGATCCAATCCCGAAGACCATTCCAAGTCCCCGACCACACACGACCACGACCACGACCAAGACCACGACGGGGCACCTGAACATGCTTCACGGGCCCGTGAACACTATCTTTCAGCAGCATTCGGCGGTTTTCTTGTTGGATTTGGCGAGCTGATACGCGCTGGGAGCGAAACAACGAATGTCACGGTACTGCGCATTTCTGCCGTCCTGCGCGAGCAGTTTTCGCCTGTACTGGGTGCCGGCTGGATCGCCCTGTGCCTGATGGCGATCTTTTCGACAATTCTATGCGGCATTTATCGACCAGCCAGTCGCAAAGAATCATTTGCTCTCGGCCTCTCCGTGTTCGCCATACTTGCAGCATTTACGCCTCAGCAGCAAGCACGCTCTCCGCTGGCGGCAGCGACACAGCAATTGAGTTTTTTTTCATTCATTTCGCAGGCGGTTGCGAGTCGGCTCAAGCAGGGAGAAGTGGGAGACTACTACTTTGAGTTTTCCAGCCAACAAAGTAAATCCCAGGACAAGGACGGCCTCATTTCGGTGTACGACATTTCGCAGCAACATTTATTGATTGCCCAGCCAATGAATACTGCCAGAATCAGCAAATTGCGCTTGCCCAGAGGCTATTACATCTTGAAATTTGAATGCGGTGGATGTGCCAGTCTTCGCACGCAATTGATTGTTGAAAAGCCTGCCGAAGCTTCCATGATTAAATTGAGCAATTCAAGGGTGCCCTTGAGTTTTCAGCGGCTATTTAATGCTGACATCGTTGAAGTCATCGACGTTCCCGACAACGAGCTCGACAGAATCGTGAATGCCTATTCTGCCCAGCAGGAGTAGGCACGCCACCCCATTTCATCGAACGAACTGCGTCAACAACGACCGACCATTGCTCGTGCGCGTGTCTTTCTGACAAGCTCAGTTATGATAGCGTCCGTCCTACCGCCCGCACCTCTGCAGCCGATGGCACGCACCAAATGTCAATATCCTAGGAAGCGCATGAAGTTTGAAGTCGGCACCAACCCTACGTTAAAAAATGCACGCCCCGCAGACTACGCGACGATCAATCTGTTGAAAGCCTTATCAGCCCAGTTGATCGTCCTGCACCACCTGGCCTTCTACGGCCCCATGGCTGACCACACCCGCACGGCACTTCCGGAGTTGGTGGATTGGCTCGCTCAGGACGCCCGTATCGCGGTCCAGGTCTTTCTGGTCATCGGCGGCTTTCTCGCCGCAAAGTCGCTGTCCCCAAAAGGCCTGTCCGGCCCCGCCAATCCGCTGTCAGCGATCGTGCGCCGCTACACCAAGCTGGCCCCGCCGTTTTTCGTGGCGATGCTGCTCGCCGTCGCTGCCTCGTGGCTGGCGGGCCTGTGGATGACGCACGACGCCATCTCCGCGCCACCCAGCGGCGCGCAGTTGCTCGCACACGCGTTCCTGCTGCAAGACGTGCTCGCCTATGACGCGCTCTCGGCGGGCGCATGGTACGTCGCCATCGATCTTCAGTTGTATGCATTGTTCAGCATTCTGCTGTGGGCATGCAGCCACGCATCGTTACAGCCCATGTCGGCGTACCTGATCCCGGCCCTGACGGCCATTGCCGCCGGCGCCTCGCTGCTGTACTTCAACCTCGATGCCGACTGGGACGTCTGGGCGCCCTACTTTCTCGGCAGTTATGGCTTGGGCGCACTGGCGTGGTGGGCTAGCGATCCCACCCGACGGCCGCGCTCGACCGCTGTCCTGCTGCTGCTGATGGCGGTGCCGGCGCTGTTTGCGCTGACGGTCGACTTTCGTAGCCGCATTGCGCTCGCGCTGCTTGTTGCTTGTGGGCTGGTTGCGTTCGGGCGCATGCAGTCGGCGACGACTGCCCCCGGACAATGGCGCCTCGTCAGCGTCGCGGGAAACATCTCGTTCTCCGTGTTCCTGGTGCACTTCCCTGTGTGCCTCGTCATCAATGCCGCGTTCACGCGCTTCGCGCCGCAGGACGTGCTCGTGCAAACTGCCGGCGTCATCCTTGCCTGGATCGCCAGCATCATCGCCGGCGCCCTGTTCCATTACGGCGTCGAGTTGCCGATGGGCCGCGCAATGATGTGGGCACCGGGACGCCGCACCCTTCTCGCTTGATGCTGGCAACGTGGCCTAACCTGTCCTTAATGCCCGCATCAAGCGCACATAACGCGCCTTGCCGATCAGCTACTGTTGGGTTACCATAGCGCCGCCCTTGGGGAGTAGCCTGCTTCCTCTTTCGGAAGTTTGTCGCATCAACATACTTGACGCTCAACGTCATGGTGCGCAAGCCTTCTGGTTGGCAAGACCATTGGCATGTTTGCGTGACGTTCGGGCCACGCGACATGCCTTTTGTCGTGCCCGATCGGAAAGCCGTCATGTCTCTCGTCGCCATCCTGATCCTCGCCTTCGCCATGTCTACCGACGCCTTCGCCGTCGCCATTGCCATGGGCGCGCGCCGCCATCATGTACGGTTCAAGGATGCACTGAAGGTGGGCGTGCTGTTCGGCGTGATCGAGAGCACGACGCCACTGGTCGGCTGGGCGCTGGGCAGCATTGCCGCTGCCTATGTCGAGAGCTGGGACCACTGGGTCGCCTTTGTCCTGCTGTGCGGGCTGGGCCTGCGGATGATTCGCGAAGGCTTTGCCGCGCCGGAAGAGGCCGAAGACTCGAACCGGCCACTGTGGCTGCTGGCGTTGACGGGCTTTGCCACCAGCATCGACGCCATGGTGGTCGGCGTGAGCCTGGCATTTACGGACACCGGTATCATCTGGCCGGCACTGGCGATTGGCCTGGCGACACTGACAATGGTCACGCTGGGCATGCTGGTGGGACGCCGCATCGGCGCCCTGGCCGGCAAGCGCGCCGAGATCTTCGGCGGCCTGGTATTGATTGCGGTCGGTTGCGTCACGCTGTGGGAACACCTGCAGTGACGCGCCCTGAATGCAAAGACTGACTGATTACGAGGTCGGCCCCGGATCGGTGCCGGCTTCTTGTTGCACCATCAATTGCTTCATGATGGCTTCGTTAAACGCCGGAATGTCATCCGGCTTCCGGCTCGTGATCAGCTTGCCATCGACGACCACTTCGTCATCCGTCCATTCAGCACCCGCATTGACCAGGTCGATCTGGAGCGTCGGCCAGCTGGTCATGTGCTTCGATTCGGCGATGCCCGCGTCGATCAGCGGCCAGGCGCCGTGGCAGATCGCAGCAATCGGCTTGTCGCCATCGCCAAACGCCTTGATGAAGGCGATGGATTCCGGGCTCGACCGCAGATTGTCGGGATTGGCCACGCCACCCGGCAGCAGGAGCAGATCGTAGTCGTTCACGTTGGCGTCTTCCACGTTCAGTTCTACTGCGTACTTGTCGCCCGGCTCGAGGTGATTGAAACCCTGGATCTGTTCGCCCACTTTCTTTGGCGAGACCAGCACGACCGTCACCCCTTGCGCTTCGAGGAACTGGCGCGGCTCGGTGTATTCGACTTGCTCGACGCCATCGGTCATCAAGACGGCGACGCGGCGGCCGTCGAGGGATTGGGTTGCCGCTGGTTCGAGATGATCTGCCGGCTGCATGTTTTCTGCTTGTTGCATGGTGCCTCCTGGTCGATGGTTTGTTAATTCGTTGACATCGATTGTAGGCGGCCCGGCACATGTGTGGCGCGCGTATGCCATCAGGAATCGAACGTGTCACCCGAGCAGGTAGCACATATCGTCGCGATCGCCTGGTGCGCTTCGCGTGCACACGAAACCATCGAGCCCCAAGCGCGCCGAACCGCCAAGGCGCATGCCCTGGACGGCCTCGCGCCGCAACACCACTTGCAGTTCGCGATATGGCACGTCAATGGCAAAGCGCCCGAGCAAGGCGGCCAGCGCGCGGCTGCCCTCCTGCCCCGGCAAAAAACGCGCGAACTCGGTGCCGCTCACCGGGCCCAGGCGGATGCGGATGCCCAGCTCGGGCCGCAGCAGCCGCGCCCCAGCGGTGGCGCCTGCTCCGAGCATACAATTGCCTCGAGCCAGCAGGGTGCGCTGGTCCGGCTCGAGCACGTCCCAACGCCCGGTATATTGCTCGACGCGCACTGCGACACCAAAACGGACCCCGAGTACGCCGGCGATCAGGTCGGCGCTGACCACGCGGTTGCGCAGCGGCGCGGCAAACCGGGCCAGCGCAACGGCGTCGGCGTCGGCGTCAGGCACATGCCCCATGCCCGGCGCCACGCCGGCCAGCGCCAGCAGCAACGGCTGAAAACGGTCGACGCCCGCCGCCAGCGGTTCCCGCACGCGGTATTTGCACCAGGCGCGGTAGAACAGCGCCACCTGGCGACTGGAAAACAGATCGAGAAAGGCGCGTGGCCCGTCGTCGCGGGTGCGCTGCTCCCAGGCCGCGAACCGTTCAGTATAGTGCAGCGGCAAGGCGCCCATCGTGCCGAGCAAACCCATCATCGCGGGCGTGATCGTGATTGCCGGGATGCCCTCGCCAGTGAGGTGGATGGCCTCGATTTCGCTGGGCGGAAAGCCCAGAGCAAGGCTGTTGCGAAAGCGGATCAGGTCGCCAAGCGCCCCCTCTGGGCCGATTCCTTGTCGGCCCAGCCAGCGCAGCAGCAGGCGCACCGCCTGGAAAAATTCATAGCGCTGCGGGTGCGCCAGCAGGTCGGCAATCACCGCTTATACCAGCGTCAGGCCGCCGCTGCGCGGCTCGCAGCGCAGCAATTGCTTGCCGCTCTCCCCAGAGACCAGCACGAGCCGCGTGAAGCTGTTCAGGTGAACATAGAGCCCCAGAAAGCGGCTGACCACCTGCGCGAAGACGAACAGGCTGCTGCCGGCAAACGCTTCTTCTTCCAGCGTCAGCCGCACCTCGGTGCCGTGCACGAGCGTGGCACCATGCCGGTTGCGCAGCCACGCCGTGGCCGGCAGGGTGGTGAGCGCAGTCAGGCCGGCGATCTGGCGCTGTGAACTGCCCGAGCGCGCCAGATCGTACAACGCCAGCGTGTCGCGGAAGGTATCGAGCTCGGCCAGCGAGCGGTGATTCAGCGCCAGCTGGGCCACGAGGCGCCAGCCCGTGCCATCGCGGTTGCCGAAGTGCAGCGGCGCCGATGGCTTGCGCAACAGGCGGATGGGCACGTCGCCGATCGCCGTTTCGCTGGCCAGGTCACCACCCGGCGCGCCCACGCCCACGGCGCAGGCCGCCGCACCGTTGCTGCAGGTCAGGTCGATCGACGCGATCGCTGGCTCGGGCCCGGCCGGCGCCGGATCGTCGTCGCTGAAGGCGATCTTCATGCGGTGCCGACGGTCGCCCACATCAATACGGCGGTCGAACCAGTAGCGCTGGCCGCCGCCACCTTCGCCATGGCGCAACCCATAACAGGGGCGATAGGCAACGCCAGCCGTCTTGCCGCTGTGCGTCGTCAGCACCTGCACCGCGTCGATGCTGTAGACCTCGACATCGTCTTCGTGCCGGCTTGGCACCACGTCGTACATGGCCGAGCGGTGCGTGATGCGTACCGGCGCCGCCGCTTGCCGGAACAGATTCACGACCGGCGTGCAGCCCGTGATCAAGTGCTGGTGCGACAGCGCGCGCAGGACGCGGGCCGGGCCCGAGTCGACGTGCAAGCCGGTCAGCAGCACGTGCAGCGTGAAGCGGCGCGCGCCGGCGGGAAACATCGGCGCCAGCGCCGCCAGGTCGACGTCCAGGAAGTGGAACTTGTCGGGAAAGGCGAAATATTCTGTCAGCAACCGGTAGGCCGGATGGGCGTGCGCCGGCTCCGGCACCAGGGCTTCATCAGCCTCCAGGCCGCCGAGCGACAAGGCCGGGCGCTCCAGGCGGCGCCAGCGGTCCTGCCCTTGCGTTTCGACCCACGTTTCCAGCGTGTGCAGGCAGAGGCTGTCGATGAGCGCGGCCGTCAGCAGCGCATCGCCATCAACGTGCAGCCGCAGGCGCGCCAGGCCGAGCCCCGGCAAGAGCCGGCACGGCATGGCGCTGTCGATACTGATGCTGATGCGGGCGCTGGCGCGGGCCGGCAGCCGGATCGGCGGCGGCACCTGCGCCACCGGCGAGAACCAGGCCCGCGTCACCGTCACGGGTGCCAGTGCCAGGTCGGCCGTCGTGCGAAAGCGGCATGGCGCGCCGCGCGCGGCCAGCGATGTCATCTCGGTGCCGCGCGGCACCACGTGCACGTGCCCTGGTGCGGCGGAGTTGGGCTGACGGTCGCTGGCGTGGACACGCACGATCGAACAGCTCGGGATGCCGTGCAGGAAATGCGGATACAGGCTGGCCAGCAGTGCCCCGGTCAGTTCGGGATAATCGTCGTCGAGCTTTTTCGCGGTGCGCGCATTGAGCAGCGCGCATGCCTGGATCAGGCGCCGGATGTGCGGATCCTCGCTGCCTTCCGGCCCCAGGCCGAGCTCGGCGGCCAGGCGTGGATATTGGTGGGCGAGCTCGCGGCCAACCGTGTTCAGATAGACGAGCTCGCGCTCGTAGTACGGCAACAGCGCTTTCATTGGACGCTCCTCAGGCTGACACGCTACGGTCGGTCAGATCGCGCGCAGGGTCGTTGGGAAAGCGCAATGGAAGCGCACGGATCAACGGCGCGTTGCAGCGCGTGGACGGTGCTGCGTTCCCCGGTCTTGACAATAAGTCAGTAAAATCCCGGGTTCACATAGCCGAGCCCGCCTCATGACCACCTCCGCCACACCGATCCGTACTGAAATCCTTACCCTGTGGCGCCTGTCGTGGCCGGTTCTGGTCGGCCAGCTGGCCACCGTCGGGATGGGTGTGGTCGATGTCGCCATGACCGGGCACGTGAGCGCCGAGGAACTGGCGGCGGTGTCGCTGGGCACGGCCGTGTGGTCGATCGTGCTGGTCACCGTCATGGGCACGATGATGGCGATCAACACCGTCGTCGCGCACGAAATGGGCGCCGCGCGGCACGATCAGGTGCCCCACTCGGTGCGCCAGGCGATGTGGAAAGGGGTGCTGGTCGGCACCGTCGCGATGCTGTTTGCCAACCTGTGCACGCTGCTGTTCGACCATGTCGGCCTCGATGCCCATGTGGCCGCGCGCGCGTCGCTGGTCGTGCACGTGATCAGCATCGGCTTGCCGGCCTTCGGCGTCTACCGCGCGCTGTACGGGTACACGACCAGCATCAACCAGACCAAGCCGATCATGTGGATCGCGATCGCGGGCCTGCTGTACAACACGCTGGTGAGCTGGCTGCTCGTCTTTGGCGAGCTGGGCTTTCCGCGCCTGGGCGCGGTCGGCTGCGCGATCGCCACCGCCAGCGGCATCTGGCTGATGCTGGGCGTGATGCTGTGGTGGGTGCGGCGCTCGCCTGCCTACCGCATGACCTACCCGTTCGACCGCTTCGAAGGCCCGGACGTCGCAGCCATCGGCAACATGCTGCGCCTGGGCCTGCCGATCGGCGTGACCTATTTTGCCGAGGTCAGCGCCTTTGGCCTGATCAGCCTGCTGGTGGCGCGCTACGGCGTCGTGCAAGTCTCGGCGCACCAGATCGCGCTCAATTTTGCGTCGCTGGTGTTCATGCTGCCGCTCAGTTTCGCAATTGGCATGCTCACCCGCGTTGGCCAGGCGATGGGCGAAGGCGACCCGGTGCGGGCCCGCTTCGTCGGCTGGGTCGGGGTGGGCGTGTCGGTAACGGTCGGCGCCCTCGCGGCGCTGTTCATCGCCATCTTCCGCTGGGAAATCGCGGCCGCCTACACGTCCGATCCGGCCGTGCAGCAGGTGACGGCGCACCTGCTGCTGTTCGCGGCGCTGTTCCAGTTGTCGGACGCGACCCAGGTGGCCACTGCCTCGGCCATCCGCGGCTACCAGGTGACCCGCCCGCCGATGGTGATCCAGCTGGTATCGTTCTGGGGCTTGTCGCTGCCACTCGGTTGCGTGCTGGGGCTGGCGCCGCAATGGTTCCCGTGGACACCGGCCGCGCCGATGGAGGCAACCGGCTTCTGGATCGGCCTCGTGTTCGCACTGACGGTTGCAGCGGTACTGCTGACCTGGCAATTCGAGAAGCTGGCGCGCCAGCGCATCCGCGAAGGTGTGGCGAAATCGTTGGTCTGCTAGTTTTTATGACATGTCATTACAGCGCTGGCAGGCCGACTCTGGTATCGTCTCGCGGTTGCTGTCAATTAAACATCCTTCAGAGAAACTATGCGCCCTCTCCTTGTCCTCCTGGCCGCTCTCACGGCTGTTCCTGCCATGGCTGAACGTCTGACCCTCGATCGTATTTATGGCGACACTTCGCTGGCCGGCGCCAGCGTGCGCAATCTGCGCGTGTCACCAGACGGCGAACGCGTGACCTTCCTGCGCCCGCGCGCCGACGACCAGTACCGTCTCGACCTGTGGGAATACAACACCAAGAGCAAGGCCACGCAGCGCCTGGTGGACTCGAAGCAGCTGGTCCCGACCGAGACCTTGTCGATCGAAGAAAAAGCACGCCGCGAGCGCGCCCGCACCGCTGGCCTGTCTGGCATCCTGAATTATTTCTGGTCACCGGATGGCAAGCAATTGCTGGTGCCGGTCGGTGGCGACCTGTACCTCGTCGATGCCGCCAAGCCAGAGAATGCACGCAAGGTCGCCTCGGGCAGCGTGACCGATCCGAAAATCTCGCCGCGCGGGCGCTACGTCTCGTTCGTGCGCAACCAGAACCTGGTCGTGATCGACCTGAAAAGCGGCGCCGAGCGCCAGCTGACCACCGATGGCAAGGGCACCGTCCACAACGGCGCGGCCGAGTTCATCGCGCAGGAAGAAATGAGCCAGACCACCGGTTACTACTGGGCGCCGGACGATTCGGCCATTGCCTACCGCCGCTACGATGAAGCGCCGGTGCCGGTCGTGCGCCGCTTCGAGATCTTCGCCGATCGCACCGAGGTGATCGACCAGCACTACCCGGCTGCGGGTGATCCGAACGTGCTGATCGACCTGATGCTGGTCGATCCGGCCACCGGCGTGCAGCGCAAGATCGATCTGGGCGCGGACAAGGACATCTATCTGGTGCGGGCCGACTTCAGCGCCGATGCCAGGACGCTCGTGTTCCAGCGCCAGACGCGCGATCAGAAGCGCCTGGACCTGGTGGCCGTCGATGTCGGCTCGCTGGCGCAGCGCCCGCTATTCTCGGAAAACTCGACCACCTGGGTCAGCATCCACAACGACCTGCGCTTCCTGAAAAACCGCAAGGCCTTCATCTGGGCCTCGGAGCGCAGCGGCTACAACCACCTGTATCTGTACGACCTGGACGGCAAGCTGCTGCACCCGATCTCGCGCGGCGCATGGGGCGTGGACGATGTGCTGGCGGTCGATGAAGGCGCCGGCAAGGTGTATGTGTCGTCGAACCGCGACGCCGTGATCGACAAGCAGACCTATGCGCTGGCGCTTGACGGCAGCAGCGCCGACAAGCCGGCCCGCATCACGCAGGGCGATGGCTGGCACGACGCCGCTTTTGCCGGCAATGGCAAATTGTTCGTCGACACCTATTCGAACCCGCGCACCCCGCCGCAGGTGTCGATCCGCCGCGCCGATGGCGCGATGGTCGAGTGGATCGAAAAGAACGAGCTCAATGCCAACCACCCGTACACGCGCCACATGGCCGACCACCTGGCCACCGAATACGGCACGATGAAGGCCAACGATGGCCAGACGCTGCACTATTCGATCATCAAGCCGGCCAATTTCGATGCGACCAAGCGCTATCCGGTGTTTCTGTTCACCTATGGCGGCCCGCACTCGCAGCGCGTGACCCGTGCCTGGGGCAATTACTTTGACCAGTACATGGCGCAGCAGGGTTTCGTCGTGTTCCGCCTCGATAACCGTGGCTCGGGCCGCCGCGAGCGCGCCTTCACCGACGTGCTGTACAACAATCTGGGCAAGCACGAAGTCGAAGACCAGGTGACGGGCATCGACTGGCTGGCCAAGCAGAGCTTTGTCGATCCGAAGCGGATCGGCGTGTTCGGCTGGAGCTATGGCGGCTTCATGACGCTGCGTCTGCTGTCAGCGGCATCGGACAAGATCGCAATGGGCGTGTCGGTGGCGCCAGTGACCGACTGGTCCCTGTACGACACGCACTACACCGAACAGTTCGTCGGCGCGACGCCGAAGGGCGATCCACAAGCCTACAAACGCAGCGGCGTATTTGCCCACCTGGATGGCATGAAGTCGCCATTGCTGCTGGTGCACGGCATGGCCGATGACAATGTGCTGTTCTCCAACACCACGCTGCTGATCGACGAGCTGGTCAAGCGCAACGTGCAGTTCGACCTGATGACGTATCCGGGCGCCAAGCATGGCATCTCGGGGCGCACCAGCCAGCGTCACGTGTATGGCTTGATCGAAGCCTACTTCAAGCGCCACCTGGGCGAGACGCCAGCAAAGTAAGGCGGATGGGCCAGACGTAAAAAAGCCGCATCGGAAACGATGCGGCTTTTTCTTTTCCCACCCGCCTGCCGCGATGCGCGGCTGGCGGGGGAGTCCCTATCAAGGACGTGGACGTGGACGGTTTGCGTCGTCAGCTGCGTCTTCGACGGCTTCGCGCACGTCGCCAGCAGCGTGCTGGATCTTGCCTTCAACCTGGTTTGCCAGACCTTTGGCCTGCTGTTCCTTGCTGTCCACCAATTTGCCGGCGCCTTCTTGGATTTTGCCGCCAACTTCTTTCAGTTTGCCTTCGACTTGGTCTTTGTTCATGGTGATCTCCTGTGTTTGGCATGGCCGGTTGGCGATGCGATGAGTACAGATTAACGCAATCTTTCCAGCTCTTCTGTTAGCGCACGCACACAACTGGCATGTCGAATTGCGCGCCACCTTGCCATTGAGAATGCTATTGTTTTAATAACACCGGCTGTATCGACACCCGTTTTAACACTACCTTCAACGCCCGATCAAGACACCACCATGCATCCCCCTACGCCGCCTTCCTCCGACGCCACGGCGCCCGAGACGCCCCTCACCCAGCGCAAACTTGCGCGCCGCGTCACGCTCGTCAATGGCATCGGCGTCCTGTTCATCCTTGGCCTGGCAGCGGTCGTACTTGCCGCCGATGCCCTGCTGCTGATCTTTGCCTGCATCCTGTTTTCGATCCTGCTCTACAAACTGAGCGCGTTGCTACATCAGCGCACGGGCATCAAGCGCAACATCGCCCTGGTCATGGTCGTTCTGCTGCTGAGCGCCATCTTTGGCCTGGGCGGGTGGGCGATGGCGCCGCAGATTTCCGAGCAGTCAGGTCAGCTGGCCAAGGAAATCCCTGCCGCCGCCCTTCGCCTGCAAGCTGAAGTCGCCCAACACCCTCTGCTCAAGCGCGTCGTGGCCGAGCTGCCGCCGCCGGAAGACATCGTCAAGCAGATGGGTTCGCTGGTGCCGAATGCCGGCCTGTTCTTCAGCGGTGTCATCGGTACTCTCGGCAATATTGTCATCATCATATTCGTGGGCATTTATTTTGCCGCCTCGCCGGGCGTGTATACCGGCGGCTTCATCCGCCTCGTGCCGCAACAAAAGCGGGGCCGCGCACGTGAGGTCATGCAGGAGATGGGCGACAACCTGTCGAGCTGGCTGCTGGGCAAGGCCGTGTCGATGCTGATCGTCGGCGTGACCACGGCCATTGGCCTCAGCCTGCTCGGCGTACCGCTGGCGCTGATCCTGGGCGTGATCGCGGGCCTGCTCGACTTCATTCCGTACCTGGGCCCGATCATGGCCGGCATTCCGGCGGTCTTGCTGGCGCTGTCGATCAGCCCGGATCTGGCGCTGTATGCGCTGCTGCTGTTTGCAGCGATCAATATGCTTGAAGGATATGTCTTGCAGCCGATGATCGAGGCGAAAGCCATCGAGTTGCCGCCGGCACTCGTGATCGTGATGCAACTGATCTTCGGCACGCTGTTCGGCTTTGCCGGCGTTGCGCTGGCCACGCCATTGGCAGCCGTGCTGTCCGTGCTGGTCAAGATGCTGTATATCGAAGACATACTGGGAGACAGACCCGGGGACAGACCCGCCAGAGGGTCTTGAATAACAACAAAGCCGCGCAATGCGCGGCTTTGTTATTGATGATGCCGAAGGAATCAGCGGAAATGTATCAGCGATTACCTTTTGCGATTTCCTTGACGTCGCCAACTTTCTTCTGAGCTTTGCCTTCAGCCTGGTTCGACAAGCCTTCGCTCTGCTGCTGGCGGCTGCCGACGGCTTCGCCGACTTTCTCCTGCACCTTGCCGGCAACTTCCTTGGTCTTGCCCTTGACTTGATCCTTGTTCATTGCAATCTCCTTGCCCGTGACGTGGATGAGGCTTCACACTAGGAGCAAGTCCGGGCCGCTTCTGTGCGGCGCTTAACACATGGGCTTGCGCCAGACGCTCGCCAGCCACGGTTGTTGGTCGCGTGGCAAGCCGGGCGGCCGGTAATAGTGATGCAGCGCGACGAAGCCAGCCGCCAGCATGAAGCGCTCCCAGCTGTCGTAGTCGTGGTAGCTGCCATAGCGGTCGCCGTTCCAGCCTTCCTGATTCTCGCCGCGCGGATTCGAGGTGAATAGCACCCCGCCCGGCTTGAGCGTGCCGAACAATTGATCGAGCGTCTGCGGCAACGCTGCGCTGGGTACGTGAAACAGCACCGCATTGGCAAAAATGCCGTCGAATAGCGCGGGCGGCAAATCCAGATGCAGGAAATCCTGGTGCCACACCTCGCAACCACTGTATTGCCGGGCCATCGCGACAAACCGTTCGCTGCCATCCACGCCGATGGCGCGATGGCCGAGGCCGCTGAAAGTCTTGAGGTCGCGCCCGGGCCCGCAACCCAGGTCGAGGATCGTGTGCGGCGCTGCCGTTGTGATTGCACCCAGCAAGGCGTCAATGTTTTGACTTACATCATGGTCAATCGTACCGGCAAAGAAATCCTCGGCATGCTCGTTGTAGTGTTGGAGAGTACTGCGGGTGATGTCGTCATGGTTCATGCGCACAGTATGCCTGCGGGGGCGCCCCTTGCGGGAGGTGCCTCTGCGCAAAATAATGTGAAAATATTTCTGGATCGCCCTAAAGTTCCCGCCAGCGCAGTCGTAAATGGTTCAGACAACCGGCAATCCGGCCTGACAATACATGCTTTGGTAACCCTATGAACGCAGACGACGTCCTTGCGATATACGAAAACCTCTCTGGCCTGACGGGCCAGATGGCGCACGCCGCCAAGGCCGGCGACTGGCACGAGTTTGCGCAATTGAACATGGAAGCCAGGGCTCAGGTAGCCCCGGCAGTGGCCGGCATGCCAGCGCTGACAGGCGCCAAGCGCCTGAGCAAGATCGAGCTGTTGAAGCAGTTGATGGCCAACGATCGCGCCATCCGCGATGTAACCGAGCCATGGGACGAGCAAGTCGATCGCGCGCTGCACGCACACTGATCTGTCAGCGAATTGATCGTCAAAGCACCTGCGGGTGCTTTTTTTTCGCCCCAGACACCCTGTTGCAGACGCCAGGGCAACAAAAAAGCGCCCATCGGGGCGCTTTGGCGGCCATCAGGTCGATGGCGAATTCGGTGAGAGGACGAACCCCAGCTATCTGCTGGCGTCGCCTCGTGCCGGTTGCTGCCGGCGTCCGTTGCCATCGTAGGCAAGCAGACTGCTTCCAGACACAGGCGTTTCCTCAACGGTCGTCTGCTTGCCGCGCCACCTATCGTTGGTGACTGCGCCAGACCCTGTGCTGTCTGTGACCTTGTCGATCACCGCACCATTATAGCTCAGAATCAAAGTTGTGTAGACATTTCCTTGTCCGGCTCGTCCAACTGTGGTTCGACCGGCACCGGCGCCTTGTTTTTGCGAACGAAGCGCTGGCGCAGGCGTGCCATCAGCGAGATGCGCGGCATGGGCTGGATCATCGGCGCGGCCCGCTTGCGGCGGCGCAGGACGAACAGCGCGCCACCCACGAGCCCCAGCACGACGATCACGCCGCCGGCGATCCAGCCCCACGGCGTGGACGCCTCCGGCTCCGGCGCGGGGCGCCTGCGGGAAGGCCGTGGCGCCGTTGGTGTCGCGACCTTGTCCTGGATGACCGCGGACGGACTGGCACCCAGCGCCACTTGCAACACCCGCACCTTGTCTTCCAGCGTGCCGATTTGCTGGCGCAGCTGAGCGTTCTTGACATCGAGCGCGGCGCACACGGTTGCATTGTCGATTGAGGACGATGGCGCGCAAGTCGCGGCAGATGCGGCTGCAGGCAAGGCGACAGGCACAGGCAGCGGCTTGGGCACTGGCGTCGATGCATGCGTGGCTTCAGCCGGCCCGGGCGCCGGCGCCACTTTCTCGGAGGCGACCGATGCCGCCGGCGTGGCGGGAAGTGGGGGCTTCGGGGGCTTCGGGGGCTTCGGCGGCTTCGGCGGCTTTGGCGGTTTCGGTGGCGTTGGCTTGACCGCCATCGGCTTGGGCACCGCAACGGGCGCAGCAGAAAGATCCGCCACGAGCGGCGCCGGCGCCTTCGCGGGCACCGGTGCCGGCACCGGTAATGGCACCGCTGGCGCCGGCGGATTCGGATTCGGCGCAATGAAGAGCGTCACGAGCCGCACATCGCGCGTCCCACCATCGGCCAGTTCCAGATACAGGTGCAGGCGGCTTGATTCAACCGGCGCCGACGACGTCACGCGCAGGAACTGACGACCATCGCGCTCGCTCACGCGCAGGGCCAGCGCCGACAGCACGGCGGGCATGCCGATATTGGCACCCCGGTACACGTCCGGGTGCGCCAGGCGTGCCTGGACCGGGGTCGCGGGCGCGGCGAGCGCGGTCAGCTCGAGTTCCAGCGCCAGCGGCTGGCCGATATACGAACTGACGCGCGGCTCGCCGAGTTCGGCCGCGCCGACGCCGCAAGAGAGCAAAACACACGTGATGAATACAGGGAGGCGGCTGGCCATAGCAACTAACAAGAGTGAAGCCCAAGCGTCATTAACGGACATTGGGATAAACTCTTTAGTCCCAGCCTCTTGCAAATCAGGACATGTCCATGGAAAACAGGATTGAGAAAGACAGCTTTGGTCCGATCGAAGTGCCAGAGAACAATTTGTGGGGTGCGCAGACCCAGCGCTCGCTGCACCACTTCCACATCTCGACCGAACGCATGGCGCCCGAACTGGTCGCCGCCCTCGCCCAGGTCAAGCGCGCTGCAGCAGCCGTCAACCGCTCGCTGGGCAAGCTGCCGGCCGACAAGGCCAACGCCATCATCCGCGCGGCCGACGAAGTGCTCGACGGGCGCCATCCCGGCGAATTCCCGCTGGCCGTGTGGCAGACCGGTTCGGGCACGCAAAGCAATATGAACATGAACGAGGTGCTGGCCAACCGCGGCTCCGAGTTGCTCGGCGGCGAGCGTGGCGAAGCCCGCCTGCTGCACCCGAACGACCACGTCAACATGGGCCAGTCGTCCAACGACATCTTCCCCACCGCGATGCACGTGGCCGCTGCCTGGGCGCTGGCCAAGGAAGTGCTGCCGGCGCTGGCAAAATTGCGCGGCACGCTGGTGCGCAAATCACGCGATTTCGAGCCGATCGTCAAGATCGGCCGTACCCACCTGCAGGATGCGACGCCACTGACGCTGGGCCAGGAATTCTCCGGCTACGTCGCGCAGCTCGAATTTGCCGAAAGCGCGCTCAAGTCCACCTTGTCGGGCCTGCTGCAACTGGCAGCCGGCGGCACGGCCGTGGGCACGGGCCTGAATGCGCATCCCGATTTCGCACCGCGCATCGCGGCCGAACTCGGTTCGCGCACCGGACTGTCATTCAAGTCGGCGCCCAATAAATTCATGGCGCTGGCCGGGCATGACGCGATGGTCTCGACCCATGGCGCGTTCAAGCTGCTGGCCACGGCGCTGATGAAAATCGCCAACGACATCCGCTGGATGGCATCCGGTCCACGCTCGGGCCTGGGCGAAATCACGATCCCCGAGAATGAACCGGGCAGCTCGATCATGCCGGGCAAGGTCAACCCGACCCAGTGCGAAGCCTTGACGATGCTCTGTTGCCAGGTGTTTGGCAACGATGTCGCGATCACGGTGGGCGGCTCGCAGGGCAATTTCGAGCTCAATGTGTTCAAGCCGATGATCGCGCATAACTTCCTGCAAAGTGCGCGCCTGCTGGCCGATGGCATGCGCTCGTTCGACACGCACTGCGCCCAGGGGATCGAGCCGAACCTGGTGCGGATCGGCGAGCTGATGGAAAAATCGCTGATGCTGGTGACGGCACTGGCGCCCCACATCGGGTATGATCGCGCCGCGCAGATTGCCAAAACCGCATCGAAGGAAGGCTTGACCCTGCGCCAGGCAGCCTTGCAGAGCGGCTTTGTCGACGATCAGCAGTTTGACCAGTGGATCGTGCCGATCGATATGACGCGGCCCGATCCGGTCGAGTAAATACCCAGCACCCGGGCGGCCCGGTAACCATCAGACCGCCCTTTCATCCCCGAGGAAAGAATGCAAAAAATCGAATTTGAGTTGACATCGGAATTCGTCGAAGTCAACCAACTGCTCAAGCTGGCCGGCTTGGTCGACAGCGGCGGCGCCGGCAAGAAGCTGGTCGCCAGTGGCGTCGTCAATGTCGACGGGAAGCAGGAATTGCGCAAGACGGCCAAGATCCGCACCGGCCAGATCGTGACATTGGGCGACGTCGAAATCACGGTTCGCTAAAAAATAGACAGAAAGACAGCATCTTATGTTTGCGGTTTAACAAACAGAACGGGGCTTCATTGTTTATATTTCAAGACGTTAATCAACGGCTTATAGGTGAAAGCGATGGAAACCCCTGAAACCCGCGTACAGTCGCAAGAGCAGCTCATCGGTGATTTGCGCCTCGTGATCGAAAACGCGGAAGAACTGCTCAAGAATACTGATCAATACTCGAGCGCGCTGTACCAGAACGCCCGAACCAAGCTGTTTCAGGCGCTGGAAGCGGCGAATCAAGAACTGTCGCGCTTCGAGGACGCCCAGCTCGAACGGATGATGGCCGCAACCCGCCACGCCAACGAACAGTTCGCCGACCGCTCGGGCGAATCACGCATCCTGCGCGCGTTTCACTGACCCGCAATGACAACAACCCGGCGTCGCGCCGGGGGGGTTCATGCGGTCGTGTTGATCGAATTTCCCAGGTTGGCCGGCAGGTTCGGCGCCTGCGGAATCGCTGCGATCATCTGGGCTGCCGACGACGCTTCGATGTCCATGGCACGCTTGAGCATGGTCATGCCTACTTCCTGACGGATACCGGTTTCTGCCATGCTGGTCGACAGTTTGGCAATATTCGTGACGTCCATACATTTCTCCAGAAAAAGACTCGTCAGTCTTTAACGACGCCGCCAACCAGAACTTGAGGGTTGGCGCGCGACCATGTGCCAACCCAGTCCAGCACTGCGCCGATGTCGTTCAGGTCGAGCCAGACCACGCCGGGCCGCAATGCGGCCGGGCGCGCCACGTCCGACACCACGGCCACGATCGTCGCATCGTCGCTGTACAGGGCCGGCTTGCCCAGCACCGGGCGATGCACTTCCAGCTTGGGCAGCGCCTCCCATTTATAGCCCTCCACCAGTGTCAGGTCGGCCGGGGACAGGCGCGCCAGCAGCTCGGCCAGCGGCGGCTCGGGCGCGGCGCGCAGTTCACGCATGATGGCGATCCGGTACGGCGAGGCGATCATCACTTCGGCCGCCCCGGCCAGACGCAGGCGCGCACTGTCCTTGCGCGGCGGCTCGAGCTCGATATCGTGGTGACTGTGCTTGACGATATTGATGCGCAGGCCGGCGCCGGACAGACCGGCCACGAGATGCTCGAGCAGCGTCGTCTTGCCGCTGCCGGACCAGCCGACCACCGCCAGCACGGGCCCGCTCGCGCCTTGGTCAGGCAACTCAGTACGGCGCACGGTAGCGGGTGCCACGGTAATTCATCACGGCGGCCTTGGGCGTCAAGCGTTCGAGCACGAGGCCAGGCGCGACTTCCTCGCCTTCCCGGCGCAGCATCTTGTCGACCAGCAGCAGGCTCTCGCCGGGTGTCGGCGAATAGATGTAGCCGCCAAAGGCCACCTTCGGGATCTCACGCTGGAGGGTGTCCGGCAGTTGCTGCAGGGTACGCAACGGTTCGTCGCCGCCCGGCTGCGCGGCCACGACGGCGGATGTCGGCGCGGCCTCGCGCGGCGGCGGTGACGGTGGCGCGGTCGGCGCAACCGGTGCCGACGCCGGCTTCGTGCGCACCGGCCGGGCTTCGACCACCGGTGCAGGCTGGACAACCGGTGCGGGTGCGGGTGCGGGTGCGGGTGCGGGTGCGGGTGCGGGTGCGGGTGCGGGTGCGGGTGCGGGTGCGGGTGCGGGTGCGGGTGCGGGTGCGGGTACGACAGCAGCGGCCGCTGCGGGCGTCGCCACCGGTGCGCTAACCGTTGCCGTTGCCGGCACAACGGCAGGTGCAACGACGGGCGCAGTGGCGGGCGCAACGACGGGCGCTGCCACGGGCTGCGTCACGGCTGCCAGTCGCACCGGCGGCTCGCCCGCCAGGCGTGGCCACAGCAGCGCCACCGCCGCCGCGACGACGACGAGGCCCACGCCAAGGGCCAGGTAGCGCCGCTGCGCGCCCTGCCCTGCACGCGGCGACGCATACGACGGCGCTGGCGCGTGGATGGTCGGGGCGTTGCCCAGTTGGCGTTCGGCTTGCGCCTTCTTGAGTGCTTCTAGAATGTACGACATATCAGGTTCCCGTCCCGCCGGCGGTCAGCAAACGGGGTTCGGCCACGTTCGACAACTGGTTCAGACGCATGTAAGTGCGCGGCCCGACCACGCCATCGGCGTTCAGATCTTGCGCGGCCTGAAAGGCGCGCAGCCATTCTTTGGTGCGCGCGTCGAGCGGCGCATCGAGCGCCGGCGCCGTGGCGCTGTGCAGGCCCGCCAGGCGCTGCGCGATCCAGTCGACGTCCGGCCCGCGGTCGCCCTGGGCGACGACATCACGAAACGCCGCCGGCATGCGCCAGAAGGTGGTGAATTCGCCGCCGAAGCGCGCGACGAAGGCAGCGATGTCGATCTGCTCGCGCCGCTTGCCCTGCGCCAGCGTGACGCTGCGCTCGTCCATCCCCACCAGCACTGCATGGCCGGTGCGGGGGCCGTCGTGCAGCGTGACCACGGCCGGCCGGTCGAGCAGGCGCAGTTCGTACAGGCCGCCCCGCCCCGCGTGACAGCGCAGATTGGCGCGCAGCGCGGCTTCGCAGGTGGCCTTCGGGTCGGCGCCGGCCAGGTTCGCGAACGACGGTCCCCACAACGCCGCCAGCGCGCCCAGCGCCGCGTTCTCGCTCCCGAGCGTTGGCAAGGCCGCGCCAGGTGCGGCGGCGGTTGCGGCGGCGGCTGCGGGTGCAGCGACCGGGATGGCGGCGGGCTTTGCCGCGCTCGCGCTCGCCGGCGCCGGCCCCGGCTTGGGCGGCGCGGCGCGGGCAATGACCGGCGCCGGCGCCACCGCATGCTGCGGCAGCATCTGCCACGCCGCCGCGCCCAGCGCCACGCAGGCCAGCGCGCCGCCAGCCAGCAACGGCCAGCGCCGCGGCGCACGGTGCGCGGCCGGATCATCGGCAAACACTTCGGCGGCCGCCCTGCGCAGGATGGCGCGCGTGACCTGCGGACTGTTTTCCACATAGGCGCCCAGCAGGGCGCGGTCGCACAGCAGGTTGATCCGGCGCGGCACGCCATGCGCCAGGTGGTGCACCAGCGGCGTCAGCGCGGGCGGGAATGGCACGCCCACCGCGCCGGCGACGGCCAGCCGGTGCGCGATATACGCGCCCGTTTCAGCTTCCTGCAGCGGGCCCAGGTGGTAGCGTGCGATCACACGCTGGGCCAGTTGTTCGAGTTCGGGGCGCGCCAGCATCGTGCGCAGTTCGGGCTGGCCAATCAGGATGATCTGCAGCAGCTTGCGCTCGCTGGTCTCGAGATTGGTCAGCAGGCGCAGCTGCTCGAGCACGTCGCTCGACAGGTTCTGCGCCTCGTCGATCACCAGCACGTTGTTCAGGCCCTGTGCGTGCGAAGCCAGCAGGTAGCGGTTGATCGCATCGACGTAGCCCTTCACGCCCGCGCCGACGGCGGCCGGCGCCACCTCGATATGCAGCTCGTCGCACACGGTCTGCAGCAGCTCCTGCGCCGTCAGGCGCGGGTTGAAGATATACGCCAGGCGGCAGTTCTCGGGCACCTGTTCGATGAAGCAGCGACAGACGGTGGTCTTGCCGGCGCCGATCTCGCCGGTCAGCAGCACGAAGCCACCGCCGCTGCCGATTCCATACAACAGATGCGCCAGCGCTTCGCGGTGCCGCTCGCTCATGAACAGGTAGCGTGGATCGGGGGCGATTGAAAATGGCGCGTGCGTGAGCTGGAAATAGTGGTTGTACATGGATGACTAACGGACACTCTGCGGCTTGAACTTGGCGCAGTATATTTTGCTTTTGTCGTTCGCGTAGGCGATCGTGCTGCCCGGGATCGACTTGCGGAGCGGGTAGCGCGAGCCGTCTGCCGCGCGAAACGGCGTACCCGCGGCGGCGCGCACCGACTTTTCCAGTTCGTCGGGCTTGGCCTCGAGGATGGCGGCCACGAACACGACGGCGCTCGTATCGTCGCTGACCATCACCTGCTCGACGTTCGCGCCCCACAGCGACGCCTCGGTGCGAAACCAGTAGGCCCCGCCCTCGCGCTTGTAGGCCGGGCCGAAAAATTCGGTCAGGTAGGCGTGGAAGTAGGCGTTATCGAGGTGGCTGCGGCACAGGAGCGCGCTGCCGATCACCGGCCCGAACGTCGACGGCGCCGCCCCCGCCCCGGCCGCGGTGCAGGCCAGAACGAGGCCTGCGAGCAGCGGCAGCAGCATGGTGGTACGGCGGGCAACAACCTGGCGGATCATGGCGATACTCTCCTTCAGCGGCCCCCATTATGACACTGCGTGGCGCCCCGGCAGCCAAGTGCCGGCTCATGCCGGCGTACGCGCCGCCGCTGTCGCCGTTACGACTGCTGCGGCCAGCACCGCATCGACGTCGTCCGGCAAGGCCGGCTTGAGCAGATGACGGTCGAAGCCCGCAGCGCGCGAGCGGGCGCGGTCTTCCTCGGTGCCCCAGCCGGTCAGCGCCACCAGCATGACGCCCTCGAGCGCGGGCAGTTGGCGCAGGCGGCGCGCCGCTTCGTAGCCGTCCATGAACGGCATGCCGATATCGAGGAATGCAAGGTCAGGCTGAAAGCGCGCGGCTTCTTCCACCGCCGCCGCGCCGTCATGCACGACGCGCACCGTGTGGCCGGCGATCTCGAGCAGCGCCGCCAGCGTGGCAGCGGCGTCGACGTTGTCGTCCGCGACCAGCACCCGCAGCGCGCCAGCCTGCGCGCCACGCTGGCCGCCATTGCGCGCCGCTTCTGTTGCCGGCGCAAGCCCGGGTGAGGCAACGAGCGGCGCCAGCATCAATGGCAGGCGCACGGCAAAGCTGCTGCCCAGGCCCACGCCGGCGCTGTGCGCGCTGACCGCGCCGCCATGCAGTTCGACCAGGCGCTGCACGAGCGAGAGCCCGATCCCCAGTCCGCCGTTGGCGCGCTCGATGCTGCGCGCCACCTGGGTGAACATCTCGAACACGGCCGCCAGCATGTCGGGGGCGATGCCCACGCCGTTATCGCGCACGGTCACCACCGCTTCGTCACCCTCGGTGTGCGCAGTGAGCACGATACGCCCGCCGTACGGCGTGTACTTGGCTGCGTTCGACAGCAGGTTGCTCACCACCTGGCTGATGCGCACCGGGTCAACGTCGACCGGTACTGGCACCAGCGGCAGATCGACGGTCAACCCATGGCCCGCAGCGTCGATCAGCGGCGTGCTGGTCTCGATGGCCGTCGCGATCACGTCGCGCAGGTCGGCCGGCTGCATCTGCAGCACCAGCTTGCCGCTCGAGACGCGCGCGATGTCGAGCAGGTCGTTGATCAGGTGGACCATGTGGCCGACCTGGCGCTCCATCATCGTGCGCACGCCCCCCAGCCGCAAGGCATTGCCCGGCTTGTCCGCGCCCATGCGCATGAGCTCGAGGCCGTTGCGGATCGGCGCCAGCGGGTTGCGCAGCTCGTGCGCCAGCGTGGCAAGAAACTCCGACTTGCGGCGGTCGGCGTCGCGCAGCGCTTCGCTGGCGCGCAGCCGTTCGATGTGCGCCCAGCAGCGCTCGACCACCGCTTCGACCAGCGCCACCTCGTCGCCGGTCCAGACGCGCGGCGTGCGCTGGTGCACCGCCATCATCGCTGCCAGCTTGCCGCCCTTGACCAGCGGGCAGCAGATGATGGCCCTGACGTCGATCTGCCTGAACATCACGGCGCCATCCTGTTCCGTCAATTCGCGTTCGACGTCGTCGATCAGCAGTGTGCGGCCTTCGCGCATGTCGGCCCGCGCGCGCGAGCCGAACAGATCGAGCGAATACACGCCCACGGTGCTGACCGCGCCCGGCGTCACCCAGTCGTGGCGGATCGTGAAGCGGTCGTTGTCCGGCTCGACGTCCGCGTAGGCCACGCGCGTGACGTCCAGGTATTGGCCCAGCAAACGCGTGGCCTCGCCCATGATCGTCTTCGGGTCGTGCGCCACGCGCGTGGCTTCGCCGATGGCGTCGAGCAGGCGCAGGCGCTCTTCGACCTGGCGCCGCTCGGTGACGTCGCTGCCGGTGGCGACCACGAACAGCAATACGCCATCGTCGCCCATGACCGGCGCAATCACGAGATCGATGAAGCGCTCGCCACCGCCCGCCACGAAGTACGGCAGCTCGCAGCGCACACGCTCGCCGCCGGCAGCCAGCGCGACGCAGGCGGCGATTTCGGCCGCCACCTTGGGCGAGCCGCTCCACCAGTTGCAGGCCTGGAACGGGCGTCCCAGCACGTCGTCGCGCGCGTAGCTGCCGGCACCCAGTGCCACGTGATTGGCTTCGATCAGCGCGCCATCCGGGGTCATCAGGATCCCGAAATGCGTGCCCTGCTCGAAGAACGTGCGGAACTTGGCGTTTGCTTCGGCCGCGGCCACGGCTTCGCTTGCGGTGGCGCGCACGCTTGCTTCGAACAGCTTGCGGCTGGTGATGTCGAGCGTGGTGCCGACCAGGCGTTCCGGGGCGCCGGCGGCGTCGCGCAGCAGGCGCCCGCCGGCTGCGATCCAGCGTTCGCGGCCATCGATGGCGCTGACCGTGCGGTATTCGTCGCGGTAGTGCCCATCGCCCGGCGCGGCCAGCAATGCCGCGACCCTGGCCACGACCCGCTCGCGGTCGTCCGGATGGAACGCGGCATCGATCAGCGCGTGCGTGACCGGCCCGTCGGGCGGCACGCCGAAATGCGTGCGCGCCTGCGCGTTCCAGACGATGTCGCACTGGTTCAGAGAATGGTCGAACAGGCCGAATTCACCGGCATCGGCCGCAATGCGCAGCTTCTCGTTGGTGGTCTCCAGCTCGTGCAGCGCGTTGTCGCGCTCTTGTCCGGCCAGCACCTGGGCCGTGGTTTCGGCGCACATGCAGTAAATGCCCGCGACCTGCCCCGCTTCGTCGCGTAGCGCGATGGTCGAGAAGGTGGCGTAGATCTGTTCCGGATAGCCGTTGCGGTGCACGACAAAGCCTCGGTCTTGTGCGTGCACCGGATTGCCCTGCAGCGTGGCGGACAACATCGGGCCGACCTCTTCCCAGACATCGGCCCAGACCTCAACGAACGGCTGGCCGAAGGTCTGGCGGGGCTGCTCGCCGCGCGCCCCGAGCAGGACGCGATAGGCATCGTTGTAAAGCAGATGCAGCGCCGGCCCCCAGGCCACGTACATGGGCTGGCACGCGCCGAGCATCAGGCTCACTGCCGTGCGCAGTGGTTGCGACCAGGCCTCGAGCGGACCAAGCGGATGCTGCGACCAGTCCAGCGCGCGTAATAGCGCGCCCATGTCCCCGCCACCGGTGGCAAACGCCAGGTTGGATGGCGGGAGGTGCGATGGCAAGAGGTCGGGCATCGGGTCATTCACTTGGGATATTCCACAAACGATACCACTGTGCCGCCGCGGCACGTTACATCCTTTTCCCGCTGGTACGTACGCCAGCATGCGACGGCCCCTCTCCCAATACCAATTGCGATACCAATTCGCCAGCCAGACGGCATTGACGCCTGGTTGGCCTCGGGAAGAGCAGGCCTGAGCGCCCCACATAATCAATACCAGTTAAATACCTGTTGACACCGCAGAACGCGCTGCCTATAGTGCGATGACCCTTTTCCCGGTATTCATTGCACACCATGATCGACTATCTCATCGGCGTTGACGGCGGCGGCACCAATACCCGCGTACGCCTGGCCAGCCGCGACGGCGCCGGGCTCGCCACCGGCAGCAGCGGCGCGTCCGGCCTGCGTCACGGCATCGACAAGGCCTGGAGCGCGGTCCTTGCCGCCACCAGCCAGGCCTTTGCCGCCATCGGCATCGACATTATTCCCATGCATGCCTGCGCCATTGGCCTGGGCATGGCTGGCGTGCACAACAAGGAATGGGCGGCGGCCTTCCACGCCGCCGATCCGGGCTTTGGCACCATCATGCTCGATACCGACGGCTTCACGACGCTGATGGGCGCCCATGGCGGGCGGCCCGGCGCAATTGTCGCCATCGGCACCGGCAGCGTCGGCGAAGCCCTGCGGCAGGATGGAACGCGCGTCGAAGTGGGCGGCTGGGGCTTCCCCGCCGGCGATGAGGCAGGTGGCGCCTGGATGGGCTTGCGCGCGATCGGCCACATCCAGCAGGTGCTCGACGGCCGCGCCGAAGGCGGCGCTTTTGCCGACGCCGTGATTGCTGCCTGCGGCGGCGCGCGCGATCCGATCCAGGTCTGGCTCGGCCACGCCACGCAGACCGACTACGCGGGCCTGGCGCGCTTCGTCGTGGCGCACGGTGGCAGCGACCCCGTGGCACGCGGGATCCTGACACAGGCAGGCGCGGAAGCGGCCAGCATCGCGCGCGCACTCGACCCGCCGGGCAGCCTGCCGCTGTCGCTGTGCGGTGGCCTGGGCGAGACGCTGCGCGCATACCTGCCGGCCGCCACGCTGGCACGCTGCAGTCCACCGCACGGCGACTCCGCCGCCGGCGCGCTGCGCATGATCGAACTGCATCTGAAGGACGCCAACGCATGACAAACGACGCTCGCCACCCGATCAAAGGCAACATCCTCACGCCGGCCGGCTGGGTGCACGGCGCGCTGCGCTTCCATGCGCGCGTCGACGGCATCGACGGCCGCCGCGCCGATCCGGCCAACAACGACGACGTCTACATCGTGCCGGGCTTCATCGACGTGCACGTGCACGGCGGCGCGGGCCGCGACATGATGGAAGGCGGCGACGCCGCGCACGTGATCGCCGCCCTGCACGCGAAGCACGGCACCACCAGCCTGCTCGCCACGACCATGACCGCGCCGGTGGAAGACATCGACCGGGCGCTGGCCGCCATTGGCGCGGCCTGCACGGCGCGCGGCCAGGGCGAGGCGCGCATCCTTGGCGTGCACCTGGAAGGCCCGTACATCAACGCCGGCAAGCTCGGCGCCCAGCCGCCATTCGCGCGCGAAGCGCACCTTGATGAAGTCATGCGCTTTCACGCGCTGGCGCCAATGAAGCTCATCACCGTGGCGCCCGAAATCGACGGCCACATGGCCCTCGTGCGCCAATTGACAAAGGCCGGCATCCGGGTCCAGATCGGCCACACCAACGGCGATTACGACGTCGGCGTGGCCGCCCTCGAACATGGTGCGGCCGGCTTCACGCACCTGTTCAACGCCATGCCCGGCCTGCACCACCGCGATCCCGGCATGGTCGGCGCGGCGCTCGCGCACGCCGAATACGCCGAGATCATTCCCGACCTGCTGCACGTGCACCCGGGCGCGATCCGCACTGCCCTGCGCTGCATCCCCAAATTATTCTGCGTGACCGATTCGACGGCGGCGGCCGGCATGCCCGATGGCGACTACATGCTGGGCCGCCAGGTGGTCCACAAATGCATGGGCGGTGTGCGCCTGGCCGACGGCACGCTGGCCGGCAGCACGCTGACGATGGACCAGGCGCTGCGCAATCTGGTGGGCATGGGCCTGTCGATCGAAGAAGCCAGCAAGCGCGTCTCGACCCATGCCGCCGACTACCTCGGCGAAACCCGGCGCGGCCGCCTGGCGCCTGGCTGTCACGCCGACTTCGTGGTCCTGGACCGCGCCCTGAACATCAAAGCTGTCTATATCGAAGGAGAATGCCTGTGAATGCCGCGCCCGCCATTGCTGACGGTACCGAATCGCTGATGCTGCAAGAGGCACTGTCGTCCGGCGACTGCATCGCCCACGCCCTGACGCAGGACGCCGAGCGCTACGCCGCGCTTGGCGAGCAACTGCGTGCAACCCAGTTGCACAGCGCCGTGACGGTGGCGCGCGGCAGCTCCGATCACGCGTCCGGCTACCTGGCCTACCTGATCATGTCGCGCATGGGCCGCCTGGTGACCTCGCTGCCGATGTCGCTCATCACGCTCTACAAGTCGCCGATCATCGCGCGCGACACGCTGGCCATCGCCATTTCGCAATCGGGCCAGAGTCCCGACGTGGTCGAACCGATGCGGTACTTCCGCGCCGGCGGGGCCGTCACGGTGGCGCTGGTGAACGACGCCGCTTCGCCGCTGGCCGACGCCGCCGAGTGGACGATGCCGCTTCACGCCGGCAAGGAGCAGAGCGTGGCCGCGACCAAGAGCTTCATCGCCAGCCTGGTGGCCGGCGCGCGCCTGGTCGCCGATTGGCAGAACGACCCTGAACTGAAGGATGGCATCGCCGCCCTGCCCGATGCGCTGCGCGCTGCGCGCAGTTTCGGCCAGGACGGCGACTGGTCGGCCGCCATCGACGTGCTGGCGCCGGCGCGCAACATCATGGTGGTGGGCCGCGGCATCAGCTTCCCGCTCGCGCTCGAAGCGGCGCTCAAGTTCAAGGAAACCTCGGCGCTGCAGGCCGAAGCGTTTTCGGGCGCCGAGATCAAGCACGGCCCGATGGCGCTGATCGAGGACGGCTATCCGCTGCTGATCTTCGCGACGCGCGGTCCGACCCAGGCCAGCCTGGTGGCGCTGGCCGACGACATGCGCGCACGGGGCGCGCGCGTGCTGCTTGCAGCGCCGGCCGACATCGCCAGCCGCGACCTGACGCTGCCCACCGCCGCCATCCCCGACCTCGACCCGATTGTCGCGGTGCAGGCGTTCTACACGATGGCGGCCCGGCTGTCGGCTGCGCGCGGCATGAATGCCGACCAGCCGCGCCACCTGAGCAAAGTCACCAAGACGAACTAACCGCCCAAAATCACGCCCAAATCACGCCCATGAACGACTACCTCGACCTGGCCGGCCAACTGGTGATGGTGCGCCTGTTCGGCACCGAACTCGATGCCGACACCGATGCCTTCCTGCGTACCTACCGGATCCGCGGCGCCTGCCTGTTCCGCCAGAACATGCGCGACGCGGCGCAGCTGACCCGCTTCACGGGTGCGCTGCGTGCTGCGATCGGGCCGCAAGCCCTGATCGCCCTTGACCAGGAAGGCGGCGCCGTCGTGCGCTCGACCTGGGTGCCGGCACCGCCAAGCGCGATGGCACTCGGCGCGGCGGGCGATCCGGACCTGGCGCGCGAGGTTGGCGCGGCCGTGGCGCGCGCGGTACGTGCGCTGGGCTTCAACTGGAACTTCGCGCCGGTGCTGGACCTGAACAACAACCCGCACAATCCGGTGATCGCCGAGCGCTCGTTCGGCGCCGATCCAGTGCTTGCGACCCGGCTTGCGCTGGCCTGGATGGAAGGCAGCGAACGCGAAGGCGTGGCTTGCTGCGTCAAGCACTTCCCCGGCCACGGCGACACCCACGTCGATTCGCACCGCGACCTGCCGTACGTCGACAAATCACGCGCCGAACTCGAACGCTTCGAATTCGCGCCATTTCGTATCGCTGCGCCCCATGCGCCGGCCATGATGACGGCCCACATCGTCTATCCGGCGCTGGACCCGGTCAATCCGGCCACCATGTCGCATGCGATCCTGACCGGCGTACTGCGCGAACAATTCGGCTACGATGGCGTGATCATCACCGACGGCATGGACATGCACGCGATCGCGCACCGCTATGGCGTCGGCCAGGCCGCCGTCAATGCGCTGGTCGCGGGCGCCGACATGGTCATGGCCATCGGCACGCGCGCCACGCAAATCGAGACGGTGCACGCGATCGCCGCGGCGATCCGCGACGGTGTGCTGCCGCTGGCCGCCGTGCAGGCACGCCTGGCGCGCCTTGGCAAGCTGGCCGACGCGCACCCGGCCGGCGCGCTCGCCTACGCGGCCGAAGCGGATGACCGCGCACTGATGGCGCGCGCCTGGCGCGCGGGCCTGACGGCCCTGCGCTCGCCGCAGCGCCCAGAGCGCGGCGCGCGCGTGCGCCTGATCGCACGCGCCGACGTGATCAGCGACGGCGTGTCCGAAGCCGGCGTGCCGGCGGCCAGCATCGCGGCAGCGCTGTCGCAGCTGTACGACGTCGACCTGGTGACCTTCGCCGACAGCGAAACCTTCGACTGGAGCGCGCTGCCAGTCGACGGCCGCTTCACGATCCTGGCCTCGACCGCGCGCCGGCGCTACGGGCCACAAGCCTGCGCGACCTGGCGGCCCGACCTGCATCTGGCCTTGTGGAACCCGTATCAGGCACTCGACTTCCCCGGTCCTGCCCTGCTCAGTTATGGATTTGCGCCGCCGGCGCTGGCCGCTGCCATGGCGTGGCTGGCCGGCGAGATCGACGCGCCAGGTACCTGCCCGGTACCGGGTTTTGACGGGCCGTGACAGCGGCAAGGTAACGCGATGTAACGACACGGGCACGGCGGCCCGTGCTACGGCACAATTGCCAATCCAGAAAATGCTGGATGTATGGGACAATACTTTTTTGTCCGAGCTTGGCATTTTTGCTATATTGCAAAAAGCACATTTCGTATATTTTTTGTCTAGATAGAAGGATAACCAATGTCCCAACTCCGTCTCGCCCGCCTCTGCCTGATGCTGGCCGCCGTCGGCCTGAGCTCCGCTGCCGTGATTCCTGCCGTCCACGCGCAAGACAAGCCTGCGGCCGCCGCCGCCGCCGCGCCGAAGGACACTGTCCGTCCTGAGCTGTTCAAGTTGCTCGACCCGGCGCAGATCAAGCCGCTGATGGATGCAAAGAATTACGCCGAAATCCAGAGCCGCGTGACGCAGGCCGAAGCCTTCCCGAACCGCACGCCGTATGAAGACTACGTCGTCAACCGCATGAAGCTGTCGCTGGGCTCGGCAACGAACGACAACGCGATCTCGATCCCAGCGCTCGAAGCCGTCATCGCATCGGGCCGCCTGGCGCCGAACGAGCAGGCCGACTTCATCCAGGCCCTGGCGAACATGCACTACAACGCCAAGGATTACCCGAAGGCCATCGAGTGGTTCAAGCGCTACCAGAAAGAAAGCCCGACGCCTGAAAAAGTCGCCGCGCCACTGACCCGCGCCTACTACCTGGGCGGCGATTACGCCAGTGCCAAGACGGCGCTGATTCCAGCCATCGAGGCGACCGAAAAAGCCGGCCAGAAGCCAAGCGAAGAAGACCTGCGCCTCTTGGCCTCGTCGGCCAACAAGGTCAAGGATGATGCCGGCTACCTGGTCGCGCTGGAAAAGCTGGTCGCCCACTACCCGAGCGACGACTTCTGGACCGACCTGCTCAACCGCGGCGTGGCGCGCAAGTCGGGCTTCGATGCACAGACCAACATGATCAACGTGTATCGCCTGGAAGCGGCTGCCGTCAAGCAGATGGCGGCAGAGGAATATGTCGATCTGGCCGAGCTGTCGCTGCGTGACGGTTTCCCGACCGAAGCAAAGAAAACCATGGATGCCGGTTACGCTGCCGGCGTGCTGGGCAAAGGGGCCAATGCCAAGACCCACAACGCGCTGCGCGACAAGGCAAACAAGGGCGCAGCGGACGATGCCAAGAACATCGCTGCCGGCGAAGCGGGCGCGGCCAAGGCCAAGACCGGCGCCGGCCTCGTCAACCTGGGTTGGGCATACGCGACCATGGACCAGGGCGACAAGGGCGTCGGCTTCATCCAGCAAGGTATTGCCAAGGGCGGCCTGAAGAACGCTGAAGAAGCCAAGCTGCGTCTCGGCATGGCGCAAGTTCGCGCTGGCAAGAAAGCCGAAGCGACCTCGACCTTCCAGACCGTCAAGGGCGGCGGCGGTGCAGGCGACCTGGCCAAGTACTGGCTGGTGCTGCTGCAACAGCAGAAGTAAGCCAGCTGTTGTCGATGTCCCCGTGAAAGCGGGCCAGGCCCTGCGCCCGGCCCGCTTTTTTCATGTCAAAAGCCGGGGTCAGGTCTGACATTTGGACACGGGCTCTTCCGCAAACCCTTCGCGGGGGCTTTCATAAACAGACTTTTTGTTGAGCTCGTGTCTGAATGTCAGACCTGACCCTGCTAGTTCAGTTCACGCGTCCGACTCTGGAACATCAAGCTGGCGCGTTACATAATCAGGCTGACAGTTCGCGCCGAATAATGTCTGCGCCTGCGTTCAATGCAGCCAGCTTGGCTCGTGCGATGTGACGTGGCAAAGGTGCCATCCCGCAGTTGGTGCAAGGGCACAGCTTGTCGGCATCGACGAACTGAAGCGCCCTGCGCAGGGTGTTGGCAACTTCCGCCGGCGTTTCGATCATATTGCTTGCCACGTCAATCGCGCCGACCATCACTTTCTTGCCGCGGATAAGTTCCAGTAAATCCATTGGAACATGCGAGTTATGGCATTCCAGCGAGACGATGTCGATATTCGATTTTTGCAGCTGAGGGAAGATGGATTCGTATTGTCTCCACTCCGCCCCCAATGTCTTCTTCCAGTCAGTATTGGCCTTGATGCCGTAGCCGTAGCAAATATGGACGGCGGTTTCACACTTGAGGCCTTCGATGGCCCGTTCCAACGTAGCGATGCCCCAGTCATTGACTTCATCGAAAAACACATTGAACGCCGGCTCGTCGAACTGGATGATGTCGACGCCGGCGGCTTCCAGTTCGCGCGCTTCCTGGTTCAGGATTTTCGCAAATTCCCAAGCCAGCTTTTCACGGCTTTTATAGTGGCTATCGTAGAGCGTGTCGATCATGGTCATGGGGCCAGGCAGGGCCCATTTGATCGGCTTCTTGGTTTGCTGGCGCAGAAATTTGGCATCATCGACAAACACCGGCTTCGGGCGGCTCACGGCGCCAACCACGGTTGGCACACTGGCGTCGTAACGATTCCGGATCCTGACGGTCTCGCGTTTCTCGAAGTCGACACCATTCAGGTGTTCGATAAATGTCGTGACGAAATGCTGGCGCGTCTGTTCGCCATCGCTGACGATATCGATGCCTGCCTGTTGCTGGTCTTCGAGGGACAGGCGCAATGCATCCTGTTTACCCTCGACCAATTCTTCGTTTTGCAGTTTCCAGGGCGACCAAAGCGTCTCTGGTTGTGCGAGCCAAGAAGGTTTCGGCAGACTGCCGGCAGTTGAAGTGGGCAGTAATTTTTTCATATCAGATCGCTTTTCGTGTTTGATTATTAGAGGGTGTAGCTGGCTGCCCATCGCTCAAGAATCGGCTGGTATGGCTTGATAAAGTGTTCTTCAGCAAATTTCCCCTGCTTGACGGCGAGCTGGCTACGCTCTTCCCGGTCATACACGATCTGCGTCAATGAGTAATCCTCGTGTTTCAATTTCGGCTGATAGCATTTGGCCGCCGCAGAATTGGCATTGTAGATTTCGGGCCGGTAAATCTTCTGGAAAGCCTCCATGGTGCTGACAGTGCCGATCAGTTCAAGATCGGTGTAGTCGGACAGCAGATCGCCGACAAAATAGAATGCCAGTGGCGCAACGCTATCGGGCGGCATGAAGTAGCGCACCCGCAGCCCCATCTTGCTGAAGTATTGATCGGTCAGCGAAGGTTCATCCTGCAGGTATTCGACACCCAATACAGGGTGCTGATGTTCGGCGCGGTGGTAAGTCTTGTTGGTAGAAATACTCAGGCAGATCACGGGGGGCTTGCCAAAATTTTCCTTGTAGGCCGTCGAGCCGAGGAAGCACTGGAACAGCTTTCCGTGCAGGTCGCCAAAGTTAGCCGGGACGCCAAATTCCTGCCGATCCTTGTTGTGATCCGACAGCAGCACGCTGAAATCATAATCGCGCACATACGAGGAAAAGTTGTTTCCCGCGATGCCGTCGATGCGGTCGTTGGTGTCGCGATCGACGATACTGGTTTTTAATATTTCGATCAGCGGGAACGCATCACCACGTCCTCCGTCCCCCAACGCCATGTCGACGGAGACGATATCGAGTTCAAGAGAATAACGATCCCCCTTGGGATTGTCCAAATGGGCCAAGGCATTGAAACGCGCGTCCATCATCTGCAAGGCCTTGCGCAGATTGTCCTGGCGATTCTCTCCCCTGGCCAGGTTCGCGAAATTGGTCGTGATACGCGTGCCATCCGCCGGACGGTAATGTTCATCGAAACGGACGGTCTTGATCGCAAACGTAAAATCTTCATTCATCATAGCCAGGTGCTCCGGGTTTGAGAGCACGACATATGTGCCCAACCCGATGGAGTATGCCGAAGCTGTGAAATGAATAAAAGTGATGTTAACTCATCAAACGATGAGATCTGCTCATAGTAGCCAGGATCAGGTCTGACATTTGGACACGAGCTCGCGCTTGGTCGGCTCGCCAGGGCTTTCACAACCAAACTTTTGCTGAGTCCGTGTCTGATTGTCAGACCTGACCCTGCTTTTGCGGCTCTTCTTTTGCTGCCCTGCTTTTGCTGCTCTTGCTGCTCGCGCTTCGCGTGCGGGGAAGCGGCGCTGCCCGGCCAGGCGGGTGCTCTTTACTTCTCGCCTAACAAATCGACAATTTCGTCGTAGCCGCCTACACGCTTCCCGTCAATATAGGTCTGCGGCGTCGTCTGGACGCCCTCATCCTGCATGAAGGCATCGACTTCGCTACGGGTAGTCAGTTGATGATCCTCGACCTGGTAACCTGCCTGTTTCAACAATTCCAGCGACTCGACGCCGAACGGACAGACATGTTCTGGGGTGACCATGCGGTGCAGCACTGCTTGTTTCGATTCCATTGACATATGATTCCTTAACGCTTTCTGGGTGATAGGCGGTGACGCCACGGGCCATTACATCGTGGCTCCAGAGTAAACAGGCATCACGGGCCGCGCCGTGCGTCAACGCACCCATGGTCGCCCCGCCCGTGCACCGATTCGCCATTCTGTGTGCGCGTGCGAACACAGTCTTTGACCAGTCCTCGCGATAATCATCCCATTCACATGGGAGAGATGATGACAACGGTACGCAAGGGCCAGGCGCCCGCCAAGCTGGGGCGCAACGAATTCCACCTGCAGTTTCGCCGCACCTTCCAGGACCCCGGCTACGACGCGCTCGAACATGAGCTGGCCGCTATCGAGGCGGTCGCCTGGGACGCTTACCAGGACGGCCGCAAGGCCCCGCGTACGGTCAAGGCCGGGCCGGGCTTTGCCGATCCCGACTATGATCTGTCGATCGACTGGAAAGCCGCGCGCGACCGCCTGCTCGAGGCCGAGAAGCACCAGAAGAATCCCGACACCAAAAGTCGCATCCTGATCATCAACGCCTCGGCCCGCAACGATGGCACCTGCCCCGGCGAAGTCTCGAAAAGCTGGCGCATGGCCGAGATGGCGCGCACCGTCATCGAGGCCGATGGCATCGAGGCCGACATCCTCGATCTGAGCCTGATCAATTCAGATTACGACCGCCACATTCACCCATGCAAGGGTTGTGTGTCGACCGCCATGCCGCTGTGCCACTGGCCATGCAGCTGCTACCCGAACCACGCCGAGCGCCAGGTCAATGACTGGATGAACGAGATCTACGAACGCTGGGTGCTGGCGCATGGCGTCATCATCATCACGCCGGTCTATTGGTACCAGACGCCAGGGGTGCTCAAGCAGATGATCGACCGTCTGGTCTGCGCCGACGGCGGCAATCCCGATCCTTCCTCGACGCAGGGCAAGAAGGCCGAGCTCGCCAAGCAGATCGAACGCGATGGCTGGGAATATCCGAAGCACCTCGCCGGGCGCGCATTCGGCCTCATCGTGCATGGTGACGTGGCTGGCATCGAGGGCGTGCGCCGCTCGCTGTCGGACTGGCTGGAATGGATGGGGTTGATCAGTTCGGGCAACTTCGGCCAGCTCAACCGCTTCATCGGCTACTACGAATCGTATGCCGACAGCCACGAGACGTTCGACGCCGACCATGCGGTGCAGGAAGAGGCCCGCAACGTGGCACGCGCGGTGGCGATTGCCGTGGGTGAAGTGCGCGCCGGCCGCGTCGCCGTCGCCAGCCAGAACCTCAAGCAGCCACGGCCCAAGTAAGCCCGCAGTGGCAGGCCGCCGTCAGCATGCACGGAGCGCTGACAGCGACCCTAGACGGCCGTATAACCACCGTCGATGACCATCTCATGGCCATTCACGTACGACGCCATGTCGGAGCACAGCCACAAAGCAGCTTGCGCGACTTCGCCTGCTTCGGCAAAGCGTCCCATCGGATGGGCTGCCTTGAGCTTTTTCTCGATGCCTGGCTCGCGCTCGATCGCGCGCGCCAGCATCGGTGTTTTCACGGCCGCCGGGCACAGCACATTGACGCGCACGCCATCACGTGCATATTCGGCGGCGGCGCTCTTGGTCAGGCCCACGACGGCATGCTTGCTGGCACTATAGACCGCATGGTTCGGATTGCCCACCAGGCCGGACACGCCCGCCATATTCACGATCGCCCCGCTGCCTTGCGCCAGCATCCGGCGCAGCTGGTATTTCATGCACAGCCAGACACCCTTGACGTTGACGTTCATGATGCGGTCGAACAGCTCGTCGTCGGTATCGGCCAGCGGACCGCGCTCTTCATCCACGGCGGCATTGTTGACCGCGATGTCCAGGCGACCGTAGTAATTGATCGTCTTTTCCACCAGCGCCTCGACCTCGAGCGCGCGCGTGACGTTGCATTGCACGAACAGCGCCTTGCCGCCATTTTCCACGATCATCCCCGCCGTGGCGTGGCCACCCTCGATCGAGATGTCGGCCACGACCACACAGGCGCCGGCGCGGCCAAACGCCAAGGCGATGGCGCGACCAATACCGCTGGCAGCGCCCGTGACCAGGACAACCTTGCCAGAAAACGACATGCCGTTTGCTGGCGGCAATTTGCTGATGCCCTTCATGATACTCCCTGGGTGATACGATGATTCCGAAAGGAAACATTTTAACGCATGCTTCCCCCGGCGTCACAACCCAGAGCATTTAAGGCAGATAACTGTTGCAGTTAAGGCATAGCGACTATCGGTTTGACCGGCTCGCCGACTTTGGATTGGTCGCCGGCCATCACGACTGACAGTTTTGCCGGATCGATCGCCTTGCGGAACGCTGCGTTCAGCTCGGGCAAAGTGACCGCGTTCAGCCTGCGTTCCAGTTCCAGCGACCACAGGTAGGTCTTGCCGCGGTACAGGTACGACGTCCAGCCGCCTGCCAGCGCGGCGTCGTTCGTGCGCGTCTGCAGGCGTTGCTGCATCAGCCCCGAACGGGCGCCGGCCAGTTCTTCGGCCGTGAAACCGTCCTTGACCGCGCGCGTCAACTCGGCGCGCACTGCCGCGTCCAGCTTGGCCAGGTTCTGCGGTGCGGCGATGGCGCCAATCGAGAACACGCCGGAGCGGTCGAGCGTGCCGGCCGTCAGGTTCGAGCCGCCGCCGTACGACAGGCCGTCCTTCTGGCGGATCCGGTCCATCAGGCGCGACTTCAGGCCACCTTCGCCGAAGATATAGTTGGCCAGCATGAGGGCCGGGTAATCCGGGTCTTCGAAGTTCAGATCGACGTTCAGGCGCGCCGTGTACGACCCGTTTTCCTTGTCCGGCGTATCGAGCATGCGCGCGAGCGGCGCCACGTCGGCGTAGTCGGTCAGCACCGGTGCGAACGGCTGCGGGGCGCGCCAGGCGCCGAACAGCGTGCCCACCAGCGGCGTGATCTGCGCTGCGTCGAAGTCGCCCACGATCGCCATCTCGGCCGGCTGGACGCCGTGGAAGTCGGCATGGAACGTTTTCAGGTCGGCCAGACGTGCCGCCTTGACCTCGGCCACGTCTTCTTCGAGCGAGTTCGCATGGCGCACGTCGCCTTTCGGATAGCGATTGAAATGCAGCGCCATGGCGCGCGCGGCGGCGCTATTGGGCTCGTTGCGGCTTGCCTCCAGTCCCACCAGGATCTGCTGGCGCAGCTGCTCGAATTCCGATTCCGGGAACGCCGGCTCACGCAGCACGTGCGCCACCAGTTTCAGTGCTTCAGGCAAATGTTCGCGCGTGGTCTGGAAATGCGTCGGACCGCCCGTCATCTTGAGTTTGTCGAAAGCGTCGGCCAGTTCGGCGCGCGTGTAGCGCGTGGTGCCGCGCATCAGCATTGCCGACGTGAGGCCCTGGATCGTGCCCTTGCCGAACAGAGTTTGCTCGGTGCCGAAATGCTGGCGCAGGTCCACGGTAACGGTCTCGCCACGGTTCTTTTTCGGCAGCAGCGCCAGCTTCACGCCACCCGCCGTCGTCAACGTGGTGCGCTGCATGATGTTCTGCTGGCTCGGGTCGAAGTTTTCCGCCACCAGGTTCGACACGGCCGGCTTGAAGTCCTTCAGCACGTCGGTCACGGCCGGCGCTTGCGGCAGCGCGGCGCGTTTCGACGACTCTTCGGGGATGAAGGTGCCGGTCACGCGGTTGGTGCGCAGGTAGTAGCGCCCTGCGCTGGCGGCGACCTGTTCGGCCGTCATCTTCTGCACGCGCTCGCGGCTGACGAAAAACATGCGCCAGTCGCCGAGGGACGCCGGCTCGGACAGCGCCACGCCCACCGCCTGCGGATCGTTCAGGCTGCGCTCGACCGTGTTGAGCCACGAACGGCGCACGCGCTCGAGTTCCTCGGTCGTGGGCGGCTTGCTGGCAAATTCTTCCACCGCCTGGACCAGTGCCTCGCGCACAGGCTCGATAGGTTCGCCCAGCTTGACCACGGCGCCAAAGTATTGCAGGCCCGGCGCATACCCGGTCTGGCCAAAACTGAACACCTGGCTGGCCTTGCCCGTTTCGACCAGCAGCTTGTGCAGGCGGCCGTTGGGCGCGTCGCCCATGATCTGCGAGGCAAAGCCCAGCGCTTCAGCGTCCGGGTGCAGGTCGGACGGGATCTTGTAGCCAACCGCGACGAACTGCATGTCGCCCTGGCGCCGCACGGTGAAACTGCGCTCGCCATCCTGGGTCGGCTCTTCGGTCCAGAACACGGGCAAGGTGCGCTTCGGTTTCGGGATGGCCCCGAACAGGCGCTGGATCTTCGCCAGTGTGGCAGTCGGCTCGAACTGGCCGGCCACCAGCAGCACGGCGTTGTCCGGCTGATAGTAGGTGCGGTAGAAGTCCTGCAGATTCTTGATCCGCACGTTCTCGATGTCGCTGCGGTTACCGATCGTCGAGCGGCCGTAGCTGTGCCAGTCGTAGGCGATGCTCTGCATGCGCTTGAACAGCACGTTGCCCGGCTGGTTTTCGCCGCTTTCGAATTCGTTGCGCACGACCGTCATTTCGGACGAAAGGTCCTTGGCGGAGACGAACGAATTGACCATGCGGTCCGCTTCCATCTGCAACGCCCAGTCCAGATTGCCTTTCGAGGCCTGGAAGACTTCATAATAATTGGTGCGATCGAGCGACGTGGTGCCGTTGAACTGCATGCCCCGTTCGGAGAACTGCTTCGTGATGTCGCGGTTGTTCGTCGAACCCTTGAACAGCAAGTGTTCGAGCAAGTGGGCCATGCCCGTTTCGCCGTAGTTTTCGTGGCGCGAGCCGACCATATAGGTCATGTTGACCGTCACGGTCGGGCGCGAAGCGTCCGGGAACAGCAGCACCTTCAGGCCATTGGCCAGGCGATATTCGGTGATGCCTTCGACCGCCGGGCCAAGCGTCACGCCCTTGGGGAGCACTGCTTTGGCAGCGCTGGCAGGGGGTGCGCTGGCAGCAGGCGCGCTTGCCACAGCTTGCGCACCGGCGGGCGCACTGGTGATCAGCGCCAGGCACAGCGCAGCGACATGCGCGGACATACCGCGCATCTTGTTCTTTGAATCCATGATGTCCCATCATTGGGGCAGGACGCCAACCGTCCCGCCTGCGGCCGAAATAGTAGCAGATGGGCAAACCCAGCATGCCCCTCCGGTTGACGGGTTGACAGAGAGCATCTGATGCGTACTGAAGCCCTGGCGCGAACGGGTGCAGCCCATGGAAGGCCGCCCCAAACGAACACTGGCGCCTTGATGTGATCAAGGCGCCAGTGGCGTGGTGCTGAGAGTTCAGGCCCCGGGCTGTTTCTCGCCGGGAAGCGGCACGAAGCACGCTTCGACGATCTGCATGTCGTTGTCGGTGGCAAAGCTGCGCACGAAGTGATATGCCAGTGGTTCGATCTTCTGCAACTTGCGGTTGACCACGACGGCCTTGATCCCGTTGACCAGCGTCGGATACACGTAAGGAGAAAACTTCAGGTGGGCATTGGGGCCGCCGGTGCCGGGACAATACGCTGCCAGGACGCCGCACAGCCGCTCCGCCCAGTCGCTCGGGCGGAATTGCTTGCCGTTGTTCGTGATGCCCAGGACAAAAAATTCTCCAGAGAGTTCCTCGTCCTTGGTCTGCGCTAAGTCGGTCATAGTCCTGAGGGGCTAAGTGAAGCCACTATTATATCTTATAGAAGACCTGAGAACGAGGAAGCGGGCGGCGCCCCTGCTCTGCACTAGCGCAGCCAGGCCACACTGGAGGTCAACAACAGCAAAATCATCCACAGAATCAGCGCACGCCAGACGAGGCCGACGGTGCTTTGCAGCGCGCGGATCGTCGGTTCTTCGCCCGGCAGGATGTCCGTCTCGCTGTCGCTCAAGTCGACCATGGCGGCGTCCGCCGGCAGTAATTGTGGGGCATTTTCATTCGGCGTGCCAAGACGCACACCCATCGCGCCACCGCCGGCCGACAGAATGATGCCGCGCGCTTCGTCAACCCAACGATTGGCGAAATTGCGCCACGCATAGACGGCGTCTTCGAAATTGCCCACCACGGCAAACGCCACCGCCGTCAGGCGCACGGGCAGCCAGTCGATCCAGTAAAACGCCTTGGCCGCAAATTCGCCGAACGCTTCGTTGCGCATGTGGTCAGGCTCGTTCCACGCACGCGACAGGTATTCCGAGATGCGGTACATCACGGCGCCAGCCGGGCCCAGCGGCATCAGGAACCAGAAGAACACACCGAAGACATTGCGGTGCGTCGTGATCAGCGCTTTCTCGACAGCGATCCGGGTGATCTCGGTGGCGTCCATGCCGACCGTGTCGAGCCGTGTCCATTCGGCCAGCAGCGCGCGCGCGCGCGCTTCGTCGCCGGTATTGAGCGCGAACTGGATCGAGGTGAAGAAATGGCTGTAGTGGCGAAACCCCATCGTCAGGTAGATGATCAGGACATTCCAGACGAAGGCCAGGAAAATCAGGTTGTAGTGAATGAACACCCAGTGGACCAGCCAGGTGGGGAGCATCAACGCGCCCATCATCAGGAACCATCCCATCCGCCCGTTGGTCTGCTCGCCAGCGTTGAACCAGGTTTCGATGCGAATCGCCAGCGCCTTGATGGCGCCATACACCTGGTTGTCCGCGCGCAGCGGTTTCAGTTGCTCGATGAGCAGCGCGCACAGGATGGAAAAAAATGTCATTCAGTAACCCTTTTTTGTTATGGCAACACGACTGCACCGTAACGATAGCGGAGAAGTACGCCAGAATCAAATTTCGGGCAATAACAGCCTCTTAAGCCCGCAAGAAGTGGAACAAATTGCGCAGCATGGCGGCCGTCGCACCCCAGACGAAATACTGCTCGTACGGCATCGTGTAGAAGGCCCGGCTGCCACCCTGCGGCAGGTGGAATTCACGCCGCTGGTGATGCTGGCCATCCATCAGCCAGGCCAGCGGTACCTCGAAGGCTTCGGCCACTTCGCCCGGATCGACCTGCAGTGTGAACGGCGGTTCGACCAGCGCCACGACCGGCGTGACGCGGTAGGCGCTGATGGTGGCGTAATCGGGCAGCACGCCGATGATCTCGATACGGTGGCGCGACAGGCCGATTTCTTCTTCGGTCTCGCGCAGCGCGGTTTCGATGGGCGACGAATCGTAGTCTTCCGAGCGACCACCGGGAAAGCTGACCTGGCCGGCGTGGCTCGTCAGGTGGTCGGTGCGGCGCGTGAGCAGGACCGTCACGCCCTCGGCGCGCTCGACCAGCGGAATCAGCACGGCGGCGCGGCGAAACGGCGCGGCCAGGCGGCTGTCGGCCTCGGTCGAGATTTCCGGCTCCCATGCCAGGGTTTGCGCGAAGCGCTGGCGCAGCGCAGCCGGATGCAGGCGAGCCGGCGCCACTGCGGCCTCGCCGGCCAGACTAATCACGGGCAACTGGGTGGGGTCGAACACGAGCTTGGCCAAAATGACGTTCTTTCAATATCGCTGCGGATAGTAAAAAAGGCATCCTTGCGGATGCCTTTTTATTAGCAAAGGTGCTTGCGCACGATGGCTATTACTCAGCTGCAGCTGCTGGCGCTGCTTTGACGCGACGCTGTGGCAGTTTTTCTTTGATACGCGCCGATTTGCCCGAACGCTCACGCAGGTAGTACAGCTTCGCACGACGCACATCGCCACGACGCTTGACTTCGATCGAAGCGATCAGCGGCGAGTAGAGTTGGAACGTACGCTCGACGCCTTCGCCGGACGAGATCTTGCGAACGATGAAGTTCGAGTTCAGGCCACGGTTACGACGCGAAATCACGACGCCTTCGTATGCCTGGGCGCGCTTGCGGGTGCCTTCGACGACGTTGACGCTGACGATAACGGTATCGCCAGGTGCGAAATCAGGGATCTTGCGGCCGAGGCGCGCAATTTCTTCTTGCTCGAGTTGTTGAATCAGATTCATTTTTATGACTCCATAAACCATCTTGCCGGCGCTACCTTCGCCCAGTAGAGGATGGGGTTGAACAACGGGCAACGTGCCCGCTTTTGCATGCGTCTTGCAACGCATATTCTTCACGCGTCTTGCGACGCATGTTGCTTATTCGGCAGGTTTGACCAACCCTGCCAGAAACTGTTCGTCCTTCTTGGTCAGCTGGCCGGCAGCGCGCGCCACGTCCAGCAGATCCGGCCGCTTCGCCGCGGTCGCTTCCAGCATGCGCTGGCGGCGCCACTTGACGATCTCGGCGTGGTTACCACCCATCAGGACAGGTGGCACCGGCATGTCTTCGTACACGTCAGGCCGCGTATAGTGCGGCGAGTCGAGCAAGCCGTTGACGAAACTGTCTTCGACGGCCGACGCATCGTCGCCGAGCACGCCGGGAATCAGGCGTACCACGGCGTCCATCAGGGCCATCGCCGGCAATTCACCGCCCGACAGCACGAAGTCGCCGAGAGAAATTTCCTCATCGACGCAGCGATCGAGCAGGCGCTGGTCCACCGCTTCGTAGCGACCGCACAGGATGACGAGACCGGGCTCGTCCTTCAGTACGCTCGCGCGGGCGTGGGTCAATGGCTTGCCTTGCGGCGACATGAACACCACGCGCGGGCTGGGCAAACCGAGGTCTAGCTGACGCGCCTTCGCGGCATTGATGGTCGCTTCGAGCGGCCGTGCCATCATCACCATGCCGGGACCACCGCCATACGGGCGGTCATCGACGGTGCGGTGACGGTCTTGCGTGAAATCGCGTGGATTCCAGAGATGCAAGCCCCAGCGTTGCTGCTCGAACGCACGGCGGGTGACCCCGGACTGCGTCAAAGCGGCAAACATTTCCGGGAACAAGCTCACGACGTCAAATTGCATCGGATCTCAAGCCCACGTGGACGGGTTCAAAAATCGAGACCCCAGTCCAGGGTAATCAGTTTTTGGTCGAGGCTGACAGTCTTGACGAATTGGTCGACGAACGGCACGAGGCGCTCCGGGGCCGGCACGTCAGAAGACGGATCGGCAACCGGCACGATGCGCAAAATCGATTGCGCGCCATTGCTCATCATGTCGGCCACCTTGCCCAGGGCTTCGCCCTGCAGGTTGACCACGTCAAGCCCGATCAGATCGGACCAGTAATACTCATCTTCTTCGAGCGCGGGAAACGCGCTGCGTGCGATCTGTACCGTGGCGCCCTTGAGCGCTTCGGCAGCATCGCGGCCCTGCAGGCCGACCAGCGTGACGACGACATCGCCGCCATGCAGTTTTGCGCTGCGCACCGTAACGGCGTGCAGAGTCGGCTTGCTGACCCACCAGGTTTTTACGCTCAGCAGCGCACCGGCATCAGCGGAGTGCGGCGTGACACGAATGCCACCAACGATGCCATAAGCACCGGACACATACCCCACTTCGGCCAGATCGGTGGGAACCGAAGTCCCCATCCCTGCGTTGCTCGCTGCTGAATCGTTCAAACCTGCGTACCTTGCTTAGTAAAAATTAAGCAGCTGGCTTTTGCTGGGCGACCAGGCGAGCGACGGTTGGCGACAGTTGTGCGCCAACGCCTTGCCAGTGCGACAGACGGTCAGCAGCGATACGCAGGCTGACTTCAGCGCCCGATGCCATTGGGTTGTAGAAACCAATACGCTCGATGAAACGACCATCGCGACGATTGCGCGAATCAGTTGCAACGATGTTGAAGAACGGACGCTTTTTTGCGCCACCACGAGCCAAACGAATAACGACCATAATATTTCCGAAAAAGTTGTTCTGGACGGAGAAAGTCGACGATTATAGCGCGCGACACCGAACAGCAGCAAGCGTTAAAGATACAGGGCGCGCAGTCCCAGGAGAATCAACCATTATCACCGATTTCGCGCCATACCGCTACCAGCCATCTGCCCGATTGGCCTGGAATACGCTCTCGGTCGCCGAAAGCGTGCCATTCGCGCCAATCTGGACGATACTTTGGCTTTCCTGAACGATTGACAACATCCATGGCTGATGCGCACAAGAACAAGACTGTTGCTACCCTGCTCGCCCTGCTGCTGGGCGGCTTCGGCATTCACCGTTTTTACCTGAAACCGGGCGCGGACCGGATCGGGCTGCTGCACCTGTGCTGCCTGCCGGTCATGGGGATCCTGTACGGGTCGGTCAAGCCGCATCCGTTTTATGTGGTGCTGCCGCTGCTGGTCTCGTTCATCGCCGGCTTTGTCGAGGCGTTGGTGATCGGGCTGACGTCCGATGAACAGTGGGATGCCAAATACAATGCGCACAGCGCTCGCCAGTCACGCTCGAACTGGGTACTGGTGTTGCTGCTGGTGGTGACGATGCTGGTGGCGACGACGGTGCTGATCGGAACGATCGCCAGGTTGTCGGATGTGATGTACACGGGTGGCGCGTACGGGTGATTTAACGCGGGTGGCGTGGGGTGCAACGGGTTGTTGAACGCGTGGACGGCACAGCCGTCCACGCGTTCAACGAACCTTGCGACGCCACGACCTGACCGGCACCACCAAGGGCACGTGCCGGCCTGCATGCCTGCTCAGAACTGCTCGATCTCCAGCGCCAGCACGCCCGCCGCGCCGTCGACGATCGACGTGCGCAGCCCCGGCGCCTGGGACAGGATGTGATCGGCAAAGAAGCGCGCCGTGCCGATCTTGGCGCGGTAGAAGCCCGCATCGCCCTCGCCTGCATCCAGGCACTTCTGCGCCGCCAGCGCCGCACGCGCCATCTGCCAGCCGCCCAGCACGATACCGGCCAGCTTCAAATACGTGACGCTGCCGGCAAACACCGCGCGCACATCCGACTTGATGTTGGCGACCACATACTCGACCACTTGCTCCAGCGCCGCGCTACCCTCTTGCAGGCGCTGCGCGATCGCGGCGAAATCGGCGTTCTGGCCGTCACGCAACTGGTGCTCGACAGCGCGGATCTGGGCGATCAGCGCCTTGGCCACCGCGCCGCCATCGCGCACGGTCTTGCGCCCGACCAGGTCATTGGCCTGGATCGCGGTCGTGCCTTCGTAGATGGTGAGAATCTTGGCATCGCGGTAGTGCTGCGCTGCGCCGGTTTCTTCGATGAAGCCCATGCCGCCATACACCTGCACGCCATCGCGCGCGACCTGCTCGCTCATTTCGGTCGCCCAGCCCTTGATCACCGGGACCAGATATTCATAGACGGCCAGGTTGGCCGTGCGCGTCGCTTCATCCGGATGGTGATGGGCCAGGTCGGAGTACGCCGCGCCGACATAGGCCAGCGCGCGCGCAGCTTCCGTCTGGGAACGCATCGACATCAGCATGCGGCGCACGTCCGGGTGGTGAATGATCGCTACAGGACCACTCGAGCCAGCCACGTCGCGCGACTGGACGCGGTCCTTGGCGAAGGCCACCGCGCCCTGGTACGCATGCTCGGCCAGGCCGACGCCCTGGATGCCCACGCCGAAGCGCGCCGCATTCATCATGATGAACATGTATTCCAGGCCACGGTTTTCTTCGCCGACCAGCGTGCCGACCGCGCCGCCGTTGTCGCCGAACTGCAGCACGGCGGTCGGGCTGGCCTTGATACCCAGCTTGTGTTCGATCGAGACGCAGGCGACGTCGTTGCGCTCGCCCAGCGATCCATCGTCGTTGATCATGAACTTGGGCACGATGAACAGCGAGATCCCCTTCACGCCCGGTGGCGCGTCAGGCGTGCGGGCCAGCACCAGGTGCACGATGTTCTCGGTCATGTCGTGATCGCCATACGTGATGTAGATCTTGGTGCCGAACACTTTATAGGTGCCATCGCCCTGCGGCTCGGCGCGCGTGCGCACTGCAGCCAGGTCGGAGCCGGCCTGCGGCTCGGTCAGGTTCATGGTGCCGGTCCACTTGCCCGACACCAAAGGCTCGAGGAAGCGCGCCTTTTGCGCGTCCGAACCAGCGGTGAGCAAGGCCTCGATGGCGCCGTCGGACAACAGCGCCACCAGCGCGAACGCCAGGTTGGCGCCGTGCAGCATCTCCATGCACGGTGTGGCCACGAGCTTGGGCAAGCCCTGCCCGCCGAAGTCCTGCGGGTGCTGCACGCCCTGCCAGCCGGCCTCGGCATAGGCTTTGAACGCCTCACGGAAGCCCTTGGTCGTGGTGACGGTGCCGTCCTTCCAGTAGCTCGGGTCCTTGTCGCCGACACGGTTGAGGGGCGCGATCACGTCACGGCAGAATTTGGCGTTCTCTTCCAGCACCGCTTCCACGGTGTCGGGCGTCGCGTCTTCACAGCCGGGCAGTGCATTGATCTCGGCCAGGTTGGCCAGCTCGGTCAGCACGAACTGCATGTCTTTCAGCGGGGCGTTGTAGCTCACCATTGTCTCCTGAATAAATTCTTATGCGAAAAAAACGCCGTTCCTGCAGGTGCGGGAACGGCGTCATTGGCAGCTGTCGGCGTGGCGCGCAAACGACGCCACGCCTGGCGATCAGCCCAGTTCCTTGACCAGTTCCGGCACGGCTTCGAACAGATCACCCACCAGGCCGTAGTCGGCCACCGAGAAGATCGGCGCTTCCGGGTCCTTGTTGATGGCGACGATGACTTTGGAGTCCTTCATGCCGGCCAAGTGCTGGATCGCGCCCGAGATACCGACGGCGATGTACAGCGTTGGCGCGACGATCTTGCCCGTCTGGCCAACTTGCCAGTCGTTTGGCACGAAACCGGCGTCGACGGCGGCGCGCGAAGCACCCATGGCCGCGCCCAGCTTGTCGGCCAGCGGCTCGAGGATCTTGAAGTTGTCGGCCGAACCGATGCCACGGCCACCCGAGACGATCACCTTGGCGGCGGTCAGTTCAGGACGGTCGGACTTGGCCAGTTCGCGACCCACGAAGCTCGACGTACCGGCATCAAGCACGGCAGCGATGGCTTCGATGGCGGCCGAGCCACCAGCGGCTGCCGACTCGAACGCCGTGCCGCGCACGGTGATGACTTTCACGCTGTCGCTCGACTGCACGGTGGCAATTGCGTTACCGGCGTAGATCGGGCGCTCGAACGTATCGGGCGAATCGACCTTGGTGATCTCGGAGATCTGCGCGACGTCGAGCTTGGCGGCCACGCGCGGCAGGATGTTCTTGCCGTAGGCGGTGGCGGGCGCCAGGATGTGCGAGTAGCTGCCGGCGATCGCCAGAACCTGCTCGGCCACGTTTTCGGCCAGGCCGTCGGCGAAGTGCGGCGCGTCGGCGACCAGCACTTTTGCGACGCCCGCGATCTGCGCGGCGGCTTCGGCGGCAGCGCCGCAACCCGAACCGGCGACCAGGATATGCACATCGCCGCCGCACTGAACGGCTGCGGTGACGGTGTGGTGGGTAGCGCCCTTCAGGGAGCCGTTGTCGTGTTCAGCAATGACTAATGCGACCATGTTGATTCCTATCTTTTAAATGACGACAAACGGCTCAGATGACTTTGGCTTCAGTGCGCAGCTTCTGCACCAGCGTGCCAACGTCCGGGACCTTGATGCCGGCCGAGCGCTTGGCCGGCTCGACGACCTTCAGGGTCTTCAGGCGCGGCGTCACGTCAACGCCCAGGTCTTCAGGCTTGATCGTCTCGAGCGGTTTTTTCTTGGCCTTCATGATGTTCGGCAGCGTCACGTAGCGCGGCTCGTTCAGGCGCAGGTCGGTGGTGATGACCGCAGGCAGCTTGAGCGCCACGGTTTCCAGCCCGCCGTCGACTTCGCGCGTCACGGTGACCTTGTCGTCCTCGAGCACCACTTTCGATGCGAACGTCGCTTGCGGCCAGCCCAGCAGTGCGGCGAGCATCTGGCCGGTCTGGTTCGAATCGTCGTCGATCGCCTGCTTGCCCAGGATGATCAGCTGCGGCTGCTCCTTGTCGGCCAGCGCCTTCATGATCTTGGCCACGCCCAGCGGCTCGGTGTCGCCAGCGGTCTCGACCAGGATGGCGCGGTCGGCGCCGATTGCCAGGCCGGTGCGCAGGGTTTCCTGGCACTGAGGCACGCCGATCGACACTGCCACCACTTCGGTAACCTTGCCGCCTTCTTTCAGGCGGGTCGCCTCTTCCAGCGCGATTTCGTCGAACGGGTTCATCGACATCTTGACGTTGGCGATATCCACGCCGCTGTTGTCGGACTTGACGCGAACCTTGACGTTGTAGTCGACCACGCGTTTGACGGGTACCAGGACTTTCATAGGGTGCCTTTTAAAATGAGATGGAGACAGACTAAAGTGGCTCAGATTATATGAGAAATCGGGGCGATCGGCCAAATTAAAGCACGAGCGTGCGATTTTTTTGTAGAGGAAAACACCTAAAGTAGCCGGTCTGTCATGAATTTGAGGAAACCGACGGGGCGCTGACCCCGTCGCGACAAGGTGCGCGCTGTTGAGACGGACGCGACACGATGGCTTGAATTACTTGCGGCGCATAAAGAACGTGAACTCGCCGTGTTCGAACGTGTGGGCCAGCAGCGCGTTGCCGGTCTGCTTGGCAAAGGCCTGGAAGTCGCGCACGGAGCCGGTGTCGGTGGCCACGATACGCAGCACCTGGCCACTCTCCATTTCGGCGAGCGCCTTCTTCGCTTTGAGGATGGGCAGTGGGCAATTAAGCCCCCGCGCATCCAGATCTCTCTGGAATTCCATGGTGTCGGTGTCAGTGTCGAAAATGATGTCGCTCATCGCATTCCTGATCAGTAAGGATGGTGCTGGAACTCGAATACTACTCCAATTCGCACAGTATGACGCAGCGCACCAAAATAGTCATACATTGTTGCGAGCCTGCAACCCATTGTTAAAAGCTTGACGAACTACTACCGGGTCTGTACAGGATGCTCACGGAAAAGCACTATCGCGGTGCATCACGCCTACAAGATGTGGGCCAAACCGGCGCACACAAGCGTCGTTCCCGCAAGCTGGCGCAATACGATTGCGCGATGTCGGCGCGCGCTGCCAGCGCTTATTGCTCGACCAGTTCAACCCGCCGATTCTGCTGGCGCCCCGACTCGGCGCGGTTCGACGCCAGTGGTGCGTAGGCCGCCACCCCTTTCGGACTGAGGCGCGCGGCATCGATCTGGTAGGTGCCGGCCAGCGCCTGGACCACCGACTCGGCGCGCCGCTGCGACCACGCCAGGTTCTGGGCCACGGCGCCCTGATTGTCGGTGTGGCCAACCACGAACACATCGAGCTTCGACGATTGTCTGAGCATGCCGGCCATCTCGGCCAGCGTCTTGGCGGACTCGGGCTTGATGTCGGCCTTGCCGGTGTCAAAGAAGACGCCGTAGATCGCCACCTTGCCGTCCGTGGCGATGCCCTTGGCCATGTCCGCCGCGTTCAGGTTGGCGGCCACCTTGCCCCCTTCCATCGGCTTGCCTTCGACGATGTCGAGATAGATGCCGCCGTTCTTGTCCTGCACGGGGTCGACCACATACACCGCGACGCTCACGGCCGATCCATTGGCGCGCGTGCCGGACGACAGCAGGTAACGGTTGGCGTTGCGGCCATAGTTGAACGGCTCCGCAAAAGCCGCCTCGTCCTGGATGAAGTTGTTGCTGACATGCTCGATGAATACGTCGCCGAAGTCTTCGCCACACGCATCTTTAACGCAGGCAAAAAAGTTAAGCAATAAAAAACGCCGCCCTAAAGGCGGCGTTTCTGACCGGCGATTGCCAGGGAGATGCGCTTACGCGCGCTCGCCCACCCAGCCGGCCACGCCGGCCAGCGCCGCCGGCAAGCCCGATGGGTCGGTGCCGCCAGCCTGCGCCATGTCCGGACGCCCGCCGCCCTTGCCGCCCACCTGCTGGGCCACAAAATTGACCAGCTCGCCCGCCTTGACCTTGCCGGTGGCATCCTTGGTCACGCCGGCAATCAAGCTGACTTTGCCATCCAGCACGCTTGCCAGCACGATGGCGGCCGTGCCCAGCTTGTCCTTGAGCTTGTCCATCGCTTCGCGCAGCGTCGCCACATCGGCGCCTTCCATCGTGGCGGCCAGCACCTTGATGCCGTTCACGTCGATGGCTTGGGCGATCAGCTCGTCGCCCTGCCCCGACGCCAGCTTCGACTTGAGCGCAGCGACTTCTTTTTCGAGCAGCTTGACTTGCTCTTGCACCTGGCCGATGCGGCTGGTCAGTTCGTCAGGATTGGTCTTCAGGGCGCCGGCCGCTTCGATCAGCTTGCGGTTGATCGATTGCACCAGGGCCAGTGCGCCTTCGCCGGTGACGGCTTCGATGCGGCGGATGCCGGCAGCGACGCCGCCTTCGGACACGATCTTGAACAGGCCGATGTCGCCGGTGCGGGTCACGTGGACGCCACCGCACAGCTCTTTCGACGTGCCGATGTCGAGCACACGCACGGTGTCGCCGTACTTCTCGCCGAACAGCGCCATGGCGCCGTGCTTGACCGCATCGTCGAACGACATATTGTGCGATTGCGTCGCGTGGTTCTCGAGAATCTCGCGGTTGACGATGGTCTCGACCTGCGTAATTTCGTCCAGCGTCAGCGCCTGTGGGTGGCTGAAGTCGAAACGGGTCTTGTCAGGATCGACCAGCGAGCCTTTTTGTGCCACGTGCGTGCCCAGCACTTCGCGCAGCGCCTTGTGCATCAGGTGCGTTGCCGAGTGGTTGCGGATCGTGCGTGCGCGCTTGGCCGTGTCGACCTGCGCGTCGACCGTCGCGCCGACCTTCAGCGTGCCTTCGCGCAGCACGCCGTGATGACCGAAGACGTCGGCCTGGATCTTGAGCGTGTCTTCGACTTCGAAGCGCACCGCGCCGTCACCACTACCGTTGCCAATGAGACCCAGGTCGCCCACCTGGCCGCCCGATTCTGCGTAGAACGGCGTGGTGTCGAGCACGACGATGCCGGCCTGGCCGGCAGTCAGTTGCTCAACCTTTACGCCATCGGCGTACAGCGCCAGCACGTGCGTGTTGTGGGCCAGCGAATCGTAGCCGACGAATTTGGTTTTTTCGCCCGCGTACTCGACGTTGGCGGCCATCTTGAACTTGCCGGCGGCGCGCGCCGTTTTCTTTTGCTGCTCCATTGCGGCGGTAAAGCCCGCTTCGTCGAGCGTGATGCCACGCTCGCGGCAAATGTCGGCGGTAAGGTCGAGCGGGAAGCCATAGGTGTCGTACAGCGTGAAGGCGGTGCCGCCGTCGAGGTTCTTCGGATCCTTGGCCAGCTGGGCTTCCAGGATCTTCATGCCGTTTTCCAGCGTCTCGCCGAAGCGTTCTTCTTCGGCCTTGAGCACTTGCGCCACGCGCTCTTTGACCGCACGCAGTTCGGGATAGGCCTCGCCCATCTCGATGTCGAGGTCAGCGACCAGCTTGTAGAAGAATGGCTTGGTCTGGCCCAGCTTGTGGCCGTGGCGCAGCGCGCGGCGCACGATGCGGCGCAGCACATAGCCATGCCCTTCGCTGCTCGGGATGATGCCATCGACGATCATGAACGACGCAGCGCGGATGTGGTCGGCGATGACCTTGAGCGAATTGTTCTCGAGGTCAGGCGCGGCGGTTTCGCGGGCGGCCGCCTTGATCAGGTTCTGGAACAGATCGATTTCGTAGTTGCTGTGCACGTTTTGCAGTACGGCGGCCAGGCGCTCCATGCCCATGCCGGTGTCGATCGACGGCTTCGGCAGCGGGGTCAGTGAGCCGGATTCGTCGCGGTAGAACTGCATGAACACCAAGTTCCAGATTTCGATGAAGCGGTCGCCGTCTTCTTCGGCCGAGCCAGGTGGGCCGCCCCAGATGTCGGCGCCGTGGTCGTAGAAGATCTCGGTGCACGGACCGCACGGGCCGGTATCGGCCATCTGCCAGAAATTGTCCGACGCGTAGCGCGCGCCCTTGTTGTCACCGATGCGGATGATGCGCTCTTTTGGCACGCCGATCTCATTGGCCCAGATGTCGTACGCTTCGTCATCCTCGAAGTACACGGTGATGGTCAGCTTTTCGGCTGGCAGCAGGTAGACCTTGGTCAAGAGTTCCCAGGCCAGCTGGATCGCGTCACGCTTGAAATAATCGCCGAAGCTGAAGTTGCCCAGCATCTCGAAGAACGTGTGGTGACGCGCCGTGTAGCCGACGTTTTCCAGGTCGTTGTGCTTGCCGCCGGCGCGCACGCAGCGCTGCACGGAAGTCGCGCGCGAGTACGGGCGCGAATCCAGGCCCAGGAACACATCCTTGAACTGCACCATGCCGCTGTTGGTCAGCAACATGGTCGGGTCGTTGCCCGGCACCAGCGGGCTGGAACGCACGATGGAATGGCCTTTGGATTCAAAGAACTTGAGGAACTTTTCGCGGATGTCGGAGGATTTCATGTCTGATCGTTGGGCGGAGTGAGGCAGCGTGCCTATAAAGGAACGATTATAGCCTAGCTCCCCGCTCCATTCTCAGCGCAGCAGGGTCAGGATCGAGCGCGGCTGCCCGTTGGCCTGTGCCAGCATCGCCGACGCCGCCTGCTGCAGGATCTGCGTGCGGGTCAGCCGGGCCGTGTCGCTGGCGTAATCGGTGTCCTGGATGCGCGAGCGCGCCGCCTGCATGTTCTGCGAACTCGTCTCGAGGGCACTGGCGGCCAGGTCGAGCCGGTTGCTCGAGGCGCCCGTGCGCACGCGCTGCTCATTGACGAATTCCAGCGCCCGGTCGATGGTCAGCAGCGCCACGCTCGAGCGCGTCATGTCCAGATTGCCCAGGCCCAGGGCGCGTGCGTTCATTGACGAGAATTGCAGGTCGATCAGGTCGCCCGTATTGTCGCCGGCCTGCACCTGCACGCGCCGCACGCCGCTGGCGCCGCCTTCGTCCGGGTAGACGACATTGAAACCGGCCAGGCCATCCGCCGCATTGCTGGTCCCGCTGGCGGGCACCACGGCGCGGGCATCGCGCACGGGGCTGCCGTCGGCATCCAGGCCGCCGATGGCGCCCGTATCGGCATTGGTCAGATTCATTTTGGTATTGATAAATTGTTCGCCGTTGGCGCCGAAGTCGGCCAGGAACGCGGCGTTGCTGGTGTAGACGCCCTTCGACACGGCATTGAGCGCCGCGTCGAGATCGGCGGACTGGTTGTTGTTCAGGTATTGCATGATGCCCTTGATGCCGCCCTCCACGCCCAGGCCTTTCATGCGGTCGTGCAGGTAGCGGCTGGCGGCATACCCGCCTTCGTACGAGAACCCGCCGCCGGCGATCGTGGCGACCACGCCCGCCATGCTGCCGGCGCCGGCCAGCCGTTCGTCGGCGCCATTGATCAATTCAGCCGTGCCTTCGACGAACCATTGCGGCAGCGCTCCCATGTTCATCGTGCGGCCCATCACGGCGTGCACCATTTCATGGGCAACGATGCGGTCGCTGTAGAGCGGCGCGCTGCCACCGTCGGGCGTGGCCGCAGTACCGAAGTCGGCCATGTCGATGTTCAGGTGCAGATTGTTCAGCTTGCCGCCGGAGGACGTGCCGGACACCGAGGCGAGCACGTTGAAGGCGCCGTCCGTGGTATCGAGGTTGACGGTCAGTTTGGCGCCGTCGCCCATGATCCCGTAATACTGCTTGATCATGTCTTCGGCCGAACTGAGCCAGCCGGACTGCAGGCCGTCGAGTACGGCGCGCCGTCGTTCGTCGCCGCCGATGCTGACGGTGTCCTGCGAAAACACCGCTTCCCCGTTGAAACTGGTGTCGGTGCCCACCTGCGTGATGTGTTGCAACAGCGCCTGCGTTTCTTTCTGCAGCGCGCCCCGATCGCCGTCCGTGTAACTGCCATTGCCCGCCGCCACCGCCATCTCGCGCAGGCGCTGCAGGGTATCGGAGACGCTGGCCATGGCGCCGTCGGCCACCTGCAGCATCGATGTCGCGTCGCTGAGGCTGCGCAGCGCCTGGCTGGTGCCGCGCAGGTTAGCGTTCAGGCGCGTCGTGATCGCCTGGCCGGCCGCATCGTCGGATGCGCGGTTGATGCGCATGCCGGAACCCAGACGCTCGACGAGCTTCGCCTGCTCGGCGTCATGCGTGCGCATGCTGCGCTGCGTACTGAGCGACAGGGTGTTCGTCGAAATGGAAAGCGCCATGTTGGCAACATCGTCAGGGTGATCGTCATTTCTTAACGACAACCCTTGGGCATTACTTGAGGCCGCATCGTAAATATCGCGCCCGTCCTTGATCTCAGGCGAAATCGGGCGTGATCAGGTCGATGCGGTCGGTGCAGAAGGCGTCCACGCCCCACGCCAGCAGTTCGCGCGCGCGGCCGGCATCGTTGACGGTGTAGCAGAACAGGCCGTAGCCAGCATCCTTGACGGCGCGGGCCTGCTCACGGCTCAGGTGCAGGTGATTGGTATGGATCGCGCGCGCGCCGAGCGCCTGCGCCCGTGCCTGCCAATCGGCGCCCAGCGCGCTGATGAGGCAGGCGCGCGGCAGGGTCGGGGCCGCCGCCTGCGCCGCTGCCAGCGCGACGTCGCTGAACGACGACAACAGCGGCGCGGCAGCCAGATTGCCAGAGGCGAGTTCGTCGGCAAACAGTGCTGCCGTGACCTGCGCGACGGTGCGGCCCGTCTCCGCTTCGTAGCCGGGCGCCGGCTTGATCTCGATATTCATCCAGATGCCGTGGGCCATGCACAGGCGCGCAAAGGCGTCGAACAGCGGCACCGGCTCGCCCGCGAACGCCGGGCCGAACCAGCTGCCGGCATCCATCGCGGCCAGGTCCCGTGCATCGTGCTCGAACACGCTGCCACTGCCCCGGACCGTGCGGCCCAGACCCGGATCGTGCAGCACCACCGGGACGCCGTCGCGCGCCAGCATGACATCGAACTCGATCGCGCGAAAGCCCGCCGCCATGCCGCAGCGCAGGCCGGCCACCGTGTTTTCGGGCGCGAGCGTGCCGCCGCCACGGTGCGCGAGGATGCGTGGCCATGGCCATACGGGATCGCGCTTCATCATGCAGAGCCCGGCTGACCGAAGCGGTAGGCAAGCCACGCGAACATGCCCAGGTTCAGCACCACCGTCACCTGGAACTTCCATTGGAATGATGGCTTGCTGGTCTTGTGGCGCAGCCACTGTTGCGCCAGCACGGCGCCGGGCCAGCCGCCGATCAGGCCCAGCAACAGGAGCGTGGCTTCCGGCGTGCGCCACGTGCTGGCGCGCGCAGCCGACTTGTCCATTGCATAGGCCACGAAACAGGTCAGGCTGGTGACGAGGTAGGCGGCGCCGACGATCTGCGACATGCTCCAGGCCAGGCTGGCAAACAGGTACAGGACGAGAAACACGGCGAGCGGGGCATAAGGCATGCCGACAGCTTACCGCCCGCTGTGCTGTCGTGTCCACTTGGCAAATAGATGCCGCATTTCTCTTTCGCGGACAACACCCACGTAATGTTCACAGAGCGCAGCTCGCAGATCGCGGCTGTCGACGCCCCGTGGGTTCGTCATCGTACAGAGCAGTTCATGTCAAACCGCCTACGCTGGTGATCCATCCCGGCATTCACCCAGCAGGAGAACACATGGCTTTTGATTTAGGTAATTTGCTGCAGCAATATCTCGGTGGCGCAGGCGCTGCCAACACCAATGGCAATGCTGCCGCCGACTTCGACCAGGTGGCGCAGAACGCGCCCCGGGCCAGCGTCGCGCAAGGCATCGCGAGCGCACTGCGCTCCGACCAGACTCCACCCTTCCCGCAAATGGTCAGCCAGCTGTTTGGCCAGAGCGACCAGAATCAACGCGCCGGCATGCTGACCAGCTTGCTGGGCGGCGCGGGCGGCGGCGTGCTGTCGTCGGTCGCCGGTGGCGCACTGAGCAAGATCTTTGGCAACAATGTGCCGACCCAGGTCACGCCTGAACAGGCGGCGCAGGTATCATCTGAGCAGGTACAGGAACTGGCTGAAAAAGCACAACAGCAGAATCCCGGCATCGTCGATCGCATGAGCGACTTCTACGCCGAGCATCCAACGTTGATCAAGGCTGCCGGGGGCGCCGCCCTGGCCGTCGCACTGGGCTACATGGCAAACAATATCCGTAAGCAATCACCAGAAAAGGAGGGTCCCGTGGGTATCCTGAGCAACATCTTCCATAAAATTTTCCCAGGCAAAAAAGATGCAGCACCGGCGGCAACGCCAGCGGCTGCACCTGCTGCCCCGACCGCAGCACCGGCAGCCAGCGCACCGGCAGCAGCACCTGTCGCACCGGCGCCAGCAGCAGCGCCAGCAGCACCGGTCGACGTCGAGCAAGTGCTTAACGGCATGCTCGCCTCGTCGGGTCAGCAACTCAATTGGCGCTCGTCGATTGTCGACCTGCTCAAGCTGCTCGGTCTGGACAGCAGCCTGCAATCGCGCAAGGAACTCGCCGCTGAACTGAACTACACCGGCGACACCAACGATTCGGCCAAGATGAATATCTGGCTGCACCGCCAGGTCATGAACAAGCTGGCGGCCAATGGCGGCAAAGTGCCGGCCGACCTGCGTGACTGATACCCCGTAGCGCGCAACAAATAAAACCGCAACCGGCCCCGCCGGTTGCGGTTTTTATCATTCAGTCGGCCAGTGTCGTATTGGCCGCCGCGCCGCACGCGAAGCAGAACCGTGCAAACGTGTTCTTGCGCGTCGTGCAGTTCGAGCAGTGATTGAACAGGCCGATGCCGCAGTGCGGACAAAAATCGTTCTTGCCATCCTTCAAGTCAACCGTCCGCTCGCAGCCCGGACACCGGCTCTTGCCAATCCTGCTCTGGGCCACGTCGTAGCGCATGCCTTGGCGCCGCTCGGCGTCAGGCAACGCCTCCGCCTGCTTCTGGCGCGTGCGATAGCCTTGCAGCCAGGCGATCGCATAGCGCCCAGCGACAATAGTCAGAATGATGCCGGCGATGAAGCGCACATAACCGCCATAACTCGGCAGGTATGGCACCAGCTCAAAGAAAAAGGTGAACAAGGCAAACAGGATGAAGCCCCAGGCGAACGGCCAGTGGGGCGTCTTGCGCTTGCGTTTAAACAACCAGACAGCCACCAGTAAGAGCGGCAGCGTCAGTGCCAGCCTGAACAGGAACATGCGCAGCTCGCTCGCCGCCATTTCCTTCATCAGCATTTGTTCGGCAGGCTCTTCCAGCGCGCGCCACATCTGGCTGGCGCGTTCATGGGCCTGACGCGCGTCAAGCAGCGTCTGCTGCTCGGCCTCGACCGCTGCAAGCGCCGTGCGCTCGGCACGCGTCAGTGCATCGAGCGCTTCAGTGCGCTGAATGAGCTCGGGATCCTGCTCGGGGCGCGCGGTGGCCTGGCGCGTCGCCAGCCAGTTCTCAAAGGTGGCGCGCGATGCGCTGGTATTTGACTCGGCCACCGTATGTTTCTGGGAGGCCTGCTCGAGGCGCGTCTGGGCACGCTCCTGCGCCTCGGTCGACGCGTCCATCTGCGCGCGCACCTTGGCCATCTGCGCCGGGTTCATGAACCCTTCGAGCGTCAAGGTCTCTTCAACATTGCCCAGATTCTGCACGATCAGACTGCCAAGACCGATCAGGAAGGCGGCAAACACGAATGCGACGAGCCACAGGGCGCGTTGCATCCAGCGTTCAGTCAGGCGCAAGCCTTTGCTCATGGGATACTCCCGGGTGGTGGACAAGCACCCAGCTTGCCACCCCCGGGGGCTCCCCGCCACTGTCAGTATCAATAGCCTTGCGCCATGCTACCGAGCGGATCGCCGTGCGATACCAGTCAGAAGCACATCAGAAGTACGACAGCCCCAGCGCCTTCTTGACTTCGTCGGTCGTCGCTGCCGCCACTTCACGCGCCTTCATCGTGCCTTCCTTGAGCATCTGCATGACGTAGGCCGGATCTTTCGCAAACTCTTCGCGGCGCGCGCGGATCGGCGCCAGCATGTCCTGCAGGATGCCTTCAAGGCGCTTCTTGACGATGCTGTCGCCCAGGCCGCCGCGCTGGTAATGCGCCTTCATTTCGGCCAGGCCGTCCTTGTCGATATCGAACGCGTCCAGGTAGGTGAAGGCGACGTTGCCCTCGATGTGGCCCGGATCGGAAACCTTCAGGTGCAGCGGATCGGTGTAGACGTTTTTGACCGCAGCGCGGATCTCGTCGGGGCTGGCGCCCAGATTGATCGTGTTGCCCAGCGACTTGCTCATCTTGGCCTTGCCATCGATGCCCGGCAGGCGCCCCACTTCGGGCACGAAGGCCTTGGCTTCGACCAGGATGTCGCGCCCGACGATGCGGTTGAACTTGCGCACGATCTCGTTGCACTGCTCGATCATCGGGATCTGGTCTTCACCCACCGGCACCATGTTTGCCTTGAACGCGGTGATGTCGGCGGCCTGGCTGGCCGGGTAGGTCAGAAAGCCGGCCGGGATATCGCGCTCGAAGCCGCGCAGGACGATTTCGGCCTTGACGGTCGGATTGCGCTCCAGGCGCGCGACGGTCACGAGGTTCAGGTAATAGAACGTGAGCTCGGTCAGCTCGGGGATTTGCGACTGGATGAACACGGTCGTCTTGGCCGGATCGATCCCGACAGCAAGGTAATCGAGCGCCACCTCGACCACGTTCCGGTGTACCTTACCCAGGTCATCCATATTGTCGGTCATGGCCTGCGAGTCGGCCAGCATGACGAACTGGCGGTACTGATGCTGGTACGCCACGCGATCGCGCAGGCTGCCAACGAAGTGGCCCAGGTGCAGCGGGCCGGTCGGCCGGTCACCGGTGAGGATGATCGAGTTGGCAGCAGGGGTCGCTGCAGCGGTCGTTGCAGCAGTCGTTGCAATATCGGTAGAAGTAGTTGAAGTAGGCAGTGTCATCGAGGTTCCTGGTTCTATGCCCCGATCGCTGCGTATCAACAATGAACGCCGCCTGAATCGAGGCGGCTATGAAATGCACATCATTTCCCGTGGCCGCGCGCTGTCAGCGGCGCCACCAGGAAAGAAGAATTGGATGTGCTTTCGGAAAGATCATGGACCGCATGGTTGCAGGTTGCCGCCGCGCTGTCAACCGCCACCCGGACCGTGACCCGGCAGCAGGCTCTCCCAACACAGCATAAATTAACTGGAGCACTTCGCAGAGCACGTCAAGCCGACCAGATAGTTGCAATAATACTAAGGAAAAACAGCCATGAACAAGAGCACGAACAGCCAGAGCCACCAGAACCAACCCCTCGAACTGTGGGGCGGCCTCGAATGCACGGTCAACCGCGTGCAGGACGCCTACTTCAGCCAGCTCGACCGCAACGGCCACAGCGACCGCCCCTGTGACATCGAGCGCTTCGCCGGCCTTGGCATCCGCGCCATCCGCTATCCGATCCTGTGGGAACGCACGGCGCCCGAGGGCCTCGAGCACGCCAACTGGCACTGGCCCGACGAGCGCCTGAACGCCCTGCGCGAGGCCGGCGTCACGCCGATCGCCGGGCTGGTGCATCACGGCAGCGGCCCGCGCCACACGAGCCTGATCGATCCGGGCTTTGCACAGGGGTTGGCCGACTATGCCGGCACCGTCGCCGCGCGCTATCCATGGCTCGAGTACTACACCCCCGTCAACGAAATCTGCACGACGGCGCGCTTTGCCGGACTGTACGGCGTCTGGTATCCGCACGGCCGCGACGACCGCACGTTCATCCAGGCGCTGCTCAATCAGTGCCGCGCCACCGTGCTGTCGATGCGCGCGATCCGCGCCGTCAATCCGGATGCCAAGCTGATCCAGACCGACGATCTCGGAAAGACCTACAGCACACCCGAACTGAGCGACGTCGCCGAGTTCTACAACGAGCGCCGCTGGCTCGGCTGGGACCTCCTGTGCGGGATGGTCGTACCCGACCACCCGTTGTGGAACTACCTGCTGCGTCACGGCGCCGATGCCGCCGACATCCTCTGGTTCCGCGACAACCCGTGCCGCCCCGACATCATCGGCTGCAATTACTACGTCACCAGCGAACGCTGGCTCGACCACCGGCCAGAGCGCTATCCGGCGCACCACCGCGGCATGGCCGACGACCTCCCGTGCGCTGACGTCGAAGCCTCGCGCGTGCTGGCCACGCCCACGCCCGGGATCGCCCCGCTGCTGCTGGAAATCTGGGAACGCTACGGGATTCCGCTGGCGGTCACCGAAGCGCACATCGACGCCAACCGCGAAGACCAGCTGCGCTGGCTCCTTGAAATCTGGGAAGCCGCGCAGCAGTCGCGCGAGAACGGCGTCGACGTGCGCGCCGTGACGGTCTGGGCGCTGCTCGGGTCATTCGACTGGAACTGCCTCGTCACCGCCGAGAACGGCTATTACGAGCCCGGCCCGCTCGACGTGCGCTCGCCGCTGCCGCGCCGCACTGCGCTGGCCGCCATGATGAACGAACTGGCCGCCGGCCAGCCGCTGTCACACCCGGTGCTGCGCGCGCAGGGCTGGTGGCGCCGCCCGGGCCGCTTCGTGTGCCAGCCGGTCGCCACGCCCGACACGGTCACGGCCAGCGCCGCCGACGGCCACCGCCTGGTCGGCGCGAGCGCCCCGCCGATCCTGATCCTGGGCGCGACCGGCACGCTGGGCCGCGCGTTTGCCCGCATCTGCGAAAAGCGCAACCTGGCGCACCGCCTGCTGTCGCGCCAGGACATGGACATCGCCGACGGCGAATCGGTCGAGCGCGCACTGGCCCGCTACCAGCCGTGGGCCGTGATCAATACCTGCGGCTACGTGCGCGTGGACGACGCCGAGCGCGAACTCGAACGCTGCATGCGCGAAAACACGGTGGGCGCGGCGACGCTGGCCGCCGCCTGCGCGCAGCATGGCATCCACCTGACGACGTTCTCGAGCGACCTCGTGTTTGATGGCAGCAATGAGCGAGCGTATGTCGAATCCGATCCGGTTGCGCCGCTGGGCGTGTACGGGCGCAGCAAGGCCGAGGCCGAGCGCGTCGTCCTGCTGAATCACCCGGGCGCGCTGGTCGTGCGCACCAGTGCCTTCTTCGGGCCGTGGGACGAGCACAATTTCGTCACCCAGGCCCTCGCTGCGCTGGAGCGGGGCGACCCGTTCGTCGCGGCGGGCGACCTGACCGTGTCGCCGACCTTCGTGCCCGACCTGGTGCATGCGTGCCTCGATCTCGCGGTCGATGGCGAAGCCGGCATCTGGCACCTGGCGAACCAGGGCGAACTGACCTGGGCCGAACTGGCGCGCCGCGCGGCCGAGCTGGCAGGCATCGATGCCGGCCGTCTGGAATCAAAAGCGGCCGAGGAATTCGGCTTCACCGCGCCGCGGCCACGGTATTGTGCGCTCGCGAGCGAACGGGGCGCGCTGCTGCCGCCGCTCGACGATGCGCTGCGTCGCTACATCGACCTGCGCAATGCCGACCGCGACGAACGGCGCGAGCTCCAGTTGCAAGCCGAACGGCGCCAGGACGTCGCGGGCGGCGAGCGCCAGGCCGAACTGGATGAGGCAATTCACTCGGCGACCTGACCGGTCCGTGTGGTAGGGTTGGCGCTCACGCCAACCCTCCATGAACAGGTAATTCCGTGAACGACCACCACGCTTTCCCCTTCCTGCGTGAAATCCTGCTGTTCCTGATCCTGGCCGGCATCCTCATCCCCACCCTGCAGCGCCTGCGCATCAACCAGGTGCTGGGCTTTCTCGCCGTTGGCGCCCTGCTCGGCCCGTTCGGCCTGGGCGCGCTGGCCGTCGACACGCCGTGGTTGTCGTTTCTGACCTTCCCCGCCGGCCCCGGCATCTCGATGCTCGCCGAAATCGGCGTACTGTTCCTGATGTTCATGATTGGGCTGGAACTGTCGGCTGCGCGCCTGTGGTCGATGCGGCGCTGGGTGTTCGGCGCGGGCACCGCGCAGGTGGCGGCCAGCGCCACGCTGATCGGGGCCGCGCTGTATCTATATGGCTTGCCGGGCCAGGCTGCCGTCGTCCTCGGCCTCGTGCTTTCGCTGTCGTCTACCGCCGTCGTCATGCAACTGATGAACCAGCAGCACAGCACCGGCACGCGCCTGGGCCAGGCCGCGTTCGCGCTCCTGATGCTGCAGGATCTGGCCGTGGTGCCGATCCTGATCCTGATCGGCGCGCTGGCCAAGGGTGCCGGCGACGGCAATAGCGCGCTGCTGCTGGCCGCCATCACGCTGGCCAAGGCCGCCGGCGCGATTGCCCTCATCTACCTGGTCGGCGGGCGCGTCGTGCATCCGCTGTTTCGCGCCTTTGCCCGCCAGCGCCAGCCCGACGTGTTCATGGCGCTGGTGCTGCTCGCGACCTTCGGCATCGCGGCGCTGTCGGCCGCTGCCGGCCTGTCGATGGCGCTGGGCGCGCTGATCGCCGGCCTGCTGCTGGCCGAAACCGAATTCAAGCACGAGGTCGAACTCATGGTCGAGCCGTTCAAGGGCCTGCTGATGGGGCTGTTCTTCATGACGGTCGGGATGACGATCGACACGCGCCAGATCCTTGACGCGCCGCTGTGGCTGGCCAGCTTCGTCCTCGGGCTGGTACTGATCAAGGGCATTGTCGTGGCGTTGCTGTTCCGGATTGGCGGCCTGCCGTGGGGCCGCGCCGTCGAGGGCGGCCTGCTGCTGGGCCAGGGCGGCGAGTTTGCCTTCATCGTCATCGGCTACGCGGCCAGCAGCGGCGTGCTCGATCCGGCGCTGGGCGCGCGCGTGATGCTGGCAGTCGGCCTGTCGCTGTTCATCACGCCGCTGCTCGCACGCCTGGGCACGGCCATTGGCGATCACCTCGAAACGCGCGGCGACCAGCTCGCCGCGCAGCACGATCACGAAGCGTTGAATGCAGCCTTGAACAGCGCGCGCGGCCAGGTCGTCATTGCCGGTTTCGGCCGCGTGGGCCAGCAACTGGGCAAGCTGCTCACCGCACAGAATATTCCATTCGTGGCGTTCGAGACCGATGCGCGGCTGGTGGCGCAGCTGCGCGCCGACGGCTGGCCGGTCTGGTTCGGCAATGCCGCGCGGCCCGAACTGCTGCGCCGCGTGCACGCCGACGAGGCGCCCGCGATCGTGCTGACGATGGACCAGCCGCTCGCGGCACTGCAGGCCGTGCACGGCATCCGGCGCGAATTTCCGCACGTGGCGTTGTTTGCCCGCTCGCGCGACGAGAAGCACGCGCGCGACCTGCGCCTGGCCGGCGCTTCGGTCGTGGTACCCGAAACGCTGGAAGCGAGCCTGCAGCTATCCAGCTTCGTGCTCGGGGCGATGGGCCTGGAAACGCGCACGATCGACGCCATTGTCGACCGTGAGCGCGCGCTGTCCGCAGCCGCCCAGCTGGCGCCGCAGCCCATGGCCGGCCCGTTATAATCGGCGCTTCATGATTGCTTACCCTGCCTCCACCATGACGCCATCCTCTGCTTCCACTTCCCTGCCTAAAGCGCTCGGCCACATCCGCGTGCTCGACCTGTCGCGCGTGCTGGCCGGCCCGTGGTGCGCGCAAAACCTGGCCGATCTGGGCGCCGACGTGATCAAGATCGAGCGCCCCGGCAGCGGCGACGACACGCGCGCCTGGGGCCCGCCCTATGCGAAGGACGCCGACGGCCGCGACACGCAGGAAGCGGCCTATTACCTGACGGCGAACCGCGGCAAGCGCTCGGTGACAGTCGATATCGCCAGCCGCGAAGGCCAGGCGCTGCTGCGCGAACTGGTGCTGTCGTGCGACGTGGTGCTCGAGAATTTCAAGGTCGGCCACCTGGCGCGCTATGGCCTCGACTACGCCAGCCTGAAGGCGCTCAAACCCGACCTGGTCTACTGCTCGATCACGGGCTTTGGCCAGGATGGGCCGTATGCGCACCGCGCCGGCTACGATTTTCTGATCCAGGGCATGGGCGGCCTGATGTCGGTGACGGGCGAGCGCGATGATGTGCCTGGCGGCGGGCCGCAAAAGGCCGGCGTGGCGCTGACCGACCTGATGACGGGCATGTATGCGACGGTGGCCGTACTGGCCGCGCTGACCCACCGCGACCGCACGGGCGAAGGCCAGCAGATCGACATGGCGCTGCTCGACACGCAGGTGGCGATGCTGGCCAATGTCGGCAGCAATTACCTCAACAGCGGCAAGGCCCCGAAGCGCTGGGGCAATGCGCACGCCAATATCGTGCCGTACCAGACCTTTGCCTGTCTGGATGGGCACATCATCGTCGCAGCCGGCAACGACGGCCAGTACCAGAAGTTCGTCGAAGCGGGCGGTCGCCCCGAGCTGGCGTTTGATGCGCGCTTTGCCACCAATCCGCTGCGCGTGCAGCATCGCGACGTGCTCGTGCCGCTGCTGGCCGCGATGGTCGGTGAAAAAACGCGCGCCGCCTGGATCGCGCTGCTGGAAGAACACGGCGTTCCATGCGGGCCGATCAACGACGTCGGCGACGTCTTCGCCAACGAGCAGGTGCAGGCGCGCGCGATGGCGATCGCGCTGCCGCATCCGAGTGCCGGCCAGGTCACGCTGGTGCGCAATCCGATCCGCATGTCGGCCACACCGGCCACCAGCACCGTGGCGCCGCCCACGCTGGGCCAGCACACGCTGGACGTCCTGCGCGATGTGCTCGGCAAGAGCGACGCCGAGATCGCGGCCCTGCAGGCCCGCGGCGTAGTCTAGACCCGCCTTCCCCAACCGGCGCGACTCATCCTCCACCCTGGCGGCCGCGCGGCCGCTTCAGGGTGGACTCATTGCACCCGTGTCCAGGCCCGCACCGACGCGAAGGCCAGCAAACACAGTGAACAGATCAGCATGCTAAAGAGCGCGCCGGCAATGTAGAAGCCCGGCGTGAATTGAATATGCGACAGGGCCGACCAGGTCCTGATGACCGAGCCGGCACCAGCCAACGAACAGGCGAGCACGGTAACGACCTCACCCAGGGAAACACGCATGACGACACCGTTGAAACAGAGGTTGCTGGTACAGGACAGCTGCACCAGTATTTCCATACGGTAACATGCGACATTGTCATCAAAATGCGTGCATTCTCACAAGCACACAGGGTTCAGGCACGCGCCGGGCTACGCAAAGAAAATTTATTTTCAGCAGGCTGCATCCAATCCTGCATCTGGCGCGTAGTAACCGTGTCGACCTGGCAGCCTGCCCGCGGGCCATGGCCCTGATGTACTTTGACGACCCATTCTACTAATAAGGACATATCATGCAAAAACCACAATTCGCCAAGCTCGTCCTCGTATCTTCGATCGCACTTGCGCTGACCGCCTGCGGCAGCGATGACGACGACGATGTCGTTGCGCCGGCACCGATCACCCCGCCGCCAGCGTCCGCAACGGTTGGCGACGTGGTTGCCCTGACTGTCAGCAACCGCCTGATCTCGTTCGACCGCGCCAGCCCCGCGACCATCCGCACCAATGTGCTGGTCACCGGCCTGCAAAGCGGCGAAAACCTGGTCGGCATCGACATGCGTCCCGTTGACGGCATGCTCTACGGCGTCGGTTCGACCGGCCGCCTGTATACGCTCGACGCCGCGACCGGCGCGGCCACCAACAAGTCGCGCCTGGCCGCTGACGCGACCGACACCACCGACGCGTTCACCGCGCTGGCCGGCACCAACTTCGGCGTCGACTTCAACCCGATGGCCGACCGCCTGCGCATCGTCAGCAACACGGGCCAGAGCCTGCGCATCAATGTCGACACCGGCGCGACGACCACCGATGGCAGCATCAACGGCGGCGCGGCGAATACCGCAATTTCCGCCTCGGCCTACACCAACTCGTTCGCCGGCACCGGCTCGACGACGCTGTTCGGCATCGATGCGGTCAACAACACGCTCTACACCCAGAACCCGCCGAACAACGGCACGCTGGCCAGCCCGGTCGCGCTGGGCATCGTCGCCGGCGCAGTCAACGGCTTCGACATCGATGCACGCACGAACATGGGCTATATGGTGGCCACCGTCGGCGGCGCACGCAATCTGTATGGCGTGAACCTGGCCGCCACCACTGCACCGACCACGCTGGTGGGCGCGCTGGGCGTGACCGAAGACATCCGCGGCATCGCGCTGCGCGCGGCGCAGACGCCGGTCGTGCTGGGCCTGACCGACGATAACCGCCTGGTCGGCTTCAAGGTCGGCACGCCGAACACGCTCGACACCAACGTCACCATCAGCGGCCTGGCCGCCGGCGAAGTCGTGCTGGGCATCGACGTGCGTCCACGTGACGGCATGCTGTACGGCCTGACCTCGACCGCGCGCCTGATCACGATCGATCCGGCCACCGGCGTGGCAACCGTGAAAGCCACGCTGGCAGCCGACGCCACCGACACTACGCTGCCATACACCGCGATTGCCGGCACCGCATTTGCGGTCGACTTCAACCCGGTGGCCGACCGCCTGCGCGTGATCAGCAACAGCGGCCAGAGCCTGCGCATCAACGTCGACACCGGCGCAACGACCACCGACGGCGCCATCAACCGCGCCGGCGTGGCCCCGATCGTGGCTGCTGCTGCCTACACCAACAGCGTCCCGAACGCGACCGCGACGCAGCTGTTCGACGTCGACAGCGCCAGCTCGGTGCTGGCCCTGCAGAATCCGCCCAATGACGGCACGCTGGTCAATGTCGGCCCGCTGGGCGTGACGATCGCCGGCGATGGCGGCATGGACGTCGCCGGCGGTGCCAACGGCCTGGTGCTGGCGGCCCTGCGCACCACCGATGGTGGCCCGACCTCGCTGTACCGCGTCGACATCACCACCGGCGCCGGCGCCTTGATTGGCGGCGCTGCCACCCCGGCCACATCGCGGATCGGCAGCGGCATGCCAGGCATCAAGGACATCGCGATCTGGCTGCGTTAATCATCCTGTAGGATGAACAAAGGGCGTTCCCGCTTGCGTGGGAACGCCCTTTTCCATTGGTGTGCGCGATTTCTAGATGACCACGGCGCGGCCGATGAACAGGATCGGCCCGGTCGGACGGCCAATCGGTGAGCCGGCCTCAGGTTCCAGCGTGATTTCGAACAGCTGGTTCGGCACGATCTTCGGCAGCTTGTCGAGCTTGACCTCGACGGTTTCGCCCGGCTTGACCAGGCCCAGCGACACGGGGCCGGACCAGTCGTCGGCCTTGGTCCACAGTTGCAGCGCGCGCTGCGCCGGCACGGCGGTGGCCACCAGGGGCTCGAGGCGCAGCGTCGTCGCGCCCGTCATCTTGAGCACCCACCCCGGCGCCGCGTTCTGCGGCGCGGCCAGCACGACCATGTAGTGCGGCTGCTGCAGGTCGTTGACGCGCAGGCCGACCACCACCGCCATCACGGCAGCGGCGGCAAAGCCGCCGGCAGCCAGGCCGCGCCACAGGCCCAGGCGCTCCCACCAGCCGGCATGCGCAGCCGGCGCCGGCTTGGACGTCAGTGTTGCCGCAGGCCCCAGGCTGCGCTCGATGCGCGCCCACAGCGACGCCGGTGGCGTGCTCGGTTCCACCAGCGTGCTCAAGGGCAGCAGCCGCGCTTCCCAGAACGCGACGGCGGCGAGCAGCGAGGCGTTGTCTGTCAGCGCGGCGTCGACCTCGAGGCGCTGGGCGCGTGGCAGCGTGCCGAGCACGTATTGGCCGGCCAGTTCGTCGTAATCGTGTGTAGCCTTCATACCATGCACTCCCGCAGTGCGCTCATGCCGCGCTTGATCCAGGCCTTGACCGTACCCAGCGGCGACTTGAGCCGCTCGGCGATTTCACTGTGCGAGAAGCCATCCACATAGGCGTGCAGGATGCTGTTGCGCTTGGCCGGGTCGAGCCGGGTCAGGCACTCGTGCAGCCGGCCCATGTCCTGGCGCAGTTCGAACGCATCCTGCATGGTGGGGTCGAAGGCGTCGGCGTCGAGCGCATCGAGCGTTTCTTCGTCGACGCCGACTTCGTGGGCGCCGTCGCGCACGGCGTCGAGCGCCGCGTGGCGCACGATCGTGTACATCCAGCCGCGACCCGAACCACGCGTGGGTTCGAAGCTCGCGGCGCGGGTCCAGATGCTCACGAAAGCGTCGTGCACGACGTCTTCGGCGCTCTGGCGGTCGCGCACGATGCGCAGCGCCACGCCCAGGAGGCGCGGGCTTTCCTGGTCATACAGCCGGCGCAGCGCATGCCGGTCACCGCGGGCGCAGGCGCCGATGGCGGCTTCATAATCGAATGGGTCAGGTGCGGTCGTCACGATCGTCCGTTGGAAAGTGGCAGTGCATTATACGAGTGCCGCGCTGTCGCGCTGGCGCTGGCGATCCAGTGCCTGGCCAACGCTCACCGCCAGCTGGGCCAGCTGGAACGGCTTGCGCAGCACGATGTCGTCGCCGATCACCTGCTCGATCGCCTTCATGTCGGCGTACCCGGTGGCGATGATCATCGGCAGGCCAGGGAACATGGCGCGCGTACGCACCATCAGGTCGGCGCCCGTCATGCCGGGCATCAGGTAATCGGTGATCAGGAGGTCGGGCCGCGCCCGTTGCAGGGCTGCGAGACCCGCGTCGCCGTCGGCTGCCTGCGTCACCTGGTGGCCGAGCGCTTCGAGCGACGAGACCATCGAGGCGCGCACGAAATCATCGTCCTCGACGATCAGGATGCGCGCCGGCTGGCTCGCCACCGGCATCCGCGCCACTGGCGCCGGCTCGGCCTCGTGCATATCGGTGGCCGCGCGCAGCCAGATTTCCACCGTGGTGCCCACGCCCGGTTCGCTGACGATGCGCGCCGCGCCGCCCGATTGCTGCGCCATGCCGTACACCTGGCTCAGGCCCAGCCCCGTGCCCTTGACGCCCTTGGTCGTGAAGAATGGCTCGAACACCTTGGCCACCAGTTCCGGCGCCATGCCTTCGCCGCTGTCGGTCACGGCGATGCGCACATAGTCGCCGTCTGCCAGCAGGCCCGGCGGCGGCGGCGACATGGCGGCCGCGAACACCAGCTCGCCGCCGGCCGGCATCGCGTCGCGCGCATTGATGGCCAGGTTCAGCAAGGCCATCTCCATCTGGTTGCCATCGGCCAGCACCGCCGCGCAGTCGTCGTCGACGGCAAAGCGCAGCCGGATCGCCGAGCCAACCGAGCTGGCCACCAGCTCGCGCACGCCGTCGAACAGCAGCGAGATATCGGTCTCGCGCAGGTCGAGGCTCTGGTTGCGCGCGAACGCCAGCAACTGGCTCGTGAGCTTGCCGCCGCGCTGGCAGGCGCGGCGCGCGATCTCGGCGCGGCCCTTGGCCACGTCGTCTTTCGACATCAACAGGATCAGGTCCATGCTGCCCTGGATGACATTGAGCAGGTTGTTGAAGTCGTGCGCGATGCCGCCGGTCAGGCGCCCGACCGCTTCCATCTTCTGGTACTGCGCCATCGCCTGCTGCACGCGTTCGCGCTCGATGATCTCGTTCATCAGGCGGTCATTGGCCTGGGCCAGCGCGCGCGTGCGCTCGTCGATGCGCGATTCGAGCGTTTCATTCAGGGCGACCAGTTCCTGCCGGCTGTCGTGCAGGCTTTGCGCCGTGCGCTCGCGGTCGGCCAGCACGTCGCGCGCCTGGTACTGGCGGCGGCGCGCGCGCAGGGCCGAGATACTGGCGCTGCGCAGCGTCTGCGCATTGAGCGGGCGTTCGAGCAGGATCACGTTGCCGTAGTCGCCCAGGCGCTGGCGGGCCTCGCCCTGCTGCAGGCCGACCGTCTTGGCCAGCAATACGATGAACGGAAAGTCGGACCATGGCGCCTGCGCCTCGAGCCAGGCGTGCAGGGCCCTGGCATCGATGTTCTGCAGTGCTTCTTCGGCCAGGATGGCCGCCCCGGCGCCCTCTTCGATCGCCGCACCGAGCTGGGCGAAGTCGGTGTAGGCCTTGCACTCGAGGCCGTCGCGCTGCAATACCGACGCCATGACGTCGGCATCGCGCCCGCGCGGCGCGAAAATCAGAATGCGTTCCTCGCGCGCAGTGCGCGGTTGACTATTGCCCGGCATCTGCGACCGTATCCATCATGGGCGTGGCGCCCCGGTAATTGGGAATCCCGGTCAGCACACCCTCGAAACCGACGAGCGGCGCGCCGATGCGCACCCCGCCCTCGCCCAGTTGCAATTCGTGGATCGTCTGCGCGTGCTGGGTGGTGCGGCTCTTGATCACGCTGATGGCGCGCCGCACGTTGCCGCTCGCTTCAAAGAAGCGCATCAGCACCGTGCTGTCACTCAGGTAGCTGAGGTCGATGTCGGTGCGGGCCTCGGCCATCAGGCCGTGCTGGCCCAGAATCATGACGGTGGTCACGCCCTGCTGGTTCAGGTAAGACAGCAATTCGTGCATCTGCAGCGTCAGGAACTGTTCGCCCGGCATCGCCTGCAGGTAGGCGTTCAGGCTGTCGATCACCATGAAGCGCGTGCTCTTCTCTTCGACGGCGTCGCGCAGCAGTTGTGCGAATTCACCCGGCGAGAGTTCGGCCGGATCGAAGTGGCACATCGTGAGCTGGCCGCTCGCCAGATAGGGCCGCAGGTCCAGTCCCAGCTGCGTGCTGCGGGCAAAGAACGTGCCCAGGCCTTCGTCGAACAGGTAATAGGCTGCCTTTTCGCCACGCTCGAGCGCGGCCAGCAGGCAGCGTGTGGACAACGTGGTCTTGCCGATGCCGGACGGGCCGACGATCAGCGTGTTGGTGCCGCGAACCAGGCCGCCGCCAAGCAGCGCGTCGAAGCCGTCCGAGCCACTCGAGCCGACCAGCGGCACGAAGTCGCGCACATGTTCGGCGGCAATCAGGCGCGGGTACATCGTGATGCCGCCCTTATCGAGCGCATAGTCATGGTAGCCACCACGAAAGCGGATGCCGCGCATCTTGACGATGTTGACGCGGCGCCGCTCCTTGCCATAGTCGCGGGCGATCTGCTCCAGGCTGATGACGCCGTGGGCAATGCTGTGTAGTTGCTGGTCGGACTGGTTGGTCTTGTCATCGAGCAGCAGCACGGTACAGCCCCGCGCGGAAAAAAATTGCTTGAGCGCGAGAATCTGGCGGCGATAGCGCAGCGGGTTCTGCGCCAACAAGCGCATTTCGGACAGGCTGTCGAACACCACCCGCACCGGTTGCAGTTCGTCGACCCGATCCATCACCTTGCGGGTGGTTTCGCCCAGCTCGATTTCGGACGGATGGAAGACCGACTGTTGCGCATCGACATCAAGATCGTCTTCGCCTGCCAGCTCATAGATCGACAGCGCGGCCAGGTCCCAGCCGTGGCTTTGACCGACCGCAATCAGTTCATCGGCGGTTTCGGACAGCGTGACATACAGGACAGGCTCACCCCGCGCCAGCCCGTCGAGCAGGAACTGCAAGCCCAGCGTGGTCTTGCCGGCGCCCGGCGAGCCTTCGACCAGATACACGCGTTGGGGCGTCAAGCCGCCCCCCAAAATATCGTCGAGGCCAGCGATGCCGGTGGAAATGCGGCCCGCTATGTAGTCGGAAGCGAGGTCGTTCATGAGAGCAGCCCAAGAAAGTCGGCCGATCAACACGTGGACAATGACTGCACGCGAGAGACCGAATGAAAAGCGTTGCTTTTTGCAACGGAAGTTGAGCGGATTATATCGTCATTGTGAGCGCGCACGAGCCGCAGACCGGCAACCGTGCTACACTAACGCTTGTATGGCATCGATCACTCCTTCACGATTACAAAGTTTCAGGAATGACAACACGAGATTGCCACTGGAAAATTCTACTACCGTCCCCATATCGTGTTCCTGTGGACAAATGATTCGCGCGAAGCGCGACGCCACGGCACGAGATGGCACACGGGCCGCAACACCCAGCGAAGTCAATATTATTCCCATCCTGACACCGCCTGCTTCGAGCCGGCCGCATCATCCGCCAGCCCGTGCGCCGCGCGCCAGGCTGGTGTGATTACCCTATATTAAAATTTACAGGAGCTCCATCATGGCAAAAGAAGAACTCATCGAAATGAATGGCGTCGTGTCTGAAGTGCTGCCGGACTCGCGCTACCGTATTGACTGCGAAAACGGCCACAAGCTGATCGCTTACACCTCGGGCAAGATGCGCAAGAACCATATCCGCATCATCGCCGGCGACCAGGTCAGCCTCGAACTGTCGCCATACGACCTGAGCAAGGGCCGGATCACCTTCCGTCACCTTGGCAAAACCAACGGCGCACCGCGCCCGCAAAACCGCGCAGCACGCCGCTGATCGCACAACGCCACGCTTCGCAGCGTGGCGTTTTTACTTGTGCGTCGCTTTTTCAAGCGTCGCACCGCACCGGCATTGCCCCGTTATTCGCTTGTTTAATTACTCCGGCTAGTAGTCGATCGGCAACGGCGCCAGTCGCCGCAGATGCAGCGCAATCCCCAGGCCCGCTCCCAGCAGCCCCGCCAGCAAGGTCACGACGCCGGTCCAGCCCCAGTGCTCGTAGACATACCCGCCCGACCAGCCCACCACGCTCGAGCCCAGGTAATAAAAGAACAGGTAGATGCCCGAGGCCAGCGCCTGCGGGGACCGCGCGCGCCGCCCTACCCAGCTGCTGGCCACCGAGTGCGAGGCAAAAAAACCAAAGGTCGCCAGACCCACGCCCAGCACGATCGCCACCAGCGATTCGGCCAGCGTGATCAGCAGACCAGAAATCATCAGCCCCATCATGAGCCACAGCACATTGCGCCGTCCGAGCCGGTCGGCCAGCTTGCCCGCCCACATCGAACTGACGATGCCCAGCAGGTACAGCAACGATAGCAGCCCGACGGCACTCGGCCGCAGATTGAACGGCGCCCCCAGCAGGCGGTAGCCGATGTAGTTGTACAGCGTGATGAACGCGCCCATCAGCAGGAACGACAGCGCGAACAGCCACGGCAGCCCCGGATCGCGCAAGTGAATGCGCACACCGGCGACAAAGCCCGGGCCGCGTGCCGGCAGCGTCGCGCCATGGCGCGAGGCCGGCAGGCTGCGCGAGAATTCCCACGCCGCGTACAGCCCGGCCGCGCCCAGCACGCCCAGCGCGATGCGCCACGACGCGAAATCGCTGATGAAGGCCGATAGCACGCGCCCGGTCATGCCGCCAAAGGCGCTGCCGCTGATATACATGCCCATCGACAGGCCCAGCGAAGTCGGTTCGATCTCGTCGCCCAGATAAGCCATCGCCACCGCCGGCAAGCCGCCCAGCATCAGGCCCATGCACGCGCGCAGCGCCACCAGGTGACTGTAATCGGCGGCGAACGCGCATGCCAGCGTGAAGACGGCGCCACTGAACATCGAGGCAACCATGACCTTCTTGCGCCCGAAGCGCTCGGCAACGTTGCTCGAACCCAGCAGCGCCAGGGCCAGCGTGGCGGTCGCCACCGACAGCACCAGACTGCTTTGTGCGGGTGACAACCCGAAGTCGCGGCCCAGCAGCGGCATCAAAGGCTGCACGCAATACAGCAGCGCGAAGGTGGAAAACCCGCCAAAGGCCATGGCACGGTTGATGCGCCGGAACGCCACGCTGCCGGCGGCAATGCGCATGCCCGGCGTGGTCACCGGCGATCTTTCACGGATACTCGGGATCGAGCTCCGACCCGGCGTAGTTTTCCATTTCGGCGAACAGCTGCTTCATCGTTGCCGTCGTGTCGATCAGTTGCAGCACCGTGCAACTGGCGCGGTAGGTCGCGATGCGCGCGGCGATCACGGCTTGGTGCGCCGGCGGCACACGTGCCATCAGCTCGGCCCAGCCGGCCTCGAAGTCGGGCTTGTGCTTGCGCACCGCCTTGACAAAGCGTTCGAACTCGCGCTGGCCGGTGCGCGCCGTGATGCGCGCGCCGCCTTCGGCTGCGAAGATGATCGCCATCGCGATCACGCCTTCGGCATTCAGGTCCGGATCGACCACCGCGCCTTCGTAGTGGTGCTTGCGCAGCCACTCGGCCGCCTTGACCACTGCCTGGACTTCCTGGCGCTGGCGCACCTGGCCCAGATAGCGCTCGTAGCCCGACCACGATTCGCCCGGATCGGCCGTGCAGATATCGACGAACAGTTCTTTCAGGCGCCGCTGCGAATAAATGGGATCGAGGTCGTATTCGCCCACCAGGCTGTCCTCGGGCAGCGCAGAGAGCTCGCGGATCAGGCGAAAACCTGCCTGGAACGCGTGCTCGGCGCCTTCCCCGATCAGGATGTCGAGTGCATCGAGGTCGCCCTCTTCCTCGGTCTGGATCAGGTGTTCGAGACCCAGCGAGATGCCGCCGATGGTCAACAGCAGCGCGCGCCCGATACCTTCGGCGGTGCGGTCGTTGGTGAACTTTTCGGCCACCATGGCGGTGATGCCGGACAGTTCGTCGGCCAGGATCGCCGCCTCATCCGCCGTAGCGTCGACCGGCAGCAGCCGGATCGCGCGGATCAGCCGGGGCGGCTTTTCGATGACAATGGCAGGCAACATGATGGAGCCTGCCGTCACGAAAAGATGTCCGAGCCCAGGCTGCGGCGCGGGCTGCGGCGCGGCATGCTGCGCACGGATGGCACTTGCCGGCGCAGGCGCAGCAGCAGGTCGCGCGTCGAGCGCTGCATGAACTCGGACTCTTCGTCCGGATCGTCCGGCAGGTGGATCTCGGCCATCTCGGCGCTGTGCCTGAATTCAGGAAACAGCTCGAGCAGCGAACGCTCCCAGCCATCTTCGCTGGCCTTGGCCAGGTCGACCGCCAGCGGCACGATGTCGCTGTCGGCGCTCGTCTGGCCGCTCACGTAACGCCCCTTGGACAGGATTTCGCCCGCCACTTCGAGGATTTCGCGCGGGGCCAGCGACCACATGATCGCAAAGATCGTCGCGCCATGGTCGGTAGCGGACGCCGCTTCGAGCAATTCGTTGCGGCGCTCTTCGTCGTCCTGCGCATAGACCACGCCATGAACGTGATTGAACAGGTTTTCGGCGATGCGCTCGGGATCGTCCTCGATCAGGTTGTCGGGCCAGGTCGCGGCGATATAGGCCAGGCTGTCGGCCCAGGCCTTGGGCGGCACCAGCATCGTGGCCAGCGACGTCTTGCCGCCGTCAAAGCCAGCCAGGTGCAGCGCCGTCACTTGCGGTGGCAAATCGCTCAGCACCTGCGCCACGGCGTAGTCACCATGCTCGTCGGCCGCTTTCGAGAACACCTCTTCGGCGTGGTCGAGCGAGCCGGCCAGCACCAGGTCACCCACCTGCTGTATCAAGGCTGGCAAGTGTTCATTCTTGCTGCCGGTGTCATCGCTCATCGCGGTCTCCTTCGTCGAACAGGCCGCTGAAGTCGTCGGTTGCTTCGCCGTTTTCGTCGACATCGTCGCCATCGTCGTTGCGGCCCAGCTGCTCAAGCGACTGGTCTTCGTCGTCCCAGCGATTCTGGTTCTTGAACAGGAACGCGGTGATGATCGCCTGGCGCGCCAGTTCGGGGAAGTTGGTCGTCATCGCTTCGTACATCCTGGCGCCATCGTCGCCCGTGCATTCGGCCATCGCGAACACCTTGACCGGGTCGCCGTCGGCGTAGTCGAGCGCTTCGCCCATCAGGCCCTTGGCGTCCAGAAAGCGGATCTTGTCGACCAGCGCGAAGGCCATCATGTTGACGTCGTCGATGCCGCCGCCGTCGGCGTATTCGGACACCAGCGCGTTCACCATCATGTCGTAGTTCTTGCGATTCGGCGGGTCGCCCAGGGTGCCCTCGATCTGGCCTTCCAGTTCACGCGACTGGAAAGAGAATTCGGGATGTACGTTTTTCATTTTGTATCCTGTAGATGTGTTTGGCGGGCCGCATCGGCGGCCGGAGCGTCAGTGTGCGGGCAGGTTGACGCCGTTCAGGGCGAACAGCGAGCGCCACAGCTCGAAGGCTTCGGCTTCGGCGTCAAGCACGATGCGGTGGTTCACGCTCTGATTGTATTCGTCGCGCTTCGTGCGGTCCGAGAGGATCTCATACGCCTTGCTCACGGCCTTGAAGCGCGCCTCCGCGCCCGGTGCCTGGTTGCGGTCCGGGTGGTAGCGCATGGCCAGCGAACGGTAGACCTTCTTGATCTCGTCGTCGGTGGCATTCGGGGCCACGCCGAGGATCGCATATAAATTTTCCAACAGAAACTCTCCCGGCGTCAGCCGTCTGGCAATGAATCACGGTTTAAAGGGAGATTATCCTATAGAAAAGGTTCGACGGGGCGCGAGCGCCCGCTTTGACCGGATGGGGGCAACGGCAGGCGAGGTAACGACAAGGGCACGCTACAGGGCCGCTGTCTACGGTAAAATGCCCGACAACTTACCCTCCCAGAACTATCTCATGAGCAACGACAAGAATTCCCCGGCGCCGGGCAACGCACCGTCGTCGAACTTTGTGCGTGCCATCGTCGAATCCGACCTGGCCGCCGGCACGCATGCCCGTGAGGGCCTGCCGCCCGTGATCACGCGCTTCCCGCCCGAGCCGAACGGCTACCTGCACATCGGCCACGCCAAATCGATCTGCCTGAACTTCGGCCTGGCGCGCGACTACGGCGGCCTGTGCCACCTGCGTTTCGACGACACCAATCCCGAGAAGGAAGACCAGGAATACGTCGACACGATCATCGATAGCGTCAAGTGGCTTGGTTTCTCGTGGCAGCAGGAGGGTCAGGAGCACCTGTACTACGCCAGTGACTATTTCGACCAGCTGTACGCGATGGCCGAGTACCTGATCCAGAATGGCAAAGCCTATGTTGACAGCCAGAGCGCTGAAGAGATGGCCAAGAACCGCGGCAATTTCGGCACGCTGGGCACCAATTCGCGCTTTCGCGACCGTCCGGTCGAAGAATCGCTGCAGCTGTTCCGCGACATGAAGGCCGGCAAGTACAAGGACGGCGAACACATCCTGCGCGCCAAGATGAGCGAAGACGCGATGTCCTCGCCGATCATGACCAACCGCGACCCGGCCCTGTACCGCATCCGCCATGCGCACCACCACCGCACGGGCGACGCCTGGTGCATCTACCCGATGTACGACTACACGCACCCGATCTCGGATGCGATCGAAAACATCACGCACTCGCTGTGCACGCTGGAATTCCAGGATCACCGCCCGTTCTACGACTGGCTGGTCGAGACGCTGGCCGAAGGCGGCTTTTTCAAGCGCCCGGTGCCGCGCCAGTATGAATTCGCGCGCCTGAACCTGACCTATGTCGTGACCTCCAAGCGCAAGCTGCGCGCGCTGGTCGACGACGGCACCGTCACCGGCTGGGACGATCCGCGCATGCCGACCATCGTTGGCCTGCGCCGGCGCGGCTACACGCCCGAATCGCTGCAGCTGTTCTGCGAGCGCATCGGCGTGTCGAAAGCCGACGGCTGGATCGATATGAGCACGCTCGAAGGCGCGCTGCGTGATGATCTCGACCCAAAGGCGCCGCGCGCGATTGCCGTGCTGCGTCCGCTAAAGCTCATCGTCGACAACTTCCCCGAAGGCGAGTCGCACGAGTGCAGCTCGCCCGTGCACCCGCACCATCCCGAGATGGGCAAGCGCACCTTCCCGTTCACGCGCGAACTGTGGATCGAGCAGGAAGACTTCATGGAAACGCCGGTCAAGGGCTACTTCCGCTTCACGCCCCCGCAGGGCGATCTGCCGGGCAGCCGCGTGCGCCTGAAGTATGGCTACGTGGTCGAGTGCACGGGCTTTGACAAGGATGCCGACGGCAAGGTCAGCGCCGTCCACGTCAAGTACTTCGAAGATTCGAAGTCGGGTACGCCGGGCGCGGACACCTACAAGGTCAAGGGCAACATCACGTGGGTCAGCGCGGCGGGCGCGCTCGAAGCCGAAGTGCGCCTGTACGACCGCCTGTTCCTGGACGCGCAGCCGGACGCCGGCGGCAAGGACTTCAAGTCGGTGCTCAATCCGAATGCGCTCGAGACGATCACCGCGTATCTGGAACCTGGCCTGAAGGATGCCGTGGGCGACCAGCGCTTCCAGTTCGAGCGCCACGGCTACTTCGTGGCCGATCGTGTCGATTCGACGCCGGGCAAGCCCGTCTTCAACCGCGTGACGACGCTCAAGGACAGCTGGGGCAAGTAGTCAGCAGGCCATACAGCCTGCCATGTAACCATCCGGTCATGCAACGATGTCATCCTCCCGGCATCTTGATGACCGGAGTAATTGCATGACCCGTCCAATGCACCACCGCGCTGCTGCCTGCGCGGCGCTTTCCCTGCTGGCCTTGCTGGCAGGCTGCAGTCCCGGTGACAGCGACGCGCCCGTCGTCATGCCGCCGCCGGTGCAAAACCCGGTACCGGCGCCGACGCCGGTGAGCACCGCCGTCGCCTTCATGAGCGATGTGCACTTCCAGAATGTCTACGGCGACTTCAAGAGCAGCCAGTTCGCCGGCATTCCGACCAAGGACGGCAAGAACGCGACCATCCGCACGATGTATGCGCAGCTGACCTCCACGCGCCTGTTCAACGAAAATTACTTCGCGTTCTACGCTGCGCTTGACGATGCCTATGCCAAGGGCATCCGCGTCGTCGCGCTGCCGGGCGACTATACCGACGACGCCCAGCCAATGAACGTCGACGGCATCGCCGAGATCATGAAGCAGTACCAGGCCAAGGGCATGCGCTTTTTCATCGCGCCCGGCAACCACGACCCGGTCGAGCCGTACGACGACAACGAAGCAGGCAAGAACGACTTCCTGACCAAGGACGGCAAGGAGCAGAAAATCTACGCCACCGGCAATCCGGCGTGCCTGGCCAAGGATCCGACGGTGATCTGCACCGATCAGGTCATGGAACAAGGCACCGAACGCCTGATGGTCAAGATGGGCGAATTCGGCTTCATGCCGAACAAGGCCGACCTGCTGTGGGAAACCCCGTTCAGCAAGTACGACGCCGGCAAATACACGTATGACGCGGCGCTGGCGCAGTCGAGCGGCAAGAGCCGTGAATTCGAGATTTGCGCCGAAGGCTCGGGCGGCGCCTACAAGGCTGCTGGCGAGGCCAAGCTGGGCAAAGCCTTCACCAGGTGCACGAAGCTGATCGACACCACCTACCTGGTCGAGCCGGTCAAGGGCTTGTGGCTGCTGTCGATCGACGCCAATGTATTCGTGCCGAACGCGAAGTTCGACCCGGCCAACCCGACCAGCTTCAAGGGCTTCGATGGCGCCGGCAACGCCGGCTGGAACAAGGTCATCACCCACAAGATGTTCCTGATGGAGTACATCAAGTCGGTTGCCGCGCGCGCCAAGGCCGAGGGCAAGCAGCTGATGGCCTTCTCGCACTACCCGACCATGGACTTCTACGCCAACCAGACGCAGGCCATGAAGGATGTCTTCAAGTCGGGCGCGTTCCAGACAGCGCGCGTGCCGGATGCAAGCGTCGCCAACGCCGTGGCGGCCACGGGTCTGCGCCTGCACGTGGGCGGCCACATGCACTTCAACGGCACCAACGACCACACCGATGGCGGCGGCAACTACCTCGTCAATGTGCAGTCGCCGTCGCTGGCCGTGTATGGCGCCGCCTACAAGGTCGTCACCTACAAGGACGCCGACACGATCGACGTCCAGACCATATCGCTGTCGACGGTGCCGCGCTTTGCCGAACTGTTCCCGCATTACGTGGTCGAAAACGATTACCTCAAGGGCAGCTCGGTGCCGGGCGACGCCGTCAAGCGCTGGGACCGCAGCATCCTCGATACCCGTTCGTACGGCGAATTCACGCACCAGTACTTCGGCGAGCTGTCGCGCCTGCGCTTCATGGACGAATACTGGCCGTGCGAGATGAAGGAAGCAGCGATGGCCCTGAACGGCAAGCAGATGCTGATCCTGTCGCAGTTGCAAACCAGGGTCACGCTGGCGCAACTGAAGGACGCCCCTGGCGTACTGCCGCTCACCGCCGCGTGCGCCTCCGCCGGCACGCCCCCGGGCACCACGGTTGCCGCCTCGACGCTGGCCACCGACTGGCAGGACGCCACGGTGCGCGCCGAACGCCTGGCCACGGCCGCCGGCCTGCGCCTGGACGACTTTGCGAACCTCACCCCATACGCGTTCTACGGCGACTTCCACCGCACCGTGTATGCGGGCGAACTGGCGCTGCGCGACATGGGCCAGGCGCGCGTGAACCAGTACAAGGTGCTGATGTCGGCGTTCCCGGCAACCCCGGCGCCGATCGTGCGCATCGGCGACAAGCCGTCCGACCAGAACCCGGTGCACGTGCCGTTCCAGCAGCAGTTCAAGGGCGTCTTCGCGATCCTCAAGGGCCTCGGCTCGGCCAAGCCGAGCGACCATTTCACGGTCGACCTGAAGGGCAAGAAAGTCAGTAACGCCAGCAACAACGGGTTGAGCTTCAACTAGACCCGCCGCGTAGTAGCCATCTCACGGCGCCCCGCTCGCAACGAGCCGGGCGCCGTGCTGGCATTGGCGAGGCAGGATTGTGTCAGAACCTAGTAAACCTGCTAGCTACGGTGGAGGCCGACAATGCTTAGCGTAGAACCATCAATCGCGCGCACGACCACAACCAGCCTCACGTTCGTGAGATCACCCATGCACCCAGACCGCCACCCCGGTTTATTCGTACACGCCGCCATGATTGTCGGCGTGGTGCTGTCGCTGGCGTTCGGCGCTGGCGCCTATTTTGCGACGTCCGGGGCGATCGAGAGCGATGCGCAGACACGCTTTCGCGCCATGGCGCGCGCCGCCCAGAACAATATCGACGCCCGGATCAAGAGCTACAGCGACGTGCTGCGCGGTGTCGCCGGCCTGTTTCGATCCGAACCCGATACCAGCGCGGCGCAGTTCCACCAGTACGTTAGCGAGCTCGACATCAAGCGCTACTTCCCCGGCATCGTCAACATCAACTACGCACGCGCGGTGCGCGCCGACGGCCTGCCGGCGCTGAACGACGAGTTGTACCGGCGGCTGGCGCGGCGCGGCGTCGTGCACACCCCGTTGCTGACAGCGCCCGATCGCGACACCTACACGGTGCTGGTGTATATGGAACCGCTCCCGCCGAACCTGCTCGACCGGCTGGGGCTGGACCTGGAAGCGCGCGGCACGACCCGGCGCTCGCTGGGCTTGGCGCGCGATACCGGCAGCTTGAGCGCCTCGGGCACCCGCATCGCCTTGCGCCCCGGTCCCAACCAGAGCGCGCTGGCGCTGCGCCTGCCGGTCTACCGTAGCGACCTGCCCACCGACAGCGTGCAGGCACGGCGTCTGGCGTATATCGGTTCGGCCGGTCTGGGCTTCGGCCTTGCGCCGCTGGTGGCCGGCGTGCTCGATGAATTTCCCGTCAAAGGCGTGCGCCTGGTGCTGACCGAGCTGACCGCGCTGCCGCCCGAACCGGGCGAGGTGCCGCCGCGCGCCGTGCTGTACGACAGCCTGGCCACGAGCGCGCAACCCAATCCCGCCACCCCGCAGGCCGACGATACAATCTTCGCGGCCAGCCTGCCGATCGAATTCAACCAGCGCGTCTGGCGCGCCGACTTCAGCATTCCCAAGTCCGATATGTACACCCGCTTCGACATGTATTACCCGTGGCTGGCGGCGCTTGCCGCCGGCATGAGCACCGCCCTGCTCTATGCGCTGTTCCAGACGCTGGCCTCGTCGCGCCGCAACGCGCTGCGCATGGCCGAGGAAATGACGCGCGAACTGCGTGCCTCGCAAACCAAGCTGCAGGCCAGCCATGAAAAACTGCGCCTGCTCGCCGCCCACGCCGAGCAGATCAAGGAAGGCGAGCGCAAGCGCATTGCGCGCGAAATCCACGATGACCTGGCGCAGAACCTGCTGGCCCTGAAGATCGAGGCCGAACTGCTGGCCAACCGCACCCGCGGCGCGCAGCAGCGTCTGCATGCGCGCGTCGTGGCCACGGTGCGCCAGATCGACGTCACGATCCGCAGCGTGCGCCAGATCATCAACGACCTGCGGCCAAACGTGCTCGACCTGGGCCTGTCGGCCGCCGTCGACTGGCAGGTGGCCGACTTTGCGCGCCGCACCGGCATCGCGTGCGAGCTGGCAGACGACGATGACGAGCACTGCATCGACGACAACAGCGCCACCGCGTTCTTCCGCATCCTGCAGGAGTCGCTCAACAACGTGGCGCGCCACGCGCGCGCCACCCGCGTGAGCATCGCGCTGCACCAGCATGCAGGCATGCTCAGCATGACGATCCGCGACAACGGCGTCGGCCTGCAGCCGGGCAGCCGCAACCGTCACGGCTCCTTTGGCCTGGTGGGCATCGAGGAACGCATCGCCATCCTGGGCGGCTCGTTCTCGATCAGCAGCAGCGGCATGGGTAGCGGCACCGCGATCGTGGTCAGCATCCCGGTGGCTGGCATGCCGCTCGCTGGCACCCCGGCGGCTGGCATAACGGTGGCCGGCACCCCGGTGGCCGACACCCCGGTGGCCGGCGGAGCCGCCCTGGCCGCCGACAGCATCCCGATTTCGCCCATCGCCGCCTGAGGCGTTCCCCTTCCCGATCAAAGGTGACAACGTCACCTGTCAATTGAGCTCGTCCAATCTCCCAAGTTTGATCTGGCGCAACTGCTGAGCTGAGCCAGCGCATGACAATGGCTGTGTCTGTCACAGGTCAACACCACCGTTATGTTCCGGTAATGCGCTACGGAAATGCCCCATACCGGCACCGTGACAGCCGCCAGCCCTGTCCGCTTCATCCACAAACACACACGAGGTGATCATGATGTCGACCCATACCGAATACGCCGCCTTCGAGGCGCTTGACCTGAACCCGATCAAGACGAAGCTGATGCACGCAGCGTCCGGCGAGGGCTGGTCCGAAATGCACACCGACGCCGTGGAAACGCAATACCGGCGCTTCCTGTTCCTGATGAAGAAATACCCGGATGCCGGCGCCTCGCCCAGCGTCGATGTCGACACGTTCTGGCACTACCACATCCTCGACACCATGAAGTACGCGCGCGATTGCGAGGCTGCGTTCGGCTTCTTCCTGCATCACTATCCGTATGTCGGCATCGCCGCCGGTTCCGGCAGTGAACATGTCGAGGCGGGCGAACGCATGCGCGCGCTGTACGAAGCAGAGTTCGGCGTGCTGGTCAACGGCGACGCTGCATTCTGCGCTTCCCCGGGCAAGCCGGCAGCGCCAATGGGCGGTGCCGCGTTCTGCGCCTACCCGGGCAAGCCGGCAGCGCCAATGGGCGGTGCCGCGTTCTGCGCCTACCCGGGCAAGCCAGCCACCGCCGGTGCGAGCGCCTTTTGCGCCTTTCCCGGCACGCCCGCCGTCAAGGGCGCCCACAGCGCCTTCTGCGCCTCGCCGGGCCACCCGGCCATCATGAGCAGCAAGATCGCGTTCTGCGCCTCTCCAGGCAAACGGGCCTGAGGCGGCCCGCCCGGATCAATGCCGCAGGCGCGCCAGCGCTGTGGCGACGTCCGGGTACTGCAGACGCACCCGCAGTTCGCGCGTCAAGCGCGTGTTGTCGAGTTGGCGCGATTCGGACATGTACGACAGCAGCAGGGGTGAGACCAGCTGCGCCAGTTCGGCCCGGGGCAGGCGCGGCGAACGCGGCATGCCGAAGGCGTCGGCGACGGCGTCGAAGTAATCGGCCATCTTCAGGCGCGTGTCGTCAACCGCGTGATAGACCCGCCCGGGCCGGCCGCGTGTCAACGCCTGCAGCACGATGCGCGCCAGGTCGTCGGCGTGGATATGGTTGGTGTACACATCGTCCTCAAACCGCAGCGCGGGCGTGCCCTGCTCCAGGCGGCGCAGCGGCAGGCGGTCGGCGGCGTAGATGCCGGGCACGCGCAGGATCGACAGCGTCGCGCCGGCCACCAGCGCCCAGGCACGCAGGATGCGCTCGGCGTCCACGCGGCGCCGGGCGCGCCCGTTCTTCGGCGCCACCGGCCGGTACTCTTTCACCAGCGCGCCGCCGCAATCGCCGTACACGCCGCTGGTGCTCACATACACGATGCGGCGCACGTCGCCCAGCGCCGCTACCAGGTGCCGCGTGCGGCGGTCGGTATCGCCGTCGGGCTGGGGCGGGGCCAGGTGCAGCACCCACGGCGCCAGATTGCGCAGGCGGGCCAGCGTTGCGGGCTGGTCGAGGTCGGCAACGACCGGCACCGCGCCGGCCGCGCGCAGTTCAAAGCAGCGTTCCGGCTGGCTGGTCAGCGCAAACACGCGGAAACGCCCGGCCAGCAGCGGCAGCAGGCGCATGCCGACGTCGCCGCACCCAATGATCAACAGGCGCGGACGGGCAAAAGCGGGACGGGATGGCATGGTCATGGCAAGATCGTGGGGTCGTGGAGGCGGCAACTGTAGCACAGGGCGCGCCCGGTAAAACAAGGGCCGGTGTAGAATGGCGGCCTCTCGCCGCACGCCGGCGCACCCCCCCAACCACCCGCGTTCGCGCCCAACTTTCTCCATTCGCATGACCTTCCAGATCACCGTCCAGCCCAGCGGCAGCCAGTTCGGCTGCGAAGCCGATGAAACCGTGCTAGCCGCCGCGATCCGCGCCGGTGTCGGCCTGCCGTATGGCTGCAAGAACGGCGCCTGCGGCTCATGCAAGGGCAAGGTGCTCGATGGCGCCATCGAGCACAAGCCCTACCAGCAGCGCGCCCTCGCCGACATCGAAAAGACGGCCGGCATGGCGCTGTTCTGCTGCGCGATGCCGACGGCCGACCTGGTCATCGAGGCGCGCGAAGTGGGCGGCAGCTCGGACTACCCGCTGCGCAAGATGCCCACCCGCGTTGCCGGCATCCGCAAGGCCGCGCCGGACGTCGCCATCGTCAACCTGCAATTGCCGGCCAACGAATTGCTGGCCTACCGCGCCGGCCAGTACATCGAATTCCTGCTCAAGGATGGCAAGCGCCGCGCCTATTCGATTGCCAATGCACCGTCGTTCGAAGGCCCGCTCGAACTGCACATCCGCCACCTCGCTGGCGGCCTGTTCACCGACCACGTGTTCGGCGCCATGAAAGAGCGCGACATCCTCCGTTTCGAAGGCCCGCTCGGCACGTTCTTCCTGCGCGAAGATTCCGACAAGCCTATCGTGCTGCTGGCCTCCGGCACCGGGTTCGCGCCGGTCAAGGCCCTGGTCGAGCACCTGATGCACCTGAAGTCCACGCGCAAGGTCACGCTGTACTGGGGAGGCCGCCGCCCGCACGACCTGTACATGGACGAATTGTGCCGCGCCTGGGAAACCACGCTGCCCGACTTCACCTACGTGCCGGTGATTTCGGATGCGCTGCCCGAGGATGCCTGGACGGGCCGCACCGGCTACGTGCATGCCGCCGTCGTGCAGGACATCATCGACCTCTCCGGCCACCAGGTGTATGCCTGCGGCGCACCCATCATGGTCGATTCGGCACGCCGCGATTACGTGGCGCTGTGCGGCCTGCCAGAAGACGAATTCTTCGCCGACGCGTTTACGACCGCCGCCGATCTGGCCGACCAGTAAGGGCCCATGCCACCCATCTCGAAGGCCGGGCGCCTGGGTGTCCTGCGCAACCGCAATCTGGCGTTCTACCTGTCGGCGCGCTTTCTCGCCACGTTCGCCGTGCAGATGCAGAGCGTGGCGATCGGCTGGCAGGTGTACCAGATCACCGGCAGCCTGTTCGACCTGGGCCTGATCGGCCTGGCGCAGTTCGCGCCATTTCTGGTGCTGATCCTGTGGGCCGGGCACGTGGCCGACCGCTACAACCGGCGCCTGATCGTGCTCTGCTGCATGGCCGTGCAACTGCTGTGCAGCGCGATGCTGATTGCGTTTACGGCCAGCGGCAGCACGACCGTGTGGCCCGTGTTCGCGATCCTGGTGCTGTTCGGCAGTGCGCGCGCCTTCATGATGCCGGCGTCCCAGGCGGTGCTCAAGAACCTGGTGCCCGACCGCGACTTCAGCCAGGCAGTGGCGCTGGGGTCCTCGACGATGCACGTGGCGATGATCCTCGGCCCGATCGTGGGCGGCCTGCTCTACGTGCTGGGACCGCAGACGGTGCACATGACGGCCGCCTCGCTGCTCGCGCTGGCGGTGCTGCTCATGACGAACACGCGCACCATCGCGCAGGTGGTCAACAAGGCGCCGGTCAGCTGGCACACGCTGCTCGAAGGCTTGCGCTTCGTGCGCTCGCGCCCGATCGTGCTCGGTGCGATCTCGCTCGACCTGTTCGCCGTGCTGTTCGGCGGGGCGACTGCCCTGCTGCCGGCCTACGCACACGACATCCTGGGCGTCGGACCGTCCGGCCTGGGCTTTTTGCGCACCGCGCCAGGCATGGGCGCGGCCCTGTGTTCGATCGCGCTGGTGATGTTTCCGATCACGCGCCGCGTCGGCGCCTGGATGTTCGGCGGTGTCGCCCTGTTCGGCCTGTGCGTGATCGTGCTGGGCCTGACCGACCATGTCGCCATCGCCTTCGGCGCACTGTTCCTGCTCGGCGTGGGCGACATGGTCAGCGTCTACATCCGCCACTTGCTGGTGCAGTACGAAACGCCCGACGAGATCCGCGGACGCGTGAGCGCCGTCAATTCGGTGTTCATCGGCGCCTCGAACGAGCTCGGTGAATTCGAGTCCGGCGTCACCGCCGGCTGGCTGGGCCTGACGCGCGCGATTTTGCTCGGCGGCGTGGCCACACTGGTCGTGACGGGCGTCTGGGCGATGCTGTTTCCGGTGCTGTCGCGGATGGACCGTTTCCCGCATCACGAAAAAGAGCGCCAGAAGGACCTGGCATGACGGTAGCATGACATGCCGAGCACGGTTGGCCGCGCGGACGCTGTAAAAATCGCGGGACGTGTAAGATAAAGCCATAACGATTACAGGAGCCATCCATGCAGATCAATGTCAATACCGATAACACCATCACCAAGCATCAGGGCCTGGACGAGCACGTGGATACCGTCGTGCGCGCTTCCATCGGTCGTTTCAGCGAGCAAGTTACCCGCGTCGACGTTCATCTGAGCGACGAGAACAAGGAAAAGAAAGCGGACGGCGGCAACCACTGCATGCTCGAAGCGCGCCTGGCCGGCGTGGCCCCGATCGTCGTGCACGATCATGCCAACGACCTGCACCAGGCCATCAGCAACGCCAGCGGCAAACTGGCCCGCGCGCTCGACAGCACCATCGGCCGCCTGCATGACAAGCATCGCCATACCGCCGTCCCGGTGGTTGGCGCCGACGACGACATCGACCCGACTGCCGACAAGCACCTGACCGATAACTGATCGGTGCCCGCACCACCCTGCGCCCGCCATGGGCGCAGGGGCAACAAGCAAGCCGCACCTCGCCGGCCGCACCTCCCCGGCCTCACCTAGCCGGCAGCACCTAGCCGGCCGCACCTAGCCGGCAGCACCTTCCAGCTGTTCCCGCAACATCTCCAGATACTGCACCCCCGCCAGCGCGCGACTGCCATACCACGACAGCATTTCGCCATCGACCAGCAGCACGGGAATGCCGATCTGTTTCTCCAGCGCGTCCACGTGCACCTGCGTGAAGCGGTAAGGTTCGGTCGACAGCAGCACGGCGTCCAGCCCATCGACCAGGCTGTCCGACCAGGCGAAGCGCGGATAGCGGTCCTCGCCCAGCTGCGGCACGCGCCAGCCCAGTTCGGCCAGCATTGCAGCGATATAGGTATCGGCCGAGATGCTCATCCATGGATCCTGCCAGATGCAGTACAGCACCGTTCGTGGCACACCGGCGGGCCGGGCGCGCAGCGCAGCCAATGCCTGCGCGAAGGCGGTGCACCAGGCGTCGGCCGCATCCTGCACGCCAAAGATGCCGCCCAGCAGGCGGGCCAGCGCCAGGTTGTCCTGCGGCGTGACCGGGTGCGTGACGATCACGTGCGGCACGAATTGCACCAGCGCGTCGTACACCGGCCTGGTGTTTTCATCGAGATTGACGACAACGTGGGTCGGCGCCAGTGCACGGATCTTGTCGAGATTGACGTCCTTGGTGCCGCCAACCTTGGGAATGGCCGCGACAAGGTCAGCCGGGTGGATACAAAAACCCGTACGGCCGATGAGCTGCGGCGCCAGGCCCAGGTCGCACAGCAATTCGGTGATCGAGGGCACGAGCGAGACAATACGTGCACCGGGCGCGGGTGCATGTGCTTGACCCAGCGCGTCGATGGGGTCAGTGGTGGATGGTGTCATACAGGTCAGCCATGGTGGTTTAAGTTTCGCCAAACGCCCAATGGTGGCACAATCGGCTATGATTCCGTTGATGTAATAACACATGCAATCACGCATGCCAACGCAGTACACCGCTTGAGGACTCACTTGGAACAGATCGGCACCTTCGGCACCAGCCGCAACAACATCAACGACTTGCAGCTGTTTCGCGACGAGACCGACCCTGAAGTCGCCGCGATGCTGGCCGACTGCGCCATCGTGCGCCTGCCGCAGGGCAGGCGCATCGACGACGGCGGCCAGGCGCGCCTGTACATCGTCCTGTCTGGCCAGCTCGAAATCGAATCCGACGCGCACGCAGGCGACGAGACCGGCACCACCCTTGTCTTGCCGGGCGAGAGCGTCGGCGACCAGGCCGTGCTGGACGATGCCGCGAACCTGGCGGCCATGACGGCGCTGGAAGACAGCGAGCTCCTGGTGATCGAGTCGAACATCGTCTGGACGCTGATCGACCGTTCGAGCGTCCTGGCGCGCAATCTGCTGCGCCTGCTGTCCTTCCGCATCCGTACTACCAATGCGCTCTTGCGCCGGCGCCAGAAGCTGGGCGAATTCTACCGCCAGCTGTCGCTCAACGACCCACTCACGGGCCTGTACAACCGCGCCTGGCTCAATGACATGCTGCCGAAACTGGCGGCGCGCGCGGCCCGTACCGGCAGTGGCCTGTCGATCGTCATGATCGACCTCGACCATTTCAAGCAATTCAACGATACCCACGGCCACATCGTCGGCGACGTGGCACTGTCGGCTGCAGCCAGCCTGATCCGCGACGCGCTGCGCCCGTCCGACTTCGCCGTGCGCTTCGGCGGCGAGGAAATGCTGGCCGTGCTGCCCGACACCGGTACCGAACTGGCGCAGATGGTGGCCGAGCGCCTGTGCCAGCGCCTGCGCGACACCGTCGTGTTTACCGACATGCGCGTGCAGCTGCCGCACCTGACCGCGTCGTTCGGCGTGGCCAGCCTGGGCGAGAACGGGGACGAATACGCGCTGATGGCGGCTGCCGACGCCGCGCTGTACCGCGCCAAGCAAGCCGGGCGCAACCGCGTCAGCGTCTAGTCCACGCCACGCTCCCGCCACGCCGCAGCGTGAGCGCGGACCGTGACGGGACGGCGCATCTGTGCCACCATGTCGCCGACGCTGTGATTGCAGCCAAGACAACAACAAGACATGAGCCCGCATACCTTCCTCTGGCACGACTACGAAACCTTTGGCGCGACCCCGCGCCGCGACCGCCCGGCCCAGTTTGCCGCGATCCGCACCGACGCTGAACTCAACGAGATCGGCGCGCCGATCATGCTGTACTGCCAGCCGGCCAATGATTTCCTGCCCGATCCGCAAGCGTGCCTGATCACCGGCATCCTGCCGCAGCACTGCCTGGAACACGGCGTGCCCGAACACGAATTCGCACGCCAGATCGAGGCCGCCTTCAGCCAGCCCGACACGATCGGCGTCGGCTACAACACGATCCGCTTCGACGATGAAGTCACGCGCTACCTGTTCTGGCGCAACCTGATCGATCCGTACGCGCGCGAATGGCAGCACAATTGCGGCCGCTGGGACTTGCTCGACGTCGTGCGCATGGTGCATGCGCTGCGCCCGGATGGCATCGTGTGGCCGACCCGCGAAGATGGCAAGCCGAGCTTCAAGCTGGAACACCTGAGCGCGGCCAACGGCCTGGCGCACGAGGCTGCGCACGATGCGCTGTCGGACGTGCGCGCGACCATCGCGTTGGCGCGCCTGATCCGCAGCAAGCAGCCGCGCCTGTTCGATTTTTGCCTGGAGCTGCGCCGCAAGGACCGCGTCGCCGCCGAGATCGGCCTGCACCTGGCCCCTGCCGAGCGCCAGCCGTTTCTGCACGTGTCGGGGATGTTCCCGGTCGAGCACGGCTGCCTCGCCCTCGTCTATCCGCTGGCGCAGCACCCGACCAACAAGAACGAAATCCTGGTCTGGGATTGCCGCTACGATCCGTCCGAACTGTTTGCCCTCGACGCCGACACGATCCGCACGCGCATGTTCACCCGCACCGACGACTTGCCGGACGGCGTCACGCGCCTGCCGATCAAGAGCGTGCACCTGAACAAGTCGCCGATGCTGGTGGCCAATCTCAAGACACTGCAGCCCGAGCTGGCCACGCGCTGGGATATCGACCTCGAGCAGGGCCGCGCGCACGCCGCGCTGGCCGCTGCCGGTCCCGACCTGCGCGCGGTCTGGGCGCAGGTGCTGCAAAAGCCGGCATCCGGCACGCCGGTCGATGTGGATGAGGATTTGTACGGCGGCTTTGTCAGCAAGGACGACCGGCGCCAGCTGGAATCGATCCGCATGCAAAAGCCGGCGGCACTGACCGGCAAGCGCGTCAGCTTCGACGACGAGCGCCTCAACGAACTGCTGCTGCGCTACCGGGCACGCAACTTCCCCGAGACGCTGTCGGAAGAAGAAATGCAGACCTGGGAAGCGCACCGCGCGGCGCGCCTGTTCGAGGGCGCCGGCGGCGCCAGAACGATCGATCAATTGTTCCAGGAGATCGATGCGCTGTCCGAGACGGCCGATGAACGCGCGGAAGCGATTCTTGGCGCGCTGTATGACTATGCCGAAATGATCGCGCCTGAACTGCACTGACAGTCGTCGAACTGCGTAGGGTGGACGGCTAGGCCGTCCACGCGTTCAAACTCACTTGGACTCGTGGCGCATTAATGTTGACTGAACGCGTGGACGGGAAACCCGTCCACCCTACCGCCATCAAGCCATTACGCCAAACGACGCGATGTTTTCATCAGGCCGCGTTGCGCGCCGCATTGATCGCGTCGCGCGTTTCCGTTGCCACACGCCGCGCCGCCTGCGCGAAGTCTTCGCCCGCCTGCGGCATCGCATACAGGATCGCACGCGACGAATTGATCATCATGCCGGCGCCGCCCGCTGTGCGGCCGGCCCTGACCGTCGCCTCGACATCGCCGCCCTGCGCGCCCACACCCGGAATCAACAGCGGCATGTCGCCCACCAAGGCCCGCACCTGCGCGATCTCGTCCGGGAACGTCGCGCCCACCACCAGCGCACACTGGCCATTGCGGTTCCACTTGTCGGCCACCAATTGCGCAACGTGCTGATACAGCGGGCGGCCGCCCACGTCCAAAAATTGCAGGTCGGAGCCGCCCGCATTCGACGTGCGGCACAGCACGATCACGCCGCGGTCCGGCCAGGCCATGTACGGCTCGACCGAATCGAAGCCCATGTACGGATTGACGGTCACCGCATCGGCACCATAGCGGTCGAACGCTTCGCGCGCGTACTGGTGCGCGGTGGCGCCGATGTCGCCGCGCTTGGCGTCGAGCACCAGGGGAATGTGTGGATACGTCGCGCGCAGATAGGTACAGATTTCCTCGAGCTGGTCTTCGGCGCCGAGCGCGGCAAAATAGGCGATCTGCGGCTTGAAGGCGCAGGCCAGGTCGGCCGTGGCGTCGATGATGGCCTTGCAGAACTGCACGATTGCGTCCGGCTGGCCGGCCAGGTGCGCCGGGAAGCGCGCCAGGTCCGGGTCGAGGCCGACACACAGCAGCGAATCGTTGCGGGTCCATGCAGCCGCTAGTTTTTGAATGAAAGTCACCTCGAGCCCCTTGTATCCGAATAATTGCAAACCCATTATTGTACCCGCCGCCGCGCCGTCCCCTGCCTCTGGGGTTGCAGGAACACCAATTGCGGCGCGTTTCAGGTATATTTTGACTATTCGACAACTTGCACGGACCTTGACTGCCATGACTATGACCTTTATCTCCCGCTGGACCCGCCTGCTCGGCAGCGCCATCCTCGCCGGCGTCCTGCTCTCGGGCTGCGGCTACAACGATTTCCAGACCAAGGATGAGGCCACCAAGGCCGCCTGGAGCGAAGTGGTCAATCAGTACCAGCGCCGCGCCGACCTGATCCCGAATCTGGTCAACACCGTCAAGGGCTATGCGTCGCACGAACGTGAAACGCTCGAAGCCGTCACGCGCGCGCGCGCCTCGGCCACCAGCTTTCAGATCACCCCCGAAGTGCTGAACAACCCGGCAGCGTTCCAGAAGTTCCAGCAGGTGCAGGGTGAACTGTCGGGCGCGCTGTCGCGCCTGATGGTGGTCTCCGAAAAATACCCGGACCTGAAGGCCGATACCAGCTTCCGTGACCTGGCCTCGCAGCTCGAAGGCACCGAGAACCGCATCACCGTCGCCCGCCAGCGCTATATTGCGTCGGTCCAGGATTACAACGTGACCGTGCGCCAGTTCCCGAAGAACCTGACCGCAATGGTGTTCGGCTACGAGACCAAGCCATCGTTCACGGTGGAGAATGAAAAAGCGATCTCGACCGCACCAGCCGTCGACTTCGGCAAGTAAGGTTGGCGATGACGCCCTTCCTGCGCTTGTTCTCTACGCTCCTGTTCGCGCTGGCGACGCTGTTCGTCGGCACGGGGCCGGCCCATGCCCAGCTCAAGGACGTGCCGAAGCTGACCACGCGCGTGACCGACCAAGCCGGCCTGCTCGATGCCACCCAGCGCCAGCGCCTCGAAGCCGTGCTGGCCGACTACGAAGCCAAGACCGGTAGCCAGATCGCTGTTCTGCTCGTCAAATCGACCGAGCCGGAAGCGATCGAGGCCTACAGCATCCGCGTCACCGATGCCTGGCAACTCGGCCGCAAGGGCGTCGACGACGGCGTGCTGGTGGTTGTCGCACCCGGCAACCCGTCGGCGTTGCGCCGCCTGCGTATCGAGGCTGGCCGTGGCGTACAGGGCGTGTTGACCGACGCGCAGTCCAAGCGCATCCTGCAGGACGTCATCGCGCCCCATTTCCGGGAACAACATTTCTATGAAGGCCTGGTCGCCGGCGTGGGCGCCATCGCCACGCTGCTGAACCAGGAAGCCTTCCCGGCGCCCGCACAGCAAGCACAGCCCCGGCAAGAGGCAGCGGGCGGCGGCGGGTTCCCGCTGATCGCCATCTTCGCGATCGTGATCGGTGCATTCCTGCTGCGCTCGGTCTTCGGCGGCAAGCGCGGCCGCACGGTTGCCAGCAGCCGCGGCCGCTCGAACTGGGGCGGCGCGACCACCGGCTTCATTCTCGGCAATATCATCGGAAATATGAGCAACGGTGGTGGCGGCGGTTTTGGCGGTGGCGGTGGCGGTGGCGGCTTCGGCGGCGGCGGTTTTTCAGGTGGTGGTGGCGGCTTTGACGGCGGCGGCGCCTCGGGAGACTGGTAATGGGATCGATCGCACAAAAAATGACACGCGCGTGGCGCCATGCCACCAGCAGCGCATCCGAGGCCCGGCGCGCATTCCCCGACACGACGCTGACGGCTATTGCCGAAGCCATCGATGCGGGCGAGCGCACGCACCGCGGCGAGGTACGCCTGATCGTCGAGAAGGCCCTGCCCTTCGACGCGGCCTGGGACGGCATCACCAACCGTCAGCGCGCGCTGGCCTTGTTTGCCGACTACGGCGTGTGGGACACCGAAGACAATTGCGGCGTGCTGATTTACGTGAACCTGGCCGAACACAAGATCGACATCGTGGCCGACCGGGGCATCGACCGCAAGATCGACACTGCCACCTGGCAGGCGGTGTGCCGCACGATGACCGCAGGCTTCAAGGGCGGGCACTTCCATGACGCCACGCTGGCTGCCGTGGCGCAGGTCAACGAACTGCTGCACCGGCATTTTCCGGCCAGCGGCGAGCGCACCAACGAGTTGCCTGACCGGCCCATCATGCTCTAGCAGCCAGTAGAATGGCCGCTTTTGCCACAGCGTCGAAAGCCTGCCATGAAACTACCTCACAAGATCGCCATCGTCACCGGGGCCAGCCAGGGCATCGGCCTGGCCTGCGCCGAGCGCCTCGTGCGCGAAGGCGCGCGCGTCATGCTCGTCGATATCCGGCCCGAAGTCGAGCAAGCTGCCGCCAGCCTGGGCGACGCGGCCCGCGCCTACCGCGCCGACGTCGGCATCAAGGTCGAGGTCGATGCGATGATCGCGGCCACGCTGGCCGCGTTCGGGCGCATCGATATCCTGATCAACAATGCCGGCGTGACCCACGCCGCCGAGTTCCTCGACCTGCACGAGGACGATTTCGACCGCGTGCTGCGCATCAACCTGAAATCGATGTTCCTGTGCAGCCAGGCGGCAGCGCGCGACATGGTGGCGCGCGGCGAAGGCGGCTGCATCATCAATATGTCGAGCGTGAATGCTGAACTGACGATCCCGAACCAGGTCCCGTACGTGATCTCGAAAGGCGGCGTCAACCAGCTCACGCGCGTGGCCGCGATCGCCCTGGCCCAGTACGATATCCGCGTGAATGCGATCGGCCCTGGCACGATCCTGACCGAGCTGGCGAAAAAGGCCGTGCTGGGCAGCCCGGAAGCGCGTCACACGATCCTGTCGCGCACGCCGCTGGGCCGGTGCGGCGAACCCGAGGAAGTCGCGTCGATCGCCGCCTTCCTGGCCAGTGACGATGCGTCGTACATGACCGGTCAGACCCTGTACGCCGATGGCGGGCGCATGGCGCTGAACTACACGGTGCCGGTGCGCGAATGACGCCTCGTTGGTCTCGATGGAGAGATATTGACAGATCGCATGTCTGGTATCCGAAAAGGCAATTGGACGCTGGGTCACCAAGTCCCTATAGTTACACCTGTCTCCACTATTCTCCTCCAAGAAAATAGTTTCAAGCCCGCACAGCGGGCTTCTTTTTTGCCTGGACGGTTTACGCGATCCACGTTATTTCCGGCCGTATTGTCACAATCCCAGTACCTCGTTCACCTTTTCCCTGATGCCACCGGAACCTTGACGACGGTCACGGACGCGTCACAATCCCTGCCTATACTCAATTGCACCTGACACACACGTAACCGATATGCGTGGTGTCAGCAGGTGTGGAGCGCCAAGCGCGCTGCACACCAACCCGGTTTCCGCACTCTTGGCCCGATCTCGGGTTATGCCCGCCTCGCGCGGGTATTTTTTTCGGCATTGTCGCAACTTGGGCAAGAAAAAATTGTCTATGTGCTTGAAGCCGTCTTCAATAGGGCTATCATGAAGCTGCGACGTCCCACCCTGCGCAGCCGGGCGGAGACCGCGTACAACGAAACGACCACGGGAGATCGTCCGATGAGTTTACGTGTACCAGAAGCATCGCTTTCGCCAGACAGTTGCCGTCGCCATCAAGATCCAAGCGACCTCGTCCTGAGCGAACTCAATCCGCGCGCCGTGGTCGATGACATCGATCGCGACACCGTTCCCCTCAATCTGCTCACGTTCGGCAGCGTTCGCGAAGTGTGCCCAAAGTGCCGGCAGGCACACCTGAAACTCGTGTTGCGACAGGCGAGCGTGCGTGTGGCCCACTTGTTTTGCGCCGACTGCGAAAGCTGTTTCGACGCCCATTACGCCGACGGCGCCCCGGCACTGACGATCTGACACGCGTGGCCGCGCAGATGCGGCACGGGACGACGCCAGCGGACACACAAGGTGCGCATGGCATGGTAACGTTGACGTTTGCCGCATCATCGTCACCACGTCACCACGTCGCCATGCCTGCCCTGTCTCCTCTGTTGTACGCCGAACCCCGTCACCGCCGTGCGATGCACGCTGTCGCACTGCTCATGTTTGCCTGCATCGTGATCGCCGGCTCCGTGCCCGGTGCGCGCGCCGAAGTCGGTGAATACGCGTCGGGCATCGTGCTGCACAGCCTGGCCTATGCCGGCCTCGCGACGCTGTGGTTCCTGGGCAGCACCGGCAGCGCTCTGCAACGCGCGCTCAAGGCGGTGCTGGCGATCGCGCTGATGGGCGCCTTCGACGAGGGCGTGCAACACTTCCTGCCCTACCGCTCGGGCACGGTGCGCGACTGGCTGGTCGACGTCAGCGCCGCGACCGTCGCAGCCACTGCACTGGGCGCGCTGCTTGCGCGCATCCCGATTCCCCAGACGCCGGGCCGCAACCCCGTGCGCCCGCGCTGAGCAACCGTGCTGCGCCTGCAGTCGTGACTACGTCGATAGGCGCGGTGGCGCTCCGGTGGTGACGGCATGGGCGACGCGGCCGTAAAAAAACCACATGCGCCAGCGCGCCATGTGGTCTCTTGCTTAACGCATTACCTCAGCGGGCAGGCCATGCAGGCCCGCCCTGGCTGCGGTGTCACGGCGTACCGGCGTCCTTGCCCTCTTCCACCGTGCGCTGAGGCAGCGGCATATTGCGCGTCGCGGCACTGATCACGTCGAGCGGCAGTTTTGGCGAGCGGTCGGCGTTCAGCAAGCCATTGGCTTCCTGGAACGTGTCGGTGAACTGCGTGTAGCAGAAACCACTGAACATGAAGGTTTCGTTCGCCACCTGCAGGAGGCGCCGGTACTGCTTCAGATAGCTTTCGGCCGTGTGCGCGCGGCTATAGCCCCACGTGGTCTCGTCCGGATTCGGGGTCTGCTTCGGATCGAAGGCGATGCCCCCGAATTCGGTCAGCACGATCGGCTGGCCGCGATGCGGGAACCCATCGAGCGTCAGGATGCGACCACCGGGCCGGCGCTGATCGAACAGCGTGCGCACCGGATCGGTGACGGCATAGCGCGCCAGCACTTTTTCGGGGTCACTGTCGTAGTCGTGGATGCCCAGGATGTCGGTGGCCGAGGCTTCCCAGCCATCGTTGCCGATCACGGGCCGGGTCGAGTCGAGCGTGCGCGTCAGGTGGTATAACGCCTCGACGGCATTGCGATGCGCCTGCGTGAGCGTCAGATTCGGCACGCCCCACGACTCGTTGAAGGCCACCCAGACGATGATGCACGGGTGGCTGTAGTCGCGCTCGATCGCCTCGGTCCATTCCTTGACCATGCGCGTGATCGCGCGCGGACTGAAGCGGTAGGCCGATGGCATTTCTTCCCACACCATCAGGCCCAGCTTGTCGGCCCAGTACAGGAAACGTGGATCCTCGATCTTCTGGTGCTTGCGCACACCGTTGAAGCCCATCTGCTTGGCCAGCTCGACGTCGCGTTTCAGATGCGCGTCGGACGGCGCCGTCATGAACGATTCCGGCCAGTAGCCCTGGTCCAGCACCAGGCGCAGCTGGTAGGGGCGGCCATTGAGCATGAAGCGGTCGCGGTTGATCGATACCGAGCGCAGCGCCGTATACGAGCGGATGCGGTCCAGCACCACATTGCCTGCGCGCAGGGTCACTTCAGCATCGAGCAAGGTCGGGCGCTCCGGACTCCACAGGATTTCATTGCGCGAGTCGTCGATGCCCGGGTCGGACAGCGCGATCTTGCGGTTCGCCTCACCGTTCAGCAGCTTGTAGTAGTCGTCGGCCAGCAACTGGTCGCCATGCCAGATCTTGACTTCGACAAACAGCTCTTCCTGGATATCGCCGGTGGCAAACACCTCGCAGCCGATTTCGTAGGTCTCGAACACCGGCGTCCACCGCAACTTCTGGATATAGGTTGGCGACAATTGCTCGAGCCATACCGTCTGCCAGATGCCCGTCGTGCGTGGGTACCAGATCGAGTGCGCATCGAGCAGCCAGTCCTGCTTGCCGCGCGGCTTGGCCAGATCGGCGGGGTCATCCTCGACCCAGACCGTGACGACCTGCTTGCCATCCGCGTTCAGGGTGCCGGAAATATCGGCCGAGAATGGCGTGTGGCCACCCTCGTGTTCGACGACCAGCTGACCATTGACCCACACGCGCGCCGTGTAATCGACCGCGCCAAAGTGCAGGATCGTACGCCCTTCCTTGGGCATCACCTCGAATTCGCGCTGGTACCAGACGAAGCGGTGAAAGCCCGTGTCTTCGATGCCGCTCATCGCGGTCTCTGGTGCAAACGGCACGGTGATCTCGTGCGTCCATTCCTTCACGTCCGACGGCAGCGTGTAGCTGCCTTCATCATCGAAGCAGAACTGCCACTGGCCGTTCAGGTTCTGCCACTGGTCGCGCACCAGTTGTGGACGCGGATATTCAAACTGATTCATTCTTGTCCTTTCTGTCAGTTGGCACCGGAATCAGGATACGTCCCTGGACGTCATTGCCTGGTCCATGATGGTGGTGATACGCCGCCAGCGCGATAGCGGCTGCTTCTTGCGCCTGCCCCTTGCGGCACAGGGCGACGCAGGCGCCACCAAAGCCGGCGCCGGTCAGGCGCGCGCCCAGCACGCCTGGCGCAGCGCGCAGCGCCTCGCACAGGACGTCGAGCGCGGGGATCGAGACTTCGTAATCATCACGCAGGCTCACGTGCGACGCGTTCATCAGTTCGCCGAAGCGTTCGGCGGCCACGCCCTTGGCGGCGGCGAGCACGCGCAGGTTTTCGTGCACCACGTGGCGGGCCCGTTCGCGCAGCGGCGATGGCAGCGTCTCGACCGATGCGGGGTCGACCACGTCGCGCAATGCCATCACGCCCAGGGTGCGTGAGGCTTCTTCGCATTCGGCGCGGCGCTCGTTGTACTTGCTGGCCGCCAGCGTGCGCGCCACACCCGAATCGATCACGATCAGTTCGGTGTCCGGCGGGAGCGCGACCAGGTGGTGTTCGAGCGTGCGCGCGTCGATGAACAGCATGTTGGTTTCATCGGCCAGGCTCGAGGCCATCTGGTCCATGATCCCGCAGTTCACGTGCGCGTACTCGATCTCGGCGCGCTGGGCGATGCGCGCCAGCTTGACGTCGTCGAGCTCGAAGCCCAGCAGCGCGCGCATCGCGCGCAGCGTGGCCACTTCGAGCGCTGCCGACGACGACAGGCCCGAACCCACCGGCAGATCGGTCTCGACATACACACGCAGCGGCGGCACATCGATGCCCTCGGCCTGCACGAGGCGGATGCAGCCCTCGATATAGCTGCCGAAGCCCTGCGGCGCGCTGCTGTCCTTCGCGAACATCACGGTCGCGTCGAAGTTGGGTGAATAAAAATGGAAATGGTCGTCGCCGCTGCGGCTCATGGCCACCAGCGTGCGCTGCGGCGTGGCCACCGGCAGCATGAAGCCGTCGTTGTAGTCGGTGTGCTCGCCCAGCAGGTTCACGCGCCCCGGCGCCGAGGCGTTCACTTCAGGGGCGCCGCCAAAGAAGGTATCGGTCGTGATGGTCATGCGTCCACCTCCAGCCACAGTGGCCGTTGACGGCCTTGAATGTCCACCGACGGCCAGGCCGGGTCGAAGGTCAGGTTTTCGAGTCCGTCGGGGCCGAGCAGGAACGTGTCTTCGATCTTCATACCGTTATAACTTGGATTGAATGCAAACGCCATGCCCTGTTCGAGCTGCGTGGCGGTGCTGGGGGTGGCCACGATCTCGCGCGCCAGGTAGCCGGTAATGCCGCCCTGGTGGTGCTCGCGGATCGCGTCCTCGACGTCGGCGTGGTGATAGGCCTGGGCCAGCGCGTGATACACCGACGACAGCGATTTGCCCGGCACCACTCCCGCCAGGCCAGTGGCCTCGAGCGCCATCAGCGCGCGCTGGGCGGTTGGCGCCGAACCTGCGCCGCCAAAGCTCACGAAGCGCGTCAGGTTGGCATACAGACCGTGCCGGCGCGCGCAGAACACGAGCATGGCGCGCTCGCCAATCGGCTCGTGCGACGGCGTCGCGTGGCGAAACAGCGGCAAGCGCCGCGCACCAGCCACCAGCACCAGCGCCGGATGGATGCCACGGCGCCACAACGCCTCGGCACCGGCGCCGGCCAGCTGCTGCTCGGTCCAGTCCGGTCGGGCGAGGTGCAGTACCTCGGTCATCGCTTCGGCCGCTTCGCGTCCCAGCAACCGGTAACGCGCCTGTTCGGCGTCGCCCAGCACCAGCTTGCGCTGGCGTAGCGGCAGCGGCAACGGCAGTTCGTCAGCCTGCGGGCGGTCCGACAGCACCGGCCGGCCCTCGGCCGCAGCGAGCACGAAATGCTCGCGCAGCTCGGGCTCGGCCCACGGTTCGATGTGAAAGCTGAACCCGGCCGGTACTTCTTCCAGGCGCAGGCGCTCGCCTTCGATCTGGTCGGTCAGCACGCAGGCGTCGCCCGGCGTGACCAGCACTTCGGCAATGCCCGTGTCGGTCGTGTGCAGCACGGCGCTCGAGCCGCCCGCCGTGACCCACGCGAACCAGTCGGTGCCGCGCAGGCGCACCGCGCCGGCGCCGCTGGCGGCAAGGGTGGCGCGCAGCAGCGCGAGTTTGTCGGCGACCTCCTGGGCGCGCATATCGATGTCCGTCATGCGCTCTCCTCCAGGTCGATCTCGACCTGCTGCAATTCGTACGCCGTGGTCTCGGGCAGCACGTCCATCGCGAACATGCCGGCGGCCAGCTCGGTGCCGGCCAGGTATTTCAGGCGGTCGCGCGTACGGTACGGGGGGTAGAACTGGGCATGCAGCTGCGTTTCGGGATGCTCGGCGCCGTCGGTCGGCGCCTGATACCACGCCATCAGGTACGGGAACGGGCGATTCCACAGCGTCTCGTACTTGAGCAGCACGGTCTTGAGCGCGCGCGCCAGCGAGTCGCGCTGCGGCGGCGTGAGGGCCGCGAAATCCTTGCACGGCGCGGTCGGCATCACCCACACCTCGTACGGGTAGCGCGCGCAGGCCGGCACGAAGGCAATCGCGAAATCGTCCTGATACAGCACGCGCTTGCCATCGGCGGCTTCGTCGCGCGCCATGTCGCACAGCATGCTCGAACCGTGCTGCTGGTAGTACTCTCGCTCTTGCGCAAGCATGCGCGCCGGCACCGACGGCACGAACGGGTACGAGTAGATCTGGCCATGCGGGTGGTGCAGCGTGACGCCCACTTCGGCGCCGCGGTTCTCGAACGGCAGCACGTACTGGATGTGCGGATGGCTGCCCACGCGCGTGGTGCGATCGCCCCAGACCTGCAGCAGGAGCGCAATGCGCGACAGCGGCAAGTGGGCCAGCGCCGTGTTCGGGTCCTGCGTGAACACGACCACTTCACACTGGCCGTTGGCCGGCGCGGTCTGCACCGTTACTGAAGGCGGGTCGTGCGACTCGAGCGCCAGCGATGGGAAGCGGTTGTCGAACACGGCGATCTCGTAGTCGCCGGCAGGCATTTCAGTGGGATTCGCAGGGTCGATCGTCGGCGCGAGCGGGTTGTACTGGGGCGGCGGCTGGTAGGTGCGGTTCTGACGGAACGCTGCGTAGGTTACCCACTCGCCGCGCAGCGGATGCCAGCGCAGGTGCGGGTTCGCGTGCTGTGGATCCGGAAACGGGCTGGGTGCGACCAGGCCATCGGGAATGGGCCGGTTGCTGTAGAGGGTAAGGTTGCGTCCGTCCGGTTTTTTGAGTTCTTTACTGTGCATGGCAATCAATAAGGTTCGGTCACATCCGGCGCGAACGCGCACGCCAATATCGACGCATTGGCGCGCTCGCGGCTGCAGGAGCATCGCTCCTAGCCGATCCTAACATGCTGTATTTGCCACATTTTCTACCCGGAACTGCGCACTTTTCCAGGCGACAATACTGTGGCTGTATCAGCAGGATACCGCCCTTGGCATACAACGAGGATTCACAAGGGAGAGCGCCTCCAGGGGCGCTCCATGGCGAGAACATTGTAGTCCTGCGCCTACGAAAAAATTAGAAGTTTTTACACAATCTGGCAGGATCCAAACCTACAAGTCACCTATGACAAAGAGGGTGTCCGGATAGGACCGCATTACCGAATCGCGCTGCATCTGTGACTTCCTGAAATAGACGCGACGCGAGGAGCGGATGTACCGGACTGCGCCCACCTGTTTTTGCGAATCGCTGCGGCGATTTTTCGCTGACCAGCTGAAATTGAGCCGTAGGGATATCGAAATAGCTGCGACCGATTCCGTCCCTAACCTGACAACTGCGGTACAACGCCACCGACGGCGCCAGGGATCGGGACCGGCTGCTTACGACCCAAAGCCGTCATTCCTTAAGACGCGAAGAACGAGTATGCGACGTAGAGAGTCAATGCAACCAGAATGACCGCGCCGGACCATCTGACCGCTTTGCGTACTGCTGGATAGCGTTTTTCCGCAATAGGACCAACGATGTTAACAATCAAATCTAGAAGCATATTTCCTTGAAGACGCCGCGAAAGGCAAAAAATCTCAGCAGATCAAGTCCGCTTCTGGCCTAACTCAGCCGTTCGCGTCAGCTGAGCAGGTTGCCGGGTTGGAAAAGCCACCGACTGTCTCAACAGGCAGCTGTCGACCCGAAGCAGACGTCCGCAGACTTGCTCAGGCTGCAACAATGCTGGTTTTTGCCCTGGTGCGCCGTAAGCCCGTCCAAAACAAGCTGCCCAGCATGAAGCAAAGAATCGCAATCATCACTTCGAACGGGCTTAGCTGTGCTGTGGCTGTTGGAACAACCGCGAGAATGACTGGCAAGGCCGCTGCCCGAAGCATGAGAACTGCGGATGTGGCGTAGAGCAAAGGCCGAGATAAGGGTAAAGATCGAATGTTGCCTGCTATAGATAATGCAGCAAACCCAACGAGGAAGAGAAGCATCGCGATAGTGGAAATTACTACTGGAGCAACCCAGGTCCCCTGCATTGCTGACTCAACAATATTTGGAGGCGCTCCCAGTGCCGCTATCAAGCCCGCACCTGAGAAAACTGCTACGACGTGAAGAATGGCAGCTCCCAGTATTACGACGCTACCCAATTGAAGAGGCCAACGTCCATTTTGCTTTTGCATTTTTCGGATCGCTTTCAGATATTGTTAAATTATTCGAGAATCCTCGTCGACGAGCGAGATTGGTTTGTGCCGACGATGACCGCACGGTAGACCTGAACTTCGACTCAATTGATGAGATACTCGTAAGTGGGGGAGTTCCCGCTCAATGTGTTTGACAATAACTCCTCGGTAAGCGAACCCTTGAAGCGATGCGACGGATTGCAGAAGTGGCGGGATGAAATGCATTTTGTCACTCAATGCCATCTGCGCTTGCAGTTGCTGCCATGTCCGCTTTTGGCCCAGGCTGTGTAAAAACGCAAGCTAGGCGTCGGCTTGACGACAGTTGACCTCTCAGATCGCTCGCTACGGCGTTTTCACGAGGTCAGGAATGGTAAAGGAAGCCCTGAAAACACGCCGATCGCGCCTTTTTACACAGCCTGGGCCGAAAGCGGAAGTTCGTCGCGGCCAGTCTAACTCAGCAAGAAGCGGTGGACGTCGCTACCGCTACGTCACACCCGGTCGTCGCAGTCATTTCCAAAACGTCGCATCTGATTCGGAAAGTCACAGCATCAGGCTAACGTGCCTCAGCGCGCCAGCTCGACCAGCACGGCCGTGTACATCTGCAAATTCAGCAGCAGCTGCTTGGTCGTGATGAACTCATGCTCCGAATGCCCCGAATATTTCTTGCCCGGCATTGACGGACCAAAGCTGACGGTATTCGGAAACAAGCGCGAATTGGTGCCGCCGCCAATGGCAACCGGCTTCGCATCCTTCATGCCGGTGAAATAGGCGAAGGTCGACAGCAGCGTCGGCACCTGCGGCGCGTCGTTCAGTACCCACGGGTCGCGCATGCCGACCTTGATATTGGTGAGCGGGACCTGGCGCGCCTGCCACTGGCTCAGTGCCGCGTTGATCTGGTCGGTCAGCTGCGCACTCGTCTTGCCCTGCGGGCGGCGCAGATTGATCGCCACTTCGATGCCGTCGTCCAGCTGGCGGATCACGGTCGGCTTGAAGGTGAGCGGACCCATGAACCTGTCGCGGTAGGCGATGTTGCCGGCGCCGCTGCCGAACTTCTCGCCGTAGTAGCCCGTGCCCACCATCTCGTTGAGGTAATTCACGACGCCCCCGGCGGCGGTATTCGCCCACGGCCGCACGGCCAGCGCATCGGCCAGCATGCTCACCGCGTTCACGCCTTCCTGCGGCTTGGACGAGTGAGCCGAGACGCCCTTGGCGCGCACCGCCAGGTCCTTGCCCTGCCACGTGTAGGTGTAGGTCATGCCCTCGTGCTGCGCGCCGCGCGCGCGGATCTGTCCTTCGATCTGCGGCGTCGCGTTGGCCACCAGCGCTTCGGCGTCTTCCGGAATCTGCGTGTTGAACGAGCCGCCCCCAAACGCGGCGATATAGGCGTCGCCCTCCACGGGCGCCTGCGCGCCGGCCTTCGGGATCGTCACGGCCACCGTGCCGCCGCCCTTCTCCGCCGTCACCACCGGATATTCGGCGTCGAGCGTGATGCTCATCTGCGGTGGCACGTGCGTCTTGAGAAATTCGGTGAGCGGGCCCCAGTCGGATTCCTCGCCCATGTACACGTACAGCTCGATGCGCTTGCTCAAGGGAATCTGGCGGTCGCGGATCGTCTTCATCGCATACAGCGCGGTGGCGATCGGGCCCTTATCGTCCTCGGCACCGCGCGCAATCAGTTTGCCCGGCTCGCTCGTGCGGTCCAGCACGAACGGTGACTTCTTCCACTTGGTCGGGTCGACCGGCTGCACGTCGCCATGGGTGACGATGCCGACGCGCTCTGTTCCCCTGCCCAGGCCGATGACGACCGTCCAGCCATAATCGGTGTAGTCGAGCCCCATGCGCTCGGCTTCGGCCTTGAGCGCGGCCTTGAACGCAGCATGGACCGGGTTCTGGTCCGACGGGTAGCGCGGATCGGCCACCGTGTTGAAGCTCACCAGCTTGGCGAGCGTGTCGACGACATCGTTGCGGTAGGTGGCCACCGCATACTTGGCGGCGTTGACGGCGACCTCGCTGGGGGCTGCAGCAGATGCGGCAGCAGATGCGGCAGCAGATGCGGCAGCCAGGACAGTGGATGAGGCCAGCAACAGGCTGGCAAGGCAGACGTTCTTGTACATACTGGGCCGTTCTCCAAGGGTTGCAGGTTTGCAAAAGAACCAGCATAGCGCCTTCCGTCACCGCTGTGAACGTGACGGCCACTTTCAGCGTATCGTTACGCATCCCCACTACAGGACAGCCTCACGATGACCGACAAGACCTTCCTGCGCACGCACGCCGCGCTGCGCGACGACATCGGCGACCTGCTGACGCAGCGCCCCGTGCCCTCGCCCCAGCTCGACCAGATCGATCCCTTCCTGTTCCTGAACCATCACGGCCCGCAAACCTACGGCCCGCACAACCGCGGCCTGCCGTTCGGCCCGCATCCGCACCGGGGGTTCGAAACCGTCACCTTCATCGTCGAAGGCATGCTGGCCCACCGCGACAGCGCCGGCCATGAAAGCGTGATCCACGCCGGCGGCATCCAGTGGATGACGGCTGGCAGCGGCATCGTGCACGCCGAAGTCTCGCCGCAGGCGTTTCTCGAGACGGGCGGTCCGCTCGAGATCCTGCAGTTGTGGGTCAACCTGCCGTCGCGCCTGAAAATGACGGCGCCCGCCTACACCGGCGTGCAGCAGGACAGCATTCCCGCGTTATCGCTCGACGACGGCAAGGTCACGCTGAACCTGATCGCGGGCGAGTGGGATGGCAGCACGGGCCCGGTGCAGTCGCTGACCGGCGTGTTCATGAGCACGGTCGCGATGCAGGCCGGTGGCCGGCTGCGCATCACCGGCCTGCAAGGTCGCAACGTGCTGCTGTATGTGGTGCGTGGACGCATCGGCGTGGGTCACCACGGCGATCTCGCCAACGCTTACCAACTGGTGGAGCTGAGCGCGGAGGGCGACACGCTCGAGATCGTCGCCGAGTCCGGCTCGCTGCTGCTGTTCGGGCATGCCGATCCGATCGGTGAACCGGTCGTCTCGCACGGGCCGTTCGTCATGAACACCCGCGATGAAATCGCGCAGGCGATCACCGACTACCAGGCCGGCCGTTTCGGCTCAACGCTGGCTTGACGCCAGCACACGGCCGGCATCGTCCTTGATGTGAACCGTGTGCGGGAACGGCCCGCCGTCGAAGCGCACGCTCATATCCTTGCCGACCGCCTCGAAGCGGTCGCTTCCCACGTGGACGATTTCCTGCGGTCCGGCGCCCAAGTCGGCGTACAGCTTGCGGCCCTTGCCCGTCACGTGCAGCGTGCGCCCGTCCTCGAGCTTGTAGGCGCCCTGCATGCGCTGGAACATCAGCGGATCGACGTAGACTTTCTTCGGCTGCGCGGCGCACACATTGATGACGTCGACGTTGGCGGCAGTAACGGGCTCGGCGGCGCTGGCCAGCGAGACGAGCGCGGCGGCGGCAAACAGGGCTGGGCGGAAGAGGCGCATGATGGAAATTCCTTTGAGGTCGGTGGCGGAGAAGTCCGTGTCGCCAGCGCTTTTTTGCCTGACGATGAAGCCAGTCTAGCGAGCCGTAACAAGCGTTCAAGCACCAGGAGCATCAAGCGCCAAAAATGCACGATGAAGTGCGCAATCGGCGGGTTGAACGGGAGGTGCATATATGAAAGCGCGCCTTGTTTCAACTGTGTGTCTGCATTGCGTACGTATGTCGTACAGTAGGGTTTTTCCAACGCCAATTGACCCTCTCTCATGCCAGTCATTCGCCTCGCCGCGACCACGCGCGGCTACCCCGACAGCGGTAACGTGATCGAGAACGTGCACCTCGGATCGGTCGCCGTCGTCGACACGCACGGGCGCCTGTTGTGGTCGGCAGGCGACCCGGATTACCCGACCTTCACGCGCTCGGCGCTCAAGCCGTTCCAGGCCCTGCCGTTCATCCTGGCCGACGGCCCGGCGCGCTTCGCTCTCTCCAGCGATGAAGTCGCACTGCTGTGCGCGAGCCATTCGGGCGAAGCCAAGCACCTCGATGGCGTGAGCTCGATCCTCAACAAGATCGGGCTCGACCCCGGGCACCTCGAATGCGGCTGCGCAGTGCCGCTGCACTACGAGTTCACCGGCGCCAAGCCCCCGCAGGATGCCCACTGGACGCCGCTGCACCACAACTGCTCCGGCAAGCACAGCGGCTTTTTGGCATGGTGCCGCCTGCACGATGTCCCCACCGCGAACTACGTCGAGCGCACGCACCCGCTGCAGCAGGCCGTGCGCAGCACGCTGGCCGATGCCATCGGGATGGCGCCCGGCGCGCTGCCGGTCGGCCTGGACGGTTGTTCGGCACCCAACTACGCCATGCCGCTCAGTCGCCTGGCGCACCTGTACGCGCGCCTCGCGCATGGTCCGCAAGACCCGCAGCTGGGCGGCGCGATGGGCACGCTGCGCGACGCGATGATCGCCCGGCCCGACCTGGTCTCGGGCGAGGAACGCACCGACCTGCACTGGATGACGGCAGGCGACGGCGACTGGGTCACCAAGATCGGCGCCGACGCAGTGCAGGCGATCGGCATCCGCTCGGCCGGGATCGGCATCGCGATCAAGATCGCCGATGGCAATGTGCGCGCGCTGCATCCAACCGTCTACGCGGTGCTGGACCAGTTAGGCCTGCTGAAGGCGGCGCGGCGCGAGTTGCTCGAACGCTACCGCCAGCCGTTGATCAAGAACGCGCGCGGCGCCGTGGCCGGTGACGTCCGTACGCTGTTCAAGCTGACCCGTCAGGCATAAGTGGGCTAGAGCAGCCTCAGGTTTGTGCTGCATCATTACAACATACTGTCTTCTTGCTATTTCATTTGAAGTTTAAAGGGTTGATACTTGCCGTAAGACATTTTTCCGGCGTTCAATCCTTTCTTCAAAGTGAAGACATCGTGTTAAAAAATCTCCGTATCGGCTCCCGCCTCACCCTCGGCTTTGCCACCATGCTCGTCCTGTCGCTGGCCGGCACCTCGTTTGCCCTCTACACCACACGCAGCAGCGCCGAGGCCACCCAGCAGATGATGCAAAAGCCGCTGACCAAGGAACGCCTGGTGTCGGACTGGTATTTGCTGACCTATTCGGCCATTGCGCGCACCTCGCTGATCGCGCGCAGCACCGACAGCACCCTGTCGGCCGTGTTCGCCAAGCCGATCAAGGAGAGCGTTGCCGGCACCACCGTCATCCTCAAGAAAGTCGAAGCCCTGCTCGACTCGCCTGAAGAAAAAGCGAAACTGCAAGAGATCCTGGGCCTGCGCAAGACCTACCAGCAGGCCAAGGAAACCGTGATGAACGCGCGCACGTCGGGCGACGCCGTCGCGGCCGAGCGGGCCTATGAACAGGTGTTCGCGCCCGCTGCCGCCGCCTATGGCGCGCAGGTGCTGGCCCTGCTGGAGATCCAGCGCAGGAGCATCGACCAAACGGCGCTGGCGATCGAGGCGGCGAACGGGCGCAGCACGCAACTGGTTCTGTCGCTGGCACTGCTCTCGACCTTGATCGGCGCGGTGGCCGCCGTGCTGGTCACGCGTAGCATCACCCGGCCACTGGACGCCGCACTCGATGTCGCCGAAACGGTGGCCTCGGGCGACCTCGGCCACACGTTCGCGACCTACCCGAAAGACCAGGTCGGCGATCTGATGCGCTCGCTGGAAACGATGAACGGCTCGCTGGTACGGGTGGTTTCGCAAGTCCAGCAAGGCACCAACGCCATCTCGACCGCATCGAGCGAGATCGCAGCCGGCAACCTCGACCTGTCCGCGCGCACCGAGCAGCAGGCCAGCTCGCTGGAAGAGACGGCCGCCTCGATGGAAGAATTGACCGCCACCGTGCGCCAGAATGCCGACAATGCGGTGCAGGCCAACGGCCTGGCAAAAACGGCCTCGGATGTTGCGGCGCGCGGCGGCGCCATCGTCGGGCAAGTCGTCGACACGATGGGATCGATCGACGCCTCGGCGCGCAAGATCGTCGACATCATCGGCGTGATCGACGGCATCGCCTTCCAGACCAATATCCTGGCCTTGAATGCCGCCGTGGAAGCAGCGCGCGCCGGTGAACAGGGGCGCGGCTTTGCCGTGGTGGCGTCCGAAGTGCGCAACCTGGCGCAGCGCTCGGCCGGCGCGGCGCGCGAAATCAAGTCCCTGATCGGCGACTCGATGACCCAGGTGAATGCCGGCACGGCGCTCGTGCAGCAGGCCGGCGCCACGATGGACGACGTCGTGGCCAGCGTGGCGCGCGTGACCGACATGATGTCCGAGATCAGCACCGCCACGCAGGAGCAACGCATAGGCATCAACCAGGTCAATGAAGCGATCACGCAGATGGACCATGTGACGCAGCAGAACGCGGCGCTGGTCGAGCAAGCTGCCGCTGCCGCGGCGAGCATGCAGGAGCAGGCAGCGCAACTGGCGCAGGTGGCTGCTGCATTCAAGCTGGGCGACTCCGGCGGCCGGGTGCGCCCTACCCTGGCAGCGCGCAAGGTGCCGGCGCTCGCTGCGTAACGGTAGCAGCTTGGCAGCGCCGCTACGCCGCTACGCCGCCAGGCGGCGCAGCATCGCGGCGATGGCGTCCAGCACGGCGTCATCGTCCCAGTACGTGTTGTGCGCCAGCGGATTCCAGCTGCGCATCAGGAAATCCCCCACGCCGCCGCCGGCATTGATCACGCGGTCTTCGACCAGCGCGCGGTAGCCGCTCGACAGCGGCTGCAGCGGCCAGCCCAGCACGTCGTCGGGATCGTAGAAGTTGATCCACTTGAACAGCGACGTCGGCGGCGAGATCGGGATGATGTGCATTTCCTGGTGCGCGGCGACAAAGATCGGAATATTGCAGCCGGTGGTGACCAGAGCGGCGCAGGTGGCGCCGCCGATGAAGGCCAGTTCGCTTGCTGTCAGCGAACGGCCGAGCGTCGCGCCGGACCAGGCATCGATATCGCGCCAGATGCCGGCGCCGACCGGCTTGCCGGCGGCCGCCTTCTGCGCATCGTACAGATAGCTCGACAGCACCTGGCCGCCAAGCGACTGCGCGACGAACACGACCGGCATGCCGGGCCGCACGGCATGGGCTGCCAGCAGCGTGGTGGCGATCTCGCCCTGCGCCTGCTCGTAGACCGAACCGGGAATTTCCTTGCGGTTTTCCAGTCCGGCGGCGTCGCCCAGACCATACAGGACGAATTTGCGCAGCGCGGCGTAGCGCACCTGGCCGGTGGCCGACGTGCGGTCCCAGACCATGCGCTGGTTGTCGTGCAGGATGCCCTGGTAGTAGACCGAACGCATGACGACCCGGCCGGCCAGCGCACCCAGGCGGGTGCGCAATTGCGCCAGCAGGCCGTCGGCATAGTCGGGCAAGGTCTCGCCCATGCCATGTACGGCAATCAATGCAACCTGTGTCATTGCCACCTCCCCACGTGCGCCGATATCCCTAGCGTATCAAATTTCGCACATGTTGATGCAGAACACACATCCTGCAGAGACCGGCCGATCAGCGTGGCGCGATGGTCAGTTCGAACGTGTCGACACCGTCGACGCCGCCGCGCACCCGGTCGCCCGGCTGCAGGGCGCCGACACCGGATGGCGTGCCCGTATAAATGAGGTCGCCCGGCGCCAGCGTCACGAGGCGTGACAACGACGCGATCACGTCCGCGAGCGGCCAGATCATTTCGTCGAGGTTGCCTTCCTGGCGCAGCGTGTCGTTGACTTCCAGCCAGATGCGTGCCTGCGCCGGATGCCCCACGTCGCCGACCGGATGCAACGGGCTGCATGGGGCCGACGCGTCAAAGCCCTTGGCCATGTCCCACGGCCGACCGGCGTCCTTGGCCACGGCCTGCAGGTCGCGCCGGGTCAGGTCCAGGCCCACGCCATAGCCCCAGACCAGGTCGAGCGCCTGCGCCGCATCGATGTCCTTGCCGCCTGCCTTGAGCGCCACCACCAGTTCGATTTCGTGGTGCAGGTCGTTCGTCGATGGCGGATACGGCACCGCGCCGCTGGCCGGCACGACGGCGTCGGCTGGCTTGGTGAAGAAGAACGGTGGTTCGCGATTCGGGTCGCTGCCCATCTCGCGCGCGTGGGCCGCGTAGTTGCGGCCCACGCAGAACACGCGGCGCACCGGGAAGCGCACGCTGGAACCGGCGATGGCCACGGACGCCGTCTCGGGTGCGGTGATGACAAATTCGGTCATGCTCATCCTTTCATTGACAGGAGCAACATCATACTCCCGCCATGGATGGCAGCAAATTTCAAGCCGATGCAGCCGATGCGACCGATGTAGCCGCTGCCTCGGCCTGCGCCGCCAGCGCTGCACTCGACTCCAGGATGCGCACCAGCGCCGTCATGTCGACCGGTTTGACAAGGTGATGGACAAAGCCGGCCTCGAGCGCCCGTTCGCGGTCTTTCGCTTGCCCATAGCCGGTCACGGCCACCGGCACCGTGGCCGCCATCTCGGGCAGCGCGCGCAGGCTCGAGGCAAGCTGGTAGCCATCGATGTCAGGCAGGCCGATATCGATCAGCATCACGTCGGGGTGCTCGCTACGCGCGCGGCGCAGGGCCGAGACGGCGTCGTATTCGACGGCGGTGGCGTGGCCCTGCACCTGCAGCAACGTTGCCAGGCTGTCGGCGGCGTCCGTGTTGTCGTCGACGATCAGCACGCGCAACTGGCGGCCAAGTACGGCGCGTACCGGGTCGGCCCCGGACGGCGGCGCCTCGTCGTCGTGATTGTCGCCGCGCGCGCCCACGCACGGCAGGCAGAGCGTGAACGTGCTGCCGCAACCGACGCCATCGCTGTGCGCGGTGACCTCGCCATCGTGCAGGTCAATCAGGCGCTTGACGAGCGTGAGGCCCAGCCCCAGTCCGCCCTGCGAGCGGGCAAGCGTGCGCGCACCCTGTGTGAACAGGTCAAACACATTGGGCACGAGCTCGGGCGGCATGCCGGAACCGTTGTCGCGCACCTCGAGCATCATGCGCCCGTCGCCGCACACCAGGCGCAGCGCCAGCGTGCCGGCCTTGGGCGTGTACTTGGCGGCATTGCCCACGATATTGGCCACGCTCTGCACCAGGCGCGTCTGGTCGCCCCGCACGTACACCGGCGTGTCGGGCAGCTGCACCGTCACGTGGTGTGATTTTTCGAGCACAAGCGGGCGGGTCTGGTCGAGCGCACCGCTCACCACGTCGCGAAAATCGACCGTCGCCAGCTTGAGCTTGACCAGCCCGCGCGTGACGCGCGAGACGTCCAGCAGGTCGTCGATCAGGCGGCTCATGTGCTTGACCTGGCGGCTGATGATGGAACTGGTCTGGCAAATGCGCGGCTCGTTCGCGAACTGCAGACTCAGCAAGCTGGCCGAGCTGCTGATCGGCGCGAGCGGGTTGCGCAGCTCGTGCGCCAGCATGGCCAGAAATTCATCCTTGGTATGGCTGAGGCGTTCGGCCTGCACGCGCGCCAGCCGCTCGCTCTGCAGCAGCGCATCGCGTTCGAGCGCCGACGTCTGCGCGATGTCGTACAGGTGCGCATTGTCCATGGCCAAGGCGGCTTGCGCGGCGAGACCGGCGACGATGCGCTCGGTGCGTTCGGTAAACATGGCCGACGCCGGATGCCCGAGGAACAGCCCCCCGAGCACCTTGCCCGATTGCGACACGACCGGCACCATGAGGTAGCTGCGCACGCGCAGCTGCGCCAGTGGCGCGCCGTCGGCCACCAGCGCCGCGTGATGCGGATCGAGCGTGATGTCGTCGCTACGCACCGGTGCGCCACCCTCGATGAGCGGGCGCAAGAGATCCGTCGTCGCTGGCCCAAGCTGCTCGAACTGCTCGCGCGATGCGCCCGACAGCGCGTGCAGGCGCATCTGCGCATGCGTGGCCGCGTGCAATGGATCGCGGCGCGGGTCGCCCCGGCCCCCGGCATGGCAGAAGAACGCACCGAAGCGCGCGCCACTCAGTTCGGTGCCGGCGTCGGTGATCGATTGCGCCAGCGTGTCCAGGTCGAGCGTCGAGGCCAGCGCGCGCCCGGCGCGGTTGACCGTTTCGAGGATGCGGCTCTCGTCGCGCAGGTTTTCTTCGACACGCGAGCGGCGCGCCACCTCACGCGTATGGCGCGCCACGTCTTCGGCCAGCGCCACCTCTTGTTCGGTCCAGTGGCGCGCCATCGGCTCGTGCAGGTAGAACACGGCGCACAAGCGCCCTTCTTCGATGATCGGCACCATCACCAGCGCGCGCACGCCGATGGCATCGTAGGCCGCCGCATGCGGCGCACTGCGTTCGTCGCCGTCGACGTCGTCGATGCGCACGCTGCGGCCCTGGCGCAGCTTGGCCATGATCGCGGGACCGAACGCATCAAACGGGTGCGAGCAACCGGCCAGGCTGGCCATGCCGCCGCTGGTCCAGTCGCAATCGATGCTGATCGTGTGCCCGGGGGCATCGATCTCGCCGTAGCCCACGCGCGCCACGCCCAGCGTCTGCCCGGTCATGGCGCTCGTCGCGCGCATGATGTGGGCAGCGTCATACAGGCCGTCGAGCGCTTCGTCGAGCTTCTGATGGAAGGCGTGGCGGTAATCCGACAGCACGTCGGACGTCGTTTCGGTGAGCACGCAGTAGACGCCGGCCACCTGTCCGGCATGGCGCACGGGCGACAACGAGACGCAGAAAAAGCGCCGTTCGCGCTTGCCGTTGCGCTCGAATTCCATCAGCGCGTGCTGGAGCTGGGCCGATTCGCCTGCCAAAACCTCGTGGAAGTATGGCCGCATGCGGTCCCACAGCTCTGGGCGCACGCTGGCGTAGGGCGCACCGTGCGCAGCCGGGTGCTTGTCGCCCAACAGGTCAGAATAAGCATCGTTGTAGAACAGGCGCAGCTCGCGTCCGATGGCGAGAAACATCGGGAACCGCGACGCCTGAATCAGATCGGCAATGGCGCGCAGGCCATCGGGCCAAGTGGCGGGCTCGAACAGCACGGGCTCAAACGGTGCCGGCTCGGTCGATGCAGTCCGGGAGGTGAATGCCGCTGCAGGGGCGGATGCAAACAGCGCCGACGGCGCGGCCGCGGCTGGCGCAGGCGCGTCCAGCCCAGTGGGGTCGCCGGACAGTGTGGCACTGCCGCCGACCATCCGCATGAAGCCGCTCAGATTACTCATCAGGAATACCCAGTGTGGTTCTTGCAAGGCTGGCCAGCTCGATACCCTGGAACATCTGATCCTGCCCTGCTGCTGCGGCGCCGCCAACGTACTCTTGTTGAGCCGATTATAGCGAGCAACCAAACTGGGCCGCGCCCGTTACACCTGAGGTGTCGATCAGGGGTGGCGGGGATGCCACAGTCCTAATAGATCTCTGCAGCAGCGGCGCGCACGGCGCCCAGCAGCAACTCCGCCCCAGGAGACAGCAAATGATCCTGCTGGCGAATGATGCCGAACGCATCCATCTTGCAGGGCAAATCGATCGGCAAGATCCGCATCACATTCAGCGACGCATAATATTGCGCGACTTCCTGCGGCATCACGTGTAATGCGTCGGTTTGCTGCAACAGCGCGGTGACCAGTAACAGCGCCGTCGTATCGACGACGTTCACCGGCGGCTGCAGGCCGGCGCGCAGGAACATCATGTCGAAGCGGTGACGCAGGATGCTGCCCGGTGGCGGAAGGATCCAGGGCCGCCCGACAAGCTCCTCGAGCGTCAGGTTCCTGCTATCGAGCAAAGGATGATCGGGCCGCACGACCGCGCAGGCCGGCTCCTCGGTCAGCTCTTCGTAGATGAGCCCGGTGGAATCTTCTTTTTCGAGAATGCGCCCGATCATGAAGTCAAGCGTGCCGTGCTTGAGCTTATCGAGCAGCACATTGCTCGACTCGAGCTGCACGCCGATGCGCAGCAGCGGCGCCTGCTCCTTGATGCGGGCGATGGCGCGCGGGAGCAGCGCCATCGCCGGCGTCATGATCACACCTACCTCGACCTGCCCCGCCAGGCCGGCCTTGAGCGCGACGATGTCGTCGTGCGCCAGCGCCAGGCTGGTCAGGGCCATGCGCGCGTGGCGGATCATCGTCTCGCCGTAGATGGTCGGCTCCATCCCGCGCGGCAGGCGCTCGAACAGGCGCACATCGAGCATCTCTTCCAGATCCTTGACCTGTTTCGATGCCGCCGGCTGCGTCATGTGCAGTTCTTCGGCCGCCCGGTGAATGTTGCGGTAGTCGTCCAGCGCAATCAGCAGCAGCAACTGGCGCGTTTTCAGGCGCGCCTTCAAAAACCAGTTGGGGTTGGTCGTCTCCATCAGATCACGTGCAGCCCGGCGATGGATTGGCGGCAGGCCCGGCGCTCGTTTGCGCGACTGGCAGTATCTTGCCGTCCGGCGCGTAGTGCAACTCCTCGACTGCGACCGAGCGGCGGAATTCGCCCCCCGTCGGCAGCTTGCCGTTATGGTAAAAAATGTACGACTTGCCGTTGAAGTCGACGATCGCCTGGTGGATGGTCTTCACATTGGTGTTCTTTTCCATGATGACGCCATCCATCGACCACGGGCCATGCACGCCCGGGCCGCGCATGGCCACGGTTTCTTCGGGAAAGTGGCGCGAGTAAGTCAAATAATACGTGCCCTTGTGCTTGTGGACATAGGCTGCCTCGACGAAATTGTCCAGGCCCGTGGTCTGAATCGGGCCGTCGAACTCGATCATGTTCGGCTTGAGTTTGACATACTTCATGACCGTATTGCCCCAATACAGATATGCCTGGCCATCGTCGTCGATGAACACGGCCGGGTCGATATCATCCCACAGGATCTGCGTCTGCTTCGTCATGTCGTTCGTCACCAGCGCGCGGCCCAGTGCATCGACGAACGGGCCGGTCGGGCTGTCCGACACCGCCACGCCGATCGCCTTGCCGGGAATCGTCGCATGGTCGACCGTCGAATAGAAATAATACTTGTCGCCGCGCCGGACGATGTCCGAAGCCCAGGCATCGCGCCCGGCCCATGTAAAGGTGGAATAACGCAGCGGCGAGCCGTGGTCGGTCCAGCGCTGCATGTCGCAGCTCGAGTAGACGCGCCACTCGTTCATGACGTAATCCTTGCCGCCCGCCGGTGCGTCATCCTTGCCGACGTACAGGTACACGCGGCCCTTGTCGACCAGCGCCGCCGGGTCGGCCGTGAAGATGTCCCTGACGATCGGGTTGGCGGCGTGCGCGCAGGCGCTCGCGCACAGCAGCGCTGCGAATATGGTGTGTTTCATGGTGTCTCCTTCTTTTATTTTCTTCCGAATGCCATCACGCGCTGGACGACGCAGAACACGAACAGCAGGCCGCCGATCACGATCCTCGTCCACCACGAACTGAGCGTGCCGTCGAAGGCGATCAGCGTCTGGATCGTGCCCAGCACCAGCACGCCCGACAGCGCGCCGGCCACATAGCCGTAGCCGCCCGTGAGCAGCGTGCCGCCGATGACGACGGCGGCGATGGCATCGAGCTCGGTACCCTGCGCATGCAGCCCGTAACCGGACAGCATGTAGAACGCGAACAGCACCCCGGCCAGAGCGGCGCAAAAGCTGCTCAACGCATACACGAGCACCTTGGTGCGCCCGACCGCCAGCCCCATCATCGCAGCCGAGGTTTCATTGCCGCCGATCGCATACACGGCGCGGCCAAAGCCGCTGTAGTGCGCCAGCCAGATGGCCAGGCCCAGCATGCCCAGCGCGATCAGCGCGCCGGGCGACAGAAAGCCCCCGAAGAACGGCATCTGGGTTTGAGACATCGCGACGAACAGCGGGTCGTCGATCGTGATCGACTCGATGCTGATCAGGTAGCACAGGCCGCGCGCGAGAAACATGCCGGCCAGCGTGACGATGAATGGCTGCAGCCGGAAGTAGTGGATGATCGCGCCCATGCCCGCGCCGAACCCGGCGCCCAGCAGCAGCACAAAGGCGATCACCGCCAGCGGCGGCCAGTGCGCCACCTGCAGGAGCCAGGCCGCGATCATCGTCGCCAGCGCGAGCACGGCGCCCACCGACAGGTCGATCCCGCCGGAGAGGATCACGAAGCCCATGCCGATCGCGATCACGAGCAAAAACGCATTGTCGATCAGGAGATTGAGCAGCACTTGCAGCGACAGGAAGCCGTCGTACAGCGCGCCGCCGACGAGCAGCATCGCCACCAGCAGCGCCACCGTGACGAGGGACGTGAAGGACGGGGCCTTCGCAAGCAGATGGACATTCATGCGCGCCTCCGCTGCCACAACTGCCTGAACTGGTCGGACTGCGAGATACAGACCAAAAATACGACAACCGACTTGACGACCATATTGACCTCGGGCGGGACGCCCAGCGAATAGATGGTGTAGGTGAGCGTCTGGATGATCAGCGCCCCGACGAGCGAACCGGCCAGGCTGAATTTGCCGCCCGCGAGCGACGTGCCGCCCAGCGTGACGGCCAGGATGGCGTCCAGTTCGAGCATCAGGCCGGCGTTGTTGGCATCCGCGCTCTTCACGTTGGAACTGATTAACAGGCCCGCCATGCCGGCGCAGGTGGCCGCGAACACGTAGACGAACACGATCAGCGCCGCCGTGCGGATGCCGGCCAGGCGCGCCGCCACGGGATTGATGCCCACCGCCTGGATGAACAACCCCAGCGCCGTGTGGCGCAGCAGCAGCGCCGTGACACCGAACACCACGGCCACGACAAACAGCGCGAACGGCAAGCCGAACAGATACCCGCTGCCCAGGAAAAAGTACGGCTGGTAGTAGACCGTGACGATCTGGCCATCGGTGAGCAACTGGGCCAGGCCGCGCCCCGCCACCATCAGGATCAGCGTCGCGACGATCGGCTGCAGGCCCAGGCCGGCGACGAGCGCACCGTTCCACAGGCCGCACAGCAGCGCCGCGCCGAGGGCGGCGGCAATCGCCACCAGCATCGGCGTGTCGGCCAGGTACACCGGTACGCCATCCTGCATCACCATCGTGCCGCCAATGAGCATCGAGGCGACGGTGCCGGACAGCGCGACCACGGCACCGACCGAGATGTCGATGCCGCGCGTGGCAATCACCAGCGTCATGCCGATCGCCGCCAGCATCAGGGGCGCCGCGCGGTTGACGATGTCGACCAGCGCGCCATACAAGTGGCCGTCGCGGACCTCCAGATGGAAGAAGCCGGGAATCAGCAGGAAGTCGATCAGCAGCAGCACGGCCAGCGCGGTCAGGGGCCGGAACAGGCGGTGCGCCAGTATGCGTGACGTCAGGGACGACTGTGGGGGCGGCTGCAGCGCCGGGATGTCGTTGACCGCCATCACGCGCCCTCCCCGGCAATCACGTGCAGCACCGTTCTGTCGTCGAGTTCACCGCGTCCGTACTCGCCGCAGGCCTTGCGGTCGCGCATGACGACAATGCGGTCGCTCACGCGCAGCACTTCCGGCAGTTCGGACGAAATGAACAGGATCGACATGCCCTTGCGGCACAGGCTCGTGACGTAATCCATGATCTCCTGCTTGGCGCGCACGTCGATGCCGCGCGTCGGTTCGTCGAGGATCATCAAGCTCGGTTCGGTGGCCAGCCAGCGCGCCAGCAGCACTTTTTGCTGGTTGCCGCCCGAGAGCGTGCCGATGGGCGTCTCGATGCTCGCCGTCTTGATCCCCAGTTGCTGCACATAGTGATCGGCCAGCGCCTGCTGGCGGCGCAGCGGAATCGCACGCAGCAGGCCCTGGCGCGCCTGCAGGGCAAGGATCAGGTTTTCGCGCACCGACAGGTCGAGGATCGCGCCTTCGTGCTTGCGGTCCTCGGAACAAAAACCGACGCCGTGCGCGATCGCGTCACGTGGCGTGGCCAGGGCGCACGCACGGCCCTTGATCTCGATCGCGCCGCTGTCGATCCGGTCGGCGCCGAACAGCATGCGCGCGGTTTCGGTGCGGCCGGATCCGAGCAGGCCGGCAAGGCCCAGCATTTCGCCCTTGCGCAGCACGAGGTCCAGCGGCGCGAGCACGCCGCGCCGGGCAGCGCCGCGCGTGCGCAGGACGATCTCGCCCGCCGCGACGCTGGGTGTTTGCGCCGCGTGCTGGCCGGTGGCAGGCGGCTCCTGGGCATCGGGCGCAGCACCGATCATCTTGTTGACCAGCGCCAGGCGCGACAAGTCGCCGCACAGGTACTCGCCTTCCCGCTCGCCGTTGCGCATCACGGTGATGCGGTCCGAGATCGCGTAAGTCTGCTCCAGGAAGTGCGTGACGAACAGAATCGCCATGCCCTGCTCGCGCAGCGCGCGCAGGTTGGAAAACAGCAGCTGGACTTCGGCTTCGTCGAGGCTCGACGTGGGTTCGTCCAGGATCAGCACGCGCGCCGAAATGCTCAGCGCGCGCGCAATGGCCACCATCTGCTGGATCGCCAGCGGGAAGCTGGCCAGCGGCTGGCGCACATCGATGTGCACCTGCAGGCGCGTCAACAGCGCCTGCGCCTGCTGCCGCATCCGGCGCCAGTCGATCATGCCCCAGCGTCGCGGATAGCGGCCGATGAAGATGTTCTCGGCGACCGACAGGTTCGGGCACAGGTTTACTTCCTGGTACACGGTGCTGATGCCCAGGTCCTGCGCATGCTGCGTCGAACGCGGCGCGATCGCCTCGCCAGCGAACACGATGCTGCCACGATCGGGCTGGTAGACGCCCGTGAGCACTTTGATCAGCGTGGACTTGCCCGCGCCGTTCTGGCCCATCAGCGTGTGGACTTCGCCCGGATACAGGCGCAGGCCCGCATCCGACAGCGCGCGCACGCCGGGAAACTGCTTGTGGATGCCGGTCACTTCCAGGACCGGCGCCTGCGTTGTCGTGGGGAGCATGGCCGCCTCAATAGCGACGGTTCGGGAATTCCTTCGCGGCCACTTCAGCCGGGAACACGCCCTCGTTGACGACGATGCGTTTGGGGACTGGTTTACCCGCCTTGACCGCCAGCGCGGCCTGCATCAGCTGGGGACCGAGCAACGGGTTGCATTCGACCGTCACGTTCAGCTTGCCCTGCAACATGGCCTCGAACGCGCCGCGCACACCGTCAATCGAGATCACGAGGATGTCCTTGCCGGGCTTGATGCCCGCTTCCTCGATCGCCTGGATCGCGCCGATGGCCATGTCGTCGTTGTGCGCGTACAGGACGGTGATGTTCTTGCCCTCGGACTTGAGGAACGCTTCCATCACTTCCTTGCCCTTGGTGCGGGTGAAGTCGCCCGTCTGCGAACGCAGCATCTTCAGGCGCGGCTCGCCCTTGATCACCTCGGCAAAGCCGGCCTTGCGGTCGATGGCCGGTGCCGAACCGACAGTTCCTTGCAGCTCAACGATGTTGTAGGCGCGGCCCGGGTTCTTTTTCGCGTGTTCGACCAGCCAGCGGGCGGCGCGGCGACCTTCTTCCACGAAGTCGGAACCGAGCAGCGTGACGTACAGCGACGGGTCGGCAACTTTCACGCCGCGGTCGGTGAGGATGACGGGAATTTTGGCGGCCTTGGCTTCCCGCAGCACGGTATCCCAGCCCGATTCGACGACGGGCGAGAACGCGATGATGTCGACGCGCTGCGCGATGAATGAACGGATGGCCTTGACCTGGTTTTCCTGACGCTGCTGGGCATCGGCAAATTTCATGACGACACCGGCTTTTTTGGCGGCGTCCTTGATCGAGGTGGTGTTCGCGGTGCGCCATTCACTCTCGGCGCCGACTTGCGAAAAGCCGATCGTCAGGGGTTTGGCGGCGAACGCCGGATGGGTTGCTGCGAAGGTGGCAGCCGTGGCTACGCCCAGGAACTTCCTGCGGGTGAATCGCATCACTTGTCTCCGATATTGTTGTTCTGCAATCGTAGGACAAAGTGTGATACTGATCCAATCAATTTTTTGCGGCGATTGATACGTTTTTGGATATCAAGCGCGATGCGGTAAAACGATACCGCATCGCACGGGTATTACTGGCAATCAGACGTAGGCAGAGCTCATATTGAGCAGCCCGTTCACACCACGCGGGAAGAAGCCGCCCATCGTGACCGATTCCTTGGTCAGGTACACGATATTGAGCACGTCACCCGGCGTACGACTGAAGGCGATGCCGTCCTTGTCGAGCGGAACGATGTTCGACACGCTGCTGTCGGTCGCATTGACAATGCCCTGATCGACGTCGGTCGAACCGTCGAGGCTATCGCGTGCATTCGAGATCGCCGTGGCCGCCGTGCGCAGCGTCGGCGCCGTCAGCCCTTTCGAATACAGCACGGTGCGCACGATGCCGGCGTGATACGCCTCGGCCGCCAGGATGCCCGCTGCCGCTTCGAGGAAGGTCTTGTTCGTGATCAGCGGCGACGCGCCCTTGTAAGCGGTCACACCGACGTCTTCGAAGATGAACGCGCCGAGCAGGAAGTTTTCATCGTTGGCATACGGGTCGAACGCAACACCCGGCCCCACCAGGCCCGCCGCGCGGGCAGCGGTCGAAAACGCGCCGTTCGGGTCGGTGCCGCCGATGTCGATCGCCGGCTGGGCAACGGCCGCCGTGCCAAGCGCCGCGCGCAGGAAGCCCACGTGCGCGATTTCATCCTGCGCGATTTCCTTGGCATATTGCGCGACCAGCGGATCCTTGAATGCGACTGCGCGTCCCCCCGTCACGGCGCCTTGCGTGCCCGTGCCGCCCGTCAGGCTTGCGGCCAGACCGGTGCCGAACACCGCGTACGAATAGAACTGCGCTTCGAGGTACTCGAGGTTCAGCGCGAAGTTGAGGATGTCGATATCGGTCGGCTGCGCTGCCTGCGCGATGGCGTCCTTGACCGAGCCGCCACAGGCGGACAGGAAGGTGCCGCCCACCATACCGACGCTGATCCCTCCCACGTTCTTGAAGAACGAGCGGCGCTTTTCCAGCTTTTCCTTGCGTGATTCGAGCAATGCCAATGTCACATTCGTGTCTGTCATGGTGTGTCTCCGGTTGATGCGATCAAGTAAATGGGCTTGCGTCTGCTTGGGTAAGTCAACCAGAAAACCTGGCTGTGAAAATCTGGCTGTGACCCATCATCAGCGCGTATGACTTGTACTGACGCACGATTGAATCGGTTTCAACTATTTCAAAAAATATGTTCAGCACGGTGTGCCGGCCAGCCGTGCGAGCGCGAGCGGGTCGATATGATATTGTCAATTTCACCCGATTCTTCACTCACACAACGTCCAAGGATGGCAGTGCCAGATACCCTTCATCCCGATCCCGAACAGCTGGCAATCTGGCTGCACGGCGCAGCACAAGGTGACGCTGCGGCCTTCCGCGCGTTGTATGACACCATTTCGCCGAAACTGTTCGGCTACGCGCTGCGTATATTAGGCAAGCGCGAACTGGCTGAAGAAGCACTGCAGGAGGGATTCGTGGCGATCTGGAACGGCGCTGCCGGTTACCAGCGCCACCTGGCCGCGCCCATGACCTGGATGACGACGATCGTGCGCAACAAATCGCTCGACCTGCTGCGTCGCTGTGCTCACGACCTCGACATCGACGGCACCGTCTTCGATGTCGAGATCATGGCGGCCTTGCAGGATCCGCGCGCCACGCCGATCGACGCGCTGCTCATCAGCCATGACGCCAAGGCGCTGGCCTACTGCATGTCGTTGCTCGAAGGGGCGCACCGGCAAGTCGTCGGCCTGGCCTTCTTCCACGACCTGTCGCACAGCGAGGTGGCGCAGCAGATGGCGATACCGATCGGTACCGTCAAGACCTGGATCCGCCGCAGCCTGGAGCGACTCAAGACCTGCCTGGTTAAAGGCGAACGAACATGAATATCCGCAACAACCCGCAACTGTGCGACAAGCTGGCGGCCGAGTATGTCCTCGGCACGCTCAGGGGCGGCGCGCGCCGGCGTTTCGAGCGCTATCTGCGTGACGACGCGAACCTGCGGCGCCTGACCGCCGAATGGCAGGAACGCCTGATGCCGATGGCCGAATTCTCGGGTGCGCAAGCGCCGCGTGCCCAGGTGTGGCGCGCGATCGAACGCCGCCTGGGCCTGGGCCAAGTGCAACAACGTGCGCACGCGGCCTGGCAGTTCTGGCGCACCGAGTCGCTGACCTTCTGGCGTTCGCTGAGCCTCGCGTCACTGGCGGCGACCTTGCTGATGGTGGGCGTGCTGCGCTCGACGCTGGTCGAGGCGCCGCAGGTCGATCTGGTCGCCACGCTGATCGATGACAAGGCACGCACGGCGCTGCTGCTGACCGCCGACAGCGAGCGCCGCGTGTTCACGGCGCGCCTGGTCGAGAACGCACCAGTGGCTGCCGACAAGTCGCTGCAATTGTGGGCCGTTCCCAAGCAAGGCGCGCCCCGTTCGCTCGGCGTGATCCCGCCGGAAGGCGCGATTGAGCTGCCACTAACTGGCAGCGCGATCGGCGACGATATCGCCACGCTGGCTGTGTCGCTCGAACCGCGCGGCGGTTCGCCCGGCGCCGGCGGGCCGACCGGACCGATTCTGTACAAGGGCAACTGGGTGCGGATGCTGTAGCGGCGCCTGACGTCTGGCGTCAACCTCAGCGCAGCAGCCGCAGCCCATACAGCCCGCCGGCCAGCGAACCGGCCTGCGCGACAAAGCGCACGTTGAGTAGACCTTGCGCGGCGTCCCTCAGCGCGGCCGGAATCGGGTAGTCGACCGTGTAGAAATCCCCGGCCGCGTCGGCGGTCAGCGTGACGTTGGCCAGCAACCGGCCATTGATCAGGATAGCGAAACGCCGCCCCGCATCGGCCTTTGCATAGGTCAGCCGCAGCACGCTGGCTTCCTGCTTCGGATCCTTCAGTTCGTAGCTGAACCACTTCGATGCATGGCGCCAGTGGCGCCCGCTATTGACACCGGCGTCGATGCCCTCGCCCTTGAAGAAATGGTCGGACTCCGGTTGCTGCTCGCCCGGTGCGACCTGGTCGATGGTGCGCGCATCGAGCGCCAGGCGCTCTGCTTCGCCCGCTGCATTGGCCGCCTGCTGCGCCTTCAGCCCGACCGGCGTCGCGTGCTGCCAGACCATCGTGTAACGCGATTCGTGCAGGCGGAAGAACGGCACGAACTCGGTGGCTGGTCCGTCTGCGCCATGCACCAGCCCCGGCGCGGTGAACGTCAATGGCTTGCCCGCCACCGGCTTGAATCTGCGGATGAAGTCCATCGAATCGCTGACGAACATCGGCGCCGATTCCATCGGGCAGACCGGCCCGGATGCGATGTGGCCCATGCGCGCGTCGTCGGCCAGATACTGCAGCCGCTCGTCGCCCGGCATCCGTGTCCTGGCCGCGAGCACCACCGGGCCGTGCAGGACCGTGTAGTAGTTGGACTTGTCCGGCAGCTGCTCCAGGTGCGTGGTCATCGGCAGGCGCACGTCGATCCGGTCGTCTGCGCGCCAGCTGCGCGTGAGCGCCACGTAGCCACCCGGCCCGGCATCAGGCTTGACCGGCCTGCCATTGACCTGCACCGTCATGCGACCCGGCGCCACCCAACCGGGATAGCGGATCTTGACCGTGAACGTGTCCGAGCCGGGCGTGACGCGGTCGATCGTCAGGCGCGTCGTCTCGGCATCCGGGAAGCGGGTCGCCTGCGTCAGCCGGACACCCTGCGCTTTCCAGTCGAGGGTCGAGGCCATGAACAGATTGACGAACAAGGTGTCCTTTTCGTGCGCGTAGATGAATTCACCGTACTTGGCGTGGCTTTCGATGCCCGAGCCCACGCAGCACCACATGCCCTGGTCGGGCTGCGAATACACGCGGTAGTGATTCGGCCGCAGCGGCGTGAAATACACGAACCCGCCTTGCGGGCGCTGCGACGACAGGATGTGGTTGTACAGCGCGCGCTCGTAATAGTCGCCGTACGCGCCCTTTTGCTCGGCCGCGAACAGCATCTGCGTCAGCTTGAGCATATTGTAGGTGTTGCAGGTCTCCGGCCCTTCGACGTCATGCACCATCGGCGCGAAGTCGTCCTGGCTGTGGAAATGCTCCTTGACGCTGTTACCGCCGATCGCCACCGAGCGCTTGTCCACCACCGTCTGCCAGAAGAACCTGGCCGCGTCGCCCATGTCCTTGCGCCCCGTCGCATCATGGATACGCTGAAAACCAATGACCTTCGGGATCTGCGTGTTGGCATGCAGGCCGGTGAGCTGGTCGTCGTGGCGGGCCAGCGGCTGCAGGATCGCCTGGTGCGAAAAGCGCAGTGCGAGGTCGAGGTACTTCTTGTTGCCGGTGATCTCGGCGACATCGACGAAGATCTCGTTCATGCCGCCATGCTCGCTGCGCAGCATCGCCTGCATCTGTTCCGGCGACAGGCGCGTGGTCAAGGCCAGCGCCCAGTCGGACAGCGCAACCAGCATGGCGCAAGCGTCCGCGTTGCCGCCATAGCGGTAGGCATCGCGCAGACCCGCATAGACCTTGTGCAGGTTGTACCACGGCACCCACTTGCCGTTGACCGAGAAGCCATCGGCTTCGAGCTTGCCGGCCGCGACATCGCGCCAGGCCTGGCGGCCACCCGGGATGCCGCCGAGGTAGCCGTCGCCGTTGGCGTGCTGCGCGCGCTGCAGCTCGGCGACCATGTAATTCAGGCGGCGCAGCGTTTCGGCGTCGCCGGTGGACGCGTACATGAGCGCCAGCGCCGACAGGTAATGCCCGCCCATGTGACCATCCAGGCCCGAGGATTCCCAGTTGCCGTAGCTCGGCTTGCGCGGTGCCAGTCCGGCTTCGCGCAGGAACGGTGCAAGCAGGCGGTCCGGCTCCATCGCCATCAGGTAATTCAGGTTGGTGGTCTGGGCGTCGAGGAACGGCCCCGCGCCCAGCCGCACGTCGGCCAGCGGAAACGGCGCGGCCGCCTGCGCCAGCGTACCTGCTCCCAGCAGCAGCCATGCCAGGAGGCGAACCTTCATGGCTGCAGCGCGCTCTGGTAGCGATTCAGGTCCTTCTGATCGAGCACCGGCCAGCCATCCCGGTCCCAGCCCATGTCCAGCACCTTCAGCTTCTGCTTGAAGCGGTCAGCGGTCTCGTACGCGTGCAGCACCATGTAGTCCTTGCCGTCGAATGTATAGGCGCTGTTGTGGCCCAGGCCACGCCAGTCGCTGTCGCCCGCGATCACGAGCGTGCCGCCGCCCTTGGCCAGGTCGACGCCGTTGCGGTCGAGGTAGGGCCCGGTGATCGTTTTCGCACGGCCCACCACCACCTTGTACGTGCTGTCCTTGCCCTTGCAGCACAGGTCCCATGAGGCAAACAGGTAGTACCAGCCGTTCTTCGGGAAGATAAAGGGCGCCTCGATCTGCGCCGGCCCGGCCTCGTCGTCCGGCGTGAAGGCCGGCCGCTCGCGGCGCGCGATCGTGTGCCATTCCTGCGGCTCGGCGAGCCGGGTGCGGCTGGCGTCGAGCATGACCAGTTTCAGGCCGCCCCAGAACGAGCCGAACGACATCCACGGCGTCCCTTTGGCGTCGTCGATCACCTGCGCGTCGATGGCGTTCCACAGGTCGCGCCCCGGCACCGACTGCACGACCGGGCCATGGTCTTCCCATTTGTAGGCGGGCGAACGCGGGTCGAGCGTCGTGTTGACGGTCACGCCGATGGCCGACGTGTTCTTGCCGAAGCCCGACACCGAGTAGTACAGGTAGTACTTGCCGTCGTGTTGGTAGATATCGGGCGCCCAGATATGACCGTCGAAGGTCGGCGCGGCCCGTGGCGCCCAGGCCGGGCCCTCCTTGAAGACGCGCCCTTCCGGCTTCCAGTTCGTCAGGTCGGTCGAACTGTAGAACGTGATCCCGGGGCCGGTGCTGAACAGGTAGTAGCGCGCGCCCTGCTTTGCCATGACCGGGTCGTGCACGCCGACCTGCGCGGCACTGGCGCCGCCGGCGGCGCTGGCCGCGCTGACAATCGCCAGCGCCGCCCACACGAGGTGTGCGGCCCGCACTTACGCCTCGACCGCGAAGACCATCACGGCCTTGGCCGGGACCTTGATCGTCAGCTTGCCATCCTGCGCCCTCGCGCTGAACGGCGCCGGCTTGATCGCCTGTGGCTTCTCGAACGTGTTGTGCGCGTCCATCGCGTCGGCCGTCAGCACCTGGCCCGCGACGCCGCCGACCGTCAGGCCCGCCACGTTGAGCGTGACATCGCTGGCGCGCGTCGGGTGCGTATTGACCAGCGCGATATATACCTTGCCGTCCCTGGCGCGCGCCGCCGTGGCGCTGATGCCCGGCACGCCCTTGCCATTGCTCGAATAGGCCACGTCGTTGTCGACCGCCACCGGCAGCGATGTCGCATCCTGGAACGGGATGTACATCTTGTACGCGTGGTAGGTTGGCGTCAGCAGCATCTTCTCCTTGTCGGTGATGATCATCGCCTGCAGCACGTTGACCATCTGCGCGATGTTCGTCATGCGCACGCGCTCGGCGTGGGCATGGAAGATGTTGAAGTTCAGCGCCGCCACGACCGCGTCGCGCAGGGTGTTACGCTGGAACAGGAAGCCCGGATTGGTGCCCGGTTCGACGTCGTACCAGGTGCCCCACTCGTCGACATAGAACCCGATTTTCTTCTCGGGATCGTTCTTGTCGAGGATGGCGATGTTCTGCTTGATATGCTGGTCCATGCGCAGCGTTTGCTGCATGGTCGAGAACCATTCCGATTCCGGGAAGCCGGTGGCGGCGCCCTTCTTTTCCCACACGCCGGTCGGCAGCGTGTAGTAGTGATAGCTGATGCCGTCGGTGCCGCGCGCGGCCTCCTTGCTCAGTACCTCGGTCCACCTGGTGTCGTTGTCGTTGCCGCCGCTGGCGACCATTTTCGGTCGCGCATCCGGTGGCGTTTTCAGGAACGTCGCGTAGTGGTTGTACAGGTTGGCATAGTATTCCGGCTTCATGTTGCCGCCGCAGCCCCAGGCTTCGTTGCCGATGCCGAAATAGGCCACCTTGTACGGCGCCTTGCGGCCGTTCTTGCGGCGCAGTTCGGCCAGGGACGACTTGGTGTCCGACGTCATGTACTCGAGCCACTCGGCCATCTCTTGCGGCGTACCGGAACCCAGGTTGCCGTTGATGTAGGCTTCGGTGCCCAGAATCTCGACCAGGTCGAAGAATTCGTGCGTGCCCACGGCGTTGTCTTCGGCCACGCCGCCCCAGTGCGTGTTGACCTTGACCGGGCGCTTGTTGCGCGCGCCGATGCCGTCGCGCCAGTGGTATTCATCGGCAAAGCAGCCGCCCGGCCAGCGCACCAGCGGGACCTTCAGTTCCTTCAACGCGCCGACGACGTCATTGCGCCAGCCGCGGGTATTCGGAATAGACGAGTTCTGGCCGACCCACAGGCCGCCGTAGATGCCGGTGCCAAGGTGTTCGGCAAACTGGCCATACACGTTCTTGTTGATGACGGGGCCAGGCTTGCCGGTGTCGACCGACACGCTGACCTGGGCAAAGGCGGGCATGGCGGCCAGGCCGCATGCGAGGATGAGGGGTTTGAGTGCTTTCAACATTGTCTCCATTGGTTTTGCCTGCTTGTTGTTGCAGGCTTGTTTTATTGACCTGTGCCGCGATGTGACGGCCGGCGCATCTCAGGTCCAGCCGGCATCCACGACGAAATCCTGCGCCGTGCACATCTGGCTATCGTCGGCGCCCAGGAACAGCACCATGCGCGCGACATCCTGTGGCATCAGCTTGCCCGGCAGGCACTGCGCTTTCTTGATCTCTTCTTCGGCCGCGTCGTCCACCCACAAGTCGATCTGCCGCTGCGTCATGACCCAGCCGGGCGTGACGGTGTTGACCCGCACGCCGAACGGTCCGAGGTCACGCGCCAGGCTGCGCGTCAGGCCGATCACGGCGGCCTTGGTCGTCGCATAGACCGGATAGCCGGCGCCCTTGGCATGCCAGGACATCGAACTGAAATTGATGATCGAGCCGCCGCCCTTCTTTTTCATGCCCGGCAAGACCGCCTGGCAGGTAAAGAACATCGGGCGCTGGTTGATCGCGATGCGCTCGTTCCAGTAGTCGAGCGAGACGTCCTGGATATCGTGGCGCTGGTCGTTCGCTGCATTGTTGACCAGCACCTCGAAGTCGCCCAGTTGCGCGGCCAGTTCGGCCATCGTGCGCTGCAGCGCGGGGATGTCGGTGATGTCGCAGTATCGATACGCCGGCGCCCGGTGGCCGGCCCCGGCCAGCTGCGCGCACAGCGCTTCGCTGGCGTCGCGCGCGATGTCCACGAACGCGACGATGGCGCCCTGCGCCACGAACGCTTCCACGATGGCCGCGCCGATACCGGTGCCGCCGCCCGTCACAAACACCCGCCGGTCCCTCAGGCTCGGGTAGTTCGCCATGTGTTGCATGCTTGTCTCCATCTTGTTGTTGTCTGCCCGCTCACTCTTTGGTGAGCGCGCCATCCCGGCGCCGCCAGGCGCCCAGCGGGTTGCCGTCTTGCAGGACCGCCGGCAGCAGTGCGGCCGGCAGGTTCTGGTAGCAGACCGGTCGCAGGAAGCGGCTGATCGCGCCCGTTCCCACGGAGGTGCTGCGGCCATCGGCCGTCGACGGGAACGGCCCGCCATGCACCATCGCCGTCGAGACCTCGACGCCGGTAGGATACCCGTTGGCCAGGATGCGGCCCACCTTGCGCTCCAGCGTCGGCAGCAGCATTCGGGCGGCCGCGATGTCGCCCGCGTCGAGCTGCAGCGTGGCGGTCAGCTGGCCTTCGATGGCCTCGGCCACGTCGCGCATGTTGCCCGCATCCTTGCAGACCACCAGCACCGAGGCGGGGCCGAACACTTCGTCGTGCAGCTCGGTGCGTGCCAGGAATTCATCGGCCGTGGTGCGAAACAACGCCGCGCCGCCCTTGCCTTCTTCGTGCGCCACCCGTGCGAGCGTCGTGATCGCGTCGTTGCCGGCCAGCGCCTCGACGCCTTTGCGGTAGCTGTCCGCAATGCCCTGGTTGAGCATCACGGCGCTGCTGGACGCGGCCAAAGCGTCGCTCGCGGCGTTGGCAAACGCATCCAGGCCCGGCCCGTCGACCGCCAGCACCAGCCCGGGATTGGTGCAGAACTGGCCGACGCCCATGGTCAGCGACGCGGCAAAGCCCTTGCCGATCTCCTCGCCGCGGTTGGCCAGCGCCTCGGGCAGCAGGAATACCGGATTGATCGAGCTCATTTCGGCATACACGGGAATCGGCTGCTTGCGCGCGGCCGCCACCGCCATCAGGGCCAGGCCGCCCGAGCGCGAGCCGGTAAAGCCCACGGCCTGGATCGCCGGGTGCGCCACCAGGCGCTGGCCGATGCCGTTGCCAGTCCCGCTCAACAGCGCAAACACGCCGGCCGGCAAGCCGCATTGCGCGACGGCCCGTGCGACGGCGCGGCCCACGAGTTCCGACGTGCCCGGGTGGGCCGAATGGGCCTTGAGCACGACCGGACAACCGGCCGCAAACGCGGCCGCCGTGTCGCCACCGGCAACCGAGAACGCCAGCGGGAAGTTACTGGCGGCGAACACGGCCACCGGGCCGACGCCGATCAGGCGCATGCGCAGGTCGGGCCGGGGCGGCGCACGATCAGGCAGCGCCGTGTCCAGGCGCGCGTCGTTCCATGACCCTTCGCGCAGCAGCGTGGCAAACAAACGCAGCTGGCCCACGGTGCGCATGCGCTCACCTTCCAGGCGCACGCGCGGCAGGCCGGTCTCCAGCATCGCACGTTCGATCAGCGCGTCGCCGATGGCCAGCACCTGCTCGGCCACGGTCTCGAGAAACTGCGCACGGGCCGCGTCGCCCGTTGCACGAAAGGCGTCGAAGGCATCGCCCGCCAGCGTGCAGGCGCGGTCGATCTGCTCGGGCGTGACCATGTGGAAGGCCGGCTCGATGTGCTCGCGCTGGCCCGGCGCCCAGGCCTGGAACGCGCCCGCGCCGCCGCGCTCTGCAAGGCCGTTGATGATGGCGTCGCCGGTGAGGTTCATAAGGCGGTCACTTTCGTGTAAGGCGTAGCTTGCACCGCGAGGCGGTTGCGCAGCGCCGGGCCGAAGGTGGGCGACGCGACTTCGAAGATTTCTCCCTCGCTGACCTGGACGCCATCGGCAAAGCTCAGCGTGGCGGTGCCGAAGAAGTGGATGTGGACGTCGCCGGCGCGTTTGAACAGGCCGTACTTGAAGTGGTGGTGCTCGAGGTTCTCGAGCGTGTGCGACATGTTCTGCTCGCCGCTGACGAAGTGCTTTTCCCAGCGCACCTGGCCATCCGCGCCGATGATGCGCGAGACGCCCGCGACGTGCGCCGGCAGGTCGCCCACCAGCAGCGCCGGCCCCAGGCCGCAGTTGCGCAGCTTGGAATGCGCAAGGTACAGGTAGTTCTGGCGCTCGGTCACGTGATCGGAAAACTCGTTGCCGATGGCGTAACCGAGGCGGTACGGGTGCCCGTCGTCGCCGATCAGGTACAGGCCGGCGATCTCCGGTTCTTCGCCGCCGTCGAGCGAGAATGCCGGCATCTCGAGGTCCTGGCCAGTGGCGCGCACGATCGAGCCATCGCCCTTGTAGAACCATTCCGGCTGCACGCCGGCCGTGCCGGTCGGCGGCTTGCCGCCTTCGACGCCCATGCGGAACATCTTCATGCTGTCGCTGAGCGCGGCGATATCGCCGCCGATCTTCTGGTGCATGGCGTCACGGGCATCGGCGCTGCCCAGGTGAGTCAGGCCGGTGCCGGTCACGTAGCAGTGGGCAGCGTCCGGGTGGTCGAGCGGCGGCAGGATGCGGCCGGCCTGCGCGGTGGCGTCATAGTCGACATGCTGCGCGCCGGCAGCGCCCTCGGCCAGCTGGGCAAGACCCTGGCAACTGCCAATGGCGGCGCGTGCGAGCTCCAGGGTGGTGGTGTAGCCATCGATGACGCGGATGGTGGCGCCGGCCAGGATGCCGACCCGGCGCTCCTGCGCTTCGGTCAGAAATTGGATGAGCAGCATGCTCTGGTCTCCTCGGTTCTTGGTTCAGTGGGAATGCTTCGGCACCGCCGAGCCACGGCAGCCGACGAGGAAATCGAAATCGCAGCCGTCGTCGGCCTGCATCACGTGATCGAGGTACAGGCGCTGGTAGCCGCTGTGCTGCACGGGCTTGTTCTTTTCGGCGCGCTCGGCCAGCCGGCGCACGATCTCGGCATCCGGCAGTTCGACGTTGAGCAGCCCGTTATGGCAATCGAGCTGGATCATGTCGCCGTCCTGCACGATACCCAGCGGGCCGCCGTCCATCGCTTCCGGCGCCACGTGCAGCACCACGGTGCCATATGCCGTGCCGCTCATGCGCGCGTCCGAGATGCGCACCATGTCGGTGATGCCCCTGGCCAGCAGCTTGGGCGGCAAGCCCATATTGCCCACTTCGGCCATGCCCGGATACCCTTTCGGGCCGCAGTTCTTCATCAGGAGCACAGAGTTTTCGTCGACGTCCAGGTCCGGGTCGAGGATGCGCTGCTTGTAGTGATCGAAGTCTTCAAACACCACGGCGCGCCCCCGATGCTGCATCAGGTGCGGCGAGGCAGCCGACGGTTTGAGTACGGCGCCGCGCGGCGCGAGATTGCCGCGCAGGATGCAGATGCCGCCGTCCGCGATCAGCGGATTGTCCAGCTGGCGCACGACGTCATCGTTATAGATCGGCGCGGCGACGCAGTTTTCCCACAGCGTGTTGCCGTTGACGGTCAGCGCATCCTTGTTGGGAATCAGGCCACCCTCGCCCAGGCGGCGAATCACGGCCGGCAAGCCGCCCGCGTAATAAAACTCTTCCATCAGGAAGCGCCCCGATGGCAGCAGGTCGACCACGGTCGGCGTGCCCTTGCCGATGCGGGTCCAGTCTTCCAGTTCGAGCGGCACGCCCACCCGCCCGGCAATGGCCTTCAGGTGGATCACGGCATTGGTCGAGCCGCCGATGGCCGCATTCACGCGGATGGCGTTCTCGAAGTTTGCGCGGGTGAGGATCTTCGACAGGCGCAGGTCTTCGTGCACCATCTCGACGATGCGCATGCCCGACATGTGCGCCAGCACGTAGCGGCGCGCATCCACGGCGGGAATCGCCGCGTTGTGCGGCAGCGAGGTGCCCAGCGCTTCGGCCATGCAGGCCATCGTCGACGCCGTGCCCATCGTGTTGCAGGTGCCCGCGCTGCGTGAGTGGCCCGCTTCGGCCGACAGGAATTCGTGCATCGTGATCGTGCCGGCCTTGGCCTGCTCGTGCAACTGCCAGACGGCGGTGCCGGAGCCGATGTCCTTGCCGTTCAGTTTACCGTTGAGCATCGGGCCGCCGGTGACGACGATCGTCGGCAGGTCGACGCTGGCCGCGCCCATCAGCAGCGCCGGCGTGGTCTTGTCGCAGCCGACCAGCAGCACGACCGCATCCATCGGATTGCCGCGGATGGATTCCTCGACGTCCATGCTGGCCAGATTCCGGGTCAGCATTGCCGTCGGGCGCAGATTGGATTCGCCGTTCGAAAACACGGGAAATTCAACGGGGAAGCCGCCCGCTTCGAGGATGCCGCGCTTGACGTGCTCGGCCAGTTTGCGGAAGTGCGCATTGCACGGGGTCAGTTCGGACCAGGTGTTGCAGATGCCGATGATCGGCTTGCCCTGGAATTCGTGGTCGGGTATGCCCTGGTTCTTCATCCAGCTGCGGTACATGAACCCGTTTTTATCCTGCGTGCCAAACCATGCCGCAGAACGCAGCGGCGTCTTTTTCTTTGCCTCGGACATCGTATCTCCTCGTTATTCTCTGGATGAAGCGTGCATGGTGCCGCTGTCCATATCACTTGATTACCGAGAGGAAGTCTAAAGTCCGGGCAGATAACTTACTAATCAAATTTTAACGAAGATCGATACCGTTTTTCGTATCGATAACTAGCCGTCAAACGTGCAGGAAACGCGATTCGGGCAGGCCGCGCAATTCGAGCGCCTGCGCAAACAACGCACCCGACAGCGGCGCGGCCGCACGCTGTTGATCCGACATGCCAAGATGGGCGCTGGTGACGAACAGCGTCGTCAGGTCGGGCCCGCCGAAGGCCGGGCAGCTCGGCTGCGGCGCCGCCAGCGACACTGTCCGCTCGAGCTGGCCGTCGGGCGCAAAGCGCGCCACGATGCCCGCGCCCCAGCGCGTGCTCCACAGATAGCCGGCGGCGTCGATCGTCGAGCCGTCAGGCTCGCCCGGCACGGCATCGGCCGCGACGAACGTGTGCACGCGGCCCACTTCGGCGCTGCACGGGTTGTAGTCGGCGTACAGGATCGCCTTTTGCGCCGAGTCGGCAAAGTACATGCGGCGCCCGTTGGGACTGAAGCAGATACTGTTGGCGATGGCGGCGTTGGGCAGCGGCAGGCGTTCGAGCGACAGGTCGAGGTTGAGGCGGTAGAAGCCGCCCAGTGCGTGCTTCGGATTCTCGGCCTGGTTGAACATGCCGAACACGAAACGCCCCTGGCGATCGCAGCGACCATCGTTGATGCGCGTGGATGGAATGTCCGGTTCGACATCGCAGATGCGCGTGACCTTGCCGCTCGAGAAAGTGAAGAACGCGAGACCGGACGCCAGCCCCAGCAGCAGGCGGTCGTCGCTGCCGGTCAGCGCGAAACAGCACAGGCGCTCGGGCATCGGCCAGCTCGCCGTACGGCCGGTGGCCGGCGTGTAGGCCCACAGGGTAGCGGCGGGAATATCGGTCCACAGCAGGCGGCCGGTGCGCTCGCACCACAGCACGCACTCGCCCAGCTCGTGCCGGGTGTCGGTCAGCACCTCCATCAAGCTGCCTCGGTGGTAAAACGAAAGCGCGACTCGGTGGCATACGCCTCGCCCGGGCGCAGGATCACGTTCGGGAACTGCGGCTGGTTCGGCGAATCGGGGAAATGCTGCGGCTCCAGGCACAAGCCGCTGCGGTGCCCGTAGCTGCGGCCCTTGCCGGATAGCGACCCGTCGAGGAAGTTCCCGCTGTAGAACTGCACGCCGGGTTCCTGCGTCCATAGTTCCAGCACGCGGCCCGAGACGGGTTCGCTCACCCGTGCCGCCCTGGTCAACGTCGTGCCTTGCGGCTTGTTCAGGACGAGATTGTGGTCGTAACCGCTGCCGTGGCGCAGCTGCTTGTCAGGCTGCCCGATCCGCTCGCCGATCTGGCGCGGCAGGCGAAAGTCGAACGGCGTGCCGGTGACCGGCGTGAGTTCGCCGGTGGGAATCGATTCGCTGTCGATCGCCACGAAGCTGTCGGCATCGATGGTCAGGTAGTGCCCCAGGATGTCGCCATCGCCAGCCAGGTTGAAGTAACTGTGCTGGGTCAGGTTGACGGGCGTCGCCTTGTCGGTCACGGCGTGGAAACGCACCACCAGTTCGTTGGCGTCATTGAGCTGGTAGACGACCGTGACATCGAGGTTGCCGGGATAGCCCATCTCGCCGTCGACGCTGCGGTAGGCCAGGCGCAGGCTGGCGCCATCGACGGTCGCCGTCCACAGGACCCGATCGAAGCCGCTGGCGCCGCCGTGCAGGTGGTTGTTGCCGTTGTTGACCGGCAGCTGGACCTGCGCGCCATCGAGCGTAAAGCGCCCCTTGGCGATACGGTTGCCGTAGCGGCCGATCAGCGCGCCGAAGTACGGGCTGTCGGTGCAATAAGGCTCGATCGAATTGAAGCCGAGCACCACGTCGGCGAACCTGCCGTCGCGGTCCGGCGCGTGCAGTTCGGTGATGATGCCGCCGAAGTCGATGATCTTTGCCACCATGCCATGGGCGTTGGTGAGCGTGAACTGGGTGACGGCGGCGCCGCCTGGCAGGTGGCCGAACGGCGCTTGCGTGATACCGGTTTGCACGGTGATGTGATCCTTAATAGACGGAGGGTCGGCCAAACACCGGCATGCCCTGGTCGTCCCAGCGCAACGGTTTCACGAAGGTGTGGCGGTCCGGGTTCCAGAGCGGATCGCCGACGATCTCGGTGTAGGTGCGCGCGTGGTAGACCAGCATCACGGTGTCGTTGTCTTCGGCCAGCGTGAAGCTGTTGTGGCCCGGCCCATAGACGCCGTGATCGTAGCATGTACGCAAAACGGGCTGCGCCGACTTGGTCCACGCGCGCGGATCGAGCAGATCGGCGTCTTCGTCGGCCCACAGCAACCCCATGGCGTAGTTATGGTCGGTCGCGCTGGCCGAGTAGCTGATGAAGATCTTGCCGTTGCGGCGCAGGACCGACGGGCCTTCGTTGACCCAGAAGCCGATCGTTTCCCAGTCGTGCTCCGGTTTGCTCAGGAGGATCGGGGCACCCTCGATCTGCCAGGGCGTCTTCATCGGCGCGATGTACAGGTTCGAATTGCCCTCGATGGCGGGGTCCTTCTGCGCCCACAGGTAATACAGCGTGCCTTTGTGGGTGAAGGTGGTCGCATCGAGGCAGAAGCTGTCGATGCCGGTGTCGACCTGGCCCATGAATTCCCACTCCCCTTCCAGCGGGTTGGCATGGCGGTTGCGGATCGCGTACATGCGGTGCTGGAACAGCTTGTCCTTGATGGCGCGGCTGGGCGCGGCGGCAAAGTAGACATACCAGGCGCCGTCATTGAAGTGCAGCTCGGGAGCCCAGACCAGCTCGGAATACGGGCCGGTCTCGGGCTTGTGCCAGGCATCGACCGTGGGCGCGGTGGCCAGGCCGGCGATGGTGGTCGCGCGGCGCAGTTCGATGCGGTCGTACAGCGGCACCGACGCGGTAAAGTAATAGTAGCCGTCGGTGTGCTTGTAGATATAGGGATCGGCGCGTTGCTCGATCAGCGGCTGGAGGATGGTTTCTTGCATCGTTGTTCTCTGTATGTGATTGTCAGGTGGTCGCGTAGCCGTGCGCCTGCATGTCCTGCTTGACGGTGATGTAATAGTCGTCGCTGATCCGGTACTTGAACATCAGCATCCCCATCAGGAAGTGGAAGAAGCCCGGAATCACCGACAGCATCAGCGCAATGCCCTGCAGCGCCAGCGCCGATTGCGACTGGTTCGGCACATAGCGGAAGTAATCGAGCAGGATCCCGACCATATAGCCGGCCACGCCCATGCCGATCTTCTGGCACACCGAGATGCCGCCGAATGCGAAGCCCGAGACGCGCTTGCCGGTCTTGACCTGGCCGTAGTCGATCGTCTCGGCGATGGCCGACCAGAATACCGGCGCGTGCAGGTCCACCACCAGCGAGAGCAGGAAATACAGGACGAAGGCGAGCACCATGTCGCCGGGCTGCACCAGGAAATACATCATCACGCTGAGCACCGCCACCGCGATCTGCGAATGCCGGAACAGCTTGACCTTGCAATAGAACTTGGTGGTCCAGGTCGAGACCACCATCGCCAGGATCGCCGCCGCCACGCCGGTCGACAGGAAGGCCGATACTGCCGCCGTGTCGCCGCCCAGGTAGTACTTGGCATAGTAGATCGCCACCGAGCCGCGGATCACGTAGCCGATGGTGCCGGTCACGCACACGGCGCACAGGATCAGCCACTGGTCGTTCTTGAGCAGCACGCGCACCTGCGCCAGCAACGGCTGCTTCTCGACCTTGTGCACGACCCGCTCGGTGGTGGTGAAGAAGCAGAACACGAACAGCAGCACGCCGATGGCGGCCATCACCGCCATCGCCGCCTGGTAGCCGGCAGCCGGATGCGCGCCGTCCCAGGCGCCGGCCAGGATCGGCACGACGATCGTCACCATGAAGGCGCCCACCTTGGCGAAGAACAGCCGATAGCCGTTGGCCGACAGGCGCTGCTGCGGATCGGCGGTCAGGCCGCTGATCAGCGAGATATACGGAATGCCCACGCCGGCCGTCATGATGGTCATGAGGATGTAGGTGGAGTAGGCCCAGATCAGTTTCGCGTCGTAGTCCCAGCTTGGTGTGGAAAACACCAGGAACACCGACAGGCCGTACGGCACCGCGAGCAGCAGCAGCCACGGGCGGTAGCGCCCCCAGCGCGTCAGGACCGAATCGGTCACCTGCCCCATCGCCAGGTCGGCCACGGCGCCGACGATCTTGACGACAACGAACAGCACCGCCAGGTCGCGCACGTGCAGGCCATAGATGTCGGTGTAAAAGAAGGTGATGATCAGCATCATCGACGAGATCACCACATTGAGCGCCATGTCGCCGGCGCCGAAGCCGACTTTTTCAAGCGTCGAGAGTTTTTGCGTTTGCACGTTTTCCATCCAATCAAAACAACGACGGGGCGCGGCAGGAAATCCTGCGGCGCCCGGTTGGAACAGGTCAGCCGGCCGTCAGTAAAGGCCGGCCGGCGCCCCTCAATTGCGCCACCTGAGCGCCAGTCCCACCACGCGGTCGTAGCGGCGCACGTCGCGCGGCAGCTCGGGCACGCTATGGTAGTCGTGGTACGACTGGTCCAGCAGGTTGCTGCCGTCGAGCGTGACCGTCAGCTTGTCGGTCAGCTTGTACGACACCGAGGCGTCGAGCGTCTTGAGCGGATCCACGACGATGTTGTACGGCAGCGCGCGGTAGTTGTACTCGGCGGTGAACTTGTCGCGCCAGCTGTAGGCAATGCGGCCCGACCATTTGCCGTACTCGTACAGCGCGACCAGGTTGGCCGACAGCTTCGACATGCCCGCAAACGTGTTGATGGTGCCGTCGGCTTCGGCCAGGCCGCCATCCATCCAGGTCACGTTGGCCTGCATTCCGAGCCCGCCCAGCCAGCCCGGCAGCTTCGTGTAGAACTGCTGGTACGCCAGTTCGGCGCCTTTGAGCTTGCCCTCGACCGCGTTGTACGGGCGGCTGACGTTGTAGGTCATGCCGTCATACGTTTCCGGCCGCGCGCTGCGGCGCAGGTAGTTTTCGTAGTCGTGCTGGAACAGCGTGCCGGTGATCGAGCCGGCCGGCGCGAAGTACCACTCCAGCGCCACGTCGACGTTCCTCGCTTCTTGCGGCTTGAGGTTCGGGTTGCCGGCGCTGCCAGTGGCCAGCGTCGTGGTGGTGGACGGGAACAGCGTCAGGCCCGGATTGAAGTCGCCGAACGGCGCCCGTTCGATCGCCTTGCTGGCCGACAGGCGGCCGATCAGGTCTTGCCTGAAGTGGGCGCGCATCGACAGGCTCGGCAGCACGTCATTGGTGGTGCTCGAGACGGTGACGGGCGAGACCACCCCGGCCGTGGACGAGAAGCCGCTGATGCGCTGCTTGGTTTTCACGTAGCGCAGGCCAGCGGTGCCGTCGATCGGCAGCGACCATGCATCGAAGCCGAAATTGGCCTTGATGTAGGCGGCGCTCGACTGCTCGCGGTCCGAGTAGAACGACAGCGGATTGTCCGGTTGCGGATCCGGATTGCCCTTGATGACCTGGCGGATCGCACCCGTGTTGTCGAGCAGGTAGTCCCGGCACGGCGCATAGAACTGGTTCATCCCGTAGTCGCCGCCCGTTTTCGGGCTGGTGCAGTTCAGGCCCGGGAAGTCGGTGACCTTGATCGCGTTCGGCGTGAACGCATTCGGCGCGGCCGTGTAGCCGTTCAGCTCGTGCACGAACGAGGCGTCGCGCTGGACGTGCCGTGCGCCCACGCTGAGTTCCTTGAAGAAGCCATCGGCCTCCGGCGTCCAGGCCACGTCGCCGCGCCAGTCGGTGGCCGCGCCGCGCGAGCGGTTGTGGTTATCGAACAGCGCGAACATCGTCCAGTTGGCCGGATCCGTCATGTCGGTGCCCGGGTACTCCAGGTAGCCGCCACCGTCGCGCACTTCGGCATTGATCGACTTCGACATGTTCATGACCGTGTCGAGGATCGGATTCTTCTGGCTGTACTTGCTGACCGTGCGCACCACCTCGCCGCTGACGCGCACGCCGGGGGTGGCCTTCCAGATCGCGCCGACGGCGCCCTGGTGGGTTTCCGAATCGTCGCGCCGCGCCTGGGTCGAGCTCAGCGTGAAGTTGTTCACGTTGGGATTGCTGATCGAACCGAGATAGTTCGAGCCCGGCATCGGCGTGACGGTGGAGCCGGGATTGTTGATCGGCAGGTCACCCACGAAAAAGATGCTTTGCGAGTCGTGGTCGATCTTGGTCGAGAAGCTCTCGGCGTAGAGCTCGAGGTCGCTCGACGGGCGCCACTGGGCCGACAGGTTGCCGGCCAGGCGTTCGCGATCGCCGCCGCTCATCACACGGCCCATCGATGGCGCGCCGATGATGCCGCGGTCGATCGTGCGAGGTTCGCCCACGAAGGCGGTTTCGTCATGGTAGCGGCCGCGCTGGTACGACAGGCCGCCCAGCAGGCCGATCTCGCCCATGGCCGTTTTCCAGCGGTTCGACAGCAGGCCCGAGACGTTCGGATCGATCTTGTCGGCCTTGTCACGGTGCTCGCCGCGCACATTGAAGGCGGCCTGCGCGCCCTTGAAATCGAATGGCCGGTTGGTGCGCACGTCGATGACGCCCGAGGTGCCGCCTTCGACCATGTCGGCGCCCTGCGATTTGTAGACGTCCACGCGCTGCAGCATGGCAACCGGCACATCGGCCAGGAACAGGCTGCGCCCGGCGGCGGTGAACATCTCGCGGCCGTTGTACAGCGTCGTGATGCCGCCCAGACCACGGATGACGACGTTGCCGGCTTCGCCGTTCTGGCGGATGACCTGCACGCCCGGCACGCGACCCAGGATCTCGGCCACGTTCTTGTCGGGAAATTTGCCGATGTCGTCGGCGACGATCGAATCGAGCACCTGCTCGGCGTTGCGCTTGATGGTCTGAGCGCTCTGCGCGGCCTGGCGAGTCCCGGTGACCATGACGACGGCCGCATCGCGGTCGGCACCGGCGCGCGCCGTGTTGTTTTCGGCGTTCGACGGCGCGCTGGCGGCCGGGACGGGCGCCGTGGCGGCGCCGACTTCCTGTGCGCCGACCGTCGCCGCGCTGATCAGGCCAGCGCCGGCCAGGGCCGCGACCGTGGCACGCAAGGCGAACCTGCGGCAGGCACCGGTGTGAGGGGTCGGGGAAAATGTGGGCGCAATGCTGCCCGGTGAATACCGTGTCATATGTCTCCTTAATCGTTATACGTCGCTGTGCGACTTTATTGTTTCGATGCTGTACGGAATGGTAGGAGATGCACCGAGAACGTTCCAATCAATTTTTCCGCAGTTCCGATACCGATTTACGTATCGACATTGCAAGTGATCGCGGTTGCTGTCAGCACGACTGTGACGGATGCTGCGATGCACTATTGCGGTGCAAAAAAATCGACGACGTGTGGGGATACCAAGGCGGATATGTCCTGATTCGGTACAACCGCGCCCATTGCTGGATGGACGTCAGACCGCATGCGTGCACCTTTATTGCGCATTGCAGCAGCTGTCAAGGCCGAGAATGTGGCGTCTCTGCAACGCCGCTGGTTGATTTTCAGCAATATTTTAAGCCCTTCGCAGTAGCGATTCGCGCCGCTGAAAAGGCCATTGAAATGCGTTGTTCTCCTATGAGAATCAGGTCCTGTCTGAATTTTTTTGATGCCGATTGCGGTCGTTTTCGTGACAATTCCGCTTGGGCGAACACGGTGACAGATGTCCGTCGGGCATGTCATGATTACTAGGCTATTTCACAAACAAACACTGGAGATTCATCCATGAAGCACAAAATTCTTGCCATCGCCCTCGTGTCGGCACTGCCACTCGTCGCCCAAGCCCAAACCAGCGTCACCATGTACGGTATGGTCGATGCGTCGATCGGTGTTGAAAACAACGATGCGCCTGGCGAGAGCAGCCGCACCGTCGTGTCGTCGGGTACCCAATCGGCCAGCCGCATCGGCTTCCGCGGTACCGAAGACTTGGGCAATGGTCTGAAGGCACTGTTCAACATCGAAGCCGCTGTTGCCGTCGATACCGGCGCAACCGATTCGAACATGTTCCAGCGCCGCGCTGTCGTGGGCCTGCAAGGCGCCTTCGGTACCGTGACCGTCGGTCGTGAATATGGCCCGATCGCTGCCGTTGCTGCCGCATCGGACACCCTCGGCCAGGGCTTCTACGGTTCGAACCTGGCTGCCTTCGGCGCCAACCGCCTGACCCGTCGCCTGTCGAACTCGGTCAACTACCAGAGCAACGCTCTGAGCGGCTTCACCGTGCGCGCTGCGTACGGCGCCGGTGAGCGCAGCATCGATCCATCGGGCGATGTGACCGGCGTCTCGCTGGAATACGCAAACGCTGGCCTGTACGTTGGTGCGGGTTATCAGAACGTCGAGCGCCTGGCGACCGGCGACGACAAAGAGTACAACGCAGGTATCGGCTACAAGTTCGGCGACTTCGAAGTGCGCGCCGGCTACATGGCTGCTGACCCAGAAACCGGCATCCTGCGCAGCGCCAAGTATGAGCAGAAGAACGCCGGCGTGTCGTACGGCTTCGGCGCCAACCGCGTCTTCCTGAACTACCAGCAGCAAGAACTGGCGACCGGCGCAGAAGGCAAGGCAGTCACCGTTGCCTACAGCTACACCCTGTCGAAGCGCACCAACGTGTACGCATCGTACGCAAAACTGCGCAACAACAACAACGGCGTGTTCTCGCTGACCTCGCCATCGGGCACCATCGCCCTGCCAGCGACGGCCTTCGGTTCGGACCCACAGGTCTACAACGTCGGCGTGCGTCACTCGTTCTAAGCGACGCCCTTTCGCATCGAGCGCATGTCGCTTGATGCGTGACGGACATAAAAACGGCAGACCGCAGGGTCTGCCGTTTTTTTACGTCGGCGGTTTGCCGGTCGGCGCTGTCAACGTTAAATAGGGGATACGTTGGTTCACCGGGTAGCGTACAGGTTTCAGGGGAATACGTGGCGTACGGCGTCATGGAATGACGGGGTCACGGGGTCATGGGGTCATGGGTCACGGGGTCACGGAGTTATACGAACGGCCTCATCCATCGCTGACGATGACAGCACCTGCTGCATTCAAACCACGCAACAAAAAAACGGCAAGCCCTGCGGCTTGCCGTTTTTCCTCACCCGCCATCCGGGCATGCAGGCCCGGACCAGCTTAGAACGTGTCCCACTCGTCAGCAGCGACAGCGACGCGCGGCTTGGCGTGCGCCCGTGCCGGCGTCGGCGCCGCATCGGCCATCTGCACCGCATGGATCCGGAACGCCAACACCGCTGCGTTCTGCTGCGTGCCCTCGTCCATCTGCGCCACCAGCTTGCTGCCGTCGGCCACCTTGCTGCTCGAGTCGCCGATCAGCGTCTTGATTTCCTTGGCCGCCGCTGCCGAACGCTGCGCCAGATTGCGCACTTCGCTGGCCACGAACGCAAAGCCCCGTCCCTGCTCGCCCGCACGGGCCGCTTCCACGGCCGCGTTAAGCGCAAGGATATTGGTCTGAAAAGCGATGCTCTCGATGACGCCAATGATGTCGCTGGGCCCTCGATGGGGGGCGGGTAAGTTCCGCGGAACAGTTGCTGCGCAGCGCAGTCGGTGTCATCAACAGATAACGTTGACTGCGCCTAAAAAAAAAAGGCAAGCCGCAGCTTGCCGTTTGTCGATGCCGTTCATAAGGCAAACTCAGCCCGAACTCAGAACTCAGAACTCTTCCCAATCCCCCTCCGCTACCGGCGTTGCGCCGGACGCTGCCTTGGGTTTGGGCAGTGCCTTGGCCGATGCGATTGCCTTGCGCGGCGCCGGGGCCGGCGTTGGCGCCGGGGTTGGGTCCGGGGCCGCTGTCACGATTGGGCCACGCGCCGGAGCAAGCTTGGCCGGCACCACCGGCGGCGGCGCAGTTGCTGCCGCGGACGCCTCCTGCATCTGCTCCCCATCAATCTGGAAGACCGCCACCGCCTGCGCCAGCAGGGCCGCCTGCTCGCGCATCGAGGTCGCCGCAGCCGTTGCTTCTTCGACCAGCGCCGCGTTCTGCTGCGTGCCCTCGTCCATCTGCGTCACGGCCTGGTTGATCTGTTCGATGCCGGCGGTCTGCTCCTGGCTCGCCGCGCTGATCTCGGTCATGATGTCGGTCACGCTGCGCACGCTGTCGACGATCTCGCGCATGGTCTGGCCAGCCTGCGCCACCAGCTTGCCGCCCTCGGCGACCTTGTCGCTCGAATCCTGGATCAGGCCCTTGATCTCGCGGGCCGCCGCCGCCGAGCGTTGCGCCAGATTGCGCACCTCACCCGCTACCACCGCAAAGCCCCTGCCCTGCTCGCCCGCGCGGGCCGCCTCCACCGCAGCGTTAAGGGCCAGGATATTGGTCTGGAACGCGATGCCATCGATGACGCCGATGATGTCGGTGATCTTGTTCGACGACGTGTTGATGCCGTCCATGGTGCCAACCACCTTCTCGATCACGTCACCGCCGCGCGATGCGACGCTCGAGGCCAGGCCCGCCATCACATTGGCCTGGCGCGCATTGTCTGCATTCTGGCGCACCGTCGCTGTCAGCTGTTCCATCGACGACGCGGCTTCTTCCAGCGCCGCGGCCTGCTGCTCGGTACGGATCGACAAATCGTGGCTGCCCGCCGCCACTTCGGCAGCCGCCACCGCAATCGTGTCGGTCCCCACGCGCACGGTGCCGACGGTGCGCGCCAGGTTTTCATTCATGGTCTTGAGCGCTTGCAGCAGCTGGCCCGTTTCGTCATGTGTGGTCACCTCGATGCGACTGGTCAGGTCACCGGCTGCGACCGTGTTGGCCACCTCCAGCGCCCGCGCCAGCGGCCGCGTGATCGAGCGCGTGATCGCCCACGCCGCCAGCACCGACAGCAGCACTGCAACGCCGCCCAGGCCCCACATCAGGCGGCTGGTATTGCGGTACGTGGTGGCGGCGTCGCGCGCGGCCTCGTTGGCGATCGCGACCTGCAGCGCGGTCTGTTCGGCCGTTGCCCGCTTCAGGCGCATCAGCAGCGGGCGCAGGTCTTCGCCAAGCAGCGCGCGCGCCTCGTCGACTTCCTCGGCATCGAGGTGCTTGATCATGGCATCCTGTCCGGCCTTGTAGAGCGCGGTTTCTTTTTCCATCTGACCGAGCAATTCAAGCGCTTTCGGGTCACGCAGTGACGCCCGCAGCTTGACCAGGATGTCATCCATGGCAGCCCGCGCGACCTTGATGTCCTTGACCTGGCGCCGGTGGTCGGAGCCGCTCTCGCTGAGGATCATATTGCGCAGCGAGATGGCGATATCGTTGATCCTGTCCTGCATCTGGGTCGTCAGCGCGATGCGCGGCATGCGCTCGTTGACGATCTCGGCGGTCCCGGCGTTGGTGCGGGCCAGCATCGCGTTGCTCAGCACGACCATTACGACCAGCATGATGCAGATCAGGCCAAAGCCCAATGCCAGCCGCTTGCCGATACGCAGATTTGCCAGCGCCATGGGATGGCGTTTCTTGTTTAGTCCTGTCATGGTGATCCTTGTAGAGCGCGGGTACTGAAGATAGTTACCCTAAGAGAACATTACAAGCGCCTTTTCGCAATGTCGATAGATCGATGTCAATACCAGAAAATAAAACCTGGTTTAGGTAAAAAGTATGGTGCGCCCACAACACGTCGTATCGCCTTGTCATATCGATATGGCCCATGTGGCACGCATCGTGCTTGCGATAAATGGATAATCCATCCACCATCAGTTCCGGGAGCTTTATGATCATCCGCAGACTCGATCCACGCACTATCGCCGAGTCGATGCCGTACCTGAGCACGCTGCTGCTCGATGCCGTCGCCGATGGCCATTCGCTGGGATTCGTCAACGGCCTTGACCAGGATCAACTCGACGCCTACTGGCAAGGCATCGCGGAAGAAGTGGGACTGGGACAACGCGTCTTATTGGCAGCAGAACGTGAGGGCGTACTGGTTGGCAGTATCCAGCTCGAATTATGTACGAAGCCAAATGGTCACAACCGCGCCCAAGTGCAACAGTTGCTCGTACACTGCACCGTACGGGGCAGCGGCATCGGGATGGCGCTGATGCAAGCCCTCGAGATCGAAGCGCTGGCCTTGCGTCGTGGCCTGTTATTTCTGGATGCCGCAGTGGGTTCGGGCGTCGAACGGCTGGTGCAACAGAGCGGCTACGAGCGGGTCGGCGAGTTGCCCGAGTACGCTTGTACGCCCAATGGCCGCTGGCACGCGACGGCAATCTATTACAAGACACTGTTTACTCGCAACCGGCGCTGACCGACCGACCCTGCCGCCCGCATCGTTGAACGAGCGTGTGCGCCAACCGTTTGTGGCGTAGAATTCGCCGGATTGAACGTTCTGGAAAGCAATGTGACTGGCATATCGTCCACCATATCCCGCAGGCCGCTGCGGGCTTATTTGCTCTGGCTTGTCCTGGTGACGCTGTTGCCGGGCGTGGTTGGCGCATCGCTCCTGTTCGTCCATCAGTACCAGAAAAGCCGCGCCCAGTTCGAGCGCAACACCATGCAGACCGTGCGCGCGCTCGTGCACACGGTCGATAGCAAGCTGCTGCAGGCGCAGGTCATTGCCCAGACCCTGTCGACGCTCGACGCACTTCAGGAACGTGATTTCCCGCGCGTGCACCGCCAGGCGCGCGCAGCACTGCAACTGGCCGGCGACGGCATGACCGCCGTGCTGCGCGAGCGCAGCGGCGAGCAGATTCTCAACACCGCCTTGGCCTACGGCGAACGGCTTCCGATCGAAGCATCCGATTCGCTGGAACAAGTATTCGCCAGCGGCCGGCCGGCCATTTCTCGGGTTTTCGTCAGCAAGGTCGTCGGCCAGCCCATCGTCAGCGTCGACGTGCCGGTAATGATCGATGGCAGCGTGGCTTACATACTGAGCGTCGGCGTGCGGCCCGACTATTTCGACGACATGCTCACGCCCAAATCAGTGTCGGATGGCGCGCGTGCGTCGGTCATCGACGCCGGGGGTACCATCTTTGCGCGCAACCTGAGTCCCGAACGCTTTGTCGGCAACCGCGTCACCGATCCGCTGTTCCATGCCATCGAGCGCAAGCGCGAAGGGATCGTGCCGTCGGTGTCGCAGGAAGGCACCGCCCAGCTCACCTTCTACTCGAGCTCTGAAGCCACCGGCTGGCACGTGGCGATCGGCATACCACGCGCGAATCTGAACCAGGTGCTGTTCGAACCACTCGCCGCACTGTTGACCGGCGTGCTGCTGCTGTTCGCCGTCGGCTTGTGGCTGGCGTGGCAGATCGGCGGGCGCCTCGCGCGTTCGGTCCAGGCCCTGACCATGCCCGCGCTGGCGCTGGGCAAAGGCGAAACACCGCCACGCTTCACGCAAGTGCACGTCAAGGAAGCGGCCGAAGTGGCCGAGGCCATCGGCGCCGCATCGACGCTGCTCGGCGAACGTGCGCAGGCCCTGGCCGTCAAGGAAGCCGAACTGCGCGACGCGCACCGCATGGCGCGCTTCGGCACCTGGCACATGCAACTGCCGGGCGGCGCCTTGGTGACGTCCGAATCGGTGCCGCACATCTACGGGCGCGAACTGCCGCCGTTCGACGAGCAGCGTGGCGTGCTGCTGCCCGAAGAATCGTGGCAGCGCGCCAATGCCCTGATCCGCGAGCTGCAACGCACCGGTGGCAGCGGAAGGCTGCAGCTGCAGGTGCTGCACGCAGAAGGCCACCGCATCTGGATCGACCTGCACTGCGAGGCGGTACAGGACGGCGACGGGGGCGTCTTGTCGCTGCGCGGCACGATCCAGGACGTGACCGACCGCGTCAACGCCGAAGAAGCGCTGCGCCAGGCCGACCAGCGCAAGAACGAATTTCTGGCGATGCTCGCGCATGAACTACGCAATCCGCTGGCGCCGATCGCCTCGGGCGCGCAGTTGCTGGGCCATGACACACTCGACCCGACGCGCACGCGCCAGATCAGCGCCATCATCGCGCGCCAGGCGCGGCACATGGCCGGCCTGGTGGACGACCTGCTGGACGTTTCACGCGTCACGCGCGGCCTGGTGGCGTTGTCGAAAACCCGCATCGATGTCAACGAAGTGCTGGCCGAAGCGATGGAACAAATCCAGGAACCGCTGCACCAGCGCGGCCACACGCTGGAATCGTCGCTGCCGGCGACGCCGGGCTGGGTGATGGGCGACCGCAAGCGCCTGGTGCAGGTGGTGGGCAACCTGTTGCACAACGCGGTCAAGTTCACGCCTGCCGGCGGCAAGCTACGGGTGGCGCTCGAACTGGACGCATCGCGGCTGCGCATCGTGGTGGCGGACAACGGCATCGGCATGCTGCCCGAAGAAATGGACCGTGCGTTCGAGATGTTCGTGCAGGGCGAGCGCACACCCGACCGCACGCAAGGCGGCCTTGGCATCGGGCTCGCGCTGGTGCGCAGCCTGGTGCAGCTGCATGGCGGCAGCGTGCGCATGGAGAGCCCCGGCCAGGGCCTGGGCAGCACCTTCATCGTGACGCTGCCATGCAGCGCCGGCAACAGCGCCGGCAGCAGCGCTGCGGACATGCCCCGGACCGGTGTGACGCAGCAGCTCAAGGTGCTGGTAGTGGACGACAATATCGATGCAGCCCAGGTGCTGGCGATGTACGTCAGCGCTGCCGGGCACGAGGTGGCCGTCGAACACGATCCGTTCGATGCCTTGCTGCGCGCCGCGCAGTTCCTACCCGACGCCTGCCTGCTCGACATCGGCCTGCCCGGCATGGATGGCCACGAACTGGCCCGCCGCCTGCGCGCGGCCCCGGCCACAGCGCATGCCTTGCTGGTGGCCGTCACCGGCTATGGCCAGTCCCGGGACCGCGATGCCAGTAGCCAGGCCGGGTTCGACCATCATCTGGTCAAGCCGGTCGACATGGCCGACCTGGATCGCATCCTGACTGCGGCGGCCAGTGGCGCGGCTGCTTCCGCGTGAGCGCTGGCTGGCGCGCTTAGCCGGGCTGACTTGCGCTCACTTGCGCTTACTTGCGCTTACTTGCGCTTGACGCTGCCGAATGCTTCACCCTTCTTCCAGGTTGGCATGCCAGGTGCGTTCGCGACCGCGTAACCCAGGTTGAGCGTGAACTGGGCTTGCTGCACCATGCCGGACAAATCCCACTCCGGCCGGTATGCATCGCTGACCTGGTGGTAGTGGTCCTTGAAGCCCTTGATGTTGGTGCTCGACGCATTCTGGTGCTGTTCGAACTCGAAGTGACCATCGCCCGAGAATACGGCCGAGCCGACGTTAAACGCCGGCACGCCCGCCTTGGCGAACGCGAAGTGGTCGGCGCGGAAGTAGGCCCCCGACATGTCCGGCGTGCTTGGCGCGATCTTCAGGCCCATCGACTTTGCCACCTGGCTCGAGGTCTCGTACAGACTGCTGCGCTCCGCGCCGGCGACGCCGATATCGCGGGTGCGGCCGACGAAGTTCAGGCTGTCGAGATTGAGGTCGGCGGCCGTTTGCGCCAGCGGCACGACCGGGTTGGCGACATACGCGGCCGCTCCCAGCAGGCCCTGCTCTTCGGCGGCAGGCCATAAGAAGATCTGCGTGCGCTTGGCCGGCTTCTTGACCGCTTCGGCCGCCATCACCAAGAGTGCGGCGGTGCCCGATGCGTTATCGATTGCGCCGTTGTAGATGCGGTCGGCCTTCAGATCGTCGCCCGCTTTCAGTTCGGCCATGCCCATGTGATCCCAGTGCGACGAGTACACGACGGCCTGCGCTTTCAGTTTGGCGTCGGTGCCGGGCACGATGCCGATCACGTTGAATTGCTCGACCGGCCGGATCACCGAGCGCAATTCGACGTGGCCCGCGACCTTCAGGTCGACCGGCCGGAAGTCGCGGCGCTCGGCCTGCGCGCGCAGCTTGTCGAGGTCATGGCCGCCGGCGGCGAACAGCTCACGCGCGGTGTCTTCGTGCAGCCAGCCTTCCATCGGATTGCCCGGGCCCTTGAGGCCGAAGCGCTCGTTGCCGAAGCCATTGGCCGGCACGCTCCACGGATACGAACTCGATGGCGTCGTGTGGATCAACAGGACACCGGCGGCGCCGCGGCGCGCGGCTTCCTCGAATTTGTAGACCCAGCGGCCGTACCAGGTATAGGCCTTGCCAGCGAAGCGGTTCGGCTCCTCGGCCGTCGGCTGGGGATCGTCGACCATCATGACGAGGATCTTGCCCTTGGCGTCGAGACCCTTGTAGTCGTCCCATTGTTCTTCTGGCGCTGCCGCGCCGTAGCCGACGAAGACCAGGGGCGCATCGAACGACAGGTTCTCGTTGCCGCTCTTGGTGCCCATGACGATGCCCTTGCCCAATTCCGGCTTGAAGGTCTTGCCGCCGGCGCTGAAGGTGGCGCTGCCACTGAGAAGCTTGCTGCCTTCGATGTCGACCTTCTGGCGATAACCGCCGCCGGGGATGGGCTTCAGGCCAATCAGGGCGGCCTGGGTTTCCAGATAGCGCACGGCCAGGTCGCCGCCACGCTGGCCGGTGCCGCGGCCTTCGAGCAAGTCGTCAGCAAGGAAGGACAGGTGGGCGCGCAGTGCGGTCTCGGAGACGGCGGCTGGCTGCTGGGCATGCGCAGCGTGGGAGACGGAAAAAATGCAGGCGCTGACGGCCAGGGCAAGAGGATGAAGTCGCATCGAGGCTTTCGTGACAGGATGATGGAAAAGCCATCTTAACCCGTCACACATCGAATGCGCCAAGATGCCCCGTCGTGCTTGGCGACACCAAGGGGCGCACCCATCGGCAGCCAAGGCTGCCCCAACAACTAGGGTCAGTGTAGATTTGTTGGGCAATTACCCAAAGTTGTCAAACAATTCGACTCCGACCCTAATTTATTCTTGCGGAAACTCTTGCAAATTAATTAGGGTCAGAGTCAAATTATTGAGCAATTGATCGCCATTTTTCGATGATTTTATTCCTTTTTCCACTGAATCGATGACACTGCGCCTTTAAAAGATTCGTGGATCTTTCTTATTGCCATAGAGTTCAGCAATGCAAGAAAATCATGACTGAAAAAGACAGATTCACCCGGGGTCAGAGTAGATTTATTGGGCAATTACCGAATGTTGTCAAACAATTCGACTCTGACCCTAATTTATATATTTAGAAAGTCTTGCAAAATAATTAGGGTCAGAGTCGAATTAACTGACAACTTCGAAAATTGCTTTTTAATTCTACTCTGACCCTAATTTATTTAACATTGGTTTGGGGATTTATTAGCCGAGCCAGAGGCGGTAGCCGACGCCGGTTTCGGTGAGGAGGTGGCGGGGTTGGGCGGGGTCGGGTTCGAGTTTGTGGCGCAGGTGGCCCATGTAGATGCGCAGGTAGTGGCCGCTTTCTGCGTGGCCGGGGCCCCACACGGCGCGCAGCAGCTGCGGGGTGGTCATCACGCGGCCGGCGTTGCTGACCAGGACGGCGAGCAAGCGGTATTCGGTGGGGGTGAGGTGGACGTGTTCGCCGTTTCTCGTGACCGAACGTTCCTGCAGGTCCACCGAGACGTCGCTGAAGTGGGTCTTGTTGTCGCCGCCGGCGGCGGGTTGGCGCTGGCGGCGCAGCGTGGCGCGCACGCGTGCGAGCAGTTCGCCGGTGCCGAAGGGTTTCGTCAGGTAGTCGTCGGCGCCGGCGTCGAGCGCACGGATTTTCTCGCCCTCGGCCACGCGCGCCGACAGCACAATGATCGGCACCACCGACCACTTGCGCACATCGTGGATGAAGTCGATGCCGTCGCCGTCCGGCAGGCCGAGGTCGAGCACGATCAGGTCGGGGCGGCGCGTACCGGCGTCGATCAGGCCGCGCGCCATGCTCACCGACTCGTGCACCTGCCAGCCTTCCTGTTCGAGCGCGGCGCGCACGAAGCGGCGGATCTGCGGCTCATCCTCGACCAGCAGTGCGCAAGGGGCATCAAGCATCGTTCGTCTCCATCGACAGCAAGTCCAGTTCGGGGGGGCTGCCGGCTGGCAGCGAGAACACGAAGCCGGCGCCGCCCAGGGTTGATGCGCAGGCGCGGATCGCGCCGCCATGCGCGCCGACGATCGCGCGGCAGATCGCCAGGCCCAGGCCCACGCCGGGCAGCGCCGATTCGCGCTCGCCGCGGGTGAATTTCTCGAAGATCGCTTCTTCGCTGCCGGCGCGCAGGCCCGGACCATTGTCGCTCACCGTGACGTCGACCCAGTCCCCGCGCGCCAGCGCTGCGATCTCGATGCGCGAGCCGGCCGGCGTGTATTTTGCGGCATTTTCAACGAGGTTGCACAGCACGCGTTCTATCAGTACGGCGTCGAACCGCACCAGCGGCATGCCGGGTGGCAGGCGCACCGTCACCGTGTGCTGGCGCAGCGCAGCGCTACAGGCGCGCAGTGCGCTGCCGATGACTTCTTCGAGCGCCTGCCATTCCAGGTTGAAGCGCACTTCGCCGCTTTCGATGCGCGCCATGTCCAGCAGGTTCGCCACCAGGGTCCCCATGCGCATCGCTTCGTCGTGCAGCGCCTGGGCCAGCGCCAGCGATTTATCCGGCAGTGCCGGCTCGCCCCGCAGCAGCGACTCGGACAAGCCGACCAGCGCTGTCAGCGGCGTGCGCAGGTCGTGCGACAACGCCGCCAGCAGCGAATTGCGCAGGCGCTCCGATTCCATGTTCACCAGCGCCGCTTGCGCCACCTCGACATAGTGCACGCGCTCGAGCGCGATCGCAGCCAGCGCCGCCAACGCGTCGAGCTGGCGGCGCTGCTCGGGGATCAGGACCCAGCGCCCGCCTTCCGGCTCGATCGCCAGCACGCCGCGCGTGCGCATCGGCGCCACCAGCGGCAGATAGAACAACGGGCACGCCGGCAGCGTGTCCGTGCCCAGCCCCGCCGGTTGCGCATGGTCGTATGCCCACTGTGCGATGCCCAGGTCGACGTTGCCGGGCGCCGTGCCGGGCGCGCTGCCATCGTCCGCCGGCGGCATGCCGAGCCGCTCGTCGGCAGCGGGCACCAGCAATGTGGCGCGCGCACCGAACGCATTCTGGATCACGGCGCGGCTGGACTCGAACACCTGCGACGCCGCCAGCGCGCCCGACAACTCGCGCGCAAATTCATACAGCGCGCGCACGCGCCGCTCGCGCTGCGCCGCCACGCGCGCCTGGAAACGCAGGCCGGCCGTCAGGTGCCCGGTGATCAGGCCCACGGCCAGCATCACGGCAAACGTGATCAGGTACTGCACGTCGCTCACCGCGAAATCGAAACGCGGCGGCACGAAGAAGAAATCGAAGCTGGCCACGCCGACGCAGGTGGCAGTGACCGATGGCGCGCGCCCGAAGCGCATGGCCACGAGCAGCACCACCAGCAAGAACAGCATGACGATATTGGCCAGATCGAGCCACGGCCGCAGCGGCGTGGCCACCAGCGCCGTGAGCAGACTCGCGCCGGCAGCCCACGCATGCGGCAGCAAGGGCTGATGCGGCGGCGCTGCCGCAGCCGCCGCCGTAGTGCTGTTGACTGCAGCCGGTGGCACGGCCGGCTGTCCGATCTCGATCAGGTCCATGCCCGGCGCAAGCCGCGCAAGCCGGCGCGCCGTGCGCCGGCGCCACGGCCAGCGCGAGCCATCCCGGCCCAGCGCGATGCGCGACAGGTTATGGTCACGCGCATAATCGAGCGTGCTGGCCGCGATGTCTTCGCCCGACAGCACGGCCGTGGTCGCGCCCAGGCTGTGCGCGAGCTTGAGCGTGTTCATGATGCGCGCCCGCGCGGCCTCGGGCAGCTTGCCCAGGCGGGCCGTCTCCACATACACCGCATGCCAGCCGGTACCCAGTTGCGACGCCATGCGCGCACTGCTGCGCACGACGTGTTCGGCGTGGCTCCCCGGCCCGAGACACACCAGCAGGCCGGCGCCGGTCTTCCAGATCGCGTCGATCGATTGCGCTTCGCGCCAGGCGCGCACGTCGCCTTCGACGCGGTCGGCCGTGCGGCGCAGCGCCAGTTCGCGCAGCGCGATCAGGTTGCCCTTCTTGAAGAAATTACCGGCGGCGCGCTCGGCCTGCTGCGGTTGATACACCTTGCCCTCTTTCAGCCGCGCCAGCAGCGCGTCGGCCGTCAGGTCGACCATCACGATTTCATCGGCGCTGTCGAACACGCGATCTGGCACCGTCTCGGCCACGCGGATGCCGGCGATGCCGCCCACCACGTCGTTCAGGCTTTCCAGGTGCTGCACGTTGATGGTGGTGAGCACGTCGATGCCTGCCGCCAGCAGTTCTTCGACGTCCTGCCAGCGCTTGGGATGGCGCGAACCGGGCGCATTCGAATGCGCCAGTTCGTCGACCAGGATGACGCCGGGCGCACGCGCCAGCGCGGCATCGAGGTCGAATTCGTCGAGCGTCTTGCCGCGATAATCAATGCGCCGCCGCGGCAGCAGGTCGAGCCCGTCGAGCAGGCGCGCTGTCTCTGTGCGTCCGTGGGTTTCGATCACGCCCACCAGCGGCGCGGCGCCATCGCGCTGCAGCTTGCGCGCCTCTTGCAGCATGGCGTAGGTCTTGCCCACGCCCGCCGAGGCGCCAAAATAGATGCGCAGGCGGCCGCGCGCGGCGCGCCGGTCCTGCTCGCGCAGTTGCGCAAGCAGTGCGTCAGGGTCGGGTCGCTGGTGGTCGTGCGGCATGGTCTAGCGAGTATGCCCGCTTTCGCGGCTGCTGGCCACGCTGGCCACGCCGGCCGCCTGGTCCAGCGCCAGGTTCAGCGCCAGCACGTTCACGCGCGGCGCGCCTGGCAGGCCCGGCAGGGGCAGCTCGGTGTGCCGTTCGATCAGCGCGCCGACCCGTTCGACCGGCATGGCGCGCGCACGCGCCACGCGCGCCGCCTGATACTGCGCGCCCGCCACGCTGATTTCGGGATCCAGACCGCTGGCCGACGCCGTCACCAGGTCGACCGGCACCGGCGCCGTGTTGGAAGGATCGAGTGCGCGCAGCGCAACGACGCGGCCCTTGACCGCTTCCTGCAGGGCCGGATTGAGCGGGCCCTGGTTCGAGCCGCCCGAGCCGCCGCCGTTATTGGCCATCGGGCCGGTGGCCGATGGACGGCCCCAGAAGTAGCCCGGCGTACTGAACGACTGGCCGATCAGCGCCGAACCAACGGTCTTGCCATCCCGTTCGATCAGGCTGCCGTTGGCCTGCACGGGAAACGCCGCCTGGGCGATCCCGGTTACGGCCAGCGGATAGAGCACGCCGCAAATCAAGGTGAGCACCGCGAACAGCACGAGTGCGGGGCGAAGAATCGATTGCATGAAAACTCCTAGGTCAAATTGAGCGCAGTGAGCGCCATGTCGATCAGCTTGATACCGGCGAACGGCAGCAGCAGACCGCCAAGGCCATAAATCAGCATGTTCCGGCGCAGCAGCGCAGCCGCGCCGATGGCGCGATAGCGCACGCCGCGCAGCGCCAGCGGGATCAGGACCACGATGATCAGGGCATTGAAGATCACCGCCGACATGATGGCCGACGATGGGCTGGTCAACCCCATCACGTCCAGCGCCTTCAGCTCGGGATAGGTGGCGACGAACATGGCCGGCACGATAGCGAAGTACTTGGCGATGTCGTTCGAGATCGAGAACGTGGTGAGCGCGCCGCGCGTCATCAGCATCTGCTTGCCGATTTCGACGATCTCGAGCAGCTTGGTCGGATTCGAATCCAGGTCGACCATATTGCCGGCCTCCTTGGCCGCCTGCGTGCCCGAGTTCATGGCCACCGCGACGTCGGCCTGGGCCAGCGCCGGCGCGTCATTGGTGCCGTCGCCCGTCATTGCCACCAGCTTGCCTTCGCTCTGATAGGTGCGGATCAGCGCGAGCTTTTCTTCCGGCGTGGCTTCGGCAATGAAGTCATCGACCCCGGCTTCGGCCGCAATCGCCGCCGCCGTGAGCTTGTTGTCGCCCGTGACCATCACCGTCTTGACGCCCATGCGGCGCAGTTCGGCGAAGCGTTCGCGGATGCCGCCCTTGACGACGTCCTTGAGTTCGACCACACCCATCACGCGGCTGCCATCGGCCACCACCAGCGGCGTGCTGCCACGGCGCGACGCTTCATCGACGCTGCGCTCCACGTCGCCCGGCCAGGCCGCGCCGAGCGATTCCATATGACGCCGCAGCGCCGAGGCGGCGCCCTTGCGCAACTGCCGCTCACCCAGGTCCACGCCACTCATGCGCGTCTGCGCCGTGAACGGCACGAACACCGCGCCGAGCGACTCCATCGCCCGCTCGCGCAGATTGAAGCGGTTCTTGGCCAGCACCACGATGCTGCGGCCTTCCGGCGTCTCGTCGGCCAGCGAGGCCAGTTGCGCTACATCGGCCAGTTCTTCTTCGGTCACGCCGGGCGCCGGCAGGAAGGCAGCGGCCTGACGGTTACCGAACGTGATGGTGCCGGTCTTGTCGAGCAGGAGCACGTCGACGTCGCCGGCCGCCTCTACCGCGCGACCCGACGTCGCAATCACATTGGCCTGCAACATGCGGCTCATGCCGGCCACGCCGATGGCCGACAGCAGGCCGCCGATCGTGGTCGGGATCAGGCACACCAGCAGCGCCACCAGCGCGGTGAGCGTCACCGGCGCGCCGCTGCCGGATGCCTGCACTGCAAACAGCGAGAATGGCAGCAGCGTCACCGTCACCACCAGAAACACGATCGTCAGCGCGACGAGCAGGATGGTCAGCGCGATCTCGTTCGGGGTCTTCTTGCGCGAGGCGCCTTCGACCATGCCGATCATCCGGTCCAGGAACGTCTCGCCGGGATTGGCACTCACTTGCACCACCAGCCAGTCCGACAGCACGCGGGTGCCGCCGGTGACCGAGCCGAAGTCGCCGCCCGATTCGCGGATCACGGGCGCCGATTCGCCGGTGATGGCGCTTTCGTCGACCGAGGCCACGCCATCGACCACTTCACCGTCCACGGGAATCACGTCCCCCGCTTCGGCCAGGAAGAACATGCCCTTGCGCAGATCGCCCGACGGGCAGGCCTGCCATGGCTCGCCATGCTTTGGCGCTTCGAGCTTCTTGGCCGTCACGGTCTGACGCAGGTTGCGCAGCGACGCTGCCTGCGCCTTGCTGCGGCCTTCGGCCAGCGCTTCCGCGAAGTTCGCGAACAGCACTGTAAACCACAGCCAGACGGCGGTGGCCAGGATGAAGCCGGCGCTCGTTTCGCCGTGGCCGGCCAGCGCCTGGAACCACAGCAGCGTCGTGATGATGCTGCCGATGTAGACGACGAACATCACGGGGCTGCGCAGTTGCGTGCGTGGATGCAGCTTCTTGCATGCGTCGAGCATCGCCGGCCACACCAGCGCGCCGTCGAACAGGTTCAGCGACTTGCGCGGCGCCTGGACCGGGGTTGCTTCAGTTGCGTTGGTAATCGATTGATCCATTCTCATTCTCCGAACAATTGCAGGTGTTCGACCACGGGACCGAGCGCCAGCGCCGGGACGTAATTGAGGACACCGACCAGCACGACGATCGCGGCCAGCATGGCGACGAACATCAGGCCGTGGGTGGGCAAGGTGCCGGGTGTGGTGGGCAGGCGCTGGCGGCTGGCCAGGGACCCTGCAATCGCCAGCACCGGCACGATCACGGCGAAGCGGCCGAACCACATGGCCACGGCCAGCAAGGTGTTGTAGAACGGCGTGTTGGCCGACAAGCCCGCAAACGCGCTGCCGTTGTTGTTGGCGGCAGACGTCAGCGCGTACAGGATTTCGGAGAAGCCGTGCGCGCCCGGATTGGCCACGCCGGCCGCGCCAAGACCGGTGGTGACGGCCAGCGCGGTGCCCAGCAAGACCAGGCACGGCGTGACCAGGATGACGACGGCGACCATCTTCATCTCGAACGCGCCAATTTTCTTGCCCAGGTATTCCGGCGTGCGGCCGATCATCAGGCCGGCGATGAACACCGTCAGGATCGCGAACACCAGCATGCCGTACAGGCCCGAGCCCACGCCGCCGAAGATCACTTCACCGAACTGCATCATCACCATCGGCACCATGCCGCCCAGTGGCGTGAACGAATCGTGCATGGCGTTGACTGCGCCGCACGATGCAGCCGTGGTCACCACCGCGAACAGGCTCGATCCGGCGATGCCGAAACGGGTCTCCTTGCCTTCCATATTGCCGCCCGACTGCAGGCTGCTTGCCGCCTGGTCGATGCCCAGTGGCGTAAGCAGCGGATTGGCTTGCTGCTCGGCGGAGAAGGCCCCGATGGCCGCGATCACGAAGATCAGCGTCATCGTGCCCAGCACGGCCCAGCCCTGGCGGACGTCGCCCACCATACGGCCGAACGCGAAGCACAGCGCGGCCGGGATCAGGAAGATGGCAATCATTTGCGCGAAGTTCGATAGCGCGGTCGGGTTTTCAAACGGGTGCGCCGAGTTGGCGTTGAAGTAGCCCCCGCCATTCGTGCCCAGCATCTTGATGGCTTCCTGCGAAGCGACCGGGCCCATGGGAATGACCTGCGTGTCGGCGCGGGTCTCGACTGCCGCCTTGCCATCGCTGGACGGCTGCGTGTACGCGACCGGCTCGAGCACCTGCGCTTCGGCGTGCGGCGCCAGGCTCTGCACCACGCCCTGCCCCACCAGGAACACGGCCAGGATCACGGACAGCGGCAGCAGCACGTACAGCGTCGAGCGCGTGACGTCGACCCAGAAATTGCCGATCGCACCGGCCGAACGGGCAGCAAAGCCGCGGATCAGCGCGAACGCGACGGCGATGCCGGTGGCGGCCGAAAAGAAGTTCTGGCCGGCCAGGCCGACCATCTGGGTCAGGATGCTCATCGTCTGCTCGCCGCTGTAGCCTTGCCAGTTGGTGTTGGCGACGAAGCTGACGGCAGTGTTGAAGCTCGAATCGGGGCTCACGCCCGCCATGCCTTCAGGGTTGAGCGGGAGCCAGCCCTGCAGGCGCTGCAAGCCGTAGACAAAGACCACGCCCACCGCATTGAAGGCGATCAGCGCCAGCGCATAGGCTTTCCAGCCCTGGGCGGCGCTGGCAGAGGGGCCCGCAGCGCGGAACATCGCGCGCTCGATGCCGCCGGCCCAGCCCAGGCCGGGCACGGCACCTGGTTTGATGTCGGCGGCGCCGACGCGCGCCAGCAGTGCGCCCAGCAGCCAGGCCAGCGCCAGCAGCACGACCAGAAACAGCGCGAGCAGCGGCAGGAACTGCGTCATCAGTTCATGGGTGGGCATCACATGTCCTCCGGCTTGAACAGGGCGATCAGGAGATAGACCAGGAGCGCGCAGGCGGCCAGGCCGCCGATCACGTAGGAGAGATTCATTGCTTGCCTCCGAGGAGTCCGCAACCGCTCACCAGGAGGCAAGTCAGGCGGACAAACACCAGGAGCGCGCCGAGATAGATAAGATCCATGGACGTTCGCTTTCAGCGTGGTTGTTATTCTGGTGGTGCGGTCTAGAACGTGCGGCTGACGGTCAGCTGCAGCGCGTCGCGGCCGGTGAACTTGCCGTTTCTTGGCGAGGCGTACGCGCTCTTGTCGGCGTTGGTGCCGACATACGCGACGGCGACCGTGGCCAGCGCGAAGCTGCGCGAGGCGCCGATCTTCCAGTCGGTGTAATCGGCGGCCGGGTTGTTGTCCACACGCTGGCGGCCCGCGTGCAGCAGCACCGTGACGCCATGGCCAGCATCGAGACTGGCGCCGATGTCGAGGTAGCTGCTCCCCTCGCTGTCGACGAAGCCGAACAGGTTCGTGGTGGCGTGCGAATACTTGATATAGGCCGGGCCGTAACCCAGTTGCGCATACACCTCGGTGGTGTTGGCATTGACGAAGCCGGCGACCTGGCCCAGGCCATTGTCGGGATACAGGTAGCGCAGCACGCCGACGTCGTACGCCAGACCCGAGGACTGGCCGACCGCGAGCTCGCCGCGCTTGCCGGCGTACAGGTCGATCTCGACGTCGCCATCGCCCCCGGCGTCCTTCGCGAACTTGACGGTCGAGCCCCAGGCGCCGACGTACCAACCCGTGGCATGAACATAGTCAAGACCACCCTGCAGCGCCGGCTGCAGGCGCGTCTGCGAAATGCCGCGGTAGCGGTAATCCGACGTGATCGCGGCGTTGAAGGTGATGGGGGATGCCGCTGCGGAAGGTTCGACCAGCGCGACGCTGTCGGTGGTCTGGGCGTGCGCGGCGCCGCTGATGGCCAGCATGGCGGCGGCTGCCAGGACGGCGCGGCGCGCTTGTATCGATGCGTTCATGGTGTCTGCTCGTGGTTGTGTTGAAACCCATGCAGCGCACGATAGCGCGGCATGGAACACGAGCAGGTTAGCGATTCAGGCGTAAAAACCGGGTATAAAGCGCGGCCCCCGATGTATACGTGATGTAAACGTCGGCCTTAAAGCAGTGGCCCTTAACGCAGCGGCTGCGCGCGCAGCCAGTCCATGTATTTGGCCACGCCGGTGGCCGCGTCGGTAAATGGCTCGTCGTAGCCGGCCGCGCGCAGCGCCGAGATGTCGGCCTGCGTGAAGCTCTGGTACTTGCCCTTCAATTTGTCCGGGAACGGCAGGTACTCGAGCAGGCCCTGCTCGACGATCTCGTGCAGCGTCAAGGCCGGCTTGCCTTCGTTGGCCAATGCGTTGGCCGTGGCCACCGCCAGGTCGTTGAACGGCTGCGCGCGGCCGGTACCCAGGTTGAAGATGCCGCGCTGTTCTGGATGGTCCAGGAAGAACAGGTTGACCTTGACGACGTCGTCGATGTAGACGAAGTCGCGCATCTGCGCGCCGGCTTCGTAACCGTCGTTGGCGCCGAACAGCCGCACCTTGCCGTCCTTCAGGAACTGGTGGTACTGATGGAACGGCACCGACGCCATCGTGCCCTTGTGCCCTTCGAGCGGTCCGTAGACGTTGAAGTAGCGCAGGCCGACGACCTGGCTGCCCGCATCCTTGCCCTTGCTTGCCCAATAGCGGCGCAGGTACTGGTCGAACAAAAATTTGGAGTAGCCATACACATTCAGTGGCCGCTCGAGTGGCCGCTCTTCACGAAACACGGTGCCGGCGCCATACACGGCGGCCGACGACGCGTAGATGAACGGGATGTCCTGGCGCTGGCAGAATTCGAACAACGCGACCGTGTAGTCGTAGTTATTCTTCATCATGTAGCGGCCATCGGTCTCCATCGTGTTCGAGCACGCGCCCTGATGCAGCACGGCCGTGAACTTGTTGTCGAATTCACCGGCCTTCAGGCGCACCAGGAAGTCTTCCTTGTCGGCGTAGTCCGCGATCTCGGCGTCGACGATGTTATGGAATTTTTCGGGCCGCGACATATTGTCGACGGCGAACACGCTGAACGGCTGGCGCGCTGACAGAGCGTGCACGAGGTTCGCGCCAATAAAACCTGCGGCGCCGGTAACCAGAATCATGATGGGGTCCTCTGTTAAATCGTTTGGCTTGCCCGCGTCACGCGGCGGCAAGCATGGATTGCAAGGGCTGCCAGACAGCCTGGGGCAGGATCTGCTTCATGCAGTGTTGGTGGCCCAGCGGGCATTCGCGTTGCTGGCAGGGCGAGCATTCGATGTGCAGCCACAGGATCTGCGCCAGTTGCGACAGCGGCGGCGTGTGGCGCGGATCGGTCGGGCCATAGATGGCGACCACGGGCCGCCCCAGCGCCGCGCCGATGTGCATCAGGCCCGAATCGTTCGTGACCACGGCAGCGGCGCGCGAGATCAGCGCAATGGCTTCTGCCAGCGAGGTCGAACCGGCCAGATTGTGCGCCTGTGGCGCGATGGCGGTGATCTCGTCGCAGACCGCGCGGTCTTTCGGTGAGCCTAGCAGCAGGATCTGCACGTCCGGGCGATGGGCCAGGATCGTCTGCGCCAGCTCGGCAAAGTACGTGGATGGCCAGCGTTTGGCCGGGCCGAATTCGGCGCCCGGCGCAAACACGACGTGTGCACCGCCCGGCAGTTGCAGGCGCGCGAGCGCGGCCTGTGCTTCCTCGGGCGCCACCGCCATCACGGGTTCAGGCAGGCGCTCGGGCCGCGCCAGGTCGCGCACCGGCGCGTCGGCCAGCGCCTGGTAGAACTGGGCCATGGGGCGCGGCGCGGCCTTGTCGTCGTGGTGCATGACATTGACCAGGCCATAGCGCATCTCGCCCTTGTAGCCCACGCGGCGCGGGATGCCGGCCAGCCAGGGGATCAGCGCGAACTTGAGCGTGTTGGGCAAGACGTACGAGTCGGCGTAGCCGCGCGCGCCGAGCATCTTTGCGAACGCCTTGCGCTCTTTCCACTGCAGCGCGCCATGCTTGAACGGCGACTCGAGCACCGTGTCGACTTCGCGCATCGCGCGCCAGACCGGGGCGACCCAGGTGGGCGCCACGACATCAATCGGCCGCTCGGGATGGCGCTCCCGGAGCCGGCGCAGCAAGGGCTGGGCCATGACGGCGTCGCCGATCCAGTTGGGGGAAATGACAAGGGTGCGCGGCATGGTGTTCATCAATCTTGGGCGAGAGGCACAGGCCGCGATTATAACAATCGTGCGCAATGTGTCGCGCCGCCCGGCCAGATGGACAAATTGACCAAGCGTCGCCTCGGGCGCGCTCCCAGGACTATAATTTGCCGATGCACAGGCTACGCACAACCCGCGCGCTGTATGGCTGGACCGTCCTCGTGGCGTTCCTGTTTGGCCTGTTCACGCCCGTGCTGTCGCATGCCATGGCCCTGGCCAACGGGCAGCCGGCCAACACCTACCTGGCCGAGATTTGCAGCGCCAGCGGCACCCGCCACGTACTGGTCGTGGATGCAGCGAGCCAGACGACGGCGCCGCCGGTGCCGGACATGTCGCACTGTGATTTGTGCTGCTCGCACCAGCACGCCGTCATCGCGCCGCCGCCCTACGCCGGCGCGCTGCTGGTGGCAAGCCTCGAGCGCGATCCCTACCCACCCCTGTTTTATCAGGCGCCACGCCCGCAATTTGCCTGGACAGCTGCGCAATCGCGCGGGCCGCCTTCGTCGTTCTCCTGATCCGTCCCCACTTTTAATTCCGGCGGCGCACGTGCGTGCATCGCCGGCGGACCATGCGTGACGCGGTGTTGTTGCCCGTCGCGCGCACAGGAAACGCAATGACCTTATGTCTTCACGCCCGGCCGCGCACGATCGCGCTCGCCCTGGGCTGTACGTTTATCATCCAGGCACACGCCCAGACCATCCCCACCGTCGAAATCACGGCTAACGCACCGCGCGCCGGCAGCCTGCTCGACCTCGACACGCCGCTCGATACCGCCAGCCGCCTGGGATTGACCTCGCGCGAAACCCCGGCCACGGTCACTGTTGTCGACCGCGCACTGATCGACGTGCGCGGCGCCCAGGACACGCAGGAAATCCTGCGCGCCATCCCCGGCGTGACCGCCCACAATGCGCCGGGCAATATCGGCGTGAGCTACCGGGGCTTCGGCAGCGGCTCGATCAGCCAGCTGTTCAACGGCATCAACGTCCAGTACGCGATTGCCGCGCGCCCCGTCGACAGCTGGATCATCGACCGGGTGGAAGCCATCGGCGGGCCGTCGAGCTTCCTGTTCGGCTCGGGCGCCGTCGGCGGCTCGATCAACTACATCACCAAACTGGCCGAGGCGCGCGAATTTTCACAGGCCCAGGTGCGGCTTGGCGCGCATGGGTTGAAAGAAGCGTCGGTCGGCCTGAATCGCCAGCTGCAAGATGGCCACTACGCGCGCATCGACATCAACCACCGCGACACCGGCAGCCCGATCGACGGGGTCGAGAGCCGCTCGACCCAGCTGTCGGCGTCCCTGCTGTCGCAGTTCGGGCGCGGCGTGACGCACACGCTGGCCTACGAATTCCAGCAGGAAGACGTGGACCGGCCGTACTGGGGCACGCCGCTGGCCAACCCGATCGCCGGCCAGGCGCGCATTCTCGAGCCCACGCGCTTCAAGAACTACAACAGCGCCGATGGCGTCTACGACCAGCGCGTGCACTGGCTGCGCTCGATCGGCAAGTGGCAGGTCGGCGACGCGCTGCAGGTCACGAACACGCTGTACGTCTACGATGCGCTGCGCGACTATCGCAACGTCGAAACCTACCGCTTCAACCCGCCCAACACGGCCGTGATCCGCTCGGGGGCCCTGCTCCAGCGCCACGACCAACGCATGGTCGGCGATCGCCTCGACGGCGTGTACCAGAGCCGCATCGGCGCGCGCCGCAGCGACTGGGCTTTTGGCCTGGACGTCAGCGTCAACAAACAGACGCGGTTCCCGAACAGCCTGCCCGCCACAGTCAGCACGGTCGACCCGTACGACTTCGTCACCGAACGTTTCTTCGCGGTGCCGGGCATGAGCCCGGGCTTCCGGCCGGACCGCGACAACAAGGTCACGACGACCGCGCTGTATGTCGAGAACCGCACGGCGCTGGTGCCCAACCTGAACCTGGTCAGCGCGCTGCGCCACGAGCGCATCGAACTCGATCTGACCAACCGCCGCGAGGTGACGAGCGCCAGCCCGGCCAGCTTCGCACGCAGCTACACGCCGACGACGGGCCGCCTGGGCCTGGTGTGGGACGTCACGCCCGCCATGAACCTGTATGCGCAAACTGCGACGGCGGCCGATCCACCGTCCGGCGTGCTGTCGACCGCCTCGTTCGCGGACGTGCGCAACAACAGCGAACTGACCACCGGGCGCCAGTTTGAAGTGGGCAGCAAGCTGGGATTCTGGGACGGCAAGGGCACGGCAACGCTGGCCGCGTACCACATCACGCGCAAGAACATCGCGACGCAGGACCCGGACAACAGCGCCCTGACCCTGCTCGTGGGCAAGCAGACGTCACAAGGCGTCGAACTGGCCGTCGGCCTGCAGCCGACGCGCCGCCTTGGCCTGCAAGGCAACGTCACCTACGTGGATGCGCAATACCAGAACTACCGCCAGGGCAACGTGTCGCTGGCCGGGAAGACGCCGGTCAACACGCCATCAACCGTGGCCAACCTGTGGCTGTCGTATGCCATCACGCCGGCGCTGCAGACGAACGTCGGCGTGCGCCGGGTCGGCAAGGTGTATGCGGATGCGGCCAACACGCTGTACTGGCCGGCCTATACGTTCGTCGACCTGGGCCTGTCGTATCAGGTGACCCGCGACGTCACGCTGGTCGGGCGCGTGCGCAATCTGACCGACCGGATCTACGCCGCCAACGTGAACAGCACGATGGCGTACCTGGGCGCGGCGCGCACGGCGGACGTGTCGCTGCGCGTGGCGTTCTGACGGGGAGTCCGGCATGAAGGCACAACTCAAGCGCTGGCTGTTCCTGACCCACCGCTGGCTGGGCATCGGTGGCTGCGTGCTGTTTGCGATGTGGTTCGCATCGGGCATCGTGATGATGTACGTCGGCTACCCGAAACTGACCGACGCCGAACGCCTGGCGCATCTGCCGGCGCTGTCGCAAAAAGCGCCGCTGCTGGCGCCGGCCGTGGCGCTGGCCAGGACCGGCGTCACAGGGCCGCTGGACGGGTTGCGCCTGGCCGCATCGCGTGGCGGGCGCGCCGTGTATGTCGTCACGCCGGTGCCCGTGGCCGGTGCGAAGAGCGGTGCCATCGTCATCGACGCCATCAGCGGTGCGCGTCTGGCATCGGCGAATGCGGCCCAGGCACTGGCCAGCGCTGCCGCCTGGGCCGGCCCCGGCGTGACCGTGCATTACCAGGACGTCATCGATGAAGACGCGTTTACCCATTCGCGCGGACTCGATGCGCAGCGGCCGCTGCACCGGGTCGAGGTGATTGACGCCGATCGCACGCTCTTGTACGTGTCCGGCAAGAGCGGCGAAGTCGTGCGCGACGCAACGCGCAGCGAACAACTGTGGAATTATGCCGGCGCCTGGATCCACTGGCTGTATCCGTTTCGCGGCAATGTGTTCCAGCCTTACTGGACCAGTATCGTCAATTACCTGGCGATTGCCGGCATCGCTGCTGCGCTGTCGGGCACCGTGGCCGGCATCCTGCGCTGGCGCTTTCGCGCGCCGTACCGCAGCGGCGCGCGCACGCCGTACCCGGGCGCGATGATGCGCTGGCACCACGTAACGGGCCTGCTGTTCGCGCTGGTGACGATCGCGTGGATCTTCAGCGGCTTGATGTCGATGAACCCGTGGCGCATTTTCGATACCGGCGCGCCGAAGCTGCGCATGGAGGCATTGCAGGGCGGGCCCTTGACGCTGACGGGCCAGGACGCCGCGCCGCCAGCGCTGCTGGCCGCCAGCAGCGGCGCCATGCGCGAGCTGCGCTGGGTGCGCGTGCTGGGCCAGAACCGCGTGCTGGCCTACAGCGCGGGCGGCGCGCCGCAGGTGCTGGACAGCCACGCCGCGCGCCCGGTGACGCTCGATGCGGCGGGGCTGCGGGCTGCGGCCGCGCGCCTGGTCGACGCACCCGTCGCGCGGGTGGAGCAACTGGGCACGTACGACCTGTATTACTACGCGCGCGATGCACACACGATGATGGGCGGCGCGGCCAGGCCGCTACCGATACTGCGCCTCGTGTTCGCCGATGCGCATGCGACCTGGGTGCATCTCGACCCGCATACGGGGGCGGTGCTGGGTCACATCGACAGCGGCAAGCGCACCAGCCGCTGGCTGTTCGCGATGCTGCATTCGTGGGACTGGCTGCCGCTGCTCGAGCGGCGTCCGCTATGGGACATCGTGCTCGTCGTGCTGAGCCTCGGTGGGTTGCTGCTCAGCGTGACGGGCGTGGTGATCGGGTGGCGCCGGCTTGGCAAAAAGCTGCGCACTGCGGGCGTCAACCCGCCGCGGGCCGCCGCGCCTGCGCAGCATCCGGTGCCGGCAGCCGGTCGACGTGGTTGATGGTCACCAGGCGCACGAACGACAGCACGCGGATGACGAGCCAGCCCGCATCGAACTCCCACCACTTCATCGACAGCTTGGCCGAGGCCGGGTTGGCGTGGTGGTTGTTGTGCAGTTCGGCGCCGCCGAAGATGATCCCGATCGGGAAGAAGTTGCGTGACCCTTCCTTGGTCTGGAAGTTACGGTAGCCCACCACGTGGAAGATCCCGTTGATGAAGCCCGAGGCCCAGAATGGCAGGATCGAAAACTGGAACAGCCAGATCAGAAAGCCGTTCGTCACGCCGAACGCCAGCATCTCGAGCGCCAGGAACAGGAACGCGCCACGGAAGCGGTGCTTCGTGTACAGGTGCGCGTCCATCCAGTCTTCCTTGATGCCCACGCCGTAGGCCTTGATCAGGTCAGCGTTGCGCGCCGCCTTCCGGTACAGCAGCGTGCCCTTGGTCAGGATGGTCCACAGGCCGTGGATGTGCGGGCTGTGCGGGTCGTCGACCGTGTCGCACTTGGCGTGGTGCTTGCGGTGCACCGCCACCCAGGCCTTGGCGGTCACGCCGTAGGTCGTCAGCCAGATCCACAGGCGAAACAGCTGGCACAGCAGCGGGTGAAACGTGATCGCGCGGTGGCTGCGCGAGCGGTGCAGATACAGTTCGCTGGCAAACACGGTCATGATGTACGACGCGGCCATGGTGAGCGCGAGGCCCGTTGCGGTGAGCTGGATGAATCCTTCGAACACGTTGTTTCTCCCTGTTGTACACGGTCTGTGGACGTAATGACGTCCTGACGATGCAGCAAGAGTAACGTGCGACTACTGGTTTCTAATGGTTGAGCAGAGCGGTATTTCGGGGCCTGTTTTACATGCCAAATGCGTCCCCTTCCACCGCGCGTCAGCCGATCATGCCGAGCGCCCTGACCTGCTTCACCCACTGTGGATACTCGTTCATCAACAGGTCGTACAGCGCGGCGTCGGGGTGCTCGTCGGGCGAGGCCACCGAGAAGAAGTCGGCATTGTCGACCAGGCGCCCATCGAGCTCGTCGAGCTTTTCCAGGAACGGGAAATCCGAGTCGGCAAAGCTGGCCAGCGCCTTGGCTTTCGACTTGCGGCCCTTGCCGATGCCCATGAACTGCCAGAAGATCGGCTCGCGGCTGGCCCAGCGCAGCTGGCGCTCGGTCAGCGGCTTGTCGGACGTCGAACCGTCGGTAACGAACATCACGTACACCGGCACGGCGGCCTTGGCAACCGCACGGCGCTCGCCGCCGCGCGCATCCGGAAAGTAGTGGCGGCGCACCGCTTCGATCGCGGCGCCGTAGCGGGTGTCGCCTTCGAGCGGGTGCCGCGCAATGATGCCCTTGATGTAGTTCGGCCAGTTCGACAAGCCCATTGCCTCGCCCTGATGGACGTTGCGGCCAAACAGGAACACGTCGATCTCGCCATCGTCATCGAAGCGGCAGCCCAGCGCCAGAATGCGCTCGGCGAATTTCTGCACCAGACCCTTGCTGTACAAGGCACTCATCGAACCAGAGATGTCGAGCACCAGGCAGACCTTGGCGCGGTGCTGCGCGAGCCCCGCTTTTTCGAGCGACACGGCAGCCGACTTGACCAGGTTGACCAGCTGCGGCGCAGCCTGGGCCACGCGCTTTTCGAGGTCGACCGATGATGTTGAAGGCATCGGAGGCGCCTCCTCCGCCACTGCGCCGCCGAAGTGACGCACCAGCGCATCCAGCCCGCCATTGAAGCCCTGGCCCACCGCCATAAAGCGCCAGCCGCCATCCTTGCGATACAGCTCGCCCAGCATCACGGCACGCTCGCTGGCGAAGTCGCTGCCGCTGAACGCGAAGCGCGCGAATTCGCCCTGCGGGCCAACCAGGCGCAGGTAACCTGTCTGCAGCTGCGCCATCGTCGCTGCGCCATCGGTGCTGGCAACGATGCTCACGCGCTCGACCCAGCCAGGTAGCCGCGCGAGTTGAAAACTGAAGCCCGCAGCATCCTGACCCACCACGCCCAGCGCCACGCCGCCGCACGGCGTCGCGCTCTGGTTGAAGAAGGTCATATAGCGTTCGTCGGCCAGCTTGCCGGTGGCGTCCAGCGCAAAGCACGCTACGTCGAGCACCAGGCCCTGGGCCGACACGCCCGTCTGAACAACGCCATCTGGCGCTATGGTGGACAGGGGCAGGCGCTGGCCCCGGGAGAGTGCTTGCATGGTGGCGTCCCTATCGTGAAACGTTCGTTCAACCGGGTATTACAGTGGAGCGGCGATACGCGTGACCAGCACCGAGGCGATGCGCCGTTCCAGCACCTCTTCGACTTCCATGCGCAAGCCGTCGATCTCGATGCCGTCGCCCACCAGCGGCAAGGTGCCGAAGCGCTCGAGCATCAGGCCGGCCAGCGACGTATAGTCGTCGGTGTCGCCCACCAGCGCGTCCACCTCGAGCACCTGTTCCAGGTAGTGCAGGTCGGCCGTGCCATCCACGCGCCAGCGCCCGCCGCCCAGGTCCTGCACCACGGGCTGTTCGTCTTCGTCGGGGAACTCGCCGGCGATGGCTTCGAGGATGTCGATCGGCGTGACCAGACCCTGTAAAGTGCCGTATTCGTCGGCGATGATGACCAGCTGGCCGTGCGAGCGCTTGAGGCGGTCCATCACCTTGAGCACGCCGCTGGCGTCGGGCAGGATGATCGGCACGCGGATATGGTTCGCATCGATCGCGCCCGACAGCGTCAGGTCAGCGATCAGATCCTTGGCGCGCGCGACACCGATCACTTCATCGAGCTCGCCCCGGCAGACCGGGAAGAAGCCGTGCGGCGTGGCCAGGAGCTGGGCGCGGATCGTGTCGGCGTCGTCCTCGATATTGATCCACGAGATGTCCGCGCGGTTGGTCATGATCGAACGCACCGAGCGCTGCGACAGGCTCAGGACCCCGCTGACCATATTGCGCTCTTCGAGCTCGAAGGTCGGCTCGTCGGGCTTTTGCTTTTGCTGCTTGTTCGTCACCGTCTCCGGCTCGTCGCCCGGCTCGATCCCGCGCGTGCTGCCCAACAGGCGCAGCACCGCGTCGGCCGTGCGATCGCGCAGCGGGATGTGCGCATCCTGCTTGACGAAGTTGCGGCGCGCCAGCTGGTTGAGCAGTTCGATCACGACCGAGAAGCCGATCGCGGCGTACAGATAACCCTTGGGAATATGGAAGCCCAGGCCTTCGGCAATCAGCGACAGGCCGATCATCAACAGGAAGCTCAGGCACAGCACGACGACGGTCGGATGCGCGTTGACAAAGCGCGTGAGCGGCTTGGAGGCGAACAGCATGACGCCCATCGAGATCACGACGGCGGCCATCATGACACCCAGCTCGTCGACCATGCCGACGGCAGTGATCACGGCGTCGAGCGAGAACACGGCGTCGAGCACGATGATCTGCGCGACGACGGCCGCAAAGCTCGCATAGGCGCGCTTGCCGGTGGCGACGTGCAGCTTGCCTTCGACGCGCTCGTGCAGCTCCATCGTGGCCTTGGCCAGCAGGAAGAAGCCACCCACCAGCAAGATGAGATCACGCCCGGAGAACGACAGCGGGCCGAGGTCAATCAGGGGCGCGGTGAGCTTGACGAGCCAGGCAATCACGGTGAGCAGGCCCAGGCGCATGATCATGGCGAGCGACAGGCCGACAAGGCGGGCTTTATCGCGCTGGTGCGGGGGGAGTTTGTCCGCCAGGATGGCGATGAAGATCAGGTTGTCGATGCCGAGGACGATCTCGAGCACGACAAGGGTGAACAAGCCGACCCAGATATTTGGGTCAAAAAGCCATTCCATTAGGTGGTTTCGGTAGTGATTGGCTCGTTATTGTACGCGATCACGCCGTCAATCAACCAGATCCGGGGCGCCGCCGTTGTATTGGCGTCGCCCTTCAAAAAGGCCGCCCGGCTGCCGGTTTGGCTGGCGCCGCCGGCAGCAGCGGCTCGATCAACTGGTGGGTCAGCGTGGGCGCGAACGGTGCACGGATCGCGTCACGCTCATCAGCACGCGTGTCCCGTCTGAAGCGAAGGCAGAGTCAGGCACGAGAGGCGGGTCTCACCACGGCCAGTTCGGCGTTGACCCGGACGTTCGTGGCGTTCACGCCGCTTTGCTCGTAGGACTTGAAGGTGAGATTCACGCCCGGACGGAAGATCAGGCAATGGGTTGATCCACCAAAATGGAACATGCCAAGCTCGTCGCCCTTCTCGACATGCTGCCCCGGCTGCACGGTGATGTCACAGCTCGAAACTTCCGCCATGCCGACCGGCATCACGCACATCAGCCCGATATCCGGGTTGTCTGCCTCGATGAAAATCAGGGCGCGCGTGGCGACGGCCGTCAGGAACGCTTGCGAATTGTTGGGCGCGCTTTGATCGGCCCCGTTCGGATCGTAGAAGCCTTGCTGCAGGTTCTCGAGGTAATAGGCCCCGTTGACCACATAGGCTTTCTTGATGGTGCCGCTGACCGGGCTGTGCCAGCGGTGATAGCTGAGTGCACTGAGAAAGGCCTGGTAGACCGTGGCGCCTTCGCCACCCGCAAATTGTGGCGTGTACTCATCCCAATTGAGCATGTTCTCCAGCGAGTAGCGCTGGTCCTTGAGCCAGAACGCGTCGGACAGCGCCACATTGCAGGTGATGGCGAGCGGGCCCGACTCGCAAGCATTCACGATGATGCTGTCGTCGCCCACGGCGCTGACGGGACGCACGCCGTCGCGGAACGTGCGGGTGAAAAAGTCGTCCCACGAGCGGAAACCATAATAGGGGTCGGCCGGATTGCAGTTGAAGACCTGTGCAAAGGTGGCATCCGTGGTGATGGGGTTGGGTGCTGGCCCGAACGCGGTCTGGGCAGCGCTCACCATCTCTGCCTGCACGGTCGGATTCAGCCACGCGAGGGCTCCGCTCGCGGGATCATCCTGCGTCAGCACGTAGCGCGACGCCTCCGTGCCCAGGAAGACCGACCAGTACTGCAGAATTTTCTTGAATTGCTGGTTGACGAGCGCGTTCGAGAACACGTCATACCCGAACGACGTGCCCATCGGCCAGTCGAGCAGGGCATTGATGGGAAAGCCGATCAAACCGGCGGCCCCCTGCTGCCCGTTCGATTCGGCTTGATACGCCTCCGGGGCGGTGCACATGATCGCATTGAGTAGCGCCAGGAAATCCTCGAAGTTCAGGGGCTCCGCCTGCCAACCGAGCGGCGTACTCTTCTTGAGGAAGTGCGCCTCGGCGAACATGCCTTGCACATTCGCGTACAGCACCGGATCGCCATACACCATCTGCTGGAATACCGCGATGGGTTCGATCAGGGCTTGTGGCGACGCTTCGACTTTTCTCCTGAGCTTTTGTATCCAGAGGTCAGTATGATCTGGGTCGTGCGGTAGCCAGCCACCGAGGCGGGCATCGCTGACTTTGCTGATCGTGCGAACTGGTTTGGTCATGACCTGCTCCTTCGTCAAATGGAGAAAAGTTGCTGCCGTGTGTGCATGCACCGGTTCAGAACGCGCGCTCCAGCGCGGTGCGCGCGTGGCGGCGCTGCCAGAACGGCGAATCCGGCCAGCGCCGTTCCAGTCCGTAGAAATAATTGCGATTGGCCAGGTACTCGGTGAAACGGGACTCGACCGCGTGCTGGTAGCTGGCGTCCAGATCGCTTCCCGTTGCGAGCGCGGCGGCAATGGCGTGCGCCGCCGCGATGCCATCGGCGAGCGCCTTGTAGATGCCCTGGGCAGAGAGCGGATCGAAGCACGACGCGGCGTCGCCCACCGCAAGCCAGCGCGCGCCACAGACGCGATCGAGCAAAAAGCTTGGGACGACCCGCGCCACCAGGCTCGCGGCGACGAAGCGCGCGCCGCCCAGGCAGACTGCAATCTGGCGCGTCGAGAATGCGGCGCGCAGCCACGCGCTCTCGCGGGCGAGGCTGGCGTCACGGATGGTGTCGGCGTCGCCAGCAAACGCAACAGCCATGCGGCGCCCCGGGATCGCTGCCGCGTACCACCAGCCATCGGGCACTGCCTCGAGGAATGTCAACCGCGAATGCACCGTAGCGGGAGGAAGGTCGAAGAAGCCATACACAAAGGTCAGGCGATCGAGCGCCATCTGGCGGGCGCCCGCGCGCCGCGCGAGGACCGACGAACGACCGGTGGCATCGACGACAAAGCGCGGCTGGATGGCGGGGTCGCCCGCCTCTTCTGCCAGCAGCGTCACGCCCGCATTTTCGGCCTGCCGGCACAGAAACGCGTCGAAGCGCCCGCGATCAAGGTGCCAGCCGCTTCCCTGCGGATTGAGCAGATAGTCGTTATAGCCAGGGGTTGCGCCGCCCCAGGTCGAGCAACTGCCCAGGCAGGGTTCATGGCCCTGCTCGATGAACGCTTGCCAGAGGCCAAGGCGGTCGAGCAGGCCCCTTGCATCGGGCGGGATCGATTCGCCGATCGCCCCCTGCCCGGCGAATGGGTCACGCCGCCCCATCAGGCGCACGCCATCGACGCCCGCGCGCGCCAGCGCCAGTGCGCACGCTGCGCCCGCCGGGCCGCTGCCATGGATGATGACTTGCGCAGCGCCGCTCAATGCACGTTCCCCATGCCATGGATGCGCCCGGTCGGATGCTGCCCACGCCTGGCGCGCGGGGTACCGAGCCGCAGCGTGAATGGCTTGTTACCGGGCACAGGACAACCAGCACGAATCCAGAGTTCGACGACATCGCGGCACGAACCCGTATTGGGCGCCACGGCCGGCTGGCCGAAGGCGGGGCCCATCGGCCCCGTGGGCGCGATCAGCTCCATCAGGAAACGGCTGTTGGCAGGGTCGCCAGGCTTCACGAGCGCGTTCACGGGCGAGGCCAGCGCCGTCATCAGCACGGGCGTGGACTGCCTGAACCACCAGTCGATGCCGTGGACGACACCATGTTCGTCGGCCATCCAGTTGACCGCGTGGCCAGCGATGCCCTGCTGGACGGGCCGCAGCTGGTCGATAACCGCCGTCATCGCCTGGGCGGGCGATACGGCAGGCGCTGGCGCTGGCGATGGTGCGGGTGCGGGCTGGCCGAGCGAATTCGTGTAGTCCTGCCAGAGCTGGATCTCGCTGTCGGTGAAAACGCGGAACATTGGGCCTGTCTCGAAGCTCATGAGCTGCAACATGCGGCTGTTGGCCCATTGTCCCGGAATCAGGTAGCCGTGCTCGACCAGCGCATCGAGGAAGGCTGGCGGATTGGCGAACCAGTCATCGATCCGGCTGGGACCGACCATGTGGTTCTGGTGGTTCCTGCTGCCAAAGTCGGCCTTGTTCTCGATCATCGAGAGCATTTGCGCGCGCAGGTCGACCGGCGTCGTGATCAGGTGGAGCAGGTCATTGCCGAACGTACCAATGGTCGAGAACGCGACGAACCCGTTCCAGATACGGCGCCATGCCGCCTGCACCGCCGTGTCGCCGCCCGACGCACACTGGTTCTGCAGGTACAGCATGATGGCGTCGCGCGCCCGCTGCCCATGGCCGTTCACTGCGTTGTCGATGCCGATGTGCATGATGTAGAAATGCGGATCGAGCCCCGTGTAGACCATCGAATCACGTGTCTGCTTCAACTGCACGACTTCCCATTCCAGCATCAGCGTCATGCCGAGCAGTTCCGGCAAGTAGCACTGCGTGAACTCGGAGATCGCGAGCTGGAACGCCGGCACGGTGAACGCGCTGTCGAGAAACTGCGGATCGAACGCAAATTCGCGCGAGTCGGTCGGCTGCGGGTAATAGCCGATTGAATGGCAGAGATCGCGGTAGATATTGCAGTGGTTCATCGAGACGACGCCGTCGCCACGCTCGTCCATCGACACCGAGAACAGCAGCGACTTCACTTCGTCCATCGGCCCGACACCGCCGATATTGCGCAGCCAGGCGCCATCGATCAGGTTGAATGGCGCCCACTGGATCGTGTAGGTGCACATCTGGTCGTAAGTCGTAAACTGCCCATCCTGCGCGGGATCGAAGTCCGCGGCTTCATCGACGAGTTGCTGGTAGATCAGCTCGAGCCGGTCCGTGAATGCCCCTTCGGTGTAGCGGAAGAAGGCGCGGTCTTCGGGCGAGCCCGGGTTGTTCGAGAAATCCTGCGCCCATTTGAGCCAGGCATCCACATAGATGCGCGCACTGTCGCGCACTTCCGGATACGTGTCGACATTCTGCAGCTTGAAAAACAGGTCGCGTGGATCGAGGCCGCGCGTTGGATCGTCGTTCACGCTGGTGGCGATATTGGGGAACGGCGCCACGCGCTGGCGGTCGGTGTCGACCAGCTGGCTCTGGACTTCCAGGTACCAGCTGGCCGGCAGAGCGTCGGACGCCAGCCTCTCGCCTGTCCGGGGTTCACGGTCCGTGGGCGCCGGTACCTGCGTTGCCTGCATGACGATGCCGATGCGGCTCCAGTTCATCAGCATGTCACGGCGCACCTGGTAGCGGCCCCAGTTCTCGGCATAGGCAGATTGCGTGCCCTCCCCTCGCACCGACCAGCGCTGCTGGCCCAGTTGCCAGAATTCGTTCCAGGTCGGCGTGTCCGGCGAATCGTCGCTTGGCGACGCATCCGGCGCATCATTCGAACCCCAGAACACGTCGCCGTCGTTGTAGACCGCCACCGGGCGCTGTGCCGGCCAGGACCAGAACAGCGTGCGGTTGCCCGCCGGATTGGGCGATGGCGGATGCGTGGCGCAGCTGTTGTAGTCGGTATGCCAGGGCACCGCCATGAATTTTCCGAGATCCCCCGGTTCCAGGCCATCGGCCTCGGCATGGCGCGGCACGTAACCCGCAGTCAGCAAGGGCACGCCCGCCGGACGCGTGCTGGCGTACGCGAGTGGTTTGGCGCGCAGCCGGAACGGGCCCGCGACCGACCACGGCAACTGGTAGATGGCCGCTTCGCGCATCACGAAGGTCAGGTCGATGCCGGGGCTGAAACGGCCACCGAGGCAGTTCACGAAGGTGGCCTTGTCGAGCAATTCGCCCGGCCCCAGCGCCGCACCGGCACCCGGCAGGTAATTGGCCTTGCCGGCATTCCACCGTTCGAGGAAGAAGTATTGCGTCTTGCGCAGGGTAAGGAAGGACTCGCCGGCATCGCCCAGGTGCGCCGGCATCAATGCGATATTGTCCTGCTGCGCCGGATCGTACGGGCTGCGAAAGATCGCCTTGATGCCCGCGAGGGGTGTGGTGGCGGGATCGTCGGCTGCCGAGATGGCAGTCAGGGCCGCATGGGCCGACATCGCGCGCTGGTTCAGGTTGACCACCCATTGCTGCATGGCCGCGCTGCTGAAGATCGGCTGGATCTGGTCCTCGAACGTGGGCCGGTAGCCGGACTGGAAGCCGCCCTTGTCCGCGTCGTACATGGCCGGTGCGAGCTTCTGGGTGCGCACCCAGGTGTCGTAGATGTCATCCCACAGCGAGACGACATTGAGGATCTGCGGCGCGAACGCGGGGTCGGTGGCGCTCACCCAGGCGCCCTGCACCGCCGCGCGGCTGCCGTCGTCGAAGACGAGGTGCGCCGATACGGGCCCGTCCCCCGTGTCGTCGAACCACTGGTCATTGTTGACATCGTCGTCCAGCGTCGGCGCCTGGCCGTCGATGTGCCAGCCGGCCGCCTTGCCGTAGCCACCCAGCACGAGCAGCCGGCCCTTGCCGTCGGTCAGCAGTTCGCCGAGCGTGTCGATCGCCCCGCTCGGCGCGTCCATCTGCGTGAACGAGTCATCGGGAAACGACTTCGGATAGTGCGGCAGCGGGACGATGACGCCCTGGGTGTCGACATGCTGCGCCAGTGTTGGCTTGTCGAACCGCACGGCGGGCGCGTCGGCGCCCGAAATGACGCGCGGGCCCGGATCGATGGTCAGCTGGAACACGCGCTTCGGCTCATTCATCAACCCGATGCGGCGCGACACGGGGGGCTGCGGTGCATCGGCATGTTCGAGACTGACATTGCGCATCGGCGGCAAATGGCCATCGCCGTAGCTGGCGATACCCTGGCGCCCTGTCTCGGTGAGAACGAAGCAATTGGCTTTCTTGTTGGCGAGATGGACCGTCCAGAGGATGTCCGTTACCGTTCGCGCGCCCACCTTGCTGCCGATGACGACTTCGACGCCATCGCCACGCGGCCAGGTGGCGTTGTCGTCGTCCGGATAGACGAAGACCCGGAACCTGGCCGCCTGGCGCTTGAGCGCACCGGCAGCGTCGCGCACATCGGCACTGGTGACGACCTCACTCTCGCTCCCCGCCCGGATCGGCAAGCCGCCGCTGGGCGTGCTGCCGCCAAGCCCCGCACCCGCCATCGTCTCTGGCGCGATCACGTAGTCGACACTATTACCGACGCGGGCAATGCCCACGACAGGATGGACGCGAAACTGCTCCATGATGATTCCGATCAAGTTGATGGGTTGGGGGATACGTCAGTGAGTTCGGTCATGAGCCGGTTGCGGGTAGCACGGGCGCGCGCCAGCCCCTCGGCGATCGTCCCCGCGCTGTAGGCACGCGCGATGGCGGCATGCGCACCCGGCCCTGCGACGTCATCGCCAGCCAGCAGGCTGCGCAGGGCGCGTTGCTGCGCGATGAGCCGTGCCTGATACGCCCACCACATCGCGGCCACCTCTGCCGAGCGACCGGCTGTCTGCGCCAGCGTGTACAGCCCGCGATACGCCCAGTAGGCCGAGTCGGTGCCGTAGTGATCGTCGCCACGTGCGTAGGCTTCGGGAATGTGCTCCAGAGCGCTAAAGAACGGCAGGTAGGGGGCGCACAGCGGCGTGCCGACGCATTGCCAGATCAGCGTGCGCAACCCGTCCGGCATGGCGCCATCCAGGACGATCACATGACTTTCCGCCGTCTTGCTCCAGCCAATGGGCCGCTGGCCGATGCCTTCGAGCGCGGTGCCCTCGTAGCCTGCGCGCAGCACCCCCATCACGTCGCCGGGGCCGATCGGGTGGTCCGGGGCCAGGAACAGCGGATATTGCAGCTGGCGTACCGGCTGCGCGTGCGATGGCGTCAGCAACAGCTGGGCCAGCCAGACGCGGTCCACGTCGTATGGTTGCCCCAAATCGCCAAACGCAGCGGCGAAATCGAAACAGTGCGGGTCGGCCTCAGCCAGCAGCCGATGCTCACGCACGAACTGCAGCAAGCCCGCCGAGTGGCGCACATTGGCGGTGTCGTCCAGGTCGACCCCATGCACCCGCAGCGCGTTGGCCACGGCAATGTAAGCGCCGGCCGGCAGGCGCACGGCAATCCAGTGATGGCCGCTTCCGATCTCGACGTACCAGGTGGCCGATGGATCGGCCAGGAACAAGCCGTTGGACTCGCTGGCGCCCACCGTCTCCATATACCCGGACAACAAATCGAGCGCATGGGAGGCAGAACGGGCCTGGGGCAGCAGCAGGGTCGGCAAGATGCTCTCGGCCAGGCCGGCGCCCTCCCCGCTGGCGGCGTCGCCGACAAAGGGGTCGGCAGCCTGGGCAGCCAGGTTGGCGGTCATGGAATTGGTGGCGGAGATCGCGAAGTCGCAACTGTTGACCCCGCGCTCCTCGAACAGGAAGCGGTTACCGATGGCGGCGATGGCTTCGCCCGCCGCACTGGCGTCGGGCATGCCGGTGTACGCGTAACTGGTGGCCGGTACCGGCACCCGCATGCCGTTGCCCAAGGTCCAGATACCATTGACCATCGAGTTCGGGAAGGCCCGCCATTCAGGCTGCGCGCGCCTGATCATGGCCTTGTTCCAACTGGCGTTTTTGCAATCCTCGTTGCGCCCCACGAGCAGACTGCCGTCGCTACTGGCGTCGCGCCCTACCGCGATACTGGTGCACATGCTGCCCTCCCGGTTACGTCACACATGCGTCAAGACAGCGCGCTGGCGATGCAAAGGCGCCAGCGCCGCGATGGGATCACGACGGCATGATGGGTGCGCCCGGCGCCTGGGCCTTGAGCCAGTTGTCGACAACGGCGCGCGGCACGGCGCGGGTGCGGCAATGCATGGCATCGGTGCCCAGCCACGGAAACGCCGGCTTGCCTGCAATACCAATGACCTGGTAGCCGGGCAGCGCTTCCCTGTAGACCATGAGCGCCTGCTGGTCGAACTGCTCATGGCCAGGGCCGGCCAGCGGCACGTACACACACTGGTTGAGGATCAGGCTATTGGTATAGGCCGCCGTCGTGGCGCCGTTGTCGGGGCCCGGGATATACATGTCCTGCACCATGGTGCGATAGACCCGGAAACCGTCATCGGCGAACGATTGCGCGATCCGGTCGAACGCCTGGTTGGTGGCCGCATCCTGCGACTGTGCGATCAGTACCTTGTTGTCGGCCAGGAACTTGCCCCAGCAATCGACGTGACCGATATAGGTCCCGGTGGGGTCGGACAGCACGTGATACGACGCGATACCCATGAAGCGATTGAGCTGCTGCAGGATGTAGTCGAGCCGCTGCTCGAGCACCGCCGTCGTGGGGTTCGTGTTGTCTTCCTCGTTCCTGGTGGGCAGTTCGTTCTGGGTTGCCACCAGATACGACGAAGCGATCTTGTTCTGGCCGGTGACCATGTAGTTGCCGCCCACATCGAGCAGGCCGGTGAAGTACCAGTCGTGCACGGGCAGCGGCGCCAGCGCGCGCGGGTTCAGGGCGCCCCAGCTGGCCTTGTTCCACGCCCGGATGGGGGCATTCAGGAAGTCGGAAAAAGCAATGGCCGCATAGTCGTCATTCGGCCGGAAAATACCGAGGCCAAGATGCGGATCGACACCTTCGGCCCCGTCCACCAGGCCGACGCTGCCACCGCCCAGCGTCGTGTAGGTGTGCTTGGCGATCGCATAGGCGCCGGTGACATTGTTACGCATCCACCAGGGGCCGAAGTCGCGCGTCCAGAAGGTGTCGGTGTCCCACGGCACCAGGTGCAGATGGGTCGGGTAGTACGTCAGCTGCAAGCGCTCGGCCTCTGCGGCCAGGCTCGCGTCGATCACCGGCTTCATCGCGGCGTCATCGCACAGCACGAAAATATGCACCGGATTGCCAGTGTCGTTCTGCTGCATCCGAACGATCAGCTCATCCGGTATGCCGAACGCACGCGGGCCTGACGGCGTCAGCTGCGCCTGCGTCATCGGTGGCGCCTGCACCCCGGGATACGCAATCAGCACGCCACCCATCGGGGCGTACTCGGGAATGGCGCTGACCGACTGCGGCGTGTCATCACGGTAGATTTTACTGGCCGGCGGCAGTGCATTGCCGACCTGGGACTTGAACGCCGTCGCCAGTTGGCGGGGCGTGGGACGCTTCGGGCGCGTCAACTGCAGCAGATGAGAGGACTTCGTCAGATCAAGCGACATTGTGTTCTCCAGAGGTTGGATCAAGCACCTGTTTGTCATACCGCACACCACGGAATCAGCGCTGCAGGATTGCATTAATAACACTTTTTTATTTGAAAAAAAGACATGCTGACGGCTCACAAACTCAATGTTTGAGCAAGCTCAACAAAGGTGAAAAAGATTGGCGACGCGACGCAACGAGCTGCCCCTGCATGAAATTCGCAGCCGTGGAACTGATGGGGGTATCGGGCCTTGATCATGGCGAAGCTGCGTTGAATGCCGTGCGAACCGCCGCCACGTCACGGCCAAGTTGTTGTGCGTTCGTGAAGTCACGCACGGACTTGTCACGCCCAGGCGCGCATCCTGAGGTGTTGAGGAGATACCCATCTCAGATGATCTGTCGAACCGAGGCAACACGGACCGTCACCTCATCGGTCTCACCGAGCACCACGAGGTTCGCTATTGGACCGATGCGCTGGGCATCAGTTCAGAAGAGCTGGAGCGTGTGGTTCATCAGGTGGGCAACAGCGCAGCCAAGGTGCGCCAGCATTTGAAGAAGTAAGCCCGCACTCTCACGAAGAAGGCATGCAACAAGACAACGAGCCCGGCACCTTGGGCTGCGATGCCGCTGGTGAGCTGAGCTTGCGTGTGCACGTCCCGCAGCACCAATCCCGTTTAATTGAAAAGCAATTTGCTCACATTCCGTTCTGGAGAATTTGATGAAACCCTATGTAATTTGCCACATGATGTCGTCCATCGACGGGCATGCGCTCACCGATGGCTGGGACCGGCCATTCAAGAAAGCCGCAGACGCGCTCTATGAAAAGCTGGCCAAGACCTTCGAATTTGATGGCTGGATTTGCGGGCGCACGACCATGGAAGAAATCGCCCATGGCGAAGGTTATCCAAAAGGTATGGCGAAAGAGCCGATCCCACGCACGCCCTATTTCGCCAAGCGTGACGCAGCGACGTACGCCATTGCCATTGACGGTCACGGCAAGGTTGCCTGGAAGAGCAACGAAGCGCTCGGCTCGCACGTGGTCGCGGCCCTGACAGAAGCCGTGCCGGACGACTATCTGGCCTACTTGCAGTCGATCGACGTGTCCTATTTTTTCGCGGGCAAAACCGACATCGATCTGGCGCAGGTGGTGCAGACGCTGGCCGATGAGCTGGGCACGAAGCGGTTGATCGTGGAAGGCGGTCCTCACGTCAGCGGCTCCTTTGTCAGTGCCGGCCTGGTTGATGAGGTCAGCGTCGTGATACTGCCGCTGATCGACGGGCGCGGCGATCATCCTGCGTCGTTTGAAATTGCCAAGGAAACGTGGACCCAGCCGAGTTACCTGAAACTCGCCTCGGCGGAGGTTCAGGACGGTGGCGGCGTCTGGCTGCGTTACAAGCGGTCCTGACGCACTCGGCGCGCGATGATCATTGATCCACGCGCGCCAGCAGGGTTGTGAGCCTGAGACCGTCAGGACTGGCCAGGGTTCATTTGCTGTGCTTGCCAAGCCGCTTGCCCAGGGCGATTCCTGGCTTCTCGACGTAGTGGTATGCCATGCCAGACAGGGCCAGAGTGACCAGCGCCAGTACTGCAACAAACACCCAGTACACCGGCACCGACATATCAGCCGCCAAATCTTTGCCGACAACAAAATTTATCGCCGCAAATAGCACGATCCCATGGATTAAATAGATGCCATAGGCGAGTTCACCGAGCCGGTGAGACGTCGGCAGCGAGAACAGGCCAAACATGTCGGCCCCGCCGGCAATCACACAGAAGGCGGCGATCAGCGCGATACACGGCGCAATCTGCAGCAGATTGTCGAATTGAAGCGCTGCAGCAAGACACAGCAGCACCAATACCGAGGCCACTGTTTTCTCACAAAACCGCGTAAATCTTGGATCACGCACCAGATACGCAGCCAGGATGCCACCTAAAAATACCGCTGCAAATCGACTGTTCAATCCGATCCACCAACCGATGATCAGCGCTGCGACCGAGACCAGCAACAAGAGCCAACCTGGACGTTGCCCCACAGCCAGCGAAATCAAGGGCAGAGCCAGATAGAAACACCACTCGTAGCGGAGCGACCATGTCACGCCAGCCATGATGATCCAGGAATCGGTGTGTCCGTTGAGTGGCGCGGCGGTAGGCATGGTGAACAACAACCACTTCGCGACAGCGAGGAAAATCGCCTGCAAGCTGTCGACGATGCGCCAGTCTGACAGGTGGGCAACGGCTAGAAAAACAAATATCAGAACCACGTAATAAAGCGGTGCGATACGGAAGAAACGGCCGATGAAAAATGCTTTCCAGTCAAACCTGCGCCCCCGCGCATTCAATAGTTTGTCATAGAATAAAAAACTCGTGATCATGAAAAACATGAGAACGCTGGCTTGGCCAAGAGGCCCGTATAGATTTGGCCGAGGCACATCCCATTTGCCTGTCTGGACCAATACGAACCACATGCAGGCATGGTGCAACATCACGAAGAGTGCGAGATATCCACGCAAACCATTGATCGTGCCAAACCGCATCGGTGGATGACGCTTGCCTTCAAATACAAACGTGATTCTGATCGCCAAAAATGCCAGGAGCGTCAAAGCGACAGCGAAGACAGGATTAGAAATATTCATATAAATTGGCGACGGTAGTTACCCTGCAATGGGAAACGAGGGGGACGGAACTTCACCGAGCGCACCTGCGCGCCAAGTGCCCCAGCGATCCGACTATCTTGGAGTACGCCTGCAGCCAGTTCGCGCACGCCAGCAGGAAGATCAAACGCCGCATCTGTCGGCGCCGTCCGGACATGGTCAAACGACTGAGGTGATCATTTGAATAGTACAGCCTAATCTATAGTAAAACGGGCAAAAAAAATCCTCCGGATCAGGAAGATTTTATTCACTAAATCAAGGACTTGTGTTCTGGCGGAGAGGGGAAGTCGAATCATGCCTTGAAACCCGCACAGATACTAGAGTTTCGCGTTCGCAACCTCGGTCATACCGTCAAAGATACCGTCAAAAAATAAAACATGCAGCAGCTACGCTCAAGCTGACTTTTGGCTCAGCGCCCGCCCCAAACGTCTCATAGAAATAATCTCAGAGCCGTTACATCGGCGCAACGATTTTGAGTGCCTACGCTCAACCTCGCTGGCGCTCTTGGACTTGATTACGCCCTTGAGCCTGGTTACGCGCTTGAATCTTCGTTTGGATCTGGGTATACAGCTCCGCCTCAGCATTTTCGAAATCGGTGACGGTAACTATCAGCGCGTATGGCTCCTGCTCCAGGGCGACAGCCTTCCCCCATTCACGGTCTTGGCGTGTGACTACGACAAACCATTTCTCGGTCGGTCTACACTGACGGAAATGCCATATCGATGCTTGTGCAGTTCCACGGTCACGGGTCTGCGCAGTTATCGTCCGATTCGTAGTTGCATCGTCATTTCTAGACTCAGCCGTTGCTTGCGTATCATGATTGAAGTGATTCGCCACCTCGTCCAAGCTCTTGCCCCTAACGAATCGGAAGCTAATTTTTGTAGCAGTATATTCGATGCGCGTGGTTCGCACCTCTGGGGTATATGCCAAAGAAATTCTCAACTCCCTGGAAGCGCGTTTTGAGCGCAAGAATTCCGAAGGTAGAGGCAACTCGAAGAATTGGTGCGAGTCATTTTCTATGGCATCTTCAATCATAAGCACGACTGCATTTTCAGATGACCTGTAAAGCAAATCTTCGTTTACAACGCCATAACCCGCCACATCCCGAGCAACATCCCTATTGAGAGTATTAGGATCTTCCTTATAGGCTTTTTTCAATTCCTCAGAAAAAGTGCCCTCAATTTCACCAATCATCGCAGCATGATTAAGCAGTGCCGCCCGAACCAAATTTGCAGACGAATTTGGATATTGATTGAGGAACCGCCCCGCCAAATGCGACACGTATGGCGCTGAAAAGCTAGTTCCCGATTTTTCCGAGAACAATGTGTTTCCAATGAAGTCACTCCTGCAAGCCAAAACCCCAAGGCGCGAATCAACGTTTTGCCATTGTTTTCCTTCGAATCTCATAGGATTGGCGAAATTACCTCCATGTGCAACCAGCTCAGGCTTGAGCGCACCTTTCACACTGGGGCCGTGACGAGTGAATGGCGAAGGCTGATTTTCGATTGCGGGAGAAAGATGAGAAATGTCATTCTCGCGTTGCTGAGCATCCTTCGTCGCATTGTGTCGAGCTAAGCTTCCAACAGTCAAAACATTTAACGCCGGGGCTGGATCAATTATCCTGTTCTCGTTATGGATTAGATACTCTGGATATTCTTCACGCCAACTTTCCCTTGGAACAGGCGGATCTTCCGATCCATTGAAATTGCCACATGAAACGACGAATAAGACTCCCTTGCTTCTCGCCAAGCGATCCAAGGTATAGGCCATTCCTTTTATATGCCGTTGATCATATGGAGAATTGGCATTCCCAAAAGAAATATTAAATATTCGACATCCCAACTCGGAAAAATAGTTAACGGCTTCGATAAGTGTAGATTCGATAGTTTTAACATCGAAATCACAGCCTTCATTAAGCACTTTTCCGCTATAGATCCAAAGCTCAGGGTGCCAATAGTCGCTAGCGTTACACGCTTCTAGATCTCCATACAGAGCGATGCTCGCAACCGCAGTTCCGTGACCATTCCGATCACTCTCATCTTCGTCCGAGATAAATGTAGCACTCTCGCCCATGGATGATTTAAGGAGCGGATGATTTGCATTTACGCCACTGTCCAGAATACAGATCTTTGTAGCGGTTTCGCTTGGGGAGGGAATACTGCTCGGAATTTCGGCGATATCCCGATTAAGCTGAAAATTGTATTCAATCCCGGTTTCAGGCAACAAATCAACACACCTGACATCCATATGATTCAACAACTCCTTTGCTTGAGAATGTGTCACTTTCAACCTATACATCAAAAGGCTGTCTAAGTTAACCTTATCAAGATTTTGGATTTTTTCAGCAACGAGCCATGCCTCAAAAGCAGCGCACAACCGAATCCTCTCAGGGTGATTGGCTGCATAGATGGGCCAAAGCTCAATATCTAACTTAAATGACTCATCCGTTGGAAACCCTTTACGTTGAACAGCCCAACTAGTTCGATCAGCCTCAGTCCAGCAGTCAATCCCACTCAACGCCTCAAGGATCTGCTTATAAGTTATATCTGTATCGTTCTGTCCAAGACGGTCAAGATGGTCTGAGAATTTCATCAAACCCTGCTCGTCAGCAAAAACCACGCAAACTTGGCTATCTTCTTGGCTGATGAACTCTACGCCGTGTATACGCAGATTTTCAAAGGTTAGCGCGCCTTCGTATTGAAGCTTGAAAATATAAGTCTGTGTTGACGAGGGTATCAGCTTACCAGCGGCTGATCGAGCGCTGGCGAAAAATGCGTTCAGCCGTCTGCCGTGTGCTCGCACATCTTCGCGCCGGACGAAAAATGGAGGATTGCGGGTGCGACGGGGGTTTTCTAAGACTTCTCTTTTAATAGTTAAATGCTTGAAGCCAGATTCCATCCCACACCCATAGCAGAGTCAAAGTTACCTTATATTACTCCGACTTTCTCTCGCTAGGGCACTTTTAAGATCTTTCACAGTCAAAAACTCTTGGCTTCGCAGGATCATATGTTTAACAGCGCGCCGTATAGTTCGTTCTATGTCTGCTCCGCTCATTCCCTTAAACCCCCCCACCACATCTGCGTCATCCAGTTCAAATTGCCGCCTGATTCCTCGCAGCTTCAGTTGCAAAAGCTGAACGATCTGTGCCGGGCCTGGCAGTAGGAACTCGATGGTGTCATCGAAGCGTCGCCAAATTGCGCTGTCCAAAATTTGCTCATGATTAGTCGCAGCCAAAATCAGGCTTTTGCCTTGATAAGCATCCATCATCTGCAACACAGCGTTCACGACTCTACGGAGTTCGCCATGCTCACTACTGTCGTCACGCTCCTTGCCAATAGCGTCAAACTCATCAAACAAAACAACCATTGAGTGTCCGGCGACGAATTCGAATACCTGTCGAAGGTTAGCCGCCGTTTGCCCCAAGAAGGACGATACCAATGCATCGAGGCGCACAATCGCGAGTGGCATATCAAGCTCAAAAGCAATGACTTCAGCTGCCAACGTCTTACCGCACCCAGGCGGCCCATAAAGTAGGACTTTCCCCGCTTCTTTCATTCCGTAACTTCGTAGCAAATCGGAACGCCTGTGCTCCTCCAGCAGGTCGTCAACCGCAGCAACACTAGCAGCACCAACGATAAGCTCTTCTAGCGAGCGTTGCGGCTGCCGAATATCGAGCAACGGGAAGCCACGCTCTTTATCAACAGGCGACGTTGGCAGCTTGTTTGCCCGCCCAGGATCCACATTTTGGTGATCCCCGTATAGAATTCGCTCTAAGTCGTTGGCAAGCAAGTGATGCTGCTTTTGCCTCTCGTTCTCAATAATTGCCTCTGACGCACGACGAAACACCGCTGAGTCCCCAGTGGTGCCAGCTTTAATCAGCTGTCGAAGTATTTTTCCGTTCATCATTGCCCCCAAATCCATTGCATTTCTACCATGCATAACATGGCGATAATTCATTGTAAGCCAGACAATGCCGATTTTATAAGTAAATCTGCGCTCACAGCTTGCTTAGTGCGGCGACAGTCCTCACGGCATTTCCAGTCAAAGTTTGAGATTGTAGCGGGCGGAGGCTGTCGCTCCAAACTATATATATGGCTACCACTGCGCAACGACCGGCTCCGGATGGCCGTTTCCTCACAGAATTCGGGGAACTGCCGCGCCCTAGTTACTGCTAAAATTCCGACCGTAGTTCTTGCAATACAACGTCAAGCACGGCTGTGTTCTTAGGAGATCCACCACGTATAAGGATACGCGGTTTAACCCCAAAGTTGACGACACATACCCTATCTGCGGGCGCCGAATTTTCTAGGACTTCGTGGTAGCGAGGGTCAGGTCTGACATACAGACACAGGCTCTGCCTTGGCGACGAACATGGCACGCTACAGTTCAGTCCGTGTCAGTTTGTCAGACATGCTCTTCCTGTCGTGACCTGCCCCTCAGTTCGTGACCCTCGGCTCGCATGCAGAGCACCGCAATCTATGGAGGGATCAAGCGGGGAAGTTCCCGGCGCCGATCCAGCTGGGCACGCGCGCGGTTGCCTGGGATGAGCAAGAGCTGGTGCGGTGGCAGGGGAGCTTGAGCCGAGGCGTCAAAAAGCAGCTCAATTAGCCATGTGGGTAGAGATGGGGGTAGGCGGAATTGAAAAAGCCCCTTCATAGGGGCTTTTTAGTGTTTTTGGCGGAGAGAGGGGGATTCGAACCCCCGGTAGGCTATGAAGCTAACTAGGGAATTCCGAATTGTCCTTTCAAACCAAAAGCTTACGCAATGGACGCTGTACTATGAAGGCACCCTCCGCACCCATGCAAGCCCTTGTTTCTATTGATTTTAGCAGGTTTGAATAGTACAGCCTGAGCTACAGTTTCGTCTGCTCTCGGACTACCGGCTCATCCTCCAGCATCGTGCGCAGAGAGTCGGCGAGGATCAAGGCCATAGACGACGAGCCCTGCCGGAAGTAGTCGCGCGTCCGTAACGCGACGGCGCGCAGCCGCGCCACTTCCCACAGCAGCGCGCGCACGTCAGGCGAATCCGGGTTGCGATCTTGGATCGTCTTCAGCTCGTCCTTGGTGAGCGCGGACTTGAAGCGCATGGCGGGATTGCTGTTCATACATACAGTGTAGCACCGCGCCTGATTGACCTCGATCGGGTCGCGCGGCGCTGGGCCGCGCATCATCGGGGCATGGACAATCGAACCGACACGACGACTGAAGCCAGGGTCGACCAGGCTGTGATGCTGGACCCGGCCGCCGGCGCAAGAGCGCTGCGCCAGGCCGGGTTGCCACTCGCGCTGGCCCTTCGCGTGCTACTGCAACCGGCACGGCGGCGCCCTACTTCGGCCAGGCCTCATCCGTCTTAGGTCAGCCATATGCGGAAATTTACCCGGCTGTTGACATGTATGCAATACGCCGATTACGATTGGCCTCTCTCAGACCAACGGCTTGCACACAACCTCTATGGTAATTACGCGATTCATCATGTTTTCTACGGCGGTGGCTATTCTGATTGGCTGCGCAAAAGAAGTGCCTCCCGCAGAGCAGTTTGTGCGCTCGCGTCTTCCCGGAGAGCTGCATGACATTTCCTACAGCGCTGACAAAAAGGTCATATGCGGATCAGTTGATGGCAGGTCAGATGCTCAGCCCGTGCGGTTTTATTCAAAATGGCAGGATATGAGCGTCGAATACGAAGGATCCGACAAGTTCTCAGTTCGAGCCTACGCCGAGGCATGCGAACTTGGCTGGAGCAACGATCAAATCATTGCGGAAGAAAAGCGCCTCGTCGATTACGCAGCCAATCTTGAGGTAGAGCGCAAGCAGGCTGCGAGCCGGGAGGCCCATCAACGCTGGCTAGAACAAAACGCGGAAGCAATCACATCGATGCATGAGGCGGCCCAGAGGGCGAGCGGTCGCTGATTTGACTCGACAGCGATATTCGCCTTGGCAATCACCACATTTCAGCGCCCCTACTTCGGCCAGGCCTGCACCGTCTTTGCGTGGCGCGCCGCGCACTCCGCATATTGGCGCAGCAGCTCAATCGCCCAAGCCTGCCACGCGTCGTAGTCGTCGGCGCCTGGCCGCTCGACTGCAGGGCACGGCGCAGCCAGCGCGCTATCGAGGGATGCTTTTGTTGGCGGCTTCGATTGCGGCGTCGAGGTTGCGCACCCGCACAGGGTCAGGCACACAGCCAGCAGGAAGTTTCGGTGCATTGCGCAGCTCCTTGGTGAGCGCCGACATGCGCGGCGCCAGGTTGGATTGAATGGCGGCGAACTCGGTGGCCGCCGTGGTGATGCGCGCGGCGTCGGCCTGCAGCGTCGTCAGCGCCAGCTCGGACTGGCTGCGCATCGTTTCCGCGTGCGCGCGCTGCAGCTCGGCGATCTCGGCGTCGTGCCGCGAGCCGTTTGTGAACCAGCCGGCGGCACCGGCCAGCGTCATCGCCAGCAGCAGGCCCAGGCCGGCGGCGAGCGCGCGGTACTGGACCGGGATCATGGCAGCCCCTTCAAGCACAGCTCGCGCTCGGCTTGGCGCCGGCGCGAGAGGCCGCGCACTTCCTCGAGCCCCTTGCGCATCACTACCTTGCCGCGAGCATCCTTGACCGGCTTGCCGTCCTCACCGATGACCGGCCGCAGGACAGTGATCTTGTTCCAGGCCATCAGCGCATTGCAGGCGCCTACCATGTCGCCCGCGTTCGTGCGCCGCGCCATGCTCGATCCGCAGAAGCCGCTCACGCCGATGTTGTAGGCGACGTCGACGAAGGCCACCTTCTGGCCATCGGTCAGGCGCGCGAGCGGAATGCACTGGGCGATGCCAAACGCGTGCCGCTCAAGGTCGCGGTCGAGCTGCGCGCGGCACTGCGCCGGCGTGTACGTCTTGCCCCAGGCTGCGTTCTCGGTCGCGCCGGTGCAGTACGTGAGCACACCCGCGATGTCGCGATAGGTTGTGAGCTTGGTGTCCTCGAACGGCGGCGTGAACGCGAGCAGTCCGGCTGCAGCGACTGCGCCAACCAGCGCAGCCAGGCCGCCGCGCCGCTGGATGGTTGCGCGCTCAGCCATTGCCGGTCACCGACGGTTGCGCCACCACGCGCGCGATCGCGGCGCCGAGCGAGGTCAGGCCGGCTGCCACCACCAGGATGGGCGCGGTGCCGCTGGCGTACAGGTGCATGCCAGCCTCGATGGCCGAGGCGATGGCAGCCAGCAGCGCGAAGCGTACCGACCAGAGTTTCGGGAATTGCGCGCGTGCGTCTTGGATGAAGTTCATGGTTTTTCCTGTGTTGGGCAATATGGCTTTACTTCGGGGGCCTGCAGCTGCGCGAGGAATTGCGCCAGGCGCACCTCTCGTTCGTGGCACTCGAGCTCGGCCAATCGGCTCTCGCGCGAATTGCGCTGGTGCGTGTACCAGGCATTCAGTAGGAACGTCAGCAGCGCGGTGGCGATGCCGACGATGACGCCGAACTGCGTCAGGGTCATGGAAGTGGCGACGGTGACGGCGGCGCCGGCGTAGCTGCCGACTTCCTGCGGGGTGATCTTGGCCATGCTCATTGATGCCTTTCGGTGGACGTAAAAAAACCCACCGAAGTGGGTTGGGAGATGCAGGCCAGCGGGAAGCGGCTGGGATTACAGCGTTGCAGCGGTGATGAAGAGCTGGTCGAGCGCGCTGTCGTCCAGGCCCAGCGCGGCGCCCATCATCACGACGAGCGGACTGTTGCGGGCAACGACGCTCGAATAGTCCCACTCGATGCGCGCGGCCTCGCGTTCTGGGCTCGGCAGCGATTCAATCGCGGCGTCGACCTGGCCCAGCACGCTGCGCCCCAGCAGGGCCAGGCGGGCCTGGCGCATGCTCACCTCTTGCGGCACGGCGGGGTGCAAAGCCTCAGCCTCGCGCGCTTCGATTTCGGCGAGTTCTTCGGCGGTCGCTTCGCGGTATTCGCCGCTATCAAAAATCAAGACGCTCATTATGCGATCCCTACTTGGTTGCGGTGACCGTAGACCCGCAGCTTTCCGCCGGTAATATTTCCGGAAGCCGGATAAAGCTGGAACCCGGTCAAGGCGCCGGTGTTATTAAAGATTCCGAATCCCGTACCAGACTGCTGCGACAAGGTGTTTGTTAAAAAAACACTCCGGAAGTGCAGACTATTTCGCCCCCCTGAATTCGCGTTAAAAATATCGATTGAGAAAGACGGTGAAGGAGTGGCCCCGCCCATACTTCCACCGCCGGCAATTAAATTAAAAGCGGTGGTAGCAGACGATAAGTCAGCAGCGTTTGGCCCACCGAAATAAACAGAACCGGCCGCAAGCGTTCCGCCCGTAGCTAGTCGAAGATTAAAAGACGCGACCGAGGATGGGACAAGGGCGTCGATAAACTCAATCGTGTACCGGTCATACTCGCTCGTGAAAATGTTAGGGTAGCTAATCGAGGTCACCCCGGCGCTGATCGTAACTGACGCCAAACACACCAGCGCACCGCCGAGTGGCTTGTCGCCTTTGTCGCCCGTGCGCTGGAACGACAGCATCAGCGCATCGCCATTCGTGAACGGGCTGGCCGCGCTGCTGTCCGTGCACACCACCGTGAGGTTGCGGTAGCCGGTCGGTGCGGCCAGGGCCGTGAGATTGAACGTCATCCACTTCGTGATGTCTCCCTGCTTCACCAGCCGGATTGAGCCCTTCACCGCGCTGGTCGAGTCGTCGAAGGTGTCGATCAGCGTGGTGTAGTCCTGGCCAGCCGACGTCAGGTCCACGCGCATCAGGGTCGCGGTATTCTGCGTGGCGCTCGACAGGCGCAGCTTGCCGGCGCCAGGGTCGGCGTCCGTGGTGGTGGTATCGAACACGTACGGGATGGCGAAGGCACCGCCGGCAGCGATGACACCTACCTGCGATACCAGCCCGGCCATTTCGGCGGCCAGCTCGTTCTCTTGCCGCGCGCGCTCGGGCAGCATGTCGATCACGTACGCCATGTTCGCGTCGAACGTTTGCTGGTCCTGCAACTGGTTCGGCAACTGGTTCGGGTCGGTCAGTGCTGTGATCATTGGGACAATACTCCATCAATTTGTAGGGCCATCTTCGAGCGGGGGAACGAGTCGATCACCTTGCGCAGGCTGCTGAACCGCCCGACCAGCATCGTGTCGCCGCGCATGGTCGAGCCCAAGAAGACCAGCGTCTTCTGTCGGCGTTTGATCAGGTCGTCTTCGATCGTTTCGACCCGGTCGCTTTCGACTGAAATATCGACGCTCATTTTTTTCGAGAAGCCGCGTTCGACCGTCGAGCTCGATCCGTCCGTGAAGAACGTCGTGGTCGAGTAATCCTTGAGCTCGGTCGACAGGCCCATCAGCGACAGGCCGACATCGACCGTCGGGCCCAGCAAGCACATGCCACACTTGGGCGCGCCGCCGGGCTTCTTGATCGTGACCGTGACCAGGGCATTGGCGAACACTGGCAGCTTCAGTGTCAAGAACCAAGTGCGCAGCCGCAGCCGGTTGAAGCACCACCCATAGAAGCTGCTGCCCGAGCGCGGCAGCACCAGGCTTTTCGTCTCGCTGTGCACCAGACCGCGCGTCGGGTGCGTCATCGACACGCGCACTTCGCTCGCATCCATGGCGCCGGCGAACAGGCCTTGCGTGATTGCCTGCGCCGAGAACACTGACACGATCTCTTCCGAGTTGCTGGTCTGCGTGCTGTTGCGATCGTCAAACATGGCCCAGCGGTTTATCGCCGTGCGCTTGTTCCAGAACGCCGGGTCGCTCAGAGCCTTGCCGACGTTGCCCGCGACCATCGACCAGTAGACGATCTTTGTCGCCGGGTCGTACACCGCCGCGTCTTTCGCGTAGGTCGTGGCCACGTTGTAAGGCAGCTCAACCATCGGCACATTCGAATACACCAGGCCAGCGCCGGCGCCAACCACGTCAGCAGCGCGGGTGAAAGCACCGTTGCTGGTCTTGATTGGACTGGAAAGGCGATCTCGCTCGAACTGGGGCAGAGCTATACGCAGCGTGAAGTCGACGTTAGCTCCGTTTGGAATCGTCGCGCCAATGTAGCCACCGGCCTTCGTCATGACCGCAGCCGCCAGCTCCCGTTTTCGATCGACGCGTTGCATACGGAGCGGCAGCTCGCTGGGTGGCGGTCGTTCATAGCCCTGCCCTGCCATGTACACGTTGCCGTTGTATTCTTCGATCACCAAGTAGTGCGACTCGACCCCGCTATTCGATCCCGCAACCAGCCGGATAAATACAGAAGAAACCCACGCCTGTCCCTGCGCAGCTGCGGACGAATAGTCGAACCCGTCGGGGAAGATACTGATATTGCCGCGCGCTGTAGCGGTTCCCGCGATCCGTACGTCGACGTAATTCAGGCCGTCCTCAATGCCGACGCCAGTGACGGCAGCGGCGAGGCCGATGACGCTCATAGACAATATCCAGTTCGTGGGCAAAGCGCCTCCATTGCCGATCCCACCAATAACTGCGCCGATCATCGAGTTGTTGCGAATGCGGTTAGTCGCCTCGGGCTCGAGCAGCGCCCACGGCGCTTTGCTCAGGTCGGCGGGATCGTACGTCACACCCAGGGTATTGGCCGGCACCTCGACAAGCGTGCCGGTCCGGTCGTACACCCACTTGGGGGATGGCCGCATGAACGGCACATCCCCCAGCACTACTGGATCAACAATGATCATCAGGCAATCACCTTCGTGGCTAGTGGCTTGTCGCCGTTGAGTGCGTCGTCCAGCGAGCTGGCCGTGTTCATCGTGTTCTTCGCGATCGCATACAGCGCGTCGTTCAGATCCTTGCGCATGCCCCGGTTTTCTTCGGTCAGGCGCTCGACGGCCGCGACCAGCACCGCGCTGTTTTCGCCCGGGCTGGCCAGGCGGCGCATCAGCTCGCGGTTGTCAGCCGCGGGGATGATGCGTTCTCCCTCGTGAATCTGCGCCGGCATGTCGGCGGGCGCATAGTTCGTGCCGACGGCAAACCCGCGCAGCTTCTTCTCGGCGCTTTCCTCGAACGTGTCGCGGATCGAGCCCAGGCTGATGCCGCCCTTGAGCCGGTCGATCCAGTAGCTCAGCCCGGCCGAGTCAGCCGGGCGGCCGAACACGTCCTTGTAGAGCGCCTGGATCTGCGCTTCGGGCGAACCCTTGATCGAGCCGATGATGGCCTCGGTCGAGATTCCGCCGGCGGCCCGGTCCTGCCAGTAGCTCAGCCCTGCCGCATCCGGCGCACGGCCGAGACTGGACTTGTAGGCATCGCTGATCTGGCTGGTGGCCGAGTTGTACGGGTTCGCGCCCGCCGCACCCATCGCACCGCGCAGCGCCTGGATGGCCTGCTCGATCGACAGGCCGATCGTGCTGATGCCCTTCAGGACGTCGATCTGCTCTTGCTCGCGCTCGAGCATCTGGTCGTACTGCGTGACCTGATCTTCCAGCGCCTTCAGGCTGCGCTCTTCTGCCGACAGCGATTTGTCGGTGATGCCAGCCAGATCCTCGATACCGATCCGGGTGGCGTAGAAGTCGCGCAGGTAATCCTCCTGGGTGGAGAACTGGCCCGACGAATCCTTGCCCAGCACCGACAACGCGCTTTTCAGGTCGTCCGCGCTCGGCAGCACACCGCTCGCTTTGGCGATGGCCAGGGCAGTTTGAATCTGCGCCTGCGCCGCCTGGCGGTCCTGCACTTCGAACCCGGTCACCGACATGCTGTCCAGTGAGCCGCGCAGCGCCTGCGACAGCGATTCGATTTTCTGAACCGAAGCGGTGCGCACCGAGATTTCTTCCTGCATCGCCTTCTTCTGCCGCTCGACCACCCGCTGCAGCGCCGAGTACGCGCCATCGACGCCGCTCATCAGCCCCGCCGCATCTGACTTGACCCGATCAGAAGCCTTCGCAGCGGCAGCCGCCGCAGCCTCCGTGGCCTTGGCCGCTGCCTGCAGATCCCAGAGGTTCTGCGTTGCGCCGCGCAGCGCCGGGTCCATCGCGGCCAGGGCGTTGACATGCTGCTGCGACAGCACCGCCGCAGCGCCAGCCTTATCACCAGTCAGCTCGTAAATCTGAGCCTGGATCGAAAGCAGCGAGTTGGCCGTACCGAGCGCAGCGGCTTCGTCTTCCAGCGCATAAACACGCTCACGCAGTGGACGCAGGGACGCGTCCATTTCACCGAGCTCGAGCGCGCGCGTGGCCGCCAGAGCGCCGGCCTTGTCGCCCAGCATTTCCATGATCTGGATTTCCAGTTCACGGTTGCTGTTGGACAGGTCGGTAGCCTTCTCCAGCACGTCCTTGTCAACGTCGGCGATCTGCTTGAACGCCGGAGCGATCTGCATCAGCGCAGCATACGCGCGCGCGCCGGCGTCGGTCGTCAGGTCCAGCCCGGTGACCACGCTGCGGAACTGCTTCAGCGAATCCTCGGCGCCGGTCTGAATTCCGTACTGGTCGAGCGTCGGCGTGATGCGCGCGCGCAGCGAGTCGGCCCGTTCCTTGTCGGTGTAGAAGTCGGCAAGGAACTGGTCGACGCTGGACGTGAATTCTTCCAGGCCACCGGCCAGGCCGACCAGCCGCTCGCGCGCGCCGACCGACTTCAGGCCGACCGAGTCGAACACCATGCCCAGCGAGTCCGTGACCACCGTGACGGCCTGGTAGTTGGTCGCCACGCGGGACAGCGTCTCGAGGTAGCCCTCGCCCACTTTCTGGAACTGGCCCAGGCCATCCACGCCGAATGCAGCCAGGTCGTCGCCCACCTTGGAGAAGACGGCCGACAGTTCTTCCTGGATCTCGGCGCCGGTTAGCCCTTTCAGGCTCACCTTGCCGATGTCGACAACGAACGAACTGAGCTTGGCGGTGAAGTCATCGCCGCCGATGCCGATCAGGCTGCTGGCCTCGATGACGGTCTGGTACAGCGACGTGAGCACGCCGGCGATCTGCCGGTTACCCTCGGCGCCCAGGCCTTCGATCTTGCTGCTCGTGCTGCCGCTGGAGAACAGGCCGCCCGACTTCTTGATGTCGGCATACTGCGCCGCATCGGTGCCGCCGTTCAGGATGCTTTCGAACGACGCCTTCGTCAGCAGGAAGCCGGTGTCTTCCACCGTTTTCTTGCCACCGAAGATGCTGCTGCCGATCTTGCTCAGGAAGTTGCCATCGGCCGAAGCGAACTGCTTGCCGTAGTCGCCGGCCACGCCAGTGGACTGCACCAGGAACGATGCGAATTGGCCGATGCCTGCCTCGATGTTGCGCAGCGAAGCCAGCATCCCGTCGCTGATGCGCAGTCCCTGTAGAGTCGCACCTTCGATCGCGTCAATCGAGTTGGCGATCGATTCCGACTTGGCCGAGCTGTCGCCCAGCACGGTGCCGGTGCCCTGTTTTTCCTGCCGCTGCTGAGACAGTGGGACGCTGCTGCCGCCACTGAACGAGCCGCCCAGAACTGCAGCAATTGCCACTCCAGCTGCGGCCATGCCCCACGGGCCCAGCGCGCCCATGAATGACATATACACACCCGGCACTTTGGCCACGTTGCGCGCAGCCTCGCCAGCGACGACAGCCGTCGTTTCAACTGCTTGCCCCGCAGTAGTGCCGACTGCCTTTGCAGATGTGACGAACAAGTGCGTGTAGAGCGATTCCATCTGGCTCGCCAGCTCGAATGCACGGAAAGCCTTCTCAGCGCCAGAAAGCAAGGCGTAACCCTTACTGCCCTCGGAGAAGAAGCCTTTCGCCGCCGTAGCCATGTCGCCGTAGCCGCTCAAGCGCGACTTCACTTCGTCTTCGTTGATGGCCGCCGTCGCCGCCGCGAAGCCCTTGGAATCCTTGGCATATGCGACTGCTGCAAGCTGCCGTGCCTTATCGACTTCCGCTTGCCGGATACCGTATGCATCCACGGCAGATACCAGCTGGGTCATCGAATCGCCGGCCGCACCGAATGCACCTTTCAGTGCATCGCCAAAGCTCTGTGCCTTCGTCGGGTCCAGAAGGCGGTCGAGTTCTTCGCCCGCCTTCTTGGCTGCGTCCATGCCTTCCATCTTCGACACCGCGCCGGCGCTGCGCTGCTTCGCGCTGATCAGGTTTTCGAGACTCTCGATTTCGTCCAGGGTCAGGCCCAGGGTCGAGCGCTGCGCCAGCTGATCCTGCAGGCGCGCCAGCTCCAGCGCCTCGATCGCCGACTTGGTCAGGCCGTACGTGCTGGCCAGTTCCTCGTTGCGCACGGCCTCGGCCTCAGCATCCTGGGCGCGCTTGGCGTAGACGCTGCTCGTGGCCTCCAGGCCTTTCGAGTAGCTGTCTTGGAAATCGCTCACCTCCTTCAAGGCGCGCAGGCGCTCTTCTTCAGCCTGTTTCGCGAACGGCTGCTGCGCGATGTACGCCTCAACGGTAGCGCGGTAGGCTTCGAGTGACTGCTTGCCGGCGCCATAACCGGCTGACAGTTTGAGGAGGTTCTCCTGATAGTCTGGATCGACACCAGCACTCTTGCCGTTGATGCGGTCGACCAGGTCAGCATATTCCTTTGCCGCTGCCGCCTGGTCTTTGATTGTTTTCGCGGAGGCCGGGTCAGCATACTTCGCGCGCACCAGCTTCTCCATCTCCGGAGGGATAGTGCCGAATTGCTTTTTAAGTTCTGCGAGCTCTGCTGCAAGGCGCTGTGCCCCGGAGCCGTTCTTTGCATACCATTCGTCTAGCCGTTCGCCGCGAGTTCGAAGTGCCGCCTTGGCCACTTCTCCCTGCTGCTCCTCCACGCGCTTGAGAGCGATGTTGTAGTTGTTCGACAACTCAATCTGCTCGAGCTGCAACATCATAGACGTGCGCGCGTCCGCGCCTTGCTGTGCTGCACGGTTTTTGTCGAGTGCCGCCTTTGCGCGGGCAAGCCCGTCCTTGTCGACCTCGCTGATGCCATCGAGCGCCTTGATACGCGGCTCGGTTTCCGCCAACGCGTTTCGCTCCCGCAGCTTCTTGATCTGCTCGTCGAGACGGACGATCATTTCGCCGGTCGATTCTTCAGTCGACTGCGTCGCTTGATCGTTTGCCTGCTCGGCTTTGTTGCCAAAAACTGCCCACGCGGTCGCAGCGATGCCGAGAACTGCGATTACGGCACCGACAGGGCCGCCCAGAGCGGTGAGCGCGGCGCCAGCCAAACCACCAGAAACAGACGCGGCACGTGCCGCCGTCGCTTGCGCGGTCAGGGCAGCAGCGTGGGCTGAGGCGGCTGCCGTCGCACGTGCTTGCGCCGGGATCAGGCCGTTGTTCGTAATAGCGAGCGCCACGTTGCCCTGGGCCGCCAGCACCGCAGCGCGCAGTTCGTTCACTCGCGCCGCGGCCGTCGCCGATGCCGCTGCCGTCGCAGCGACATTCGACTGGGCCGATGCTAGATTGCTCAGCGCGAGAGCGCGGTTCGCCATCATCGAGGCGACAGCGCCTGCAGCAGACGCATGCAGCGCCGTGCCAAGCTTGACGGCCACGACCGTGCCCATCGCGCCGGCCGCCAGGGTCAGGTTGTCAGCAAGAAGGTTGATACTGCCCGACAGGACGGTGACCACCCCGCTCGACTGCGCCGTGGCGCCCACCATCTCCATCACGTTGTTCTTGAGCACGGTGACCGCGCCGCCGATGGTTTCGACCGAACGCGCCTCGTTGCGCAGCGCGCCCAGCGCGCGCGGCAGCGCATTGGCCAGCACCTCAGTCGTCAACTTGCCCTGCTCGGCCATAGCGCGTAATGCGCCCACGGGAACGCCGATACCGTCGGCCAGCGCCTGCATCAGGCGTGGCGACGCTTCGTTGACCGAGTTGAATTCATCGCCGCGCAGTACGCCCGAAGCAAATGCTTGGGACAACTGCAAGATTGCCGACGACGCCTCTCCAGTCGACGCGCCCGAGACTTTCAGTGCCAGGCTCACCGATTCGGTGATACTGGCCACCTGCGCCTGGGCGATGCCCAAGTCGCGCGTGCTCTTGGTGATGCTCGCATACAGGGACGCCGTGGATGACAGGTCTGATTGCGCGGACGTGGCGATGCGGCGCACTGAGTTCTGCGCGTTCGTGAACTCGCTTTGACCAGTCGTGGCCAGCTTAAGCTGAGCCAAGTATTTGCCGTACTGGTCTGAGAGCTGGGCGACAGCGGCGATGCCGCCGCCAAATGCGACGCTGGCGAGCGCGGCGCCGAACCCGCTGATCGAACTGCCAGCATTTCCGGCCGCTTCTTCCGCCGCCTGAAGCTGCTCGATCAGCGGGCGCGCGTCGTCAGCGACACCCAGCTGCTCGGCGCGCAGCGCGGCCAACTGCGACGCGGTTTTCCCGATCCCATCAGCCTGAGAGCGGAGCCCGTCCAAGAAGCTGTTGCCGGCGTCGAGTTGACGCTGCGCCGCAGCCGCCTGAGCGGTTTTCCGGGTGACGGCGTCGAGTTGGTCAAGGTACGGCCGGAGCGCGGTCATATTCAGGCCGCGCGAATTGGCCAGGCTCGCGTAGAAATCTGCCCCGCTCTTCGCGCCAGCATCTGCCGCCGCGGTTGCGCGCTGGATGGATGCAGCCATGGTCAGCGTCGCGCGGTCGACCTTGCCGGCTGCCGTGCCGGCCCCGTCGCCTACTGCACGCATACCGGACGAGCTGCTCAGGTCATCGAGCGACTTACCTGTCCGCTTGGCGGTAGCAGCCAGGTTGTCGAGATTCTTGCCGGTTCGCGCGGTCGATGCATCAATACGTCGCCCGCCCTCTTCCACGCCAGTGGCATCGGTGGTGACCTTGATAATTGCTTCGTTGGTGATTGTGCTCATTCGCCGCCCATAAAAAAAGCCACCTAAAAGGTGGCTTGCTGCTGTTTTCTGCGACTAGTCCGGCAGTTGACTTCAATTATTTAATCGCCAAGGTCCATACACCAACCCCAGCCCTTCATGTAGGCGTCTCTCGCATTAGCTGCCGAGTAGCCAAGCCAAATCAAGTACTGGGTTTGTCCGCCAAGCTTCTTGGTTATCTCTTTTTTATCCATTTTCTTCTGCATATCGCCAACTGCACCCTTCATCTGCTGCTTAGAAATTCCGTGGTGAGAGCGTGCAACATTCCCGGCAGATTCGCATTTGGCCTGCCTTTCAACTTCTTTCGAATACGTTGATGCCGAAGAATTTAGACTCGCCAAGCAGGCGAGCGCTACCAGTGACCTCAATACAGATTGCATATTGCCCCCCAATTTTTCAGGAGGCAATATTACACCAGCACAAACAACCGCCTCTATTTCTAGGGCGGCGGAATCAGTGCTCAACGATCTACAGCAGTGAGCCGGTATTCCTCAGTTCGGCCAAGACGGCAGGCGACCAACGAATTTGCTGAACCATCGTGCCGGAGTTGTGCTTTTTCCCGGTGTCAAACAGTCGAGCATACGCGTGCCCTGCCGGCGTCAACTCCCACGTTTTTTCGCGCCGCTGCTGGAGGCCTGCGGCGGCCAGCGCCTCATTCAATTTCTGCGCACTGACCTTGGACTCGTTTTTCAGTTCGGTCGGGGTGAACCACTGTGTTTCCTGATTTTCAGCGAGTAAGTGCATAGTGCCGAATTCCTTCAGCAGGTTGTGGCCGGTGATCGAACAAACGTACTGGTTCGCGCTGATGGCGGCAACATTCTTATCGAGCCCGAAAGCCCGCGCGGCCCGCATAGCTAGCGGCGCTAGTTTGAGGGCTTGAGCAGCGCTGTCGAGCCTTGATGTTGCTGTCGCACCGAAGCTTCCAGTTTTCCGAATTGAAGGCAAAACCTCAGATGTGACCCACTTCTTGAAGCGCTTGGCCTGAGATTTCGTGGCTCCCAGAATCAGCGCGTACATGCCCGATTCGTTAACATGATTTGCCTGCTGGGTGCGCCCCATGCTGTCGATGGCGTCCAACTTCTGGACGTCATCTGGATCAACGTGGGTATCGACAGCCTGACGGGAATTACCAAAACCGAGCGCCAAACAAAGGTCGCCAACGTTGAAGAAAGGTTCTCCACCTTCCAGCGCCACTCTAATATCGAATTTTTCGAACTTGAATGGAATCAGGCCGCTCATGCTGCACCTCCCAAGACAGGCATCTGATCGCGGTACACATGCCGATGGATTGCGTCAGCCGGATTCGGCGCACGGCCGAAGATCACTGGCTTGCCACGCTCACGACTCAGTGAGCTCATATCCTCCCCAAGCGAAGCCATCGCCCGCTCCCACCGCGCAACCCGCTCTCGGAGATTCTCGGAATACTCCAGCCCCGAGAGCATGGCCAAGATGCGGATCCGGGGGCCGCTGACGTCATGCCCGTCAGCGCTCAGCTGGTCCAGCAGCCGCAATTCTGGCGCAGGGTTCTTCGCGTCCAGCATCATCTTCGGCGTCAAGATGCTTGCAACACCCATCGCCACTGGCTTGGCCGAATCGATTGGGTAGTGATAGCTCTTGATCTGCTTCTTCGCCGGCTTCTCAACCTCGGCGTCGAGGATGTTGAGAACCCATTTGCGGAACGCCTTCGCTTTGTCGGTCCTAGCGAACATCGACAATAGGTGCGCCCCGCGCAGACTGAAAAAACGAATCGCCTGCTTTCCGCCAGCCGTCATTACCCTGACGACCCTTGTCATGGTCGATGTGAATTCGTCGGCGTGCCCGCTGTACAGCTGCTTAACGGCTTTCTCGGGGCTTGCATATTCCAAAGCAAGACCGACCTCGGTGCCGCTCATCCAAAGTTGCCCCTCACGGGTGATCGTTTTGACTTCATGCGCGCCGAAGCTCAACGCACGTTGCATCTTCTTGGTGACTGCTGTAGCATTCATTTCGAATTTCCTTTCTTGGATTTCATCGAAACCCCGATCCCTGCCGCCAAGCTTGATCGGGGTTTTTTTATTGATGGGCATTTCGCTGCGCCTGCGCGGCCTGGCGCGCCTCACTGACGAGCTTGTTAATGGTCCAGTTCACCGAGCGCTCTTCCTTATCTGCAATCTGCTTGAGCCATGCGCGATTTTCCTCGCTCGTACGCAACTGGATCTGAACCGTAGTAGTTTTCATCATTTTTCCTCATGTGTCACCGTGACATGACTGAATCGTATACCAGAGTGATCGCACCAGCAAGCACTTTTAAGTCACCGTGACATTATTTGAAAGATGTCACGCTGATAGTATGCTTCGCCCATGAGCCAAGACCAGAAACCCGCAGTCGGACGTGATTCCGATAAGTTTATGCTCCGCTTTCCTGAAGGCATGCGCGAACGTATTGCTGATCTCGCCAAGGCAAACGGCCGCAGCATGAACGCGGAGATCGTCTCGCGCATTGAGCAGTCTATGAGCCGTGAAGGAGATTGGGAGGAGGTGGTCACCCTCGCCTTCCGCGTAGCACACCTAGAGCTGCAACAAGAATTTAGGCGGATGGAGCTTGCCATCCTAGCGAACAAACTGCTGACGGTCGTCGCGCGCTGTGAATCGTTCGGCGATCACGGAACGGAAGTCCTAAGCAACGAGGAGGCGAAATCGTTTCGAGAAGATGCGGAGCGGTTTGCTACTGGCACCGATGATCTCGAAAAAAACGTATTGGCAAAGCTGGAAAGCGTGCGCACCCTAGGCGCAAAAGTACATGGCATGGAAGTGGGGCCTCCGCTTACTAGCCTCGCCGAGCCCACCAAGGTGGTCAAGCGCATTTCAAGAAAAGCGGCGCCGAAAGGATAGTCAGCTAGAAGGGGGTATCGAATCGATACCCCCTTTGCTTAGCTATTTCGTGCGCATTGCCTGTAGGGCCGCGTCTTCCATGATTTGCAGATCGACATCCAACTCGTTGTACTCCTCGACCGTCAGCCCCATCCGGTCCATCCGGTTGTAGGCAACGAGGAAGTTCAACCCGATCGGGCCGCCCATCGGAGCGAAATTCCACTGCTTGCGCAGCCTGGAAAAGGTGTTGTAGGCCCGCACGTTGTCGGGCCAGATTTCGACAGACGTTGTCACCTCATCCCGAGTCATGCCCGCGATCGCAAGTTCAGCGTCGGTGGGCGCGGCCTCGTACATGGCGGTGGCAACGTCCCTTAGTTTTTTGCGCGGGCGCCGGTCAGTTCGGCCAGGTACACGTCGAGCACGGCGCGGGCCGAGCCCATGTAGCGCTGCACGAGCTTCTCGACAGCGTCCTTGCCGAACGGTTCGTCCAGATCCCAGCCGCTGGCGATATCCATCAGCGCGTCGACGTCTTCAGCGCCGGCCAGGGTTTCCATGAATTCCTTGAAGTCGTCGCGCGTGCGATGCTTGAAGATGAATTCGACGTCAGCCGACTTGCCGCCCGGGACCGGGATCGACACGGTTGCTTTGAAGGTAGCGGCGACTGCCAGGGTGAGTTTTGCTTTTGCCATGATATTTTTCTTTCAGGTAGGGATAAAAAAGGCCCGCGAGGCGCTACCCCGCGGGCTTGGAAAAGGCCAGCGCCGACCATTCGGCGCCAGCTGGCAACACAGATCAGTAGCGAACGACCTTGTTCTGCAGCGAGAAGACGGACTTCACCGCCATCACACTGCCCTTTGCCAGGCTTGGCGACTCGTTGAACGAGCAGTAGCCGGCGTACAGCAGGACACCGCCGCCCGGGAGGGTGCCGCGCAGGCAGGTCAGCGCGACGCCATCCGAGATTTTCTTCAGGGCGGCGTGATGCGGCAGCGACTTGTCGTCGGCGGTCGTCAGCGTGACGGTGGTTGCGGTGAAGCCGTCGGGGAGCATGACCGGCATGTCGCTGTCCAGCAGCGGCACTTCGACGTTTTTGCCATCGCCGCCAGCGATATCGGCGCTGACCACACCGGTGACGGGAGTCCAGGTGGTGATCTTGCGCACGGTGCCGACGCCAGCGCCAGCTGGGAACAGCGACGTGTCGCTCGTGTCCAGGCCTTCCAGCGTGAACGAGGTGCCCGACGCAGCCTTCAGGCGGAACACGCGGCCATTGGCCTTGCTCCAGCCGCCCGTGTATTCGACGTAGTCGCCGGTGGCGAAGGTGTTGGTGGCAGTCGCGACTGCCTCCACCGCGTTGGTGATCGCGGTGATGCTGACGGCAGCGGCGAATGCGGACGCTACAGCGAACGCGATGTTATTTGGCAATTGCATATCGGCCTTTCAGGGGTAAAGCCCGGAAGCCGGGCATGAAAAAAGCCGCCAGATTTCTCGGGCGGCTTGGAGTAAAAACTTGTTTCGTCAACAAAAAAGCATGAAGTCCTGCATGGTTCCGCGGGAATCGGTTTCCTCGTCGTACGTGGACGTCCGGCCGGATACAACTTCGACCTGCAGTTCGGTCGCGGAGCGCAACGCGTCTTCCACCAGCTTGGCGAGCTCAGAAACTTCGGCGCGCTCGTCTGCGCCGGCCCAGCAATTCACCTGCATGCGCACGTGCTGCTTGTCCGGGCGGTCGCCGGACAGGAAATTCATCGGCTCCCCGCCCACCACTTGGTATGTGATGTATGGGGTATCGGTAGACAGCGGCGCCACGTCGGGATAAAGGCGTCCGCCGGCCAGGTGGGCCAGCACGACTTCAATATGGTCTTCGGGGGTCACTTTGCATTCCTTGCGATCTGTTCAGCCAGGGTTTGCGTCATGACGCTAACGGCTTCCTGTTTTTTGCTGTCGTAGGCGGGCCGCATGAACGGATATGCCCGTGTTCGCTTGTTTCCAAACTCCAGATCAGCCACGCGCTGAGCGGCTTGCCGATGGGCCTTCCAGCCAATGGCCCTGCCCGTCTTCTTACTTACTTTTTTGTTCTTGGGCACGAACTTGTGACCGTTCTCGACAAAGCGCCAGTAGAAGGCGCCAGGGCTGGCGGTAGTGCCGCTGCGCACGGTGACCATGTACGCCTGACGCCGATCTCCATCAGAATCCTCTTCCAGGCGCTTGACGATGATGTTGTCGAACAGGATGCCGGTTTTCTTGTTGGCCAGCGAATTCTGCTTTGCCTGATCGCGAAAAACCTCGGCGCCGGCAAAACCGACCGTTCGAAGTGTCGATTCGCCGAGCGCTTCAGTGATAGTTCGCCTTGCAGCCGTCATCGCAGCCTCAAAGGCCGAGGTATCGAAGTCGATCATGTGACCGCCTTGCACACTAGGAACATGAAGTGGGAGTCGCGCCCATCTGGCAGTGCCGACTCGACGTCGTAGGCCTTTCCCTTGAAGAGTACGCGCGCAGCGGTATCAATGTCGGTGCGTCGGCGGATCCGAATCGAGCACTTGACGATTGATACTTCGGCACCGGCGCGCACTACTTCCACACCGCTTGGAAAAAGTACGTTAGCCCACACGGTAGCGATTGACTCCCAGGCGTCCTGGGCCCGAAGCTTGCCAGCGCCGGGCCCAGGACGCTGCAGCGTAATTCGGTCGTTCATGTTCATGCGATCACCACCTCTGGCCACAACAGCCGCTTGACGTGCTCATTCTTTGGCTGACCGCCGGACTGGAAGTGTTCGCTCACGCGCGCCAGGATGAAGCCGGAGATGGCGTCGGGGACGGTCGTGTGGTCCGGCCCGTAGCCGCACCGGATCTGCACCTCGACCGAGTTGACCGAGCGTCCTGTTGCTGGCCAGGCGCGGCCCGGCGCGGCAACAATGAAGCCCGGCTCGCTTTCGCCGTCGACCTGATAGTCCTCAGGGTGGAGCGTCTGCAAGACCATGTCGGCGTCGAAGAACTTCAAGTGCATCACTTGAAGCAGCGGCGGCCGGCGAAGCGCGATCGCGCCGTTAAAGCCGTCCAGCGTCAGGCGCCAAGTCTGCTCCATCACAGCGCGGTTCGTTTCTCCTTCAGCTTCGGTGGTATAGGTCCGAATAGCTCGCTGGATTTCGCCATCGAGGGGCGACGTGCCATCTTCACCGACGTCCACGCGCGCGGCGGTGCGCGCCTCGGCCATCGAAACCGCCAGACCGACAGGAGGACTGATCAGCTTCCAGCTCATCGTGTCGTCCCCTGCACTGCTGGCGGGCGGCCGGCGCCGTGCGGCGCGCCAGGCGCTGCCGGCGCGCGTGCGTACTCGACAGCGGCCGCATCCTGCTGTTTAAGCAGCTCGGTGTTCGGCACGCTCGGAAGTTGCGATGCATCGATCATCAGTTGTCCACCCTGTTAAATTGAAAGGTCCGGTAGAAGCGCTCGCTGTTCGCACAGTCGATGCGCAGGTCGCAGTAGTTGACCCCGGCCGGCAAGGTGTCCATGCCGCCCAGCTTCACCAAGATCAGCGGGCCCTGGATCACCGCCGGCACCAGCACCTCAACGCCCACCGGCAGCGCCAGGACTGCACTCGCTGTCGTGTTGCTGTCGACCAGGTCATTGCCGATATCGCCAACGAAATAGCTCTCGTCGTCGGGATCCTTATCGAGCGCATACACGCCCACCTGTTGCTTGAACCAGATCGTGCGGTCGAACCGCTGGCCATCCGCGCACCTGACGCGGAACGTGCAGAAGTTGACTGCGCCAGGCGCCGCGTTGAACCCGCCCAGCTTGACCGGGATCAACTTACCCTGGATGACAGGCTGTTCGAGCAAAATGACGCCGGCCACGATTGCGACAACTGACGTCGCAGTCGTGCCGCGCTCGGCCAGGTCGATCGTCACATCGGCCACCCAGTAGCGCTCATCAAGCGGGTGTTTTTCGCTCCACCACTTCCCCGCTTCGAGGTACGGTGTGTTTGGTGTGACACCTTCCGGCTTGCTGCCGAACGCTACCACCCGCGTACCGCCGGGGAACTTGACCGTGCGTGAAGCTGCTATTTGGGTGGCGATCACTTGATCCTGCGTGGGTGGTTGTGCAACTGTGGACGGCTCGGCGGGTGCCAGGTACGCGACGCCGCCCGTCGTTGCGGAAGCGAGATAGGCTGTCATCAGGTCACCTGCACAGAACCGTTGAAGTGAATACCCGCAGGGCCCTCGATCGTAATGTGACCGGTGCCACCAGATGCGAGCGTTGAATTCACAACGAACGACAGCACGCCTGTCGTGTTGTCGGTTGTCTCGGTCGCCGACTGGTAACGCGGAACCGTAGTCGCGTCCGGGCTAGGTTCATCATGGAACGAAACCCGCAAGCCGGTCAGGCCCGCAGCCAGGACCACGTTGCCGTTTCCGTCCGTGCCGCTTGCCAGGGCCAACGAAACCGTACGCGGCGTGAGGGCCGGCTGTGGCTCGATAACTGCTGCGCCGTCGATTACCGCTTGCATCTTTGGCAAATAGCCCGTGGCCGCTTTCGCATTGCCGGGGAAATTCGGGTGCAGCCCGTTGTCGTTGCTGTACTGCCCCCCGTTGCCGCTGCTGTCCATGCCCGGCTGGTACTCGGCACCCAGGTCGATCACGTGTAGCTTGGTGTCGGAATTCTTGGCCAGCGCCGCCGCCGTAATTGCCGCGCGCGCGTAACCACCAGCCGGCACCATCAGGAAAATCCGCGCGTTCGGGGCAGCAGCGCGCAGCGTGGTGATCACTGTCTGAATGCCTGCTGATGTCGGCGTGCCATTCGCACCGTGCATCACGCACACATAATCGGGCTCAGGCGAGAATTTCCCATTCACCAGGCGCGATCGTCCCGCCGAATAGAGCGGGATGGCGGCATTGAGCGCCGGCACATTGCCGTTGCCGGTTTTTTCGTAACCCTGTGCGCTGTAACCGATCTGCCCGTATTCGCAGCCCAGGCCCTGCGCAATAAATGGCACCACGGTATGAACCGCCGAGTTGCCGCCAGGGTTCGCTGCACCGTTGACGATATAGCCTTCGGTGATCGAGTCACCGAAGAAGATCATGCTCTTGCTTCGCACGGCGGGCGCGCTGAATGTCGCGCCCGTATCGAGCGTGAAGCCCATGAGCCGCAACGCCGAAAGCGGGGTCGTCCAGCGATCGCCGATGTTGACGTCGACCGCCCGGAAGTACATTTCCAGCGTGTGTGCGCCCGAAGACAGCCCCGTAACCGCCACGTTTGGCGATCCGCTGGACAACTGGGTGTCGGTGACGAACTTCCCATCAATGACCGTTCGGACGATTGGATACGAACCGCCAGCAACGCTAGCCGCCGAGAACGCCGAAATGTCGAACTTGGCTGTAACACTGGTCCCGGTGAAATCGAGTTTTGCGTACGCGCCGGGAGCATTTGCGCTTTTGTATGTGCCGCGATCATCCCAACCGTATGGCGAAAATACAATGGCCGCATCGTTGTACGCGACCTGCGTTGGCCCCGACGACATGACCACATTGAACGCATTCGAGTTGACCGACTGCGAGGCCGTGTCAGTCGCGCGAACACGAATGCCGGTCGTCGTGCCGATGGCAGCGATGGTCCCACTGATAATTCCGGTTGCCGCTGCGATGCTCAAGCCAGCCGGCCAGGCAGTGCCGGACGGACTCGCGCTGTAGGTCAGCGCGTCGGTGTCTTGAAAGTAACCCCGCATATCGACCGGCGTAATTGCCGTTCCCGCCTGTCCGCCGATCGCCGGAATAGTGCCGGTGAATGTCGGTGCGTTGTTCGCAGACGATGGCGTCACGCTATTTGATGCGGCCGATTCAGGGCCATAGCCCACTTCGTTCTGCGCTGCCAGCGTGAAGGTGTAGGCAACACCATCGGTCAGGCCCGCCACTGACACGGGCAATCCCGTTGACGTTGCAGTGACGCCGCCAGGTGACGAAGTGGCGCGGTATCCGGTGACTGCGCTGCCGCCATTGCTGACCGGGGCCGTGCCGCCGACACTTGCGGATTTGCTGCCGCCGACCGCCGTACCAATGGTTGGCGCACCAGGCGCAGTGATAACTGGTGCGGTGCCTAGCGCCGCGCCTTGAAGGCTCAAGGTTCCCGTACTAACAGGTTGAATCTGGACCGTGAGGGTCTGCCCTGCCGAAGCTGCAGAGTAATCGATGAGATACTCGGCCGTGCGCGGATCAGGACCACTCACATAAACGAACGACGTGTCCACAGCTTGCGCGGCACTGCCGTCGGATAGCGTGGCCGTGACTTTGATTCCGCTGCCGGCGTAGATGCCGCCATAGACCCGCAGTCGCCGCTCAGTCGTATCCGCAGGCGCCGTGATTGACCATCCGTTCGACGGCCCACTGGAAATGATGTAAAACCCGCCTTGCGTCGATCCGCTGGTCGGCGCTGTGCCGTCCGTGTAGTTGAATGTCGGCCCGGTAGAGCGCGCATACCCCACAGCCCCAGGTGAGCCGGATAACTGAGCAATAGCCAGAGCAGTGGCGTTTGCTTTACTCAACGGCGAACCACTATCGGGATAGGCAAGCCAGTCGGCGCTTCCAAGCGTGGTGAAGTCGTAGCCCAACCCGCCCGACGCGGATACTGCCAAGGTGAGTTTTGCCATCTTCAGTCTTTCATTAGCACCCAGCTGGCGGCGCCAGCTCGATTGTTTTCATTCGCCCGCGCCGCTCGTACATCACCGTGGTGACGCCGAGTTCGCGGAGCATGTTCATTGCCGCTGCATGCGCGGCTCGATCAATCTCGCCGACCGCACCGTGCAGGTAGGCGACTCGGTCAGACAGGTGCGTGATCTGGAGGATTGCCCTGTATGGCCGACGTGCCTCATAGCCGCCAGGCTCGTCGTACAGGCGGATGGTGGAATCCTTGCGGGCCATATGCAGGTGGGTCATCGCTAGAGCTTTCTCTTGGCGCGGCAACAGGTCTCGCGAGCATGTGGCTCACAAGACGTGCGCCGGAGATGCGGCAGGCTACTTCGCTGGTTTTGCGGCTTTGGCGTCTGCCTCATACGGCTTTGCCACTTTTCCGTCCGTCAGGATCTTGGCCTGATCGGCCTCGAAGCCGGCGACGTCGCCTGGACTGTAAATTTTCCAGGGCTTGATAAATTCGACAGATTCCACGATGGAGTTCCTTGATAAATGGTTGGCCGACCTGCAGCAGCAGGCCGGCAGTCAGGCCGCTTTAGGCGCCCCAGGTAACCGCAGTCAGAATTGCGATCGATTCGACGTGGCGCGGGCCGAAGTCGTGCTTCGCGATGACGCGCACCAGCGTTTGATCACGCTGGAAGGCGCTGACGAGATTGCCGCCTTCGTCCTTGTACGTCGCTTCCTTCGAGTAATCGATCAGAAGCGTTTCGTCTTCGCCGATGAAGCAGTCGTTGAAGTCCACGAAGTAGATTTCCGACTGGTTCGAGCCGGCGCCCAGGTTGTTCGGAATCTGGGTCGTCTTGCCGACTGGATAGCCCTTGAGGTTCCCATCCTTCATCTCCGGATAGACCTTGTTGCCGTTGCCGTCGCGCAGGCCTTCCAGGAAGCGGAACGAACGCGGCGACATGATCCAGCCGGGCGCGCCCATGTTGGCGTTCACGTTTTCCAGAGCCAGGATCAACTTGTTCAGATCGTTTTCGATCTTCTGCAACGTGTCACCAGCGGACGCCGCGAACTTGAAGCCAGCCAGCGCCCAGGCCAGCAGGCCTTTCGGGGTTTCCAGGGTGCCGTCGTCGCGGATGAACGCCTTGTCTTCGCGCGAGCTCATCGCTCCGGTCAAGTCATCCACCACCAGCTTGTCGACGTTCGGGCTCGTACCGGCGTACGCCAGCAGGTCGTTCGAGATCGGGACCAGGCCGGTCAGCTTCTTCGCTGACAGCTTCAGGTTGTCGAAGGTTTGACCAGTCACACCGATATCCGAATCGCTGCCGGTGTAGCCAACGACTGCGCCCCCCTTCAGGCGCGGCAGGGTGATGTTGCCGTTCGTGAGCGGCAGCGTGCGCGCGCCGAGGCGGCGTACAACCGACTGAGGACGCCACAGCTCGATCACTTCGCGGGCCATGTTTTGCGGGACGAGGACACCGCCGGCGCCAGGCGTCAGGGTATTCAGTGCCATCGCGACGTCTTCGCCGAAGTGATTGTCCATCGCAAACTTGGCGGCTACCTGCTGGTTGCCTTGGGCGACAACCAGTGCGCGCACCATGCGCGACATACCGGTACCGGGCACGCTTGGCATGCGCGGCGTCGCCGGCATGCTTGCAGCGGCCGCTGGCGGCGCTGCTGGTTGGTGGATCGCCGACAGAGCACGATCGACAGGCACGGCAGCAGCAGCGGCCATGCTTTCGGATGCTTCCATGCGGGTGATCTGCGCGGTCAGCTCGCCGAATTTGGTTTGCAGACCGGTGAACTCGACCAGCTGCTCCGCGGTCAGTTGACCGCCGCCGGCTTCGATCAGGGCCAGGGCTTGCACGCTGGCGTTGACCTTGGCGCGTTCGCTGCGGAGTTCGTTAATGGTTGGCATATTGCCTCTCCTAGAATGGAAAAAACCGCCTCGAGGGCGGCTTGGTTGCTTGTCCCGCGAACGCGGTCAAATTTGGGTCTGGAGCGCCATTGCTTTTGCGCGGGCGCCGATGGATTGCTTCGAATTGCGGGAGACGCGCGCCTCGCGCGCTTGGGCGGCGATGCGGTCAATGGCGGCTTGGGGCGTCTCGATACGATCGGCGAAGCCAACATCGATACCCTGCTGCCCCATGAACACGCCAGCCTCGGTGCTGCGCACCGCATCAGCGCCGATGCCACGGTAACGAGCGACCGAGTCAACAAACTGACCGTAATATCCCTGCACCATGTCGTTCAGAAACTTGAGTGACTGGTCAGTCAGGGGCTCGTGCGGACTCAGGTCATTCTTGTGCGCGCCAGCGTAGACCGTCGTCACCTTCACGCCCATTTGCTCGTTTCGTGCCGAGACATCCATGTGCTTGGCGATCACACCGACCGAACCGACGCCGGAGGTGCGCGACATGGAGACGTTGCCGATCGCAGACGCGATCAAGTAGCCGGCCGAGTAAGCGCTGTAGTGCGTGATCGCGCTCATCGGCTTGACGCCGCGCGCTTCGAAGAGGAAATCAGCCAGCTCGAAAGCGCCGACGGTGCTGCCGCCAGGGCTATCGATGTCGAAGGCGATTTGTTCAACAGCGGGATCCGCGAGCGCGGCACTGACCTGGCCACGCAACTGCTCGTAGCTGGTCATGGTTTCGCACGGATTCATCTGCATGCTGCGGCTCACCAGCACGCCATGCACTGGGATAATGGCCACGCCAATATCGGCAATCATCTGACGGCGCGACGACTCGGCTCGCATTGCGGCCGTTTCGAACGGGCCGCTATCGTCGTCCATCATCTGCGGCTGCACGCCGTTGAGGCTCAGATTGACGATGTTCAGGCTCATTTGCTGATTGGCCCAGGCAGCAGCCTGGTCGAGCATCGACTCGGTCACCATGAGCGGCTGATTGAAAATCATGCCGGCGATACGGAAACGGTTCTTCATGCAAGGATTCCTTCAATTTCGGCGACTTGCTCGGCGCTCGCCTTCGCGGGCGTGACCGGCAGCGGCTTGGCCGCGTCGACCATGTTGAGCGGCTGCAGGTAGGTGTTGCCACCCTTGATCGGGGGCAGGTTTTCCAAGCGACGGATGTCGTTCACGGACAGCCATCCCCACTGACGGGCTACCGCGTATGCGGCATAGCGCGATCCTTGATCGCCGCGCAGCAGGCCGGAGACGTTGAACTCGATGTAGTACTCATCCCGCTCGCTCGGGAGCAGCAGGTCGCGCATCATTGCCTGCTCGTGCCGCTTGATCCAAGGCAGCAGCGTGTAAATCACGAACTGGATCGCCTGGTGCTCGATGTTCGAGAACGTGGCCTTGTCCAGCTCGCCGATCATGTGCGGCGGCACCTTGTAGATGCGCGCGATATCGAGGGACGTAAGCTTCAGGGCAGGGATCAACTCTGCGTCGACGTTGGTCATCGACAGGGGCTTGAAGGTCATCCCCTCCTGTAGCATGGCAACGCGCTTGGCGTTGGCGCTGCCACCGTACATCTGCTGCCAGCGGTCAGTGATTCGATCGATGACGCTCTGGTCCTTGATCGGCGACGACTCGCGCGGGCGCTCGATCACACCAGACAGCGCGGTCCCGTTCAGGAACGACTTGCCGGCGTACTGTTGGATCGCCTGGGCATGGCCGATGGCGTTCGCGTGCAGCATGATCGGCGACATGCCGACGTAGTTGTTCAGACTCCACCACCGGACGTGATGCACCATCCGCTGCGGGATCGGCGTCTGGCCATCGATGCGGTAGTACGGCAGTAGGTCTGGCCCCTTAAGCACCTGCACACTTTCCGTATCGACTGGATACAGTCCGGTGACCGTGCCGTCGCCATCACGGCCGATCAGGCTGATCGAGTTGCCCCGGGTACCGGCCTTCAGCTGACTGTTTTCGCGATATTCGAACGGCGTCTGCCACTCGTTCGGGGCATACGCCAGGATTCGGTAAAGCGGGTGATCCTTGGCTGGCTCGCGACCACCGTCCTTGGTGCGGCGGAACAGCTCGAGCGGCAGTTGCGCAATGCTTTCCGCGATCAAAGTCACGCAGGCCTGCAGCGAAGTCAGCGTGAGGGCCGACTCGACAGTCACCAGCGGTCCCGCATCGGAGCGTGCCCCACCTAGGCCCGACAGCCAGCTGCCGCCGCCGGCGCTAACCTGCGGGCTAAAAAACTGTTTGGCGAACATCCGTTATTCCTTGATGCCACCGCGCGCCATGGCGCGGGCAACGGTGTACGACCAGAAGAGCAGGCCAGCGCCAGCGACGATGAAGCCGGCAGGAAGGTAGATCATCCCCGCGCCGACGGTGATCGAAAGCAGGCCGATGATGCCCGCGACGAGGGTCGCCCAGTCGATGAAGCTCATATGCAAACGCCCTCGTCGTAAATTGATGTGGTCTGATTTGGGACTGGGTCCAGTGCCATCAGTGAGACGGCGTTGAAGAGCGCCATCAGCGGGTCAATCTTCGCGATGCCCGATGCCTGTTTGGTAATAAGGAGCGCGTTTCCGCGCGGCTCGACTTTTGCATTGCCCACGCACCAGTTCATCAGAGGCTGTCCGCCGTGCAGAAGCACGCCTTCCGCCAGCTTTCGCTCTGTGACGCTGATGGGACCGACAAGTTTCCAGCCCTGCGGGACGCCGAAACACATGGCTTCTTCAATGCCGGCGTCAATCAGAGCTTGGAACATCACCTTGTGCGTCTTTTCAGGATCCAGGCCGACCGATGCTAGCAAACCGGACTCGTTGATCTGCTTGACGACAGCGGCCACTGCGGCGACGTCACCGGGCAATTGCTCGATAATGATTAGATCGCCCTGCTCCTTAAAATCCTCGTACCGGCTCTCTTCGCTCTTGCGCCGGTCAAGTGCGATCGGGTGTGCCCAGGCGCGCGTCCAAACCAGCCACTTTCGGGTTGCCCGCTCGCGCCCGACCACAGCCACGCCCAATAAGTCGTCCAGGCCGCCGCCGTCGATGCCGACGGTGATCACTTCGCATCGCTCTAGCAGCTGATCGAGCGTCAAGCCCGGCACTTTCGCCTGTTGCTCCCAGAAGTCCGCGCCAGCCCAGCGATCTGAGCGCAGATTCAACCCGATCTCGACATTCAAGTGCTTGGCGAGGAACTGCTGGAACTTGCCGTCCGTCCGATGCTGCATCTTGCGCAGCTGATCTTCCAGCCATTCGGCGCTGACGGAGCGTCCGATGTTCGGATTGGTGATGTAGTAGGTCGAAGAGTCGAGGTAGGCCTTAGCCTTCACCATCGCCGCCGGGTATTCGTAGAGAACGCCCAGCGATTTCTGATCGTAAATCTTTCCGTCTCGTACATCGCGGAAATAGTTCAGCTTGTCTTTGTAGACGCCGGCAGGAGGCTCGTCGCTCTGGGTGGTCAGGTAGATGACCCACCCCTCATCGCGCGATACTTGGCCACCCAGCGCTTCCATGAACATTGCCTCAGCGTTGCCGCGCTTGCCGAACAGCCAGTGCTCATCAACCAACACCTTTCCGGACTTTTTGCCGGACACGGTGTCAGTGTCAGCTGCTACGACCTTCAAAGAGGCGCGCGATACGCGATGCGTGATTGTCCGAACATGGTCCTGGACGTGAAACAGCGCTAGCAGCTCGTCGTCGGCGCGAACCATCGCGGCGGCCGGCTTGAAGCTGTTGTCGGCAACTTCCTTAGTCGGCGCCAGAATGAGGTGCTCTTCTTCGTCGCGCCAGCACAGGATCACTGCAGTTAGCATGATGCCGGCCGCGATTGTCGACTTAGTATTCTTTTTACTGATAAGCAGGTAGTACTCGCGGATCATCTGCTTGCCAGTTTCGGCGTCGTAGCCACCGAAGATAGCGGCGACGAAGTCAAACACCCATTGCTCACTGCATTCGCCGAACGTCGGCTTGCCAGGCAAGTCAGTCACCTTCAATTCTTTGAAGATGGCCAGCGCCTGCTCAGCCTGTTGCGGGAATATCGGCGGAGGAATGATCGACAGCTTGGCCTTTATCCTGTCTTCCCAATCCGGACAGGCGGTAGACCATTCCATATTGTCGTCCTTACTTCACTGCCTTGAGCTGGGGCGGGGCCGCCGCCGCGAAGCGGCTGGCCACCTTCTTGGCGTCTTCGTTTTTCTGATCTTTTTTCCCGCCCTCACCCAGCTTCTGGTGCTTGAACGGCATCAGTGCTTTGGCGACATCAGCGCGGATGCGGATATCAGCGGCCGGCTCGTTCATCAGATTGGTGAGGAATTCCATCGGGTCTGTGGTCGATGGGATGTCGACCAAGTCGTCAGCCTGCGGTGGTGGCGTGGGGGCGTTAGCGCCGCCTCCGACGCCAGTGGCGCCAGTGCCACGCCGCTGATCGAGGTAGGCTTTAACATCCGGGTCTTTAACATTTCTGGACCCGGCTGCTGATGCCGTTTTTTCACTGAAGCCGGCACGAATTGCCGCTTCCTTATTCGAGAACCCGGCCAAAACGGCATCGGCGAAGGCTCGCTTTTTGCCTGTTAAAGCCATTAACAATTTCCTCCAGGGGGATTTTTTTCTGCGCGTGAGAAGCTAGTCGGTGTCCGGGCCCGAGGCGTTGTAGACTTACAACACCCCCTCCCCTTGCCGGCCATCGTCAGCCTCGCGACCGCTCCGCAGCCTCACGAGCCGTCTTGGCGTCATGGCACGGAACGCACAACACTTCCTTGTTCGATTCGTCGTCACTGCCGCCCTTCCAGAGCGGGATAATGTGGTCGACCGGGCCACCGATGGTGGCGCGACCTTTGCGCTTGCACTCCTGACACAAGCCGCAGTCGCGCGCTCGGATGCGGTCACGATCACGCACGCCAGCCGACCCGCGCTTGCGCTCGACTGTCTCAGGTCGCTGCGTCGGCAGCATGGTGACTCTGCTTGCCGCAGGCCGAAGTTGGGTTCGTAGCTGTTGCAGCTTCACGAGGATTCAAACTTGATTCCGCGATCAACGATCCAGTCGATCAAGCGATTAGCGATCCACGAAAGCAGGAGCGCACCAGTCAGTGCCGGGCGAGTCCACCAAGCCACTCGGGCGCGCAAAGTAAGATTGACGGTCGCCATCAGGTGACCTTCCATGGCTCGTGTGCATGCTCGATGCCTGGCTCACGGGGCGCCGTTGGCCCCGCGAACAGCGCGCGGATAACCTGCTTCACGTTGGCAGGGACTTGACGGGCGGCCTCGACGATGCTGGTGCTTGGACCGCCATGGCCTTTGGCGCGCAGGATCGTTTGGGCTTCTTCGCACGCCGCCAGGTGTTCAGCGAATTGGTTCAGACGATGGAGGTCAGCGGCCTTGGCCGGATGCGCGCCAGGCCCGAGCACGGCGCGCAGGATCTCGGCGCGATAGATGCGTGCGATGTCGTTCATACTGCACCTTCTGTTGTCAGGCGGATGGCCCATGCACGGGCGCGCTGCACCGTATAGCGCAGCCATGCCAATTCGTCTTCGATGCTCATGGAGTGACACGCATTGACGCGTTTCCCAGGGCTTCGATTGCGTCAGCAATGCCCACTCCGATCTTCTGCAGCGCACCCAGCGCAGCCACTTGCTGATAGAGCAGGTCAGCTTGGTCATGCTGCAACTCGACCGAGGTAGGCGCGAGGGCGAGAGAGTGCGCCGTGAAGCCGTTCGGGATCACAACCACTGCAGTATCGGCCGGAAGCTGGCGCGCTATCTCAGCGCGCACCTGATCGACTTGCCCACTCGTGAGTGGGTGAGGCGCGGTTACGATCAAGGCGGAGGCATTGCTCTTCATGATGGCCATAGGCACCTCGGAAAAGAAAAAGCCGCCCGGCGCATGGATGCGAGGGGCGGCGAAGATCCTGCAGGGGCAGGACCGGAGACACGGGAGCGGACGGCGGGGCTCTCACCCGCGACTATATAGTCGGCGATATACGCGCGACTATGCAGCTGCGTCCACATTGATCAGTTGGCCCGTGCGTGGGCCAGGCGGCGAGTCTCAGAGCTATCTGCTAGGTAGGCCGCAAATGCAAAAGGCCCACCGGGATGGCGGGCCTTTTCGCTAGACGAGCGCCGGCTGTATTGCGGGCCGGGTACTCGACTGCCTCGGGTGACGTTGGCGCCTAAGCGCACATTACGTGGATCGAGGGATATGTGAAGAAACGTAGTTTACGCCCGGTTCGCGTAGTTTGCAACACTGTTGCACTACAACTCAATACGCGCTGCAACACCTAGGACGATGTCATCAACGGCCGCACCCAAGTACATGCGACGATTCATCGTGATGTGGATGTCCGATGGTGTCGCACCAGTGACGTTTCTGAATTCGGCTACTGCCTGGACGGTAGCGAGCAAGATCGCGCTCTCCATCTTCTCGCGTGCAGCGCGGATGCTATCGGCCGCGTTCATGCCGCTTGCCTCATCTTAGCGGACGCCCTCGCGCTGTGCGCCTGGTACAGCCCTTGTAACTCCGACACCATGTCCTTGACGCGCTCAATCTCCAGCGCACCACCTTGGATCGGCTCACGGCCAGTGCCGGCGCAGTCGGCGCAGACCCGGCTTGCCACTACCTTTGTCCCATTGCACGACGAGCACTCGCCGCCCAGCCAGTGCGCCAGGCTGACGCGCGCGATCTTGGCGTATATGGCATACGCGGCCTTGATGTCCCACTCAGCCTTGATGTTCATCCATTTGCGTTCGAAGCCCTTGCGCGCCACCTCCCCCGTCCACACGCGCAGCAACACGCCCAGGTCACGGGCGCTGCTCTCGATTACCTGACGCGGCACGCCAGCGATGCTAGCTCGCAGCAGCATGGTGCCGAACAACGCGCCCGATCCGCCAGACAGATCAGCAAGCGCTGCGGCGACAAGTGGCTCGGTTTGGTGGTGCTGATCGTCATCCTGCAAATTGGATGTATTCAGTGCATTGAGGTAGCGTTCAGCAAACATGGGTTCTCCTTCGTAACGGCAAAGAGATTACCAGTGGAAAGAAAATAATGTAGATGCCCGACATTTTCAAAATCGCAATTTGTATCCTATTTGCATCACATGGGTGCGACCCGAATGCACAATAGACTGGCCAGTCACGGCCTATTCACCGGTGCCGCAAGCGGTGGTTCAGTTCAGCAGAATGCCAACAGACATGACACAATTGCTAAGTTGACCGAACCCCATTGCCACTCAGATTGCAGGAATATATTTAATGGAATCACTTACTCCAACTCAACTAATGAACGAACTTGACAGAGCATCGACGGCTGTCCAGGAAGCGTTGCCCCTGATTATCCAGAGACATAGATCGTCTGGAATTTTGACGTGGGCGCTCTTGCATCAAATCGAGCGGGAGGTACTGGAAGATGTCGAAGCAGATGGGGAGCATGATCCGCAGGTTCTACGCATGCTGCGCTCGATCCCGGCCTTGGGCTATCCAAATGACGATAGGCCGGCATCCTTTGAGGGTCACGGAGTGATCTCGAGCGCATTTTCAATGATCTTCAAGGCATGGCAGCACGTACACTGAAATCGAAGGCCTGTGGCTAGAACTCTTCAATATGCCAGCCCCCGCCCTCCTTCTTCGGCTTCACGCGTACTGCAACGAAACGCATAGGATAAAGGTCAGCGGCAATCTTGATCTTCGCTCGCGCATCGTCCTGCCAGAAGCCCTTAACCTCGTGCATCTCAAGCGCGCCGTCTGACAGCATTACCGCGAAGTCCGGGGTATAGAAGGTGTTGTCGGCCAGCCGCAACTTCATCCCCTCAAACTTGAACCAGGCAACTTCGCCCGCGTGGCGACGCCCGTCGAGCGTCGCCGCATAGGCAGCCTCTGTCTTGTTCATAGTACCGACCTTGAGCCGGCCCAGCGCCTGGAGCGCGCGCTGAGCAGTCATTGGCGCGCCTCGATCGACGAAGCCACGGCGCTGGCCAGCTTATACAACCGTGCGTTGAACCAACGGCGCACCGCGTACGACCGCACCACGCTAATCACCGAGTAGATCATCCCCAACACAAAGTTGGCGCCGGGCGTGATGTGGAAGCCAAATAGCGGGAAGATAAACATATTGGCCGTGAAGTTGATCCCGAAACCGATCACTACGTTGATGATTGCCTCGATGAAGGAGCCGAGTCGAGTTTGCGTCATGTCGGCATCCCGGTGAAGTTGATGGTGTAGTGAACCGGGTTGCGGTCGGCGTATCGGTCGATGATGTCGGCAGCGCCAGCGTTCAAGGCCGGGTAGAACGGCATCGCGCGCGGTGGGCGGTCGTCCGTGAACTTCCCCTGCATCATGGCGTCGCGCAGCACCACCAGCGACGTGATGGCCTTGGATACGTGCGACATGCCCGAATCTGGGTCGAGATCTTCGCCCTCCCACCACGCCATCAGGTGCCGCATCACTCCGTCGTAGTAGACGGACCCGCGCACGCCTACCACCCGGTAATTGTGCCGGCCGTACTTGCTGGCGCCCTCCAGCATCGCCACGCCGATCTCGGCCAGCACTGTTGCCGGCACCGTCGACATCGGCGCCTTGCGCGCGCCGACCAGGTCTTTCGGGTTGCTCGGCTTTTCGCCCTCGGCGTGGTTGAGGGAAAGCGTCTCGTGCGAATCGATCATTTCATCCTTTCATTGCGGTTTGGACTTGCAACTGTTCTTGTTTGGCCTGGCGCCGCTCGACCCAGCGCTCGCGCAACGCCATGTCCTTCGCTCGAATGAACAACACGCATGCACGGTCATTCTAGGCAGCGAACGGCCCGTGCGATGGACTGTCATCCTCGTGGCCCAGGCAGTACCCCTGCCCTTGCTTGAGCTTGTCGGGGTAGCCCTCTGTCTTGAGGCGGTCACAGCGCGCGCATATCTCGGCGTCGTCACGCATGCCCTGCCACCCGCAGGGCAGTTCGGCCACTCTGCAACTGCTGGCTGAAGCCATCGATCAGCGGCGCACCCGGCGCCAGCCCGCCTGCGATGACCTGGCGCGCCACCTCGGGATTGCCGACCAGGCGCACGCATGGCTTGGCCAATCCTTCGGCGGTGTTGTGCGTGCTTGCGGTACCGAGGAAGTAGCGCGGATACGCGGGTGCGGTGCCGGCGATCTTGAAGCCGCGATACCGAGTGACGAACTCCTTTCCCACGAACGGCCATTTCTCATCGTCGTGCTGGCACATCCTGACCCATCCCCCCATGTCGGCCAGCACGCGGTGCACAATCGGATCATCGAATGCGACGTCGGCCCAGATGCCAATCTGCCGCACGGCTCCGTCGACCTTCGACCAGGCTAGCTGCGCTTGATCTTCTGTTCGGCCCTGCAGCACACGCGTTACGTCGGCGATCTTCGGCATGAACTGGCCGCTGTCCGGGTTCTGGGTGTGCGCCCAGAGCGCGCGCTCAACAGCTTCGATGTCGTACTGGCGCAGGCCTTCCCAATACAGGCCGATCGTGCCGGTCGATAGCTCCTTGCCGTAGTAGTCGGCGATGCCGGTCAGGGTAGTGAGGAATTTCGGGCGGTCTTTAGGCTGCATCGCTATGCTCCTCCAGCCAACGCGCGGCGTTCTGCGCCGTTGCGGCGCCAGCCTTACCCAAGCTCGGTACGGTGCGCAGGCCCGGCGAGGTGCGCTCGCGCTGCAGCGCCAGCCGATCCCACTTTTCCCTAAGCTTCTTCGGGCACAGGATGTTCAGACACCAGAACGAGTCGGAATGTGCCCATTGGAACAACTCGCAGATTTCCCGGAGCGTGCGGCCGTCGCGCTCGCGCATCAAGCGCACGTCGTTTGCCCAGGTCGAGAAACTCGGCTCGCGCGCTGCCGGCGCAGTCTGCCGAACGACCCCGAACAGCCAATACGCGCACTTCTCATCGTCGGGCGAAGCTTCGCGCGGCTCGCGCGCGGCTCGCGCCTTTGCCGGTGCCGACGAGCGCTCAGCCTCGTCAAGCAGGGCCATCAGCGTCGCGGCGTCAATCGTAACTACCGGCATGGTCTTTGCCATCTGGCGGAGAGATGCGCGATCAAGCATGCGACACCTCCCCCTGGCGACGCGACACTTGGTGCTTCGCCCACTCGCCAGCGACCCATGTCACGCCTTTCGGCGTGAAGCGTGCCGAGTTAAACGCATGTCCGCTGTCTGCTGTACCGGCCTTCACGCAGAAGCGGCCCGCGTCGATGTGCTGTGCGTGCGGCGTGAGCTCGGTGCCGAGCCGATACAGGATCTTCTGGTCGATCAGGAATTCCCGGAACAGATTCTCCTTCGCGCCTAGCAGCTTGGCCACCTGGCGGAACCCCTTCGTGCCGGTCGAGTCGGCGTAGCGCTCGACGAACTCGACGGCCGGCGCTGCAGCGGCAAGCTGGGCGGCCTGGGCGTCAATGACATCCTGCTGCTCGGCCGCCAGACGCAACGCCGCGGCGAACGATTGCGGCACCGCTAGCGCCGGCGCCCGCGCTTCCAGCTCCTGCCAGCGGTCTACTAGGCGCGCGGTGAACTCTGGCGACAACTGCGCCACGACCACGTAAGAGTCGCGCTTGCCGATCCGGTACTGGCCAATGGTGCGCGGGCCCGGGCCGTCGTTCGTGACTTCCTCATTTTGAGGGAGTGTGATCGCGCCGCGCGCCGCCAGCGTTTCAATTGTCCGCAGCACGTTGTCGTGCCGCTTCTCCACCAGGTCGGCGATCTCGCGGCTCGACATCGTCACGTCGTTGCCACCGGTGGTCTGTAAATTCAGCATGCTTCCCATGATGTTTCCTTTCTATCCGTTGGCGCCGCGTCAGGCGGCTTCTCTGTACACGTGGCCCTCGTCGACGCGCTGGAACACCAGCTGCAGCGCAGCGATGGTTTCGGCGCGCGTGGCGACTTCCAACTGGGCGTCGTGGATCGTGAGTACGGTTTCGATATCGCGCATGGCATCGCCGTCGAGCCGGAAGTTGCCGCTCTTGGCGCTGCGCACCTTGGCGCGGAAGGCACCCTCAAGCGCACGGTTGATCGCCGCCTCGTGCTCTGCGCCGATATCAGCCTCGGCCATGGCCATGGCGATGTTCAGCGCGGTGACGACGCACGACCATGCCTCTTCCGTCGCAGCGCCGGTACGCAGCTGCTCGAGACTAAGCCAGTAAGCCAGGCCCAGGTCGGCCAGCTGATCCTCGGCGAGCGGTGCGGCGTCCTGGCCGCGCGCGACACAACGAGCGATCACAGTCAGGCCGCCGACCAGTGCCGCCTGACGCGGCCAATACTTCTTATTTCGACGATCTCGCTTCTTGCTCATGCTAGGATGCCTTTCAGATAACTCAACGAGGTGCTTCCATGGCTGCTGCAGACGCAATCCGAAACTTCCAAGAATTGACGATCGGGGATTTCGTCAACTTTGAGGTTTTGCACGATGGGATATGGAAGCCGGCACGAATTGCCTATTCCGCGCTTCAACCCTGGGGCATGGATGAGCTTTCCGCCCGCCAAGTCTTCGACTCCAATCTCGACCGGATCGCCGCCGTCGCTCAAAAGCTGGCCAATACCACTCCCGTCGGCGAAACCATTAAGCTCGCGTCGTACGACTTCTAGAAGCTTCATGCTGCCTCCCGTGCCGGTTGGTCAGCGTCGACCGCCTCGAAGTCGAACAACGTCGGCATGCTGACCTCGCGCTCCATTGCGCGGCAGTAGTGAACCTGGTCGGCGAAGTACGCCGGGTTCAGTTCCGAGCCGGCGCCGTGGCGACCCAGCTTCATGGCGCGCACCGGGACCGTGCCCAGGCCACAGAACGGGTCGTACACGACGTCGCCCGGGTTGCTGTAGCGGTTAATCAGGCGGTCAACGATATCGATCTGGAACGGGCAGACATGCTTCTCGACGGCGCGCGCCGACTGGTCGCCGTTCAGGGTACGCATGCGCACGATGTCGTGCCACACCATCGGATCAGCGCTGCCCGGCGCCAGGCTGAGGTAGTCGGCCGGCAGCGAACGGTTCGCCAGCATGGCCTCGCCCACCTTCACGTGGTATTCGTAGTCGTAGACGTTGGTCATCGACAGCTGGGTGAACATCTTGGCCAGCTTGGCCGGACCGTAGCTGGCCAGCTCCTCGGCGGCCAGCAGCCGGTCGCCGCTTGAGCGCCAGAATGCGTGGGCGTCGACCTGCCAGCGCGCGACGCTGTACCCGGTACCCGGGACAGGCGGCAGCTTACGGTCGAAGGCTACCTGCTCCCCGTCATCGGTCTGGCACAGCGGCTTGAACTTGGTCACCGGGATGTCGGCATAGCCGCGACTGCGGTCGCTCTGCGGTTTGTGGAACAGTAGGATGTACTCCGGCGAGCCGACGCCCATCTTCGTGCCGTCCTTGCACACCTCGGAATAGCCCAGCCGGTAGGTCTGATTATTCTCGCGCACGACGTCCGTAACCACGGTGATCATGCCCAAGTAGTCAAAGCCGTGGTTCATGCCGTGGAACAGCGCCTCCGCATGGAACGGGCTCACCGTCGGGATGCCGGCGCCGGTCACGTTGCCGAAGTTGATCCGGTCCTTCACGTGACAGGCATAGATGCGGCCCGGCTGCAGGATCCGGAGCAGCTGCGGCGTCAGGAAATCCATCTGCTCCCAGAAGTGGTTGTTGTCCTGGGTGTGACCGAAGTCGTTGTAGCTCGGCGTGTACTCGTAGTGGTTCGCGAACGGGACGCTCGTGACGATCAGTCCGACCGAGTTCTCCGGCTGTTCGAGCGCTTCCAGCACGCAATCGTTGTTGGCCACGCTGAACCGGTCACCGGACACGACGTGACGCTCGACGCCGATCGTGCGCGCCAGGCTGTCCTGCATCGACAGCTGGTCCAGCCCGTAGGTACGAATGATCTCGCCCATCGTGTCCTGCATCTCATCGTGCCGGCGCCACTTTTCCTGCAGCTCGGCCAGAACGGCGCGCTCCACCTCGGTGTGGATGATGTCGATCCGGACCGGATGCGTCTGCTGGAAGCGCTGGATGCGGTGAATCGCCTGGATGAAGTCGTTGAACTTGAAGCCGATGCCGGCGAAGATCGCCCGGTGGCAGTGCACTTGGAAGTTGCAGCCCGAGCCGGCGATGATCGGCTTGGTCGACAGGATCGGGAATTTGCCGTCGCTGAAGTCCGCAATGCGCTGCTCGCGCTCATCCAGATCCTGCGTACCCCACACGCTCACAGCGCCGGGCAGCGCAGCCTGGATGGAGTGACGCTCATCCTCGAGGTCGTGCCAGATGACGAAGTGGTCGTCCGGATCCGCCGCGACGATCTCACCGACCTTGACGACACGCGCAGCCATGCTCTGCCGCTTCTCGCCGGCGGCGGCCGACAAGCCCATGGCCACGTTCGGGATCAGCAGGCCTTGGCCGTTCCGCTCGGCGCCGGCGGCATCGTAGTCGCTCGGCACTTCGTGATACTGCACCTCGAGCAGCGGCAGGTCGTAGCCTTCGTCCGAATGGCCCAGATCGCTCGGGCGCCGGATGAAGCACGCCCAGCTGGCCACCCACAGCCAGAACTCGGTTTCCTTGTGCGGGTACAGGGTCAGGTTGCCGGCCTTTTCGCTGTCGCGCTGGAAGAAGCGGGTCAGCGCCTGACCAGTGTCCATCACGCCCAGGAAGCCCGCGTAGTGGATCAATTCCTTGAAGCGGTTCGGGCTCGGCGTAGCCGTGTAGACGAACTTGAACTCGACCTGGTCGAACAGTGGCAGGAACTCCTGATAGGTCTTGCTGCCGTAGCTGCGCAAGATGCTCGCCTCGTCAAGCGAAGCGGCGCCAAAGCGGGTGACGTCGATCTTCCCATCGCGCACGCTCTCGTAATTCGTCATGTAGACCGTGTCGATACCGTCGATCTCTGCATCAGTGCGGATAAAGCGCAGGTCGACCGCGCAGTCACCGGTGAAGCGCTTCGCCACCTCACGGGTGAACTCCTGGCGCACGCCCAGCGGAAGGACGATCAGACGCAGGCACGGCCGGTGGATTCCGATCTGGCGCATCACCTCGAGGTTCGTGCTGGTCTTGTGCAGGCCAAACGAGGCGAAGACCGCGCGCTGGCCACCCTGCAGCGCCCAGCGCACGATATCGCGGGTGTGCGGCTTGAGGCCTGGATTGATCTGATCAACGGGAACGTCGAAGCCCTTACGCTGTGCCAGCTTGATCTTGGCGCGAAGGAAGTCGTTGTAATCGCTTAAAATATTGGCAGACATAATTACTCCACTGTGATTTGTTCAGAGGCCGCGACGGTTGCACCCGACGCGGCTTCGTTATTTGTGAGCATGGCCATGCATTCGGCCAGCAGCGCCAGCTGGGCGCCGTAGCGAGCCTCGAAGCGCGCCTTGTATGGATGGACGGCGATCAGTGTCGGGTTCGTGCCGGTGCCGTCCTGGTGGTGGCCAGCGCACAGCGGCAGAACCAGCAGGTGCGCGCCCGGCTTCGTGCGGCCCTCGATGTGGTGCACGCTGACATCAGGGTTGCTCCAGCCGTCGTGACGACATGCCACGCAGCCCAGGTCGGCGATCGCGCTCATGAACCGCGCTTCGTCGGCGGTCGGCGGGCGTCCCTTCATCCCGCGCGAGGCCATAGGCTTCGGCAATTTCGGCTCGCGGGCCTGGGCCTTCGTCTGCACTGCGGCGACGCGCAGCAGCCCAGCGCCAGCGGCGGGTGTCTTGAAGCCGGTACCGCGCGCCATCGGTGCCTTGCGCGCCATCGGCTTGCCCTGCTTGAGGGTGCCAGTGCGGGCGATGGGGGAGCGGATCATGCGGGCACCCCGGTCACCTGGTCGAGCGAGAGACGCACGCCGTTTTTCGGCATCAGCATCACCTGTCCGGTAGCGCGCTCTAGCCCGACATACTTGCTATACAGATCGGGGTCATTGAGCAGCCCAGGGCGCTCCGTTGCCAGGCGCGCCGCCGTGCGCAAGTCATGCTCGCTCGCCATGATGCAGAAGCAGCAGCTGAACCTGGTCATGCCCAGGCTGTAGATCACGTGCGGACGTTGGCCGGCGGCGGCGATAGCGGCGAACACTTCCACCTCAGACCAGCTGTGGATTGGGAGCCAGTCGTACCACTCGCGGCCAGCTTTGCTGTTGCTGGCCGAATGCTTGAACGACGTGAGCTTTTTACGCCCCGGCGATTCTTGGGCGCGCATGCCCATGCAGTTGACGACAAGGCCCCATGCCTCGAAGCCAAGCGCCTGGCGCTCGCGCGTGATGGCGCGGATCGTGCGTTCGATAGGCCCGCGTTTCAGGTCCGATGTGCACTGGCGCTGCTGCGGCGATGGGAACATGCCGCGCTCTTCTATCATCTGCAGCAGCGTGCGTCGGGCACGGCACACGTGCAGCGGCTCACCGGCTGTGGTCGCCGTGATGTGCTCGACGGCGCCGGCCCACTCGACCGGGCCCAGGTCGGCGTGTACGATCACCAGCTGGGCCGCCGGCACATGCTGGCGCAGCAGCAGGTACATGGCCTGGCTATCCTTGCCGCCGCTGTGATTTACCACGAACAGGGCACCGCGTGCGATCAGGTCGGGCACTTCGGCCGGCAGGCCGCCCATGTCCTTCTGGCGGTCGCCTAGGTCCAGCTCCATCGTCATCAAATCGCGCCTCATGCTGCCTCCAGCATGGCGATCGGCATGACCTTGTTCGGCGCACTGTCCCAGCCCCGCACCTCGTCAGCCGTGAACTTGCCGGCCCGGGACTGGTCGGCCGTATATCCACAGAAGGCAGCGCGGTGGTACAACTGGTGTTCTTCATGCCAGACGTTAAACAACGGCTGGTCGCCCGGGAAAAGGATGTCGCGCAGCTGCGCGGCCCGCTCGAATTTCATCATCTTGACGGCGTTGGCCAGCTCCGCCTCCAGGCACTTGCGGCGACGGTCGGCATTGCGCTTGACCCGAAGATTATCCGGCCGGCGCGCGTAAATCTCGAAGCTCGCTACGTTGCGGGCGTCATAGCGACCGGTGATCACCCACCACATATTGTTGATGTTGTAGAACGCGGTACCGGTGCAGATGCATCCTTTATAATCCGCAAACCAGACACGGGCGCCATGTTTGACGGTCGAGCCGTCGGCGGAACGGTTGTTCCCGCAGCTGTCCTCCCCTGAACGCCGGTCGAGTTCCTTGCCGTAGTGACAGCACGCGCGCACATCAGCTTGGATGTACTCAAGAGCAGTCAGGCCAGTCAGCCCCCGCTTGGCACGAGGCTGCTTAAACAGGTACCAGGTGAACACGTTGCACAGGTAGTCGCGAATCCGCCGGCGCGTGCGCTCCATCTCGAGGCGCATGACGTATGGCATGTGGCCCTCCAGATCGCTCTGGTAGCGCCCGTCATGGTCTGGTCGATCGGGCGCATTCACGCTCTGGAACATCTTGAGCGAGATGGTGCGGCCACTGATTTCCAGATCCGCTTTCAAATCACCCTTGGTGCAGAACCTCCGGCGCTCAGCGGCCCAGCGCGCCACAGTGCCGCCATAGTGCTTGACGTTGTGCGGGTCTACAGCCGGCATCGTGCAGGTCCAGCCGAGCCGATTCATGGTCTGGAGGATGCGCGCGAACACTTGCCGCTTAAACAGACGCTCCCATTCTTTCTCTGCTGGGTAGCCACCCGCTGCGCGCGCAGCGCTGATGCCCTCTTCCCAAATCGAGATGCTGGCGTCACCGAAGTTGACTGTACCGGTTCGATCGATGCGAGTGCTCATGCCCCACCTCCGCCAACAGTCTTGAACGAAGAATTGCTACGCACCGACCACGCAGGTATGTCCCGGCGCAGGCCACGACGGTCAGGGATGTACTTCTTGCTCAACGTCGGGCGCGCAAAGACGTCCGAATGGCGCGGCGCTGCAGCCTGCCCAACATACTTGACGTGCACGATGCCGGCCAGCCGGTCGTAGGAGACGCGGGCGAACAGGCTGACGGCAATCCGACCGTCCTGCTGCACGGTCAGCCAGCCGGTGCGCAGCGCGCGCTGAAGTGCATCGCCCTTGAGCTTCGCCTCACCGATGGCATCCAGTGCAGCCTCGAGGTCTTGCTCCTTCATCGGGCCATGTTTGTACAGGTGCTCGCCTGCGGCAAATGCCGCCGTGCCGCGAGTCGGCTGGCGGTAGTTACTATGCTCGGTCATGTCCAAGCCTCCGGAAAGTGAAATTGGCGAACTGGCAGCCGTCGGCGTCGGGCTGGCACTGAGGGCGACCGCAGCGGATGTACTTCATGCGGCCACCCCGGCGATTTGTCGCTCGTGCGCGAAGTTCGCGCGTATGAGCGCCTCGGACAGCGGCGGGCAGACGCTGTTGCCGCACATGCGCACCTGGGCCGACTTCGTGAGCGGGATGCGCGGGAGGGACAGCGGGTCAGCTGCGATCTGCGCGCCGTCTGCGAACAGTAGTGTCGGATCCGGAATCTCGTCGATGACGTAGCCCGCCGGGAAACCCTGCGCGCGGTACAGCTCGTGCGGTGCCAGCATGCGCAGGCCGATGTCGACGATCTCGTAGTCCTGGCCGTGGATCGTCACCAGGCCGAAGCGGTCACGGCTGGTCACGGTCGCGAGCGGCGAACTCGGCGTCTGGTCTTGATCCGTTCCGTAATAAGCCAGCAGGAAGGCGCGCACCTCGGCGTGATGTTGCCCACCGGCGCTGATCGTGTGCAGCGGCTCGTCGGCGCCGGAGGCCGTGCTCGTGCCGCGCAGCTTTACCAGACTGCTGGCAACCAGAGCCGACTTCCCTCCCCCGCCGGCCGTAACCGTGCCGAGTGGCGCGCCGGCAGCGTGGCCAATGCTATTGCCCATGTCGCGCTGAATGTGCGCAGTGACGATGCCCAGCGCGTGCGGCGCGCCGGCGGGGTTTTCCTTCGGGCCAGCGGTGATGGTCGGAACCGGATCCGCCAGGTCGCTGCCGGTCGACCCGGTGCGAAACTTGGTGAGGTGGGCCGTGACCAAGCTGTGGTGATCCGAGCTGGTGACCGTGCCGATCGGGTCTTCCAGATCAGAGCCAACCACACCGGTGTAATGCTTTGCCAGGAACGCGGTCGCGACGGCGGTGTCACCCTTGGCAGTGATGGTTGCCGTCGGCTCGGCGGCGCCACGCGGGCGGCTATCTCCGGCTCGCCCGCCAACGCCGACCAGCGCTGCAGAGACCAGACCGAAGTGCCCGCCCTTTACTTGGGCGCAGACCGTGCGCAGCGGCTCGATCGCCGACATCACTCGCTGGTTGCTGGCATTGGCGTGCTCGTTGAGGAACGCAGTTACCAGAGCGGCCTTCGTCGAGCCGACCACGGTGCCGAGCGGCTTCTCGATATCCAGTGCGCGTGGCGCCTGGCCTTCCCGCTCGCCGTATCCAACCTGCACCATAGTGGCGGTGGCCAGCGCCTTCTCGCCGCGTTGCGCGCCAGTGATCGTGCGGAACGGCTCGTGTATCGACTCGCTGCGATCGCTGCCCTGGTGGGTTACCGGGACGATGCTCGGCACGACAACGGCGCGGTGGTTCTCGGTGGTCAAGGTGCCGAACGGCTGCCGCGCGGTGACCGGCTTGCCAGCATAGATCGGCCCGCCCTGCCCCACAATGAACGGATCCGCCGCGTCGACCACGTAACGCATGATCCCCTTTGCGATGCGACGCAGCGTGGCCTCGGCCAGCGGGCGCTTGCGGGTAAAGATGCTCGGGCACTCCAGCGACCAGTCGATGCACTCCGCCGCGGTACGGTACGGCTGCAGCTTGCCGGCGCGGACGCCGATCGAGTCCGGCGCGCCGTTCGTCGGCTCCGGCCATAGGATCGGCAAGCCGTCGCGGCGCGCCACCAGAAAGAAGCGCTTGCGGATGGTCGGCGTGTCGTAGTCGCTGGCGCGCAGCTCGCGGTGGTCGACCTTGTAGCCGTGCGCCTCTAGCTGTCGAACGAAGCTGTCGAACGTCTTGCCGCGCTTGGCTGGATCCGGCTTCCAGGCGCCGTCAGCGTCTTGGATAAGCGGGCCCCACGTTTTGAACTCCTCGACGTTCTCGAGCATGATCACGCGCGGCCGGCACTTCGCCGCCCAGCGCAGCGTCACCCAGGCCAGCCCGCGAATCCTCTTCTCGACCGGCTTTCCGCCCTTTGCCTTGCTGAAGTGCTTGCAGTCTGGGCTGAGCCACACCAAGCCGACAGGCTGGTTGCCAGTCACTACGATCGGATCGACGTCCCAGACGCTCTCGCACAGGTGCTTCGTGCGCGGGTGGTTGATGGCGTGCATGGCCAGCGCTTCGGGATCGTGGTTGATGGCGATGTCGACGTGGCGCCCGAACGCAGCTTCAAGCCCGGTACTCGTGCCGCCGCCGCCGGCGAAGTTGTCGATGATCAGCTCGCTGCCCAGGTCAAGGCCCATTGTCATGAGGTCGCGCTTCATGCCCGCACCTCCGGCACACGTGCGCCGAACAGCGCAGCTACCAGCGGGTCGCGCGCGGGCGCCGCCGAGCTCAGGCGCACCGAGTAGTGCACGTCGTCTTCCATGATATGTACGAGGCGGCCGGTGCCGATTTTGGCGACATCGCTCGGGCGTTTCGGCACACCGGTGGGCCGCGCCACCGGCGCCGTAGCGAGTTGAGCCAGATAGGCCTGGGCCTGCTCCGTCGTGATCGCGAGGAAGCACACCGATTCACTGTCGACGCGCGCGGTCGTGATGCGACTGCCGAGATCGACCAGGTACTTGCGCACGCCGGACGGGCCCATCTGCAACAGGTTCCCGATCTCGTCGCGCCGCAATGGACGGATCATAAGTTCAGCCACCAGGCGGCGCAGGTTGTCGATGCGCGCGGCCGTCTGGCCAGGGGTTACGTAGCTGGCGCGTGTCATGCTGCGCTCCCGGATTGGTTGGCAGCGGCGTCGACCGCAGCATGGAGTTCAGATACCCACTCCGGGGTAGCTGCTTTGAGAGCGTCGTCGCGCATTGGCATGAGCACGGCCACAAATTCGGGCTCGACCGGAAGACGAACTACCGCGCACGAGTTTGCGTCGCCGTTGACATTGAAGAACTGCATTCCGCTGTAGCTACCCCGGCTTCGCTTGGCGATCGTCAATGCGGCCTTCTCAACGGGCGCGAGCACAGTGGCGCTGTACGTTCCGACGAGTCCGGGCTGCAGCGTTTCCAGCTTAGGAATTACGCGCTCGTAGCGGGGGAAGTTGCCTTCAATCTCCGGCGCACCGGCTTGAATGTAGACCTCCCGGCCCGTGTTGTCGACCACGGCAAGACGGTCGCCAATCATGACGATCTCGCGATCATCACTGAGGCCGACTGCGCAGGCTTGCTGCATACGCGTGTCGAAGCGAAGAATTACTTCGTGCTCGCAGGTCGCGCGGGGATCACGGATGGCGGCCAGGGCGTGACCATTCGTGGCAACGATGATGGCGCCGCCACCCTTGTGCGGGCGTACGTTGATGCCGTTCAGGTAGTAACGGATATCATCCTTGGCCATGAACGGCACAATCAGCGGCAGCAGCTTGGCCGTAAGGCGCAGGTTGGCGTGCTTGTTCATACTGCACCACCAATCTGACGGCGCGCCAATTCCACCAATCGTTGGTCGGCGTCGACCAAAACTTCAAGCATCAGCCGCTTTTCTTCTAGGTAGGTGCGCGCGAATTTCGGATCGTGTTGCACGATCGAGGAGGTGTTACTGATCAGATCAGCCACCTTGATGGTCTGAACCCAACCTGGCGCCATGGCGAGGCGCGCTCGCGATGCCGCTTTACGCGCCGCCCGATTTCCCTCCTCAAGGTCGGACAGGAGCATTACACCGTGGGCGACCGTCAGCCCGAAGCGCGTTATGAGGTCAACCTTCGTCACGCCCTGATCTTCGACGCAGTCGTGAAGCCAGGCGACTGCTACAGCGGTATCGAGCCAGACATCATCGCGCGCGCCCGCAGCTGCTACGATGCCAGCGACCTCGGCCAGGTGGTCAGAGTACGGGCAGCCGGTGTATTTGCGTTGCTGACCTTGGTGCACCCGCCGCGCGAACTCCATTGCGCTGAATCCGACAATGACACTCATGAAGCACCGCCGATCACGGCGCGAGCGGCCGCATTCAGGTCGGAATCGGTGAGCACGATGCGGCTGGTAGTCGTGACGCACACGACGTCGCCGGCGCGCAGCCAGTTGTTGTCGATCACGAGCTCGACCAGCGACTGAGCATCGGTTTCGACCTGGTTGACCGAGTACCCTTGCACAGGTGCGAAGCGCGCAGTCGAAGACTGGTCTTCACCGGCGTGCACCGGCGTGATATTTGATTGTGCTAACATGCGTTCTCCAAGTAGTTGCTTCATCAAAGCCCGGTTGCGCCCGGGCTTTTCCATTTCTGCCGTTCAGCGAACGTTCGCTGGGACTTCTCTTTACTGCGCCAACTCGCGAATTTCTTTCACCGGTACGCCCAGGTGCTCGTGGATGCTCAAGATCGTCGACGGGCCCAAGGCCGATCCGGCGCGCATCTTGCTGATTTGCGCTGGCGAGACTTCCAGCTCACGCGCCAACGCCGCGTCGCTCTTGATCTGGAAGCGCTCGCGCAGCGTGTCCAGCAGCTTTGGTACGTTCGTCAATTCCGCTCCCTGATGTGATGTTGGTGACGGCACTATCCCGCCGCCTGGGTGCTGCTCACGTCGACCCTTGCAGGAAGCTCTTCTCCAGCTTCTCCACCGCCTCCGCCAGCTCGTTTCCGTCTTGGTGGTGGCGGGACTGCGCGCGCTCCTTTTCTGGCCCCTTTGCAACGGCCTTTGCGCGTCGACTCGACACCCACATGCTCGCTTTGGCCAGCACCTTGTCTTTCTCCTTCTGATCGTCCATCTCGGCCCCTCTCCTTATTCACTTTTCGATACGCCTAGCACCCGAAACCCTTTAAACCCGCATGAAAGGTTTCGGTGCGCCGCCGCGTGCCCTGCGCGCGCTTGACTGCGGCCAGGTCCGTTGCAGGCCCGTTTTGGGCATACGACCTGCACCCTCCCTGCGGGTACGATGTGCAGGGTCAAGTTCGCGGATCGAAGCAGCCAACTGCTGAAGGCCCAGGCCGATTGCAGCGCTCATCGACAGGCCGACCGGGTCGAAAACGGCCTTGTTGGCCAGATAGACGTCCGGCGAAAGGTAGCCTTTGACCGAGATGGTCTTGGCGTTCGGGTTGTTCATGGTTTTCTCCTAGTGATGCGGGTTACAGGAATGGGTAAAACGTTACGCAGTCGTGACTTACGCAGGAGGCGCCGACGCGCCACAACTCAGCACCGTTTCGGCAGTTGGTAGGCTTCGCCCTGCGCGGAAAGGTGCCGGAGACTTGTCCGTTGACCGGCGCTGTGGAGTTACATCACCAATACCGAGCGCGGTAAATATCTCTGGCCGCGCAAGGCGGAGAAATTTCAGCTGATGCTTCGGGATGCCATTGATCCTCCACTGGGATACAGCGGAATCGGTCACATCGCTGAGCTCTGCAACTTTTGATGTCCCGCCCAAGGCATCAATGATCTCGTCAGGCGTCGGTTTCTTGTCCATGACAATACTTTAGCTTACTAAAGTTAAACATGCAAGCACGCTAAAGCGAAAAACATTTAGAGTGCTAAATATGGATGATCTGGCAACACGACTTAAGCAAGTAATGGCAGAGCTGGGGCTCAAGAGCAGCGTCGAGCTCGCGACTTTTTGCGGCGTATCGCAAGGGCTTGTAGCGCAATGGTTCTCGGGAACTACTAGGCTCGGGCCGAAACCACTGAAGGCCTTCGCCCGCACCCAGTTCAGCCTGGACTGGCTCACGGACGGGAAGCTGCCCAAGTACCGTCCTGTTGCAGTAGAAGCTGCCTCTGATGTGGAGGACGCGCCCGCAATTATCGGAACACCGCGGCTGCTCCCTGTAGCGGGCCGGGTCCAAGCGGGCGAGGATGGCTTGCTGCACATCGACGATTTCCCGCCTGAGCAGCCAGAGGGGTACATGGTTTGGTTCACCTCCTGCGTGGAGGCGTATGCGCTGCGCGTGCGCGGCGAGAGCATGAGTCCACGGTATCTGCCCGGAGAGTTCGTCGGCGTTGACCCATGTGCAGATGTGTATCCGAGTGACGAAGTCATCGTCCTTCTAAGCGACGGGCGACGGATGATAAAGCGACTGCTTTGGCAAAGAGACGATCAGGCGTGCTTCGAGTCCGTGAACAAAGACTTCCAGAACATCGTTGTAGACCTTGAGGAAATCACTGCATTGCACCTAGTACTCGGGCACATCCCGAAATCAGCTTTCCGCCCAAGCGTGTGAAGATGCTGCATGTAGAGGTAGGGCCGGACTTCGAACTGGTTCGGAGAGTCAAGCTGCGGCTACGCGCTGGTGTCGAGGGCTTTGAAACCGAGGCAGATATGTCGGCCGGCACGCCGCTGCCACTCCCATTGAGCGATTTGCAGCAACTTGGCACAGGGCGCGCAGACCTTCTTGCGCTCCAGGTGCGCGACCGGGGATTAGAGCCCTTAATCTTCGAGGACGACTGGATCGTGATCGACACCTCGGACACTGCGCGCCGTGATCGTGAGCTGTATGCAGTGAACTGGGATGGGGAAGCATGCATCACGCAACTGCAGCGGCGCGGTGGCCAGTGGTACCTTAGCTTCATCAACCCTGATTTTAAGCCCGCGAACGCCCGCAGCGGCTGGCTCTCTATTGTCGGGCGTGTCGTGTATCAGCCTGGTCGAATGTTGACTGGTCGCTTATAAGCTGCCGGCGAAGACAATTGGTGAGATTTCCGCAATAGGTCAAAAGATATACTCACGCGAGCGAAGCGGCGCGCTTAGACGCCGATAAGGGAAAATTATGCGAATTTTTGCTGCAGCCGTAGCGTTGATGCTTTCAGGGTGCGCGACCGTTTCTGTCACACAGAACTCTCAAGTAAGCGAGCAAGTCGGCCGCATTCCCGAGCACAATACAGATGCACAAGCACCTGTGGGTGGTACGGTGTATAGCCAATATCGCCACTGGAGTAAGACGGGATACCGCCTTGAAGACTCCGCAGCCTTCCGCGTTTTAGTCGTACCAGTCAAGATTGAAGTAGGCGAGTTTATTGTTCCCGCCGACACTGGCGGTGAGCCGGCGTACTGTACAGAGCGCAATGCTTACGTCGATCCTCTTGCGGGCACAGGAAGCCGAGTGTGCTTTGTGAGCCCGGTGGCAGGAAGCAGCTTTACCAAGGCAAAGGTTGCTCCTGGAATGGTTTGGCTCAACTACGACCTACCAACACCAGTCCGCTTCTCTAAAAGTGAGCTAGTAGTTCCCCGTAGTGATGCGCTGAAGTCTGAACTTCTGTACCAAGGCTACAGCAATAAGACTATTAAGCTCTCATATCGCGAGTACGCGGGTGACTTCGCCCGCCCATCATTCTTCCAAGATGTTTCCTACGACATTACCGAATTCCCTACGACTGTGACCTTCAAAACAGTCAAGCTGAATCTTCTTGGTGCCGATAACAACGGCTTGCGCTATCAAGTGCTTTCAGGCTTTTAAGTCATTCTGCACGGGTTTCATTGGCAAGCTGCATCAAGGATCCAAGGCGATTGCGAACGTTCAGTGCCCAAGCTGTAAGGCCAGTATCGCCGTGCTTCGACCACTCCAGTGCCTCGGTGCCAGGCGCTCCTTGAGACGCCAGTGCACAAGCAAGTTTAAGAGGAAGCTATCACTAGCAGGGCGCCGATCTTCCTGCTCGGTCTGAAGGAGTGGCTCGGCCTATTTGCGATCGCTGCGCTGACCGTTATGGCTGCGCTCACCGTGTAACGCCTCGCGGTACCGAGCGAGAGCCAGGTTCACGATCGACAGGCATCCTTTGCCCTAAGAGCGTGCCAGCACCGCATCCTCGAACAGAGCGAGTTCAGTGGCGCAGAGGTACCGCCTTACTCGAAAAACCACAGCCGCGGAAGCAACGAGTTTTACTTTGTATGGCCACGTGGCTCGTTCAACTTCGAGGATTCTGCTGGCGCCAAGGTGCAGATGTCAGCCAGTTGCGTTGGGATTGTATCAACGGGTGAAATTTTGCTCGTGACGCTGAACGGTAAAGACGTGATCATCGCCCCTTACCTTCGGTGACTATTGACTAGATTTCTGCGCATGCGGTCGAGCTATACTCGCGCGAGCGAAACGGCACGCTTAGATGCCGGAACAGGTGTTCGCTTTCTTCTGACCGGGACTAGTGTGTCTTCGAGTAGCAGTCGAACCCGGCAAACTAGGATGTCAGATTGATACAAGCACATTTAGCGCCGCCAGCGATAGTCAAGTACATGCCCAGGCTGTCTGGCCAAGACAATGAAGGCATCGGCGTAACCCGTCATGGAGAACGGTACCTATTGAAAACCACGCCGGATATCTGCGTGGCGGAGTTCATAGGTGCAATGTTATGCCAGGCTTGCGATGTACCGATGGCAACACCGCAAGTGGTGGATTTCAAGGGCCGCAAGGTTTTCGGATCGAGACTAGAATCCGGTGTTGAGCTGCCGAACGACTTTACACAGCTCCAGAGTCAGATCGGGCTGTGTGCAAATTCCTCGATCTTCTCAGCAGTGCTTGCCATCGACCTTGCGATCGGCAACGATGACCGCCACTGGCACAACTGGCTACCGCAACCCCAGCAGAGCGGTGAAATCTTCCTTCGAGCAGTTGACTTTTCCCGTGCGTGGCCGACTCGACATCCTCCACTGGGGTTCGATCAAATCGGGCGCGAAAACACTGGACTCGTCTGGCGTGAATGGGACTCTCTCGGGGTAAAATATGATAGCGATTCAGCCATCGACGCATGCTCTCGACTAAGGCGCCTCGACGCAAGCTGGCTCGGAATGATCTTTGAGCAGTTGCCTGCCGAATGGATGGTTACCGTTTCGGGCCATGACCTACTCGACTGGTGGCGAACAGGTTGGGGACCTAGGGTGGGAGCAGTAAGTAATTTCTTAGAACAAGGGGCATGGAAATGAGTATTAGTACAATGTACGAGTATGCCGTGCTAAGACTTTCCCCTGATGTCATGCGTGGAGAGTATGTCAACGTCGGCCTGGTTATCTTGCCCAGTCACGGAGATCCGCTTGTTCGAATCACTGCGCCCGTCGGCAAAGTCTCGGCAATTGATCCGGGCTGGAGTTATTCACGTGAATCTCAGCTCAGGGATCAGCTTGCCAACATCCTGAACTCCCTGCCAGATAATACAGCAAGAGTATCTGCATTGATTTCGATGGGGTACATCCGGAATGGAGAACTCGGATTCTTTTATGCGACAGAGTCGGGATTAGATGCTGAGATTCGAGAGTTGTCGGCAACCTACATCGTGGCCAAGTCAAAGTCAGAGAAGACTAAGCGCAGTAAGCTCCATAAAGAAATAGCTGTTAGATTTAAAGGTATGGGCTTACTTGGAACAAGTGTCGATGACCTTACGCAACATAGAGTAGTACCTCACTACCCTATCCCCGGAAACCCGGATTTAAAAGCAGACTTCGTTTATAAAAATGGGGTTTATCGTATTACTCAAACGTTGGACTACAGGGTTTCAGCCCAAGCCGCTCGCCAGAAAGTTTCTGAAGCATGCACTAAAGTGATGGCTGCTGCAGAAGGCGCGAAAGCTTGGGGAGTTGAGACAAAGAAATTTGCTATCGTCCATGTGCCGAGCGAGGTGGCGGAGATAGCGGACGCACATTTGGACCTTTTGTATGCCTCCGGCTTCCAGATCTTTCACGCTGACAGCAATGTCGGTCTGGCTGAATATCATTCAGCCGCTTTCGCACACTGAATACCTAGCTGATCGAGGCAAGCAACAATAGGTCTTTTGAATAGATCTTAGTATTTGACGGCCCGCTTCGCGCGGGCCTTTGTTCATTTAAACCTAACGTAACGGTTTAACTCTAGATCGTCTCCCCGAGCGTAGGGTGAAGCCAGGGAAAGATGGAGCCGCGTCGATGCGTAGCACCGGTACTGAGCGAGCCTGCTGAGTGGTAGTTGTGCAGTGGGCTTGGCGCAGCTCAGGGCCCGCGCATCCCGCCCCATCTAGGCCGCGGAGCGCCTTGTGAGCAGTTGACCGTCTGGCGACCGCAATTCGCCGTGCGAGGTCCTCGAGCATGGCGGCCGTGATCTCGGCGTCACCATATCGTGATGGCCAGCCAGACACTAGTGGGAAAGGCACACCGAAGGCCTCAGCCTCGATCCGGGTCAGCGACTTCACTTTACCCCTACCCTCCAGGTAGGCCGCGAGGGTCAATTTTTGCGACATTTTCGGGCCTTTTTTCCTACGCACCCTCTATAGGTACTGTTCAGGTTCTGTTCTTGGCTGTTCAGGTAGGTGTTTCTAAGTTATTGGCTTCGCTTTATCCCAGCAGAGCCTCGGTTCCAGAGCGTAACCCTCCCTAAAGCGGACGACGTTTATCGACCTCCGTGGTGGGCTACCGCATCCCATGCTTTCGCCTTCGGACACTTTCGCTTGTTCGCAGACTTCCCAGACATTCCTGTCCGTCCCCCGGCGCGCTCTACGATCCACCCACGCGTTGCCCTTCCGGTCGTCCTTGGCACTTAAGCCTGAGCGTCGGCGGTTTCCCCTCCCTGCCCCAAGCCTGCGGTCGCAAATTCTTAAGCGACGAAATAATTTTATCACGAACTTTAGTAAACTAAAGAAAGTTCTTGTGTTGCGTTATTTAGTACGCTAAAGTATTCGTCACCTGCACGAGCTGAGCACACGCCAGCCGCGACGCCAAACGCTGGACATACCGGCACAACACAGGAGAGAAGGATGAGCAAACGAGAAGATGGCGAGCTGGCATTTCCGTGCCAATACCCTCGCGAGAGCAGCGGTATGTTGCTGCGCGACTACTTCGCAGCGCGAGCACTGTCATCACTGATTACCGGCCGGACTTGGGGGCATGTGGACAAGAGCGTACTTTTCGAAACATGGGCGAAATCAGCTTACGGCTTGGCCGATGCCATGCTCGCAGAGCGCAACAGCGCGAACCCTCACGAGGGGCTCATCGCGGCCCTAGCCGAAATGCTCGACCAGCATGAAAACGGCATCGTGGGCATCAATAAGCCATGCGCCGACCGTGCCCGCGCCGCTCTCGCCGCTGCAGGTGCCGCATGACCCAGCAGTACGACCAGGATTACCTGAAGAAGGCGATCGCCGACGAGCGCGAGATTGCGCGACTTGATCTGCGCGTGCGCACGTCAATGCCCGGCGGCCTGGGCTTGTCGATTGACTCGAACGTCTACCTGATGACGGGCCGTGCCGACAGCGGTAGCGGGATTCGCACAAGCGAGATCATGTCGAAGTGGCGGCGCGACCCGCGGGCCGCTGGCGCGCTCGCCATCAAGCACGCGCTGAACATCAAACACGACCCTGACGAGTACTCGGTGACCGTGGGATACGGCCCTGGCCGGCGCGGCGTCACTGAGCACTACGGCTCCCACCCCAACCGGGACGCCGCGACGATGGCGGCAATCACCCGCGCCACCCTGCAGAAGCTCACCGAAGAACGCGACGAAGCTGCCGCGCTCAACCCTACCCGCTCGAAGCCGAGCCGTCAGCACGTCGCGCGGGCCAAATCAAAAACTTGAGGTCCCGATGATTCGCTTCTTACTTTTCTTTGGCATGGACTGGGCCGAGCGCCACCCGGGCGTGATGCTCGCGTTGCTGGCTCTTCTGATCTGCCTGGCCGGCGCAATCGATCCGATCGCGCCACACCTGTAACTAACTTCCCGATAACGAAGGAACCACGATGTTTTTCCGAAACCTCCAGATCTACCGCCTGCCGGCGCCGTACGCGATGACCGCCGACGCGCTGGCCGGCGCACTCACGTTCCAGGCGTTCACGCCGGCGTCGAGCAGCGAACTGCTGCGCCAGGGATGGCAGTCGCCACGCGGGGCCGGGATGCCGCTCGTGCACGCAGTGAACGGCCAGTTCCTGCTGCAGCTCGTCACCGAGAAGAAGGTACTGCCCGCGAAGGTGATCAACCAGGTCGCCGCAGCGCGCGCCGATGAGCTGGAAGAACAGCAAGGGTTCCGCCCAGGGAAGAAGGCGATGCGCGAGTTGAAAGAGCGCGTCGCCGACGAGCTGCTGCCGCGCGCGTTCCCGATTCGCTCGGCCGTGCTGGTGTGGATCGATCCGGTCAATGGCTGGCTCGTGGTCGATGCGTCGGGCCCCGCCAAGGCTGACGACGTCGTCAAGCTGCTGCTCAAGGCGGTCGACAAGATGCCGCTCGAATCGCTACGCGTGCAGCGTTCGCCGGTGGCCGTGATGACTGGCTGGCTCGAAGCCGATGAAGCGCCGTACGGCTTTACGATCGACCAGGATGCGACGCTTCGCGCTACCGGCGAGAGCCGTGCCCAGATCGGATACAAGCGCCACACCTTGGACCCACAAGACACCCGGCGCCACATCGCCGCTGGCAAACAATGCACGCGCCTCGCGCTGACGTGGAACGACCGCATCAGCTTTGTGCTGGACGAGTCGCTAGCTATCAAGAGCGTCAAACCGCTGGCCGTGCTTAAGGAAAACGCTACCGGGGTGTATGACGCCGGCGAGCGGTTCGACAGCGACTTTGCTCTCATGTCGGGCGAGCTGGCCCAGCTGCTAGCAGACCTGGTCGAAGCGATGGGCGGTGAGGCGCAGGCATGAAGTACCGTGCACGCCGCGCGCCCAGCGCCGACTCGCAGTCGTTGACGCCTGCCGACCGCCAAGCCATTCAGCAGTCGCGCATTAACGTCCAGTCCAGCCGCCATCAACGAGCAGCCGCGATCGAAAAAGCTTTTGCGGCCGCACGCCCAACGGAGTCAAGGAAATGACAATGACCGATAACACGGATGCAGTGCCAACCGTCCAAAAAGGTGAGCGGATTATTCCCTCGACCGTCAATGGCGAGCTGTTACGGCGCCTGGACGACAAAGTGCAGCCTGTCAAGCAGCTGGACTGGCGCGACGCTGCTCCCGGCCTGGCCAAGATGAGCGACGTCATGATCGATACCGAGACGCTCGGTACCACGCCCGGCTCCGCGATTCTGAGCGTCGGCGCCGTGATGTTCGGCATGGACGGCCTGGGCGCCACGTTCTACGCGCCGATCCGGCTCTCGTCGTGTACCGACGTCGGCCTGACCATCGACCCGGCCACGGTTGAATGGTGGATGCGCCAGAGCGATGAGGCGCGCGCCGCGGCATTCCCAACCGACGCCATGGCGCTCGGCACGGTACTGAGTTGCTTGCGCGAATGGCTGCTCGAGCAGAGCGCAAAGTATCCCTGGTGCCACGGCGCGACTTTCGACGTGCCGCTGCTCGATGCCGCCTACCGCGCGTGCGGCATCCCGGCACCGTGGGAGTTCTGGAGCGTGCGCGACACCCGCACCCTTTACGACTTGGCAGGCGTGAAAGTCGACCGCCGCGGCGGCACGCACCACCACGCACTGGACGACGCAGTCAACCAGGCCGAAGCCGCGGCGCTCGCGCTGCGCATCTTGCACGTCAACAAGGCCGTGGCGGAGGTGCTGCAGTGAGATCTACGTTCAACGAGCACCGCCTGCGCGTCATCAAGTGGAAGTGCGCGGTCGTGCTCGTCTATTGCGCCCTGTGCGCCTCGGCCATTGCCCACGGGTGGCCGCTGTGAAGCGCCGCATCGGCCAGGCACTGGTGTTCGTCATGGCCTTCCTGATCCTGGTGGCAGAGGTGCAGCGCGCCGACGACGCAGCCGAGCAGCGCGCGATGCACGAGCTGAACGGGACGCGGCCGTGACCCGGACCTTCGAAGAATTGCGCATCACCTACCAGAGCGATGAACAGATGGCGCGCGACTTGTTCCGCCAGCTGGTCGTCGCAGAAGCAGCAGCCACGATCGCGCAAGCACACCGCGTGCTTGCCGAAAACAAACTGGCGAAGGCAATGCCGCGCCGCATAAACCGAGATCGAGAGGGAAACTGATGGAACACGCACACCCCCGCCGCACCGCCAGCGCGCTGCGCACCTGGTCGCTGTGCATGACCAGCGAGAACCACGGCACCGTCGGCCCGGCCGGCTGCAAGTTCAGCCACGCACCCGAGAAGCACGAGCGTGTGCTGGTGGTTGAGGTGCCAGCCGCTGCCGGCGCGCCGGTCGACCAGGTCAATCTGCAGCTGGTCGGCGCGCGCCGGCCGGTGGCCGAGTTCAAGGGCTACGTCGATGGCCAGCCGGCCGTGACCTGGCTCGATCGCGACAACATGCCGTGCGTCGGCACGAAACTGTACGCGGCGCCGCTTGAAGTGAAGGCCGATCAGGCAGCCGCGCCTCTGCCAGCAGGGCCCGTGCGCATCGCAGACATTCCGAGTATCGAAATCACGCTGCGCCAGGCAAAAGAATTGGTGGCCACGTTCGGCGGGCACGATGCTGAAATCTCGATCTTCCAGCGTCCTGCGGCGTGGGCCGACATGGACGACGGCCTGTACGCCTTCTTCAGCGATTACCCGGATGAGGGATCGATGTACCTGGGCCCGACCGACGTCGACGACGACCTGGCCATGAACGGTGAGCCTGCACCAGCTGAGCCAACCGACGAGATGATCGTCGCCGCGCTACATGCCTGCGCTATCGATACGAGTCCAAGCATCTACGGCTTCCCCGAGCTGCAGGTCAGTGCGACGAACGTGCCGGGCATCCGTGCCGTGTACATGAAGATCGCGGCTGCCATGCAGGCATCTACATCAGGCGAGCGCCAGGAAGGCGGTGCAGCATGAGCCGCAGCGGATATTGCGACGATTACGGCGACGACGATCCGCTGGCACTGGGCCGGTACCGCGCACAGGTAGCGTCGGCCATCCGTGGCAAGCGTGGCCAGGCGCTGCTGCGCGAGCTGCTGGTCGCGCTCGACGGAATGCCGGAGAAGCAGCTGGTGGCCGGCGAGCTCGAGGCCGATGGCCAGTTCTGCGCACTGGGCGTCGTCGGTCAGGCGCGCGGCTTGAATCTGGCCGCGATCGACACCTACGACGTTGAATCACTGGGCGGGACGTTCAACATCGCCGACCAGCTGGCGCGCGAGATCATGTGGGTCAACGACGACCACGTGCAAGAGCATCGCTGGATGGAGGTCGAGATCTGCGGCCCGATGCGCACCTGGGATCGAGGCCATCACCAGAGTGTGAGCGTCCCCAACGAATTCGCCCGCAGGCAGCGCTGGCAGGCCGTGCGCGACTGGGTCGAGGCACACATCACGAAGGAGCAAGCAGCATGACCACCACCCCTACCGCATCCCCTGAACTGCCGGACTTGGACCGCCTGGAAGCACTGGCGCGCGCGGCAACGCCCGGCCCTTGGATTTATCAGGAAGGCTCGGACGCCTACACCCACATCGTGCGCCCTGCGCAACGCCCTGGCCACATCGTTCGCCACTATGCGCACGACACGACCGGCGTGGTTGAAGCGAACGCAAGGTTCACGGCCGGCGCCAACCCTGCCACCGTGCTGGCCCTGATCGCCCTTGCTCGCCGCGGCCAGCCAGAGGGCGAAGCGCCGCAAGCCGATGCGCTGTACAAGCAGTATTGGGCGCAGTGGCCGCCTCTTTGTGGCGCCCAGCATGCAGAGAGCGGCAAAGAGGCCTATCAAGTCTTCAGCCATGACAGCGGCGAGTGGTATGGCGTCGACAAGGCGCAGTACGATCGGGCGCACGATAGTTACCGACGCGTTCTCGCCGCCCAGCAAGCCGCAGCACCCGGCGCTCTGTACAGCTACATGGGCGAGAGCGGCCGATACGAACTGCTCGGTCACGCTGTCGGCGCCGGCAAGTGCCGCCTAATCGATCCACTCACTGTCTACCGCGACACCGCAACTGGCAACCTGCACTTCCGCCACCCCAGCGACTTTGCCGCGCGCATGGTCGCTATCGAGGGCAACGCATCAAGCGGCCAAGGCACACCGGAAGCGCCGACCGACAAAACGATGCCGGGCTGGGAGCGAGGCATCGCCACCGTAACGCTGAACGGGCATCAATTGCGCGAGGCGCTCGACTTCATCAACCCTGACGGCGCAGGCGATCCCGATCAGCTAGACGACGATCTGACCTTTGGCGTCGTCCAGTACAAGGACGATGAGGGCCAGGGCGCAACCGGCATGTGCTGCTGGAACGGCGACACCGATGGCGTGCTGCCGCTCGACAGCGAGCCGCGCGCCGCCCAGCCCGCCAACACATCGGAAGCGCCGACCGAACTGCCGCGCCTGTACCGCTTCGACTGCTACGTGGGGAAGACGAAGATGGCGGCCGGCGTGGGCGTGCATGCAATCAGCATGGATGAGGCCGAGCAAAAGGCGCGCAAGCTCATCGACAAGGAAGAAACGATCAAGTTTGAGAGCAATGATCCGTGCCACGCCACGCGCAAGTGCAATATCTGCGCGGCATATGAGCGCGCCGCCCAGCTCGACGGCGGCCAGGAAGGGAGCGAATCAAATGCCGATCAAGCCTGAAAACCGCAAGCGCTACCCGGCCAACTGGCCCGAGGTCCGTGCGTCGATTCTGGAGCGCGCCGGCAACTGCTGCGAGCAGTGCAAGGTGAAGAATGGCCAGACCATCGCGCGCGGCGCTGGCCCATTCGCCGGCACGTACCAAGCTGACACGGCCGAGGTATTTGACGCGGAGACCGGTGAGTACATCGCGTCGGTGCGAATGAGCGAGTACCAGCTCAAGAACATGGTGGAGATCGTCCTGACCATCGCGCACCTCGACCACCAGCCCGAGAACTGTGACCCGGCGAACCTGCGCGCCTGGTGCCAGATGCACCACCTGCGATACGACGCGGCGCACCACGCCGAGACCGCGCGCACCACCCGCCGCGAGCGCCTGGCCGTGGCCGATATGTTTGAAGGGAGCGAATCAAATGGCTGACACCTTGCGCCACGTCGGCGCGCAGATGGCGAACGTGATGTTCAACCTGGCGCAGCGGCCCGGCGAGCAGATTACCGGCGACATCGTGGCCACAATGGACAGCCTTTGCAAACGGTGGGATGCAGCAGTGCGCGCCGCGCGGTCGCCCAACGCCGCGTCCGAAGAGCTGCTAAATATGCTGGGTCGGGTGCATCCATATGCAATGCCGGTAGACGAGTTCAAGCGCGCCGAGGATCGCTTAGAGCGCGCCGTCAACCTTCAACAGCCGCTGCCAGTTCCAGACCAGGCGGCAATAGTCTGGCGCGGCGATTTGATGTCGCTGATGGGAGAACTGCAGCACAAGCGATCCGTATGGCTGGACTGGAAGAAGATGCGCGCCGCCCTCGCTTCTCGCCCTGTTGAGGTGGACGACGAAGGACTGCCGCCGCTGCCGGATCCGGTGTTGCTGTTCGCGCCAGACGTGTACGGCTACACCGGCGACAGCATGCGCCAAGGCCAGCGAGATGCGGTGGCAGCGTACCGGGCGCGCCTGGCTACAGGCGGCGCCCAATGATCCTCAACAGCATCACGCACAAGGCGCGCCGCGATTACCTGTGCGCCTTCTGCGGCATGACCGTGGCCAGCGGGACGCAATATGTGCGCGCGCAGTCGCCGGGTGGCGCGCAGGCCAAGAAGGCGTTTCACAGCAAGTGCTACGCCGGCCTGGTCGCCAGCGCTGGGCGAAAATAGAAGTTGGAAAGGGTTTTATGATGTCCGAAATGTTCTTGAGCTCCGACGAGATCCACAGCATGACTGATCGAGTGCAGCGCCGCGCGCAGGCGAAGATGCTGCGCGCGATGGGTATCGAGTTCCGCCAGCGCGCCGACGGCAGCCTGGCCGTGCTGCGCTCGCACGTCGAGCAGCTGTTTGGGGTCGCGTCGGCGCCGGCCTCGGCACGGAAGAAGACACCCACCGAACCGAACTGGGGAGCGATGAATGCCGCGCGCGCGTAAGCCCGAGAATCAGGGCTTGCCAAAGCGCTGGCGTCTTGCCCATGGCTGCTACTACTACCAAGTGCCGCCCGGCCAGGAGGCCGCATGGGACAGCAAGCAGACATTCCGGCTCGGCGCCAACCTACCGGAGGCCTACAAGGTGTGGGCCGAGCGGCTGCAGGTGGTCGACCGGGCGAAGACTGTCGCCGCCCTGCTCGATCGGTACGCGCTCGAGGTGATCCCGCTCAAGAGCGTGACGACCCAAACGCAGAACGCATCGGCGATCAAGCCTGTGCGCGCGACGTTTGGCCCAATGGCCCTGACCGATATCAAGCCGCGGCACGTCTACCAATACGTCGATCGGCGGGAGAAGAAGACGGCTGCGCGCCGGGAAATGGAATTGCTGTCGCACGCGCTGACGAAGGCCGTGGAGTGGGGATACCTGGACCGCCACCCGTTCAAGGGCGAGGTCAGACTGGAAGGGGAGAAGCCGCGCACGCGCTACGTGGAGGACTGGGAGATCGTCGAGTGCCTGTCGCTGGAGGCGCGCCGGAAGTCGGGCAGCGTGCTGGCGGCCCAGGCCTATATCCGCTTGAAGCTGCTGACGGGCATGCGGCGCGGCGACATGCTGCGTCTGACGATGTCGGACCTGCAGGAAGACGGCATCTACGTCGAGCCCGGCAAGACATCAGGGTCAACCGGCAAGCGCATGGTGATCACCTGGTCGGACGAGCTGCGCGAAGCGGTGGCCACGGCGAAGGCCGCGCGGCCGGTGCCGCTGTCGCCGTACTTGTTCTGCACGCTCGCCGGCGAATGCTACTTCAAAGAGAACGGCCGGGCCGGCAGCTGGGAATCGCTCTGGCGCAACTTCATGGCCAGGGTGATGGAAGAAACGAAGGTGACCGAACACTTCACCGAGCACGACCTGCGCGCCAAGTGCGCCAGCGATGCGAGCACCCTGGAACACGCCCGCAGCCTGCTCGCGCACGCTGACAGCAAGATCACGGATCGCGTTTATCGGCGCCGGCCGGACATGGTCAAACCACTGAGGTGACCATTTGAATAGTACAGCCCGAATCTATAGTAAAACGGGCAAAAAAAATCCTCCGAATCAGGAGGATTTTATTCACTAAATCAATGACTTGTATTCTGGCGGAGAGAGGGGGATTCGAACCCCCGGTAGGCTATGAACCTACACACGCTTTCCAGGCGTGCGACTTAAACCACTCATCCATCTCTCCTGATGGTCGACGTGCGCGTTCCACGAAGCCGCTCATTATAACAACAATTCCTGGTAGTACAAGACCGACCTGACAACGGCCAGGCAAGCCCCTTTCCTCGCACCACCTCTGAATGGTATCGTTCCCGGCTGGCCTGCCCCTCTGGCACGCTACCCGCAACGGATACGTCGTGAAACGCACATCACTTTATCTCATCATCTTCGCCGTGGCTGCTGCTGGCGCCGGCGCTGGCTCCTGGCTCGTCAACCGCACCCCAACCGGGGCGCCAGAAGCGAAGCCGGCCCCCGCAACCGCCACCAGCACCAGCACTCAAGACGCCCGCGCCATCGCAACCGATCTGCGCGCCATGCTCGACGCTTACCGCAAGATCATCGTGCTGACCCACGACGAGGCCACACTGCCCGCCGCCGAGCGCGCGCAGGCGAACCGCATCGGCCAGCAGCTGTTCCACGAAAACCAGGAACGCATCGGTCGCGTGGAAACTGCGCTGACCGCCCTGATCGCGTCGAACAACCCACGCCGCTTCGACGCCATCAGCACCCTGCTCGACTATATCGAGTCCGGCGACGGCCTGTACGACGCCGACCGCCTGGCGTTTCGCGAAACCCTGCGCAGCCTGCAGGCGCAAATCGCCAGCGATTCGTCGCTCGCCGCGATCAAGCTGCACAAGCGGATCTCGGAAGACCTCGACGCGCTGGCCGAGATCGAGCGCAATTACGAGAAGGAGATCCGGGCGATCTTCGGGCGCTTCGATACCCGCGCGATCGAGCTGAAACGCGAGAAGTGGGACAGCTATATCGTCTACCTGAAAAAACTCTACACGCGCGAACGCATCCTGAAGGAATACGGCGTCGTGCTGCCCTACCCCGCCGCGCCCGAACCTGAGCCTGCGTCCCCGGAGCCGGGCGCGCCACCGCAGGCCGGGCGCGAAGGCGCCGAGATCTTCGGCAAGTCGCTTCCTAAAAAGACCGTGCTGCTCACCTTCGACGATGGCCCGCACCGCCGCTACAGCGAAGAAATCGCCGCGATCCTCAAGCAGTACAACGCGCCGGCGATCTTCTTCAACGTCGGGCGCAACCTGGGCGCGCTCGATGCGCAGGGTGCGGCCAAGCTGGGGGCGAACGCCCAGGTGAGCCGCAAGCTCAAGGACGCCGGCTACGTGCTGGCCAATCACAGCCTCACGCATGCGCAATTGTCCAAGCAGACGGGCGCGAAGCTCAAGTCCGAAATCCTCGATACCGACACGCTGCTCAAGGCGGTCGATCCGCAGCGCTCGTCGCTGTTTCGCTTTCCGTATGGCGCGCGCAATCGCGAGGGCATGCAATTGCTGGCCGATGCGCAGCTCACGTCGATGATGTGGAATATCGATTCGCTCGACTGGGCCGACCCGGTGCCGTCGTCGATTGCCGACCGCGTGCTGCGCAGCGTAGAGAAGGAAGGCCGCGGCATCATCCTGTTCCACGATATCCACGAACGCACCGTCAAGGCGCTGCCGATGATTCTCGAACGCCTGGCAGCCGAGGGCTATCAATTTGCCGGCTGGGATGGCGCCACGTTCCAGGTCGACAGCAAGGCAGCGCCCGCGCCGGCGCCACGTGCGGCCGCCACCGGCTATGCCAATTCGTGGGCGATCCTGGTGGGGATCGACAATTATCCGAAGTGGCCGCGCCTGGAATACGCGGTACGCGATGCCGAAGGCGTCGAGCGACTGCTGGTGCAGAAGTTCGGCTTTGCGCAGGAACGCGTGATCACGCTGAAAAATGAGCAGGCCACACGCCAGGGCATCCTGGCTGCGTTCCACGATCGCCTGGCCCACGGCGGCCTGCAGCCGAACGACCGCGTGTTCGTGTTCTTCGCAGGGCACGGCGCCACGCGCAAACTCAGTTCGGGGCGCGATCTGGGCTACATCGTGCCGTTCGACGCCGACCCGAACAACCTGGCCACCGATGCGATTCCGATGACCGAAATCCAGAACATCGCCGAGAGCCTGCCGGCCAAGCACGCGCTGTTCGTGATGGACGCCTGCTATAGCGGCCTTGGCCTGACGCGCGGCGCGGCCAATGCATCATTCTTGCGCGATAACGCGCGCCGCCTGGGCCGGCAGATGCTCACGGCCGGCGGCACCGACCAGCTGGTGGCCGACGGCGGGCCGAATGGCCACTCGGTCTTTACCTGGACGCTGATGCAGGCCCTGGGCGGCAAGGGCGACCTGAATGGCGATGGCCTGATCACGGCCACCGAGCTGGCGGCGTATGTGGCACCGGCCGTCTCCAGCGTGTCGCAGCAGACGCCGGCCTTTGGCAGCTTGCCGGGATCGGAAGGCGGCGACTTCGTGTTCGAACTGCCCGAAGAGACCGAGTTCCTCACGGCCGGCACGGCGCAGTTGTCAAACGATGCGATTGCGCTCAACACGCGCCTGGACGCGCAGACCTCGAAAGCGTCGGGCACGGTGGTGGTCAAGGATCTGCAGGGCGGCGAGACGCGACTCAAGGCGCCGGCGGTGGTGCCGGTCTCAAGCCGGCAGCAGGCGCAGCGGGCCAACGATCTGGGTTTGCAGCTATATAAAGAGAAGCAGTATGTGCAGGCCGAGGCGCAGTTCACCGAGGCGCTCAAGCTGCGGCCGGACTTTGCGCTGGCGGCGAACAATCTGGGCTTCGTGTTCTATAAACAGGATCGCTACGTGGAGGCGGCGCGCTGGTTTGAAAATACGGTCAAGATCGACCCGTCGCGGGCGATCGCGTATCGCAATCTGGGTGATGCGTATGTGAGGTCGAAGCAGCCGCAGAAAGCCAGGGCGGCGTTTACGACGTATCTTGAATTGGCGCCGACCGGTGCGGGTGCGGCGTATGCCAAGGAGCAGTTGCAGAAGTTGTGATGGTGGTTGGACGCGTGGATGGCGGAGCCATCCACCCTACGTCATAAAAAATGCCCGTCGTCGCAATGCGAAGACGGGCATTTTCGTTCCGGCCCGAAGGCCGGCACCAGTGGCGTAATTACGCCGATTCTTTCAACTGCTCCAGAATCGCTGGATTCTCGAGCGTCGACACATCCTGCGTGATGCTCTCGCCCTTGGCCAGCACGCGCAGCAGGCGGCGCATGATCTTGCCCGAGCGGGTTTTCGGCAGGTTGTCACCGAAACGGATTTCCTTCGGTTTGGCGATCGGCCCGATTTCCTTGCCCACCCACGCACGCAGTTCGTTGGCGATTTTCTTCGCCTCTTCGCCGGTTGGCCGCGCGCCCTTGAGCACGACGAACGCGCAGATCGATTCGCCCGTCGTATCGTCCGGGCGCCCCACCACCGCTGCTTCGGCCACCAGCGAATTGGCCACCAGCGCCGATTCGATTTCCATCGTGCCCATGCGGTGACCCGACACGTTCAGCACGTCGTCGATGCGGCCCGTGATCGTGAAGTTGCCGGTGTCCTTGTTGCGGATCGCGCCGTCGCCCGCCAGGTAGTATTTGCCACCCAGCTCGTCCGGGAAATAACTGGTGCGGAACCGGTCCGGGTTGTTCCAGATGGTGCGGATCATCGACGGCCATGGACGCTTGACGACCAGGATGCCGCCCTGCCCGTTCGGCACGTCCACGCCAGCTTCATCGACGATCGCGGCCATGATGCCCGGCAGCGGCAGCGTGCACGAACCCGGCACCATCGGCGTCGCGCCCGGCAGCGGCGTGATCATGTGGCCGCCCGTTTCGGTCTGCCAGAAGGTGTCGACGATCGGGCAGCGTTCGCCGCCGACGTTCCGGTAGTACCACATCCAGGCTTCCGGATTGATCGGCTCGCCAACCGAACCCAGCAAACGCAGGCTCGACAGATCCGAATTCTTCGGATGGACTTTCTCGTCCACATCCGACGCCTTGATGAGCGAGCGGATCGCCGTTGGCGCGGTGTAGAAGATGCTGACCTTGTGCTTTTCGATCGTCTTCCAGAAGCGCCCGGCGTTCGGGAACGTGGGCACGCCCTCGAACACGACCTGCGTGCCGCCGACGGCCAGCGGGCCATAGGCGATGTAGGTGTGACCGGTGATCCAGCCGATGTCGGCCGTGCACCAGAAGACGTCGGTGGGCTTCAGGTCGAACGTCCACTTCATGGTCAGCGCGGCCCACAGCAGATAGCCGCCGGTCGAGTGCTGCACGCCTTTCGGGGTGCCGGTCGAGCCGGACGTGTAGAGGATGAACAGCGGGTGCTCGGCGTCGACCCATTCCGGCTCGCAGTCGGCCGACTGGCCTTCGACCAGCTCGTGCAGCCACAGGTCGCGGCCTTCCTTGAAAGCGACGTCGCCGCCGGTGCGGCGGTAGACGATGACGTCCTTGACGGTGTCGCAGCCACCCATGCCGAGGGCTTCGTCGACGATGGCTTTGAGGGGCAGCGATTTGCCGCCGCGCTGCTGCTCGTCGGCCGTGATAACCGCGACCGCGCCGGCGTCGATGATGCGCTCCTGCAGTGACTTGGCCGAGAAGCCGCCGAACACCACCGAGTGGGTCGCGCCGATACGGGCGCAGGCCTGCATCGCGCTGATGCCTTCGACCGACATCGACATGTAGATGATGACGCGGTCGCCCTTCTTGATGCCGCGCGACTTGAGCGCGTTGGCGAATTTGCAGACACGCTCATGCAGCTCGCGATAGGTCACACGGTTGACGGCGCCGTCGTCGGCCTCGAAAACGATTGCGGTCTTGTCGGCGTTGCCGTTTTCAAGATTGCGGTCGAGGCAGTTGTACGACGCATTGAGCTGGCCGTCGCCGAACCATTTGTAGAACGGCGCGTCGGATTCATCGAGCGTGCTGGTAAATGGCTTGTGCCAGTCGAGGTTCTCGCGCGCCAGACGGGCCCAGAAACCTTCGTAGTCGCTGGCCGCTTCGGCGCACAGCTTGTCGTAGGCGGCCATGCCGCTGACGGTGGCGTTGGCGGCAAATTCGTGCGGCGGCTGGAATACGCGGTGCTCTTGCAGGCCCTGGGATTGCTCTTGCGTCGTCTCGTTCTCGGACATGTCGGTCTCCATTCTAGTTAGTGGGTTATGCCGATACCATAGGGGCGCTCGCTTACTGAGCCCTTACACATCGCCCCCGGCGACCGGCAGGTGCCGCCTGACGCATTCTAACGCCGTCTCTTGCAAAGCGGACAAGTGCGCGAGACGACACCGTAACGCTGGCGCCGGTGTAAAATGCCGTGCTGAATTTTCTCGCACTTCCTGGAGTTCCATCCCGATGTCGTCCCTGCCGCCGAACCCGCCTTATCGCAAGTTGTCGCCCCTTAATTCACTGATTTTCTCGAGCCGCTGGCTGCAATTGCCGCTGTATCTTGGCCTGATCCTGGCCCAGTGCGTCTACGTCTTTCACTTCTGGGTCGAACTCGTCGACCTGATCGGCGCCGCCATGGGCAACGCCGACTCGCTCAAACACATCATCGATGCCGTCAGCGTGCCGGGCGCCGCGCGCCCTACCCGGCTCAATGAAACCATCATCATGCTGGTCGTGCTCGGCCTGATCGATGTGGTGATGATCTCGAACCTGTTGATCATGGTGATCATCGGGGGTTACGAGACGTTCGTGTCGCGCATGCACCTGGATGGTCACCCGGACCAGCCAGAGTGGTTGTCGCACGTGAACGCATCGGTCCTGAAGACCAAGCTGGCGATGGCGATCATCGGCATTTCGTCGATTCATCTGCTCAAGACCTTCATCAACGCGTCGTCCTACGATGTGAAGACGCTGTTCTTCCAGACCCTGATCCACTTCGCGTTCCTGCTCTCGGCCATGGCGATTGCCTACACCGATCGCATCGTGATGAGCACGCACAACGACAAGCATTCTTAAAACAGAACCTTCCTGGTACTCCTGAAAGAGCGAACATGGCAACCGTGATTACCCAAGACGACCTGATCGAATCGGTCGCGGCAGCACTGCAGTACATCAGCTACTACCACCCTGCGGATTACATCCAGCACCTGGCGCGCGCCTACGAGGCCGAGCAAAGTCCGGCCGCCAAGGATGCGATCGCCCAGATCCTGACCAACTCGCGCATGTGCGCCGAAGGCAAGCGCCCGATCTGCCAGGACACCGGCATCGTCAACGTATTCCTGAAAATCGGCATGGGCGTGCGCTTCGAGGGTTTCACGGGCACCGTCACGGACGCCGTCAATGAAGGCGTGCGCCGCGCCTATAACTTCGCCGACAACAAGCTGCGCGCCTCGATCGTCGCCGACCCGCATTTCGAGCGCAAGAACACCAAGGACAACACCCCGGCCGTGGTCCACATGGAACTGGTGGAGGGCGAGACCGTCGACGTGAAAGTCGCGGCCAAGGGCGGCGGCTCGGAAAATAAAACCAAGTTCGTCATGCTCAACCCGTCCGACTCGCTGGTCGACTGGGTGCTGAAAACCGTGCCGCTGATGGGCGCGGGCTGGTGCCCGCCGGGCATGCTCGGCATCGGCATCGGCGGCACCGCCGAAAAGGCGATGCTGATGGCCAAAGAGTCGCTGATGGAAGACATCGACATGTACGAGCTGCGCCAGCGCGGCCCGAACAACAAACTCGAAGAGCTGCGCATCGAGCTGTGCGACAAGATCAACGCGCTGGGCATCGGCGCGCAGGGCCTGGGCGGCCTGACCACGGTGCTGGACGTGAAGATCAATATGTACCCGACGCACGCGGCCTCGAAGCCCGTGGCGATGATCCCGAACTGCGCCGCCACGCGCCACGCGCACTTCGTGCTGGACGGCTCGGGCCCGGTCTACATCGAACCGCCTGCGCTGTCGAGCTGGCCTGATGTGAACTGGACGCCGGACACGCAGAAATCCAAGCGCGTCGACCTGAACACGCTGACCAAGGAAGAAGTCGCTTCATGGCAGCCTGGCCAGACGCTGCTGCTCAACGGCAAAATGCTGACGGGCCGCGACGCTGCGCACAAGCGCATCCAGGACATGCTGGCCAAGGGCGAATCGCTGCCGGTGGACTTCACCAACCGCGTGATCTATTACGTCGGCCCGGTCGACCCTGTGGGCGACGAAGTGGTCGGCCCGGCTGGCCCGACGACCGCCACGCGCATGGACAAATTCACCGACATGATGCTCGAGCAGACCGGCCTGATCTCGATGATCGGCAAGGCCGAGCGCGGCCCGGCCGCCATCGAGTCGATCAAGAAGCACAAATCGGCGTACCTGATGGCGGTCGGTGGCTCGGCGTACCTGGTCTCGAAGGCGATCAAGTCGGCCACGGTCGTCGGCTTTGCGGACCTGGGTATGGAAGCGATCTACGAGTTCGACGTGACCGACATGCCGGTCACCGTCGCCGTCGATTCGACCGGCACGTCGGTCCACACGACCGGCCCGAAGGAATGGTCGGCCAAGATCGAATCGCTGCGCGGCGTGCCGATCACCGTCGCATAAGCACCCTCCCCTCCAGCATGGTTTCCACCACGCTTGCCCACGACGCCCCGGTCGGCATGTTCGACTCGGGCGTCGGCGGTCTGTCGGTGCTGCGCCACATCCAGGCGCAGCTGCCGCATGAACACCTGTTGTATGTCGCCGATTCCGGCTACGCCCCGTATGGCGACAAGCCGGAGGCGCTCGTCATTGCGCGCGTGCTGGCGATTGCTGACTTCCTGATTGCGCAAGGGGCCAAGGCGATCGTGGTGGCGTGCAATACCGCCACTGTGGCGGCCGTGCGCGTGCTGCGCGACGCGCATCCGGAAATGCCGGTCGTGGGCGTGGAGCCGGGCCTCAAGCCTGCCGCTGCCTTGAGCCGCAACGGCAAGGTCGGCGTGCTGGCCACCGAGCGCACGCTGCGCGGCGCCAAGTTCCTGCAACTGCGTGATCAGATCCATCGCGATACCAGCGTCGACTTCCTGCTCCAGCCGTGTGTCGGCCTGGCCGACCAGATCGAATTTGGCGAGGTTGAATCAAGCATCACGACGGCCATGCTGGATCGCTTCATTGCGCCGCTGCTGGCGCAGGATGCCGATACGCTGGTGCTGGGCTGCACGCACTATCCGCTGGTGCGTGGGGCGATCGAGCGGCTGCTGGTGGATGCGGGGCGTGGTGATGTGGGGCTGGTGGATACAGGGGACGCTGTGGCGCGGCAACTGGCGCGCTTGCTGGTGGCTGGTGGGCTGGCGCGGGCTGCTGGTTCGGATGCGCTGCCAGCTGGTCTGACGGGCTATACGACGGCCAGTGCGGCGGCGCTGACGGCGGCGTTTCGCAGCCTGCTGGGGATCGATCCGCCCGTGTACGCAGTCGACATTGCCGAGCCGCAAGCGCCCTCTGCTTCGCCATGCAATTAAATTTGCAAGCACGGGCTAAAGTTTATATAATCTTGTTCTGTCGCGGAAACAACGAGACAGATCTAGTAGTTCAGTGGTGGCTGTAGCTCAGTTGGTAGAGTCCAGGATTGTGATTCCTGTTGTCGTGGGTTCGAGCCCCATCAGCCACCCCACAGAATGCAAGCAAAAAGCCCAGTCTTCGGACTGGGCTTTTTGCGCTCTGATCCGAGGAATAGCCAGAGTTAGAAAGCAAGAGTCTCACATTCGGACACGTCCTCAACACTGAACCTTTAGTCCTCGCCGCACAGCATCGAGTTTCATTGCTCAGCAAACTTCCTCAGCTCTTGACGCTATGTTAAGCATGGAGCTCGGGGCCGAATCCCCCACTCCAGACCTGCCTGGCTTTTCTGGCTTCCATGGCCTTTACTAGTGACGGCTGTGTCAGTCCTTGATAGAAGTCAGCTTGCTGTAATGCACACTTTGTCAGTATCACCTCTCACATATGGAGGTCACGATGAGGCAAGAACGGCAGTGGGGTGACACGATGTCACAGAGAGTCTGGCGACGCATTAGGCGCACGGCGTGTGCACGGTTACAGGGACGATGGAACACCAGCATTGCGTATCAATGTCGCGCTACTCGCTCTGCCGCAACCGAATCAATGGAGGTCATTTTATGTCCTCTCATCCTGCTATTAGCCCTAGTGCCTTTAGGGGCGTCAGCGGAGCCGCATCCACCGGCCATGACCGGCGAACAGTTCGTGCGCGACATGGTGGCAATGCCAGAAAACGATCTTGCGTCGCTCCGCCGCGAGCGGGCGACGGGATATATGGATGGAGTGCTCGACGGCACCGTCGGCGTGCGGTGGTGCCCAAATGGTCAGCCCGTCGCGCATGAGCTCAGCTATGAAGCTGCTGCACAGATGAAGCGCCTATCCCCACATCAACTTACGCGGAGCGCGGCTGAGTTGGCCTTATCGATGGTAAGCAGGATCTATCCGTGCCCAACGTCAGGATCCAAGCCATGAAACCGGGATTTATACAGTTGCTTAAATACTATCCCGCACAATCTTCGCGCGGCGAATTATATGGCGAGATCGGCTGGGACGACCTGATCGACAACCAAAGCTATATGAACACATGTGCAGTGCGCATGAGTTACGGGCTGCTACGGGCTGGTGTGCCATTGCCTGGTGCTCGCATGAAAGCGAAGGCTGGTGTGCTTGCTGGCAAGCTGATCGAACCTGGACAGGAAAAGCTGTCGAAAATTCTCAAGATGATCTGGGGGTGGCCCGAGGTCTACACCGACGAAGACGATGCGCGCGCAGGTATCGGCAGTCGCAACGGCGTCGTGTCCTTTTTTCGCATCGGGGGGGGGGCGGTAGGTCACATAGACCTGATCGTGCATCGACCCGGGAGCAGATTCCAGGATTGCGCGCGCACTTGCTTTTGGGCGGCAAAGCCGATCTGGTTCTGGCCACTAAATTGATCGCTTTGTTGGAGCCCTAATTCGGCCAGACCTGAACCGTCTTCATGCAAGAGTAAAAGCCGGGATCAGGTCTGACATTTAGACACGTGCTCTACACCCGGCTGTATATCACTAATGCGATTGGGAGGGCTATGGCATATTTCATATATTCTGGGGACGTGGACAAACTAAACGGTCGCGCACCATTTTCAAACGGCAAGTGTGCGGCGCTTGTGCAGGCAACGACAGGTGTTGGGCATACAAGCCGATGGAGGCCAGGACCTCGGGTAGTCGACCTGAGCTATTTGAATCGAGGAACGGTGATCGCGAACTTCGTATTCGACAAGCAGGGTAATGGGCGCTTCCCGAATCAGCATGGATACCATGCAGCGCTGTTCGTGGATTTTTGCGAGAGGGGCGTATCGAGCACCAAAGCAAAGAATATACGGGTCATGGACCAGTGGCGCACGCGCATCCCAAACACCGTCAGGCAGCGGGAAATCGCCGCGCGGAGCAAAAGTAAGGCCGAGGGAAGCGCCTATTCCGACTCATATAACGCAGATTAGATCTACATGGTTGTTCCCAAATGAAGGCAGCACTACTCGCAATCATCTTGGTTTCTGGCACTGTGCAAGCAGAGGTAATCGACTGTCCTGCGAAGAATTCTGGAGCGCGACTCATCGGAGCCGGCATGTTTGAAGGTGATGAGAAACAGTGCGAATTGATGGGTGAGACGAAAACGGTGCACGGCGGCCACGATGTCAGATTCGGCTTCAATGGTGACGGGGTGAGGTGGATAGCCTGCTGGTATGAGCCCACCACCGCTCGCTGGTATCGCGTTAGCGCTTCCGCGAAACATTGCATACTCAAGCAGCGAACACTGGAGTCGCACCGAGTGACAGCATCCGTCCAGTGCAAATGATTTTGCACCCCTACTTCGGCCAGGCCCAAAAAAAGTAGCGTCAAGTCAGAAAGGTAGGGGGCGGGTCCGACATTCAGACACGTGCCCCAGATTCATCCTGTTGTTCTTGCAGCGCGGCAAATAATGTCTTGGCTAAGCCAAACTTTTCAGTCGTCGACGTTATATAAAGCCTGAGCTCGTGTCCGAATGTCAGACCCGACCCCGGCTTTAGTTTGAGTCAACGGCTGGCAATCATCACCTGCTCCACCCCATTCCACACCAGTTGCGTACTCAAATCCCGCGACGCCGACAGTTTGCCGTTGACATACAAATTGGTCCGCAGTGCATACCGTCCCTGCGACGCATCCTTCGGCAGCGTGATTTCAAACGAGTTCTCGAAGCGCCCACCCGAGTTGTTGGTCAGCGCCTTCGAGCCCGATTTGAATTGCTTGCCATCCTGATCGAACACCACCAGCTCTTCACGCACTTGCATGACCGGTGTCGTCGCCCCGTTGACCAGTTCAACCGTCGACGTCACCACCACCGGTTTGCCACGCTGCACCGTGCTGGCGTTCAGGCGCGGCTGGTACGACACCACTTGCGGCTCGGCTGGCAGGCGGCCGCGGGTGCGGATGAAGTCGTTGTCGACCTGGGCGGCGGTGCGGGTCTGGCGTGATTGCGAGTTGATGGCCACGCAGCCGAGTGCGGCCACGATGCCGCCAGCGGCGGCGCCGCGTGCTGCGCCGCGCTTGCCATCCATCAGCGCGCCCAGCAGTGCGCCGGCTGCGGCGCCCATCAGCGCCGACGAGCCAACGGCGCACGGGTCCTGCTCGGCGGCGACGCCGCCCTGCGGATACTGCGTTTGCGACATGCCGCTCTGGCCCGTGGTGGCGCAGCCGGATACGAGGCTCGTCAGCAACGTCAGCACAACGATCTTTTTCATTGGCGTTTTCATGGTTTTCCCTGATGAGACTGCATTATCTGATGGTGGTTTCTTCTTGCAGCATCTGGCGTTCGCGATCGCGGATCTGCTGCATCATGCTATCGAGCTGCGGATTGTTCGGGTCGGCCCGGCGCGCGCTTTCTACATACGTTCTTGCGGCATCAAATTTTCGCTGCAACAGCGCTTGCTCGGCATCACGCAGGAACATCGTTGCCATCGACGTGCGCTGCGCTGCGCCCGTGTCTTGGGTAGCAGGCGCAGTCGGCGCACGCGGCGCCGTCGGCTCCTGTACCTGGCTTGGCGCACGCTGGACCGGCGCGGCGCCCGGCATGAAGACCTCGGCAGGTGGTGCCGGTTGGGCGGCAGCCGCGGCGGCGGCGTCCAGTGCGTCGACCTCCCATTTGAGCTGGTTCAGGCTGGGTTCGTCGCGATTCAGGCCACTCAGTTTGGCCAGTGCTGCCCTGGCTTGCGCCTGGTCACGTGCATCGAGCGCGCTGCGCACGTCAGCCAGTGCTCCCTTGATGGATTCCTGGGTCGCCTCCAGCCGGGTGCGCAAGGCTTCGGCCTCCGGCTTGTTTGAACACGCCGCCGTCAATTCGTTCAGTCCTGCGCGCGCACGACCAGGCCGGCTGTCCTGCAACAAGCCGTCGATTGAACGGAAGTTGCGCAGGCAAGTGTTGTCGGTCTTTTCTGCTGCCGCAATGGCGCGTTGCAGGGTGTTGACCTTGGCGCGGTCCTTCTCGCCGCATTCGGCGCTGGCTCGCAGTGCCTGGGTGCGCGCAGCGGCGATATCCCCGGCCGTGACCGCCTTGGTGCCCAGATCGAACGCCGATTCGCAGGCATTTTCCTCGATCACCGGCTTGTCGCCAGAGCCCATGTTGTAGAGCACGACCAGCAGCAGCACGAGCCCGCCGGCGATCCACTTGCCCTTCCCGCCTTTGCGCGTTGCGGGCGGTATCGGCGCGCGATCGACCGCAGGCCGGGCAGGCGTCGCGGGCGCAGATGGGGGCGCAGCAGCAGCAGGCGTCGCGCTCGCCGCCGGCGTCGGCGTCGGCGTAGGCGCGGGCGCAGGTTGCGGCCTTACGACAGGCGCGGCAGGCACAGGCACACTCGGCGGCGCGGTTACCGGCACCGCAGCAGCAGCAGCAGCAGCGGCAGAAACCGCAGCAGCAGGAATAGAAGCGCCCCCGCCCTGCCCGACCCTGCGCACCGCCCCATCCACCCCTTCACCACAGAATGGACAAAACGCCACCTCACCCTGCAGCGTTGCGCTGCAGCCAGAACACTGTTTCAAAGTCTCGTCCTCACAGCATCGGTGGCAACGGCGGCGGCGATGCCGGCGCCCCGAACAGCATCGTCAATTCCGGCAACTGCGCCAGCTCGCCCCAAACCGCAAGACCGACGCGCCACACCTTCGTGCCAGCGACCACGACCTGCCCCGCCTGCACCATCTGCACGATCTGCTGCGCGCTGTACGGCCCGAACTGCTGCCCGCCAATGCCAAGGTGATATTGATGCTCGACGAGCGGTGGCGGCATCCCGCCCAGTGGCGGTGGCGTGGCGCCCAATAATGGTGGCATGCCAGGCGCGCCAGCCGGGAACCTGGCAACAGGCGCGGTAGCCTGCGGCGCCAGCAACCCATCAAGCTTGCCGGCGTTGAACGCATCCGGCTTGATGACGTATTTCAGGCGCAGATGGCCATCCTCGCCCGGCTCGCGCACTTCCCAGTCATACGCGTCTTCATCCGAATCCGGCACGACGCTTGCCCACTCCGTCAGCACCTCGAGCAATTGCTCGTCCGCGCGGTCGATGTCGCGCTGGCTCATGCCCTTGCGGCGGGCCTTCTCGGCCAGCTCCCGCTTGGCTTCGCCGGCAATCGCGCTGGCAAAGCCCTTGCGGTCATCCTGCGCGCCGGTCGCGTCTTCCACCAGTTTTGGCGTGTAGACGGCCGTCTCGTAATAGCTGGCCAGCGCCGCCAGGGCGACCGTCTGGCTCGCGTCGAGCTCGGCCAGGCGCTCCTGCACGCGCTCGACGATGGCGTCGCGGTAGGTGGCCGGCAAGCCGTTCTGGCGAATGGCGCGTTCGTTGCCGATGCGGCGCACGTCGCCGCGCGCGACGGCAAACTGGTACTGCCCGCGCGGAATCACGCGCTGGGTCGAGCGCGTCAAAATGCCCAGCATGATCGCCTGCAGGTACTGCTTGAAGTCTTCGGCCAGGCGGTTGATCTCGTCGGTCGTCGGCGCCATTGGATGGCTGAACTGGGTCGAGTCGATGTGCGTGTGGGTCGGGTTCTTTTCGGCTTCCTTGCGGTAGCTGGTGCGCCACCCTTCCATGCCGCGCAGCACCGTCATCGGGATGCCGGACAGCTCGCAGTAACAGACAGCGCGGCCCGGCACGCCGGTCTCGACGATGGACAATTGCGCCGCGGTGATATTGGCCTGGGTCGGCACGCAGGTGTTGAGTTCGGCGCCGAACAGGCGTTTGAAACGGTCGGCATTGGCCACGCCCACGAAACACTTGAACTGGTCGGCCTTGACCGTGAAGTCGCCCGACAGATTCGCGTCGATCCACGGCATGGCGCAGGCCAGCAGTTTACGGAAGCGGTCCATCCGTTCGGCCGGATTCATCTGTTCCAGCGCTTCGATCAACGGATCGTGGTCGACGGTTTCGGCGTCGCCCGCACCGGCCAGCGTCAACTGCCGCTCGGCCATGCGTTTGACTTTGTTGATGATCTCGCTGCGCTGTGCGGTGTCGCCCAGCATCGGGAACAGCACCTTCGAGCCGCCCAGATCCTTGAACGCTTCGTCGGCCCATTCGCGCAGTTGCAGCGCGCCAGGCATTGGCACGTTGCGCTCGGCCACCGGCACCGTGATCAAGGTGGCGTGGTCCTTGTTCAGGTCTTGCTGGATGATGGCATTGGCGTGCTGCAGCTGGCCCAGCATGGCCAGCACGGCTTCGCGGCCGGCCTGGAATTCGCCGACCAGGCCGTTCCAGATGGCGCGGCCCTGCGCGTCGACGCCGTTCTTTTTGCCCAGCCAGGCGGACAGGTCGGCCATCAGGATCGCCGCTTCGTCGGCGGCCTTGGCGCGCAGGTGGAACTTGAGCGCGTTGGCAATTTCGGTGCGCAGATGGTCCAGCACCGTGACCGCCTGCTTTTCGTTATTGCTGCTGAAGAAGCCGCCCCGGGTCTGTTCGAGATTGGCCAGCAGGCGTTCGTATTCGCGGGTGCGCACCGCTTCCTTGATTTCGCGGTAACGCTCGCTGTTGAGCTTGAGCGCGCTGATCAGGCCCGTGCCCGGTGCTTCCAGGCGGTCCTTGATCTGCTCGACCAGCGACAGCACGTATTCGAGGCCGCCGAAATCCTTGTTGTCGAGGTAGGCGTAGAGCTGGTCGCGGATCGCCTGCTTGATGCGCTCTAACACCTCGCGGCGGCGCTTGACCACGCGGTCTTCGGTCGTGTCGGCGGTGGAATCCTGGTCGCGCACCGAGTCGCGCTCGAGCTGCTGGACGGTCTCGCGCACCTGCGTCGGCCACTCGGCGCGGTCGAACCCGGTGCGGATGCTGTCGATGCGTGCATTGACGCGCTGCTCGACGCCGGCCAGCAGCAGGCCGTGCTTGTCCTGCAGCAGGTCGTCGACGAGGGCGTAATCGAGGAACTCGCCGCTCGAGCGTTTCAGCTCGACGTTGCGGTCGGAGAAGGTCGGAAAATCGCTGAACGGCGCGGCGCGCAGCGCCATCTGGGCCGCCATGAATTCGTCGCGCTGCTTGTCGGTGGCGCGGTTCACGCCCGTGTCAACGCTGCCCACGCCAAAGAAGGCCTTGAGCATGGCGCCCGCCCAGCGGTGCGCGCGCTCTTCGCGCCGCGCTTCCTGGCGCGTGTCGAGCACGGCCTGGCCAAACGATGAAAATCGCTTCGAGTACGACAGGCGCATGTCGGCAAAGCGGTTCTTCGGCACCAGCGCATCGTGCAGGAAGTTCTTGTGCTGCGCCTGATTCACGGCCACCGAGCGCTTGCGCCGCGCGAAGTCGCCCGAGGCGAAGTCTTCAAACAGCGTGTCGGCCACCATGTGGTAGACATCCTTGACGTCGTTCGTGTGCTGCTGGGCCAGGTTGCCCGAGTCGATCAGATAGACTTCGCTGTACGGTTCGCGCGGCAATTCGGGCTGGTCGTAGGCATCCCAGCGGCCCACGTAACCCTTGTTGCCGAGCATGGCCGATTCGAGCTCCATCAGCGCGGCGTAGCCGTTCGCTTCGGTGCGCTCCTTGTTGGCGCCCGCGTAGCCGGTCGGCAAAAACAGCATCAGTTCGACGTCGGCATTGCCCACTTCGGACTTGGCCAGCCAGCGCGCCAGGAGGCCCATGTCGAGGAAGGCACCCGAGCCGGTGCCGCCGGCCACCGAGCCCACGATGACGATGCGGAACTTTTCGGTTTCCATGCGCAGGCCCAGGCGCGCCAGTTGCTGCTCGTGCGACAGGCCGGCCTTGAGCGTCTTGAGCTTCAGGCGGATCTTGTCGCGGATCTTGGTGTACTTGTCGAACAGGTACAGGCGCGAGACAGCGCGGATCTGGCCCGCGCCCTTCGATGGATCGATGCCCAGTTCGCGAATCTTTTTCGGCGTCAGCGACAGCCATTCCTTGATGTGCGGATATTTCTCCAGCGCGTCGTCATCACGGCTGTACTTGTCCATGTCAAACGCTTCGACGATTTTTTCTTCGTCGGTGAACTTGACCTGGTCAAATTGCAGGTCTTCGGCCTGGGCGCGGCCGCTGTCGATGACGGCGCCCGTGTCGAGGTCGAACTGGATGAACTGCGCGACCGGAAATTCGGCCAGGCTGTCGACGCGGGTGCGCGAACCGTTGCCGCCCCACAGCGTGTTAAGGATGCGGCGGCGTACGCGCATCAGCACTTCCATGCCGGTGCCGCCGATGCCGATGAACAGCGTCGGCCGCAGGTCGATGCTCTGCTCCTGCTTGCGTTCGCCGGTGCCGGCGCCGATCGTTTGGTTCAGATTATCTGCCATGTCGCGTAGTCCTAATGGGGTATTCGGGCGCTTATTTACGGGAAGACAGCAGCATCAGCACCAGCGCAATCAGGCCGATCAGCGTCAGTGGCCCGATGATCAGGGGCGCCATGAACTTCGGCGCATTGATTGCCGCCAGCACGACGCCGGTCGACAGGCTGGCCAGAAAGATGAACAGCCACCAGCCAGCCGCATTCGCCTTGCCCGGCTGGATACGTTTTGCCACCAGCGTGTTGGCGTAGGCATTTTTGGCAAAGAAAAACGCAATGAACAGCACCAGCAGGACGCCGCCGCCGATCAGCGCATCGCGCGACGACGTGTCGACGTCGGTGGTCACCGGCAGCGATTGGACGGTCTCGGCCGTTCCCGTTGCCGGGGTCGCCGGCGCGGCGGGCGCCTGTTCGCCTTCGACCGGTGCCGGCAGGGTAAAGCCTGCGTTTTCTTTTGCTTGCTGCGTCATGCCACGTTCTCCTGGAGGGTGTGAGGACTACTTGAATGGATTACGACGCGATGGTCAACGTCTGGCCAGGCTCGACCTGGACGACGGTTGGGCCGCCGAGTCCGCGCCGGATCTGGCCGACCGCGGCGCCGTCGTCGGTCTTGATCGCCAGCGACTTGAACGGCTTGAGCAGCACGTTGCGGCGCACACCGTTGACCATGATCGGATAGCGCGTGGTTTTCATGGCCAAAAACGCCAGCGCAGCCAGCGCCAGCAGCAACGCCAGCACGCCGCCGACGATCACGAGCACGGGCGTCAATGGATATTGCACGCGCACGATCAGCGGCACCTGCGCGGTGGACGATTTCACGCTGTCGGGCGGAACGAAGACGTCCGACAGCGGATCGCCCGGGAACAGTTCCTGCATCTCGGTCCTGAACGATGCGGGCAAGGCCAGCCGTTGATCCCTCAGGCCCAGGCTCACCGACATCGGCATGATGACCTGCTTGCCCATCGCCGCGATCGCCTGACGCGACCAGGCCGACGGCACTTCTTCGAGCGGCAGCTTGAAGCTGACCTCGATCGACTGGCTGGCGCCCGGCGCGAGATTGCTCACGGCTGTCGGTGCCACCGTCAACGGCGTCGTGCCGGCGCGCGTGCGCAGCTGGCCATCGACCGTGGCCTGGGCGATCAGGTACGGATAGAACAGGTTCTGCAAGGACGCCTTCAGGCGCACTTGCGGTACCAGTTTGTCGGCGTCCACATCGAGCACGACAGTGCGCTTGTCGGTGCCCAGCGAAGCTGTCATGTTCGGGGTATTGAGGACGGCCTGGGGCACGATGCGCACGCCGTCCTGGTCCACCGGTTTCAGGCGTGCCGGTGGTTTGGTAAGAATGTTGGCGAGCCGGCCTTCGGCCACCATGCGGCCCAGCTCGTCGCCCGCTTCCTTGCCGTAGGCCAGCCCGTAGACCATCAAGCCCTTGGCGGCAAAGAACTTGCCCTGCACAGGCATGCGCAGCGGGAACACCACGGTGCGCGTGATGGATGGCTCCAAATGCAGCAGCCGGTAAAACTCCAGGTTGCGCGCCGCCGTGGCGGGGTCGTTGCCGGGGCTGTTCTTGTTGTTGGTAAAAATCCAGATGATGCCGGGGCGCGACTTGAAGGTCTCGCCTATGGTCTTGGTTACCGCTTCGCGAAAATCGGTGTCAGCCAGCGCACTGGCGCTCTTGCGCGCAGGCGCGAGCGGCGCCAGCCAGCCGGCCACCTGGGCTGCGCCATCGCCCTGCCCCAGCAATTGCGGCGAGACATTGCTGCCGCTGGACTGGCTGAACGCGAGCACCATGACCTTGTCGCCCGGGCGCGCCGCAGCGTTGGCCACGGCGGCGATCAGCGGCTTGAACTGTGATTGCGGATCGGCGTAGAACGGCTCCATCCAGCCGGAATTCTGCACCAGAAACGCTTGCTGGATCGCCTGCGCCGGCACGGCGCACAGCCCCAGGACGACGCTCACGAGCGCCGCGCACCACACGCGCGGCATCATTGCTGGACGTCCCAGCCAAGGATGCGCTGCATGCCGGGGTGGTAGACCCACAGGTATCCGTTGTGCAGGAAGAGGCGCAGTTCCCATGGCTTGCTGACGGCGATGGTGTGGAACACGATGTCGTTGTTCTCGTCATCGTAGACCAGCTGGGCGCGCATGCGTTCAGCCGAATTGAGCAAGGTGCCCAGGCCGGCGGTGCTGTCGATGCGCAGCCCCAGCACGGCGCTGCGCTCGCCCAGTTCGAGCAGCGGCACGACAACCGTGTTGGCCGCGCCGTCGTCGCCATGTTCCGGCTCGACCCACGGATCGGTTTTCAGCTTGGTGGCGAAGCGGTAATTGATGGTGCCAGAGCCGATGCGCGGATTGAGCGCGGCCACCTGTTCGTGCTCGTTGACGCCAAGGCGCACGTACACATAACTGTCGAGGCGGCTATCGAAGCACAACTGCCACAGCGAACCCGAGCGCGCCATGTGCGCGCTGCCGAACTCGAAGTGGGGCTTGATGCCTTGCGGCCAGGCCAGGAACGTGGCCGCCACACTGCCGTCGGTCATTTTCTGCAAGCGTAATTGTCCCGCCTCGCAGGGCCAGACCGCAAGCCGGCCATAGGCGCATGGCGCACCCATTTCGCCCAGGCTCCAGCGGCCATCGACGCGCAGTGGCGGACCGGCCACGCCATGGGCGTCGGCGAACACGAACTGCACCACGCCATCGTCATGGCGGATCGGCGCCCACACCTGGTGATCGAACGCCATTGGCGCGCCCACGACCGGGGCGTTGCCCACGTAATCGATCCGGAACTGCAGCGCCGCGAAATCGGGCACCAGCATTGCCAGGCCATGTTCGGTGGGGATATACAGGCGGCTGTTGAACGCGGCCGCCATCTCGGCGCGCCACGCATGCACCGGCAAGGTCGACTCGGACAAGAGGCGCGTGCCGGTGCCGAGCAGCGGCTGCCATTTCTGCGATGCGGGCAACCAGCCGAACAGCGCGCCCTTGCCCGTATCGAGCGCCAGCAAGACGGCATCGACCGTGCCGAACGTGCCCGAGAAAAATTCGTACTCGCCCGGTGGCGGCAGTGGCAATTCCAGGTCGGCCATGCTGTCGGCGTCATGCCGGCGCAGGCGATCGACCGGCACGCTGTGACGCGTGCGCTTGAGGCCCACAGCTTCAGGCATCCCGGCGTCCGTGATGGCCGACGCGCCGCTCGGCGCGATCCAGCTTGCGGCGCTGGGCCTGTTTGGCGCCAGCTGGGCGCCGTCAACGGGCGAAAAATTGAAATCGGGGGGATACAGCGTTGACGCACCGTTCGCACAGCGCATTTTCATGATGGTGGCAATGTCTGCTACACCCAATGAAGCGGCGACGGCGTTGCCCATCACCGTGCGATTAAGGCGAATCTCGCCATCGTTGGCTGCCAACGTCCAGCTGCCGGAAGCGAGTTCCCAATCAGCCGTTTTCTTATGATCCATCTTGTATTCCGCATTTCTCAAACACGATTACCCTTCGACTATTTTCAATATGCTTAAGCAAAAATAAGCGCTTATCAAAAACATAAAGGGAGCGACGCTATCTTACCTTTTTTTTGTCCAAGTGGAAACGCACTCGCTGCCTTTCCCGTCCTGTGCACAACACCCTGCGCCGCCTGTCAACGCCATCAATTCCTGGGGGAATGATGCACGGATTGGGCATGGGCGAATTCAGGTAGACTGCCGCAGTCATTATGTCGGTGGCGATGCGCGTGCCGTCTGGCGTGTTATTGACTGCCATCAGCGCAAGCCGGGAACTTGAAAGACGGTGGCTGGATTTGGCATGCGCTTTTTTCAAAACAAATCAATGCATACATTTACTCAATTTCCCGACCGCGAAGATATCGATGCGGCACTTGCAAACGGCAGCGTCACCTTTCTCGATTGCGTGCTCGACAACGCGGACCTGTCGCGGCTCGACCTGCGCGGCAGCAGTTTCATCAATTGCAGCCTTGCCGAAACGTCGTTCTACGCCGCCAAACTGGCACAGACGACCTGGCAGCGCTGCCGCGGCCGGCAAGCCGATTTCGAGGCGGCCGACCTGACCGATGCGCAATTGCGAAGCTGTGACCTGAACAACAGCAGCTGGCGCCGCGCGCGCCTGGCCTCGGTGACCTTTACGGGCTGCAAGCTGACCGGTGCAAATTTCGAAGAAGCGGCGCATCTGGGCTTGACCTTCGAGGAGTGCCTGCTGATCGGCGCCGACCTGCGCCGCATGTCGTTTCGCAAATCGACGTTGAAGGGACTCGATTTTTCCGATGCCGACCTGGCCGCCTGCGATTTTCGCGACACCGTGTTCGAGGGCGGCAGCCTGCGTAACGCGAGCCTGAAGCAGGCGCGCTTTGATCACGCCGACCTGCGCGAAGCGGATCTGTCCGGTTTGACGCTGGCCGACGTCAAACTGTTCCAGGGCGCCTGGATCACGCCGCGCCAGGCGGCCGAACTGATCAGCGAACTGGGGCTGCGCGTGGCGTGAGTCGCGCGCCAGATGTAACAATGCAGTGACAATTCGGGTGATTCGGCAGCACTATGCGACAATCCGTCGGTTTTCTACCAGTAATGAGCCTCACTGCTGCTGACGGCCTTGGCGTTTGCGCCAGTGGCGGCTCACCGCCTCGCCATGCTAGAGCACAGCGCCATTCCCGAGATCTCCCGTCTGACCGCTGCAAAGCGCCCCGCGGTGCGCAATGCCGTGCTGTTCGTGATCGGATTGTGCCTGCTGCTGCTGGCGATCCAGATCTCTGACAGCTGGCGCGCGCGCAAGGAACGCCTGGCCGAGGTTGCCGTGGCCACCGCCAATATGTCGCATGCGCTCGCAGCGCAGGGCGAAAGCGCCGTGCGCGTGGTCGATACCGTGCTGGCCGGTGTGGTCGAACGCGTGGAAACCGATGGCGTCGACAATGGCCCGGCGCGCACCAGGCTGCAATTGCATCTGAAGAATATGGCGTCGCAGGTCGAAGAACTGCATGGCCTGTTCGTATTCGGCGCCGATGGGCGCTGGCTGATGACGTCGCAGGACCGCACGCTGCGCTACAACAATGCCGATCGCGAATACTTCCAGTTTCACCTGAAACACCGTGATCGCAGCGTGCATGTCGGCAAGCCGGTGCGTAGCCGGTCGACCGGCGCCTGGGTGTTGCCGGTGTCCCGCCGCCTTGACCATCCCGATGGTGCCTTTGCCGGCGTTGCGCTTGGCACCATCCGCATCGCGTATTTTTCGACACTGTACGAAAGCTTCAATGTCGGCCGCGCCGGCGTGGTCATGCTCACGCTCGACGATGGCACGATGGTCTACCGCCTGCCGCACAACGATTCACTGCTCGGCACCAACGTGCGCAACGGCCCGATCCATCAGATGTACTTGAGCCAGGGGCCGATCGGCTCCGGCATGCGCCGCTCCAAAATTGACGGCATCGAGCGGCTCTACAGTTATCGCCACCTCGATACCTACCCCCTGATTGTCGCGACCGCGCAATCGAAGCAGGAAATCCTCGAAAAATGGCTGCAGTCGATGCTCACGCAAGCGGCGATCACGTTCGTCGCCATCGTGCTGCTGCTGGGTTTTGGCTGGCGGCTGGTGCGCCAGATCATGATTCGCGACCACCTGCAAAACGAACTGGTGGGGGCGCGCGAACAGCTGCAAGAGCATAACCGGGCGCTGACGTTACTGGCCGACCATGACGGCCTGACCGGCATCGCCAACCGGCGCCGTTTTGAAACAGTGCTGACCAACGAAAAAGCGCGCGCGGCGCGTAGCGGCCTGCCACTGTCGATCGTCATGCTCGACGTCGACCACTTCAAGCGGTTCAACGATACCTATGGTCACGTGGCGGGCGACGCCTGCCTGCGCCAGGTGGCGGCGGCGCTGCGCGACAACCTGGCGCGCCCGGCCGATCTGGCGGCGCGCTACGGCGGGGAAGAATTCGTGGCGCTGTTGCCGGATACCGATCCGGCCGGGGCCAGGATGATCGCCGAACGCATCCGCTGCGCCGTGATGGCGCTGCAGGTCACCCACGCCGGCAATGACGCCGGCGTCGTGACGATCAGTGCCGGCGTGTACACGTCGCAGGGGGCCGGTTTGACCGGCAACGGCACGGTCATTACCGCCAGCAAATTGCTCGAGCGGGCCGACGCCCTGCTCTATCAAGCCAAGATGTCAGGCCGTAACCAGGTCTGCGGCGGCAACGACACGGCGGCGTCATGACTGCCGTAGATCGCCGCCGCCCGGTCCATCTGCATCAATAGCGGTTTGGATTGTTCGGACGGTCGTCGTGGCGGTTCGGGACGCCGTCGCGATCGCGGTCGCCACGTGGTCCGTTGTCACGGCCGCGCACTTCCTGACGCCAGCCGCCGCGCTCGAGGTGCCAGCCATTGCGGTCCTGACGCCACTGTGCACGCTGATAGGCATAGCCAGGACGCACTTTTTCCCAGTGGCCGGCCATCCACTCGTGGCGGCGACCGTTCCAGTTCCAGTAACCCGGCACCCAGTCGAAACCACGGCGTGCGTTCGGTACGGCTTCGCGGCGCAGGGCTGGCGGCGCTTTCTTGATGATGATGACGTCGGCGCGCTGATGATGCGGCTGCGCTTGCACTGGTGCGAAAGCCGACGTGCCGATCAGGAGCGCGGCAGCAGCAGCGGTGGCGGTCGAGAGGAAGGTTTTCATGGTGTGCTCCGTTTCTGTTGCTGTTTGTATGACCCCACTATAGCGAGCGCATGCAGCAAAAAACGGGATTGAACCAAGTCATTACAGTAGTAACATATGGCAACAATCTTGTAACAACCATGATTGTTCGGGGCGGGGGCGGGACCGGGGAAAGCGCGGAGAAATGGACTGCGGGGATGCTGAAACAACGCAGCCGGCACGTGGTGCCGGCTGCACAAAAGGAAGCGTGGATCAGTCCAGCTTGAACGCGTAGTCGATCTTGGTCCAGGTCTGTGCTGGTGCGCCATCTTTGGTGCCCGGCTTGAACTTGCACGAGGTCAGGCCCTTGACCAGCGCGCGGTCCAGGTTCTTGAAGCCGCTCGACTTGTCGATCTTCGATTCCGTCACGGTGCCGTCCGCAGTGACCAGGAACGACGCGGTCGTCGTGCCCTGCTCTTCATTCATCAGCGACGCCTTCGGGTACTCGATGCTGCATTTCTTTGGATCGAACTGGGCCGAGGTTTCAGCGGCAAAGCTCGCGCCGGCAGCGGCGGTCAGGGTCAGTGCAACGAACAGTTTAGCGGACAGGTTTTTCATGATTTTTCCCACGTGAGGTTTTTGAATTGAACGGCAATGGTCTTGGTATGCGCCGCACGGCTGGCCGGCGCTGGTCGACGACTTGAAATCAGAACTCTTCCCACTCGTCGGCGCTGGCGGTGGCGCTGACGGCGGCTTTCTTCGGCTTCGATGCTGCAACGGCGGCGTCCGATTTTTTAGGTGCAGCCGGGGTGACCACCGGCTTTTTCAGTGCCGGTGGCGCCGGGCGCTTGACGACCGGACGCGTCACCATCGCGGTGCTGGTCACGAACGGTGCCGCTGCCGGGGCCGATGTCGGGACATGGTGCTCTTCGCCCTCTTCCAGCTTGAAGATGCTGACCACGCGGGCCAGCTCGCCGGCCTGGTCCTGCAGGCTCTGTGCGGCTGCGGCCGCTTGTTCGACCAGCGCAGCGTTTTGTTGCGTCATGCTGTCCATCTCGATGATCGACATATTGACCTGGGCGATGCCGGCGCTCTGCTCGGCGCTGGCGTTGGCGATCTCGCTCATGATGTCGGTCACGCGCTTGACGCTCGAGACCACTTCGTCCATCGTCACGCCGGCCTGGCCAACCAGCTTGCTGCCGCGCTCGACCTTCTCGACCGAGTCGCCGATCAGCGTCTTGATTTCTTTTGCTGCCGCTGCCGAACGCTGCGCCAGGTTGCGCACTTCGGATGCGACGACCGCAAAGCCACGACCCTGTTCACCGGCACGGGCCGCTTCAACTGCCGCGTTCAGCGCCAGAATGTTGGTCTGGAAGGCGATGCCGTCGATGACGCCGATGATGTCCGAGATCTTGTTGGCCGACGTATTGATCTCGCCCATCGTGCCGACCACCTGTGACACCACATCGCCACCCTTGCGGGCCACGTCCGACGCGGTTGCCGCCAGCGCATTGGCTTCGCGGGCACTGTCGGCATTTTGTTTCACGGTCGAGGTCAACTCTTCCATCGCCGAGGCGGTCTTTTCCAGCGAGCTTGCCTGTAGTTCGGTCCGCGACGACAGGTCGATATTGCCGGCGGCGATTTCACGCGAGGCGGTGCCAATCGTTTCCGTACCGCGACGCACTTGCTCGACGATACCAACCAGACTGTTGCGCATTTCCTTCATCTCAACCAGCAGGCTGCCGCGGTCCGATGCCTTCGTGTCGATGACGATCGACAGGTCGCCATGGGCGATGCTGCCGGCGATTTTCGCCGTATAGGCCGGCTCGCCGCCGAGCTGCTTGAGCAGGCTGCGGGTAATGACCACGGCGGCCGCGATACCGATGATGACGGCCAGCACCAGCAGGATCAGCATGAAGTTACGGGCATTGGCGAACGCCGCTTCGGCATCGGCCTTGCTTTGTGCATTCTGTTTGTCTTCCAGAGCCGACAATGCGTTCAGGGCGTCGGTCCACTTGCGCTGCACCGGACGCACTTCGCGAATCATCACGCGGGTGGCGTCCATCGCGTTTGCAGCCAGATACAGTTCGGTAGCGCGGGCAATCGCTGGCATCGCGGTCGCTTCGTGTTCCTTGATCTGGTTCAGCAGCGTCGTTTCCTGGGTGTTCGCATGCTTTGCAAACAACGTTGCCAGCTTGGCCTGGGCGGCATCGTACTTGGCGGTTTGTTCCTTGAACTTGACGATTTCCGGTTCCATGTCGGCCGGGTCGGTCATCAGGGTCAGCACGCGCAGCGAAGCGAGGCGATCGCTGACGTTATTGCGCATTTCGACCACGAGCCCGGTCGATACATTACTGACGCTCACGACGTGATCGAGGCGATCCTGGATCTGCGCCATGCGCATGATACCGACCACCGCGACTGCGACCAGCAGTACCAGAACCAGTGCGAAACCGAGGGCCAGACGGGTGCCGACCTTCATGTTGTTCAAATTCATTCGTGTTTTCCCTGTAACTTATTGATCGAAACTCGCCCGGTTGAGATCGCGTCCCGCGATACGCCGTACGATACGCAAGTGAAATCTATGTTTCTTATAGTTTTCAGCTATTTCCCAAAGGATAAATCAAGATTTCCTTAACCAGACAGAAAATCTCTTTCTTAAATGAATTGTTTCACGCAAACAACAGCGCTACTATAGGTCAAGAAATGGAACAGGTGAACATTATGGAACTGAGGTTGCCCTTAGGCAAGCTTAATTGGTAATTGCGATAGTTTCAATGAAGAAATGTGTCACTTTGCCGACAGACGAAAAAAAAGCGTGCCGAGGCACGCTTTTTTTCAACGCAACGATGCTCAGGCGGTACTTGGCATTCGTGCTGCGGCGGCCAGCAGCAGGCGAGCATCGCCCTGCGCCAGCTGCTTCGAGTCCGACAGCGTCTGGCGGAAGGCGCGCGCGCCCGGCAAACCCTGCATCAGGCCAAGCATGTGGCGCGTGATGCTGTTCAATTTCAAGCCCAGCGGGCCGTATTGGCGCAGCTGGGCGTCGATGTACGGGATCATCGCCTCCAGCACGTCGATCCGCGTGCGCGGCGCGCGGGGCGCATCATAGAAACGGGCATCCCAGTCGGCCATCGTCCAAGGGTTGTGATAGGCCTCGCGCCCAAGCATGACGCCATCGACATGCTGCAGGTGCAGCGCGATCTCGTCGTCGCTCTTGATGCCGCCGTTGATGATGATCTCGAGGTCGGGAAACTCGCGCTTGAGTTCATACGCCACGGCGTAGCGCAGCGGCGGGATCTCGCGGTTTTCCTTCGGCGACAGGCCTTTCAGGATCGCGTTGCGCGCGTGCACGATGAACGTTTTGCAGCCGGCATCGGCGACCGTGCCGATGAAGTCGCGCACGAAACCGTATTCTTCATTGTGATCGATACCGATGCGGTGCTTGACGGTGACGTCGATCGAGACAGCGTCGCGCATCGCCTTGACGCAGTCGGCGACCAATTGCGGCTCGTTCATCAGGCAGGCGCCAAACGCGCCCTTCTGGACGCGCTCGGACGGGCAGCCGCAGTTCAGATTGATCTCGTCGTAGCCCCATTGCTCGCCAAGCCTGGCGCTCTTGGCCAGATCGCCCGGGTCGCTGCCGCCCAGTTGCAGGGCGACGGGATGCTCGACGTCGTCAAAGCGCAGATGACGCTCGGCGTCGCCATAGACCAGGGCGCCGGTATTGACCATCTCGGTGTAGAGCCAGGTGTGGCGGGTGATCTGCCGGTGGAAGACGCGGCAGTGGCGGTCGGTCCAGTCCATCATCGGGGCGACACTCAGGCGCCGCCCGCCATAGTTAGTTGCTGTCATTGCGATTCATGCTTGTGTGCGCCTACCCCACCCTGCGCGACACTCGTTGCGAAGAATTGGGGGGATGGCCTCGATCAGGAAGAAGGAAGAAGTTCGTTTGCCGAGCGAAATACGGCGACAATCGAACCGTGCATTCTATCGCATCCGGCCACTCAGCAGACGCGTGCCAACCACGCTACATCATCAACTGCAGGAAAGCGCCACTGAAATCGATCGCCTTCTCCAGCACCATATCGGCGCAATGTGCGCCGTCGAACATGATCTGTCGCTGGACGATCGCCGACATGGCCCCCTCATCCGCATGGCCAGACGCCGATAGTACGCACTCCCACTGCTCTCCGGCTTTTTTTACCGTGGTGATGGCAAGGGATCGGTCACTGATTTCAAAGGTTATAAGTTTCATCACATGTTCGCAGAATATGTGCCGAACTATACGCTAGAGCAACAGAAACCACGCGATTCAGTTACCTCAAAACAACACGCTAAGCACATTGTTGTTCTGAATCTTGTGCCTCACGCCGGCGCTGTCAAAAAAACGGGACCTGCCTGCATTCGCCATGCAGGCAGGTCCCGGATGACAACGTCGTACGAGTTAGAAGTCGACCTGCGCCGACAACAGCACCGTGCGCGGGGCCGCTGCCGTGCCGACCGTGGCCAGCGTGCTGCTCGACAGCCAGTAGCGCTTGTTGCCGGCATTCTCGACGCTGGCGCGCAGCACGACCGGCTTACCCATCAGCTCGGTACGGTAGCGCGCGCCGAGGTCAAAGCGTGTCCATGACGAGATGTACACCGTATTGGTGACATTCTGCGCCAGCTCGGCCGTGTGGACCGCGCGGGCATTAACGCTCAGGCCGCTAATCCATGGCAAATCCCAGTCGATGCCGGCGTTGAACGCGTTCTTCGGCACGCCCGTGGCTTTCTTGCCTTCGTTGATGCCGCCGGCAGTGCGTTGCTGCTTGGCGTTGTAGAACGTGGCGCTCGTCATCAGGCGCACGCCCGGTGCGGCTTCGCCGACCGCCGACAGTTCCAGGCCGCGATTGCGCTGCGTGCCGTCCAGGCTGTACACCGTCGTGAAGGGATCGGTGATCGCGTTCGGACGGTCGATCTGGAACACGGCGGCGCCGAGCAGCACGCGGCCGGTATCGACCTTCGTGCCCAGTTCGTATTGCTTCGACTTGAACGGGGCGAACACTTCGCCGGCGTTCGCGGCCGTTGGTGGGGCGGTGCTGCCGCGGCTCAGGCCCGACGTGAAGTTGGCGTACAGCGACACGTTTTCCATCGGCATGACGACCAGGCCCGCCAGCGGCGACACGGCGCTTTCGCTGTACGAACCCGTCACCGCGCCACTTGGCGCCAGGTTATCCAGCGATACCTTCTGCTTGCGCAAGCCGCCGGTGAACAGCACGCGGCCGTCCAGGAACGACAGCGTATCGGTCAGCGAGACGCTCGACAGCTCGGTCTCCGAGGTCTTGGTCGGCGCCAGGCGGTTGCCCGTCATCGGCGTGATCGCCACCGGGTTGTAGATGTTCGATAGCTGCGACGAACTGGCCGGGGCCGACAGGTAGAAACTGCCAGCTTCGCTGTCGAGGCGCGAGACCGAGGCGGTGATGAAATGCTTGATGCCGGCCGTTTCCAGGCTCAGGCGGGCGCCGACTTCGCCGGTCTTGCTGCGTCCGTAGGCGTCGTACCAGGCGTTGGTGAGGCGGAAGTTGCCGGCGGCATCGACCGCGCTCAAAGCGCGCGCCGTCGGGAAGTCCTGCTCGCTGGCGCCGTAGTGGTAGCCCGCCGTCGCGTAGACCATCAACGCTTTCGACACATCGTATTCGAGGCGCGAGGCGATCGTCGCATCGCGGAACTCGAGGCCGGCGCCACGGTACACGGCGCGGTGGCCCGATGGTGGCGCCGGGATCGACGCAATGTCGGGACGGAAGCTGTTTTGCGCGCGGAAGTTGTCGGTCTTTTCTTGCTGGCCATAGCTGTCCAGGGTCCAGCGCAGCGTCGGCGAGCGGTAGTCGAGCGCGATTGCGGCCAGGCCGAAGTCCTGCTTGCCCTCGTCGATATTGGTGTCGCCGCCACGGACCACGCCATTGACGCGCACGCCCCAGGCGCCATTCTCGCCAAAGCGGCGGCCGACGTCGACATGGGTGCCAAACAGCGCCTGGCTTTCATACGTGGCAGTCACGCGCGTCAGTGGCTGGTCGCCGGCGCGCTTGGTCACGATATTGATATTGCCGCCGACGCTGCCGTTCGGGCTGATGCCGTACATCAGCGTGCCCGGGCCCTTGAGCACTTCGACGCGCTCCATGATGGCGGCCGGCATCCGGTTCGACGACGACAGGCCGTACAGGCCATTCAGGCCGACGTCGCCACTGGTGACGTTAAAGCCGCGGATCTGGAAATCTTCACTGAAACCGCCGGTCGAGGTCATCACGCGCACCGAGGCTTCGTTGACGACGACATCGGCCAGCGTGCGCACCTGCTGGTCTTCGAGCATCTGCGACGTGTAATTGGTGGTGGAAAACGGCGTTTTCATGATGTCCGCCTCCCCCAGCACGCCCAGACCGCCACTGCGGCCGATCTGGCCGCCCGCGTAGGCGGGATCGGCCTGCATCTTCGCGCCGGTGATGACGACCTGTTCGACCGGGGCTGGCGCCATCTCCTGGGCGCTGGCTGCCAGCGGCAGCCACAGGATCGGTGCCGATGCAACGGCACCGCCCAACGCGCTCCTGACAAGGCGCGCAAGCAGCGAGTGGGCGTGGGGGGCTGTGGCGGATGACGACGAGTTGCGGAGGGGATTCATGGTGGGAAGGACAGACTGAAAACCGCATTTTATCAGTAATGAGAATCGTTATCACCATCATTCTCATTTAGACACTGCCGCATCCACCCGGCAAAAGAAATTTCAAAAAGAATTTAATGCCGTACGGAAATTTGTCGCCCTGTACTCATGAGAGCGAACGAAGCGCTCGAAATTACCGAATTCTCCCCCTACCTATTTCAGGAGTTCAACATGCTGAGCCTTCACACCAACAACGCCGCCCTGTCCGCACAGAACGCGATTTCCCGTAACCAGGGTTCGTTGTCGACCTCGATGACCCGCCTGTCGACCGGCTACCGCATCAACTCGGCCATGGACGACGCTGCCGGCCTGCAGATCGCAACCCGCCTGAAGGCGCAGAGCAGCGGCATGGCCGTCGCCATGCGCAATACCCAGAACGCCACCTCGATGATGCAAACCGCCGAAGGCGCGCTGGGTGAAGCAAGCAACATCCTGGTGCGCATGAAGGATCTGGCCACCCAGGCAGCCGATGCATCGTCGAACGCAGCCGACAAGACCGCCATGCAGTCGGAATACGACGCACTGGCCAGCGAACTGACCAACATCGTGGGCAACACGTCGTTCGGTGGCGCCAAGCTGCTCAACAGCAAAGCCAGCGCCGCTGATGTCTTCAATGCGCTGACGGACAAAACCACGAAATTCGGCACGCTGTCCGCAGCGACCGCCGATGTCGGCGATGCTACCTACGGCAAGCAGAAGGATTACGATGATGCATTGACCGCCTGGACGGCAACCCCAACCGCCGCCACCGCAGGTACCCTGATCACGACCACGAAGGCACTCGATCTGGCCAAGGAAGCGCTGACAAACGCCACCGCCGCTTCGACCGCTGCCGACGCGTACCACGCCGCTGCTAGTGCATCGAACACCACCGGCGTGGCAGGCAAGTTCTCCGACAAGCTGAGCTTCCAGATCGGTGCGTCGAGCAGCGAAACGATGGAACTGAATCTGGGCGCTGAAATGACCGCAATGCAAACCGCATTGGGCACCGTCAGCGCCCGCTACAATTCGTTCGGCGGCGCAAGCTCGGCAACCGGTACGGAGCTGACCGCTGCCGGCTCGGCCAACACCACCGTGGACGAACTGCAAGCCGCGATCGACTCGCTGGGCGCAGTCCGTTCGTCGCTGGGTGCAACCGCCAACCGTCTGGAACACGCCAACACCAACCTGGCCAACGTCAGCAGCAACACCCAGGCTGCTGCCGGCCGCATCATGGACGTCGACTTCGCTACCGAAAGCGCCAGCATGACGTCGAACCAGATGCTGCTGCAAGCCGGTACCGCGATGCTCAAGCAGTCGAACAGCCTGTCGTCGATGGTCATGTCGCTGCTGCAATAATGGCCGCACGCCCGGGTTTGACCCCGGGCAGACATCAAAGGCCAGCCACGCGGTTGGCCTTTTTTTATTCTTGATAGGCATGCCGATGGCCCATATGTTTCCCGTTGCCGCACTGCCGCCGCCAATCCTCGCGCCATTGCAGGTCGGCGCCGTGGTGGCCCCGGCCGCCGTGCTGGCTGGCGGCGCCGATGCGCTGCCGCTGCCGTTTTCCGCGCCACTGTCGCCGGAAACACCGGCCACGGGCCAGCCGGGGGCCGAGTCCGGCGCGGACGGCCCCGCCATGCGGCCAGACCAACTGCTCATGGCGCGCACGCTCGCCTATCAGCAACAGGACGGCGCCGGCCTGGCGCACGCCTGGCGCAGCCAGGTGCGTAACCATGGCAGCCAGTTGACCAGCCGCGCGCTGGCCGACGTCGGCGGGCATTTGTCGCCGGCCATGCTCGCTGCCGGGCAACAGGGCCAGGTCGTGCACCAGCCCCAGCTGCTCGCGACACATCAAGATGCCTGGCGCTTCACGGTCCACGGCGCTGGCGAGAAACCGCAGCACCTGGCCGTGGTGGCCGACGAGGCCGACAAGCCGCCCGGACGCCGGCGCCGTACGCGCGCCGCGCTGCGCCTGGAACTCGAACTTGCCGACGGCAGCGCGGTCGTGATCCAGGTCGAACCGACGCCGCAGGGCCTGGTGATCGAAGTCTGCGCGCCAGACGCCGGCGCGCTCACGCGCCTGCGCTGGCTGCAGCCCGAACTCGAAGCGAGCCTGGCGCGGGCAGGCCTCACAGTGCTGCGCTGGGCCTTTCGCGATGCCCTGCCCGCCGGGCGCAGCCACGCGATGATCGCCAACGCCGAACAGGCAGCGCAAGCGCTGACGCCGGCCGTGTTTCGCGCCGTGGCCGAACTGGCGCTGCTGCTGCCGGCGCAACGCGCGCGGGGCTGAGGCCGACCTACCCGGCTGAGCTGCGCGCCGCCCCTGCTGCTGCGCCGACTACAATGGCGCTTGTCTTCACGCATTCGCCCTTCCAATGACACGCTGCAGATGCACGCGGCCCTCCGCGCCGCTTCCGGTGAGCTCACCGGCATGACCATTTCCCGAACCCCAGCCCCGGCGCCCTCGGCCAACGACGCCGCGCCGCCACCGTCGGCGTTCGGGCCGATGCGCGCGCCCGTGTTTCGCATGCTGTGGCTAACCTGGCTGATCGCCAACACCTGCATGTGGATGAACGACGTGGCCGCCGCCTGGATGATGACGTCGCTGACGAGCGCGCCGATCTGGGTCGCGCTGGTGCAGACCGCATCGATGCTGCCCGTGTTTTTGCTCGGCCTGCCCAGTGGCGCACTGGCCGATATCCTCGACCGGCGACGCTACTTCATCATCACGCAGTTCTGGGTCGCCATCGTGGCCACGATCCTGTGCGTGGTGATCCTGGCCGACGCCATCACGCCGCCCGTGCTGCTGGCGCTCACCTTCGCCAATGGCATCGGCCTGGCCATGCGCTGGCCGGTGTTCTCGGCGATCGTGCCCGAACTCGTGCCGCGCGCGCAGCTGCCGGCGGCGCTGGCCCTGAATGGCGTGGCGATGAACGCGTCGCGCATCGCCGGGCCGCTGGCGGCCGGCGCCATCATCGCCAGCCTGGGCAGCGCGTACGTGTTCGTGCTCAATGCGGTGTTGTCGGTGATCTCGGGCTTCGTGATCATGCGCTGGCGCCGCACGCACGTGCCAAGTCCGCTGGGGCGTGAGCGGATCGGCGGCGCGATGCGCGTCGGCCTGCAGTTTGCGCGCCACTCCAACCGCGTCAAGGCGGTGATGGCGCGGGTGGCCGCGTCGTTCTTCCATTCCACCGCGCTGATGGCGCTGCTGCCGCTGGTCGCGCGCGCGCAGGGCGGCGGCGGCGCCGGGGTGTTCACGCTGCTGCTGGCCTGCATGGGCGGCGGCGCGATCAGCGCCGTGTTCTTCCTGCCGCGCATGCGCCAGGCGTTCAGCCGCGACACGCTCGTCATGTGCAGCACCGTGCTGTCGGCGGCGATGATCGCGGTGGCGGCGCTCAGCACGAACGTGGTGCTCACCTCTGGCGCGATGTGGCTGTCGGGGATGGCGTTCATCGTGTCGGCCAATTCGCTGAGCGTATCGATGCAGATGGCCCTGCCCGACTGGGTGCGGGCGCGCGGGATGTCGATCTACCAGATGGCCCTGATGGGCGCGAGCGCAACGGGCGCCGCAGTCTGGGGTCAGGTGGCGACGTTCGACAGCGTGCAGCACAGCCTGTTGTATGCGGCCGGCAGCAGCGTGATCGTGATGGCGCTCGTGCTGCGCCTGATCCAGGACCGCGAGCTGCTCGAAGACATGACGCCGTCGTCGGCGCTCAAGGCGCTGGCGCCATCGCTCTCGCCGCTGCAGGATGGCGGGCGCCTCGTGCTGACCGTGGAATACCGGATCGACCCGGACCGAACCGACGCCTTCATGGCGCTGATGGAACTGAGCCGGCGCGCGCGCCTGCGCCAGGGCGCGCTGAGCTGGACCTTGCTGCGCGACGTCAGCGATCCGGGCTTGTTCACCGAGCAGATCGTCGATCCGTCATGGACCGAGCACCTGCGCCGGTTCGACCGCGCCACGGCAGGCGACGCCGCGCTGCGCGAGCGCAAGCTGGCGTTTCACCTGGGGCCGGATGGCCCGATCATCACGCGGCGCCTGGTGGCGAAGGCCTGATCAGCCCACCGTTCCGACGATCGACACGTCGCGGTTTTCGGGGATCTCGTTGTACGACAGCACGTGCAGGCCCGGCGCAAACAGCCGCGCATAACGGGCCAGCAATGGCCGCACCTGCGGCAGCACCAGCAGCAGCGGCGGCGTGTGCTGGCCCTTCATCTGTTCGCGCGCCACCGGCATGTTGATCTGCAGTTGCGACAGCAGTTGCGGGTCGATCGGGTAGTTGTCCAGCGCGACCTTGCCGCCACCATTCTGGCGTGCCTGGTTCAGAGACCCGAGCAGCATATTTTCCAGTTCGGCCGACAGATTAAAGGCCGGCATGTCCTTCTTCTTGCCGAACAGCGTCGAGACGATCTGGCGCCGCAGCGCGCAGCGCACTTCGGCCGCCAGCAGGATCGGGTCCTTGGTCGTCTCCGAGCTGTCGAGCAGCGTGGTGGCGATCACCACGATGTCCTTCAATGACACGCCTTCGGTCAGCAGCACGCGAAACACGCGCAGCAGCTGGGTGTGCGTGAGCGCCTTGTCGAGCGCTGCGGCCAGCTTGGGCGACAGCGCTGTCAGGCGTTCCAGGATCGCCGGCACGTCTTCGTGGCGAAACAGTTCGTGCAGGTATTCGCGCACCACCTTCGACACGTGCGTCGCGATCGCGCTCGGCACCTCGACCACCTGGTAGCCCAGGCCCAGCGCATGCGCCTTCTGCTCGGGCAGGATCCACGTGATCGCCATCCCGTAGGCCGGCTCGATGCCGGGGATGCCATCGAGTTCGCCGTACACGTTCGGCGACGGGATCGCCAGCAGATGGTCGGGCATGACCTCGGCCTCGGCCACGACGGTGCCCGAGAGGCTGATCGCGTATTGCGTCGGGCGCAGCGCCAGGTCGTCGCGCACGGCGATTGCTGGCAGCAGCATTCCCATCTGCTCCGACAGACTCTGACGCACGCCCTTGATGCGCTTGGCCAGCGGCTCGGCCTGGGCACGGTCGATCATCCCCACCAGCTTGTAGCCCACCGCCACCGTCACCGCCTGCACCACCGGCAGCGCCTGCCAATCGAGTTCGGGCGCGCGATCGTCGCGCAGCGCAGCCTCGATCTTCGCCACGCCCGCCACGTCCGGCGCACTGATGCGTTTGGCCATCGTCCAGCCGACCCAGGCCAGCACGCCGGCAGCCACCGTGAAGAACCACCACGGCATGCCCGGAACGATCGCGAGGATCATCATGACGCCAGCGGCCGAATACAGCACACCCGGCCGGGCCAGCAGCTGCTGGCTGACCTGATCTTCGAGGTCGCCCGACTCGCCGATGCGCGTGACCAGGATGGCGGCGGCGGCCGACAGCAGCAGCGCCGGGATCTGGCCCACCAGGCCATCGCCGATCGTGAGCAGCGCGTACACGCGGAACGCGTCGGCCAGCGGCAGGTCGTGCATCAGCGCGCCGATCGCGATACCGCCGATCAGGTTGATGATCAGGATCAGGATCGAGGCGATGGCGTCGCCGCGCACGAATTTTGAGGCGCCATCCATCGCGCCGTAGAAGTCGGCTTCGGCCGCGACGTCCTTGCGCCGTTTGGTTGCCTGCTCCTGGTTGACCAGGCCGGCATTGAGGTCGGCGTCGATCGCCATCTGCTTGCCCGGCAGCGCGTCGAGCGTGAAGCGCGCCGAGACTTCCGAGATGCGCTCGGCGCCCTTGGTCACAACGATGAAGTTGATGATCATCAGGATCACGAACACCACCAGGCCGACGACGAAGTTACCGCCGATGACGACGTTGCCGAACGATTCGATGACCTGGCCGGCGGCGTGCGTGCCTTCGTGGCCGTGCAGCAGGACCACGCGGGTCGAGGCCACGTTCAGCGCCAGGCGCATCAAGGTGGTGCCCAGGATCACGGTCGGGAACACCGAGAAGTCGAGCGGGCGCTTGGCCGTCACGGCCACCAGGATCACGATCAGCGCCAGCACGATGTTGAAGGTAAACAGTACGTCGAGCAGGATCGGCGGCAGCGGCAGGATGATCATGCCCAGCAGCGCAATCAGGAACACGGGCGCGGCGAACTTGTGGCGCCGCAGCTCTCCCACGAAGGCGTTGAAGGTATTCGTTACGGTCATGCTGGAGCCTCACTCAGGTGCGGTGGTACGACCACCTCGTTGGGGAACCGGGGCGGCGCCTGGCGCCGGCCTGCACGGAACGCATTCAGTTGTAAAACATAATTCAGCACTTGCGACACCGCCTGGTACAGCGGCGCGGGAATCTGCTGCTGCACCTGGCTGGTGTGGTAAATCGCGCGCGCCAGCGGCGGCAGCTCCACCACCTCGAGCCCGTGTTCGACGGCCACGCGGCGGATGAACAGCGCCATCTCGTCGACGCCTTTGGCCACCACGAACGGCGCCTCGGCGCGGTCGACGTCGTATTTGAGCGCGACCGCGTAATGCTCGGGATTGACGATCACGACATCGGCCGTCGGCACCGACTTGCGCACGCTGCGCTGGGCCAGCTGGTTTTGCAGCTGGCGGATACGCTGCTTGATTTCGGGGCGGCCTTCGCTGCTCTTGTGCTCTTCCTTGATGTCCTGCTTGCTCATGCGCTGGTTGCGCATGAAGAGAAAACTCTGCACCGGCACGTCGATCAGCGCAAAAACGATGAACACCGCCACCAGCGCCATCAGTGCGTCGAACACCAGCGTGCCGCCGGCGCCGATGGCGTCGTCCAGAGGCATGCGTTGCAGCTCGATATAGCCCTTGATGCTGCCGCTCGAGACATGCCACAGCACGATACCGAGCACGATCGCCTTGGCCGCCGACGTCAAAAAGCCCACCCAGTGCTTCTGTTTGAACAGGTTGCCCAGGTTGGTCAGCGGATTGAGTCGGCTGAACTTCGGCGCCAGGTTCTTGCCGCTGGCGACGATGCCGCCGGGGATCGCGCCGGCAATGATGATGGCCAGCGGCACGGCCAGCAATGGCAGCACCATGTGCACGAACAGCAGCAGCGCGGCCGAAAACACCGTCGACATCGCGTTTTCCAGGTCGCCTGCTTCGCCCAGCGGCACGAACACGAGGCGAAACAGGTGGCGCATGTCTTCCAGATAGCCGGGCAGCATCAGCATGAAGACCTTCAGGCTGATCAGGATGCCGACAGCCGTGGCCAGATCGCGCGAACGCGCCACCTGACCCTCGTCGCGGGCTTTCTTGAGCTTTTGCGCCGAGGGTTTTTCGGTCTTGTCGCCGCTGCTGCTATCGGCCATGGGCCAGCCTCATTTGTTCGGTCAGCATTTCCAGCACCTGGTTGGTCATCGCGATGTAGTGCTCGGGGATGAAGCGCACCAGCTGGATCAGCATCAGCAAGCCAAAAATCGTCACCAGCGAAAAGCCCAGTGAAAACAGGTTCAGGCTGGGCGCGACGCGGTTGAGAAAACCGAAGCCGATCTGCACCACCACGGTGGAAAACACGAGCGGCAGCGCCAGCAGGATCGCCGCGGCGAACACCCAGCTCAGGTTCAGCGCGACCGCTTCGAGCAGCATCGGCTGCAGGCCGCCGCCCACCGGCCAGGCCAGAAAACTCTGGCCCAGCACCGCCACCAGTACCAGGTGCGCGTCGATGGCAAAGAACACCAGCATCGCCACCAGCGCCATCAGGCTGGAAATCACGTCCGAGGCCTGGCCGTTGACCGGGTCGTTCATCGTCGCCATCGAAAAGCCGATCTGGCTCGAGGCCAGAAAGCCCAGCATGCTGATGGCCGCCATCGCGAACTGCAGCGCCAGGCCGATGACGGCGCCGATCACGGCCTGCTCGAACATCGCCAGCACGCCGGCCAGCGAAAACGCATCGGGCATCGCGCCCTTGCTCGTCAGGGGCAGCATCAGGAACGACAGCACCACCGCCAGCAGCGCGCGCACCGGGATGGGAATCGTGCCATCGCCCAGCACGGGCGCGGTGATCATCATCGCCATGATGCGGCAGAACGGCCACCACAGGGCGCCGATCAGCGGCATCAGGAAGCCGTACAGTTCCATCGGCGCGCGCCCTGCCCTACCCGACGAGCGTTGCCGCGCGCTGGAACACCGAGACACAATAATCCATCAGCGTCGACGTCAACCAGTGGCCGGCCAGGATCACGGCCAGCAGCGTCACCAGCAGGCGCGGCAAAAAACTCAGCGTCTGTTCGTTGATCTGGGTTGCCGCCTGCACGAGCGCGACCAGCAGGCCGACCAAGAGGCCCGGGATCACCAGCACCATCACCATCAGCATCACGATCTGCAGTGCCTCGACCACGAGGTCGACGGCGATATCGGGCGTCATTGCCAGTCTCCTGCGACGCAGCTGGCGCCGGTGCCAGGTCGGGTGCTAATACGCATGGATGCTGCCAACCAGTGTGCTCACCGTGAGCGTCCAGCCATCGACCAGCACGAACAGCAGCAGCTTGAACGGCAGGGAAATGACGAGCGGCGAGAGCATCATCATGCCCATCGCCATCAGCACCGACGACACCACCAGGTCGATGATCAGGAACGGGATGAACAGCATCGCGCCGATCTGGAACGCGGTCTTCAGTTCGGACAGCACGAACGCGGCCAGCTTGACGGGGAAGCTATGCTGCTGCGGTGGCTGGGCCGTCGACTCGCCGGCCAGGCGCGCGACCTGCGCCAGCGAAGCCTTGCTGGTCTGGGCCAGCATGAAGCGCGAGATGGGCTGTTCGGCGATGCGCAGCGCGGTCTCGAGGCCGATCTTGTCCTGGTCGTACGGCAGGAAGGCCTGGGTCCAGACCTGCTCGCCCACGGGACGCATGACGAGGATGGTCAGGATCAGGGCAATGCCGGTGATGATCCGGGTGGGCAGGCCCTGCTGCAGGCCGAGAGCCTGGCGCAGCAGCGACAGCACGATCACGAAGCGCGTGAAGCAGGTCATCATCATGACCATCACGGGCAGCAGCCCGAGCAGCGTCATGAGCACCAGGATCTGCGACTTGACGCTCATGCCGGCGCTGGTCGACGTGGCGCCGGGCAGCACGCCGGCCAGCAGGTCCTGGTTCTGGGCGGCGGCCGGGACCGCAATCAACAGCCCCGCCAACAGCGCTGACAGAAGCGCAGGGGCAAGGGCCCTGACGCCCCCGGTAAGCCACATCATGACGCGAGGATGTCCAGGTTCAGGCCTTCGAGGTCGATCACTTTGAGACCGTACTGCTCGCCTGCGACGACCACTTCGGCGCGGCCGATCGGGGTGCCGTTGACCTTGATGACCAGCGGCTCGCCGGCCAGCGAATCGAGCGGCAGCACCGACGATGGCCCGATGTCCATCAGCTCTTGCAGCGAGATGCGCACCGAACCGACTTCGAGGGTCAGCGTGACGGGAATGCGCCGCATCATCTGCGGCAGCTGGCGCGCGCTGCTCCGCCCGGCGGCGGCCTGCAACGCATCCTCGCTGTCCAGGTCGTCGATGATGACGTCACCACTCAGTTGGTCGTTGAGATTCATGTTCATTATTCGGCATCTTCAAATGAGGTTAAACACAGCTTGCCCTTGTGCTCGGCCACCGCCGCGGTGAACAGGCGGGAGTTGTCCAGCACGACATCGGCGCGACCGACCGACACCGGAATCACATCGCCGACCTGCAGCCCGAACAGCGTGGCCAGCGTGATCTCCTTGCTCACCAAACAGCCCTCGAGCTTGACTTCAAGGCGCGCGGCCAGCGGTTCAGCCGGCATGCGCGCCCCGCCCGCCGCGCGCACGGCGCCACGGTCGGCCTTGATGCCCTGCAATACACAGGCCATCAGGGCGTGATCGAGGCCGATCCAGATCTGCCCTTCCGGCGCGGCCTGGGTCGGCTCATCGGTATCGCGCCGGCCGTACTGGGCGCGCAGCACGGCGCGCAGCACCCAGCCGGTTTTGCCCGGCGCGTTAGCCGGCACGATCGCAGCCCCGGCCCCGGCTTTCACCAGCGTCGGCGCGCCATCCAGCCGGGCCAGACCATCGGCCACCCGGACATCGAGCTGGCTGGCCAGTTGCTGGGCCAATGTGACAGCAAGACGCTCTTCGGTCGCGGTGACCCGCTCCAGCGCGGGGCTTTGCTGCGCCGCAGCAGAAATCGTCGGTTGACGACGTGCATAGCGCCCTTCCAGCAGTCCCAGAAGCAGAGTCCGTTCAAAGGCGACAGCCGCCACGCCATACGCGCCGCTGACCCCGAGCCAGCGCAGTCCGGGCTGCTCCGGCGCCCGTTCGAACGCGAGGTGTTCCAGACGGTATGTGCCCCAGTGCCGGCGACCGCCAGGCGATGCCATTTCGGCACCAATCGCTTCGGCCAGCCCGGCGGCGAACGCCGGCAGCAGATGCACCGGACGTCCGAGCAGGCACGGGTCGAGCACCTGATGTTCCCGCCGTCGGTCAAGTTGATTAATTGCCATCTGTCTTTGCTGAAAGTTAATGTCACATTGTTTTGATTCTGTGCAGCAATAATTATACAGCGACTTCAAACGCCGCAACTTTGACATTTCACTTTGATTTATCATTTGCCCTACGGTAATATCTAGTCGTTGCATCGCAGCATCATGCTGTTTTCATAGTAAACGTCTAAGGGAAAAGGCTTTTTACTGCATGAGGCGAGTTGTTCTAAATACCAGCTTGCCAAGCCCGGATTTAACAAATTAATAACGGAAAATTCGGAAAATTCGGTATTTTTTGTCGCTGATGAACAACACTAAATTTTGAAGGAAACACGATGGCAATTGAACTCGCTGGCCTGATTCAGGCCGATCTGGCGCAACTGAGCAACGACGCGAGTCGCCTGGCGATTGCCCCGGCTGCCGCTTCATTTGCCGAGCTCGGCGCGCCGACAGGCGGCGCCGGTGCATTTTCATTCACCCAGGCCATGCAGAGCGCCATTGCCGGCGTCGATGCGCAGGACCAGGCCGCAAGCGCCCGTGTGACGGCGGTTGAAACCGGCAAGAGCGACGACCTGGTCGGCGCCATGCTGGCCAGCCAGGAAGCCAGCCTCTCGTTCTCGATGCTGATGCAAGTACGCAACAAGGTGATGGGCGCAGTCGACGAACTGCTCAAGCTCCCGATCTGATTTTTTCGACAAGCGACGCTCACGTGCTCTCCTCCCTCAAGTCCTCCTTCAGCGGCAAGTTCGCGCTGCCCGCGCTGCCACCGCTGCTGCGCAACAACCTTCCGCTGATGCTGGGCCTGGCCGTGGCGGTCACCGCTGCCGTCATGATGTTCATGTGGCAAGATCAATCGAGCTACAAGCCAGTCTTTGGCGCGCGCGAAAAAGTCGTCGCCGCCGACATGATGACGGTCCTGGAAGCCGAACAGATTCCCTACCGCGTCCATCCGGACAGCGGCCAGGTGCTGGTCCCGTCGTCCCAGCTGGGCAAGGTGCGCATGCTGCTCGCGGCCAAGGGCGTGACCGCGCAATTGCCGGCCGGCCTGGAACTGATGGACCGCAACGACCCGCTCGGCGTGTCGCAGTTCGTGCAGGACGTGCGTTTCCGGCGCGGTCTGGAAGGCGAGCTGGCGCAAAGCATCCTGACGATGGATTCGATCGCCAGCGCGCGCGTGCACCTGGCCATCGCGAAGACCAGCTCGTTCGTGACGGGCAATGCCGACGGCAATTCGGCGTCGGTCGTGGTCGCCGTCAAGCCGGGCCGCAGCCTGGGCAACGAGCAGATCGCCGCCATCGTCAACATGGTCTCGGGCAGCGTGGCGGGCCTGTCGCCCCAGCGCGTCTCGCTGGTCGACCAGGCCGGCAATTACCTGTCCTCGCGCATCGACCTGGCCGACGGCTTCGATGGCGCAGCGCAGGGCGACACGGCGGCCAAGCGCCACGCCGACGAGGTGCGCGCCAACGTCAACGATCTGCTGGCGCCGATCCTGGGCGTGGCCAACTACAAGGTCAGCGTCACGGCTGCCGTGGACAACGACCGCGTCGAGGAAACCCAGGAAAAATACGGCGAAGCGCCGAAGGTCACCAGCGAAGCCATGCGCGAAGAGATGGAGAAAAGCCGCATGGCGATGGGCGTGCCGGGCACGCTCTCGAACCGGCCGCCGGCGCCTGCCGCTGCGGATACCGCAGGCGCCCCACCGGCCGAAAAAGCCGACGATGGCAGCGCCCGCAAGAATGCCACCACGCGCCAGTACGCATATGACCGCGCGATCACGCAGATCAAGCGCGAACGCGGCCGCCTCAAAAAACTGTCGGTGGCCGTCGTGCTCAACGCGAGCAGCGCCGCTGACGGCAAGGCCTGGACGCCGGCCGAACTGACGAATATCGAGAAAATCCTCGCTGGCGGTCTGGGCATCGACGCCACACGGGGCGATGTGCTGGCCGTGTCGGCCATGAAGTTCCCGGCGGCCCCGGTGGAACAGGCGTGGTGGCAGGAACGCGACAACATCGTCGACATGGCGACCTGGGCCATGTGGGCCGTCGGCGCGCTGCTGGCCTACGTCCTGCTGGCCCGGCCGCTGCTGCGCGCGGCCATCACGCGCCTGGCGCCGTCGCCGGCCACCCCGGCCACCCCAGCACTGGCGGGCGCCGCTGCGGCGCCGCTCACCGCGCTGCCGGCCGGCATCACGGCGCTCGCAGCACCGGTACAGGGCAGCCCGGGCGCGGTCATTCCCCTCCTCGAAAATTATGATTTGCCGCCGTCCGGCTCGCCGGTCGACGTCATGGTCGATCACCTGAGAGTGCTGGCGGCCAAAGAGCCGGAGCGCGTCGCCGAAGTCGTCAAACAATGGGTACAGAAAAAACATGGCCGAACTGAATAACATCGAAGACAGCGAACTCGAAGCCGGTCTGAGCCCGGTCGAACAGGCGGCCATCGTGCTGCTGTCGATCGGCGAAGAGCAGGCTGCGGCCGTGCTGCGCTGTCTCGAGCGCGACGAATTGATGGAACTGACCCAGGTCATGTCGCGCATGAGCGGCATCAAGGTCGACACCGTCAAATCGGCGCTGCAGAGTTTCTTCGACGACTACCGCCAGCAAAGCGGCCTGCATGGCGCCTCGCGCAGCTACCTTAAGCGTTCGCTGGACCTGGCGCTGGGCAGCGACATCGCCAACAGCGTGCTCAATTCGATCTATGGCGATGCGATCCGCCCGAAAATGGCGCGCCTGCAGTACGCCTCGCCAAAGTGGCTGGCCGAATTCGTCTCGAGCGAGCACGTGCAGATGCAGGCCGTGTTCCTGGCCTTCCTGCCGCCGGCGCTGGCCTCGCAGATCCTCGAAGCGCTGCCGCTGGAAGGCCGCGAACTGGTGCTCTTGAACATGGCGCGCCTGGACGAGATCGACCGCGACGTGCTGCACGAGCTCGAAGAGCTGGTGGGCCGCTGCCTGGCCGCACTCGACACGCAAAGCGCCAGCGTCGAAGGCGTGCGCCAGGTTGCCGACATCCTCAACCGCCTGCAGGACAACCGCGCCGGCATGGTCGAACTGCTGCGCGCCCACGATCCCGAGGTCGTCTCGCAGATCGAGATGTCGATGTACGACTTCTTTATCCTGTCGCGCCAGACCGAACAGGTCATCTCGCGCCTGCTCGACGACGTCCCGCTGGAACAGTGGGCGATTGCCCTGAAGGGCGCCGAAGCGCCGCTGCGCGACGCCATCCTGGCCGCGATGCCGCGCCGTCAGGCGCAAAGCTTCGAAGACCTGATGCGCCGCTCGGGCCCGGTGCCAATGTCGCGCATCGAGCAGACCCGCCGCGAAATCATGACCACGGTCAAGGAGCTGGCCGACGCCGGCGAGATCGACATCCAGCTGTTTGCCGAAGCGACTGCCGAATGAAACCGTTTCGCACTTACCACTTTCCGCCGCTGCACCAGTTCAGCGCGGCGCGCCCTGCCGGCGCGTCCGCCGGCGCGGCCGGTGGCAATGCCGCCGACGAGTGGCAAAGCGCACTGGCCGACGGCTATCGCCAGGGCCAGCGTGACGGGTTCGAGGTGGGCCTGGACCAGGGCCGCGCCGACGGCATCGCAGCAGGCAAGATCGAGGGCCTCGAACGGGGCCTCGACGAAGGCCGCACGATGGCGCTCGAGAGCTTCGAACAATTGGCCAAGCCAGTCGACGCAATGCTCAAGAGCCTCAAGAAACTCAAGACCGACCTGCGCGCCGCGCAGCGCACCGAAGTGGTCGACCTGGTGGGCAAGATCGCGCGCCAGGTGATCCGCGCCGAGCTGGCGCTGCAACCGGTGCAACTGCTCTCGCTGGTCGAGGAAGCGCTGGCCGTGATGCCGCCGTCGCGCGACCAGGTCGAAGTGTTCATGAATCCGGAAGAACTGCGCCGCGTGCTGGAGCTCGATCCGAAGCGCGCCAAGAAGTGGACGATCCTGCCCGACCCGGCGCTCGACGCCGGCGAATGCCGCGTGCGTTCGGGCGACCATGAAGTCGATGCCGGTTGCCAGGGGCGCCTGGCGGCCGTCATGGAACAGGTCCAGGACCAGTTGCTCGGCGAAGGAGAACGGGCATGACGGGGCTGGCACATTCGTTGGCCGACTCGCTGCGCGCCGTCGAGCTCGGCGCGGTGCCGGTGGCCACGCCCACCGGGCGCCTGGTCGGCGCCCAGGGACTGCTGCTGGAAGCGAGCGGTTGCCGCCTGCACACGGGCCAGCGCTGCCGTATCGAGACGGTGGACGGCGAGTGGCTCGATGCACAGGTGGTCGGCTTTCGCGACAAGGTGTCGTACCTGATGCCGTTCAAGAAAGCGACCGGCCTGGCCACCGGCGCGCGTGTGCTGCCTGCGACCGACAAGGCCGACCTGATGATCGGCCCGAGCTGGATGGGCCGCATGGTCAACGGCCTGGGCGAGCCGATCGACGGCCTGGGGCGCCTGGGCGGCGACCAGCCGCTCGCTACTGCCCCGCCGCGCGTGAACCCGCTCAAGAAAACGCCGGTGGACGAACCGCTCGACGTCGGCGTGCGCGCCATCAACGCGATGCTCACCATCGGCAAGGGCCAGCGCGTCGGCCTGATGGCCGGTTCCGGCGTGGGCAAATCGGTGCTGCTGGGCCTCATCACGCGCCAGACGGTGGCCGATGTGATCGTGGTCGGCCTGATCGGCGAGCGCAATCGCGAGGTGCGCGAATTCGTCGAGCGCTCGCTCGGCCCCGACGGCTTGAAGCGCGCTGTCCTGGTGGTCGCGCCGGCCGACGAAAGTCCCTTGATGCGGGTGATGGCGACCGAGCTGTGTCATGCGGTGGCGGCGCATTTCCGCGACCGCGGCCAGAACGTGCTGCTGCTGTGCGATTCGCTGACCCGCTACGCGATGGCGCTGCGCGAAGTGGCGCTGTCGCTGGGCGAGCCGCCCGCCACGCGCGGCTATCCGCCATCGGTGTTTTCAAACATGCCGCAACTGGTCGAATCGGCCGGTAATGGCGAAAACCCGCAAGGCAGCATGAGCGCCATCTACACGGTGCTGGCCGAAGGCGACGACCAGCAGGATCCGGTGGTCGACTCGGCGCGCGCCATCCTGGATGGCCATATCGTACTCACGCGCGAGCTGGCCGAGCGCGGCCACTACCCGGCGATCGACGTTGCGCAATCGATCTCGCGCTGTATGGCGCAGGTGGTCACACCCGAGCACACGCTGGCCGCGCGCAAGCTCAAGGCGGCCCTGGCGCGCCACGCCCGCGTGCGCGACCTGATTCCGCTGGGCGCCTATGTGCCGGGCGCCGACCCGGAAACCGACCGCGCGGTGCAGCTGCAACCGCATATCGAGGCGTTTTTGTGCCAGGGCACGCGCGAAGGCGCGCCCATCGACAACTGCATCGACGCCCTGAAAGCGATCATGGCATGACACGTTCGACGACCATCCGCAGCCTCGGTACCCTTGTCCAGTTGCGTTCGACCCAGGTCGAACGCCTGGAAGCCGATCTGGCCAGCCAGGAGGCGACCCGGGTGCGCTACCAGAACAATCTGCAACGCTTGAGCGCGCTGACCCACGGCAGCGGCGCATCGGGCGCGACGCTGCAGATCAATCCTGCCATGGCGCTCAATTGCGGCGCCTACAAGCAGGGCGTGATGGCGCTGGCCGACAGCCACCGGATCGACCTGTCGCTGCATCAGGCGAACATGGCGGTCTCGCAGGACCGGCTCAGGGATGCCTGGGTCGGACGCGAACTGCTGGGCAAGGTGCTGGCCCGTACGCAGGACGCGCAAGCGGCCGAGAACGAACGCGCTACCCGCAAGCGCGAAGACGATATCGCCACCCAATCATGGATGGCGGGACGGGCGGCATGAGCTGCAACGAGCACCCAAGGAGAACACCATGGCATCAGTGATTACTGCACCGACCTACGACCCGATCACCACGGCAAGCGCACTGGCCGACAAGTACGTGGCCTCGCGCCGCGACATGCTCGCGGCCCAGACGAAGCAGGCAGCGGCCGCCGAACGTGGCTTGAGCGAACTCGGCGCAACGATCTCGTCGTTCCAGACCAGTCTGGCCGCACTCACAGGCACCGGCAAGACGCTGTACGCACAGTCTGTCACGTTCAGCGATAGCGCGATCGGTTCCGGCACTGCAAGTGCCGATGCGCCGGCCGGCACCTATGCGTTTTTCGTCAAGCAGATTGCCACGCCTAGCCAGGTCGCATTCGCCGGACTGACCAACGACACTGCGGCCACTGGCGAGCTAAGTATCAGCATGGGCGCCAGCGAAGCCTTCAAGGTCAATCTGGCCGCGGCAGACAGCGATGTCGACGGGTTCGTGAGCCCGCGCGAACTCGCGGCCGCGATCAATGCCGCGCCGATGAACCTGGGCAAGATCACGGCCTCGGTCATCACGACCGGCACAACATCGGAGCTGGTGCTGAGCAGCAAGAGCACCGGTGAGGATACGGAAATCTCGATCAACACTGCCGGCATGGACGCAGCGACGAGCCTGGCCAAGGCCAATGAGCCCGGCAACGTGCGCACGCTTAGCATGGCGCAAGATGCGATTGTTCACATCGGCGCGGAGAGCGGCACCCCGATCAAACAGGCCAGCAACACGTTCCAGAATGTCGATGGCCTGACCATCACGTTCAACAAGGCTCAGGCCACGGGCACCGCACCGGTCACGATCACTGCCGGCACCAACAACGCAGCAACGACGGCCAATGTTCAGGCCTTCATCACGGCCTACAATACCCTGAAAACGGGTCTTTCAAAGCTGATCTACCCCGGCAACCCTACCAGTGGCACCGCGGCCGGTGCCTTCGCCGCCGATAGCGGTGTACGTGCGCTGCACGACCGTCTGGTCAGCCTGCTACGCCCTGCAGGTGGCGCCAGCCTGGCCTCGTTCGGCATCATCGCAAGCAAGGACGGCACGCTCGAATTGCGCGCCGACCGGCTGACGGCCCAGCTGGCACTCACGCCCAACGGCCTCGACAAGCTCATCGGCTCTACATCGGCGGCTGGCGCCAGCGGCATTGCCAATGAGCTCAACACCTATCTGAAAAGCTGGAATGACGTATCGTCAGGCCAGATCGGCAAGCGCAAAGCAGCGACCGAGGAGTTGCAATCAACACTAGGGACGCGTGAAGCGCTGATCGACAAGCAGTACGACGTTGCCTACCAGCGTTATCTGGCGCAATTCACCCAATTGCAGAGCATTCAAAGCGTTATGAATCAAAACGTATCCCTGTTCGATGCCCTGTTCGGCAACGACGACTGATCCATTCGCACACAGACAAACCAACATCGCCATGTCATATCAAAACGCCTACGACGGCTACCACGCCGTCAACCTCGACGCGCAGACCACGCGCGCCTCGCCGGTCGAGCTGGTGCTGCTGCTCACCGACGGCCTGCTCGACGAGCTGGCGCGCGCGCGCGCACACATCGTCGCCCGCCGCTACGAGCAGAAAGCGGCCAGCATCAACAAGTGCGTCGAGATCATCAACGGCCTGGCCAGTTCGCTCGACTTCGACGGCGGCGGCGACACGGTCGCCAACCTGGCGCGCATCTACGATTTCTGCGAAAGCCGCCTGCATACCGCCGGCATCAAGCTCGACCCGGCGATGGTCGATGAAGTCATCCGCATCCTGTCGACCATTCGCCAGGGCTGGAAAGGCGTCCAGGAACGCAATGGATAGATCACTCGTCATCGGGCGCCTGGGCGCGCAGCTCGACGTGGCCGCCAGTGGCGCCGATTGGGATGCGCTCGACCGGGCCGTGCGCGATCTGGCGCGCCAGTTGCAGGCGCTGGCCGTCAAGGGTCCGTGGAGCGCGCCCGAGCGCGCGGCGCTGGGGCGCCTGCGCACATCGCACGAGCGCGCCGCGCAGGCAGGGGCCGCTGCCGCTGCCGGCCTGCAGGCGCGGATGGACGAGATGCGTGACAACAAGGAAGGCTGGATGGCCTATGCCCTCACGAATGAGACCGAACCAGGTGAGATTGTGCAATGAACCTTGCGATGAACAGCGCCATGAATAATGCGATGCACGCCACCGGCAGCGTGGCCGGCAATCCCGCCCCGGCAGTGGCAAGCGCCGCGCCCGGCGCAGCTGCGCCCGATGCGCCGGGCGCCGCTGCGCTTGCGCTGCCCGTTGGTGCAGCCGGCACCCCGACGCCGGGCCAGGCGCCGGCCGCCACCCTGCCCTTCGGTCACTGGATCGCGCTGGACGGCGCCTTGCCCGACACCGCTGCCGCCGCGCCGCCCGAGGATGTCGTGGCTGCGCCGGGCGCCGCCGTCGCCGAAGCCGAAGCCGATGCAGCGCCGGTAGAAGACCTGGTACCCGACGTCCTGCTGGCAGCGATGGCCCCGCTGGTGGCGCCGGCAGCACTGCCCGCCATGATGCTGGCGATGCAGGGTGCCAAGCCCGGCGTTGCCGGTGATGCTGCCAGCGCGTCTTCCGCCGATGCCGCAGGCAGCCCTGTAGCCGGCGCGCCGGACGCCATCGGCCAGGTGAAAGGCGCAGGCGCCGCACCGGCCGCGGGAGCCGTCAATGTGTTGCCGGTTGCAGCAGCACCGCTCCCGCCTTCAGCCGTCCAACCGGCCAGCGTACTGGCTGCCGCCCGGCCCGACGCGGGCGCCGCACAGTCAGTACTGGCGCAAGCGAACGCCGCGCCGGCGTCGGGTGAGGCCGCAGCCGAGGCCAGCGCCGACCTGGCCCCGGTCACGCCAGGCCCGGGCGCGCTGGCCGCGACGCCCCCGGCCAGCACGCGCAGCGCCGACAGCATCGTGCTGGCCGGCCCGCCGACCGCATGGCGCCAGAATCTGCACGAGGCGCTGGGCGAACGGCTCCAGCTGCAGCTTGGCCGCAACATCGCGCAGGCCACGATCCGCCTTGAGCCGCCGATGCTCGGCCGCATCGAGATCGCGATCCGCCACAGTGGCGGCAACCTGGAAATCCACATCGCCGCCTCGAACAGCGAAGTGCTGCGCCAGCTGAACACCGTCAGCGACAGCCTGCGCAGCGACCTCGCGGGGCGCCAGTACGGCAGCGTGTCAGTCAACGTCAGCGACGTGCCGCGCATGCAGGCCAGTGCCCAGGCCGGTGGTCAGGCGCCGGGCCAGGGCCAGGCCGATGGCCAGGGCCGTTCGCGCCAGGAACAGGAGCAGGCCCGTACCCCCGGACGCGCGCTGCATGACGAGGCCGCCGCCGGCTCCACCCTTTTTTCGATGAACTGACACGCCCCCCATGAAAGCAAAACTGATCATTGCAATTGCCGCCGTCGTCGTCGTCGTGGCCGCTGCTGCGGGTGGCGCCATGTGGTACATGAGCACGACCGCAAGCCCCGCCGTGGCCGCCAAGCCGGCGCCCGAAACCAAGCTGACCAAGTACGTCACGCTGGACAAGGTCATCGTCATGCTGCGCCGCGCCCCGGCCGAGCAGTCTACCCACTACCTGTCGGTCGACCTGGTGCTGGCCACCACGGCGGCGGACGAAAAGGCCACCAAGGAACAGTTGCCACTGCTGCGCAGCATCGCGGTGTCGGCCCTGTCGGCCCGCACGATGGCCGAAGCCTCCGGCATGACGGTGGACCAGTACGCGGCCGAGCTGAACAAGGTTTTCAATGCCAACTATGCCAAGGAAAACCACCTCAAGCCGTTTTCCGAAGTCATGGTCGGCAAGCTGATCATCGAGTGATACGCAGCCCGATCCCGGAGACGCCGTGGCCTACATGACCGATTACGCCGATGCCGCCGCCAGCGAATATGGCGATGTGGTGGCCAGTGCCGGCTTGTCGCCGCAGGACGAGTCGCGTCACCTGGTGGCGTATGCGCCGCTGGTCAAGCGCATCGCGCGCCAGCTCGGCAGCCAGGTCTCGGGCGCGATGGGGCGCGAGGACATGGAACAGATCGGCCTGATGGGCCTGCTGGAAGCGCTGCGCCGCTATGGGGCGCCCGACACCGGCTTTTCGAGCTACGCCGCGCTGCGCGTGCGCGGCGCGATCCTGGACGAACTGCGGCGCCAGGACTGGCGCCCGCGCGCGGTGCGCCAGGACAGCCACCGCCAGCGCGACGCCCTGCGCGCGCTCACGCGCAGCCTGGGCCGCGAGCCGAACGAACAGGAAGCCGCCGCCGCGCTGGGCCTGAGCGCGGACGACTACCAGCAGTATCTGCTGGCCGAGAGCGCCGAAGAAATGCTCAGCTTCGACGAGATCCTGCAGGACGCGGTCGGCGCCGAACACCACACGCCGGGCCCCGAGGAAAGCTATCTGGTGCGGCGCAGCCTGGAACAGGCGCTGGCCAAGCTGAACGAAAAGGAACAGCGCGTGATCCAGATGATCTACGAGTTCGAACTGAGCTACAAGGAAATCGCCGCCGTGCTCGACCTGTCCGATGCGCGCGTCTGCCAGCTCAACAAGAGCGCGCTGGCGAAAATGAAAACCGCGCTCCGGCGCGATTGAACCGACCACAGAAAAACCGCCAGAAAGGCACCACGTCATGCAGCAATTACTCGGTATCGCCATCGTGCTCGGCGCCGTCTTCGGGGGCTTTACCCTGATGGGCGGCACCTTCACCTCGATCTTCCACCCGATCGAGCTGTTGATCATCGGCGGCGCTGCCCTTGGCGCACTGGTACTCGGCAACCCGAAGCACGTCCTGGCCGAACTGGGACACCAGCTCAAGAAGGTGGCGGCGCGCAAGAAGCACGACTCGGAATTCCAGCGCCAGCTGCTGCTGCTGATGTACGAACTGCTGCAGACTGCCGCTGGCGGCCTGAAGGCACTGGACGCGCACGTCGAGGCGCCCGCCGAAAGCCCGCTGTTCCAGCGCTATCCAGCAATTCTCGACGAGACCAAGCTGCTGGCCTTCATCGTCGACAACTTCCGCCTGATGGCAATGGGCAAGATCAATGCGCACGAACTCGAAGGCGTGCTCGAGCAGGAGCTCGAAGCCATCCACGAAGAGCTGACGCAGCCGGCCAAGTCGCTGCAGAAGATCGCCGAAGCGATGCCGGGGTTCGGCATCCTGGCGGCCGTGCTGGGCATCGTGATGGCCATGTACTCGGTCTCGGGCGGCGCCGATTCGGGCGAGATCGCCGAAAAGATCGGCGCGGCCATGGTCGGCACCTTCATCGGCATCTTCGCCTGCTACGGCGTGCTCGAGCCGCTGGCCAACCTGATGAAACAGACGGTCAACTCGGATGCGTCGACGATGGAAACCGTCAAGGTCGTGCTGTGCACCCACGTGGCCGGCAAGCCGGCCCTGCTGGCAATCGACGCCGGGCGCCGCCTGATCCAGCTGAATACCAAGCCCAGCTTTGCCCAGCTCGAACAGTGGATCAATGCGATGGGCGGCGAAGATGAATCGCAGAACAAGCGCCGTCGCGCCAACGACCGCATGACGGGGTAACACGTGTCAAAAACGAACGACAAGCACGAATCGACCATCGTCAAGCGCGGCGGCGGCAAGCATCAGCATGACGAGCATGGCGGCGCCTGGAAAGTCGCGTTCGCCGACTTCTGCCTGGCGCTGATGGCCCTGTTCCTCGTGCTGTGGCTGATTGCCTCGCGCGAGCAGCAGAATCTGAAGGCCATCATCAGCGAAGCGACCGAAAGCGGCATGCTCGAGGGCCAGGGCCAGAAGCCAGCCATCGCAAGCGAGCCCAGCGGCAGCCTGATCGAGCGCTTCCCGGTGCCGCGCACCGGTGATGGCACCGGCAACGGTGGCGCCGGCACGCCGGGCAACCCGGGCGCGCCGAAAGTGGGTTATGAAACCCCGGCCGACCTGACCGCGCTGTCGAAGGCCCTGACCGAACTGTCGGTGGAAGCGGGGCTGGCCCCGAACCTGGCCACCGTGGTCACGCCCTACGGCTTGCGCGTGATGCTGCACGACACCGACAAGCAAGGCATGTTCATGCGCGGCAGCGCCCTGCCCACCGGCCGCTTCGCGCGCCTGCTGCAAAAGATGGGGCCGTTGTTCGCGCAGATGCGCAACCAGATGCTGATCGTCGGCCATACCGACGCCAGCCGCTACGCCGGCATCGATCGGGGTGCGTATTCGAACTGGGCGCTGTCGACCGACCGCGCGCTCTCGGCGCGGGCCCAGCTGCTCACCGGCGGCATGCGCACCGACACCGTGCTGCAAGTGGTGGGCATGGCCGACCGCGGCCCACTGCACCCCAAGCAGCCGCTCGACGGCAAGAACCGCCGCATCGAACTCCTGATCCTGACGAGCGCGCAGTCGCGCTCGGTGGCAGGCATGTTCGGCGCGCCGGGCGACGGCGCGCCAGCGGCCAAGACACTGGTCGGGAATGCAGGTTCAGGCGCGACCGTCAGCCTGCCCGACACGGCGGCACTCGAGACACTGCGCGGCCAGTTGCCGACATCGCCATGACCATTCACACCAAATCACGAGGTAACCGCATGAAGATCTCCGGCGCATCGTCGTCCGCCATCACCACCGTGACGCCCGGCGCCGGTGCGGTGTCGATACCGGTCCAGGCCGAGGTGCCCGGGGCGCCGGCAGCCGCCTTGCAGTCGGCGGTGCTGCAGCCTGCCGCCGATGCGCTCAGCGCCATGCCGGATTTCGACGCCGTGCGCGTGGCCGAGCTGCGCGAAGCGCTCGCACGGGGCGAGCTGCCGTTCGATGCCGGGCGCCTGGCCGGCCTGATTCAAAAATTCCATTCGGGACGCTAAACATGGCCACTCTCACCCGCACCCATGCCAACACGCTGCTTGCCGACGGCGTCACGCAGGACGTCAAGGAAGCGGCCACGATCCTGATGCTGCTCGAACGCCAGTTCGACGCCGCCGTACGCCACCGCAGCGCCGAACTGAGCGCGCTGGCAGACGAACTGACGCCGCTGCTCGAGGCGATGGAAGCGCGCCGCCAGCAGCGCGTGACGCTGGTGCGCGCATTGCTCGGGCCGCAGGGAACGATGACGCAGTACAGCACGACGCTGGCGCCGGCCCCGCGCGCCGCCTTCGACGCGGCCTGGCAGGCATTGGAGCAGACAGTGCGCGCCTGCAAGGAAGCGACGCTGCGCAACGGCCAGCTGCTGGCCGAACAGCACGGCATCATGCAGCGCGTGCTGCACGGCGAGGAGCAGCTGTATGCGCCACGTTGACATGACGACGCGCGCAATGGCGCCAACCGCACCAACGGTCGCCACGAATGCGACGCGCCCCACCGCTGCATCGACCGGCGGCGCGGCCTTCGGCAACGTCTTCAGCGATGTCGCCAGTGAAGTGGCTGCTTACATCCAGCATGGCGACGCGGATGGGGGCGCTGCGAGCACGCTGAGCGCCGAAGGTGCGCTGCTGCGTGCGCGCGCCACCGGCCTGATCATGGACGGCGCCGAGGGCGCCGACGGAGCCGACGGCGTCGCCGTGCCGAACGCCGCCGCCAAGCCGCCCCAGCAGCAGGCATTTTTGGACAGCATCGCGCCCTGGGCACGCCAGGCGGCGGCGCAGCTCGGCGTGGCACCGGAACTGGTGCAGGCCCACGCTGCCCTCGAATCGGGCTGGGGCCAGCGGCCGCTGCGCGTCGACGGCGGCGCAAGCAGCCACAACCTGTTCGGCATCAAGGCCGGCCCGCGCTGGAATGGCGCGACGGGCGACTCGACCACCACCGAATACGTGAACGGCGCGGCGCTGACCACCCGCGAACGCTTTCGCGCCTATCCGGATGCGGCCAGCGCGTTCCAGGACTACGCCCGCGTGTTGCTGGACAACCCGCGCTACCGCGCCGCGCTCAACACGGGCAACGACGCCCAGGCATTCGCGCAGGGACTGGCGCGCGGCGGTTATGCCACCGACCCCAATTACGCGTCGAAGCTGGCGCGCATCGCCGGCAAGCTGCAGGGAACGGTTGAATAATGCCGGGGTTGACGCGTCACTCGCCCAGCGGCACGTCGAGCGGCTGGACCGCGCCGGCGCCGACCACGCGCATGCGCACGACCTGGCCGCTGGCGCTGTTCCTGACCCGGACCACAGCGCCGCGCGCGCCGGCGTCGAGCGCCTCGCCGGCCATGCTCACTTCGATGCCATCCTGGCGCGCGACCATCATCACGCCATCCCCGCGCTTGACCACGACCGGCGCGGCCAGGCTGCCCGCGCGCAGCACGTCGCCTGCGCGCAGGCTGCGCCGGCTCGACTGTCCCACGACATTGGCGAGCACCCCGACCGGATCGGCGATATTGGTAATGTCGCGCCGCTCGAGCGCGACATCGGTCTCGCCAAGCACCGTATTGGCAGACAACGGCGCGCTGGCCACCGCCACCATGGCCGACACCCGCGCGCGCACGATGAATTCATGGCGCCAGCCACTGCCATCCGGGCAACGGGCGACAAAACGCATGCGCGCCGGCTGGCGCGTGTCGGCGGCCTCGATGGCGGGCGCCACGCTGCACGCCGGCGCTGGCCGGCTGCTGACCACGGCTAGATCGAATTCGGGTTCGCTCAAACCGCTGGCGGCAGCGACTTTTTCGAGCTCATCACGTGCAATCTGTTGTATCTGTGCAGAAATTGTTTGCGCTGACCATGCTGTGGTGCACAACACACAGGTTACAATAATCAGTATTGCCTTACGGAAATCCATGGGTGGACAATATTGGTCTGGCGGAAATAACCATTCTAACCAATCCCACTGCACTTCACCGGAGAATCGCCATGTCGATTAATTTCAAGGAAGCGTTGGGCGTGCATGCCGACGCACTCCAGTTGCGCGCCCAACGCACCCGCGTCCTGGCCGCCAACATCGCCAACGAAAGCACGCCGGGCTACACCGCTCGCGACATCGATTTCGCCAGTGCATTGCAAGACCAGCTCGATACCGACGATGGTATGCCGACCCTGTCGGCCGATGGCCCGCTGTACCGCGTCCCGTACCAGGCCAGTGCCGACGGCAACACCGTCGAAATCGGTGTCGAGCAGGCGGCGTTTTCACAGAACGCGTCCGACTTCCAGACCAGCCTTACCTTCATCAACATGAAGCTGCGCGGTCTGAACAAAGTCATCACGGGTCAATAAAGACCAATCAGGAGCATCCCATGGGATTCAAGGATATTTCACAGATCGCAGGCTCGGCCATGGCGGCCCAGACCGTGCGCATGAACACGATCGCCAGCAACCTGGCCAACGCGAATGCGGTCGCGGGCACCGAGGCCGATGCTTACCGCGCGCGCAAGCCCGTGTTTGCCGCGATGGTGGGCGACGCCGGCACCGCCAGCGTGCAGGTGCTCGACGTGGTCGAGTCGAGTGCGCCGCTGCGCCGCATGCATGAACCGGACAATCCGCTGGCCGATGCCGACGGCATGGTGTTTTATGCCAACGTCAATGAAGTGGCGGAAATGGCCGACATGATGGCCGCCTCGCGCGCCTTCGAAACCAATGTCGAGGTCATGGGCCGCATCAAGTCGATGCAGCAGTCGCTGATCCGCATGGGAGAGAGCTGATCATGGTCACCACCACCTCGAATGCATTCGGCCTGAATGGCAACACCGGCGGCAGCACGGGCAGCAATGCCGTCGCCCCGGCCGCCAGCCCGGTCAGCGCCAACAAGGACATGTTCACCAAGCTGCTGGTTGCGCAGATCCGCAACCAGGATCCGCTGGCGCCATCCGATCCGGCCACGTTCGTCAACCAGCTCTCGCAGCTGTCGCAGACCGAAGCGCTGGAAAACATGACCCAGACCACCGCCGCCAGCGCCACCATGCTGCAAAGCCTGCAGGTGCTGGCGATGGGCGGCCAGGTCGGCAACCAGGTCTCGGTCGAGACGAGCCGCGTGCAACTGGGCGAGACGGCGCTGCAGGGCAGCGTCCAGCTGGGCGGGGCCAGCAGCCTGACCCACCTGGTGCTCACCGGCGCCACCGGCACGCAGACCCGGATCGAGTTGCCACCGCATGCCGCGGGGGCACAATCTTTCACGATCGACCCGGCCAAGCTTGGCCTGCCAGCGGGCAAATACAGCATCGCCGCCGAAGCGGCCGACGGCACCAAACCGGCCGTGGAAATCGACGGGCGCCTGAACAGCGTGCGCCTGTCTTCCACTGGCGGCATCGTCATGCAGGTGGCCGGCATCGGCGACGTCGAGCCGGGCTGGATCACGGGTTTCAACGGCAAGACCACCGGCGCCGATGCGCCCGTCACATTCAATTAGAAGGATATGCCATGAGCTTCAATATCGCCCTGTCGGGCATTCAGGCCATCAACGAACAGCTCACGACGCTGTCGAACAATATTGCCAACGCCGGCACCTACGGCTTCAAGAGCAGCCGCGCCAACTTCGGCTCGGTCTATGCCGGCGACCAGGCCAACGGCGTGCAAGTACAGTCGCTGACCCAGAACATCAGCCAGAACGGCAGCCTGTCGAGCACGGGGCGCGGCATGGACGCGGCGATCCAGGGGCGCGGCTTCTTCACCAGCCGCGATGCCCAGGGCGTCGTGTCGTACTCGCGCGTGGGCATCTTCTCGACGGACGCCGAAGGCTTGCTGGTCGATTCGACCGGCAAGAAAGTCCAGGGTTACGGCCCGACCGTGGGCGGCGTTCTCGGGACGATGGGCGACATCGCCATCCCGACCGGGCAGATCCCGGCCGTGGCCACCACCAAGGTCAGTTACGCCGGCAATATGTCGGGCGACTGGAAGACCCCGACAGCCGCCTTCAATGCGACCGACGGCACGACCTACAATATGGTCAAGCAATCGGTGGTCTACGATTCGCTCGGCACCCAGCACACCGTGTCGCAATACTTCGTCAAGACCGATGCCGACACCGTGACCGTGCACTACAGCCTCGATGGCGCTGCGCCGACCGGCGCCGGCTTTGCCATGAACTTCGGCACCAATGGCCAGATCCTGCCGGGGACGACGACCGGCACGACCCTGACCATCGCCGGCGCAGCCGCGGGCGCAGCGGACATGTCGTTCAACTTCGACTACACCGGCACGTCCAAGTTCGCCGGCGAAGCAACCAACACCACCAACCGCGCCAATGGCTATGCCTCGGGCACGTTCGTGGGCGTCGAGCTGGCTGAAAACGGTTCGATCGTGGCCAAGTACAGCAACGAGCAGCAGCAGGTCGTGGGTACGATCGCCATTGCCACCTTCGCTGACGAAGGCAGCCTGGTCTCGCTCAGCGACACCGCCTGGATCGCGAATGCCAATTCGGGCGCGCCGCTGTATACGACGCCGGGCGTGGGCCTGGGCGGCAAGCTGTCCAAGGGCGTGCTGGAAGGCTCGAACGTCGACATCACGTCGGAACTGGTCGGCCTGATGACGTCGCAGCGCAATTATCAGGCGAACTCGAAGGTGATCACCGCCGAGAACCAGATGATGCAATCGCTGATGCAGGCCCTGTAAGCAACACGCCATGGATAAGCTCATCTTTACCGCCGTCAGCGGCGCCGAACGCACGCTGCGCGCGCAGCAGGTGCGGGCCAACAACCTGGCCAATGCCGACACACCGGGCTTTCGCGCCAATATCGAGCTGGCGTCGGTGCAGTCGCTGGGTGGCTACGGCTACGACAGCGTCCACCAGTCACGTTCGGAAGCCGACACGATTTCCACCCGCACCGGCACCGTGCGCGAGACTGGCCGCCCGCTCGACGTGGCCGTCGCCGGCAACGGCTACCTGGCGGTCGAATGGGATGGCGGCGAAGCCTATACCCGCAGCGGTGCCATCGACATCGACGCCAATGGCGCGCTGTCGGTCGCCGGACGCCCCCTGCTGGGCGAAGGCGGCGCGATCGTGCTGCCGCCCCACTCGGCGGTCGATATCGCCAACGACGGCACGATTTCGGTCATGCCGGAAGGCGGCACCGTCACCCAGGTCGTCGACCGGCTGCGCCTGGTCAGCGCCGAAGGGGCCGAACTGACCAAGAACACAGCGGGCCTGATCGTGTCCCGTGGCGGCGAGCCGCTCGCGGCCGACCAGAACATCAACGTGCGCAGTCGCGTGCTCGAAGGCAGCAATGTCTCGGCGGTCGAAGAAATGGTCGCAGTGATGGCCCTGAACCGCAGCTTCGAGATGCAGATGAAGATGTTCAAGGCCAGCGACAGCATGAACGAATCGGGCAACCGACTGCTCGGCGCCTAGCGCCGGCACAACCTCACAGGGAGCAACCATGAATCCAGCAATGTGGATCAGCAAGACCGGCGTACAGGCACAGGATGCCAAGCTGCAGGCCATCGCCAACAACCTGGCCAACGTCAACACCGTCGGCTTCAAGCGTGATCGCGTCGTGTTCGAAGACCTGTTCTACCAGGTCGATGCGCAGCCGGGCGCCCAGAATGCCGACAACACCGTCAGCAATGGCGTGCAACTCGGTAACGGCGTGCGCGTGGTCGGCACCCAGAAGGCCTTCACCAACGGCAGCCTGCAGCAAACCAGCCAGCCGCTCGACGTCGCCATCTCGGGCGCCGGTTTCCTGCAGGTGCGCCGCCCGAACGGCGAACCGGCCTATACCCGCGCCGGCCAGTTGCAGGTCGACGCCAACGGCACGCTGACCAATGCCCAGGGCTTGCCGATCGTGCCGCAGATCACGATTCCGCAGAACGCCGCCGGCGTGACCATTGGCGAGAACGGCGTCGTCTCGGTGACGATCGCGGGCCAGCCGGCGCCGCAGGAAATCGGCCAGCTGAACCTGACCGCCTTCATCAATCCGACAGGCTTGCTGGCACTGGGCGACAACCTGTTCCAGGAAACCGCCGCCAGCGGCGCAGCCAACGAAGGCCGTCCGGGCGATGCCGCATTCGGCAAGCTCAAGCAAGGCTCGCTGGAAGGCTCGAACGTGCAGGTCGTCGAAGAGATGGTCGACATGATCGCGGCCCAGCGTACCTACGAAATGAACACGAAGGTGTTGTCGGCAGCCGACAATATGCTGCAGACCCTGGCCGCGGCGGCACGCTGATGCATACCGTTGCCACCCCGCTTGCCCGCGCGCTTGCCGCCGCACTGTGCGGGCTGGTCCTGGCTGGCTGTTCGTCGCCGATGCCGGTCTCCCTGGCCGACGACGACGCCCTGCCGCTGCAGCGCCCGGTGCGCGCCGGCCTGTCGGGCGGCGTGTTCACGGCCGACACGGTCTCGCTCACGTCCGACAGCCGCGCCTACCGCGTGGGCGACGCCGTCACCGTGATCCTGCAAGAGACCACGCAGGCCAGCAAGCGCGCCGGCACCAGCATCTCGAAAGGCTCGTCGATTGGCATCTCGCCGCTGGCCGCCCTCGGCAAGGTCTACGGCAAAACCGGGATCGACATTTCGGCCGACCGCGATTTCGAGGGCGACGCCACCAGCACCCAGCAGAACGCGCTGTCCGGCGCCTTGACCGTGATCGTGCAGGAAGTGCTGCCCAATGGCCTGCTGCGCGTGGCCGGCGAAAAGAACCTGATGCTGAACCAGGGCGAAGAATTCGTGCGCCTCAAAGGCTTTGTCCGCGCCGCCGACATCGATACCGACAACCGCGTCTCGTCGCTGCGCGTGGCCAATGCCCGTATTGCCTATTCCGCCCGCGGCGCGCTGGCCGAGGCCAACACGCCGGGCTGGCTGACGCGCTTTTTCAACAGCCCCCTGATGCCGTTCTGAGGATCTCCATGATTTCGCGCCGCTTTGCGCCATTGCTGTTTGCCGCGTTCTGCGCGAGCGCCCTGCTGTCCTTTCACCCCGCACACGCCGCCCAGGCCTTGCGCAACCTCGTGAGCGTCGAAGGCGTGCGCGAGAACCCGCTGGTCGGCTATGGCCTCGTGGTGGGCCTGAACGGCAGCGGCGACTCGACCCAGGTGAAATACTCGAGCCAGTCGGTCGTCAACATGCTCAAGCAGTTCGGCGTACGCCTGCCCGAAGGCGAAGACGCCAAGAACAAGAACGTCGCCGCGGTGATGGTCTCGGCCACCTTCCCGCCCGGCTACCGGCGCGGCCAGACGATCGACATCACCGTCTCGTCGCTGGGCGACTCGAAAAGCCTGCGCGGCGGCACGCTGCTGCTGACACAACTGCGCGCGGCCGACAACGAAGTCTACGCACTGGCGCAAGGCAATGTCGTGGTGGGGGGCCTGAACGCCACGGGCCGCAGTGGCTCGTCGGTCACCGTGAATACCCCGACCGCCGGCCGCGTGCCCAACGGCGCCCAGATCGAGCGCGAAATCGCTACCGACTTCGCCACCCGGCCGCAAATCACGCTACGCCTGCGCCAGCCGCATTTCGAGACGGCGACCAATGTCGTCAATGCGATCAACAAGCGCTACGGCCCGCTGGCCACCACGCAGGATGGCACCAGCGTCGACGTCATCGCGCCGAGCAATCCGACCGAACGCGTGGCGTTCATGGCGCGCCTGACGGCGCTGACCGTCGAATCGGGTGTCGAGGTGCCGCGCGTCGTGTTCAATTCGCGCACCGGCACCGTCGTCATCGCCGATGGCCTGCGGGTCAAGGCCGCCGCCGTCACGCACGGTTCGCTGAAGGTGATCATTTCGGAGAGTTCGCGCGTCAGCCAGCCCGGCCCGCTCAGCAATGGCCAAACTGCCGTGACGCCCGAATCGAAGCTCTCGGTCGACCAGGGCTCGGGGCAGATGTTCCGCTGGCCGCCAGGCGCGCGCCTGCAAACGATCATCGACACCGTGAATAGCCTGGGCGCCTCGCCCGACGACATCATGGCGATCCTGCAGGCCCTCGACCAGGCCGGCGCGATCGAAGGCGAACTGGTGGTGATCTGATGCGCATCGACGAACTTCGCAACACAGCGTTGCCCGGCAACACCGAGAATGTGGTCGCCCCTGCTGCCGAACCATTGGCCGATCCGGCCTACGTCGCCAAGGCCACCCGCGCCGCGGTGGAATTCGAGCGCTTCTTCATCGGCCACATGCTGCGCACGATGCGCGCCTCGACCCGCGAAATGGCGAGCGAGGACAGCGTGTTCAACAATCGCGTCAACCAGGACATGCAGGACATGGCCGACGATCTGCTGGCAGGCAATATGGCCGGCCAGCGCGCGTTCGGCATCGCCGACGCGATCCTGCGCCAACTGGTGCCGGGCGCCAATGGCGGCAAGACCTGACTACCGGCACCGCACTGGCAGCGCCAATGTGCGGTAAAGCTTAACAAGCGGCAAAAATTGGTCGCCTTATCAGGTTAACCCTGTCCCGAAAAGAGCCTCACCCATGACGATCATCAACAATGCCCTGTCCGGCGCACTCGCCGCCCAGATCGCGCTGTCGGCCAGCAGCCAGAACATCGCGAATCTGCAAACCAAGGGCTACACCCGGCAATCGGCGCTGTTTACGTCGGTGGGCCCGGATGCCAGCGGGCGCTCGGCCGGCAATGGCGTCCAGGTGAGTTCGCTCATGCGCTTTTCGGACAACTACAAGAGCCAGGCCATGTGGCGCGCGGCGTCGGAGCAAGGCGCCTACGCGCAGTCGCAGCCCTACCTGACCCAGCTCGAAAGCGTCATGGGCGACGCCTCGGCCAGCCTGTCGGCGGGCATCGACGATTTCTTCAAGGCGATCAATGCCGTTGCCGGCGACCCCGGCTCGACCCCGCTGCGCCAGCAGGTGCTCACGTCCGCCAGTCTGATGGGCGAGCGCATCAACGGCATGAACAATGTCTTCAATGCGCAGCTCACTTCGGTGCGCCAGCAGCGCAGTGCGCTGGTCGACTCGGCCAACAGCGACATCAGCACGATCGCGAGCCTGAATCGGCAGATCATGGAAACCCAGGCTGGCGGTGTCTCGGCGTCAAGCCTCATCGATGCGCGCGACAACGCCATCGACGCGCTGGCGTCGAAGATGGCGCTGGAAGTGTCGAGCAACGCGGATGGCAGCCGCGATGTCTCGCTCAAGAGCGGTCAGGCACTGGTGATCGGCAGCATGCATGGCACGCTCCAGGCAGCCGCGACGGCCGATGCGCCGCAGGCGTTTTCGATCACGTTTGCCAATGCCACCTTCACGCTCGACGCCACGAAAATGGGCGGCCAGATCGGTGGCCTGAGCCAGTACGAAATCACGACCCTCAAGCCGCTGCAGGACGATATCGACACGCTGGGCCGTACCATTGCCGAGCGCGTCAATGCACAACTGGCGCTCGGTTTCAGCACGCCGGCCAGCGGGCCCGCCGTGGCCGGCACACCGCTGTTCGTCTACACCCCGGGCAGCGGTGCGAATGCGCTCAAAATCGTCCCCGGCTTCAAGGCCGAAGACCTGGCCTTCTCGGGCGACGGCTTGCCGGGCGACACCGGCAATCTGCAAAAACTCGCCGCGTTAAAGAGCCAGCCGGTCACGTTGCCCGGCATCGGAACCGTCCTGCTGAGCGACGCCGATACCCAGTTGCTGGGCAAACTCGCGATCGACAGCAAACTCAACAAAGCATCCCTCAAGACCACCGATACCGTGCGCACGCAATCGATCGACGACTGGCAATCGACCAGCGGCGTGAACGAAGACGAAGAGGCGGTCAAGCTGGTGGAACTGCAGCGGATGTACGAAGCGAACATGCGGGTGATCTCGATTGCCAACGCGATGTTCGACGCCACGCTCGCGATGATGGGCTAAAGGAATAATCATGCGTATCGCCACTTCCCAGTACCAATCGACGATGAACGCCTCGCTCCAGGTCAACCAGGAGCGGGTCAGCCAGATCATGCAGCAGATCGCCAGCAACAAGCGCATCCTGCTGCCGTCCGACGACCCGGTCGACAGCGTGCGCCTGTCGCGCCTGGAGCGCGAGGAATCGTCGGTCCAGCAATACCGCGACAATATCGGCGCGCTCCAGCTGCGCCTGTCCAAGTCGGAAGGTTACCTGAGCAATATGGTGGGCGAGATGACCGAGGGCCGCGACCTGATGGTCTGGGCCTCAGACGGCAGCAATGCGCCGGCCGACCTGAAAGCGATGCTCGCGCCGCTGCAGGCGCTGCGTGACAGCCTGTTCTTTACCGCCAACACAGTCGACCACGAAGGCAACCACCTGTTCTCGGGCACACTGACCCGGACCGCGCCACTGGCCTTCGATAAGGACGCCGCCGCGGGCGCGCGCTACACCTTTGCGGGCAACAGCAGCAGCCAGAACGTCACGGTCGGCAATGGTTTGACACAGCCTGCCAACGAAGACCTGGCCGGCCTGGAATCGCTGCTGAACCAGCTCGACGAAAGCATCCGCGTGCTGTCGGCACCGGGCGCGAACGCCAACGATCCCGCCGTGCGCGCGGTACTGGCGGCCAACCTGGACGGCTTCGACAAGACCCAGGAGCTGATCTCGAGCAAGGTTGCCACGTTGGGCGGACGCCAGAACGTCATCCGCACGCTCGACGACAACCACGCCAACATCAGCCTGTCGAACAAGATGGCCATCACCGACATCGGCCAGCTCGACGTCGGCGTCGCCGCGACAGAACTCAGCGGCTACTCATCGGCCCTGCAGGCGACCTACAAGGCGTATGCCAAGATTGGTAACCTGTCGCTCTTTGATGCGCTCTGATGGCCATGGACGCCCTGACCCGCACCATCACCCCGCCGGCCGTACCGGGTAGCAATACGCCGGGCGGCGTCGTGCGCGCCGGCACCGGGGCGACCCGGGCGCTTGCCGCGCAGCCGTCCGCGACCGCACCCGCGACGGGCAGCGCGACTGCGGCCGCCGCGCGCGCGCCGCGCCGCAGCGCCGTACACGGCCCCGACCTGCAGATCGACGTCGCGCAAGCGCAGCAGGCACTCGACTACCTGGCGCGCATCGCCACCCAGCTCGAAGCGCTCAAGGCTGACCTGAGCACGCGCCTGGCCGGGCGCGGCGCCGCCTCGCGCCAGCTCGAAGCGCGCGCGCGCCAGCTGGGCGAGACGCTCGACGCACGCCGCAGCGAAGGCGGCGCCGGGCTGGATGCCGAGCTGGGCTTCGACGGCGACCGCGTCGCGCAGCAGCGCTTTCTCATTGATGGTCTGGACATTGCCAGTCTGCAGGCCGCCGGCCGCCAAACGCTGGGCTTTTCGGTCGGCAGCGTCGGCGGCCCGCAACTCGCGGCCACATTCGAGCCCGGCATGACCGGGGAAGAGATTGCCCGGCGCCTGGACCGCGCGCTGGCGCCGGTCGGGCTTCGCGCCGGACTGGACACGGAGCGTGCGCTCGTCTTTACCACGCCCGAGGCCGCATTCGACGGCGTCAAGGACGCCATCGCCGTCACGGGCCGTGGCCGCGTCGACACGGTCGCGCTGCCGGCAACGCTGGCACCGCAGGAATGGCAACTGGGTAATCCTGACGCCCTGCGCCAGGGCCTGCGCGAGGTCGTACAAGCGCTGGCGCGCGTGCGCCGCTCGCAGGACGCCGCCACGCTCGCCTTGAGCCTGGCCACGGCGCGCACGGCGCAACCGGAACTGCCGCAAGCCGAACTGGCGCTGCTGGCTGCCGATTTCTCGGGCACGGCCACCAGCCACGATTACCAGTCGCTGCTGGCCATCACGTCGGCCCTGGTCGGCGTGAGCCGGGAACGGGTACAGGCGCTGCTCGGCTTGCGCTGATGCGCCGGTTTGACGCAGGCAAAGGCCGGCGTTGCACCAGGGTGCCGGCCGCTGGAACGCGCCCGAATTAGTTCCATAGAACAATTGCCGTGGTTGCGATCAGTGTCACCAACAGACAACGTTGACTGAACCTTCCACAATATTGTCTGCGTAATAATTTTTTCTTCGATTTGCCGATGTCAATCGTGCAAGCTCAAAGGCACGCTATGATCGATTTTCATCGACATGATCGGCGCCTATGAACTCATCAAACACCAGCTTGAGCGCACCACTGACGAGCGGCGTGGCGCTCATCACCTGCAACGGTCTGGCCTACCTGCCGCAGCAACTGCGCAGCATCCTTGCGCAAACGCGCCCGGTCGTCCATATCGTCGTGTCCGACGACTGCTCAACCGATGGCACCTGGGCCTACCTGGAAGCCTGGGCGCGCGAGGTGCCAGTGCGGGTCACCTTGATACGCAACGATCCTCCGCTGGGTGTGAGCGCGAACTTCGAGCAGGCCATGCGCCTGGTGGAGGCCGATATCGTGTTCTCGGCCGACCAGGACGATGTCTGGATGCCCGACAAGGTCGCGCTGCTGGCGGCCGTGTTCGAGGCCGACGACAGCGTACAGCTGGCCCACACCGATGCGGTCCTGACCGATGCAAACGGCCATGATCTTGGCGCGACGCTGTTCGAAGAGCTTCAGATTTCGAGGGCGGAGCGGCGCGACATACGCGGCGGCAACGCGTTTCGCGTGTATTGTCGCCGCAACGTGGTCACGGGCGCGGCAGCCGCATTCCGGCGCCGCCTGATTGGGCTCGTCCAACCCCTGCCCCCGAAAACGATGTTCTACCACGACGGCTGGCTCGCGCTGATGGCGGCCGCATCAGGCCGCATCGTCATGCTCGACACGCCCACTATCCAGTACCGGCAGCATGGTGCCAATCTGGTCGGCGTCAAGCGGCTGGGGCGGCTCACCAAGCTGCGCCATCTGTGGTGGGCCATCGGCAGCCCAAGTCCACTCAAAGCGACCACCGACAGCCTGCTGTCGGCGCGCGCCACGCTCCATGCGCACATGGCCGGCCGCGCTGGCCTTGCCCCATCGCATATCGCCATGGCGCAGGAGTCAGTGGACTTCGTCCGCTGGCGCGGTCGGTTGCCGGGCAGCCCGATAGTGCGCTGCGCCAGGGTGGCCGGCGCCCTGCTGGCAGGCCGCTACCATACCTTCGCGCACGAGCCATGGGTGGATGCGCTGCGCGACAGCCTGAATCGCTGACGAGGCTGCCCGATACAATGAACCCGACATAAAAAAACCCGCTGCAGGCAGCGGGTTTTTTAACACTCGAAGGAATTAACCTTCGCGGTTGGCCTTCTTGCGCTCGTGCTCTTTCAGATAGCGCTTGCGCAGACGAATGCTCTTCGGGGTGATCTCGACCAGTTCGTCGTCCTCGATGAATTCGACCGCGTATTCCAGCGACATCTGAATTGGTGGCACCAGGCGCACCGCTTCGTCGGTACCCGACGAGCGCACGTTGGTCAGCTGCTTGCCCTTGATCGGGTTCACGACCAGGTCGTTGTCGCGCGAGTGGATGCCGATGACCATGCCTTCGTACACCGGATCGTTGTGCGACACGAACATGCGGCCGCGGTCCTGCAGTTTCCAGATGGCGTAGGCAACGGCAGCGCCGTCATCCTGCGAAATCAGCACGCCGTTGCGACGGCCGGCCATTTCGCCCTTGCTGTTGTCGACAGGTGCGTACTCGTGGAACACGTGGCTCATCAGGCCGGTGCCGCGGGTCAGGGTCATGAATTCGCCCTGGAAGCCGATCAGGCCACGCGCCGGGATCAGGTACTCGAGACGCACGCGACCCTTGCCATCCGATTCCATGTTCTGCAGGTCGCCACGACGGCGGCCCAGTTCTTCCATCACGCCACCCTGGTTGGCTTCTTCGACGTCGACCGACAGGCTCTCGAACGGCTCATGGCGCACGCCATCGACCATCTTGAACACGACGCGTGGACGCGACACGGCCAGCTCGAAGCCTTCACGACGCATGTTTTCCAGCAGAATCGTCAGGTGCAGTTCGCCGCGGCCCGAGACTTCGAAGATCGTGTCGTCGTCGGTTGGCGCAACGCGCAGTGCAACGTTGGCTTTCAGTTCGCGGTCGAGGCGCTCGCGCAGCTGACGGCTGGTGACGAACTTGCCTTCGCGGCCGGCCAGTGGCGAGTTGTTGACCATGAAGTTCATGGTCAGCGTTGGCTCGTCGACGGTCAGCATTTCGAGTGCGTCCGGGGTGTCCGGTGCGCAGACGGTCGAACCGATGCCGATTTCTTCGATACCGTTGATCAGGACGATGTCGCCGGCGACGGCTTCATCGACCAGCACGCGCTCGAGGCCCTTGAAGTTCAGGACCTGGTTGATGCGGCCCTTGATCGGGGTCGAACCAGGACCGTTCATGACGATGACGTCCTGGCCAGCCTTGATGCGGCCGCGCGAGATACGGCCAATGCCGATCTTGCCGACGTACGACGAGTAGTCGAGCGAGGTCACTTGCATCTGCAGCGGACCGTCCGGATTGTCGTCACGGACTGGCACGTGCTGCAGGATCGCTTCGAACAGCGGCTTCATGTCGCCTTCGCGGACATCTTCGGTCAGACCGGCATAACCGTTCAGGCCCGATGCGTAGACGATCGGGAAGTCCAGCTGCTCGTCGGTAGCGCCGAGCTTGTCGAACAGTTCGAACGTCTGGTTGATGGCCCATTCGGCTCGCGCGCCTGGACGGTCGACCTTGTTGACGACGACGATCGGCTTCAGACCCAGGGCCAGTGCCTTGCGGGTCACGAAGCGGGTCTGTGGCATCGGGCCTTCTTGTGCATCGACCAGCAGCAGCACGGAGTCAACCATCGACAGCACGCGCTCGACTTCACCGCCGAAGTCGGCGTGGCCTGGGGTGTCGACGATGTTGATGTGGGTACCTTCGTACTCGACAGCGCAGTTCTTCGACAGAATGGTGATGCCGCGTTCTTTTTCGAGGTCGTTCGAGTCCATCACGCGGGTTTCCACCTGCTGATTTTCACGGAACGTACCGGATTGACGCAACAGCATGTCCACCAGGGTGGTTTTGCCGTGGTCAACGTGGGCGATGATTGCGATATTACGAATCGCGCGTTTGGTGTTTGACATGGTCTCTGAGAAGTTGCGTTGTACGGAAGTGTACGATCTGCCGAGTATCTGCTGCGCTGTGCCGCGATGCTGCTGCGGTACTGCGACGATGTTGCCGCGATGGTGCCGCGAAGTTGCCGCGCACTTGCTGATTTCGGAAACCGACTAGTATAGCAGGTAAAGTCCCGCTCTAACCGGGGTGGCTGGAAATAGCCAGGTATTTCAAGAGCTTGCCCGGTCAAGGGGCAGACGGGGCGCTGCCTGCAAGGGTAGCGCCCCAATATGACTGCCCCGTGACATCACCCCTGGGGCGCCGTCGAGATCAGGCGCTCGGGCGCCAGAATCGCGTACTCACCGAGAATGCCGGTGCCCAAGAGGCTGCCATCGTGATAGATGCGCACCCTGCCCTGCTGCTCGGGCACGATGATCTCTTCCTTGCCGAGCGCCAGGCGCTGGCCTTGCAGGAAGCGGCGCGCAAGCTCGGGCGTGAGTTCGAGCGCCGGGAAACTCGACAGCAAGGCGTCGACCGGCTGCAGCAGCGACAACGGGTCGGGGTGCGCCAGCAGATCGTCGAGCGTGATCATGCCGTCGATCGTCAACGGCCCGACTTCGGTGCGGCGCAGCGCGTTCAGGTGCGCGCCGCAACCGAGCGCAGCGCCGATGTCTTCGCCCAGCACGCGCACATACGTGCCCTTGCTGCAGGTGACGGCGATCTTCAGAAATGGCGCGTCGTAGGCGACGAGCGTGAGTGCATGGATCGTCACCGGCCGCGCTTCGCGCTCGAGCACGATGCCTTCGCGCGCGTATTCGTACAGCGCCTTGCCGTCGCGCTTGAGCGCCGAATACATCGGCGGCGTTTGCAGGATCGGACCGCGGTAGCGGGCCAGCGCGGCTTCGATCTGGTCAAGCGTCACGTCCACCGGCTTGGTATCGACGGTTTCGCCTTCAGTGTCGCCCGTGGTCGTCGTGATGCCCAGGTGGACCGTGGCCAGATAGGTCTTGTCGGACTCCAGCAAATCCTGCGAAAACTTGGTCGCTTCGCCAAAGCACAGCGGCAAGAGGCCGGTGGCGAACGGGTCGAGCGTGCCGGTGTGACCGGCCTTCTTCGCGTTGAGCACGCGCTTGGCCTTGATCAGCGCATCGTTCGACGAGAAGCCGACCGGCTTGTCGAGCAACAGCACGCCATTGACGAGGTCACGCGGCTTTTTGGCGGGACGACCGTTCACGCTTTGTTCGCCTTGTCGGCGTCGGCGCCAGCATCGCTGTCCTGCTCCTGATCCAGGTCGACGTTCAGCTCGGGCACAGGATTCGATTCCGGGTCATCCTTCGAACGGGTCGCATTGGCCTGGTCGATCAGGGCCGACATCTGCAGGCCGCGCACGGTCGACGTGTCATGCACGAAGTGCAGCGCCGGCAGCGTGTGGATGTGCAGGCGCTTGCCCAGCATATTGCGCAGGTAGCCGGACGCCTTGTTCAGGCCTTCCTGCGTCTGACGCACTTCTTCCACGCCATCCTTGAGCAGGGTGAAATACACCTTGGCGTGGGCATAGTCGGGGGTCAGTTGCACTTCGCTGATCGTGACCATGCCGACGCGAGGGTCCTTCAGTTCGAAGGCGATGAGTTCCGACAGATCCTTCTGGATCTGGTCGGCCACGCGCAGGCCGCGCTTGGGAATGCTTTTGCTGTGTTTAGCCATGATGTTGCTGCATCTTTTTCTGGAAAATCAGAGAGCCAAATAAAAGGGCCAGGCCCTTCGCGACGTTGCCGCGAAGCGTCCTGGCCCCCATGTTACGCCAACGTGTCGCTTACAGCGTACGTGCCACTTCGGTGACTTCGAACACTTCCAGGACGTCGCCGACCTGGATTTCGTTCTGGCCCTTGAGCGACAGGCCGCACTCGAGACCGGCGCGCACTTCTTTTGCGTCGTCCTTGAAGCGCTTGAGCGAATCGATCTCGCCAGTCCACAGCACAATGTTGTTGCGCAGCAGACGGACCGACGACGAACGCTTGACGACACCATCGGTGACCAGGCAACCGGCAATCGCGCCGACTTTCGAGACCAGGATGACCTGACGAATCTCGACCTGACCGGTGATGGTCTCGCGCTTTTCTGGCGCCAGCATGCCCGACAGTGCGGTACGGACTTCGTCGATTGCATCGTAAATGATGCTGTAGTAACGAATGTCCACGCCGTTCGACTCGGCCAGCTTGCGCGCCTGGGCGTCGGCACGGGCGTTAAAGCCAATGATGACTGCCTTCGACGCGGTTGCCAGGTTGACGTCCGACTCGGTGATGCCGCCGACCGCTGCGTGCACGATCTGGACCCGCACTTCCGAGGTCGACAGCTTCTGCAGCGAACCGACCAGTGCCTCTTGCGAACCCTGCACATCGGTCTTGACGATGAGCGGCAGGTTCTTGACTTCGCCTTCGGCCATTTGCTCGAACATGTTCTCGAGCTTTGCGGCTTGCTGCTTGGCCAGCTTGACGTCACGGAACTTACCTTGACGGAACAGGGCAATTTCACGCGCCTTGCGCTCGTCGGCCATGACCATGACTTCTTCGCCGGCGGTCGGCACTTCGGTCAGGCCCTGGATCTCGACCGGAATCGATGGCCCAGCAGCGGTGATCGTCTTGCCGTTTTCGTCCAGCATGGCACGAACACGACCGAACGACGAACCAGCCAGCACGACGTCGCCGCGCTTCAAGGTACCCGACTGCACCAGAATCGTTGCCACCGGACCACGACCCTTGTCCAGACGGGCTTCGACCACCAGGCCACGGGCCGGCGCTTCGGTCGGTGCTTTCAGTTCCAGCACTTCGGCCTGCAGCAGCACCTGCTCGAGCAGATCGTCGATACCGGTGCCGATTTTTGCCGACACTGGCACGAATGGCGATTCGCCACCGTATTCTTCAGGCACGACGCCTTCAGCGACCAGCTCTTGCGTGACGCGGTCGGTGTTGGCACCCGGCTTGTCGATCTTGTTGATCGCCACGACCAGCGGCACACCAGCGGCTTTTGCGTGAGCAATTGCCTCTTTGGTTTGCGGCATCACGCCATCGTCCGCCGCCACCACCAGGATGACGATGTCGGTGGCCTTGGCACCACGGGCACGCATGGCGGTGAACGCCTCGTGACCCGGGGTGTCAAGGAAGGTGATCATGCCGCGCGGGGTATCCACGTGGTATGCACCGATGTGCTGGGTAATACCACCGGCTTCGCCCGAGGCGACTTTGGCGCGACGGATGTAATCCAGCAGCGACGTCTTGCCATGGTCGACGTGACCCATGACGGTAACGACCGGGGCGCGCGAGGTCGATTCGAACTCGGCGTGCTCGCCGTTATCGGCCAGCAGCGCTTCAGGATCATCCTCGGCGGCAGCGAAGGCCTTGTGGCCCATCTCTTCCACCAGGATCATCGCGGTCTCTTGATCGAGCACCTGGTTCATCGTGCACATCTGGCCCAGCTTCATCAGTTGCTTGATGACTTCGGACGCCTTGATGGCCATCTTGTGTGCCAGTTCGGCCACGGTGATGGTCTCTGGCACGTGCACATCGCGCACGATCGCTTCGGTTGGTGCCTGGAAGTTGGTTTCGCGGTCATCATGACCACGACGACCACCACGGCCGCCACCAGAACGCCAGCCATCACGGCCACCGGTGCTGCTGCCTGCGCCGCCGCGCGTTTTCACGCTCGGGCCGCCACGCTTCTTGGCATCGTCCGACCAGGTGGACGACACATTGGCCGACTTGATCGATTTCTTGTCGCCTGGCTTCTTGGCGTCGTCTTTCTTGGCTTCGCCCGGCTTCTTGTCGGCAGGCTTGTGCAGCGTACCGGCAGGCGCCGCTGGTGCGACGACCGGCTTTGGTGCTGGCTCCGGTGCCTTGATGACGCGACGCGGCTGACTCATCATCAGCTTGATCTGGGCGACTTCATCCGCCACGGCCTTGCGTGCACGCTCGGTAGCGGCAACGCGTTCGGCCGCTTCCTTGCTTGCCGCTTCATTGCGGGCCTTGACTTCTTCAGCGGCGCGCTTGGCCGACTCGTCGGCAGCACCGACGGCGGCTTCTTTCGCGCCGGCAGCAGCTTCCTTGGCAGCACCTGCGGCCACGGCAGCAGCAGCCGATTTCTCGGCGGCGTCACGCTTGGCCTGCTCGGCCGCATCACGCTTGGCCTGCTCTTGCGCCGCATGGGCTTGCGCCTTTTCTTCGGCTTCGAGTTTGATCAGGCGCTCTTGCTTCTCGCGCAGATCAGCCTCTTGGCGGGCAATCGCTTCGTTCTGGCGCGCTGCTTCCTCTTCGCGACGTGCTTGTTCAGCAACGTCGACGACTGGCTCTTCAGGCGCTTTGGTCGTGACCGGGTCGTCGCGCTGCACGAAGGTGCGCTTCTTGCGGACTTCAACCTGGATGGTGCGCGATTTGCCCGACGAATCAGCTTGCTTGATTTCGCTGGTTTCCTTGCGCGTTACCGTGATCTTTTTCTTTTCACCGGTGTCGCTCGCGCCGTGGGTACGACGCAGATGGTTCAGCAGCTTGTCCTTATCATCTTTCGACAACGGATCTGACGTCGAACTTTTTTCGACGCCGGCCGAGCGCAGCTGCGTCAGCAGCAGGTCTGCAGGCATCTTCAGCTCGGTGGCAAATTGGGCTACGTTGTTACTCGCCATTCAGTCCTCTTTTCTATGTGTCGCGACAGATGATAAAGATTTGCTCAAGCTTTGGCCGTTTCAGCCAGGCTCCAGGCTTTCGCCTGCAGTGCTTTCGCCCGGTCGTCGTACTTGCCATCGACCAGCTTCATCTCGTCGTCGGTCACATCATTAAATTCACTCTTGATCAGGTCGCGGGCACGTTCCGACGGCAGCGCCAGGATGGCGCCAAACTCGTCATAGGCCAGTGCCGCGAATGCGTCGACCGTCTTGATACCAGCCAGGCCAAGCTTGCCGGCAACGGTACGGTCCATGCCTTCCAGATTGACCAGAGCTTCTTCCATGCCTTCGAGGCCTTCTTCAGAAGCAATCGCCTCGGTCACCAGCGCATCACGTGCACGGGTACGGAGTTCGTTGACAGTGTCTTCGTCGAACGATTCAATTTCCAGCATCTCGGAAATTGGCACATACGCGATTTCTTCCAGGCTCGAGAAGCCTTCTTCCACCAGGATGTCGGCCACTTCCTGGTCGACGTCCAGTTTTTGCATGAACAGCGCGCGGATGGCCGCCGATTCTTGCTCCACCTTGTTGGCCGATTCCTCGGCCGTCATGATGTTGATCTTCCAGCCGGTCAGCTCGGACGCCAGGCGCACGTTCTGGCCCGAACGGCCGATTGCGATGGCCAGGTTTTCTTCGTCCACGACGACATCCATCGCGTGCTTTTCTTCGTCGACCACGATCGACGAGACATTTGCCGGCGCCAGGGCGCCGATCACGAACTGCGCCGGATCATCAGACCACAGGACGATGTCGACGCGCTCACCACCCAGTTCACCGGTCACGGCCTGGACGCGCGAACCGCGCATCCCGACGCAGGTGCCGATCGGGTCGATGCGCTTGTCGGCCGTGAACACAGCGATCTTGGCGCGCACGCCGGCATCGCGGGCAGCGGACTTGATCTGCAGCAGGCCCTGCTCGATCTCGGGTACTTCGAGTTCAAACAGCTTCATGATGAAATCAGGCGCGGTGCGCGACAGGATCACCTGCGGGCCACGCATATTGCGGTCCACACGCAGGATGAAAGCGCGCACACGGTCGCCGATACGCAGGTTCTCTTTCGGGATCATCTGGTCGCGCGGGAGGCGCGCTTCGATCTTGCCCGATTCGACGATCGCGTCGCCGCGCTCCATGCGCTTGATGGTGCCGGTGACGAGCGAATCGCCACGTTCCAGGAAATCTTGCAGGATCTGCTCGCGTTCGGCATCGCGCACGCGCTGCAGCACGACCTGCTTGGTGTCCTGGGCAAAGCGACGACCAAAGTCGACCGACTCGATCGGCTCTTCGATGTATTCATCGACTTCGATGTCCGAGATCTGCTCTTTGGCTTCGAAGTGCAGGATCTCTTGATCAGGCAGCTGCAGGCCGGCTTCGTCGGGAACGACGTGCCAGCGGCGGAAAGTCTCGAATTCGCCGGTGTCGCGGTCGATCGACACGCGAATGTCGACTTCGCCTTCATAACGCTTCTTCGTGGCCTGTGCCAGCGCGAACTCGAGCGCTCCGAAAACGACTTCTTTGTCGACGTTCTTTTCGCGCGCCAGCGCATCCACCAGTAACAAAATTTCGCGACTCATGCTTTGCGACTCCTAAAATCCACCTGCGGCACTAAACGTGCCTTATCCAATTCGGCCAGCGTAAATTCCATCAACGCCGGACCATCTTTACTGTCAAATTCCAAGCCAACCTTGTCGTTCTCGACGCCGCGCAGGATACCGGTGAACGTCTTGCGGTTATCACTGCCCGGCACCGCGACGCGCAGCTTGACCGTGCACTCAAGGCCGGCAAAGCGCGCAAAATCGGCGAGGGATCGTACCGGGCGATCGAGGCCCGGCGACGAAATTTCGAGTCGTTCGTAATCGACGTTTTCCACGGTGAAGACGTGCGACAGCTGGTGACTCACCTTGGCGCAATCCTCGACCGTGATCGGGCCCTTTTCGTCCGCATCAGCAGCCGGAAAATCGATATACACACGCAGGATCCCGCGGTCGCCTCGTTCCACATCGACGAGTTCATAACCGAGTCCACTGACTGTCGTGGCGATTAAATCAAACTGCTGCACGGCACTTCTCCAGGGCTTCTAAAACGATTTACCAAAAAAAAAATGGGCATCTGCCCATCTTTTTGTACTTACAATCCAACCAAAATATGACGCTTACACCGGATGCACGCTAAACAACACGTCGGGAAGGTCTTCGATTAGGCTGCAAATTATACTGCTTTTCGGCTTGCCTCGCAATCAGCTCGCGATCCGCACGCCAAAATGGGCAGCTATACAACAGTTGGCAGACTGCCATCGGCAGCCTGCACCCGATGGCGCTTAGCCGCGACGACCGCGACGGGGCGCCGCATGCTCGGCGCCGCCGCGCGGACCCTGGCCGCCACCACCACCGCTACGGCGTGCGCCGCCACCGGTGTTGGCAAAACCGAACGTGGTCTGCAATGGATCGGGCTGGCGTGGGCGGCTGCTGGCGCCAGCGCCACCCGTCTTGCCACCCTGCGCACCGCCGAAACCGGCGCCGCGACCCTTGCCACCACCCTGGCCACCCGGACGACCACCGACTGGCTTGTTGCCAGGCACCGGGCCATTCAGGATGCCTTGGCCGCGGGTGCTGCCCACGCGCGTTGCTTGCGGACCGAACGGATCGACATTGCGGTTGGCATCGGCGCGGTCGATGCGGTTGCCATCGCTGCGGTCGTTGTTACGCTCATCGTCGCCGCCGGCGCTGCGCACGTTGCCGCGCTCAGGGCCGCGGCTGTTGCCACGCTCGTTACCACGCTCATTGCCACGTTCACTGCCACGCTCGCTGTCGCGCGCACCGTTCGGACGCGGACCCTTGCCCGGCTTGCCGCCCGACTTGGCGTTTTTCTCCGGGGCCGCTTTTTTCTCGACACCGAAAGCGGTCATCAGCGAACGGACATCGTTTTCTTCGAACTCTTCCCAGCGACCACGCTTGAGGCCACTTGGCAGGGTCATCGCACCATAGCGGGTACGGATCAGGCGCGAAACGGTCAGGCCGACCGCCTCGAACATGCGGCGCACTTCGCGGTTACGGCCTTCGCCGATGACGACGCGGTACCAGCGGTTGATGCCTTCGCCGCCGCCGTTCTGGATTTTGGAGAATGCCGCCTTGCCGTCGTCGAGGTCGACGCCGGCCAGCAGCTTCTGGCGCATGCCTTCTTCGAGCTCGCCCAGAGTGCGCACCGCGTATTCACGGTCGATATTGTAGCGCGGGTGCATCAGGCGGTTGGCCAGGTCACCCGAGGTCGTAAACAACAGCAAGCCCTCGGTGTTGAAGTCAAGGCGGCCAACGGCCAGCCACTTGCCCGCTTTCATCGACGGCAGGCGATCGAACACCGATGGACGGCCTTCCGGATCGTCATGGCTGACGATTTCGCCGGCCGGCTTGTGGTACACCAGCACGCGCGGCGGCTTGCTGCTCACGCGGCGCTGGATCAGCTTGCCGTTGATGCGCACGGCATCGGTCGGCAGGATGCGCTGGCCGATGTGGGCCGGCTCGCCATTGACCGAGACGCGGCCGGCAACGATCAGGTCTTCCATGTCACGGCGCGAACCCAGGCCCGCTTCGGCCAGCACCTTGTGCAGCTTCGGCGCGTCGTCGTCGGCGGTCAGGTCGCGGCGCACGGCCTTGACCGGGGCATTGCGGCGGGCGCCGTCGTTGGCGTCGAAGTCGTCCGAGGTGACGAACGAGAACACGTTGTCGGCCTCGTCCAGTGGCTGCGGCTTGCCGCCAGGCTTACCCGGCTTGCCGTTGCGGCCGATCTGCTTGACCGGCTGGCCCTGACGACCGGCGCCCTGCACCGGACGGTTACTCTGCTGGTTGCGCATGCCCGGCTTTTGCTGGCCACGGCCGCGGCCTTGCGGCGCGCCGTCGGCGCTGGTGCCAGCGGCGTCGACAGCATCAGCAGCAGGCGTGTCGCCCGCTGGCGCCGCGTCTTCAGCGACCACGGCGGGCGCCGCCAGCTGCTCGAGTGCTTCGCGTTCGGCGCGCTTTTCGCGCATCTGACGCGGACCGCGCGGCTTTGGTGCAGGTGCCGGTGCAGCGTCGACGCCATCGGCGGCCGGCGCTGCGGCCAGCTCTTCCTTGGCGGCCTGGACTTCTTTGGCGGCCTTCATGGCGCGTGGTTTACGCACTTTCGCGGCTGGCGCGTCGGCAGCCGGCTCCGCGACAACCGCAGCCGGCGCGTCGGCGCCCGCTTCCGCGGCGACAGCGACCTTGCGGGTGCGCTTCGCCTTGGCCGGCGTTTCCGCAGCGGGCGCGGCGGACACGGCACCAGTGGACTCGGCAGCAGCCGACTCGGCAGCAATCATGGCCTTGGTGCGGCGCTTCGGCTTGGCGGCGGCATCGGCTGCGTCGACAGGCTTGTTTTCGGTTGGTTCAGTTGGGTTCATTATTCGTATCTTTATTGTGCTGACCCGCCTCGGCAATTCCGTCGTCTGTCAGGTCTGGTATCGACACTTCAATCGGTGAAGTGTCCGGTTGTGGGACGGGCGCGCCGGCGTCCGCCTTCTCAAAATTGTCGTTCAGTGCTGCTTCCAGTGCTTCCAGACTGCGTGCATCCGGCCCCTCGGCCAGCGCCTGCAGTGGCGGCAGCTGCGACAGCGACGCCAGGCCCAGGTCATCCAGGAACTGGCGCGTCGTGCCCAGCAGCGCCGGGCGCCCTACGACCTCGCGGTGGCCGAGGACATCGATCCAGCCGCGGTCTTCGAGCATCTTGATCGTCTGCGAATTGACCGCGACGCCGCGAATTTCCTCGATGTCGCCCCGCGTGACCGGCTGGCGGTAGGCAATGATGGCCAGCGTTTCCAGCGTCGCCCGCGAATACTTCGGCGGCTTCTCGGGTGCAAGCCGGTCGAGATACGGCTTCATCTCGGGACGGCTCTGGAAACGCCAGCCCGATGCCAGACTGACGATCTCGATGCCGCGGCCGTCCCAGTCGCGGCGGAGCTCTTCCAACAAAATCTTGATCGTATCGGCGCCAACGCCTGCGCCATGGCTGCGACCGCCCCCATCGACGTCGGCGAACAGCTTTTTCATGCCGTGGATCGACATCGGCTCGCGGGCGCACAGCAAGGCGGTTTCGAGGACGCGCTTGGCCTCGTCAGTATTCATAGTGCGATGTCGTCAATCCACAAACAATAGCGGTAGCAGAAACAGAATTCGCGCAACAGAACCAGGGCAAGCACGGCCATGGTCGGGCAATCACGCAGTGCGCGATGCCGGTACGTGCGCGGCGACGCTGCTGCTTGCGATCTGCTGCCTGATACTGGAATCCGTGGGTCCGGGGCTGATGCGCCGGACAGTCTATTGCACGATGGGCAAGGAACCCGTCGCGGGCAACCTGCCTCTGAGTGTTGATGCTCGTTGTGAAACGCGGCGTATCGACGCACTCGCCATATTAGGGAGGCGCCGGGGAGCGGCCTGTGCGGCACGCGGGCAGACGACGACATTTCTTGCAACTGGCGGTCATTGTACCCGATAAAACAGCGCAGTGGACAAGCGTCCATCCATGCAGCAGGCAGCGAGTGACGTCAGTCTGACAGTTCTTCCGACAAAATCGCTGACACACCAACAAAAGCGGGGTACTCGGCGGTGATGACGTAGGTCGGCACAGCCGTCAGGTAGTGGACGAAGCGGCCTTTTTGCTCGAAGCGGCGGCGGAATGACGAGCGGTCAAAGCGTGTACCAAGACGCGGGACGATGCCGCCACCGATATAGATGCCGCCCTGCGCGCCAAGCGTGACGGCCAGATTACCGGCCACGGTACCGAGCATGCCGCAGAACGCTTCGAGAACGGCGTCGCACAGAAGGCACTCGCCGGACAGTGCGCGACGCGAAATCTCGGCCGCGCTGAGGCGCTCGTCGGGACTGCCGGCGCGATCGGCCAGAGCGCGGTAGATCAGCTCGACGCCGGCGCCGGACAGGAAACGCTCGAACGAGACGTGGTCGTACTCGCGCCAGGCAAATTGCAGGATCGCGATTTCGTCATCGTTGACCGGCGCGAAGCTGACGTGCCCGCCTTCGCTGCGCAATGCCGTCCAGGAGCTGGCGCACGGAATCAGGCCCGAGACGCCCAGGCCGGTGCCGGCGCCAATCAGGCCCAGTGCGGTGTCCGGCTGCGGCACGCCGCCACCGACCTGACGCTTGTGCTCGCCCAGATGTGGCAGCGAACGGGCCAGCGCCGAAAAGTCATTGACCACCATCAGGATCTCGAAGCCGCATTCGATCCGCAATGCCTCGGTCGAAAATTCCCAGTGGTGGTTGGTCATGCGCACATAGTCGCCCGTGACCGGATTGGCGATCGCCAGCGCCGCATGCCGGATGGGGCTGGACGTCAGCGCCTGGACGGTCGGGCTGGCCAGATAGGTACGCATGGCGTCGCCCAGCGTCGCATAGGCCGCGCATGGCAAGACCTCGATGCCGTCGAGCTGGCCGGGACCGCGCTCCAGCGCAAAACGACAATTGGTGCCGCCGATATCGGCCAGCAGACGGGGGCCGCCAGCATGCAGGCGGGGAATCTCGGTCATGGACATGGAAGCGGTCATTGCGGGCACAGTGGAGGCGAAGCCGCAAGCTTACTAAATATTTTGCATGCAAGACAAGAACTATCTGTAGTTTAGCTACAGACAATGGGATTTTTCGGGGAGCACCCACGTAAAAAGTAGGCTATTTGGCCGTAATAACACTACGCTGGACGCCGCAGTGCGCGCCTGCCCAATCAGCAGGGCGCCGGATCGAGCGATGATGCAGCATCACCGCGACCATTCCAGGCATCGAGCCCACCCTTGAGGGCCCGCACCCGGCGAAAGCCGTTGGCCGCGAACTGGTGGGCGACCTGGGCGGCCGTCACATCGTCGGGACAACTGCAGTAGACCACAATTTGGCGCCCGCGGTCGAGCGAAGCCATCAGTTGCCCGGGCTCGCAGGCGCGGAAAATGAGCGCGCCGGGAATGGGCGCTTCGAGGTCCTGCGCGGTCAGGCTGCGCGCATCGATGAGCACCGGTTGTTCGCCGCTGTCGATCAGCGCCAGCAATTCGGCCATCTCGATGCGCTCGGCGCCGTTGCGTGAACGGTGCCGGCGCCGCTCGGCATACTTGAAGGCGATGAACAGGGCCAGGACGCTGGCGACGACGACCAGCGCCGTGCTGCCCATCGTCGACAGGATATCGAGCACGTCGTCGACGCTGTCGTGGAACCAGGCGCCGAGCAGGATGCCGGTGCCGCTCCACAGCGCCGCGCCCGTGATGGCATACAGCACGAACGGCTTGGCGGCCACGCCCATCGCGCCCGACAATGGCGCCGCGATGATATTGAAACCCGGGATGAACTTGGACACCAGCAGCGACTTGACGCCAAACTTGCTGAAGCGGTCTTCGGTCTGGTTGACGCACGAATCGGGTGAGAGCGAAATCTTGCACAGTAGCCGCAGGATGCGCTTGCCATAGAAGCGCCCGGCGCGGAACCAGAACACATCGCAAATGAAGCAGGCGCCGATGGCGGCGAGCCATACGAACTGCCAGCTGACGTCGGCATCGACCGACAGCGCACCGGCCACGATCAGGATCGGGTAGGCGGGAATAGGCAGGCCAAACTGCTCGACGAGAACGATACCGAACACGATCAGCACGCCATAGACTTGAATGAGTTCGACTAACTGGGGCATCGTCACAGTGTACGTGAATTGCACGCGCGGCACAGGAATGTGTCCTGTTTCGGCAGCCTGTTTAGCATATTCGCAACGGTCTTTCGCAGCATCGACAACTACCCGTAATTACACCCCGCGCGGGATCGCCGCCAGCAGCGACTTCGTGTACGGGTGCTGCGGATTGCGGTACAGCACGTCGGCATCGGCCACCTCCACCACGCCGCCGTTCTGCATCACCATCACCTGGTCGGCGATGTATTTCACGACCGATAAATCATGCGAAATGAAGATATAGCTCAGGCCAAATTCGTCCTGCAGATCCTGCAGCAGGTTGAGCACTTGGGCCTGGACCGACACATCCAGCGCCGAAACGGATTCGTCGCAGACGAGGATGTCGGGCTGCATCGTCAGGCAGCGCGCAATGGCAATACGCTGACGCTGCCCGCCCGAAAATTCATGCGGATAGCGCCCGTACGCCGCGTCCGGCAAGCCGACGCGCCCCAGCAAGGTGCGCGCCAGCGCGGCGCGCTCGGCCTCGTGTGCACCGATGCCATGGATGCGCATTGGTTCCAGCAGGATCTGGCCGACCGTAAAGCGCGGATTGAGCGAGGCATACGGGTTCTGGAAAATGATCTGGATGCGCCGCTTGTAGGGCTGGAATTCACGGTCGGACATGGTCACCAGATCGCGTCCTTCGAACAGCGCCGAGCCGCCCGTCGCGCGGTGCAGCCGCAACAGCGTCAGGCCCACTGTCGTCTTGCCCGAGCCCGACTCACCGACCACGCCCAGCGTCTTGCCGCGCGCCAGCGTAAATGACACATCCTTGACCGCCTTGAATTCGCGCTTGCCGAACAGGCCCTCGCGCGTCCAGAAACTCTTGGCCAGGTTCTTGACCACCAGCAGCGGCGCATCGTCGGGGTGCGTACCGCGTACGCGCTGCGGTAATTGCGCGCCTGACAGCACGCGCCCCGCCAGATAATCGTCGATCACCGGCAGGCGCAGCGGGCGGGCGTCGAGCGACGGCCGGCAATGCAGCAGTGCCCGGGTATAGGCATCCTGCGGCGCGCCGAATACTTGCGCGGCAGTGCCCTCCTCGCGCACCTCGCCGTGGCGCATCACGATCACGCGATCGGCGATCTCGCCCACCAGACCCAGGTCGTGCGTGATGAACAGCACAGCCATGCGCCGCTCGCGCTGCAGGCGCGCGATCAGGTCCATGATCTGCTTCTGGATCGTCACGTCCAGCGCCGTGGTCGGCTCGTCGGCGATCAACAGTTTGGGTTCGCAGGCAATGGCCATCGCGATCATCACGCGCTGCTGCTGGCCGCCCGACAGGTGGCCCGGATAGGCGTCGATCCTGTGCTGGGGATCGGGAATACCCACTTCGGCCAGCAGGTCGAGCGTGCGGGCGCGCGCCCGACGCTTGTCCATGCCCATGTGCTGGCGCAGCACTTCGCCGATCTGGAACCCGACCGAAAACACCGGGTTGAGCGACGACATCGGCTCCTGGAAAATCATCGCGATGTCCTTGCCGCACAAGGCGCGCCGCGCGGCCAGCGGCAGGCCGAGCAGCTCGCGGCCCGCGAACGCGATCCGCGAGCCCGGATCGACGATCGTGGTCTCGGGCGGCAGCAGCCCCATCACGGCCAGCGAACTGACCGATTTGCCGCTGCCCGATTCGCCCACCAGCGCCACCGTGCCGTTATCTGGCACGTCGAACGAGACGCCCTTCAGGGCCTCGCTGGTGCGCTGCCTGTCGACCCGGAAAGCGATGCGCAGGTCGCGCACCCGGAGCAAAGGGTTCGTATCCTGGGTCATTTGATCTTGGGGTCGAGCGCGTCGCGCAAGGCGTCGGCGAACAGCGAAAAACTGGTGACGAGCACGGCCATGGCGCCGGCGGCGGCCGCCAGTTGCCACCACTTGCCGAGGATGAGTTCATTCTGCGCCTCGTTGAGCATGCTGCCCCACGAGACGGTGCCCACCGGCACGCCAAAGCCCAGGAACGACAGGATCACTTCGGCCTTGATGAAGCCCACCACCAGGATCGACATCTGCACCAGCGCCACGTGCGACACATTCGGCAGAATATGCACGAACATGCGCTGCCAGTTCGACGCGCCGATGGCATTGGCCGCCATCACGTATTCGCGCGCGCTGTGCTTGATGTACTCGGCGCGCATCAGGCGAAACGGCCCGGTCCAGCCGGTCAGGCCCAGGATCAGCACGATGGTCGTCACGCCCTTTTGCTGCAGCACGGCGGCCACGGTCAGGATCATCAGGATCGACGGAATCGATGTGAAGATGCTGTAGAACCAATTAAACAGGTCGTCGATCCAGCCCCCGAAAAACCCGGCGACCGCGCCAAACAGCGTGCCCAGCGTGACCGCCAGCAGCGCAGCGACCAGGCCGACGACGATCGACGTTTCGCCGCCCTTGATCGTTTTCTTGACGATGTCGTGGCCCCATTTATCGGCACCAAAAGGCAGCGTCGTGCGCTTGGCGACCGGCGGATGCGTCACTGCCATTTGTGCCTGCAGCACCGCCAGTTCGGCCGCGAGCGGGTCAAACGCATTCGGCGGCGTGGCGCGCGGCAGTTGCGCTTGGGCCAGTGCACGCGCCGTCGCATCGGCGCCGACAAAGCCAGGGGGCGCATAATTGACGGCCACTTCGTCTTCCCAATCGGCCGCCACCAGGCCCGTGCCCGAGAGCAGCACGAGCAGCAAAAAGCCGGCCACGACGGCAAGGGCCGCCATCGCCACGCGGTCCGCCCGCAGGCGGCGCCAGGCCAGCGTCCACAAGCCGGCCGAATCGGCGGACGTCGGGATCGTCATCATCGGAATTGCACGCGCGGATCGACGGCGCGGTACAGCAGGTCGGCCAGCAGGTTGAACACCATCGTCGCGGCCGCCACGTAGACCGTGATCGCCTTGATCACCGGAAAGTCGCTGCGTTCGACGGCAAGAATGACTTCGCGCCCGATACCGGGGATGCCGAAGAAACGCTCGAGCAGGAACGCCCCGATCAACAGCGCCGGCAGGTTCGCCATCACGTGCGTGATGATGGGAATGGCCGCATTGCGCAGCACATGCACCCAGACGATGCGGCGCTCGCTCAAGCCCTTGGCGCGCGCGGTGCGCACATAGTCCTGCCCCACTTCATCGAGCACGAAGCTGCGGTACAGGCGTAGCGTCGGCGCAATCGAGACGGCCAGGCCGATGATGATCGGCAGCAGCGCGTAGTGCAGCAGATTCTCGCCCAGGCTGCTGCCCCAGCCCTGCACCGGAAACAGGCCCAGCTGGTAGGCAAACACGTACTGGAACACCGAGATATAGACCAGGATCGAGATCGACATGCCCACCGTGCAGGCAAGCATCACCGCGCGGTCGGTGAGCGAGCCGCGCACGAAGGCGATGCCCAGCGCCAGCGCGATACCGAAGAACACTTCCAGCACCGTCAGCGGGATCAGGACGGTCAGCGACGGCCCCAGGCGGCTGGTGATGATCTGCGCCACCGGTTCGCCCGTGCTCCAGGCATTGCCGAAGTCGAAGGTGAGGATCTGCTGCACGAAGATCCACAACTGTACCGGATATGGCTGGTCAGTGCCCAGCTGGCGCCGGATGTTCTCGATGGCGTTGGCATCGGCCATCTTGCCGGCCAACAGATAGGCCGGATCGCCGCCGACCCAGTTGAACAGCACGAACACCAGCAGCACGACGCCCGCCATGGTCGGCAACATTTGCCACAGGCGCCGGACGATATAAGCAACCATGAAACTCCTGAACCGGAACCAGGCAAACGTGCCATGTCCCGCGAAATCCGCGACGCCGATGCAGACGTTGCTAACCCGACACGATAGCGCATATCGGAGCGGGCCGACAGATGCAGGATGTCATGGGGTGATAGACATGGGTTATCTTACGTACGTACATTTGTGACATAAAAAAGGTAGCGATAACATGTCATGGATGATTCGCATGCATACATTTAAAAAGCGATATCTGCCAATTTCCTTACCAATCACCGCATTAAATACCGCGCAAACTATATTTGCCTAAGGATATTCCACATATTATTTTTCATTTCGGAATCATGACTAGCACCAAAATGCATACTTGTACAGACTCGTGGGCGCACAGTTGTATTTTTGATTCGTAAAGACTTTATACGTTGACACTGCGTTACTGGAAATGTTTTTATTGCCAGGTAGTAAAAATTCGACGCCGCTATTCGCGGTGGCAATCCAATGACATCACTGCAGGCGACATCCGCCCTGCAGGTCTTACCTGGGAAAATCGACATGATGGTTGAAACAGTGTTATCTCGATCGGTTCGGCTGATCTGTGCAGGCGGCATGATCGTCGCGTTCTCGGCGGCCCACGCCCAGGACACGGCGCCCGCTACAGGCGAACCTCAGCGCGTGGAAGTGACCGGTTCACGCATCGCCACGGCCAACCTGGAAAGCATCAGCCCGGTTACCGTCGTCAACGCCAAGGACATCAAGCTCGAAGGTGTGCGTTCGGTCGAGAGCCTGCTGAACAACCTGCCCCAGGTCTTCGCTGACCAGGGCGGCTCGGTCTCGAACGGCTCAACCGGCACCGCCACCGTCAACCTGCGCAATTTCGGCGCCGACCGCACCCTGGTGCTGGTCAATGGTCGCCGCCTGCCGGCAGGCAGCCCGCGCAATCCGGCCGCCGACTTGAACCAGATCCCGGTGGGCCTGGTCAAGCGCGTCGAAGTGCTGACCGGCGGCGCCGGTGCCATCTACGGCTCCGACGCCGTGGCCGGCGTGGTCAACTTCATCATGGACGACAACTTCCAGGGCGTCCAGATCGACAGCAACTACCAGTTTTACAACCACCAGCAAAATGGCGGGCCTGCGGCCGATGCCGCTACGCGCCGCAACTTCCAGCTGCCGGGCGACAAGAGCGCCGACGCCAAGGTCAAGGACATCAGCCTGACGATGGGCGGCAACTTCGCCGACGGCCGCGGCAATGCCGTGGTGTTCCTGGGCTACAAGAAAGAAGACGCGCTGCTGCAATCGGAGCGTGATTTCACGGCGTGCTCGCTGGGCGGCTCCACCACGGGCGACACGTTCAACTGCGGCGGCTCAGGCACCAGCTTCCCGGGCCGTTTCCTGGTCGGCACGCGCAGCTTCACCGTGGCCGATGCGAACGGCGGCGTGCGTCCATATGTTGGCGCGAGGGATGCCTACAACTTCGGCCCGCTGAATTATTTCCGCCGTCCGTCGGAGCGCTACACGTTCAGCTCGTTCACGCACTACGACATCAACGACAAGACCCGCGTCTACGGCGAGGCCAGCTTCCACGATGACAGCACCGTCGCCCAGATCGCGCCGTCCGGCCTGTTCGGCCTCGACGCTTCGGGTGCCAATGCGATCACGTTCGAGAACCCGCTGCTGTCGAATGCCTGGCGCCAGACGCTGGGCCTGAACGCGCCGGGCGACACGGCCGATCTGGTGATCTTCCGCCGCAACGTCGAAGGCGGTGGCCGCCGCGACGACCTGAACCACACGTCCTATCGCGGCGTGGTCGGCGTCAAGGGCGATGTCGGCAACTGGAAATACGACGTCTTCGCGCAGGTTGGCAAGGTCCGCTACGCCGAAACCTACTTCAATGACTTCTCGGTTGCCCGCAGCGCGCGCGCACTGGACGTCGTCCGTGGCGCCAACGGTGCACCGGTCTGCCGCAGCACCCTGAACGGCATCGATCCGAACTGCGTGCCCTACAATATCTGGAGCCTCGGCGGCATCACCCAGGAAGCACTGACCTACCTGCAAACCCCGGGCTTCCAGCGCGGCAGCACGTCGCAAACCGTGCAGGGCGTCAATCTGTCGACCGACCTGGGCGAATACGGTCTGAAGCTCCCGACCAGCACCGAGGGCATCGGCCTGGCGCTCGGCTGGGAACACCGCACCGAAAAACTGTCGCTGGACAACGATGCCGCCTTCGAATCGGGCGACCTGGCTGGCCAGGGCGGCCCGACCAAGAACGTGAGCGGCCAGTTCAGCGTGCGTGACTACTATGCCGAAACCCGCATCCCGATCCTGCAGAAGCAACCGTTCGCCGACCAGCTCAACGCCACGGCCAGCTATCGCAAGTCGGACTACTCGACCGGCCAGAAGACCAGCTCATATGGTGCGGGCATCGAATGGGCGCCGATCAAGGAAGCGAAGTTCCGCTTCAGCTATCAGCGCGCCGCACGCGCCGCCAACGTGGTCGAACTGTACACGCCGGCCGGCCTGGGCCTGTACGACATGTCGTCCGACCCATGCGCCGGCGAGACCCCAACCGCTACCCTGGCCCAGTGCGCACGCACTGGCGTGACTGCTGCCCAGTACGGCAACATCGTCGATTCGCCGGCCCAGCAGTACAACCAGATCACCGGCGGCAATACGAAACTGGCACCGGAAGAGTCCGACTCGTACACGCTGGGCCTGGTGCTGACACCGACGCGCAACACGTCGATCACCATCGACGCCTTCGACATGAAGGTCAAGGGCATCATCGGCGGCTTGCCGGCAACGACCAGCCTCGACTCGTGTCTGGCAACGGGCGACCCGACATTCTGCTCGCTGATCACGCGTGACCGTCTGGGCACCCTGTGGGCACTGGAAACCGCGCAGATCGTCGCCACCAACCAGAACCTGGGCATGGCATCGACCAAGGGTATTGACCTGGGTGCGAACTGGAACGCCAAGATGGGCGCCTGGGGCAGCCTGAACCTGTCGCTGATGGGTACCTACCTGAAGGAGTTCCAGCAACAGGACTTGCCAGGCGGCGATACGCGTGAATGCGCCGGCCTGCATGGTCCTACCTGCGGCGTGCCGCTGCCAAAATGGCGTCACAAGCTGCGCGCTGTCTGGGGCACCCCTTGGAATGGCGTGGAACTGGGCGCAACCTGGCGCTATGTGCGCGGTGTTGACCTGGACACCGAATCGGAACCAGCGGATGCAAGCCTCGGCGCACGCAACTACCTGGATCTGGTCAGCAGCTGGCAGATCAACCGCAACTTCACCCTGCGCGCAGGCGTGAACAATGCGCTGGACAAGGACCCACCGTTGTCGGGCGTGGTCGCTGCCGTCTTCGGCAACGGCAACACCTACCCGCAGGTGTATGACGCGATGGGCCGTCATATCTTCCTGAACCTGACCGCCAAGTTCTGATCGCAGTAAGTTAGAACGAAAGGGGCGCACCTCGGTGCGCCCCTTTGTCGTTATGGCTGCGGCGCAGCGTGCGCCGCATGCTTTACTCTTGCCGCAAGCGGCGCTGGCGCACCGCCGCCGCCAGCCCATCGAGCACCTGCAGGCTGCTGTCCCAGTCAATGCAGCCATCGGTCACCGACTGGCCATACGTCAATTCCTTGCCCGGCACCAGATCCTGGCGCCCGCCCACCAGGTTCGATTCGATCATCACGCCCACGATGCGATCGTCGCCGGCTGCGATCTGCGCGGCGATGTCGGCGCACACCGGCACCTGGTTCTCGGGTTTTTTCGAACTATTGGCATGCGACGCGTCGATCATCAGGCGGCTGGCCAGGCCCAGCGCGGCGATCTGGCGGCAGGCATCGTCGACGCTGGCGGCGTCGTAGTTCGGCGTCTTGCCGCCACGCAGGATGATGTGGCAATCCTCGTTGCCCGAGGTCGACACGATGGCCGAGTGGCCGCCCTTGGTCACCGACAGGAAGTGGTGCGGCTGCGAGGCGGCCTTGATCGCCTCGGTCGCGATCTTGATATTGCCGTCGGTGCCGTTCTTGAAACCGACCGGACACGACAGGCCGGACGCCAGCTCGCGGTGCACCTGCGACTCGGTCGTGCGCGCGCCAATCGCGCCCCAGCTGATCAGGTCGGCGATGTACTGCGGACTGATCACGTCGAGGAATTCGGTGCCGGCCGGCAGGCCCATCGCGTTGATGTCGCGCAGCAGCTCGCGCGCCATGCGCAGGCCGTCATTGATGCGGAAGCTGTTGTCCATGTACGGGTCGTTGATCAGGCCTTTCCAGCCGACCGTCGTGCGGGGCTTTTCAAAGTAGACCCGCATCACGATCTCGAGTTCACCGGCCAAGCGCTGGCGCTGTTCTGCCAGCCGGCGGGCGTACTCGAGCGCGGCCTTCGGGTCGTGGATCGAGCAGGGCCCGATCACCACCATCAGGCGGTCGTCCTGGCCATGCAGGATGCGGTGCAGATCGACGCGTGCGCCGGCCGCAGTCTGCTCGGCCGCCGGGGTGACGGGGTACTCGCGGATCAGGTGCGAGGGCGGCGTCAGTTCCTTCATTTCACGGATGCGTAGGTCGTCGGTGCGGGGCATGCTGGACTCTCTTTCGTGCTCGGTTGAGTTCGGTTTTAGTTCGTCTGAAAATAAAAAAACCGCCATTGCTGGCGGTTTGTCTGGATGCTGCCGGGACTTTTACTGCGCGTACCCGCTGCTGTTCCACCGCCTGAGGCTGGAATGGCTAAAGTAAAAAAAGCAGGTAAAGAAAGCGTGGCGCATGAGGTCGTCCGTGTTTGGTCAATTGACTATAGCAACAACCCGCAAAACTTGGCAAGCCCTTTATCCGTCGATGACGGCTTGTACAGACAGCTTGTTACCGGATACCACAGCCGCGCAGCATCCACGCAGCTTCAAGCCGTGCCGCCGACCGTGACGCCATCGATGCGCAATGTCGGCTGGCCCACGCCCACCGGCACGCTCTGGCCTTCCTTGCCGCACACGCCCACGCCCGAATCCAGGCGCATGTCGTTGCCGATCATCGAGATGCGGTTCATGACTTCAGGACCATTGCCGATCAGCGTCGCGCCCTTGACCGGGTAGGTAACCTTGCCGTCTTCGATCATGTAGGCCTCGCTGGCCGAAAACACGAACTTGCCGTTCGTGATATCGACCTGGCCGCCGCCGAAGTTCACCGCATACAGGCCGTTCTTGACCGAGGCCAGGATTTCTTGCGGGTCCTTGTCGCCGGCGAGCATATAGGTGTTGGTCATGCGCGGCATCGGCAGGTGCGCGAACGATTCGCGGCGCGCATTGCCGGTGACCGGCATCTTCATCAGGCGCGCGTTCATGGTGTCCTGGATATAGCCTTTCAGGATGCCGTCCTCGATCAGTGTCGTGCACTGGGTCGGATTGCCTTCGTCGTCGACATTGAGCGAGCCGCGCCGGTCCTGCAGCGTGCCATCGTCGACGATGGTGACGCCCTTGGCCGCCACGCGCTGGCCGATCATGCCGGCATACGACGACGAGCCCTTGCGGTTGAAGTCACCCTCCAGACCGTGGCCGACCGCTTCGTGCAGCAGTACGCCAGGCCAGCCCGGGCCCAGCACGATCGTCATCGGGCCGGCCGGCGCCGGCCGCGCTTCCAGGTTCACGCAGGCCGCCTTGACGGCATCGGTCGCATAGCGCTCGAGCACCTCGTCGGTGAAATAGCCATAGTCGAAGCGCCCGCCGCCGCCGGACGAGCCGACTTCGCGCCGCCCGTTCTGCTCGGCGATGACGGTGACCGACACGCGCACCAGCGGCCGGATATCGGCCGCCAGCACGCCATCGCTGCGCAGCACCAGCACGACATCGTATTCGCCGGCCAGGCCCGCCATCACCTGGACCACGCGCGGATCTTTCGCACGTGCCATTTTTTCGACGCGCTCGAGCAACGTCACCTTGGCCGTCGCATCGAGCGAGACCAATGGATCGTTGGGCAGGTACAGCGAACGCCCGCCGCTGTGCTGGGTGCTGCGCGCGATCTTGATGCGCCCGGCGCCCTGGCGCCCGATGGTGCGCGTGGCAGCAGCGGCGTCCAGCAGCGCCCCTTCGGAAATCTCGTCCGAATACGCGAATGCCGTCTTTTCACCCGAGACGGCGCGCACGCCGACGCCCTGGTCGATCGAGAAACTGCCGCTCTTGACGATGCCTTCTTCGAGACTCCAGCCTTCACTCTTGGTGAACTGGAAGTACAGGTCGGCATAGTCGACCTTGTGCGTGAACATCGTTCCCAGCGCGCGCAGCAGCTTGTCTTCGTCCAGGCCGAATGGCGTCAGGAGAACGTCACGCGCAACGGCGATGGCGGAAAGATTCGGTTCGAATGGCGTCATGGTGGTTCGCTTCAGGCGTCGGTTGGAACGGGCATTGTGCCATATACGGTTGGTTCGCATCGTCGCGCCAGGCGGGCGCGCCCGCCCCGCATGACAGACTGTGTTACAGCTTGCGGTGCCGCAGCGCCGGCAGGCTGTCGCGTACCCCGCGCAGGAACGCCGGATCGAGTTCGCCCGTGATCACGCCCTCGCCTTCGGGCAGCACCGCCTTGACCTCGCCCCAAGGGTCGACCAGCATGCTGTGGCCCCAGGTGCGGCGGCCATTGACGTGCATGCCGCCCTGGGCCGCGGCCAGCACATAGCACTGGTTCTCGATGGCACGCGCGCGCAGCAGCACTTCCCAGTGCGCCCGGCCGGTGGTGAAGGTAAACGCCGCCGGCACGATGATCAGTGCGCACTCGCCCATCGCGCGGTACAGCTCGGGAAAGCGAAGGTCGTAGCACACCGACAGCCCGACGCGCCCGAACGGCGCATCGAACACGCCGACCGCATCGCCCGGCACGATGGTGCGCGCCTCATCGTACGATTCGGCGCCCTTGTTAAAGCCAAACAGGTGGATCTTGTCGTAGCGGCTCATCGACACACCCTGCGGGTCGTACACGAGCGTGGTATTGAGCACCTTGCCCGCGCTGGGCGAGACGAGCGGCAGCGTGCCGCCAACCAGCCAGATGCCGTGTTCGCGCGCCAGTTCAGCCATGCAGTCCTGGATCGGACCGGCGCCCGGCGCTTCGGCCAGCGCCACCTTGTCGACATCGGTCATGCCCATGATCGGCCAGTACTCGGGCAGGGCCACGAGCGTGGCGCCCTTGCCGGCGGCCTCGGCCACGAGGCGGCGCACGGTGACCAGGTTGTCGTCAAGGTGTGGAGTGGAAACCATCTGGATCGCGGCTACGGTCGTCATGTCATTCCTTGCTGGCAGTGGGGGTGGCAGTGGGGGCGGCGGATGCGCTGTCAGGTCCGTTGGGGATTTTGGTAATGGTCGGCGATTTCCACGGTCCTGTCACCTGCATCTGGTAAGTCAGCGCCTTCATCACCGGCGCGCGCAGGAACAACTGGGCCAGATAGCCGCCCAGGCCCAGCACCGGATTGACGGCCAGGCCGTACACGAGCGGTCCGGTGCCCAGATTGAATTCCGGGATCACGACCACGCGCAGATTGGTCGACTCGTTGGCGATGTCGGCCGTGCCGTTCATTAAAACGGTGGCTGCCACGCCATGCATCTTGAGGTTATCGGTGCGCACGACGCCGCGCGTGATCATCGCGTTGGCCGTGATGCCGTCGAACGCCAGGCCATCGGAAAACACGTCATGGAAGTCGAGCTTGAGCAGGCGCGGCAAGGCCTGCAGGCTCAGCACGCCCAGCAGCTTGGCCGCGCCCGGGTCCTGCTTGAGGAACTGGCCCGATTCGACGTTCATCTCGATCTGCCCCGACAGGCTCGGGATGTCCATTGCGTACGGCAGGCCGGCCCATGAGATGTCGCCGCGCAGATAGCCGTTGCCGCGCCCGACCGTGTCCGGGAAGCCCACGCGGTCCAGCAGGCGCCCGGCATTGTCCATGTCGAGCGCGAAGTTCAGGCTGGTATTGCTCTTGCCATCCTTGGTCAGCCAGCGGCCCGACGCGTTCAGCTTGCCATCGGGATTACTCAGCGCAAGCCGGTCGATGCGCCACTCGCGCCCGGCCAGTGCGCGCACATTGCTGGCGTTCAGTTCCAGGCGTCCCAGATTGGTGTTGAACAGCTCGAAACGCTCGGCCACGATGTCGAGCGACGGGATGCTGGCCGTGGCGCCCTTGTTCGACTCGAGCAGGTCCTTGACCTCGGCCTCGGCCGATTCGGGGATCACGAGCGAGGCCAGGCGGGCCGTGACCTTGCCCAGGCCGCTGGGTGTCTCGGCCCAGGTCAGGTAGCCGCTGGCCTGGCGCGAATGCAGGTTGGCGCGCCACGTGTCGCCCACGTGCGTGGCGCCAATGACCACGTCGGCCACGCGCCGCTCGCCGACCGTCAGTTCGCCCACCCGCCCGGCCACCACCGTCGGCAGCACGTACTGGGTGACATCGGCGCCGCCGGCCGGGGCCGCATCTGCCGCCGGAGCAGGCGCGTTTGCATCCATGCCGGCAATGGCGCGGCCGGCCGCCAGCCAATGGTCGACATTCAGCGCCTTCATGTCCAGGTGCGCCATCAGGCCACCCTCGGGGCGCGGCGCCGGCACGTTCACGCCAATACCGCCATGGGTCACGCGCCAGGCGCCCTTGCCCTGCTTTTCGCGTTCATAGCGCGCAGCCAGGCCCGGCCCCACGCCGACGCGGATGACGTCGCGCGCCAGGCCCTCGACGGTTGGCTCGCCCTCGAGCACGAAATGTAGCGGCAGGCTGGCGTCCTGCACCTTGTTCAGCGGGGCCGGCAGTTCGATGCCCAGGCCCGCCAGTGCCGAATCGATGGTGATCGTGCGGCGCCCGGCCTTGACGACGATCTCGCCACGATATGGCGTGCTGCCCGACAGGCGCCCGGCCAGGCGGCCCAACGCCGGCACCGGTGCGGTGCGGCGCATGCCCTCGGCCGACAACGTGCCGGCCAGCGTCACGCGCGTGCTGCCGTCAGGCGCCGTGCCGCCGCCCACGGCCAGCGGCGCACCCAGAAAATCAGCACCGACGCCTTCCAGTCCAAAGCCATGGTCGTGGAACGCGATCCGTCCCTGGGCATTCTGCAGCGCCGGCAGTTCGGGGAACAGCACCACCTCGTTGCCCTGCAATTGCAGGTTGCCCTGCACCTTGGCGTCGTTCAGGTGCGACAGCGGCAGGCGCAGCTTCAGATCGAGCCTTGCGTTGCCGCTGCCCTGCGTGTCTTCGGTGAAGTGGCCGATCCAGCCCAGCACCGGCGTGGCGGCCACGTAGCGCAGGAATTCCTGCAGCGGCCCGGCGCCGGCGCCGTCGATTTCCAGCATCATCTTGTCGTGTGCGCCCAGGTCGGGGATCACGGCCTTGACGTTCGACAGCGCCACGCCCAGCGTGCGCAGGCTCTTGCCATTGATTTCCATGCGCGCGCGGTCGAACACGATGCGCCCGTCAATGGCTTCGGCCAGTGGCCACAGCGGCGTGCCGTCCGGATGGCGGTGGCCGGGCGCGTATTCGAGCCGCGCGCCTGCCAGGCGTCCGGCGACACGGAATTCGCCGGTGTCGGCGGCCTTGAACGGAAACTGCGCGAGGTCGCCGCGCAGGCGCAGCGTGGTGTCGTGCAGCTGGCCGCCCTGCAGCGCGCCGACCAGCCAGTCGTGCAGGCCGTGCGGCGTGGCCAGCGGCAGGAAGGTACCGATTTTGTCGATCGGGAAACCATCGAGGCTGCCGCTGAAGTCGGCGGTGCCTGGCCCATGCCCCGGCGTGAGCGGCATAGTGTGGCGGCCCGAGACCGAGCCCTTGAACGCGCCCTGCGCAAAGTCCAGATCGTCGATATCGACCTGCAATTGCCGGCCCGCGTCAAACTGCCAGCGTGCAGCCAGGGCCAGGCGGTCGAACGGCATGCGCGGCTCGGCGAACCAGGCCGGCATCGTCAAGGCAAATTGCTGCGAGTCGAGCTTGACGCTGCCGGCGCGCTCGTTGGCGTCGATGCGCCCGCTCAGGTTCTCGAAACCGGGTGTGGCGGCCCGTCCCGGGCGCGCGGCCTGGGCTTTCAGCGCCAGCCCGGCGACGTCACCGCGGATCCGCCAGCCGGTCACACCGGGATAGCGCCCATCCCATTCGGCGCTGACATCCTGCAACACCCCGCGCGGCGCGTAATCGGCCAGCAAGCCACGCTGCACGGGAGAAATCGGCAGGTACTGGGCCAGCGCAGCCAGTGCGCCGATATCGAGGCCCTGCGCGCGCAGCGTGCCCTGCTCGGGCTTGCCATCGGCGGCGGGGCGCCAGGTCTGTTCGAGCGTGGCCGGCGGCAAGGCGCGGCCATCGCGCGCCACCACCGTGAAATTGTCGAGCCGCATTGCGTGGCCGTTCGCGCCAAAGGTCGGCTTGCCGTCGACCTTGCCGGGCAACAGGGTTTCGCGCGCGCTCAGGCGCCCCGACACGCGCGCCAGTTGCAGCGGCGCGATGTCCGGTCCCAGGCGCGCATTCACGCCGGCCAGCGCCAGGTCGGCAGTAAAACCGGCCAGGCGGGCCTGGTCCACGCTGATCCAGGTGCGCAGCGAGCCACGGCCCCGTTCGAGCTGGATCGGATAATCGACGAAGCGCTTCCAGGCGCCCAGGTCGACGTCGCGCAGGTCGGCGTACAGCTCGCCCTTCCAGCGCGTGACATCGGACGGCTGCTGGCCGAAGCGGTGCCGGAAGCGCGCGCGGATATCGATCGGGCCGCCCAGACGCGCCGGCGGCGTCGCCGTCAGCGCCACATGGTGCGCACCCCAGCGGTTGAGCAGCGCCAGCGTGACGCCCTGCAGCGCCAGCGGCGGCGTGCCGCGCAAGTCGTCGACCCAGTCGACGCGGCCATCGCGGATCACGATTTCGCGCTGGCGCAGCAGCCAGTCGGCGCCGGCGCCATCGCCCTGCTGCTGGTCGAGCCGCACGCCGGCCACGACGAGCACGCCGTCGCGGCCACGCCGCACGGACAGGCGCGGGCCGATGATGTCAAGGGACGCAAAACGGGGTTCGAGCGCGGCGATGCTCCACCAGCCGACCGTGGCGTCGACTTGCGGCAAGGCCAGCACTTGCCGGCCCCGGCGATCGTGCAGGCGCACGTCGCGCAGCAACAACGCCGGGCGCATGCCGTGCCAGGACGCGGCCAGCTGCGAGATCGTGACGCGGCCGCCGAGCGCATGGCCGGCCACGCGCTCGATGTCGTTCTTGTACAGGTCGATATTGGGGAGGATGGCGTAGCGCAGCACCAGGAACAGCACGGCCAGCGCGAAATACACGATCAGCAGCAGCTTGACGGCAAAGCCCAGCACATGGTGCGAGGCCAGGTTCGCGAAGCGGTAGCACGCGCGCAGCCGGCGCCAGCGTACGGCCAGCGGCCGGGACGTGGACGTCGCCTGCGGATCCGGGTTGTGCATCAAGGTGCTAATAACAAAGGCTCGCCGAAAAATGTATAGCTAAAAAAACAGGTCGCTTGCATGCGTTGCGGCGTCTACCTTACCATCGGTGCTGACCCGGGCAGCATCGACGGCCTGTTAGCCGGCCATTTTAACGCATCGACTGCCTGCCGGCCCCGACTAACGGCCTATTGAAGCGGCCGTCCATCGCGTTTCCCAGGATCAACGATGACCGAAGTTTCCCCTGCACCACAGACTGCCCCAGCCACTGTTGTTGTTCCTGCCAGCGCGTCGCGTTTCGTCGCGCGCTGGCTGGGCGCGGCGCCCGAGCGCGCCGCACAGCTCGCCAGCTTGTCCGCATTATCGCTGGCGGACGCCGATTTTCGCGCCCTTCTCGAGACCGAACTGGCGAAAGGATTGCCGCTCGAGCGCGCCATGCGCCGGGTGCGCAACCTGTTGATCTCGACCATCGTCGCGCGCGATCTCGGCGGCCAGGCCGACCTCGATGAAGTCGTCACCGCGATGACGGCCTTTGCCGACTTCGCCATCCAGACCCATGTGGCCAGCCTGATGGCCGAGCTGGTCGCGGCGCACGGGATGCCGGTCGGCGAGGATTCGGGCCGCCCGCAGCACCTGATCGTGCTGGCCATGGGCAAGCAGGGTGGCGGCGAGCTCAATGTGTCGTCGGATATCGACCTGATCTTCGTGTACCCGGAAGACGGCGAGACAGCCGCCGCGCCCGGCCAGCGCCAGTTGTCAAACCACGAATTCTTCATCCGTCTGGGGCGCCGCCTGAGCGCGGCATTGTCCGAAGTGATCGAGGATGGCTTCGTGTTCCGGGTCGACATGGCGCTGCGCCCCAATGGCAAGTCGGGCCCGCTGGCGGCCAGCTTCGGCATGGTCGAAGAATATCTGATCGTCCAGGGCCGCGAATGGGAACGCTATGCGTGGGTGAAAGCGCGCGCCGTCACGGGCGAGCCGGACGACATCGCGGCGCTGGACGCCATCGTGCAGCCGTTCGTGTTCCGGCGCTACCTCGACTTCGGCGTGATCGACGCGATTCGCACGATGCACGCCCAGATCCGCGCCGAGGTCAAGCGCCAGGAGCGCCTGCATCCCGAGCGCAGCCACAACGTCAAGCTGGGCCGTGGCGGCATCCGCGAGATCGAGTTCCTGGCCCAGGTGTTCCAGCTGATTCGCGGCGGGCGCGATCCGGCGCTGCGCGAGCGCTCCACGCGCAAGACGCTGCTCCTGCTGGCCGAGCGCGAGCTCCTGACGGTCGACACGGTCGAACGCCTGCTTGCGGCCTACACCTTCCTGCGCAACCTCGAACACCGGCTGCAATATCTCGAAGACGCCCAGACTCACACGCTGCCGGTGAGCGACGACGACCGCCTGACGGTGGCGCGCATGATGGGCTGCCCGGATGAAGCCACCCTGCTCGCGCGGCTGGAACAACAGCGCACGTACGTCGCGCAGCAGTTCGACGCCATCTTCGCCGACAAGGAAACGCCCGACCAGGACCCCGACGCGCCGGCCCTCGTCGACGACCTGGACAACCTCGATGCGCTTGCCCAACGCCTGGCCGGCCTGGGCTTCAACGACACGCGAAGTGCCGCCGCCCGCCTGACCAACACGCTGCAGGGCGCGCGCCTGGCCAGCCTGCCCGACTTCAGCCGCGTGCGCCTGCTGGCGCTGGTCGAGGCCGCCCTGCCCCTGATCGCCACCGTCGTGAAGGACGCCGGCATGGGCAACCACGGCGCCACGCTGGGGCGCCTGCTCGACCTGTTCGAGGCGATCGCGCGCCGCTCGGCCTACCTGGCGCTGCTGACCGAATACCCGCATACGCTAGGGCGCGTGATCCGGATGATCAATGCCAGCGGCTGGGCCGCGACGTTCCTGACCCAGCACCCGATCCTGCTCGACGAGTTGCTGGACGACCGCAATGCCGGCGCCGAAGCGCTGCCGCAACTGGCGGCCACGCTCGACACGCAGTTGACGGACGCGGCCGGCGACACCGAGCGCCAGCTCGACATCCTGCGCGAGACGCACCACGCGCAGCTGTTCCGCCTGCTGGCGCTTGACCTGGCCGGCGAACTGTCGGTCGAGCACCTGGCCGATCATTTGTCGGCACTGGCCGACACGATCGTCGGCGCCGTGGTGACGCACGCCTGGCGCGCGGTCAATGGCCACCACCGCGAGGTACCGCGCTTTGCCGTCATCGCCTACGGCAAGCTGGGAGGCAAGGAGCTCGGCTACGTGTCCGACCTGGATGTGATCTTTTTATACGAGGACGACGATGGCGACGCGCCGCCGCTGTACGCGAGGCTGGCCCAGCGCTTCATCACCTGGATGACGGCGCCGACGCCGGCCGGTATTCTGTTCGACATCGACATCGCCCTGCGCCCGGATGGCGCCAGCGGGATGCTGGTCTCGTCCCTCGCCGCCTTCGAGCGCTACCAGAGCGAGGCGGCCTGGATCTGGGAACACCAGGCACTGACGCGGGCGCGCTTCTGCGCCGGCGACGCCGCCATCGGCGCGCGCTTCGAGGCGATCCGCGAACAGGTGCTGCGCAAGGACCGCTCTGGCCAGGCGGCGGTGCTGAAGAACGAGGTCGTGCAGATGCGCGCGCGCATGCATGACGCGAACCTGAACCGCAGCACCCAGTTCGATCTCAAGCACGACGCGGGCGGCATGATCGACATCGAGTTCATCGTGCAATACCTGGTGCTGCGCCACGCGCACACCTACCCGCAGCTGACCGCCAACGCCGGCAACATCGCCCTGCTGCACCTGTGCGGCGAACTGGGCCTGATCGACGCGGCCCTGGCCAGCGAGGTCGCTGCAGCGTATCGCGCCATGCGCAAGCTGCAGCACAGCGTGCGGCTGCAGGGCCACGACAAGACGCGGGTCGAGCCGGCCCAGGTGGGCGCCCATCCCGACAGCGTATTGCGCCTGTGGCACGCCTGTTTTACCGATTGATGCCAGGCGCACCACCCCGGTGCGCCTGCGTTTATTCAGCACTACTTCCAGCCAGAAGCACCATTTATTGCACCCCAAAAGCACGTACATACTGCTGACTTTTCAGTCATTTAGTTTCTTTCTACCAACTGTTGTTTTTGCCACAGAAATGTCCTCCTCGCGCATTGACACCCCTTAATGTGGAATGTTCTGATACTTCGTGTGCATGCATATCAGCAAAAAGGTATCGCCGTTTGCTGGCCATGCACTGTTTTCGCCTATCAATCATAAAAACTGCCCCACACCCATGGAGCGCAGGATGGAGAGCACATGCAACAACGTACCAAGATCGCACTCGCCGTGACGCTGGCGCTGACGTCGATGACCGCCATTGCGCAAGAAGCTCTGCAGCGCGTCGAAGTGACCGGTTCCCGCATTCGCCAGGTCGACCTGGAAACGGCGCAGCCCGTCCAGGTGATGAGCCAGGAACAGATTCAGAAAAGTGGCCTGGTCACGGTCGGCGACATCATCAACAGCATGTCGTCGGCCGGCGTGCCCGCCTTCTCACGCGGTTCGTCGCTGGGCGCGGGCCGCGAACAGGGCGGCCAGTTCCTCGACATGCGCAACCTGGGCGCGCAGCGCCTGCTGGTGCTGGTCGATGGCAAGCGCTGGACCCAGTCGGTCAACGGCTACACCGACATGTCGACGATCCCGTCGGCGCTGATCGAGCGCGTCGAAATCCTGAAGGATGGCGCTTCGTCGATCTACGGTTCGGATGCGATCTCGGGTGTGGTCAACATCATCCTGAAGAAAACCATGCAGGGCGGCCAGGTCAGCGTCTACCACGGCCAGAACGAAGAAAACGACGGCAAGACCAAGGACTACTCGGTCACCTACGGCGCCGGCGACGACAAGGCGTCGCTGCTGTTCGGCCTGACCCATACCGACCAGGGCGGCGTCTGGGCGCGCACGCGCGACATCACCGCCACGACGAATGGCCCGACGCGGCCGAATTCGGCGCTGGGCAGCGGCCCATGGGGCCGTATCCGCCAGGTCAGCCCGACCGGCGCCGCGAGCGGCTTTGACCGTGTACTGAACCACACCGGCGGCCCGTTGGGCGACGGCACCGGCCAGGACTCGCGCAATCCGGCCAACTACCATCCCTTCACCAATGCGCCGGCCGACCTGTTCAACCCGACCAGCCAGATGCACTTTTTGACGCCAAGCAAGCTGACGTCGCTCTTCGTCAAGGGTGAAGTCGAACTGCCAGCCAATATGCGCTTCAAGACCACCGCAATGTACGCCGACCGCAAGTCGTCGCGCACGGTCGCCGGCTATCCGCTGAGCTCGACCTCGCAGGCCCGCTTCCCGGTGTATGTCGACAAGGACAGCTACTACAACCCATACGGCAACGCGGTGGCCGGCGCCGGCAATGGCCAGGACCTGTTCTTCTACCGCCGCACGATCGAAGTGCCGCGCGTGACCGACAACAGCAACCGCAGCCTGCATATCGACGCTTCGCTGGAAGGCGAGTTCTCGATCCGCACGCTGCCGTGGAACTGGAGCGTGGGCTACAACCACAGCAAGGTCGACGGCCAGGTATCCGGCTATGGCGACCTGAACCTCATCAACCTCAAGCGCGCCCTCGGTCCGTCGTTCCGCAATGCTGCAGGCATCGTCCAGTGCGGCACCGCCGCCGCGCCGGTCGGCCTGGGCGAATGCACCCCATGGAACATCCTGGGCGGCCCATCGGCCTCGACCCCGGAAGCGCTCGATTACGTGATGTCGACCGCCCAAGCCACCTACAGCTCGGTCGTCAACAGCGCCACCGCCGACCTCAGCGGCGAACTGTTCACGCTGCCAGCTGGCGCCGTCGGCGTTGCCGGCGGTATCGAGCACCGCGAAGTGCGCGGCAACGACGTGCCGGGCCAGTTCGAGCGCTCGGGCTTCTCGTCGAGCCTGGCCGGCAATCCGACCTATGGCCGCTACACCGTGCGCGAAGCCTACCTGGAAGCGAACATCCCGCTGCTCAAGGACGTGCCGTTCGCCCAACTGCTCAGCGTAAATCTGGCGTCGCGTTATTCGGACTATTCGAACTTCGGCTCGACCACCAACAGCAAGGCCAGCTTCATGTGGAAACCGGTACGTGACCTGCTCACGCGCGGTACCTACGCCGAAGGCTTCCGCGCGCCAACCCTGGGCGACACGTTCGGCGGCGGCTCGCAGACCTTCGCCAGCTACCTCGACGCCTGCGACAGCGTCGTCGGCGAAGCGGCCGTCAACCCGGCCGTGGCCCAGCGCTGCGCAGCGCGCGGCGTGCCTGCAGGCTTCCGCCAGAAAAACCAGACGGGCGCGAACGTGCCTGCCACCGGCGGCCAGACCCCGTTCCCGTTCACGACCGGCGCCGGCAACAGTTTCCTGCTGCCCGAAACCGCCAAGACCCGCACGCTGGGCCTGGTCCTCAGTCCGTCGAGCGTGCCGGGCCTGTCGGTCTCGGTCGACTGGTTCAACATCAAGATCGACAACCTGATCACGGGCGTGTCGGCCACCGACACGATCGAAGAGTGCTTCCTGTTCAACGTGGAAAACTTCTGCTCGCTGATCACGCGTGACGCCAGCGGCCAGGTCGTCGATCTGCAGATCGGCAACACCAACCGCGGCAAGGTCGAGACCGAAGGCGTCGACCTTGCAATCAACTACCGCCTGCCGCGCACGGCCTGGGGCCAGTTCGGCATCCGCAGCGAAACGACCTACACCGACACGTACAAGCGCCAGTCGACCCCGGATTCGGAATGGATCGAGGAGGCCGGCGAATACGACACGTTCCGCGTCAAGTCGAACACGTCGCTCGACTGGAACATGGGCAACTGGAGCGCGACCTTCACGGCCCGCTTCTACAGCAGCCAGAAAAACCGTTGCTTCTCGCTGACGCTGCCGGGCGAATGCTCGGATCCGACCGCCAAGACCAGCTGGGGCACCGGCTACACCCGCGCCAAGGAGATGTGGTACGGCGACCTGTCGATCGGTTACGCGCTGCCATGGAACGCCAAGCTGCTGCTCGGCGCGAACAACATCTTCGACAAGAAACCGGTCATCAACTACAGCGCAGGCTCGGCCACCGGCGGCAACTCGTCGTCGTCGTCGGTCAGCCCGGAATTGCCGATCGATCGATTTGTCTACGTTCGCTACAATCAGTCGTTTTAAGTGATTCGTCGGTAAACCGCAATTTAATTGCGTAAAAAGCCCGCCAGGCGCAAGCCCGGCGGGCTTTTTGCCGTCCCGCCAAACTTAGATCAGCAAGTAACCGCCTAGTCAATTACATGTGATATCGAAATTTAGTAAATACACATTTCTGCAACAAAACGGTCACATTCTCACCCTTCTGGTGCGTATGCATTGACAGTGAAGTCCCCCGAATGGTTTTATTGCTGACTTGAAAAGCCGTTTGACCAATTAGTTGGCGTTTTTCAGCGAGTCGCACCGCGACATTTTTTCGGTGGCAGGCCCTTACCCAGGTCCCGCCGCGCTTACACCCCTAGGAGTTCTGCAACATGATGGAAACACTCTTGTCCCGTTCGGTCCGCGCTATCTGCCTCGGCGGTATGACCCTTGGCATGACTGCCGCGATCGCTCAGGAAGTTGCTGCGCCACAGCGCGTTGAAGTGACCGGTTCGCGTATTCGCCAGGTTGACCTGGAAACCGCCCAGCCACTGCAGATCATGAGCCAGGAACAGATCCAGAAGTCGGGTCTGGTAACCGTCGGCGACATCCTGAACAACCTGTCTTCGGCTGGCGCCCCTGACTTCTCGCGTTCGGGTTCGCTGACTTCGAACACCGAAGCCGGCGGCCAGTTCGTCAGCCTGCGTAACCTGGGCTCGAACCGCCTGCTGGTGCTGGTCGACGGCAAGCGCTGGACCCAGTCGGTCGATGGCTTCACCGACTTGTCGACCATTCCGTCGGCAATGATCGAGCGCATGGAAATCCTGAAGGACGGCGCATCGTCGATCTATGGTTCGGACGCAATCGCAGGCGTGATCAACATCATCCTGAAAAAGAACATGCAGGGCGGCCAGCTGTCGATCTACACCGGTCAGAATGAAAAGAACGACGGCAAGAACAAGGACTTCTCGCTGAGCTACGGCGCCGGTGACGACAAAGCGTCGCTGATGTTCGGCCTGTCGCACACCGAGCAAGGCATCGTGGGTACGCAAACCCGTGCACTGACCTCGACCTCCTACGGTCCGAATCACCCGTTCGACGGCCTGGGCGCAGGTCCATGGGGTCGCATCACCCCGGTTAACCCACTAACCGGCGGCGCCCTGACCAGCGCAGCTGCGGGCGGCTTCAACCGCTACCTGAACCACACCGGCTCGTTCGACGGCCAGGGCAAGGGTCAGGATTCGCGCAACCCGAATAGCTACCACCCGTACGTCGGCAACAACGACGACAAGTACAACTCGACGCAAGACATGGACCTGCTGTCGCCGAACAAGCTCGACACGCTGTTCGTCAAGGGTGAAATCGCGCTGCCGAAAGACATGCGCCTGAAGACCACCGCGATGTACTCGCAGCGTCAGTCGCTGCGCACCATTGCCGGCTATCCGCTGCAGTCGACCTCGCAAGCCGCCTTCCCGGTCTACGTCGACAAGGACAGCTACTACAACCCGCTCGGCAGCAGCGTCGTCGGCGCCGGCCGTGGCCAGGACCTGTTCTTCCAGCGCCGCACGATCGAACTGCCGCGCGTGACCGACAACGAAAACCGCACGCTGCACATCGACGCAACCCTGGAAGGTGAATTCACCATCAAGGATCTGGCGTGGAACTGGAGCGCCGGCTACAACCACAACAAGGTTTCGGGCACCTCGAACGACACCGGCAACATCAACCTGCTGAACCTGAAGAAGGCTCTGGGCCCATCGTTCATGAACGCCAGCGGCGTCGTGCAGTGCGGTACCGCTGCCAACCCGATCGCGCTCGGTTCGTGCACCCCGTTTGACATCCTGGGTGGCCCATCGGCGTCGAACCCGGACGTGCTGGCTTACATCAACACCAACGGCACCAAGACCTACGGTTCGACCATCAACAGCGCCACCGCCGATATCGCCGGCGAACTGTATCAACTGCCAGCCGGCGCGCTGGGCGTCGCAGTGGGTATCGAGCACCGCGAAGTCAAGGGTTCGGACGTTCCTGACCAGTTCTCGCAGTCGGGCTACTCGACCAACCTGTCGGGTCAGGCAACCTACGGCCGCTACACCGTGCGTGAAGCGTACGCAGAGCTGCAGATCCCGGTCCTGAAGGACCAGCCGTTCGCAGAACTGCTGAACTTCAACCTGGCCACCCGCCACTCGGACTACAGCAACTTCGGCGTGACCAACAACAGCAAGGCCAGCTTCATGTACAAGCCGGTCAAGGACGTGCTGGTTCGCGGTACCTGGGCTGAAGGCTTCCGTGCTCCAACCATCGGTGACACCTTCGGCGGCGGTTCGCAGTCGTTCGACACCTTCCTGGATCCATGCGACACCCGCTTCGGTGAAGCTGCAAGCAACCCGACCGTGCAAGCACGTTGCGTGGCGCAAGGCACCAACGCAACCTACCGTCAGCTGCTGCAGGCCGGCACCCCGGTCACCAGCACCACCGGCACGCAGTCGCTGGTCGCGTTCAACTCGGGCGCTGGCAACAGCTTCCTCAAGCCTGAAACGGCAACCACGAAGACTGTTGGCGTGGTCTACAGCCCATCGTTCGTGACCGGCCTGACCGTTGGTCTCGACTGGTACAACATCAAGATCGCCAACCGCATCACGGCAATCGGTGCTGACTATGTCGCCAACGAGTGCTACATCGCTGGCAACCAGGACTACTGCAGCGTGATTCGTCGCGACCCGGTCACCGGCCAGATCAGCGCCCTGTCGCGCGGAAACGCCAACCTGGGTGCGATGGAAACCGAAGGCCTGGACATGTCGGTCTCGTATCGTCTGCCACGTACCGCCTACGGCCAGTTCACACTGCGTAACGAAACGTCGTATGTCGACTCGTTCCGCACCAACGACGGTCCTGGCACCGAGTGGAAGCAATACGCTGGCGAACTGTTCTACAACCGCGTCAAGTCGAACACCAACCTCGACTGGGCCATGGGCAACTGGAGCGCGACCTGGGGCATGCGTTACTTCAGCCCGGTCAAGGATGCTTGCTGGGATGTGCAGGAACAGATCGAGTGCAGCATGCCTACCTTCGAGACTGCTGACGCAGGCACCGGCGCCAACAAGCTCGGTTCGTACGTCATCCATGACGTGAACGTCGGCTTCAAGACGTCGTGGGATGGCCGTATCCTGTTCGGTATCAACAACGTGTTCGACAAGTCGCCACGCATCGCGTACAACACGCAAGCTTCGGCATCGGCTGTTGACGTCGATCTGGCACTGGACCGTTTCTTCTACGTCCGCTACAACCAGTCGTTCTAATGGACCGGGGTCGCAAGACCCTGTCCTGAAGTCCTGACCTCATGCCCGCCCGGCAATGCCTGGCGGGCATTTTTACATCCCTGCCCTGCCCGACTGGCGCCGACGCGGTATCATGGCGGTTTGCCTGCGGCGCTGCCGCGTGACTCCCTCCCCGTATGACCATCAAACTCAAGAACGACAAAGACATCGCCAAGATGCGTGTGGCCGGCCGCATGGCCGCTGAAGTGCTGGACATGATCAAGGAATTCGTCGTGCCCGGCGTCTCCACCGAAGAACTCGACCGCCGCTGCCACGACCACATCCGCAAGGTACAAAAAGCCACGCCGGCCAATATCGGCTACCACGGCTTCCCGAAAACCCTCTGCACGTCGATCAACGGCGTGGTCTGCCATGGCATCCCGAGCGAGAAGGACATCCTCAAGGACGGCGACATCGTCAACATCGACGTGACCGTGATCAAGGATGGCTGGCATGGCGACACGAGCCGCATGTACTTTGCCGGCACGCCGTCGCCCGAAGCGAAAAAGCTGGTGGAAGTGACCTATGACGCGATGATGGCCGGCATCCGCGCCGTCGGCCCGGGCGCGCGCCTGGGCGACGTCGGCCACGCAATCCAGAAGCTGGCCGAAGGCGCCGGCTTCTCGGTCGTGCGCGACTATTGCGGCCACGGCATCGGCCGCGTCTACCATGAAGAGCCACAGGTACTGCACTACGGCCGCAAGAACACGGGCCTGCTGCTGAAAGAAGGCATGACCTTCACGGTCGAGCCGATGATCAATATGGGCGCAGATGACGTGATCCAGTTAGAGGACGGCTGGACCGTGATGACGCGCGACGGGTCGCTGTCGGCGCAGTGGGAACACATGCTGGTGGTGACAAAAAACGGCGCCGAGATTCTGACGCCGTGGCCGGACAAGCGCTGACCAGAGCGCAGCAAGAAACGCGAAGACAAAAAAAGGGCCGGATCCTGTCAGGGATCCGGCCCTTCTTGCGTTCAGCTTAGAACTTGTAGTTGCCCGTCACGTACAGCTGACGACCGAGCGGATCGGCGTAGCGCGGATCGAACCCGACCTGGTGGCCCGACGAGGCGCGCAGCGACAGCGGCGGTTTGCGGTCGGCGATGTTCTTCATGCCGGCGCGCAACGTGAAGGCATCGGTGAAGGCGTAGCGGCCTTGCCAGTCGAACGTCAGGAACGATGGCACATCCAGGCGGTAGCCGGTGACGTTGAGCCCGGTGTCCAGGTTGCGCACGGTGGCTGCCGCATCGACGTAGCCGTTACGGTAGTTGGCGATCAGCGAGTTCGACAGCTTGCCGGTCTCTAACGAGCTCGACAAACGGACGATGTGACGGAACGTGACGGCGTTATTGATGCCGAAGTAGTTCATGCTGTTGGTGAACTCGTTGCTCGTGCCTGGACGGGTGTAGTCTGACTTGAGCATGTAGGTGCCGTTCAGGGTCGTCGTCCAGGTACCGAAACCAAAGCGCTGGCGCCCGGTCAGGTCCCAGTCGATACCACGGTTGTGGGCCTGGCCGATGTTGACCGACGAGCGCAGGAATGCCCAGTAGGTGTTGCCGGTTGCAGGCTCGGTGTAGGTGCTGTACAGGTTGCGGAACTTGGCCGTGTCGGCCCAGGCTTGCTGCTCGCTGACGGCACTGACGGCATCCTTGATCTTCACATCCCACAGGTCAAGGCCAGCCGAGAAGCGCGGCGACGGCTCGAAGCGCATGCCAACCGTGAACTGCTTCGAGGTTTCAGGACGCAGGTTTTCGTTACCGGTCGAGAGCACGTTGTACTGCGTGGAGCCAGGACGGCACAGGGTCGCATCCTGGATCGGGCAGCCATACGAGCTCGCGGTGAAGCCGGCATTGACCGTTGGCGAGGCCAGGTCGAGCATGTCGGGCGCCTTGAAGCCGGTGCCGTACGAACCGCGGAACAGCAGTTCCGGCATCGGCTGGTAACGCGCCGAGACCTTGTACGTGGTCTTCGACTGGTCGCTGCCGACCTTGCGGCCGCGGACACCATCGTCGATTGCCGAGATGCTGTCGTAGCGCAGCGCCGCCGTGACCTCGATCTGCTTGGTCAACGGGGCCAGCACTTCGGCGAAGGCGCCGACGTTGTCGCGCTTCATGTCGTACCGGGCAGGCGCGTTGAAGTTATAGATCACGCCATTGACCGCATCGGCCGATGGATCCTGCTGGTAGTGATATTCGCGGTAGTCTGCGCCGATGGCCAGCTGGGCTGCGCCGCCGCCCAGGGCGAACAGCTCGCGCGAACCGCGCACGTCGGCCGCTTTCAGCGTGGTCGAGGCTTCACGGATCGAACCGTTGAAGACCGAAGCGTCGATCAGTTTCTGGGTCGCTTCGCTTTGCGCGCCGATCGGTGCGAACGGATCGAACAGGCGGTTGGTCAGCATGTTGCGGAACTCGGCGTTCTTCATGTAGCCGCCGACGTAGCGCTCGTCGATCGAATTTTGCGACCAGGTCAGCGCAGTGTTGATATTCCAGCCGGCGAACTCGCCTTCGATGCCTGCCACCGCGTGCTTCGACTCGGTGATGGTCTGGCTGTCGCGGGTGCCCCAGTCAAACGCGCGGTAGTTGCCCGAAACGGTGTTGACGCGGCCGAGCTGCGTCGCGCTCAGGTAAGGCGCCACATACTGGTTGAATTGCGGCGAACCCGCGACGATCGTGAACGGCGCGGTATTTGGCGCAATGCGCGCGGTCAGGTCGAAGCGCGAGTAAGCGATGTCGGTGAACGCTTCCCAGTTGTCGCCCAGCTTCTTGGTCCCTTTCAGGAACAGGCTGTCACGCTTGTTTTCCGGAACGATTTCCACGGTCTGGACGTAGTCGAACGTGCAGTTGCGTGCGGTGGTGCCGTTGTTGTTGATGCTTGCCACGGTCAGCGTCGGGCAATTGCCGTTAGCCAGCAGGTATGGCGAGAAGCCGACCGATGGCAGCGCAGCGACGCCGGCCGGGTTGCGGAACGCCACGGTGACATTGGCCGGCACCGATGCGGTGCTGGTGTTGTCGTAGACGTAGTTGGCGCCGTTGCGCGAGAACTTGCGGAACGCGGTGTCGGCGAAGTCACGGTCAGTCGAACGGATCTGGTCCTGTTCGTCACGGCGGTAGCTGGCCAGCACGTTCCAGCCGTCGGTGTCCAGGTCACCCATGCCGTACGTCGCGGCGATATAGCGCGAACCGCCCGCCTGGCCGGCGGTCGGCTGGCTGTAGTTCGCTTCGATGTCGCCGCCCTGCTGGTTCTTTTTCAGGACGAAGTTGATCACGCCGGCGATGGCGTCCGAACCGTACAGTGCCGAGGCGCCATCGGTCAGGATCTCGACGCGCTCGACAGCGCTCATCGGGATGGCTTGCAGATTGACCGTGCTGCCCGAACCTTGTGGTGCCAGGCGACGGCCGTTGAGCAGCACCAGCGTGTACGATTCGCCGATGTCATGGATCGAGGCCGACACGCGGCCGCCCGAGTTGGTGCCGGCGGCGATGGCGCCAATGGTGAAGCCCTGCATCGCAGGCAGGGTCTGGAGCAATTCCGCAACGCTGTTGGCGCCGGTCTTGGCAATCGCTTCCTGGGTCAGCGTCTGGATCGGCAGCGCGCCCTCGACGTTGATGCGCTTGATCGCCGAGCCGGTGACTTCGACGCGCTGGATCGGCGCTTCCTGTGCCACGCCGTGGGCAACGGCCAGAGTGGATACCAGGCCAAGGGCAAGGCGCACTGCACGCACGCTCATCTTTTCGTTGAACTTCATTGGATCATCCTTAGTTACATTCATAATCGCGCCAGATTGGAGCATGTCTGTTGATGCTCTCTGCATAGCGCCGATTCATTATGGCAACGCCATTGCCGCTCACCAAGAAGAAATCCGTCTTGCTGACATCGCCAGTTCACGTGGATGTCACATTGCTATGTATTTACTGCGCGTAAATTCTTGCAAAGACATGCAACGTGAATGGATCATCGTTTCTGCGGTCGCGGAACTTCCACTCGGATCGTATTCAAATAGTCACAAATTCGTTGTCAAGTAACAACCACACATAGCCTTTGGTCACAATCTATCCGGCAAGCCAGGCGATCTCCCGGCAACACGACCTCGCCTCGGCGTGGATTCCACAGACAAGTCTCCCCGCCGGGGTGCATGCCTGCCTCACCCTGGTGCCCATGGGATGACCCGCAGCTATGGAGCACAACGGACAAGGGCCGGAACCGCATGCGGTTCCAGCCCTTTTTCAGACCCGCCGGACAGGGGCGGGTGTGAATGTTCGTGGCCGCCTAGAAGCTGTAACGGGCCGTCGCGGTGAAGTAGCGGCCGTACGGATTGTGCAAGCCTTCGTTGTAGCCGGCCAGTGGCGCACCCGCCGTGGCGCCGTAGCGCGGGTCGAACGGCGCCGCCTTGTCGAACAGGTTCTGGACGTTGAACGTGAGCGACAGGTTCTGGATGCCGGTGTAGGTGTAGCCTACGCCGAACCGCACCCATTCCTTGACCTTGCAGTCCGGGAAAGCGCCAAGGTAACCCGGGACCGTGATGCTGGCACTAGGCGCACCTGGACTCGTCGCTGGCTGGTAGTGGCAGAATGCCGCGTCGTAGGTGGTCTGGTTGTCGTACTTGCGCAGCAGCGAAACCGGGCCGGTGTAGTTGGCGTTGGCACTGAAGGCATGCGCACCGCGGGTCAGCGAGGCGGACAGACTCGTTTTCCAGCGCGGCAAGTCGATGCTACTACTCAGGTTCCAGTCGATCAGGCCGGCATTGTAGCCAACCAGATTGCGTTCGGCGTCGCCCGGTTCTTGCTGCAGCGTGTACGAGTGCAGGTAGGCCGAGGTCAGCTTGGCACTGAAATTGCCCCAGTCGCCCAGGTTCTTGCGGAAGGCGATGTCGATATCGATGCCCTGCACTTCCACCGACCCCTTGTTCAGCCACGGCTGGCGCACCGTCAGCAGCGGGCCGGTGCCGGGAATCGGCCTGCCGGCGGCATCGGTGATGAAATTGGCAGGATTCTGATCGCGCACGATCAGGCCGGGATTGGTGTCTTCGTCGCGCAGCGCATCGAACGCCGTACCAAGCGCCACCTCGCCTTCCTTGCGGATCTTGAAGAAGTCCAGGCCGATATCGAAGCTCGGGGTCGGCGAGAACAGGATGCCGAAGGTATAGCTCTTCGATTCTTCCGGCTTGAGGTTCGGGTTGGCGCCACCGGTGCCCGAGGCCGACTTGCGGCAATCGACTTCGGTCGCGTTCGGCTTCGGCGTCACTTCATCGCTTTCGCAGCGGCGCGGGTCATACAGGTTGTTGAGGAAGAACTGCGCGCCCCCTGGTGTCACCTGCGACAACGCCGGTGCCCGGAAGCCTTCGGAGTAGCTGCCGCGCAAGGCAAGGCTGTTGGTCACTGTCCATTTGGCGCCCACCTTCGGCACGAAGTTGGTCTTGATGCCCGGGTACTTGTCCCAGCGACCGGCAAAGTCCATCTCGAAATTCTTGAAGAACGGGGTGCGTACTTCGACGAAGGCCGACTTGACGTCACGCTCGCCATCGATGATGGTGTTGGCCAGGCCGTAGATCTGGCCGGTTGCCAGCAACTCGCCAGGATCCATCTGCAACTTTTCACGGCGCGCTTCGGCGCCCACCGCGACGCCGATCGCGCCGCCGCCCAGCTGACCGAACTGGGTATTGGCCTTCACGTCGAAATGCGTGATCGACGATTTGTCGTCGCTCTGGGTCCGGCGGAACAGGTCCGGGTTGGCCGAGAGCTGCGCCAGCGTAGCGCCGGCGTTCAGTTGGCGCAGCACCGGCAGGTACAGGCGGCCCTCGTAGCTGTCCTTGCGGCGCGCTTCGTTGTAGAGCAGGCCGACTTCCCAGTCCCAGTTGAAATGCGAGCCTTGCAGGCCCGTGAGCAGGCGTCCCTGTTCATTGATCGTCTCGGTGCCGCTCGGGGCATTCTCGAAGCGGTAAGCCACCGAGGCGCGTGCATTCGGGAACGGATTGTCGGGGTGACCGGCCGGCAGGATCGTCTGGTAGGTCGGCGCCACGCCGGTCGCAGTGAAGTTGGTCACCGGCGCGGTGCCGATCGTAATCGGATTGGACGTGTAGAGGCGCTCGGTGCGGGCGTAGGCGCCCTCGACGAAGGCGCGCACGTTCGGGCCCAGCTTGATCGTGCCGCGGGTCAGCAGACTCGCATCCTTGCCCTCGCCCGTGCCTTCCAGATTCTGGTTGGTATCGTAGTTACAGAACGTGCGGTCGACGAACACGCTGGTTGCAGCCAGGCCCATGGCTGTCGAGCCGGTCAACTGGCGCGCCGGATCGCAGTTCGTGCTCAGGCGCAGGCGGTCGGCGGCATTGGCGCGGGTCGCGGTGAACTGGCCGGAGTTGGGCGCGGTCTCGCGATAGAACGCAGGGGCCCCTGACACGGCGCTGCCGTAGGGTGTGGCGTAGCGGTTCGACAGGCGACGGTACTGTTCGAACTCGATGTCCTTGACGTTTTCGCGCAGCACGCGGTCGCGGTCGGACAGGTCGGCCGTGAAGAACACGTTATAGCCATCGGTGTCGAGGTCGCCCGTGCCGGCAACGACGTTGACGCCCTTGCGCTTGAATTCGTTGTCATCGTTGGCGCTGACGCGCGCCGAAATTTCGGCACCCTTGTAGTTGGAGCGGGTGATGAAGTTGATCACGCCGCCAATCGCATCCGACCCGTACACGGCCGAGGCGCCATCGCGCAGGATCTCGACACGCTCGAGCGCGGCCAGCGGAATCGCATTGAGGTCGTACAGCGTCGAGTTGCCATCGTTCGGATCGGCGTACGCGACCGGCGTCATGCGGCGGCCGTTGAGCAGAATCAGCGTGGAGCTCGACGATAGTCCGCGCAGGGAAGCGGTCGACACGCCACGGGAAAACCCGCCGTCGTTGGTGTCGAGGTTCACATCGGACCCCATCGATGGCACCAGGCGAATGAGCTCAGTGACCGTGGAGGCACCGGTTTCGCGAATATCCTTGGCGGTGATGATCTGGATAGGCTGGGTGCCCTCCTTCTCAGTGCGCTTCAGGTTCGAACCCGTGACATACACTTTTTGGGCGCCCTCGCTGCCGGCGTTCTGCGCCAACGCGTACGGGGATGCGGCAATGGCCGAGGCAACGGCGATGACGCTGTATTTCAGGAACGGCTGCTTCATTGATTTCCTCTCGCTGCGATTATTATTATCTGAGTACCTTCGTATGCACGCGGTACATACGACAATAAAGTCTCGCAGAGAGTTAATCAAAATAAAACGATTTTTTATGCGATAGGGTATGTATTTTTTTCTTTGTTGCAAACAGATGACAACTGACTGTCTATAATGCCGGCGACTTATCCACGGCGAATAATGGACCAATCTTTATGCATTTGACCTGAGATATTCGAATCAGTTTTGGCAAAAAAAAACCCGGACGCTGGCAGCGTCCGGGTCGTTCGTCAGTAATGGCAGATTACTTCGCGTTCATCAGCGCAACCGTGGTGTCGAGCATGCGGTTCGAGAAGCCCCACTCGTTGTCGTACCACGACGTCACTTTGACCAGGCGGCCCGACACTTTGGTCAGGGTCGCGTCGAAGTTCGACGAGGCCGGGTTGTGGTTGAAGTCGACCGACACCAAAGGCTCGGTCTGGTACGTCAGGATGCCGTTCAGGGCGCCGTCGGCGGCCGTCTTCATGATCTCGTTGATTTCATCGACGGTGGTGTCGCGCTTGGCGATGAAGGTCAGGTCGACGATCGACACATTGATGGTCGGCACGCGGATCGCGAAGCCGTCCAGCTTGCCGTTCAGTTCCGGCAGCACCAGGCCGACGGCAGCGGCAGCGCCGGTCTTGGTCGGGATCATCGACTGCGTGGCCGAACGGGCGCGGCGCAGGTCTTCGTGCATCACGTCGGTCAGCACCTGGTCGTTGGTGTACGAGTGCACGGTGGTCATCAGGCCGGTTTCCAGGCCGATGGCGTCATGCAGCGGCTTGACCAGCGGGGCCAGGCAGTTGGTGGTGCACGACGCGTTCGAGATCACGGTATCCGAGCTCTTGAGCACGTCCTGGTTCACGCCGAACACGATCGTCGCATCGACGTCCTTGCCGCCCGGGGCCGAGATGATGACTTTCTTGGCGCCGCCCTTGATGTGGGCCGAGGCTTTTTCTTTGGTGGTGAAGAAACCGGTGCACTCGAGCACCACGTCCACGCCCAGCTCGCCCCATGGGATTTCGGCAGGGTTGCGCTGCGCGAATACACGGATCGGATCGCCATTGACGATCATATTGTCGCCTTCGACCGTGACGGTGCCAGGGAACTTGCCGTGAGCCGTGTCGTAGCGGGTCAGGTGGGCGTTCGACTCGGCATTGCCGAGGTCGTTAATCGCCACGATCTGGATGTCCTGTTTCTTGCCGCCTTCGTAGAAGGCGCGCAGGATATTGCGGCCGATACGGCCATAACCATTGATTGCAACTTTGATCGTCATGCTTGGCTCCTGATTAGAAAAAAACTTTTTTCGTAACGAACATAGTAAAACGGACCATCCCTTCGGGACAGTCCGTTTTCTGGCGAATGCTTACGCTGCGATAACTTGTTTGGCCTTGGCCACGACGTTCTCGACGGTGAAGCCGAAGTGCTTGAACAGCACTGGCGCTGGCGCCGATTCACCGAAGGTGTCGATGCCGACCACGGCGCCTTCGAGGCCCACGTACTTGTACCAGAAAGCGGTGATGCCCGCTTCGATGGCCACGCGCGGTGTGCCGCGGGTCAGCACGCTGGCCTTGTAGGCGGCGTCCTGGCGGTCGAACACGTCGGTCGACGGCATCGAGACGACGCGTGCGGCGATGCCTTCAGCAGCCAGTGCGTCGAAGGCCTTCACGGCCAGTTCGACTTCCGAACCGGTAGCGATGAAGATGACCTTGGCATCCGGCGTGTCGCGCAGCACGTAGCCGCCCTTGGCGACGTCGGCAACCTGCTGGGTGTCGCGGGCCATGAACGGCAGGTTCTGACGCGAGAAGATCAGCGTCGTTGGGCCATCCTTGCGCTGGACTGCCGCGCCCCATGCCACGGCCGATTCGACCGTGTCGCATGGACGCCAGTTGTCCAGGCCCGGGATCAGGCGCAGCGACGAGACGTGCTCGACCGACTGGTGCGTAGGACCGTCTTCGCCCAGGCCGATCGAGTCGTGCGTGAAGACCGAGATCGAACGGATCTTCATCAGCGAGGCCATGCGCAGCGCATTGCGGCTGTAATCCGAGAAGGTCAGGAACGTTGCGCCGAACGGGATGAAGCCGCCATGCAGCGCCACGCCGTTCTGGATCGCGGCCATGCCGAATTCACGCACGCCGTAGTTGATGTGGTTGCCGGCGATGCCCGAACGCACGGCGACCGATTCTTTCCAGTTGGTCAGGTTCGAACCAGTCAGGTCGGCCGAGCCGCCCAAAAATTCTGGCAGGCTCGCAGCCAGCGCCTGGATCGCATTTTGCGAGGCCTTGCGGGTGGCGATGGTTTCCTGCTTGTCGATGCAGCTGGCAATCGCAGCGTCCAGTGCCTCAGTGAATTTGCCCGACAGCTCGCCCTGCATGCGGCGCTCGAATTCGCTCGCCAGCTCGGGGTGCGCGCCGCGGTAAGCCGCGAACATCGTGTTCCATTCGCCTTCAGCCTGGGCGCCGCGCTCTTTCGCGTCCCATGCTTCGTACAGTTCGGCAGGAATATCGAACGGGATCGGATCCCAGACCAGGTGCTGGCGCACGGCAGCGATCTCTTTGTCGCCCAGTGGCGCGCCGTGGACCTTGTCGCCGCCTTCCAGATTGGGCGCGCCCTTGCCGATGATCGTCTTGCAGCAGATCAGCGTTGGACGGTCCGACGTCTTGGCTTGCTCGATGGCGGCATCGATGTCTTTGACGCTGTGGCCGTCGACCTTCGGGATCACGTTCCAGCCATAGGCTTCAAAGCGCTTTTGCGTGTCGTCGGTGAACCAGCCTTCGACGCGGCCATCGATCGAGATGCCATTGTCGTCGTACAGCCAGATCAGCTTGTTGAGCTTGAGGGTGCCGGCCAGCGACGCCACTTCGTGCGAGATGCCTTCCATCAGGCAGCCGTCGCCCAGGAACGCGTAGGTGTAGTGATCCACCACGTCGTAGCCTGGACGGTTGAATTCGTAGCCCAGCAGCCATTCGGCCAGCGCCATGCCGACCGAGTTGGCGATACCCTGGCCCAGCGGGCCGGTGGTGGTTTCCACGCCCGGGGTGATGCCCACTTCAGGGTGACCTGGCGTCTTGGAGTGCATCTGGCGGAATGCGCGCAGATCGTCCATCGTCAGGTCGTACCCTGCCAGATGCAGCAGTGCGTAATGCAGCATCGAGCCATGGCCGTTCGACAGCAGGAAGCGGTCGCGGTTCATCCAGCCTGGATTGGCCGGATTATGACGGTAGTGCTTGTCCCACAGCGCAACGGCGATCTCGGCCATGCCCATTGGCATGCCCGGGTGGCCCGAGTTGGCTTGCTGAACAGCGTCCATCGCCAGCGCGCGGATCGCGTTGGCCATCAGGGTGGTGGTTTGCGTAGATTTCATGGAGATCGGGGATCAGGGATTGGAAAGCTGGTGGCCTGCGGCTGGCCGTAGCCCGTTATTTTACCAGACCGCCGTAGCGAGGATTTAAAATGCAGCCCTGTCCACCGCGATTTCAGGAGTGCCATGCCGCGTTTTTATTGTCCTCAACCACTTGTCAGCGGCAACACGATCGAGCTGCCGGAAGCAGTCGCGCACCACCTGCATGTGGTGCGCCTGCAGCCGGGAGCCGCGCTGACACTGTTCAATGGCGAAGGCGGTCACTACCGCGCCACGCTGGTCGAGACCGGCAAGCGGCGTGCCACCGCCGTTATCGACGCCCACGAGGCGAGCGAGGCCGAAGCACCCTATGCCGTGACGCTAGCCCAGGGCTTGCCAGAAGGCTCGAAAATGGACTGGATCATCGAAAAGGCCGTCGAACTGGGCGTGACCGCGATCCAGCCGCTGGCGGCGGCGCGCAGCGTCGTGCGCCTCTCTGGCGAGCGGCTCGAAAAACGCCAGGCGCACTGGCATGGCGTCATCGTGGCCGCCTCCGAGCAGTGCGGGCGCAACCGGCTGGCGCAGTTGCTGCCGATGATGGAGGTGCAACCGTGGCTGGCAGCGGGCGCGGGCACGACCCGCATCCTGCTCAGTCCGCGCGCAACCGAATCGCTGGCCGGCTGGGCGCGCTCGCATGCGCCGCAGGCGGTCACGCTCCTGATCGGCCCGGAAGGCGGCCTCACGCCGCACGAAGAAGACGCGGCCGTTGCCGCCGGCGCGCTGGCGCTGTCGATGGGGCCGCGCGTGCTGCGCACCGAGACGGCCGGGTTGGCGGCGCTCGCCGTCCTGGCCGGTGCATGGGACGCCATTTAAGCAAAACGTGTAGAACACATGAAAAAACCCCGCCGGCATCGCTGCCGGCGGGGTTTTTTATATAGCGACAGGCTTAGAACGTGTAATTCGCGCCCAGGGTGAAGAAGCGGCCGATTGCGCCAGGCTGGTGCAGCGAAGCGTTGTACGACGTTTGTGCACCGGCGTTGCCGTAGGTGGCGACGTCATATGGTGCTTCCTTGTCGAACAGGTTCAGGATCGCGCCGCGAATCGTCAGGTTGTCCGTGACCTTGTAGGCCACGTTCAGGTTGGTGACGGTGAACGACGACACGTTGCAGTAGCCAATCGGCTGAACCAGACCCTGGAAGTAGGTACGGCCACCAACGTCGGCTGCAGTCGATGCGCAGTCGGTCGCGCCCAGCGCCGGGTCGAAGGTCGAGAAGCCGCTCGTGTAGTTCACGGTGGCCGTCACGTCCAGCGGACCACGGTTGTAGCCGAGGGTGAACTGCGCACGGTCTTTCGGGTTACCCGTTGCGCCGCCAACCGACGATGGGCCCTGCGTGCCGGCCAGCTGGTACGAATCGCTGCCCAGTTCGGTCACATAACCAAAGACGTGGGCTGCGCTCAGGTTCGCGCTGACGGTGCCCAGGTCGTTGGCCAGACGCCAGCGGTAACGGATGTCCGCTTCGACGCCGTGGGTCTCGGTGCTGCCGGCGTTGATGTATGGCGACAGGCCGTACAGGATCGGACCGGCGACCGGGATGCCAGGCACCGTGTTGTTGCCCACGCCGGTGGCGATGTCGATCGTATTGGCCGGACCGCGGACCCAGGTCGGCGTGAAGCTTGGATCGTTACCGGCTTGCGTGACGACCAGGTTCTTGATCTTGATCTTGTAGTAGTCCAGGGTCATGTTCAGGCCACGCATCGGCTCGACGATGATACCGGCCGTGAACGACTTCGACTTCTCTGGCTGCAGATCAGGATTGGTGGTCTGGACGTAAGGTGGGCTGAACGAGCACGCCGACGGCACGTTGCCGGCCGTGGTCTGGCTGCCATTGGCGCACAGGATCGGGTCGCGGATCGCGTTGAACGTGAAGAACGAACCGGCATTGCCGACTTCGGCCGGGTTCGGCGCGCGGAAGCCGCGTGCGAACGTGCCGCGCACACCGAATTGCTGGATCGGCGCCCACTTGAAGTTGGCCGACGGCGTGAACGAATTGCCGTAGGTGTCGTAATGATCGTAACGACCGGACAGGCCGATTTCCAGGTTCTTGATCGGCGTAGCCTGCAGCTCGGCAAACACCGCGCTGTTGGTCTCGTCACCAATGGTGAACGCTGCCGTGTTGGCCACTGCGCCGTTGAGCGTCAGGCTCGACGGAGGCGCATTTTGCTTGCGCTTATGCCAGTGCACGCCAGCGGCGAAGGCCAGTGGGCCGGCGCCGAAATTCGACAGCAATTCACGCGAGCCGATCAGGTCGGCATAGTTCAGCGTCGAGTCGATCTCGTTGCTGAAACGCGGCGAGACGGCATCCACGACGCCCGGCGCATTGTTGCCCAGCACATTGAACGTGCCGTTCCTCAGCAAGCTGTACAGATTGGAACGATTGACGTAGCCACTGTAATTCAGGTCGCTCTTGACGCGGGTTGCGCCGATGGCGGCATTCACGTCCCAGCCATAGGCACTACCGACGAGATCGGCCGAGAAGCGGGTCGCGGTCGACTTGTTGTTGGTGGTCAGGGCGGCGCCGACATCCGGGATGTAGCCGTACAGGCGGGCCGCACCACCCAGTTGGTTGGTGATATTCGCGCCGACCGGTGCGCCAGCAGCGAAGGTCGTGTTCGAGATGGCGCCCACGCGCGATGTCAGCACGCCATTGACCAGGGTCGTGGTGCCGTTGAAGGTCGTCGGGCTGAACGCTGCCGGGGCCGCATTGCGGTTGTTGGTGCTTTCGCGCTGGAACATCGAGCCGTTGAAGCGCACTTCCCAGTCTTCGCTCAGCTTTTTCGTCATGCCGATCATCAGGTTGACGTTTTCGGTCTCTGGCTGGATGTTCGACAGTTCATCGCGCACCGAGCAGCCGCCGGCACGGTATTTGGTGAAGTTGCAGTTCGTCGGGTCGAGGAACTGGTAATTCGCCGGGTTATTGACGTTGGTGACGCCAGCCGGGTTGTTCGGGTTCGACGCGTTGTACAGGAACGGGCTGCTGGTCGCGGTCAGGAAGTTGTTGATGTTGGTCGGCACGCCCAGGGTCAGGTCGTTACCACCACGTGCGCGCCAGTCGCGGTTCGCGTAGCCATACTGTTCGCGGTCGACGACCTTGATCGCGTTCTGCTTGCGGTATTCGGCAGTAATGAAGGCGTTGTAGCCGTCGTTGTCGAGGTCACCGATGCCGGTGCTGATCGAGGCGCGCTTGGTCTTGCCGCCGCCGTGCTGCGTGTCGCCGACTTCGGCCGACATGCGGGTGCCGTTCAGGTTTTTCTTGAGCTTGATGTTGATGACGCCGGCGATGGCATCCGAGCCGTACAGCGACGAAGCGCCGCTTTTCAGGATCTCGATGCTTTCAATGGCATCGAACGGGATCGACGAGACGTCGACGAACGAGCGCTGCGAATCGTCCGACAGCGGATACGGGGCCATGCGGTGGCCGTCGATCAGCACCAGGGTCGCGCCCACGGTCAGGCCGCGCAGCGAAATGCCCGATGCGCCATTGGCGAACGCGCCGGCAAAGCCGGTGCCCAGGGTGCCGGCGCCGTTGGCGGCCAGGTCGGTCAGCAGTTCGGCAACCGAAGTCTTGCCGCTCTTCTGGATGTCGGCTGCGGTCAGCACCTGCACCGGGGTCGGCGTTTCGGTGTTGGTGCGGCTGATCAGCGAACCCGTCACGACCACGCGCTGCGCGGCTGGTTCAGTGCTGCCCGGCTGGGCTTGGGCAAATGCCGGCGCTGCGCAGGTCAGGGCGCCGCTGGCAATTGCGCAGGCAATCGCGAAAGGCATCGACTTCAGTTTCAACATCATGGGTGATTCTCCTCGTACTTTCTTATCGGTGATTGCGCACCAGAATGCTGGGTTCATATCCTGCAAGCTCCTGCTTGCCGGTCGCTTGGGCCGGCAAAGCAGTGCATCGAATGATTGAGCCGAAATGGGTAGACCACTTATCGCATTCTTGACGGCAGTATTTTTCATGCATACGTCTGACTGGGGACGATCAGCCTAAATAAGTGCTTGGACTAAACCAAACGTTATTCAAGTGGAGCTATAAAAACATGGCGTCAAGAATAGTGTCAACTGAGCACCAATCATGCAGAGTGTGAAATACAACACTTTATTTTTTTGAAAGTCGGAAAGGCGCGATAGTGGTGCGGTGCAATATCAGCTTGGTGCACCGGTTGCGCTCTGTCGTCGGAAGCGAATGACAATCAACCTCTTGTATTAGCTGTGTTTTGATTATCAAAATACGGAAACGTTCACGAGAATGGCGGTGCGAACCGATTCTTGCGGTCGCTATTTCTATTTCAATGCACCATTATCGAGCGTGGTCGAATTAGTTGCGTAAATACCACACAATGTTTTACGGCAACCCAATAAAAAACCGCCCCGAGGGGCGGTTTGGCTTCTGCTCGACAGAACTGTCGAATCAGAACTTGCGATCGTACATCAGCGAGACGCGTGCATAACGTGGCGTCGTCAGCGAAAGCGGCGTCTGGTACAGACCGCTGACGTTGGCCGCGCTGTTGTACGCCTCGGTCACGCTGGCCACCGACTGGCTGTTGAAGACGTTGAACACATCGACACGGAACTGCAGGCCCTTGATGAAGTTAGGCTTGTAAGCCAGGTTCATGTCCCAGCGGTGGGTCCATGGCAGGCTGCCGACCGAACCACGTGGAGTCAGCACGTTCTGCGAACGGGTCAGGCCGCCGCAGTAGAACGTCTGGTTCGAGTAGTTCGGCGAATCGCCAGGGGCAGCGGCGCTGCCGATGCAGCTGCGTGGACGACCCGAAGCGATCAGCGCGTTACCACCGATGCTGAGCTCGTCGCTCAGCTGGTAAAAGCCGAAGGCCTTGACCTGGTGCTTGCGGTGGTTCGGCAGGTAGCCGTAGGCGCCGACCATCAGCTCTGGATAATCCCAGGCCGAAGTCACGGCAACGTCAGATTGGCCATTGTCCGAACGCACCTGGCCTTCGGTATTGCCCTTGTTGCGCGACCACACGTAGCTCAGCTTGCCGTACCAGCCGCTGCGGAACGGGTGCTCGAGGAACGCTTCGATCGACGAGTAGGTGCGCTTCGGCTTGTCGAAGCCCTGCTCGGCTGCGCTCAGGTTCACTGCCGTCAGCTTCGATGCGTCGCCCGAGAAGTCGACCAGGAACTCGTTGTCTTCACCTGGGTTGAAGGTCTGGCAGGTGTTGCCCCACAGTGGGTTGGTGATCGCGATGTTGTTGGCATCGGCGAAACGCTCGAACGGACGCACGTCGCAGAAGTCATCGATGGTCGATTGCAGCTTGCGATGGATCGCTTTGGCGCCGAAGTTCAGCGATGGCGACCAGGCTTTTTCGAAGCCGAAGGTCAATTCATCCTGATAGGTCGGCTCCATATTCCGCGCTGCCAGTGTCTCGACGACCTTGTCTTGACCGAATTCGTTGTTGCCCGACAGTGGCTGGCTCAGTTGCACCAGACCGGTTGGCGCGCCATTGGAATCGGTACCGGTGTAGGTGTAGTACTGCGACGTGAAGGTCGAGCGGCCGGCGCCACGCACCGAGATGTGGGTCGGGATCGGCACCGAATAACGGCCCAGGGTTGCGTACACCTTGAAGCTCGAATCGCCATTCACATCCCAGACTGCGGCCAGGCGCGGCTGGATCTGGTTCTTCATTTCCAGGAAGGTGGTCTTCGAGTCGTTCTGGTTCTTGAACGATTCGCTACGCACGCCCAGGGTCAGCAGCACGTTGTCGGTGGTCTGCCAACGGTCTTCCAGGTACCAGGCGCTCTGTTCGCCAAACGAGTTGGTCACGGTCGAGAACAGGTCGCGGCTCACGTAGTAGCCCTGGTTGCCCAGTGCGCTGCCGGTGCTGGCTGGCGACGGGACCAGAATGCCCAGCGGGCCTTCGATCGCTGCATTCGGGTTGCTGGCGCGGATGTAGGTCCAGGTGCCGCCACCGGCGGTCAAGTCACCTGCTGCGACAGATTCGACCTTGGTCTGGTCGAAGCCGCCGCGCAGCGTGTGGGCGCCGAGGCGCCATTCGACGTCGAGACGGCCCGAATCGACGATGTCTTCCGAACCCGGAGCCAGGATGGTGCCGCTGATGTTCTGCGGGTTGGTATAGTTCACGCCAGGTGCGCGCGCGTCGACCGTCGACGAGATCTGGAACAGATCAGGGTTGTAGCCGGTGAAGTAGTTCTCGTGCGGCGACTTGGCGCGGCCGTACAGGGCGGTGACAGTCAGGTCGTCGGTCAGGTTGCCGACGTAGCGCAGGGTGTTGATCTTGGCGCCATTGTTGTCGACGTTGATCAGGCGCGAGCTCGAGCTGACGCCGCCGGTGCGGGTGCGGGTTGCGTAGTTGAAGCCGCTGTTCGAGTTGTTCACTTCCGGCGTGTCGCCCAGCGTCGTGAATTCGAGGCGGTGATTGTCGGTGATGTTCCAGTCGATCTTGGCCATGTAGCGTTCGATCTTGGTGTCACGCTCGCGCCAGCCGACGGCGGCATTGTTGGTGGCGATGCGAAAGCCATTGACCAGGCCTTCTTCGGTCTCGGTTTTCTCGGCCGATGCGAAGAAGAACAGCTTGTCCTTGATGATCGGGCCGCCGACATAGGCGCCGTACACCTTCTGGTCGCGCGTATTTTCGGCGCGCGCCAGGCGCAGCGTGCCGTCGGTGGCCGCATTGTTCGGTGTGCCGGTTTTGCCGTAATAGATGTCTTTTGGCGTGGCGCGCAGCGATTTCGGTTCCCAGGTCACGATGCCGCCCGCTTCCCAGGTGTTGGTGCCGCCTTTGGTGACGATGTTGACGACGCCGCCGATCGAACGGCCGAATTCGGAGCCGAAGCCGCCGGTCAGCACTTGCGCTTCAGCGATCGCGCCGAATGGCAGCTGTGCTGCGCCCAGGCCTGTCAGCGGGTTGGTGACAGGGAAGCCGTTGATGTAGTACGAGTTCTCGGATGCAGCACCGCCGCCGAACGAGGCGCCGCCGGCGAAGCGCGAGTCGGCGGTGGTGGTGTTCGGCGCAAGCTGGATGATCGCTTCGACGGTGCGGGCGATCGGCAGCGCGGCCAGTTCGCGCGCATTGAACGTGGCGCTGCTGCCGGCGCTGCTGGTGTCGATGGTGGCGCGGGTGCCGGTGATCTGGACGACCTGGGTGCCGGCGGCCGGCGCGGCCGCGGCGAAGATCGCTTCGCCGTTGCGGCCAATGCCGGTCTCGACGTTGACGGTGCCGACAACGCCGCCGTCACGCAACTGGGACACGCGGTACGTGCCACTCGGCAGCGAGCTGGCGACGAACCGGCCCTGTGCATCCGGGGTCAGGGTGCGGCGAATACCAATATCGGTGTTTTCGATGAGAATCTGCACATTGCTGCCAGGGGCAACGGTACCGAAGACACTACCCGACGCATTCGACTGCGCCATTGCCGGCGACATGGCCGCCATGCCAATCACTGCGCCACCAAAAGCCAGGCTCAGTGCGTGAACTAATACAGTTTACTTCAACATGTGATTTGCTTTCTCTCTTTTGCCGGACCGCTCATGGCAGTCCTGTTGTTGGTCGCACCAGCACCGATCGCGGTAGCGCCCCTCCCTGTACATCTGCGTCGCCGCGTAAGTACGTTCATGCCATTTTTTCCTCAGAAAGGAAATGAACGCTCATCTACGTTCATGCATATGACATTGTGGCGTCAACAACTTTTTGTGCATATATGTATGCATTTCATCATTTTCATTCGCACAATGTTGTGGGTACGAGACAGTGCTCAGGCATGGTGCGCTCACTCACCAAAACGGCTCGTGAAACTCCCTGCTGCAGTGCACTTTTAAGGCTTACGAGCAGGGCTATTTCTCACGAATTCCAGTGCTGTAACGTTGCGACAATTCCACAAAAGTCGTTGTAAATCGGCACGCATCAAGTCCAATTCGCAGGCTTGACAGTGAGAATCTCAAAAGATCAAAAATGCGATGTATTTACACTCTGTAGACTGTTTGTTTTTTATCCCGCTTACCGGCTGGCAGATGCCGGGCAAGGTAAAATAACGGCTTTTGCCGCTCTCCTTTTGTTGCCTCACTAGCAACCACTCCCATGCTGCGTATTAACGAACTCAAACTCCCCCTGAACCACCCGGACGCCGCCCTGCGCGACGCCATCCTGGCCCGCCTTGGCATCCTTGACGCCGAACTGCTCGACTTTTCCGTCTACAAGCGCAGCTATGACGCGCGCAAGAAAACCGCCATCGTCCTGATCTATTCGATTGACGCGACCGTCGCCGACGACGAGGCGGTGCTGGCCAAACTGCGCGACCCGCACGTCATGCGTGCTCCCGACGTCGGCTACAAATTCGTCGACGCTGCGAAACCGGCGCCCGGCACCCCGCGCCCGGTGGTCGTTGGCACCGGCCCGTGCGGGCTGTTCGTCGCGCTGATCCTGGCGCAGATGGGGTTGAACCCGATCGTGCTCGAGCGCGGCAAGGTCGCTCGCGAGCGTACTGTCGACACCTTCGGCTTCTGGCGCAAGCGCAAGCTCGATACCGAGTCGAACGTGCAGTTCGGCGAAGGCGGCGCCGGCACCTTCTCGGACGGCAAGCTCTACAGCCAGATCAAGGACAGCAACCACCACGGCCGCAAGGTGCTCACCGAGTTCGTCAAGTTCGGCGCGCCCGAAGAGATCATGTACGTCAGCAAGCCGCATATCGGCACCTTCCGCCTCGTCAAGATGGTCGAACAGATGCGCGCCGAGATCATCAACCTGGGCGGCGAAATGCGCTTCGATACGCGCATGCAGGATGTGCTGATCGAAGAAACCGGCGGCGTGCGCCAGGTGGTTGGCGTGCGCCTGGCCAGCGGCGAAGAACTCCCTACCCGTCACCTGACGATCGCCATCGGCCACAGCGCGCGCGATACCTTCGAGATGCTCTACGAACGCGGCGTGTACATCGAAGCCAAGCCGTTCTCGGTGGGCTTCCGGGTCGAGCACCCGCAGTCGCTGATCGACGTCTGCCGCTTCGGCCCGAACGCCGGCAACAAGCTGCTCGGCGCGGCCGACTACAAGATCGTGCACCACGCGTCCAACGGGCGCTCGGTCTACAGCTTCTGCATGTGCCCGGGCGGCACGGTGGTGGCCGCATCGAGCGAAGAAGGCCGCGTCGTCACCAACGGCATGAGCCAGTATTCGCGCAACGAACGCAATGCCAACAGCGCCATCGTGGTGGGCATCACGCCCGCGGATTTCCCGGGCCACCCGCTGGCCGGCATCGCCTTCCAGCGCGAGCTCGAATCGCGCGCGTTCGTCCTGGGCGGCTCGACCTACGACGCACCGGGCCAGCTGATGGGCGACTTCGTGGCAGGCAGGCCGTCCACCGCGCTCGGGTCGGTCACGCCGTCGTTCCTTCCGGCCGTGCACCTGACCGACCTGGCCACGGCGCTGCCCGACTATGCGGTCGTCGCGATGCGCGAAGCCTTCGTCGCCTTCGACAAGCAGATCAAGGGCTACTACAAGGAAGACGCCGTGCTGACCGGCGTGGAAACGCGTACCTCGTCGCCGATCCGCATCCGGCGCAATAACGACGACCTGCAAAGCCTGAACACGCGTGGCCTGTTCCCGGCCGGCGAAGGTGCCGGCTACGCGGGCGGCATCATGTCGGCGGCAGTCGATGGCATCCGCGTGGCCGAAGCGGTGGCCCTGGCAATGGCCGCCCGTTGAACCTCGCCGACCGGCACGCGGCATGGGGCCCGGGTCTGGCGATCCTGGCCTCGATGGTGTCGGTCAATGCGGGCGCGGCCTGGGCCAAGGGCCTGTTTCCAGCCGTCGGCAGCGAAGGCGTCACGGCGCTGCGCGTGGGCCTGGCGGCGCTCATCCTGCTGGCTCTCGTGCGGCCGTGGCGCTATGGCCGTCCGGCGCGCGCCGACGTGGGCAATCTGCTGGTATACGGCCTGATGCTGGGCGCGATGAACCTGTGCATCTACCGCGCGTTCGAGCGCATTCCGCTCGGGATCGCGGTGGCGATCGAAGTCACGGGGCCGCTGGCGGTCGTGGTGCTGTCGTCGCGCCATGCGCGCGATGTTTTGTGGGTTGTGTGCGCCGGATTCGGCCTGTGGCTCTTGCTGCCGGTGGCCGGCGCATCCCAGCTCGACCCGGCCGGCATCGCGTATGCGCTGGCGGCGGCGTTCTGCTGGGCGATGTACATCGTGTTCGGCAAGCGCGTCTCGACCCTGCACGGCGGCCAGGCCGTGGCCTGGGGCTTGCTGGCGGCGAGCGTGTTCGCGGTGCCGTTCGGCGTGGCGCATGCAGGGATGGCGCTGTTTACGCCGGCCATGCTGGCGGGCGGCGTGGCGGTGGCGCTGCTGTCGTCCGCCCTGCCCTATTCGCTCGAGATGATGGCACTGCGGCGCCTGCCGCAGCGGGTGTTCGGCATCCTGGTCAGCAGCGGACCGGCCATTGCGGCGCTGGCCGGCTTCATCTGGCTTGGAGAACGCCTGACCAGCCTGCAGTGGCTGGCGATCGCGCTCGTCATCGTGGCGTCTAGCGGCGCCGCTGCCACGGCCGGAAAACCACGGGCCCAAGCATTAACGTAGGGTGGGCGGGTTCCCCGCCCACGCGGCGATGGTTGGCCGCCAGATCATCCGGAACGACAGCGGCACCGGTCACGATCACCGCGTGGTTGGCCGCCAGATCATCCGGAACGACAGCGGCACCGGTCACGATCACCGCGTGGACGGCATAGCCGCCCACCCTACGAGCACTTTTACAACCACCCCACCCGCTTGAACTTGCGATACAGGTAGCCGCACACGCACACCATCGTGAAGATCGCAAACGGGTAACCGTACTTCCATTTCAGCTCGGGCATGAATTCGAAGTTCATGCCCCAGACGCCGGCAAATGCGGTAAACACCGCGAAGATCGCCGCGTACGATGCGAGCTTCTTGCTCACTTCGTTTTCTTCGATTGCCACCATCGACAGCGTCACCTGAATCGCGGTATTGATCGTGTCGCGCACGGCGTCCAGGCGGCCGGCGATGCGGTGCAGGTGGTCGTGCACGTCGCGGAAGTATTCCTGGGTCTCGTCCACCACAGCCGGCACGCGCCCGCCATACAGGCGCCCCAGCGCATCCATCAGCGGCACCACCGCATGGCGCAGCGTCTGCGCCTTGCGCTTCAAGTCATACAGGCGCTCGACATTGTCGCGCTGCTTGCCCTGCATGGAAAAGATGTGGTCTTCGATCGATTCGAGCTCGGACTCGAGCGCATCGACCACGGGGAAATAACGATCGACGACGGCGTCGACCAGCGCGTACAGCACGAAGCCGGCGCCTTTTTTCAGCTGGTGCGGTTCGCGCTCGGCGCGGGCACGCACGCCGAGAAAACCCTGGTTGGCATCGCGCCGCACCGACAGCACATAATTGGGCCCGGCAAATACCGACAACTGGCCGACACACAGCTCCTCGCCCGCCAGTTCGACGATCTGCACGACGACGAACAGCGAGTCGCCATATTCTTCGAGCTTGGGGCGCTGGTGGCCGCGCAGCGCGTCTTCCACCGCCAGTTCGTGCAGGCCGAATTCTTCCTGCATCAGCGCGATGTCGGCAGCGTCCGGATCGCGCAGTGCGACCCAGACAAAGGTGTCATCCAGCTTGATGTATTCGCTGATATCCTCGACCGGGATATCGGACAGCTTCTTGCCTTCCTGGTAGGCGACGCAATTGATCAGCATTGAGTAGAAAATGAAACGGGCGCGGCGCGCCGATGCAGGACTTTACACCAACGTTCTGCCATCTAACAGCCTACTCTTCGCGCGCCCCGTCGATCCCCAGCTCCACGATCTTGCGCGTGATGGTATTGCGTCCGATCCCGAGCCGCATTGCTGCGTCATTCTTGCGCCCGTGCGTGTGCTTGAGCGCCGTGCGGATCAGCGCCGATTCGAACTGGCGGCCCAGCAGATCCATCACGTCCATCTGCCCTGCGCTGAGCATGCCGGCCGCCTGCAGTTCGAGCAGGCCAATCCAGCCGTCGGGCGACTGCGCGGCCGGTGTCTGCAGCACGACGCCACCGCCAGAGGACATTGGCTGCGCGCCGGCGCTGACGATGCCGTCCGACAGCGGCACGACGTTCGGCACGCTGCTCCCTGTCAGCGGCGCCGAGCCCTGGGTCAGGTCGCGCGGCAGATCCTTGACCTCCACGGTCTGGCCCGGTGCCATCACGGTGATCCAGTTGCACAGGTTTTCCAGCTGGCGCACATTGCCCGGCAACTCGAGGCCCGACAGGAAGCGCATCGCCTGCTCGCTCATGCGCTTGGGTTCCACCCCCAATTGGTGCGCGCTTTGCACCAGGAAGTGGCGCGTGAGGACGGGAATGTCTTCGTTGCGCTCGCGCAGCGATGGCAGGCGCAGGCGAATCACGTTCAGGCGGTGGTACAAGTCTTCGCGGAACAAGCCGTCGCGCACGCGCTGCTCGAGATTCTGGTGGGTGGCGGCAATCACGCGCACATTGGCCTTGACCGGCTGATGGCCGCCCACGCGGTAAAAGTGGCCATCGGACAGCACGCGCAGCAGGCGCGTCTGCAGGTCGAATGGCATGTCGCCGATTTCGTCGAGGAACAGCGTGCCGTCTTCGGCCTGCTCGAAGCGGCCGCGCCGCATTGCCTGCGCGCCGGTGAATGCGCCGCGCTCGTGGCCGAACAGTTCGGATTCGAGCAGGTCTTTCGGGATCGCCGCGGTGTTGAGCGCAATGAATGGCTGCTGCGCGCGCGGGCTGTGCTTGTGCAGCGCACGCGCGACGAGCTCCTTGCCGGTGCCGGACTCGCCCGTGATCAGCACCGTGACGTTCGACTGCGACAGGCGGCCGATGGCGCGAAACACTTCCTGCATCGCCGGTGCGTGGCCCAGGATCTCGGGAGTTTCGGCCGGCGGCGCCTCGACGCTCGCTTCGCGCAGGCTCTCCTCTAACGCGCGGCGGATCAGCGAGACGGCCTTGTCGATGTCGAACGGCTTGGCCAGGTAGTCGAACGCGCCGCCCTGGAACGAGGACACGGCCGAATCGAGGTCCGAGAAGGCGGTGATGATGATGACCGGCAGGCCGGGATGGCGTTCCTTGACCGCCTGCAGCAGGTCGATGCCGGATTCGCCCGGCATGCGGATATCCGACACCAGCACTTGCGGCGTGTCGGTTTCAAAAGCGGTCATGGCTTCGCGCGCATTGGCGAAACTGCGGGTCTCCAGACTTTCGCGTGCCAGGGCCTTCTCAAGCACCCAGCGAATCGATGCGTCGTCGTCGACAATCCAGATTGGTTTCATGGTTTCGTGCTTCCCGCAACATGGATTCAATAAAGGACTGATCGGGACGGTCCGCTTTCTCCCGCTTATGGCAGGGGCAGCAGGATCCGGAAATCCGTCAGTCCAGGCCGGCTTTCGCACTCGATCACACCCAGGTGTTGCTGCACAAAAGTTTGCGCCAGCGTCAGCCCGAGGCCACTTCCGCCGTCACGCCCGGATACGAGCGGATAGAAAATGCGGTCGCGGATATCGGGCGCGATGCCCGGTCCATTGTCAATGATATGCAAGTCTAATGCCAGGCCGTAGCGGACCTTGGCCAGCGTGACCTGGCGCGCCACGCGGGTGCGCAGAACGATCTCGGCGTCACCCTGCGCAATGCGGCCCGCCACGGCCTGCGCGGCGTTGTGGGCGATGTTCAGCACCACCTGGATCAGCTGCTCCATATCGCCGCGAAACTCGGGAATCGACGCATCGTAATCGCGCCGGATCGAGAGCCCTTGCGGAAATTCGGCCAGGATCAGGCTGCGCACGCGCTCGCACACTTCGTGGATATTGACGTCGCCGACGATGTGCGGCTTGCGGTGCGGTGCCAGCAGGCGGTCGACCAGCGTCTGCAGGCGATCGGCTTCCTTGATGATCACCTGCGTGTATTCCTGCAGCTCGAGCAGATGGTGCGGCGGCAGCTCGAGCTCGAGCAACTGCGCCGCGCCGCGGATGCCGCCCAGCGGGTTCTTGATCTCGTGCGCCAGGTTGCGGATCAGTTCCTTGTTGGCCTGGCTCTGGTCCATCAGGCGCTCTTCGCGGTCGAGCTTTAACTGCTGCACGTTCTCGCGCAGCTCGATCAGCGCCGTGCCGTCGCCCAGCGCGCTGACGATGCTGTTCACGTGCAGCGGTTCGCGCCCGCTGCGCTGCAGCGTCAGGTCCTGGCGCAGGTCGGCGTACTGGTGCACCAGTGCCTGCGTGATCAACACGCCGATCTCGGCGCCGTTGGTAAACAGCTCGGGCAGCCGATGGCGCTGCAGCGACTTGAACGACAGCTCCATCAGGTTCTCGGCAGCGGCGTTGGCATACACCACCTCGCCGTCCGGTCCGGTCATCATCACGGCCGAGGCCAGCAAGTCCAGGCCGGCAAAACGTGCCGGGTTGCCCGGGTCGTACACGGGCGGGGCCATCGGAGGCAGGGTCATCTGATATTGCCGATCTCGCGCCGCAGCGCTTCGATATTGCGTTCGCTACGATTGATTTCGTCGCGCATGGAGGCCACGCGCTCCTGGTATTTGGCGTAGTTGCGCTCGTTGCCCTGGCGTTCTGGCTCGCCGTTGTTAAAGACGCGCTTCAAGTCGGTGAGCTTGCGTTCTTCGAGCCGCAGCTCATCACCCAGGATCTCGCGCCGCTCGTCGTCGCGGGCGCGCTGCAGCACGTTGTCCACGCGCGGGAAGTTCGACTGGGCCGCGCTCGGGGCCGCAGTCGGGGTCTGATTCGATCCGCCTGACGCGCCCCCGCCGCCCGCCGAACGGGGTGCCGGAATCGGGGCCGAGGCGGCCGGTGGCGCGCTGTAGCCGGTGTCGATCAGCTGGCACTTGCCGACCTTGGTGTCGGTATACAGCGGCCGGCCATTGGCATCGGTACAACGGTAGATCTGCGCGTGCGCGCTGGCGCACAGCAGCACGGAGGCTAAAGCGGCTGCAACAATGGCCAGACTGGCCTGAAACACACTATTTGTCATTCCCATCCCGGTTGGTCACAAGGGCACACTATTGTAGATGCGCCCGACTATACCCCAAGGAATATAAACACCAAGCAACAAAAAACGCGGGGAAAGCATGGCTTTCCCCGCGTTTGCGCCAACCGCCAGGCTGGTGCGAGGCATGCCCGCACCAGCCTGGTGTCGATCGATTACGACGAGTAGTACATGTCGAATTCGGCCGGGTGCGGGGTCATGCGCATGCGCTGCACTTCCTGCATCTTCAGTTCGATGTAGGCATCGATCATGCTGTCGCTGAACACGCCACCACGGGTCAGGAACTCGCGGTCTTCGTTCAGGGCGTCCAGCGCTTCTTCCAGCGATGCGCACACCGTCGGGATCAGCTTGTCTTCTTCAGGCGGCAGATGGTACAGGTCTTTCGTTGCCGCTTCGCCCGGGTGGATCTTGTTCTGGATACCATCCAGACCGGCCATCATCAGTGCTGCGAAGCACAGATAGACGTTGGCCAGTGGATCCGGGAAACGCGTCTCGATGCGGCGGCCTTTCGGGTTCGCCACGTGCGGGATGCGGATCGAGGCCGAACGGTTACGGGCCGAATACGCCAGCTTGACCGGGGCTTCGAAGCCCGGCACCAGGCGCTTGTACGAGTTGGTGCCTGGATTGGTGATCGCGTTCAGTGCACGGGCGTGCTTGATGATACCGCCGATGTAGAACAGTGCCGTATCCGACAGGCCAGCATAGCCGTCGCCTGCGAACAGGTTCTTGCCATCTTTCCAGATCGACTGGTGCACGTGCATGCCCGAGCCATTGTCGCCAGCCATCGGCTTTGGCATGAAGGTCGCGGTCTTGCCGTAGCTGTGGGCCACGTTCCAGATCACGTATTTCATGTTCTGGGTCCAGTCGGCGCGCTCGATCAGGGTCGAGAACTTGGTGCCGATTTCATTCTGGCCGGCACCGGCGACTTCGTGGTGGTGCACTTCGACCGGGATGCCCATCGATTCGAGGATCAGGCACATTTCCGAGCGCATGTCCTGGAACGAGTCGACTGGTGGCACTGGGAAATAGCCGCCCTTCACGCTTGGACGGTGACCGCTGTTGCCGCCTTCAAATTCCTTGTCGGTCGACCACGATGCTTCTTCCGAGTCGATCTTGACGAAGCAACCCGACATGTCCAGCTTCCAGCGCACAGCGTCGAAGATGAAGAATTCAGGTTCCGGGCCGAAATAGGCGGTGTCGCCGATGCCCGACGATTTCAGGTAGGCTTCAGCGCGCTTGGCGATCGAACGCGGATCGCGGTCGTAGCCCTTGCCGTCCGACGGTTCGACGACGTCGCACTGCATGAACAGCGTGGTCTCTTCCATGAACGGGTCGATATTGGCGGTGTTTGCATCCGGGATCAGGAGCATGTCCGACGCTTCAATACCTTTCCAGCCGGCGATCGACGAACCGTCGAAGGCGTGACCGGATTCGAATTTGTCCAGGTCGAAGTGCGACACCGGGACCGTGACGTGTTGTTCCTTGCCGCGGGTATCGGCGAAGCGTAAATCAACGAATTTGACTTCGTTGTCTTTGACCATTTGCATTACATCTGCGGCGGACTTTGCCATTCGGAATCTCCTAATTGAAAAAGGGATGTCAGTCTATGCGAACCGACAACTTGCATCATGATGAAGCACGAAATGTGCCAACTGGGTGTCAACGACGATGCCAACTTCAGTGCATGAGGGTATGCGCAAATCGTTCTTGGGCAATGGACTAGTTTACCCATAAAATCGCCCCGACCGGGGGCATATGGCAAGATTTACCTTTCTGCCAATTTGCACCATCAACGAGCAATTCTACGTGCTTGCACCAATTAAGCGCACAACGCTGCGCTCCAAGACGGTGCATCGATGACGACGAACAGATAATGGACATCACCAACATGAGCAAAGAACAAATTCTCACGGCGGCGCGCCAGCGTGGCGCTGACCAGCCCTATGCTGGTGCAGTCACGCCTCAGGAAGCCTACGACCTGCTCCAGAGCGGCCCCGACGTCAAGCTGGTTGATGTGCGCACCAACGCCGAACGCGACTGGGTAGGACGTGTTGCGATCGGCGACGCCCAGCATCTGGCGGTGCAGTGGGCAACCTATCCGGGCGGCGCGCCCAATCCGGATTTTGGCGCGCAGCTCGAACAGCTTGCAGCCAAGGACGACGTGCTGCTGTTCCTGTGCCGCTCGGGCGTGCGCTCGCGCCACAGTGCGCGCGTGGCGACCGAGCTGGGCTATGCAAACGCCTTCGACATCCTCGAGGGGTTCGAAGGCGATCGCGATAGCGACGGGCACCGCAAGACGATCGGCGGCTGGTGCACGGCCGGCTTGCCGTGGGTCGGCGCCTGAGTTAGTTGTTCGTACCCTGGTTCGGCAGCACCATCAGCTCCAGCCCGGACGCCGTCCCTGGCGCGTGATACACGCGCTGGGTTGCCTTTTTGAAGTCGCCCGGCTTCGCCTCAAGAATGCGCATGAACGTTTGCGGATTCAGGTCGATCAGCGGGAACCATGAACTCTGCACCTGCACCATGATCCGGTGGCCGCGCCGGAAGGTGTGGTTCACCTGGCCCAGTTCGTACTTGATTGGCTCGACCTTGCCCGGCACGAACGGTTCCGGCTTTTCGTAGCTGTTGCGGAACTTGCCACGCAGCGGATTGCCACGCACCAGTTGCTGAAAACCTCCCAGGCTCACCGCTGGCGGGCCGACATCGCCGCCCCGCTCGGCCGCCGGCGTCGGGAAGCTGGCCGGGTAGACGTCGATCAGCTTGACGACCCAGTCGGCGTCGGTGCCGCTTGTTGACACGAACAGCTTCGGCGTCACCGGCCCGGCGATCGTCACATCTTCTTCCAGCACGGCGCTCTGGTATACCAGCACGTCGGGCCGCGTGGCGGCGAAGCGCTGATCCGACACCATGTATTCGCGCGGCACGCCCAGCGCCGGATAGCCGATGTACGGCACCGGGCGCGCCGGGTCGGCCACGTATTCGTCGAACCCGGCGCCCGAAGTTGCCGACCCGGCCGGCTGCTGCCAGCCCAGTGCGCCATTGGCGCCGAAGTACAGCGTGCGCGCCTTCGCCGGCTTCGGTGGCCAGGCATCGTACTGGCGCCAGACATTCGTGCCCGTCTCGAACACGGTCACCGGCGCCAGCGTCTTGCCCGGCTTGACGCCTTTCAGGTGCTGCTCGAAGAACGGGAACTGGACATCGCGCCGGAACCATTCGCTTGTCTTCGCATCGAACTTGACGTGGCCGAGGCGGGCGCCGTCGCCGCGCGCCCAGCCGCCATGCACCCAAGGACCAACCACCAGGGCGTGGTTGCCACCCTTGTTCTGTGCTTCCAGCGCGCGATGCACGATGAACGGGCCGGCGGCATCTTCCGCATCGAACCAGCCCCCCACCGTCAGCACGGCCGCCTTGACGTTCTTGAGGTGCGGGCCGATGGCGCGCTCTTGCCAGAAGCTGTCATACGTATCGTGCTCGATGTTCGGCATGAACAGCTCGCGCTGCGTGGCGGTCATGGTCGCGGCGATATTCGCCAGCGTGCGGTGTTTCAGAAAGTAATCGTAGCCGTCGGCCACGCCGTAATCGAATTCGCTGCCGGTTTTCGGCAGCGGGGTCGGGTTCGGCGCGGCCGTGAAGGCGGCATAAAAGTCGAAGTTGGCGGCCAGCTTGAAGGCCCCGCCGTGGTACGAATCGTCGCCCATGTACAGGTCGGCAATCGGCGCCTGGGGCGAGGCGGCCTTGATCGCCGGATGTGAATCGATGACGCTGGCGGCGGCGTAGAAGCCCGGGTAGCTGATGCCCCAGATGCCCACCTTGCCGTTGTTGTTCGGGATGTTCTTGAGCAGCCAGGCCACCGTGTCGTGCATGTCGTCGCTCTCGCGGCCCTCGCCTTTTGCCAGCTTGCCCTTGCCGTGCGGCGTCATTTCCTGCCACGCGCCTTCGGACATATAGCGGCCCCGCACGTCCTGGCTCACGAAAATGTAGCCGGCTTCCTCGAATTCGCGCGACGGGCCCAGCGACTCGGGCAGCCAGTCCACGCCATAGCGCAATTCGCCTTCGGCGCGCACGCCGGCGCTGTACGGGGTGCGCTGCATCAGGAACGGGTAGCTGCGCGCGCTGTCCTTCGGCACGTAGACGACCGTGAACAACTGCACGCCGTCACGCATCGGGATCCGGTATTCAAACTTGGTATAGGCTTCGCGCGTCGGGCGCTTGCTGTCCTTGGCACTGTCCTTGGCGCTGTCGCCGCTACTGTCCGCGGCGCTGGCAGCGGCAGACGGGATGGCAAGGCCACCGGCAAGGCAAAAACCAATGACAAGGGCGGGCAGCGTGCGGCGGATCATGACGGCCTTCAAAGAGATGACTGGACACGCCAGTGTAATGGGATTCCCCGGCCAATTCCAAAGAGAAATGATCAAGCCACCGGCTGCGCTGTCTGCTCTTCATGCACGCCGCGTACCCGCTCGCGCACCAGATGGATGTGACTGCGCAGGCGGTACAGCTCGTCGGCATAGGCCAGCGGCACCGAAATATGGTTGACGCGGTCTTCCAGCCCGTTCAGACGGCGCAGCAATTCCTTGCGCACGGCGTCGGTGGCGTCCGCCCCACTCTCTTCCAGTGCCTGTTCAATGGCGCGCAATTCGCCATACCAGCGGTACACGCGCGAGCGCACGCGCCACACGTAAATCGGCGGCACGATCTTCGATAGCGGAATCAACAGCGCCGTCAGCGCCACCACCACGACCCACAGTCGCTCGGCCAGGTTGGCCAGCCAGAACCGCAGGTAGCGCTGCATGAACGGCGGGCCATCGCGGTAGTAGCGCGCCGCCTCGGGCGCAACCGGGATCTCGGTGTACTTCGGCGACGGGAACTGCCCCTGTTGCTGGAACCACCCGGCGCCGCCGTGGATCTCGGTCGCCGCCTTGACCAGCAGGCCCACCAGCGCCGGATGAATTTCCTCGCGCGCGACGAGCGTGGCGGTCGGCGCGATCAGGTGGTAATCCTGGTTCGGGATGTTGCGGCCCAGGTCGACGATCCCGCGCGGCAGCACCACGTGCGTCAGGAACGGCAGGCGCCGCGTATAGGCTTCGGCCTGCGCAAAGTCGAACAGGCGAATGCCCGGCGTTTGCAGCAGCATCTGGATCAGCGGCGCTTCGGGCGCCGAACTGAACACCAGGCCGTCGATGCGCCCGGCCAGCAATTCGACCGTGGCCGGCGTGTTGGCCAGGTCGCTGATCGTCAATGCACCCGGCACGATATTGTTGGCGTCGAGCAGCTGGCGCACCAGGCGCGGCACGCCGGTGCCTTCCGGCCCCAGGTTGATGCGCTTGCCGCGCAGATCGGTCAGGCGCGTGACCTTCGCTTCTTCGCGCACGAACAGCCACACCGGTTCGGTAAACAGGCTGCCCAGCGAAATCAGGCCGCGCCGTTCGGTGCTGTCGGCGCTGCCGCCGCCTCCGGTCTTGTCCTCGGTGGAGCCGCTTTGCACGAACGCGATGTCGGCCTGCCCGGCCAGCAACTGCTGCAGATTGTCTTGCGAGCCGAGCGTGCCGCGCAGCGTGACACGGATGTCGTCGCGCGCCAGCACGCTGGCATATTGCTTGCCAAATTGTTCGTAGGCGGAATTTTCCTGGCCGGTGGCCAGCCGAAGCGTGCGCGGCGGCGCCGGGTCGACCCACCAGTAGGCGAGCCATACGGCCGCCGTGATCATCAGGATCGTCGGGCCGGTTGCCACGATCAGGTCGCGCAGCGAAACGATACTGAAGTTTTGCAGGCGGGCGCGCAGCCCCTTGGCCGGCGCGCCCGGAAGATCCTGCTGTGGCCTCAACGCACGCACTGGCGCGGCGTGGCGGCCACGGCCTGGCCGGGCACGGGCACGACCGGCGGTTCGATCATCGGCATCAGGCTCGGCGCCAGCGTGACCAGCAGCTGCACCGGCAGCGCGCTGGTGAAGTCGTAGTTTTCGGACTGCGGCCCGTGCACATAGGCGGTCATGCTGCCGTAGAAGCGTTCGCCGATGTTGAACACGAACGTCGCCGACCGGTTCACGTAGCGCGACTCGACCAGGCGGCCGCCACGGGCATACACATCGAAGCGCTGGTCGCCGGTACCGGTCTTGCCGCCCACGGCGATGATGCTGCCATCCGATTGCACGAACGCGGTCTTGACGCGTTTGGCGGTGCCGTCCGAGACCACGCCCTGGATGGCGTCGGCCACGGCGCGCGCGACTTCCGGCGCCAGCACCCGTTCTTTGCCCTTGCCCTTGTTGCGGCGCACGAGCGTTTCGTAGGGCGTGGCCTTGGCAAAGTGCAGCGAATCGATGCGTTCGATCGGTTTGCGCACACCGCCGTTGACGATAATGCCCATCATCTCGGCCAGCGACGCAGGCCGGTCGGCCGAGGCACCCAGCGTGGTGGCGTACGACGGCACGAGCGAGTCGAACGGGTAGCCCATTTTCTTCCACTGCGCGTGAATCTTCAGAAACGCTTCCACCTCGAGCAGGCCGGCGATGCGGTTGTCTTGCGCATGCTTGCGGTGCGTCTTGAACAGCCATTGGTAGACTTCCTGGCGCTCCTTGACGCTGGCGGCCGTCACTTCGGACCAGCTCGCTTTTGGATGGGTGCGCAGATAGCTCACGAGCCACAGTTCGAGCGGATGCACCGACGCCACGTAACCGCGGTCGGCCAGCGACATATTGCGCGGGTCGTAAGTCTCGTACAGTTTCGGGATGCGCTCGGGATCGATCTCGTTGCTGGCCGGGACCGATGCATCGATGAAGGCGCCAAACTGCGCCAGCGTGGCATTGGGCGCCACGGTGCGGTGGGCCGCAGCAAGCTTGGAGGCCAGCGGGCGCACGCCGGAGAACAGCAGCGTCTCGACTTCTTGCGGCGTCTTGCCCTTGTACTTGTTCCAGAACTTGGCCATGAAGACCTTGCCTTCGTTGTCGGCAAAGCGCGCCAGATAGCTCGCGCGGCGCGGATCGTCGGCGTCGGCCAGCAGCTGCGCGGACGAGCCCGGCAACTGGAACATGTAGTAGCGCACGACGTCGCGCATCATGCGCACGAACACGAGGTTGGTGGAGCTGCGCAGTGCCTGGTTCACGTCCATGATGCGGCTGTCGTCGAGCTTGCTGAAGTTGCCGAACGTGTGCAGGCCGCCGCCAGTGAAGAAGCGCTCGCCCGGATTGGCCGAGTAGGTGCGCCCCATGGCGGCGTCGAGCATGGGCTTGAGGCTGCGGTCGGCGCCGTCAGGCAGCGTGCGGAAGTATTCCAGACCCCACAGCGACATGCGGTCTTTCGGATCGACTTCGACGCCCATCAGGCCAATCTTGTCCATCGCGCCAAAGCGTTTGTGCAACTGGTCGACGATGTCGAGGTAGGTGACCAGCGTACGCAGCTTGGCGGTCGAGCCAAGGTCGAGCTTGGCGCCTTCGTTGATGTCCAGTGGCTGGTCGTAGTTGTCGGTCTGCACGCGCAGGTAGTTGACGTGCTCGCCCCGCTCCATCAGCGTGAAGCTGTAGACCACTTGCGCCGGGTCGCCATTGCCAAGCATGCCCTTGCCGGTCAGGCCGGCTTGTTTGGCATGTTCGGCGTCAGACAGATTGCGCAGCGCGGTCGTGACGGCTTGCTGGGCATTGCCGTCGAGCGTCGAGACGACCGACAGATCGAGGCGGTCGACGTTGTACAGGCGCGAGTCGCCGATCAGGTAACCCACATGATTGCGCACCGCATTGGCCGCCTTGCGCGAGACGAACGCGTCCGCCGGTGGCGGCGCCACGCCCGTGTGCAACGCCGGTTTCAAATTGGCGCTCAGGGCGGCGTCGCGCAGTTGCGGCGAAATCACGCCCTGCTGCGACAGCACGCGCAGGTGGCTGTTGGTCAGGGTTTCAAGATCGCTATCGCCGGCGCCCAGGTAATACGCCGGGCGGCGCTGGGCGATCATCAGCGACAGCGCTTCCTTGTAGGCCATCACGGCATCCGGGCTCGTCATCGGGCCCTTGAGCATCGCGTTGACCTTGTTAAAGTCGCGGCCGTACCAGACCCACATGCCGTCGCCGATGCCGTTGACTTCGCCATAACCGGGCTTGGCCGACAACGGCACCGTATTCAGGTAGTCGAGCACCACCTGGCGGCGCGAACCCGTGGTGTCTTCACCGTCCTGGTAGGCGCGCAGCGTGGCCGAGGCCATCTGGATGATCTTGTCGGTCAGCGAGCCGGTGCGGCCCTCGGCCGAGTGGCGGTATTTTTCGATCTGCGTGGCGAGCGTGCTGCCGCCGGCGACGCGGCCTTCGCCGCCCAGGCCGACGCTGGCCAGCGTCTTGTCGAACACGGCCTTCGAGAAGCGGTCCCATTCGACCGCCGGATTGCGGCGCGGGTGGCTCGCATCGAGCAGTTCACGGTTCTCGATGAACAGCAGGCTTTGCACCAGCAGCGACGGCGCGGCGTCGAACTTGTCGTAGAAACGCTCAGGGAAGCGCGACGTGAACAGGGGCTGGGCGCGGCAATCGAGGATCTCGAGGCCGACCTTGGTTTTTTCGTGGTAGGTGGCGTACAGGCCGAGATCGGCCATCTTGACCATCTGCGGCGAGATGCGCGCCTGCGATGCGATCGCGTAATCGCGCGTCTGCAGGCGTTCGAGGTACTTTGGCAGCCCGGCATAGCCGAGCCGGGTGTCGTACGGGCTGGCAGCAGGGAAGCGGATCGAATCGCTCGGGCCATTGGCCATGCGGAACGTGAGTTCGCTGGCCATGTCAGCGAAGATTTTCGACTGCAGGCGCGAGGTGCGGGTTTCCGTCACGGCCCAGGCGGCCAGGATGGCGATCAGCAGCAAGCAGATCAGTGCCAGCCAGAGTTTCCAGCGGCTCTTGCGCGGTGCTGGCGGCGGCGCCTCCGGCCCGCCGGACGGGCCGCCCGGCACCCCGCCGCTGCCATCGCCACTGCCATAGCCGTTACCGGCCAGGTGCGGGAAGGCTTCGTGCAGGGGAACATCACCTGTCGGATCTGGCGTGACCGGAGACGCAGAAGCACCCGCCGCTGCGGCAGCGATGGGCGCAGCGACAGGCGCAGAAACTGCGCCGTCCATCGTCGGCTCGCTCCGCGAGGTGGCGGCGCGCTTGCCGAATACATTGTTTGGTCGCACGAGGCGACGAATACTTTCCATGATGGCTTAACCGGTCCGAATCAAAACGCTTGCAACCCCCGCCAACCTGCTCGCCATCTCTTGCTGCTGGTCCGTTCGAGTGATTGTGGTGTCTGTTAGTTCACAAATTTCAGCAGTGCAATCTCACTCCAGATTGCCCCGTCCATAGGCAATATTCCACCACATCAATAAGACTCACGCGAGATACCGTTTAACAAATTGGCGTTATCACGAATATTTTCGCAAAAAAACAACGAGTTGGCGCAATAGCATGACCGCAGGGGATGCCAGGGCGTCACGACTGTTGGCGGCAACACATCAAGCGCCGTGAGCACGGCCGACGCTGGCAGTTAACGCACCCGCTACCGGAATGGTGCACAGCACACCGCTGATTTAAATGGACGCATCGGCGCCAGAATGTGTCATGGCCTGGCGCGCCCGCAGGTCAGCCAGTGCCTGCAGGCAGTAATACTGGAACCAGAGCCCGGCGAACAGGAAAAGCATGACGTACAGCCACAGCGATACGAGCGCCAGCACCGGGAACAGCACGACCGAGATCACCGCACCGCCCATCCATGCGATGCCGGGCAGCGCGCCGGCCAGGCCCGAGGTCAGGCCGATCGCCAGCAAGGCCGGGCGGCAAGCGCGCATCAATGCCTGGCGCTCGGCCGGGCTGGCGTGCGCGGCCAGCGCGTCGTAGCTCATCACGCGCGACGTGACCCAGGCCCACAGACTGGCCTGCACCAGCCAGGCCAGTGGCGGCACCGCATACAGCGGCAGTGTGAATAGCCACAGCAGCGCGAACACGGCCGTGCTGCCCAGGTTGATGGCCAGGCTGCCGACGAACGAGCCACCCTCCTTCTTGTCGAGTCCGGGGAAGTGGCGGCTGCTCACATGGCGCTCGATGGCCGGCATCGCCAGGATGCCCATGAACAGCAGGCTCGAGGCGATCATCAGGGGCAGCAACAACGCGATGGCCAGCAGGGGCACGACCATCACCTTGAGCATGCCCAGGCCGACCATGCCCAGCATGCTGTTGCTGGCGTCGAAGCCGCCGTAGTCGGCAAACAGGCCGTGCAGCCAGTCAAGCAGCGGCTGCAGGCCCAGCCACATCGCCACGCCCCACAGCGTGAGCGAGAGCAGCAGCGGGACCAGCGAGAGCAGCAGCATGCGGCCGCTGAACTGCGAACCCAGCGCGCGCCGCCAGGCCAGCAGGACACCCTTCATCGGGGCGGTTCTCGGAATAACGGTGGCGCTGTCGGGTTGCGGCATGGCGGCTCCAGATGGGATGGTCAAGGGGGCATTCTACGGGACCGCGGCGGGCGGCAACGGGGCGCACGGCTGGCCCGGACAATGGCGGTTTCCCGACCCATGCACTACAATTGTCGTTCAATCTGCATAACAAGGAAGACCATGTCCACCACCACTACCGATTCTGGCCTGCAATACGAAGAACTCGTCACCGGCACCGGCGACGAAGCCAAGGCTGGCCAGCACGTCACCGTGCACTACACCGGCTGGCTGCGCAACGACGACGGCAGCCTCGGCGCCAAGTTCGATTCAAGCAAAGACCGTGGCGACCCGTTCGAGTTCGCACTCGGCGCCGGCCAGGTCATCCGCGGCTGGGACGAAGGCGTGCAAGGCATGAAAATCGGCGGTTCGCGTCGTCTGACCATCCCGGCAGCCCTGGGCTATGGCGCGCGCGGCGCTGGCGGCGTCATTCCGCCAAACGCCACCCTGATCTTCGACGTCGACCTGCTGGCTGTCTAAGCCGCCTCCTCGCTTCACTGCCATGCGCCGCCCCTCGGGCGGGCATGGCAGGTGCCATCGGCACCATCCCCTCGCAATTCCCCTGGCCTGGCGCCGCATTTGAAGTTCCCTTCTAAAGTACGACCGAATCCCCGGGCCGCTCCCGTCTCCTGCGCTAAGATGCCTGCCGCCTTGTCCAAGCGACAAGACTGCAACCAACCATCACAGGAGTTTCCATGAGCGTGCAAGAACAATTCACCCAGGCCCAGCTCGATTCGAAGAATCTGTCGGAGCGTCCGGACAATATGACCTTGCTGAAGATCTATGCGCTGTACAAACAGGGTTCGAGCGGCGATGCCAGCGGCGAGCGTCCGGGCATGACCGATTTCGTGGCACGCGCCAAGTTCGACGCCTGGGCCGGTCTGGCCGGTACGTCGCAAGAAGAAGCCCAGCAGCAATACATCGATCTGATCGAAGAGCTGAAAGGCTGATTCAACGGATCGATTGACTAGGCGGCGAAGGTCTTGCGCATCTTCTCCGCCACCTTGGCCTCGATGGCCGGCGCGAAGGCGCCCATCAAGAATCCCAGGCGAATCCGCATCGCCGCTTGCTGGTCTTCCAGCATCAATTCCCCCTCCACGCCACTGCGCTCGAAGCGCAGCACGTCGCCGTCCCACTGGCATGCCAGTCCATATTCGGTCGCAATACGCTGCGCCACTTGCTCGGCCGCCGAGCGTGCCGCCGCCGGGCTCAGGGTGTGTTGCTGGACGATGCTGATTTCCGCCATCGGGACTTTCCTTCCTAATTATTTCGAACAATCCGCCATGATGCCAGTTGACGCCGTCGTATGCCAGAGCGCGCTAGAACTGATGCATTCGTGACGCCGCACTTGACGCGTCTCAAAGCGTGCCCGTCATGCCGCGCGACCATGAAGGCGAACGCCGTCATCACGCGAGGAACCCTCATGGAAACGCATCCCCTGGAACCGCCCGAGGCGCCGCACAGTGCACGGGCCCGTCAAGCGGGTGGCGTGGCGCGCCTGGTCGACGGCGCCCCAGACACCCCCGAGGCCGACCCGGGCCCACCCGTCGATGCCGAACCGCTGCCGCACGCGTTCGGCGCCCGCGTGCTGATGTGGAAGCAGGATCCATCGGTCGGCGCGATCGGCACTCGCATGGCGTATTTGCCCGGCGCCGTGCTGGCCGGCCCGCGCGACGCCCGCATCGCGCCCGGCGTGCCCGGCATCGACCAGGTCGAACCCAACGCCTTCGGCGACTTCGTCCTCCAGGCCGATACACCCCAGTTCGACGCCGTGCACACCTTTGCCGTCGTGCGCCAGACCCTGACCATGTACCAGCGCGTGCTGGCCGCAGCCGGGGTTGCCATGCCGTTGCCATGGCAATGGAACAGCAGCAGCGACACCAGCGCGCTGCGCGTCTTTCCGCACGGCCTGCCCGATGTCGTGAACGCGTTCTACAGCCGCACGCAGGGCTGCCTGAAGTTCGGCGACTTCCTTCCCGCTGGCAGCCCCAAGCGCGTGTTTACCTGCCGCTCGTTCGATATCGTCTCGCACGAGACCGCCCACGCAATACTCGATGGCATCAAGCCACGCTGGCTGCATGCCGACGCCCCGCCCCAGACCGGCGGCCTGCACGAATCGTTCGGCGACCTCACTGCCATTTTCCTGGCCCTGGCACAGCTTGACCAGTGCGAAGCCATCGTCGCCCAGACCAGGGCCAACCTGCATGACAAATCCTTCCTCACCGACGTCGCCGAGCAGTTCGGGCTGGCGCTGGGCTACGGCAACGGCTTGCGCAATGCCGACAACGACCTGCGCCTGAGCCAGGTGGGTACCCAGGTGCACGCCATTTCCCAGGTGTTCACGGGTGCCATGTACGACGTACTGGCCGACCTGTTTGCCCATGAACGCAATCCCGAGCACGAAGACGATGCCGCCGTGCTGTACCGGGTGGCCGCTTACCTGGCCGGCGTGCTGCTGCGCGCGCTCATTGGCGCACCCGACGCGGCCGCCACGTTCGCCGACGTCGTCAACGGCATGCTGCTGGCGGTCGCGGCCGACGGCAAACCCCATGCATACGGCAGTTTCATCCGCAACCAGTTCAGCCGGCGCGAAGTGGTCGAACCCGGCACCGCGGCCGTCGGTGCAGCAACGCTTTCCCTGCCCGTCGTGCCGCTGGCCGCCTGCGTATGCGATGCACCTGGCGCCCGGCAAGACCGGCGCGCCTGTTGCGGCACCATGCAATTGCCCGAATACGAAGACGTCCGCCGTGCGCTGACCGGCGACGCGCCCCTGCTGGCCCACTGGTGCGCCGAACCGGGGCGCCATGACCAGACCGGCGCGAGCATGCCCGCGTCCCAGTCCGCGCCCGGCCTGGTCATCGACGCCTCGCGGCGCGCATGAAGATCAGCGCAAGCACCGATGGCGGCTTTGCCGGGCTGGCCGAATCGTACGAACTCGACACAGCCGAACTGGCCGTGGGCCCGGCCCTGGAAGCGTTGTTGCAGCGCCTCGATTTTTTCGGCGCTGCACCCGCCGCGCCCGCCGCCGTCGGCGCCGAGCTGCCTGACCCGCGCCCCCATGCGCGCGCCGCACGCCCGTGCGGTTCAATGCGTCATTTGCTTATGTCCATTGTGTATATAAGCGAGTTTGTGAGAAAACCGGAATTGCCCTAAAATACAGTGCTTTGTCTTGTCCGGCCGGCCCTCGCGCGCCCGGCAATGCGACACCCCACCAACTGATAGGACTGTTATGACCCACGTTGTCACCGAATCGTGCATCAGCTGTCGTTACACCGACTGCGTCGATGTATGCCCGGTAGATTGTTTCCGGGAAGGCCCGAATTTCCTCGCCATCGATCCCGACGAGTGCATCGACTGCGCCGTGTGCGTCGCCGAGTGCCCCGTGAATGCAATCTTTGCCGAAGAAGACGTGCCTGGCGATCAGCAGCAGTTCATCAAGATCAATACCGATCTGTCGCGCTTCTGGCCGTCGATTACCAAGACGAAGGCCGCCCTGCCGGACGCCGACAAGTGGAAAGACGTCACGGACAAGCTCGACCAACTGGTTCGCTGATCGGGCGGTCAGGTCGCCGTCGCGCCGGCTGCGGTGCGCCGGCGCCGGTCCCGGGGGCGTTACGTACGGCGGCTCCGGCCGCCCTCGCCTCACCATTCAAACATCACAGGATTTAAGCGCATGACTATCAGTGCCACCCACGAAGCGGGCAGCATCGCTCCCAACAGTTCGTTCGCCGGCGCCATCGAAACCGATGCCGTCATCATCGGCGCCGGTCCGGTCGGCCTGTTCCAGGTCTTCGAACTCGGCCTGCTCGAAATCAAGGCCCACGTCATCGATTCGCTGTCAGCCGTCGGCGGCCAGTGCGTTGAACTGTACCCGGACAAGCCGATCTATGACATTCCGGCCGTGCCCGTGTGCACCGGCCAGGAACTGACCGACAACCTGCTCAAGCAGATCGAGCCGTTCGAACCGACGTTCCACCTGGGCCAGGAAGTCACCGGCGTGCAGCGCCGTGAAGACAACCGGTTCAACGTCGAGACGTCGACCGGTACCCAGTTCATCACCAAGACCATCTTCATCGCCGCCGGCGTCGGTTCGTTCCAGGCGCGCACGATCAAGGTCGACGCGATCGACAAGTTCGAAGACGAACAGCTGTTCTACCGCGTCAAGGATCCGGCACGTTTCGACGGCAAGAACATCGTCATCTGCGGTGGCGGCGACTCGGCGCTCGACTGGGCGCTGAACTTTGTCGGCAAGGCAGAGTCCGTGGTGCTGGTGCACCGCCGTGACGACTTCCGCGCGGCGCCGAGCTCGGTCGCCAAGATGAAGGCGCTGTGCGACGAATACGAAATGCAACTGATCATTGGTCAGGTCACCGGCTTTGATGAAAAAGACGGCCAGCTGACCGAAGTGAAGGTCACCGGCGCCGACGGCGTCACCCGCCGCGTCCCGCTGGACATGCTGCTGGTGTTCTTCGGCCTGTCGCCAAAACTGGGGCCGATCGCCGAATGGGGCTTGGATATCGAGCGCAAGCAGCTGAAAGTGGTCGACACCGCGAAGTTCGAGACGAATGTCCCGGGCATCTTCGCCGTCGGCGACATCAACACCTATCCGGGCAAGAAAAAGCTGATCCTGTCGGGCTTCCACGAAGCCGCACTGGCTGCGTTCGGTGCTGCACCGTACATCTTCCCTGACAAGAAGATCCACATGCAGTACACGACCACGTCGCCGAAGCTGCACAAGATCCTCGGTGTCGAGACGCCCGTCTTCGACTAAGCATCCGGAAACGGTCGTTCAGTAACATCGCAACGACAACGTTACGTTAAAACGCCCCGCACTGCGGGGCGTTTTGTTTTATGTGGGGTGCCCAACGAAGCGTGCACGGGTAAATATGCTACAAGTGCAGCATGCTTCAGCGTCAGGTCCGCTCAGGTTTCCACAAGCCAAAAGCAAATCCCCTATAATCGTTGAAGCTTCAACGCAAACATTTGCGGCGCGCACAGTCAACAGAAGGATTTATTTATGCTTTACCAATTGCACGAAATGCAGCGCTCCTTTCTGACCCCATTGATGCAATGGGCCGAGGCGTCGTCGAAGATGTTTTCCAACCCGGTTTCGCCCTTCGCGCATAGCCCGTTTTCGCAGCGGATCGCCGCCGGATACGAGCTGATGTATCGCCTGGGCAAGGAATACCATAAGCCGGCTTTCGGCTTGAAGACCACCACGATCAAGGGCGAAGAAGTCGGCATCGTCGAAGAGACCGTGCTCGAGAAGCCGTTCTGCAGCCTGCTGCACTTCAAGAAGGACTTGCCCGACGCCGGGATCGCCGCCCTCGCCCAGCCCACCGTGCTGCTCGTCGCACCGTTGTCCGGCCACCACGCCACGCTGCTGCGCGACACGGTCAAGGCGCTGCTGGTCGACCATGACGTCTTCATCACCGACTGGACCGATGCGCGCATGGTGCCGCTGTCCGATGGTCCATTCCACCTCGACAATTACATCTTCTACGTGCAGGACTTCATCCGTCACCTGGGGCCGGACGTGCACGTGATTTCCGTGTGCCAGCCAACCGTGCCGGTGCTGGCCGCGATCGCGCTGATGGCCAGCGAGAAGGATGCCAAACTGCCCAAGACGATGACGATGATGGGTGGCCCGATCGATCCGCGCAAGTCGCCCACCGCCGTCAACGACCTGGCGGTCGAAAAGCCGTTCTCGTGGTTCGAGAACACTGTGATCTATTCCGTGCCGGGCAATTACCCGGGCTTTGGGCGCAAGGTCTATCCGGGCTTCCTGCAGCACGCCGGGTTCATCGCGATGAACCCGGGCCGCCATGCCCAGAGCCACCGCGAGTTCTATCAGCACCTGGTGCAGGGTGACGACGATTCAGCCGAATCGCACCGGCAGTTCTACGACGAATACAACGCCGTGCTCGACATGCCGGCCGAGTACTACCTTGACACGATCAAGACCGTGTTCCAGGACTTCAGCCTGCCAAAAGGCACCTGGAACGTGGGCGGTAAGCTGGTGCGCCCGCAGGACATCAAGACAGTGGCGCTGCTCACCGTCGAAGGCGAACTGGACGATATTTCGGGCCTGGGCCAGACCAGCGCTGCGCATGATCTGTGCAGTGGTGTGCCGGCAGAGAAAAAACAGGCGTTCGTCGTCGAGAAAGCCGGCCACTACGGCATCTTCTCGGGCCGCCGCTGGCGCGAGATCGTGTGTCCGAAGATCACGGAATTCATCCGCGACAACAAATAAGCGGTCGCTGAACGAACAATGCCATGGCAAGCGCCATGGCATTTTTTTGTGCGGGCGGTGCGCTCAGCGCACCAGCACCACCTGCTCGACCCGGCCGGTCGCGATGGCCACGAGCGCGAAACTGCGATCGGCCTGCACCCACTGGTGCCCGCGTGGCGGCTTGCCCAGGCGCAGCTTGCGCCAGTCCTCGACGACGTACTGGAGCGACTGATAACGGGCGGGCAGCCGCTCACCACGGCGCAGTTCGCCGCTGGATTCCACGCTTCGGTACAGCGACGGCAGCACCACGGCCACCTCGGGCGGCGCAGTGGCATGGCTGTCCCTGGCGTGGCGCGTCTGCAGGTTGTCGCCTGCAGAAAAAATGGCAGCGAACAGCAACGGGGCGATCAATTCGTTCATGTCAGTCCTCGTCGGTTGGTCGGTTTATAGTACAGCAGGTTACGGCCCACACCGCTGTTCGATTGACCCCGCACGTGATCGCGCCGCTGCGGCGCCATGCTGATGCGCCGCGTTTCATCGCAGCGCCCGTCAATTTGGCGGATAATGTCGGCTTTACCAGATCCGCCACACCGTGACCAAACCCCTCGCCGATCAGCTCGAAGACCTGCTGCCGCAGACCCAGTGCACCAAGTGCGGCTATCCTGCGTGCCGGCCTTATGCGGAAGCGATCGCCAGCGGCGAAGCCGCCATCAACCAGTGCCCACCGGGCGGCATGGAAGGCGTGCGCCGCCTGGCCGCCGCCACGGGCCGCGTCGTCATCCCGATCAATCCGGCCAATGGGCTCGAGCGTCCGCGCCCGGTGGCCTTCATCGACGAGGCGCTGTGCATCGGCTGCACGCTGTGCATCCAGGCTTGTCCGGTCGATGCAATCCTGGGCGCGGCCAAGCAGATGCACACGATCCTGCCGAGCCTGTGCACTGGCTGCGACCTGTGCGTGGCGCCCTGCCCGGTCGATTGCATCGCGATGGTGCCGGTCACGGGCGAGCGCACCGGCTGGGATGCCTGGACGCAAACGGCCGCCGATGCGGCGCGCAGCCGCCACGATTTCCGTGAAGCGCGCCTGCGCCGCGAGCGCGACGAGAACGACGCACGGCTGGCCGCCAAGGCCGTCCAGAAAATGCGGGAAGTCACCGCTGAAGCCACCAATACCCCAGAAGAGCTGGCGGAAAAAGAGCGCAAGCGCGCGATCATCGCCGCCGCCATGGAACGCGCGCGCCTGAAGGCCGCCGGCAACACCGACCTGACCTGACCTGCATGAATTCCGCCAAACGCTTCGAGATATTCACGCGCTTTCGCGCCGCCAATCCAACGCCCACCACCGAGCTCGAATTTTCAACGCCATTCGAACTGCTGATCGCGGTGCTGCTGTCGGCCCAGTCGACCGACGTCGGCGTGAACAAGGCCATGCGCCTTTTGTTCCCGGTGGCGAACACGCCACAGGCGATCCTCGACTTGGGCATCGATGAGCTCAAGACCTATATCGCGACCATTGGCCTGTACAACACGAAGGCGAAGAACGTGATCGCTACCTGCCAGATCCTGGTCGAGCAGCATGGCGGCGAAGTGCCACCCGTGCGTGAAGCGCTCGAGGCGCTGCCGGGCGTCGGCCGCAAGACGGCGAACGTCGTGCTCAACACGGCCTTTGGCGAGCCGACAATGGCGGTCGACACGCACATCTTCCGCGTCTCGAATCGCACCAAGATTGCCCCCGGCAAGAACGTCGACATCGTCGAGCAGAAGCTCTTGAAGTTCGTGCCAAAGGAATTTTTGCACGACGCCCACCACTGGCTGATCCTGCACGGGCGCTACACCTGCGTGGCGCGCAAACCCAAATGCTGGAATTGCCTGATTGCCGACCTGTGTGAGTTCAGGGACAAGACACCGGCGCCGAGCGGCGTACTCGAGCCAGCTGCTGTCGCGGCAGCCGCGGCGGCCGAGGCCGCGCTCCCTGCAGCAAGTTAGATCCGGGTCTCGCCAGTCGCAAACGACGCCCGCACGATGCGACCGTCCACCACTTCGTACACGCACAGCATCTCGACCGTGCCTTGGCCTTGCGGAAAGTTGCGGGTCACGATTTCGAGGTCGGTGACGAAGTTGCCCAGCACCGTGCGCGATAGCAACCGCGCGTGCAGGTCGGGCTCCAGAAAACGCTGTTCGTAGCGCGGGCGGATCTGTGCGTGGCCCCGGGCCAGCAGGTCGCCGTGCAGCGCGAACTGCGCCGCCTCCAGCGCATAGGTGGACATCAGCGCATCGAGGTCTTTGGCGTTGTAGGCGTCAAGCTGCGCCTGGACCACGGCGGAAGGTGAGCGTCGTGTCATCGGATGGTGGATCACATGGTGCGCCACCAGTTGCCGGGCCCATCCCGGCAATACGGGCGCGCGGGCATCTTACCGCGCACCCCGCCCGTGTCAAGCGGCAGCCAGTACCGGCCTGGTGCGCGGCAACGCCACGGCGCCGCTTGGCTCTTCGACCTTGAACACGCTGACCACTTCCGTCAGCGCCACCGTCTGCTCGCGCAGCGACTGCGCCGCGGCGGCGGCCTGCTCGACCAGCGCAGCATTCTGCTGGGTCGTGACATCCATTTCGGTAACGGCCTGGTTGACCTGGGAGATGCCCTGGCTCTGCTCGCTGCTGGCCGCACTGATCTCGGTGATGATGTCCATCACGCCGCGCACGCTGGTCAGGATTTCGCCCATCGTCACACCCGCTTCGCCGGCCAGCCGGTCGCCCGTTTTCACGCAGGCCACCGATTCGCCGATCAGGTCCTTGATTTCTTTTGCCGCCGTGGCCGAACGCTGCGCGAGAATGCGCACCTCGCCCGCCACGACGGCAAAGCCACGGCCCTGCTCGCCGGCACGGGCCGCTTCGACCGCCGCATTGAGCGCCAGGATATTGGTCTGGAACGCGATGCTGTCGATGACGCCGATGATGTCGGTGATCTTGCGCGACGACGCGCTGATCGACGCCATCGTGCCCACCACCTGCTCGACCACCTTGCCGCCCTTGACCGCGACATCGCAGGCCGACACGGCCAGCACGCTGGCCTGGCGCGCATTGTCGGCATTCTGGATGACGGTCGAGGTCAGTTCTTCCATCGATGACGCTGTCTCTTCCAGCGCGCCGGCCTGGCGCTCGGTGCGCGCGGACAGGTCGAGGTTGCCCTGCGCGATTTCGCCGGACGCCACCGCGATGGTCTCGGCCCCGCCACGCACTTCGAGCACGATGCGCTGCAGGCTGGCCGACATGTCCTTCAACGCCGTCAAGAGCTGGCCCGTTTCATCGTCGCTGCGCACCGTGATCGCAGTGCGCAGGTCACCCGCCGCCACGCTGCGCGCCGCCTCGACCGCTTCATCGAGAGGCCGCGTGATCGAGCGCGACACCAGCACGCCAGCGACAACTGCCACCGCGGCGCCCAGCAGCATCAGGCTGTAGCTGAGCAATGTGGCCTGCTTGCTCACCGCGTCGGCCCGCGTCGCAGTGGCCAGGCTGACGGCCGACATTTTTTCTTCGGCCTGCACCAGCAGCTCGGCCGGGGCGCGGTCCTTGCCCTTGACGGCCACGTCGCCAGCGGCGGCATCGAAACCCGCCGCCTCGAAATCCTGATAGCCACGGCGGAAATCCCCACCCATGGTCGCATGCGCCGCGCCGAATTGCGTCACCAGCGTGCGCACCTCGCCTTCCGGCATGGCGTCCAGCAAGGCCTGGACCTGTTGTGCGACTTCCTTTTCGTTCTTCTGGAACGCGTTCCAGTACTTGACGCGTTCACTTTCTTGCTTGCCACGCAACAAGGTGTTTTTCCATTCCTGGACCTGTTTGCGGAAGTGAGAAAGCAATGCCTGCACCTGCTGCGCCTGGCCTTCTGTGAGCACCGCCTGGCGGTAGGTATCGACCGCGCTGTTCATCTGCGCCATGCCGAAAAAGCCCGCGCAGGCGACGAGCAAGGTGACGGCGGCAAAGCCCAGTGGTAATTTGCGACTTAATTTCATGGTGAACATCCTGAATATACGCGCAGCGCGCTTACGCCCAGTGTATAGCCAAGCCCAACTTTTAAAGCCATACGGCAATATTTTGGGAAGATTTGCGGTACAAACCCGTCATTACGTCAGATTGGCGCAACAACGGGTGAGCGAATGCTCGCTGCCTACAGCAAGACCATATTGTCGCGATGGATCAGCTCAGGGCCTTCGACGAAGCCCAGGATGCGCTCGATCTCGGTCGACGAATGGCGCATGATGCGCCGCACTTCGCTGCTGGCGTAGTTGGTCAGTCCACGCGCCAGCGGCTTGCCCGCTTCGTCGACACAGGTGACGACCTGACCACGGCCGAACTCGCCTTTGACGGCGATGACGCCGATTGGCAGGAGCGACTTGCCTTCACGCGTGAGCTTGGCTGCGGCGCCGGCGTCGATAACCACTTCACCGGTCGTGTGCAGATGGTCGACCATCCACTGACGACGCGCCGTCAAGCGGCCGGTCGGGGCCAGCAACTGTGTGCCGATCGCTTCGCCACCCGCCAGGCGCGTGAGAACATCCGGCTCACGCCCCCAGGCGATCACGGTGTGCGCGCCGGAACGGGCGGCGCGCTTGGCAGCCAGTACCTTGGTCAGCATGCCGCCGCTGCCGATGCTGCTGCCGGCGCCGCCCGCCATGCTTTCCAGCGCCACGTCGCCGGCCTGGGCGTGCGCGATCAGGCGCGCATCGGGATTCTTGCGCGGGTCGCTCGAGTACAGACCGGGCTGGTCAGTCAGGATGACGAGCGCATCGGCCTCGATCAGGTTGGCGACCAGCGCACCGAGGGTGTCGTTGTCGCCGAACTTGATCTCGTCGGTGACGACGGTATCGTTTTCGTTGATGATCGGCACCACTTTGAGGCGCAGCAAGGTGGTCAGCGTCGAGCGCGCGTTCAGGTAGCGTTCGCGGTCGGCCAGGTCGGCATGCGTGAGCAGCACCTGGGCCGTTTGCACGCCGTGCGCGCGAAAGCTGGTTTCATAGATTTGCGCCAGACCCATCTGGCCGCAGGCGGCGCACGCCTGCAGTTCGTGGATATCATGCGGGCGCTTCGCAAAGCCCAGGCGCAACATGCCTTCGGCGATGGCGCCCGAGCTGACCAGGACCACGTCCTTGCCAAGAGCGCGCAGCGCGGCAATCTGGGATGCCCAACGGGCAATGGCGGTATGGTCCAGGCCCCTGCCCTCGTCGGTAACGAGGGAAGAGCCAACTTTGACGATGATGCGGGAAGCTTGTTGGAGGGCGGAGTTCATGGCGACAGGAATTTTCCCCGCGGCCGCAATGCGAGCAGGGAAAGTCCTGCCAGCAGTTCAACCGCGCAGACAGCAAGTAAAACCCCCGTGGGCAAGCCGATCGCGAAGGCCGCGACGAGGCGGCCGGCCGGCTGGGCCAGGAGGAACAGGGCAGTCAGGTCGCCCAGGATCGGCTGATCGCCGTGCCTGGCCGCCAACAGCGCCAATCCCGCGGTAGCGAGGCGGACGCCCACATAGACGGCGTAGAACTGGCTGTAGCCATTCACGCCAACGAGAAACAGGCCCATCGCCGACGCAATACGGTCGGGATCGAGCAAGGCCGCCAGCGCCGCCAGCGAACTGACGGTTGCGACCAGCTGCAGCAGCTGGCCACGCAGCCAGGCGCGCGACCAGATCAGGGTCTGAGGAGCGCTGCCGGCCAAGGGTCAGTCTTCGAGGATCTTGAAGCGTGGATCGTCCGGATCGATCGACGAAATGCCGCGCGCTTCTTCGGTCATCGCGGTTTCTTCGGCGCGGTGCTCGGCGTGACGCTTTTCTTCGAGGTGCAGGTAGATCGCATTGATCAGTTCCTGGCAGCCTTCGCGGTTCAGCGCCGAAATCTCGAACACCGGGCCCTTCCAGGCCAGGCGCTTGATCATGTCCTTGACGCGCTTCTTGCGCTCGGCGTCGTCCAGCACGTCGAGCTTGTTGAGCACGAGCCAGCGTGGCTTGTTCAGCAGCTCTTCGTCGTACTTTTCGAGTTCTTTGATCAGGGCCTTGGCTTCCTTGACCGGATCGATGTTCGCTTCGAACGACGACAGGTCGACGATGTGCAGCAGCAAGCCGGTGCGCGCCAGGTGACGCAGGAACTGGTGACCCAGGCCCGCACCTTCAGCGGCGCCTTCGATCAGGCCCGGAATGTCGGCCACGACAAAGCTTTTCTCGTGCGACACGCGCACCACGCCCAGGTTCGGGTGCAAGGTGGTGAACGGGTAATCGGCGATCTTGGGGCGCGCGTTCGAGACGGCGGTGATGAACGTCGATTTACCGGCGTTGGGCATGCCCAGGAGGCCCACGTCCGCCAGAACTTTCAGTTCCAGGCGCAACGTGCGACGCTCGCCTTCCTTGCCTTCGGTCTTTTGACGCGGGGCGCGGTTGGTCGAACTTTTAAAGTGGATATTGCCCCAGCCGCCCTCGCCGCCTTTGGCGAGCAGTTCGGTCTGGCCGTGTTCGGTCAGGTCGGCAATGATTTCGCCATTGACATCGTCGATGATGAGCGTGCCAACCGGCATGCGCATATAGATGTCTTCGGCGCCCTTGCCATAGCAATCCGAGCCGCGGCCCGGTTCGCCATGCTTGCCGGTGTGGACTTTCGAATAGCGAAAGTCGACCAGCGTGTTGACGTTGCGGTCGGCAACCACAAAGATCGAGCTACCCGTGCCGCCATCGCCGCCGTCGGGACCGCCAAATGGGCGGAACTTTTCGCGCCGGAACGAGGCGCATCCGTTGCCGCCGTCGCCTCCGATGACTTCAATTTTTGCTTCGTCGATAAACTTCATGATTGTGACCGCTTAAAAACTAAAAAGGCCCTACCGTGGGCAGAGCCTTTCGATGGAAGGCTTGCGCCTTGCAAAGAAGCGCCGCTCGAGAGCGGCGCGAAACGCGCAATTACGCTGCGACTGCTTCCGCTGCTTCGTTAGCAACGACGGTCACGAATTGCTTCGAGCCCACGCCTTGCTTGACGAACTTGACGGTGCCAGTGACCAGCGCGAACAGGGTGTGATCCTTGCCCGTGCCGACGCCGGTGCCGGCGCGCACTGGGGTGCCGCGCTGACGAATGATGATGCCGCCGGCATTGACTGCCTGGCCGCCGTAGACTTTCACGCCAAGGCGCTTGCTTTCTGAGTCACGGCCGTTGCGGGTAGTACCGCCGCCTTTTTTGTGTGCCATTTATTTACTCCTGGATGACGTTGCTGGGAACCGGAACGGGGATTAGCCGTTGATCGAAACGATCTGGATTTCGGTGAAGTTTTGGCGATGGCCCATACGCTTCTGGTAGTGCTTACGACGACGCATCTTGAAGATACGCACTTTGTCGTGGCGACCCTGCGAAACCACTTTCACCAGCACCGTTGCACCTTCGACCAGCGGAGCACCAAACTTGATGCTTTCGCCTTCGCCAAGGGCGAGGACCTGATCGATCGTGAGTTCGGAACCAATGTCTGCCGGTATCTGTTCTACTTTAAGTTTTTCACCAGCGACAACTTTGTATTGCTTGCCACCGGTTTTTATGACCGCGTACATGATTTGAAACCTCATCAAATGTTAAAAGAACCCCTCGGCGCGTCGTCCTGCGCTTGTGACGCTGGACTATTCTTAAGCCGGGGAACAGAGGATTATACATAAGTGCACGCACTGCGTCAAAGGCATTCAACGCGCTGTTCACGGCGTGCATCGATGCCAGCGGCAGCCTGACCCGCCTTGCGGCGAATGCATCCCCGTCAGCCCGACGGTTCCCCCTCCCATGACGTATAATCGGCCCACTCTTATAGTTAACCCAACGCTCACGCAGGTCAGCCTTGTCAGCCGCTACCCAACACGCCCAACAGAACACCATCGTCCAGTCGATCGCGCCCGATATGGAGGCCGTCAACACGGTGATCCGCCAGCGGCTGCATTCCGAAGTCACGCTGGTCAACCAGATCGCCGAGTACATCATCAGTGCCGGCGGCAAGCGCATCCGTCCAGTACTGGTGCTGCTGCTGGCCAATGCCTATGGCTACCGGGGCACCGCGCACCATGAGCTGGCCGCCGTCGTCGAATTCATCCATACCGCAACGCTGCTGCACGACGACGTCGTCGACGAATCGTCGATGCGCCGTGGCCGCCAGACCGCCAACGCGCTGTTCGGCAACGCCGCCTCGGTGCTGGTCGGCGATTTCCTCTACTCGCGCGCGTTCCAGATGATGGTGGGCCTGGACAGCATGCGCATCATGCAGATCCTGTCGGACGCCACCAACGTGATCGCCGAAGGCGAAGTGCTGCAGCTGCTGAACATGCACGACCCGGACGTGACCGAAGCGAGCTACCTGCTCGTGATCCGCTCCAAGACCGCCAAGCTGTTCGAAGCCGCCGCCGAACTGGGCGCACTGATTGCCGGCGCGAATGACGCGCAGATCGCCGCCGCCGGCGAGTACGGCCGCTCGCTGGGCACCGCGTTCCAGCTGATCGACGACGTGCTCGACTACGCCGGCGACGCCACCGAGATCGGCAAGAACCTGGGAGACGACCTGCGCGAAGGCAAACCGACCTTGCCACTGATCTGGCTGATGGAACACGGCACCCAGGAACAGCGTGAACTCGTGCGCAGCTGCATCGAGCAAGGCGACGAAGCGCAATTCGACGCCGTGCTGGCCGCCGTGACGACGAGCGGCGCGCTCGATTACACGCGGGCGCAGGCTGAGCAGGCGGCGCGTCGAGCGTCCGAAGCGATTGCCGGTCTGCCGGACAGCGTGTTCAAGAACAGCCTGCTGCAACTGAGCAGCTTCGCGGTTGACAGGAACCACTAAGCGATTTTATATTACGACCATCCCGGGGCGGCTGTACGTACACCCGAACCGTCGGGGTGTAGCTTAGCCCGGTAGAGCGCTACGTTCGGGACGTAGAGGCCGGAGGTTCGAATCCTCTCACCCCGACCAGATAATCAAAAGCCAGACCGGCAAACCGGCCTGGCTTTTTTATTGCCCGCCTGTCGGCATCAGGCCGCGACGCTGCTTATGGTGCAACGCCAACCGTGTGCTGCAGATTGTTGAACCCGGTCGACGCTTCCCACGTATTGCTGTTGGCCAGCTGGATCGCGTACTCGGGGCGGTCGCGCAGCGACGCCTGTGGATCCGGCAGGTTCAGCAGCACCGAGTACGAACCGGCCGCCATATTGGCCGGCAGCGCCACGGTCTGGTTGATCGTCACCGCTTGGTTCGACAGCCAGTGGCGCGGGTCGGTTGCCAGCTTGACGCGGTAGGTTGCCCCGCTCGCCGTGTTGCGCAACACCAGTTCCACGTCGCGGCTGTTGAATGGCGCCGACCAGCCCTCGTTCTGCAGCTGCAGGTTGACAGTAAAGCCCCCACCCGGTTTCGCCGTGCGCGAGAACGCGCCGCTCTTGAGCACGAAGCGATAACCCAGCTTCTGCTTCACCTGGGTAAAGCAACCCTGCGTTTTCCAGTTGTTCAGCACCGTGGTGTTGTAGTCCAGGTTCAGGTACGACCAGTGGAAACGGCCCATTTCGGCAAGCGCGGTCGGGCAATCGCTGCGTGGCGGCGCGTAGTTGCAGGTCTCGCCGCCCGATGCGACGTAGTTCGTTTCGGCCGCCAGATACGGGAACTCCACCGATGGATTGATGTAGGTGCCGTAATCCGATGCATTGGACAGGAAGCAATCGTTGTGGTGGCCCAGGCGCGCCTTGGCCGAACCGTTGTAGGCCTCGCTCGCGCTCAAGGCGGTCGGGGTGTACAGCTTGGTTTTGAACAGCGGCATGCGCAACTGCACCATGCGTTCGGCCGGCACCACCTGCAGCAGCTTGTCGACCACCGATTTGCGGTCAGCTATGTTCTTGGCGGTCATGTTGTAGCTGTCGCCATAGTTGTTGGTGTTGCCCCACTCGCCCCATGCGCCGATCAAACCGGCCTGCACGACGGCGATGATGTCCTTGTTGGCGGTCAGGTACGGCGCCAGCTGCGTCAGGTGGGTGTTGACCATCGCCGGGGTCGCGTCGACCGGCGAGTTGTTGTCGTTGTAGGCGAAGCGGACGATGGCTTTCAGGCCAGCCTTGCGCACCGTGTCCATCTGCTGCTGGAACAGATTGAGCGTGGACTGGCTGATCGGCGCGTTGACGAAGCTGCGCAGATAGAACACGCACAGCATCAGAGATTCGCCACCCGAGGTGCGAAAGCTCGTCAGTTGCGATTGGCTCAGTGGCGTTTCGCAGCCCACGTGGCGGTAAAAGCCGCGTTCCGGGTTGGTGATGACCGCGGTGCTGGCGGTGTAGTTCACCGGCACCGTGGCGCCCGGGGATGGCGTTGGCGTTGGCGTTGGCGTCGGGGTTGGCGTCGGCGTCGGCGTTGGCGTTGGCGTTGGCGTCGGCGTTGGCGTTGGCGTTGGCGTCGGGGTTGGCGTCGGCGTCGGCGTCGGCGTCGGCGTCGGGGTTGGCGTTGGCGGGACCGGCTTGGTGATCGACAGGCGCAGGATCGGCGAGAGTTGCGCTGGCGGATCGGTCTGGGTAATGACGCTGATGTTGTCCGCGCCGCCGAGCTCGGCACGAGTCACCGTCATCGTTGCCCAGTTATTGGCCGATGTGTACGGCACGGTTTTGACGAAGGTCCAGGCCCATGCACCATTGCTGCCACTGTAGCGGTACAGGCGACCATTCTCGATCATGTAGCCGGCGCCGACGCCGTTGAATGCATAACCGGTCGTGGTGACGGCGTCGTTATCGATGAAGACGCGCACCCAGGCCGGCGTGCCGGTATAAAGAATGCGAATGCTGAGATTGGCGCCGTCGCTGCTTGCCGTCGTCGGGCCCGCCGTGACCGACGCCGGCGCCGCGGGCGCAGCCACGGCAACTGACATCAGCACCGGGCTGGAAAGAAGCCCGGCGCACAGCAGTGCGAGCCCGATTGGGCGACGGACGGAAGGAATGGAAGTAATGTGAATCTGTGACATTTGAGAATCGCTTTATATAAAAATCCAACAACCGGCGCGTGACGATCCAGCCGGCGCTTGCAACGCAAGTGGCGGGGAGCATCCGCAGACAAAGAGCGTGACGATCCCGCTGCCACGCGCATCGGCGTGGCAGGGATATCCGCAAGACCTGCTGAGAAGGACTAGCTGTGTCGACTGGCGATCAGCTAGCGGCGGGGAAGCGCCGGCAAGGCGCTAAGGTGAAGCACTGGCGACAAGAAGACGGACTGGTCGATCCACGACATGACGCGAGAAAGCTCACGCAGACATCCCCTGCTGGGCGCTCTGTGATTACAACAAGGTGCTATCGATCATGGCATCTCCTAATTTCCTGGAATCATCAAAACGTTTGAGTTTCCTCAAAGCGATTGGTTCCAAGAACTAAAAAAAATTTCCTTGAGAAAAACGTTACCGCTTTCGTTTCCTGACCGCCCAAGACGGGTGTAGTGGGCTAACAGGCGCTGAGCGCGAACGTCTGACGCGTGTCAGAAGAGTGCTTCTTAAAAGTTCAAACACTGGCGTTGGAGATGCTCACGCTCAATTAGTTCCCAAAATATTTTTCTTTCGGAAAACTGAAACGCTGCAACATTGCTCCAGGAAATTGCAAATTGGCAATTTTTTAGAGGAAATGCAGCCGGAACATGCTCACGGCTGCTTGAGGAACGCTGGATGGGGGAACGACAGGCGGGGCGTGACTGCTTGTGGAATCGTCAGGGACAGCGTGACTTATTTGGCAACAACGTCAACATCGATGTCGGGTAGGGAGGTCGATGACATGAAGACCGCTTCCCACATGCGCGATATTTTCTCCATCGAGAACCGCTCTCGCGCATCGACCGCGCGCTGCGCGAGTCGTGCCCTTGCGTGGGCGTCAAGCATCAGGCGATCGAGCGCCGATGTCATGCCATCGATATCGCCAGGCGCAATCAGGAGTCCATCGATCTCGTGGCGGATGATATCCCGGGGGCCGGTATCGCAATCGAAGCTCACCGCCGGCAAGCCATATGCCATGGCTTCGACCAAGGTGTTCGGAAAGCCTTCGAAATGCGAACTCATCGCATACAGGCTGGCCTGCGCATACCAATCGCCCATATTGCCGACACTGCCAGGCAGGAACACGCGCTGCCCCAACCCGCCCGCCTGCACCTGCGCAGACAATGCAGCACGCTGCGCGCCCTCGCCCAGAATGACGAGGTCCCAGTCCGGGTGCGCCGGCGCCAGCCGGGCAAAGATGGCAATCAGGGTCGTGAAGTTTTTTTCTTCACTGAGCCGCCCCACGCCCAGCAGGATCTGGCGGCCTGGGGCGCACGACGTCGTGGGGCTGACATGCGGCGCATGCTGCGCCAACGGCCACACGACGGGGTTCGGAATCACGGGGATGCGCAGGGCCCGGGAATGACGTTCCAGCCAGTGCGCGCATTCGTGGGTCAGCGCGACGACAGCGTGCAAGTGGCCATAGGCATGTCGCCGTAACGTTTCCCAGACCACGCCCATCGGCGCCTTGGGTGGAAAATTATGCTCGGAACCCACCGTACGCACGCCAGGCAGGCCGCGCGCCGCCAACGCCAGCACGACATTGGCCGTGTGCATGGCGGACAAGGCCACAGCGGGCTGCACGTCGCGCAGCACGCGGCGCAGCGCGCGCGCGCGCCGGGCCGTGCGCACGAAGCCGGCCAGCAAGCCACCACCGTGGCCAGTAAGGTCAAGGCAGCGGCGCCCGACGCCGGGATCAAGTACATAGAAATCACGCGCTTGCGGCGCCACGGTCACTACCGTCACGGCCCAGCCGAGCGACGCCCAGTGATTGGCCAGATTGGCAACCACGCGTTCAGCGCCACCGTTTTCCAGCGAGTGAATGTAGATCAGTAATCGCATTGTCGAGCGTCGCCTTCACGTTGCATCGCACCACCAGCTGTGCCCGGCATGCGCCCGCTGCGCCAGGTTACGATCAAGGCAGACCGTGCCCGGCGCAGAGCTCGCCGATGGATTGGCAATGACGCGACCATCGAAGTCGCCGGCAATCGTGCCGTGCAGTGCGATCGCGTCCCACACCCGGGCGGTGCTTGCCTTGACGAAGCCGGCTTCGTGGTCGAACAGGAACAGGGTCGTGGCGCGGGCAGCATTGTCGAGGTGGACCGTGGCGTCGACGTTGCGGATCGCGCCGCCAGGTTCATCGCCCTGGTGATAGAAGTGAACATAGCTGCCGTAGTTACCCTCGCCCGAGGCCGCGAGCGTGATCCGCACATTGTCCACATGGCCCACGCTGGCGCCGCCGCAAATCAGTGCGATAAGCCCATTACTACCAGGCCACTGCGGGGTACTGGACACCGTTATCCTGATGTCGGCGTTGCGCAGCGCCGACGCAATGACGGCCCGCCGCACGTTGTGACATACCAGGTCGACATCGACGTTCTTGCTGATGAAACTGGCGTTGACGCCGTAATACGCATTGCGCACCTCGCCGTGGACGCGAATATTGGACAGCAAGCGCCGCTTGGCGGCGTTGTTGTGCGACGTGAGCAGACTCACGACCCGTTCGGCATAGCAATCGACCAGCATGAAGCCGCGGCTCGGACGATCCGCCTGGATGCCGACACACACCATGCCGCGCCAGTCGGGCCGCGGGTGGAATCCTGCATCGGCGAAGCTGGCCCCAGCAATCGTGATGTTTTGAAAATTGAAAAAGTAAAACAGGTTGGGCATGACATTGGCTGTTGTCGTGACCGTAAACAAGGCGCCGTACGCCGAGATGGCAATGTCATGCACATCGCGGCACAGGACGAGCGAGGCGGCGTCGGTACATGGCCCAAAATCGTAGATGCCGCGCGGGACCAACAGCGTGCCGCCGCCCTGCCCCGCCAGATCGTCAAGCGCCTGGCGAAACGCCCCGACCAGTGCTGCTGCCCGCGCGCCGGGCACACCGCCGTAGTCGGCGAGGCTGACGATGACTGGAGGCACCATGGCGGCCTTGATACCGCCTACCGGGTTGCGCCGGGGTTGGCCCCCGGTCGCATCGCCAAGCGGGGCTGGCAACAACGCCGCCGCCGCGCCCAGGGCGGCGCCACGCAGCAGCAAGGTACGCCGCTTCGCTGACAGGCGCTTCATTTGATCACCATGCGGGCAAAGCATCACTTGCGGCGCTGTAACAAGAAAAACGACTTGAACACGATTCGAGCCCAGGTCGCCCGCTTGTGCTGGTGCAGCAGTTGCTTGGCCGAGCGCATGGCAGCAGCGATCATGGCGCCGATCGCATGTTCGATGTTGCGCAGCAGCTTTAGGGGCGAACGATAGATATGGACTTCGTCCATGTCAAACGGCACGCCCAGCAAGCGTTCCTTGAAGTTGAACACGCCGCCGCCCAGATAGAACCGGGTCCCGCCGCGCACGATGCTTTCACAGATCGTCAGGTAGACGCACAACTTGCCGAGCCCGAATTTTTCATACTGGGGGTCGTAGCCCATCGCGTCGCCGAAGAAGCTGGTGCCCACCTGGTAATTGATGGAGCCGGCGCAGATGCGGCCATCGATCAGGATCACATGCACGAACCCGCACAGCCTGGCCAGCCGGGCAAGGCGCGCCACGTCGTAGAAAAACACGGCATTGCCGGCATTGATCTTTTGTTCGCTCAAGGCCACGATCGCCTGAATATGGTGTTCGTCGATGTCGTCGTTGACGAAAAAACGCGACTGGAACGACGGGAAGTGGCGCCGTATGCCATTCAGGCCCTGGTTGATGCTGGCGCGCGTGGACTTGCCGATGCGCGCCTTGTAGGCGTCGGGCGTGGCGGGCAACGTGACGACATAGCTGCCCTTGGCCCGGTACTGTTGCACCGGGAATCGGAGCTCGCTGGTCGCGGTCTTGACGGCCTTGAAACTGATGATGTCAATCTGCGGAAAATGCGCGAAGACATAGGCGACGAAGCGCGCAATCTCAGCCTGCGAGACCTCGATCATTTCGTTGATGACGTCGACCCGGCGACCGCTGAATGTAAACAGCAACACCGTGCTGGGCGCGCCAGTGCTGCAAGCCAGGTAGCAACTGACATTTTCGAGCGACCTGAACACCGTAAAAAACGCCAGCGACGAATGCAGCGATGCATAGGTCGTGATCAGCGCCTCTTCGATACCGGCGGGCACCTGCCCGACGTAACACGTGACACTGTCGGGCGGGGGAATCAATGTGCTTGCATGCATGCCGATTGCTCCTGTTGCAGGTTGGCCGGGCTAAAACCACAGCGCGCCAGGTTCTCGTCCAGCTCGGCGCTCACACTGCCCTGGTAGTAAATTGCCGAATGCGGGTCGCGGCGTCGGACGTCCTGCACCACGCCTGCGATAAATGCCTCGACCAGATCGGATTGCGTGCATTGCCGATGCACGTATAAACCAGACAGCACCATGGCTACGCCCGCCGTGCCCCCGCTCACCCAGCAGAGCAGCGCCAGCCGGTTGTCCTGGACGAGGCTATAGAAATGCTCGGATCGTTCCATCCGCTTCATCGCGGTATTCAGGAACGCGCAGTACCCCCACGCCGCACCGTCCGCGTCGAATTGCAGGACGTCAGGCAAGCTGTCGCGCGATGGCAGCAGCGCACCAGCGATCTCGCGGGAAGGCCCGGGTCGAAGGATGCGGGAAATGGCTTCGGGACGCGCACGGCGCAGGCTCCACCCAGCAGCGGCGCTTGCCCATCGCTGCGGCCGGATCCCATGCACGATGGCGAGCACGTCATGGCGGCGCCAGCCGGCCCAGACCGCCAGTGCCCTGGCGGCCTGGGCCAGGCACTGGCGCGCCGCCGTCAGCAACAAGCTGCGCAGGTCGCGGTGGATCGTCAGTACCGAGACCTGATCATGCGCCGTCGCGAAATGCTCCTTGTACCCATCGCCGCCCGGCGTCAGGTCGAGCAAGGGCATCTGCTGCGTCGCGAGATGCACGCCCAGCATGGCGAGCAACAGGTTACCGGGGGAGTGTGCGGATGTGGCCGGATGATAGGTATTGATCCCCAGGTGCACGGCCCGGCCCGCGCTCAAGAGGCCGATGTGGGACGCGGCAACCTCGCCACCCACCGTCAGGACCGTGACGTGCAGCAGCCCTTGGCGATGCAACGCGATATAAAAACGCTTCTTTGCCGCGTCGAGCGCGAACGGCCTGTCGCGGTACAGCGCCGCCTGCCTGAAATCGTATTGATCGCAGATGGCATCGACGACCCGCAAGAAGTGCTCGTGCTCGGTGACCTGCTCAAACCGCACCGCGCCCAGCCGGCCCAGCCGATTGACATTCTGCCGGTGGTTTTTCTTGTTACGCTGCCGGGTCATGGCGACCGTGTCGATCTGCATCAGCGGCCGGCGCACCGTGCGCAGCGTCACCCACCGTCGTGTACCACGTGTTTCGGCGCGCCATGCATTGAGCCAGGACAGCGGCGTGCCTGCTGGCAGGTAACGCAACACCAGATCGGCGCGCGGCAGATGCTCGCGGATGGCGCGCAGCGCCCCCGTGATGAAGGATGCGTCGGCGTCCGGTGGCTGCAGCCAGCCCTGGTATTCGGCGTGGCGTTCACCGGCGCCGGTAACGCGCTGGCCCTTTTCGTCCAGGGCCAGCGGCAACAGGCCGACCAGCGCGCCGTCGTCGGCTTCCTGCACGACGACAACGGGCACGAACAACCCCGCGTACAAGCCGTACCACGGCAAGACGAAATCGGCATGTTGGCAGGCACTGGCCCAAGGGCAAATGGCATGCAGCGCCCGCCACGCCGTCACGAACCTGGGTGTGGCGATGTGGGCCAGCACGGCGTCGCCGGTCAGTAAGCGCAGCGTCATATCAGACTTGCGCCGTCGTTTCGATGCCCTGCACGGCGCGTGCCTGCCCATTGGCTTCGATCTGCCGCAGCGCGTTCAGGTAACGCGCAATCACGACGGTTTCATCGAATTGGGCGACGACCTTGTTCCTGCCCGCCTGCCCCATGGCCAGGCGCTGCGCGTCTGTCAGGCCGACCATCTGGATCATCTTGTCGGCCAGGTCGACCGCATTTTTTACATCGCATAACAAGCCGTTGGCCTGGTGCTCCACGATATCCTTGCAGCCGGCCACATTGGTTGCGATGATCGGGCGCGCCATCGCCGCCGCCTCGAGCAGCGTATGCGGCACGCCCTCGCGGTACGACGGCAAGACGACGCAATCGGCACGCGCCAGGTAGGGCCGCACATCGTCGGTCTCTTTCAGATACTCGATCAGGCCGCTGCTTTTCCAGCCTGCGATCCGTTGCAACGGGATCGAGTTCGGATTGTGCGCGTCAACCGGGCCCAACAACTGGAACCGCACGCCCGGCACGTGCTGACGCACGATGCGCGCCGCAGCGGCGTATTCCTCGACACCTTTATCCCGAAGCATCCTGGCCACCAGCAGGAAACAAAACCCCTCCGCTGCGGGCAGCCGTTTCGGATCCGGCTGGAATTGCTGCAAGTCGATCCCCGAGCCGGGCAAGACTTCCGCCACGCCAGGCCGCGTCAGGCCGGCGTCGACGAACAGCTTGCAATCGTCGGCATTCTGGAAGAACACGCGCTGCGATTGCCTGAGCGAGCAGCGGTACAGCTGCTTGACGAGGTATGTTAGCGGGGACCTGTTGATGAAGGTCGCGCCGAGGCCGGCGATATTGTTGATGACCGGAATACCGAGCCGATGCGCCGCGATCGATCCATAGATGTTCGGCTTGATCGTGTAGCCCAGGTAGGCCAGCGGGCGCACCGATTGCAAGACACGCCAATACTTGACCAACAACGACAAGTCGCGACTGGGGCTGGTACCGTTGTTGTCCATCGAAATGGTCTTGAAACGGCAGCCGAGCGACGCCAGCCGGTGCGCATAGGCGTCGGCGGGCGCCATCACCATGATGTCGTAGCCTTGCGCCGTTAATGCCCTCACCAGCCCGGAGCGAAAATTATGGATGTTCCAGGCAGTATTGACCGAAATAACGATTTTCTTGTTCATGGTGTTGATCCTCAGGAAGGTCGGGCGCAATTCACGAGGTCGAGCTCGCCAGCGTGCAGGACGCCGCCGCGGCGGGCGGAGCAGGACAGCGCAGCGCGGCGTCAGCCGCTTCAGGACGCGGCGCACCCTGCTGTTCGAACCACGACTGGAACATCAGGACGTCCCACAGGTGGTATTGCCAGTTGCGGCGGCCATCGAGGTGCTCGCGCCAGCGCGTGCGCAGCAGCGCGGGATCGAAGAATCCTTCGCTGCGCAGCCGCGGCTCGGCCAGCAGGGTTTCGGCCCAGTCACGCAGCGGGCCGCGCAGCCAGTCGCCGATGGGCACGCCAAAGCCCATCTTGGGCCGCTCGATGAGCGCTTGCGGCACGTAGCGATACAACACTTGCCTCAGCGCCCACTTGGCCACGCCATCGCGCAATTTCAGCGCCAGCGGCAACCGCGCCGCGAACTCGATCACGCGGTGATCCAGGAACGGCACTCGCGTTTCGAGCGACACGCTCATGGCTGCCCGGTCGACCTTGACCAGGATGTCGTCGGGCAGATAGGTCAGCGTGTCGAGCGCCATCATGCGTTCGACATTACCGAGCCCAGACAGTGCCGGCGCGGCCCCGCGCAGCAAGGTGGGCGGCTCATGGCCACCGATTACGAGCGCGGCTGGGTCGTCCCAATGCGACACCAGGCCCAGGTACAAGGCCTCGAGCGATGCGCTGGCAATGACCTGGGCGCCCTTATGCAGCTTGTCGCCGGTGTTGGCAAAGCGCATGGCGCGCGGCAGAAACGGCACCAGCATGCGCGCCAGCCGGTTCCAGGATGCCACCGGCACCCGCGTGATGCTCCTGGCGGCGAGCCGGCGCACGGGCAACGGCGCCGCGCTGATTGACTTCCACAGATGCGCGGCGAATCCATAGCGGGTATAGCCGCAAAATAGTTCGTCGCCGGCATCGCCCGACAGCGACACCGTGACGTGCCGGCGCGCCAGCTGGGACACGAGGAATGTGGGAATCTGGGACGAGTCGGAAAACGGTTCGTCGTACATCGACGGCAGCCGTGGAATGACGGACTGGGCCTGTGCAGCCGTCACGTACAGCTCGGTGTGATCGGTGCCGAGATGACGGGCCACGGCTTTCGCATACGGCGCCTCGTCGAAGCCCTGCTCGTGAAACCCGATCGAAAATGTCTGCACCGGACGCGTTGACCGGGCCTGCATCAGTGCCACGATCGTCGACGAGTCGACGCCGCCGGACAGGAATGCACCGAGCGGGACGTCGGCCATCATCTGCGCGCCCACGGCAGCCCCGAGCAAGGTGTCGAGCGCATCGACAGCTTGCGTTGGCGTGCCCACGAACGGCATGGCGACGCCCGCTGTGTACTGCTGCGCTGCCGACCAATACCTGTGCAGCACCGGTTCGGGGCGCCCCGCCGAGACAGTCAGCAGGCAGCCCGGCGGGAGCTTGGCAATACCGCGATAGATCGAATGCGGGGTCGGCACATAGCTGTGCCGCAACTGCAGGCACAGTGCAGCGCGATCGATGTCGGCAGCACATGCCGGATGCGCGCGCAGTGCCTTGAGTTCGGAGCCGAACAGGAACACTGCGTCGTCTCCCCGGCCCTGCCAGCCGTAATACAGGGGCTTTTCGCCGACACGGTCGCGCCCCAGCGTCAGCAAGCCCGCCTGCCGGTCCCAGACGGCAAAGGCGAACATGCCGACGGCGCGTTCGACCGTAGCGGCAATGCCCCAGGCGTCGAAACCGGCAAGCAGCGTTTCGGTATCCGAACGACCGCGCCATCCGCACACGCCGGCGCTTGCCTCGAGCTCGCTACGGATGCCCAGGTGGTTATAGATTTCACCGTTGAAGACGAGCATGAAGCGGCTCGAGCACGAGCGCATCGGCTGCTGGCCAGCCGGGGACAGGTCGAGGATCGCCAGGCGCCGGTGGCCCAGGCCGATGCCATGCTCGCCGTCGGACCAGTAACCGGCATCGTCGGGGCCGCGATGGTAGATCGCATCGGTCATGCGCCTGAGGCAGCCGACCTGGTCGATCGCCGATGAAGGGGCCGCAGCCAGAAATCCAGTGAATCCGCACATCAGAGTTCCCCTTTTGCAATGATGCCTTCATAAATGCGCTCGAAATGCTCCCGCACGCATGCCATCGTGAATCTGGCGCCGATCCGCGCCCTGGCCTGCTGACCCATCTGCCTGCGATGCCTGGCGTCAAGCGCCATCAGGCCCGCCACGCCCTGCGCAAGCGCGTTGGAGTCGGCCCGGGGCACCAGCACGCCGGTATTTGCCATCAGGACGGCGACGTCGCCGACATCCGTCGCCACGCACGGCAACCCCATCGCCATCGCCTCGCCGACCACATTGGGAAATGCTTCGGTGCGCGAGGACAGGCAGAAGATGTCGATGGCGGACAGGCAGATCGCGACATCGGCGCGCTCGCCCAGCAGGACAAAGCGCCCCGTGTACCCGGTGGCATCGATCCAGCGCATCAGTTCGGCGTTGGCGGCATCCAGGTTCTTGCCGATCATCAGGAAGCGCAGCCGCGGGTAGCGACTGGCAAGCTGGCCAGCGGCCTTGACGAAGTTGGCGTAGTCCTTGTCGAGGTTGAAGCGCCCGAGCGTGCCGAGCACGATATCGTCAGCCGCAAAGCCGCAATGCGCACGCAGCGCCGCGCGCCCGTCAGGGCCGGGTGTGAATGCCGCCAGATCGAAGCCATTACCGACAACCACCATGCGTCCCGCATCGTAGCCAAGCAGGGAATGGGAGCGGCGCGCCGCTTCGGCCACGCACACGATGGTGTGCGGCACCCAGCGCGACAACGATGCACACAGGTGGCGCACGAGCGCGGTGCTGCGCGCGCAGCCGCCATCGACATCGGTCGTGCGAATGCCCCAGATGACATTGCGGTTGCCGGCGAGCCGGGCCGCCAGGCCACCGAGAAAATCAGCATGATAGAGCCAGGTCTGGACGATGTCGGGACGCGCCGCGCGCATCAGGCGGACCAGGCGCACCAGGTCGCTGATGGGCGCGCGCCGTACGTCGAGCACGATCAGCGTGATGCCGGATGCAACAAAGCGCGAATACATGCCGCCGCCAGGGCTAAGGACGATGACCGTGTGGCGGTACTGGCTGTCGCGAAACGCGAGGATGAGCCGGTACAGCGCCATCTCTGCGCCCCCCACCGCCAGACCGGTGATGACGTGCAGAACGTGGCGCGTCATGACGGACCCCGTGCGCCCGGCGTGGTGGGCGAGGCGGAGGTGGACACCGGGGCCGGGGCCGGGGCAAAGTCGGCCATGCAATGGCTTTGCATGCCATGGGTGTCGGCCAGGTGCCGGTAATGGCCCAGCAACACTTCCAGCTGCGCCAGATTCTCGTCCAGGTTCACGCCGAAATTGTGCGGATGCCACCATAGATGAAACGTACTGCCTTCGCGCGCTGCCAGCGCCATTCCCTGTTTCAGGCGACGCAGGCGCAGGGGCAACAGCGCGCGGTGCCGGCGCGACCATGGGTAGAGAAACTGGCTCCCCGGCACATTCACCAGGGCGCCATGCGACTGCGGACGCACGGTGCGCTTCCCGCTCAGGGGCAGGCAGGCATCGGCAAAGCGCGCTGCGCGGCCGGCAATGCCGCCGACAACGGCATCGCCATGGCGGTACAACGGATGCTGCGCATTGCCGCGATAAACCTGAATCGCCGCCTGCGCGAGGATGGGAAGAAACGCCGCGACAATCTGGTTGCGTGGTAGTACCGCGCTACGCAAGCTGGCGCCCATGTCGGCGGCCGCTGACTGGGCACATGCCAGATCCGCAGCAAATTGCGCTGGTGATGCGCCCGTTTCGTTGCAATAGAAATGCCCATAGGTATGCGTGCCCAGCTCTTGCCCCTGCGCCGCCAGGATTTGCTCGACCAGCGGCCGCGCAAAGAACAGCCGCGGATAGCTGCGCACGAACTGGTCCATGGCATACGGCGACAGCGCGCTGCGCGTATAGCCGGGCAGGAGCGTCGGCCGGGTGGCGCGCCAGTCATCGTAATTGCGGCACATGATCATCCCGACCGTCGCCCACGTCACGCGCACACCGTAGCGCGCGAACAGGGCCAGCATGCGGGGCACCGCCTGCCATTCGCCAAGCACGTTGTGCCCATAGCCGGCAATCGTCTGCGTGTCGGCGACGCCCCAGAACAGCTCGAAATCAAGCGAAATGACAAATTTTGCAGAAGTCATGGTGGAATACGAAGAGCGCGTCGTCGTCGATACCGTGTGTGCGTGCGAGCACGCGGGATGGAATGCAGGCCGGGCCGGTCGTGTCATGACACCGTGCAGAGCGTTCCTTTCAGCGCAAGCGCGCCATGCGCTGTGCTGGCCCGTAATTGGGCCCGTAATTGGGCCCGTAATTGGGCCCGTAATTGGGCCCGTACCTGGGCCAGGGTGGCGGGCCGGCCGGTGCGCGGCCCGGCATGGCGCACACCAGCGCGAACGTGGCCAGCCAATACGAGGCGGCATCCAGCATTTGATGGGTGAACAGCGACATGAACGCGAACAGAAATGCCATGGCATACCGCAACCCCTGATCGCTGAAAAAACTGCTTTTACAAAGCATGATGAACATCCATCCCCATAATAAAATTCCCAGAACACCATATTCGGCTGCTAAAAGAAGAAGCTGATTATGCGTGCTTCCCCGGTGCCGCCAAAAATGTGTGGCGCCAGCACCTGAACCAAATAAAGGGTTTTGAAGAAATAACTCCCAGCCGGCTTGAATCACACCTGCCCGCTCTTCGGAACTGTCATCATCGAAGCTAAAGCTGGAGAAGAAGTTGAGCCTCGACAGAATATTGGCGGCTGCGTCTTCGAATTCGTCTCTTGAAGATATATAACTTTCAAAACTCCCGATAAAGACCAGAAGAATAACGAGTGCAATCGCCAGCGATATCAAGGCAGCTCTCGGCAATGTTCTCTTGTAAATAAAGAACCCCAGCAACACCAGCCAGGCAATGATGGCGGCACGGGAAAACGTGGTCAGGATGGCGATTCCGGCCAACAAAAACAGGGGCATGCGATAGCGATGACCAAGCACGACGAAGCCGAGTACGACGATATGCAATATCGCCTCTCCGGCCAGGTTCGGATTGATGAACATGGCTGCCGCTCGCCCAAGGACTGCGCCAGTCATATCCACTGGATACAACAGGCCGGGGTTGGCAAAATCGACGATGACGGCGCATGGGACGCTGGCCATCAGGATGAACATGATTCGTAAATACATTCTCGTGGGCGAGATATAGGCAACGAATCCAAGAAACAGGGCGAACAGAATATATTGGGCGCGCGTCGCGATCAAAGAACGTCTGGCTTCAGCATGTATATCCATGAACACTGCACCGCCAAGGTCGGCGCTGGCGGGAAAGGCTGCCAGATGGATCATATTCAACGAAAATAATAACAATGCCCACAAGGCAAATGGCGACACCAGGTAATCGCCAAGGGCATGCCACCGTATGGCCATCAGCGGCGCAATGAACGCGAAGATGCCGAAATAGATAAATTTTGGCAGCAAGCGCGCGTCGAGGACATATAAATAAAAGGGCAGGTTGGCGTACATGGCGCCAAGCGCGACCGCCATCAGCAGCGTGTGGTATCTGACGAAAAAACGGGATTCATTGGATGACGCCGTCCGTGGCCCGGAACGGTCGGGCAGCCTCGCTTCATTGCCGGCGGCGAGTTCATGATTCATGGGCCGGGTCTTCCATTGCTGCAGACTGGTTGCCTGTATGGCTGCCTGCACGGCCGGCTTCGTGGCTGTCTGCACGGCCGATTTCCAGGGCCAGCGGCTGACTGCCGCGCAATGCCAGGAACAGGGTTTCCCACATCTGTCCGATCTTCTCGATCGAAAAACGCTGCCTCGCCTCCGTCGAACGGCTTGCCAGCTGCCTGCGCAATGCGGCGTCGCCCATCACGCGGGCCAGTGCGGTGCTCAGGGCCGCAATATCATCTGGCGGGACCAGGAAACCGTCGATACCGTGCCGGACGATGTCGCGCGGCCCCGTATTGCAATCGACGCTGACCGCGGGCACGCCGTAAGCCATTGCTTCGGCCAGGGCGTTGGGAAAACCCTCGGAAAGCGAGGTCAGCGCAAACAGATCGGCCTGGCCATACCAGTGCGCGATATTGCCTGCCACGCCAGGCATGGCAACGCGCTGAACCAGCCCCATGCGCTCGATCACCGATGCCAGTCGGGCGCGCTCGGGGCCTTCGCCAAGGATGACCAGATCCCAGTCCGGAAAGGCACCCGCCAGGCGCGCGAAGGCGCCGATCAGGGCGTCGAAGTTTTTCACGGGTTCAAGGCGACCCACGGCAAGCAAGCGCTTGCGCTTTGGCTGGCACAGCCTGGCAGAAATGCGCCGCGGCGGGTTGTCCGGCAGCGGCCAGGCGATGGCGTTGGGAATGACGACCACGCGTGACGCCGACGTCTGTGTTTCGATCCAGTGCGCGCACTCGCCCGTCAACGCTACCATGGCCGACAGCTGGCCGTAGAGTGTACGGCGCAAGAGGTGCCACAAGATACCAAGCGGTGCGTGCGGCGGATAGCACCGCTCCGAACCGATCGTCTGCAGCGTTGGCAGCCACCGGCTGGCCAGGGCCAACAGCACGTTTGGCGTGCTCATCATCGCAAGTGCTATGTCTGGCCGCAGACTGCGCAACAGGCGCCGCAGCGCCACCACGCGCCGCACGTTCTGCCACAGGCCATGAAGCGCATGGCGGCTGGCCCCTGCCAGATCGAGCGAAATACGTCCTACCCGCCGATCGAGTGGATAAAAATCAGCGCTGACGGGGGCCAGCGTGACGATGGTCACCTCGCGCGCACTGCCCGCCCAGAAATTGGCCAGCGTGCACGCGGCGCGCTCGGCGCCACCCGCAGACAGGCTATGCATCAGCAACAGGATCTTCACTGGATGCGCTCCATGGTTCAGAGACATGGCGCAGGGCGCCGTGGTGGCGACTGACGTCGCAGCGCCAGCCAGAAGAACAGCGCGTTGAGGCCGTACACCGTCATCGTCCCCAGCGCGATACCATTGACGCCAAGACGTGGCACCAACAAGAGGTTGCCGAGTACCTTCCCACCACAGCCGATGAGGCCCGACCAGCCGATCAACCCATAGCGGCGCTGGCTGAGCGCGTAGCTCACCAGCACCATCGACGCAAAATAGAAGGGCAACTGCGGCAAACCGTAGCGCAATACCTCAGCGACCTGCGCCGTGTCCATGGCATCGAACTGGCCCCGCTCGAACAGCAGACGTATCGCCCACGGCGCGCCGAGATAGCTCAGCAGCATCACGGCGACTCCAGCGGCGAACATCAGGCGCGCCCACGCGGCGGCGATGCAGTAGACCTGCCCGTTAGCATCGGCGCTGGCCTGCGAAAACACCGGCAACGTGGCGCGCGAGACGGCGATGGCCGCCAGGCCGAGAATCAGCGACAACACCCGATTCGCATAACCCAGCGTGGCGAGTGTCCCGGTGCCAAGACTTACAGCGTAAAACTGATCGATGATGACGGTAAAGCTCATCAAGGCCTGGCCGGCGAGCATGATGCCGAAGCCTTGCCAGAACCATTGCCACTGCTCAGAGTCTCTGGTAAAGGCAGGCGCTTCGAGTTCGCAGCGCTTCGTCATTGGCGCCAGGAGCGTGAGCAAGTGACAGGCGCAGCCGGCAACCGTGCCCCACACCAGGGGCCCGATCCCGCCGCCGGTACATAGCAGGACTGCCGCCGCGATGAACAGGGTCGGCACGCATTCGAGCAAGGTGTTGATATGGCGCTGCGCTGCAAGCAGCCACGCCGATAGCAGCGCGACCAGCAGGCCCAGAGGCAGCAACAGGATCAGGCCAGGAAGCGCCGCTGCGGCGAGCTGCGCCGAGTGCGCCGGCAAGCCGCTCCGGTCGAACTGCAACAGGACGCCAATGCCCAGCCACCCCAGCAGCGCCAGCGCCACGCCCAGCACGAGCGTGAACCCGGCCAGTTCGGCGCGAAAGCGTGGAATCGCCTGCGGACAGGACACACGCATGCGCGCCACCAGTGGCACCAGCACTGCGGTCAGCACGCTGGCCCAGATGCCGAGCGGCCAGGACACCAGGTTGTACACGAACTGGTAGGCGTCCACCTCGGCCGAAAGGCCGTAACGGTAGGCGACTGCCATTTCCTTCGCCGCGCTCATCAGCTTGCCGAGCAAGGTGAACAGCGCCACCGTCAGCAGCCCGCGGAAAATCGCGAGATGCTGCGGATCGGCGATGCGGCATCGTGTGCCGAGCGTATCGAGCAGACTCACTTGTCCCCCTCATTTCGGCTGTTCGGCATCGTCAGCGCCTTCACCTTGGCCTTCGCCAGATGCTTAGCTGGCATGGGCATGGTTCACACCTGCGCTTGCGTTGACACCGGCACCAGCGCTAACAACTTCACTGGCAGTAGTAGTGGCAACTTCACTGGCAACAGTGGTGGCAACTGCACTGGCAACAGTGCCAGAACCCTCGCCGGGAACACGGCCCGCATCCGGCATGACATTGCCGAGGTGCTTGCGATACCACAGCACAGCCGCCTCGAGCCCGGCATGGATGCGGAAAGCCGGCGCGTACCCGAGCTCACGCGTCGCCTTGCTCACGTCCGCCTGCGAATGGCGCACATCGCCAGCGCGAAACGCGGTGTGAAGTGGCTCCATGATTGCCGTTACACCATGTGCAGTGAGAATGGTTTTCAGACAGGCGAACAGCTGGTTCAGCGTCGTCGCTTCGTTCACGGCCACGTTGTAGACCGCACTGCCGGCCCCGACCGGCGCCATCGCTGCGAGCAGGTTTGCCTGCACCGCATTGTCGACGTAGCAGAAGTCGCGGCTCGTGCTGCCGTCACCATGGATTTGCACCTGGCGACCTGCCATCATTGCCGCGATCCACCTTGGAATCACAGCCGCGTAGGCGCCGTTCGGATCCTGCCGCCTGCCGAACACATTGAAGTAGCGCAGCCCCACGGTGCGCAGCCCGTAGCAACGGAAAAACACGTCCGCATACAGCTCGTTGACATACTTCGTCAGCGCATAGGGCGACAGCGGCTTGCCGATGCGTTCTTCCACCTTGGGCAGCCCGGGATGGTCGCCATAGGTCGAACTGGACGCTGCATACACGAACGACGTCACCTGCGCATCACGCGCAGCCACCAGCATTTGTAGAAAGCCGTTGATATTGGCGTCGTTGGTGTCGACAGGATCGACGATCGAGCGCGGCACCGAGCCCAGCGCGGCCTGGTGCAGCACCTTGTCGACGCCGGCGACGGCGTGCCGGCACATGTGTGGATCGCGGATATCGCCATGCAGGAACGTGAAGCGCCGCCATTGGAGGTCTGTTACGAGACTGTGCACTTCGTCCAGGTTGCGCTGAAAGCCGGTCGACAGATTGTCGAGACCAACCACGGTCTGGTCGAGCTTCAAGAGGGTTTCCAGCAGATTGGAACCGATGAATCCCGCGCAGCCGGTGATCAGCCACCGCTGGGGATGGGCGCGCAGCGCCATCTGGATATCGTCGAAGTTGGGCATGAACCTGTTCCTGTCAGAGGTGGCAAAGAGAATGGATGTACTGGGTACACACGAGGCCGCATCGGTCAGATTGCACCGCGTCTACGCTGAGGCCGCAGACCAAGAATGACGGCGGGGTGGCGGCAACGCCCCCAATGGCCACGCACCAGGCGCATGTAGACCGCCACGTAGACCACCATCTGGGCCAGGACCAGTGCCACGGCGGCGGGTACGGTATCGCCGAGCAGCACGGCGGCAATCGTTGCGGCGCTGAGCCAGGCGGTGACGAAGCAGGCGACACCGGCATTGCGGCGCCATGCGTATGGGGCGATGCGAATCTTGTTGCAGGCGACGCGGCGGTAAAACAGCGAATGCAGATGCAGGCGATCCGGTGCGCCGACCAGAGCGCTGCGCAAGATCTTTCGGCGGTACATGCTGAACAGGACTTCGATCACCGGGTAAGCATAAATGGCGAGAATCTGCCACGCATTGATGCCGGGATTGCGGACAATCGTCAGCACTGCCACCTCCGCCGCCCAGAAGCCGATGAAGTACGCGCCACCGTCACCCATGAACAGGCGGCCGGTCGGGTAATTGAGAAGCAAGAATCCGATGGTCGAACCCATACCAGCCAAAGCCAGCAGCGTGACGACGAGATCCCCATCCTGCCACGCCAGAAAACCTGTGCCGGCAAGAATGACGACGATCGTGCCACCGGCGACACCGTTGAAACCGTCGACGATATTGATGGCATTGGATACCCCGGCAACCGCAAATGCGGTCATGGCAAACGACACCGGGAGCCAGTGCAAGACGCCGTCAAGCGCCCAGATATCCAGGCGCGGCAAATGCGCTTCCACCAGCCAGGCGGCCAGTACGGCGCTTGTCAGGATGGCGCACAGGCGGGTGCGGACCGAGACTTGCTTGGTCAGGTCTTCGATGATGCCGGCCAAAAACGCAGGCAGCGCTGCCAGCAACAGCAGCAAGATGAGCGTGTTTGCCTCGGTTTGCAGCGCAAGCGGGTAGCCAAACAGACCGCCATAGAACGGCACTGCCAGCACGCCCGCAACGATCGCCACGCCACCAGTGCGTGAGACCATGTTCTTGTGAACTTTCTGGATACTGTTAACGTCGATATCGAATGAAAACCTGCCATGCCAACGCTCGGTAAGGACATTGAGCATGCAGATAAACACGCTGACCAGCAATGCCAATAAAAACGTTTCGAGAACGGGGAACAATAATTCCGGCGGAAACACTGATTCAAAACTATTGAATTTTTGTTTTATCGCCATCATGCCCTCCGCCTGATCTGAAAAACACCTTACTCGCATGCGCACGCAACATCATTTCGTTGCCAGTGCAAACCCCGACATTTACAGATACCACGTTTGAACAGATATTTACTTTAGCAAAATGGGAATGAAAAAAGCGTTGAAAATATCGATGTATTGATGAGCAGACTTCCTCATCAGATGCATTTTTATGATTGGTTTCTGTTTCGATCAATCCACGAGAAAATATCGAAAAAAGATGGTTGGCGGCTCAGGTTAAATACCATGCGCGCCAGGAATGACGGCATGCTTTGCATCAGTGAAGTAGCCCAGGCGGATCTCTGCGGCGCGTTGCACGCGGACTTGCCATGGAGGCGCGTTGTACGCCGGCTTGCCATGGACGCGCATACAGCGCGGCTCATGCGACGGGCGAACCGGCATGCCAGCTCACCCCTGTGCGGTCGTCGTCTGCGTATCGCCCTTGGCGGCGCTGATTGTCGCTTCGCCCTGCCCCGCCGCAGCCGGCGCGGCGCCCTGCGGATGCGATTGACCTTCGTCCAGCGGCACCTGCGTACCGAGCGCGAGCCGCCGCACGCCCCATGTTGCGCCGACCCGGTACTTGCGCCGCACCAGCGAGTTCTTCAACACCGAGGCGCCGACACCGCCCACCAGGCCCAGCAGACAAGCCAGCACGAGCATGATCGGCAAGCCGAGCGTGACCGACTGCAGCGGTATCTGCGCCCGATCGACCACGCGCACGTTGACATGATTGGACAGCATCAATGCATCGAGCTTGTGGCGGGTATTGAGCAGCTCGAAACTCATCTGGCTGTGCGCCAGCTTGTCGCGATTGACCGCCAGTATTTCTTGCTGCGCTGCTCCGAAGCCCTTGCGCCTGTTCTCGATGTCGGCCAGGTCATGGCGGATCGAGGCGATGTGCCGCGTCACGACCAGCATGTCGGGATGCCGGTCGCCGACGCGGCCCGACAACGCGATTCTCTGTTGTTCTTTGGCCGTGAGTTCGGCCTGCAGCACCAGCGACTGCTGGGCCAGGATGCGCGCGTCTTCGCTCAGGTCGGATGCGCCGTGCTGTTGCAGGAGTACGTTGAGCCTGGCATCGAGCTCATGGATGCGGCGTTGTGCTTGCGCGACTTGCTGGTCGTAGAACACCAGCTGGTTCTTTACCTCGTCGTTTTTCTGGGTGGTTTGCTGCTGGATATACTGGTCGCCGATTTCATTGAGGATCCGGCTGACGAGCTCGGGCCGGGCACCCTGCAGCGACACGCCGATCACATTCGACAGCCGGCCCTTTTCGGCGATCGCCAATGAGCGTTGCAACCTGTCCACTGCCTGCCCCTCGCGGCTTCGATGCAGCGTGAACGCTGCGCCGGGCCTGGCGTGGATATGTGCAACCAGGATCTCCAGCGTTCCCGCAGGCAGCCTGGCGTGCAGCCGCTGGCCCACCTTGCCCTTTATGCGTATGCCGGCCTCATGCTGGCTGAGCGTGTAGGTATCCGGAGCGCTGACGACCAGATTGAAGGGCTGGTCAAGCAGCGCATCGGGCACGTTGAAGGTGTCCACCCGCACCTGCTCGTTGCCCCAGACATAGCCACCCACCCCGAACAGGCCGGGGTCGGACAAGCCTGGATTGCTGCGCGCGATGAAGGCGCCAACGACGGGAAACAGGCTCGGCTCGACGGCGATATCGAGGTGGAGGGCATTGACGACCCGCGCCAGGATCGAGCGCGAGCGCAGGATTTCGATTTCGGTGATGGCCGGGGTTTCCGTCTGCACGTCGGCCGATGGCGGCGCGTTGCGCGTGATCTGGATCAGGATGTTCGATTCATAAACCGGCTTTACACTGAGGGCGACAACGATGGCCAAGATGGCAATCACACAGGCCACGCCCCCAATCAGCCAGCCGTTGCGCAGCACGTGGCGGAACGCGGACAGCACTGCGGGCGCCTCGCCGTCTCTGCTGCGCCGCGACAGCGGCATGGCCATCGGCTGCAGGACGCGCTTCATGCCTGGCCCGCCCCTGCCTGATGGCAGCGCTCGCTGCACAGATGCAGCGCGTCGGCAAATTGCCTGGCCACCGACCCCACCACCACCGACTGTGCGCACATCAGGTACAGGCGCGTGCGGTGATGGCGCGCGCCCGCCATCGGCAAGAGGCGCAGGTGCCGGGCGTCCAGCGCCGGTTGCACCTGGAACCTGGGCAGCCACGCATAGCCCACGCCCTGTCGCAGGATACCGATGGCCCGCTCAGGATTGCACACACGCCAGGAACCCGGATGATGCGGCGCGGCTTCGGCCATGCCGGTGCCGTTACCGTGCTGTGCCGGTGCGATGACGACCTGGGAATGCGTGTTGAGTTCATCGTGCGTGATGTCGCGCTTGCCTGAAAACAGCGGATGGGCGGGATGGGCCACGGCGATGTGCTCGACCTCGAGCAAGAAATCGGCGGCAAAGCCCAGTACCGGCTGCGCACCGATGACGATGTCGAACTCGCCCGCATGCAGCGCGCCGCGGGCGCCGTCGGGTGTGACTTCGCTGACGCTCAGACGCATGTCGGGTAGTGACGATGAACACTGCCGCGTGGCCTGGATCAGCAGATCGGATGGAAAGCCGGGGTCCATGGCCACGCGCACTTCCGGGCCCAAGCCCTGGCGCAGCGTGTCGGCCAGCGCCTCGAGCGCATTGGCGTGCCGGACCAATTCGCGCGACCTTTCCAACAGACATAAACCTTCGGCAGTGATCTGCGCCTTGCGCCCTTTCAGTTCCAGCAAGGCGATGCCGAGTTGCTCTTGCAGCTTGGCAACGGCGTGACTGATGGTCGATTGGGTCACGTGCAAATGATCGGCGGCACCCTCGAAACCATCGTAATCAATTACCGCATGAAACATATTCCATTGCTTGAGACTACTACGGAGCGTTCTGGCTTTACAAGACTGAACAGCGCCGGATTTGAATGTGGTGTCAATATCGATCGCATGCGCCGTATCCGGCAGACTATCCAATGGCGCAAACAGTTTCATGGCGTATCTCACTTGCATTATCCGTGCAGATATTTAACTGAGAAAATCTTTGGAACAGCCTGCGCGCACGCGCAATACCAATGGATGATATGCAGGACATCCCGGGCGGATTCTGCGTACCGTCAATGCATCGGAGTGATTGGAAAATGAATCGAAGATTCAGGGCTGGCCGAATCCGACAGCAGGCATTGCGCCTACTAAAATACTCGAAAAGAAATTCCCTATTAAATATAGTGCTTGAGCTATTTTAATAGGGAACCAGGATGACGGGCGGCTACCGGCGGTAGCCGCATACCATCACGCGCCAGCCAGCACCGACAAATCGAGCACGGCCAGGCCGCCCAGGTCCTGCTCGGTGTTGCCGGCAAACGCCGCGCGGCTGGCGGTGCCGTTTTTCAGGTACTTCAGCACGACCGCCTTCACCTGCGCCTGTGTGCAGCCCAACACGGCCTGGCGGAAACGCTCGCGCGTGGCCATGTCGGTACCGCGCCGGTACATGCGCCAGCCCAGGCGCACCGCATCCCACGGCGCTTCCGGCTTGTCGAGCTTCTTGATGACGCCGATGATGGCTTCCTCGACCTGCTCGTCGCTGTAGTCGGACGCCAGGATGGTGTCGACCGCCCCGTCGAAATCGCGGTAGGTGGCCGCCAGGCGCGGGTCGCGGAACGACGCCATCGAGAACACGCCCGAATCGCCCGCATACGACGCGCTGCCGCCATATGCGCCGCCCGCTTCGCGCAGCGCCGTGTGCAGCACCTGATTGGTGAACAGCTCGGCAGCCACGCTCAGCGCGCCAGCATCGGCGTCGTGCGACATCGGCACCGCCCATGCGATATTGCAGTGATTGACCTGGCCCGCCGCGTGCAACGCGACATTCGCGGGGACTTGCGGCGCGGTTTCTGTGGATGCGCCGGGCACCGGGACTGCGCCACCTGCGATAGCGGACGTCGGCCAGGCGGCCGCCAGCAGGCGCGCCAGGTCATGCCCGTCGTCGCCACTGCCGGCGCACAGGATGCTCGGGCGTCGGGCCACGATGGCGGCATGGATGCGCGCCAGTTCGGCCGCGACCTGCGCCACGCCTTCCGGTGTGGCAGCCAGTGCTTTCAGGTGGGCGTTGAATGCCAGCGCGGTCGGCCCGGCAATGGCATCCTGGAAGCGCCGCACTTGCGCCAGCGGCGCGCTCACGGCCATGGACGCGTAATGGCTGCCGGCCTGTGCCAGGTCGTCCAGCGTGTTTTCGACCTTGCGCTCAAGCAGATAACGCAGGCGAACGGCCTCGTCGAAGCGTGGCCGGGCCATGTAGGCATCGAGCACCGCGACGATATTGGCATGCTCTTCGCGCAGGGCGTTGGCCGATACCGCCAGGTCGATGCGCAGCGCGCCGTCTGGCAGCTGGAACGGTTGCAGGTCGAAGCCGAACGACGGCACCATACGCTGGCGCCAGGCGCCGGCATCGGCGTAGTCCTGGCCTTCCAGGCCCAGGTCGTCGCGCAGCTGCGTGTACAGGGCCAGCCATGGCCAGTCAGCGGCCGGCATGGCCGACACGTCATACACGATGCTGGCCGACGAAATGCCGTTCGAGCCGATGCTGAACGCGTGGATGTCGTCTGTGGCCGGTGCAAACGCGGGCAAGGTGCGCGGCTGCGTGCCCACGTCGCCGGGACGGATGCGCGGCAGCACCTGCGAATCGAACGCCGTTTTCTGGTGCGCTTCGAGGGCCACGCTATCGGCCGCGATGCGCGCGCGGTCGGCGTCGGTCAGTTGGGCCGAGGCCTGCGCCAGGCGCGCGCTTTCCACCGCGTCGCGGTCGGAAAAATAGGCGGCGTCCGGCACGATGGTCGAGACCAGGCGGCCAGGCGACGTCAAGAGGTTACGTACGAGCGACTTGAAATAGGCGGGATCGGCGATATCGCTTTCCATCGCCTGCAGGATCGCGTCGCTGTCGAAGGCGGTGACGACGTCGCCATCGCGCATCGCGACCGGCAGCGCCACCAGCAGGCGTTCGAGCACGTTCGGCATGCTGCCGCTGCGGGTATTGCGTTGCTGGTACTTCAGGTCGCGCAGTGCAGCCTGCAGCGTGGCGTGCTCCACGCCCTGCTCGGCCACCTGCTCCAGCGTGGACCAGATCAGCGCTTCGGCCAGCGGCGCCTGCGCCTCGGTGAGGCCTTCCATGCCGACGTGGAACAGCATCTGGCGGGCACTGTCGTCATGGCCATTGAAGCCCGATGGCCGGCCATAGCCCGCCGTCTCCATCGCCTTCATCAACGGCGCGGCGGCGTCGCCCAAGAGGCCGGCCGACAACAGGCTCGCTTCGAATGCCACTTTCGGGATCGCCGACTCACTCATCAGCCACGTCATTTGCAGGCCAAATTCGTTGTCGCGGCCCTGCTGCGACGGGATGCGCACGGTATTGCGCTGCGGCGCTGCGAAGGCGCTGGCCAGTTGCGGGACGCGGCGCGCCGAGACATCGATCTGGCGCGCCAGCACGCGCTCGGCGATGCGCGCCTGGACTGCGGCGGCGGGCAGCGGCCCGGCGGTCATGAAGATCGCCTGCGACGGGTGGTAATGGCTGGCGTGGAAGTCCTTGAGCATCTGGTGCGTGAGTTCGGGGATGGCCAGCGGATCGCCGCCCGAATCGACCTCGTAGGTGGTGCCGCTCAGGATCGTCGAGGTCAGGCCCTTGTACAGAGCGTGGCCAGGATCGGCGAACGCGCCCTTCATTTCATTGAAGACCACGCCCTGGTAACCGAGCACGCCGTCGGTGAGCGTGTAGCGCCAGCCTTCTTGCAGGAAGTTCAGGTAATCGAGCTTCGGGAAGAAAGCGGCATCGAGGTACACATCGAGCAGGTTATAGAAATCGTTTTCGTCGGTGCTGACGAACGGATACACGGTGCGGTCGGCGTAGGTGAACGCATTCATGAAGGTCGCGGTGGAGCGGCGCAGCATGGCGAAGAACGGATCACGCACCGGATAGCGCTGCGAGCCGCACAGCGCCAGGTGTTCGAGGATGTGCGCGCGGCCATCGCTGGCGTCGGGCACGGTGGGGAAACCCACCAGGAAGGCCATGTCGGCGCCGCTGGTGGTCAGGTGGATGTGGCGCGCGCCGGACGCCGGCGCGACATACTCTTCCATCGTGGCCTGGAGTGCAGGAATGGCGTGACTGCGGAGGTGCTCGAAATGACTCATGTACGGTTCTTTCAGAATATGGCAATGGTCGTGGTGAGTCATGAAGACGTTCGACGACGGCATGACGACCACAATGCCCTGAAATTCTACCCCGTGCCGGGCACACGCGTTGGCACCGCCCAAACCGCCGTCACGAACCAATTAATATATTAAAATATATTTTGTTTTTCGATATAGTGTGGTTCAATGAAGTCTGACGAAAGCGAACCCATGACACCCCAACCAGAACCATTGAACCTGCCGCAGATGCAAGCCGCTGCCGTGCGCGCCTGCGCTTTACTCAAGACGCTGGCCAACCCGGACCGGCTACTGCTGCTGTGCCAGCTCACGCAGGCCGAATACTGCGTCAGCGAGCTGGCAGCGGCGTCCGGGATTGCCCAGCCCACCCTCTCGCAACAGCTGAGTGTGCTGCGCGAGGAGCGCCTGGTCACGACCAGGCGTGACGGCAAGCAAATCTATTACAGCCTCGCCAGCGACGCGGCCAGCGCCGTGCTACAGGTCCTGTACCAGCAGTTCTGTGCACAACCGGGAGGCAGCGATGACCGTCAACTGGGCTGACTTCACCCCCTGGACCGCGCTGGGCGGCGGCCTGCTGATCGGCCTGGCCGCCGCCCTGCTCGTGCTGTTCAATGGGCGCATCGCCGGCATCAGCGGCATCGTCGGCGGACTGCTGCGGCCGGCCCCGGGCGAACGCGGCTGGCGCATCGCATTTCTTGCCGGCCTGATCGTGGCGCCACTCGTCTACATGCTGGCCGCCCCATTGCCCGCAATGCACATCGACGCCGGCACGGGCACCCTGATTGCCGCCGGGCTGATCGTCGGCATCGGCACCCGCTACGGCGCCGGCTGCACCAGCGGCCATGGCGTGTGCGGGCTGGCACGTGCTTCCGCCCGTTCGCTGGCGGCGACACTGGCGTTCATGGGCGCCGGCTTCGCAACCGTGTTCATTATTCGCCATCTATTGGCTTGAGGAGAACAGCATGCGCATCCTGATGGCATTGATTACCGGCCTCGTGTTCGGCATCGGCCTGATCGTATCCGGTATGACCAACCCGGCCAAGGTCCTGGGCTTTCTCGACCTGGCCGGCCGCTGGGACCCTTCACTGGCGCTGGTGATGGCGGGCGCGATCCTGGTGGCGCTGCCGGCATTCCGGGTCGCTGCAAGGCGCCGGCAATCGCTGCTGGGCGAGCCCATGCGCCTGCCGACAGCCACCCGGATCGACCGCCGGCTGGTGCTGGGGAGCCTGGCCTTCGGGGCCGGCTGGGGACTGGCCGGCTTTTGTCCCGGTCCGGCACTGGCTTCCCTCGCGACAGGCGGCGTGCAGCCACTCATTTTCTGCGCCGCCATGCTGGCTGGCATGGGGCTCTTCGAACTGCTCGAACGGCGCAGGTCCTGATCCACCGATCACCGGAGGCACCATGATTTTCAAACAACTTTTCGAACCGCTGTCGAGCACCTATACCTATCTGCTGGGTGATCCGCAAACCGGCCAGGCCATCCTGATCGACCCAGTGATCGTCAGCATGGAGCGCGATCTTGGCGTTCTGCACGAACTGGGACTGACACTGGCCTTCACGCTCGACACCCATATTCATGCCGACCACATCACTGCGGCGCTGGCATTGCGCAACGCCACCGGCAGCAAGATCGCCGCGCCCGCGTTCGACTGCCTGCCGTGCGCCGACGTGGCGATCGAGGAAGGCCGCCCGTTCGAGGTCGGCGGACTATCCCTGCAGCCGCTGCATACACCCGGCCATACCGATGGGCACTTTTCCTATCTGCTCGGCGAGCGGGTGTTCACCGGCGACGCGCTGCTGATCGACGGCTGCGGCCGCACCGATTTCCAGAACGGAGATGCCGATGCGCTGTACCGCAGCGTGATCGAAAAGCTGTTCACGCTGCCTGATGACACGCTGGTCTATCCCGCCCACGACTATCAGGCGCGCCGCGTTTCCTCGATCGCCCAGGAAAAACAGCGCAATGGGCGACTTGGCGCCGGCAAGACGCTGGATGAGTTTCGCTCGATCATGGCGGAGCTGGCTCTACCCTACCCGACCTTCATCGACTATGCCGTGCCCGGTAACCGGGCGTGCGGCGTGTGCCCAGAGAAGCTGCCCGAGCAGCTCGCCCATTACTGCCGGCAAATGGGCGTCAGTCTGCAGGGCTGATATCTGCGCGCACGAGGGGCCGGGCCGGGCCACAATCGTGCTGGTGGCAGCATCCGCCCCATTCGTCTTATCATATGCCTCGCTACGGCCGCTCACGCAACCCGGCCGGCACCCTCCCCGTCAACCAAAAGGAATTCCATGTCCGAAACACTTACCGTCACCACCGCCGAACGCAGTTTTGATTGCTACGTGGCCCGTCCCGACGTCGTCGGGACCTACCCGGTCATCGTCGTGCTGCAGGAAATCTTTGGCGTGAACGCCGGCATCCGCAGCATCGCCGACAACTACGCCGCCAAGGGCTATATCGCCGTCGCTCCCGACCTGTTCTGGCGCGAAGAGCCGGGCGTGGAGCTGTCGGAAGCAAATGAAGCCGACGTCGCGCGCGCGTTCGCGCTGTACCAGAGCTACGATTTCGACCATGGCGTGCAAGACATTGCCGCCACCATCAGCGCGGCGCGCACGATGGAAGGCAGCACCGGCAAGGTCGGCGTCACCGGCTACTGCCTGGGCGGGCTGATGACCTACCTGAGCGCGGCGCGCACCGATGGCGATGCGTTCGCGGCCTACTACGGCGGCGGCACCGACAACTACCTGGCCGAAGCGAAGAACATCGGCGCGCCGTTCCTGTACCACCTGGCCGGCGCCGACGAATACATCGGGCCGGATGCGCAGGAGAAGATCAAGGCAGCGTTCGCCGGTAGCAACGATGCCGAGATCCATGTCTACCCGGGTTGCGACCACGCGTTTGCGCGTCCGGGCGGCGGTCACTACGACCATGGCGCGGCCACGCTGGCCAACACCCGCACCGACGAGTTCTTCGCGCGCACGCTGCGCTGATCCGGCGCCTGGCGCCATGTTCGTCTGCTGGCGCCAGGCCGGCAGACGGGGCTCTCCCTGCTGTCAGATGACACGCCATTAGAAAAACCGGGCACTGCTTACAACGCTTTTTCCGCAATTCTTTTTCACACTTGGCGCGGCCGACTGACGCAGGATGTGGAAATTTCCGGCCGACGTGAGCTGGAACTGAATCTAGACAACCTGGACCCAAAGCGGGTATTGCGACATCACTTTGAGTAGTATTAAGTTCGCTGTTTCAGTATCTGGACTGAGCCCATTGGCGCAGGCCAAAGCTCGAGATGATATTGGTCGTCGCCGTCAAGCCCATCGGCTGATACGGAGTCAAGACCGTAAAAGCTGGCACGAACACGATAGGTACCCGAGGCAATTTTGATGCGCACCGCGTCAGGAAAATAGTCCGTGCAGCCTGCCGCGACAATAGCGCCGCTTTCCACCTCGATAGAACACTCGACGATTTGATCGAACTTGTCGGCATCGAGTACCGGCTCTTGCTCCAAAACGGCGATCGTAACGGGCACCTCGACATTCCGAACTGTGCCGATTCCTACAGTGCCTGGCGCCACCGCCAGGAGGCATTCGACAGCATCATCCGTCCAGGCGTGCGAAAGGTTGCCGTCGATGTTCTCGTCCTGAATGTAGAACTGGTAGTCATCGGCAAATAACGTTAGCGTGTAATGGCTCATGGGCACCCCGATCAGATTGATAAACGCACTGCGGTGAATGACGGACTAGCGCAGTGAAACCGAGCGCCTGCTTTTGGCCGAAAGCGTAAGCTCGCCCAGTCTACGGCAGCCATCGATCGTCGCGCAATCAATGAGGCTGTCAGCATGATTCAAACGCTCAGTGCGCTACGCGGCCTTCATTAACTTGACGCGCTTTTCACGTTCTGTACCACCCGACACCGCCCCCTCCCGATACAGCCGCCAGCGTCGTCGGAAGCGTCCATCGAAGGCCCCCATGCGTGCGGCATTCCCATAAAATTCATGCTGTAATAGCAGCGCGTGCCGGTCAGCACGCTTTCCCCGCGTCCACTGCCACTCCACGGAGTACACATGCTCGAATCGGTCGGCACACCCACTCTCTATCTGTCCTTCACCGCGTTCGTCGTCGTCATGCTGGCCATCGACTTCTTTGGCCTCAAAACGTCGGGCGATCATAAAGTCAGCACGAAAGAAGCGGCCATCTGGTCGCTGATCTGGATCTCGGTGGCGCTGGCCTTCGGCGGCTGGTTCTACTGGTATCTCGAAGGCATTGCCGGCCCCGTCGTGGCCAAGGCCAAGTCGCTTGAATACATCACTGGTTACCTGATTGAAAAGTCGCTCGCGGTCGACAATGTATTCGTCTGGATTACCCTCTTCAGCTTTTTCGGCGTACCGCCGCAATACCAGAAACGCGTGCTGCTGTATGGCGTGCTGGGCGCGATCGTGCTGCGCGCGATCCTGATTTATCTGGGCGCGATCCTGCTGGCCCAGTTCCACTGGATCCTGTATGTGTTCGGGCTGTTCCTGCTCTACACCGGTATCCAGATGCTGATCTCGGCCGACAGTGAGCCCGACCTGGCGGACAACAAGCTGCTCAAATGGCTGCGCGGCCACATGCGAATCACCGACGAATACCACGGCGAAAAATTCTTCATCATGCGCGACGGCCTGCGCTTTGCCACGCCGATGTTCGTGGTGCTGATCATGGTCGAAATCACCGACGTGATCTTCGCGGTCGATTCGATTCCGGCGATCTTTGCCGTCACGGGCGACCCGTTCATCGTGTTCACGTCGAACGTGTTCGCCATTCTCGGCCTGCGCGCGATGTACTTCTTGCTGGCCGACATGGCAGACCGCTTCCACCTGCTCAAGTATGGTCTGGCAGGGATCCTGATCTTCATCGGCGTCAAGATGCTGCTGCTCGATATCTACAAGATCCCGACCGGCATCGCGCTGGGGGTGGTCGGGGCGATCCTGGCGGGGTCGGTGGTGGCGAGTCTGCTCACCTCGAAACCCGCCGCAAAAACGCCGCCGGGCTGATCACGCGGCAGCAGCGGCGAAGCGCACCTCGTGCAGCAGCGACTTGATCTCCGGGATGCACGAGCCGCAGTTGCCGCCCGCCTTCAGGCAGGCTGTCACCTGGCCTGGCGTCTGCAGGTCCCCGGCACGGATCGCGGCGCAGATCGTGTTGCGGCCAACGCCGAAGCACGAGCAGACCGTCGGCCCGGGGTCGGGGCCGGCTTGCACGGCGCGGCCGGCCAGCAGTGTGGCCCGTTCGCGCGGCCCCAGTTCGGATGCGGCGAACAGCCCGCCCAGCCAGGCGCGCGCCGGTAAATCGGGCGCGCGCGCCACGAACAGGCAGGCTTCCAGGCGGCCGTCGACGAGCAGCGCGGCGCGCAGCATGCCGGCCGACTGGTCCTGGTACTCGATCCAGTCGGCATCCGCATCAGCCGCCCCTCCAGCACCCAGCAGCGCGCGCGCCATGTCCGGCGTGACCGGTGCCCGCCCGGCCAGTTCATAGCGCACGAAGCCGCTGCCGCGCACCCGCGTCCAGTGGGCCACCCCGTCGAGGGCGAGATCGTGCCGGCTCATGATGAAGCCATACCAGGCCACGCCGAACGACTCGATCCGCACCGGGGTATGCTTGAATTCGGGCTCGCCAGAAACCGGGTCGACGGCCGGATTGACCAGTGCCCCAACGCGGGCATCGGACGCGGTCTGGCCGTTCCAGTGAATCGGCACGAACGCGGCGCCGCGCGCGATGCCGCCGCCGTGCGCCACGCGCGCCACCATCGCGCCCCAGCGTGAGCTGATGCGGGCCAGCTCACCTTCGCGCACGCCGGCCATCAGCGCATCGTGCGGGTGCAGGTCGACGAACGGCTCGGCCGCGTGGCCGGCCAGGCGCGGCGACTTGCCGGTACGCGTCATCGTGTGCCACTGGTCGCGCAGGCGCCCCGTATTGAGCACCAGCGGGAACTCGCCGCAAGGCAGATTGGCCGGCGCGCGCGCGCCCGTCGCGATGAAGCGCGCCTTGCCGTCCGGGTGAGAAAACCCGCCGCTGCCAAACAGGCGCGCGGTGCCCTCGCCGGCTGCGTGCACCGGCCACTGCACCGGTTGCAGGTCGTCATACGCAGCGCCGCTCATCCCCACCAGCGGATCGAGCCGGAATACGCGGCGGTAGCCATCGTCGTCATTCTTCCAGGTCGACAGGCACGCGTGTTCGTCGAAGATTGCATGCGCGCTGTCGAAGTCGAAACCCGAATACCCCATGCGCTGCGCGACATCGCACAGCGCGCGCCAGTCCGCCCTCGCCTCGCCCGGCGCCGGCAAAAACGCGCGCTGACGCGAGATGCAGCGTTCTGAATTGGTGACCGTGCCATCCTTCTCGCCCCAGGCCAGCGCCGGCAGGGCCACATGCGCATACGGCGTCAGGTCGGTGGCGGCCATGACGTCCGACACCACCACCAGCTCGCAGGCGGCCAAGGCGCGCCGCACCTGGTCCGCGTCCGGCATGCTCACAACCGGATTGGTCGCCATGATCCACACCGCTTTTACACTGCCCGCTTCGATCGCGCGGAACAGGTCCACGGCCTTCAGGCCCGGCTTGTCGGCGATGCGCGGGGCATCCCAGAACGTGCGTACCGCGTCGCGGTGCCCGACGTGGTCCAGGTCCAGATGGGCGGCGAGCATATTGGCCATGCCGCCCACTTCGCGGCCACCCATCGCATTGGGCTGGCCGGTCAGCGAGAACGGGCCCATGCCGGGGCGGCCGATGCGGCCGGTGGCCAGGTGGCAGTTGATGATCGCGTTGACCTTGTCGGTGCCGCTGCTGGACTGGTTCACGCCCATCGAGAATGCAGTGACCACTTTATCGGTGCGGGCGAACAGGTCGTAAAAGGCGTGCAGGTCGTTCGGATCGAGGCCACAGGTAAACGCCACGTCGTCGCCTGCGTTGGCAACATCGAGCGCCGCATCCAGGCCGGTCGTGTGCGATGCGACGTAGTGGGCATCGAACGCATCGCTGCGCGCCAGGTGCGCCAGCAGGCCGTTGAACAGCGCCACGTCACTGCCGGGCTTCAAGGCCAGGTGCAGGTCGGCCAGTTCGCAGGTGGCCGTGCGGCGCGGGTCGAGCACGACGATCTGCATGGCGGGGCGCGCTTCTTTGGCCTTTACGATGCGCCCGAACAGCGTCGGATGGCACCAGGCCGCGTTCGAGCCGACCAGCACGATCACATCGGCCAGTTCGACATCCTCGTAACAGCCCGGCACCACGTCTTCGCCAAAGGCGCGCTTGTGGCCCGCCACGGCGGACGACATGCACAGGCGCGAGTTGGTGTCGATATTGGCGCTGCCGACGTAACCCTTCATGAACTTGTTGGCGACGTAGTAATCCTCGGTCAGGATCTGGCCCGACACGTACAGCGCCACCGCGTCCGGCCCGTGCTCGGCGATGATGCGGGCGAAGCCGTCCGCCACGGTACCCAGCGCCTCGTCCCAGCTGGCGCGCGCCAGCACCCCACCCTGCCGGACAGCCGGATGCAGCAGGCGCCCGTCCAGATCGAGCGTCTCGCCCAGCGCCGAGCCTTTCACGCACAGGCGGCCGCGGTTGGCGGCGTGTTCAGGGTCGCCTTCGATCGTCGCGCCACCGCCGGGCAGCGCGGCCGCTTTCACGCCGCAGCCGACGCCGCAATAGGGACAGGTGGTGCGCACAGCGCGGATCGGGATCGTCATGAGGTAGCTTTCTATGCAGCCTGCGCGTCGCACAGCGCAGGACCGAACAACAGGCGGTCGCGCAGCGCCGAGATGTCGACACCGCGCCCGATCAGGTCGAAATACCAGGGGCCGTCGGCCACGTCGCCATACAGCACGGCGCCGACCAGGCGGTCGCCCGCCAGGACCAGGCGTTTGTATACGCCCGAGCGGCGGTCGCGCAGCACCAGGTCTTGCGTGCCCGGGCCGCCGACGATGTCGCCGGCCGAATACAGGTCGATTCCGGTGACCTTGAGTTTGGTGGCCACTGCCTGCTGCACGTAGCGACGATGCCCGAAGCCGGCCAGGTGCGCCGCGCAGACGCGCGCCTGTTCCCAGATCGGCGCGACCAGGCCGAACGTGGCGCGGCGGTGCTGGACGCACTCGCCCACCGCATACACGCGCGGGTCGTAGCTTTGCAGCGTGTCGTCGACGACGATCGCGCGCTCGACATGCAGGCCGGCGGCGCGCGCCAGCGCCACGTTCGGGCGCACCCCGGCCGCCATCACCACCAGGTCGGCCGGCAGCATGACACCATCGGACAGGCGCACCGACGCGACCTTGCCGTCGCCCAGAATGGCCTCGGTCTGCACGCCCAGCAGGATCGAGAGGCCCCGCCGCTCGAGCGCGCCCTTGAGCAGCAGCGACGCATCGCCATCGAGCTGCTGGTTCAGCAGGCTGCCGGTCAGGTGCACGACCGTCACGTCCATCCCGCGCCGCAGCAGGCCATTGGCTGCTTCCAGTCCAAGCAGGCCGCCGCCGATCACCACCGCGTGCCGGCCGTCGCGCGCTGCCTGCAGCATGGTGTCGACGTCATCCAGGTCGCGAAAGCCCACCACGCCCGGCAGGTCCGCGCCCGGTACCGGCACGATGAACGGCTGCGAACCGGTGGCCAACAGCAGGCGGTCATACGTCACCTCGATGCCCGATTGCGAACGCACGCTGCGGCGGCGGCGGTCGATGGCCACGACCGGGTCGCCCGTGTGCAGCGTGATGCCGTGTTCGGCGTACCACGCGCGCGGATGCAGCACGATGTCGTCCTGCGTCTTGTCGCCGGCCAGCACGGGCGAGAGCATGATGCGGTTGTAGTTCACATGTGGTTCGGCGCCGAACACGGTGATGTCATACATAGCGGGCGCCAGGGCGAGCAGCTCTTCGACCGTGCGCATTCCGGCCATGCCGTTACCGACCACCACCAGCGCGGGCCTGCGCGCCGTGTTCATGCGGCGACCCACACGGTGTCGCCATCGATCCGGGCCGGATAGCTCGCCACCGACTGCGCCGGCGCTTCCAGGCATTCGCCGCTGGCCAGGTCGAAGTGCTGCTTGTAGATGGGCGAGGCCACGACGATGCGCTCGCCGATGCTGCCCACCAGCCCGCGCGAGAGCACGGCGGCCTGCGAGTTCGGGTCGTAGTTATCGATGGCGAACACGCGCGGCTCAATGTCGCCGACGCGGAACACGGCCACCTGGCGGCCGTTCAGCAGCGCGCACACGCCGGTGTCGGGGACGATCTCGTCGAGCCGGCAGACCGCGGTCCAGTTGGCAAGTTGGGTGTCACGATGCATGGTCATTCTCCTCAAGCCACGGCGATGGGAATCGTGCGGCGGCGTTCGTCGAACGTGGCCGGGCGCACCTGCCCGCGCTCGGGCACGAACACCACGTTACTGTCAGGCTCCGTGCTGTTGACGAAGTGGCGGAAGCGGCTGCGCACGGCCGGATTGGTGATGGCTTCCTTCCATTCGCAGGCATACGTGTCGACCACGTGCTGCATCTGCGCTTCGAGTTCGTCGCCGATGCCCAGGCTGTCCTCGACCACCACTTGGCGCAGGTACTCGAGGCCCCCTTCGAGGTTCTCGCGCCAGGTCGACGTGCGCTGCAGGCGTTCGGCCGTGCGCACGTAGAACATCAGGAAGCGGTCGGTCAGGCGCACTACTTCGGCCTCGGTCAGGTTGGACGCGATCAGCTCCGCGTGGCGCGGCTTCATGCCGCCATTGCCGCACACGTACAGGTTCCAGCCCTTGTCGGTGGCGATCAGGCCCACGTCCTTGCCCTGCGCCTCGGCGCATTCGCGGGTGCAGCCTGACACGCCGAACTTGATCTTGTGCGGCGCGCGCAAACCCTTGTAGCGGTTTTCCAGTTCGATGGCAAAGCCCACGCTGTCGCCCACGCCAAAGCGGCACCAGGTCGAGCCGACGCATGATTTGACGGTGCGCAGCGATTTGCCGTAGGCGTGGCCCGACTCGAAGCCGGCGTCGATCAGCGCTTCCCAGATCGCCGGCAACTGGTCCACACGGGCGCCGAACAGATCGACCCGCTGGCCGCCCGTGATCTTGGTATACAGGCCGTACTTCTTGGCCACCATGCCCACCGCGATCAGGCCATCGGCCGTCACCTCGCCGCCCGGCATGCGCGGCACGACCGAGTACGTGCCGTCCTTCTGGATGTTGCCGAGGAAGTAGTCGTTCGAATCCTGCAGGCTGGCGTGCTTTGGTTTGAGCACGAAATCGTTCCACACCGAGGCCAGGATATTCGCGGCGGTGGGCTTGCAGACGTCGCAGCCCAGGCCCTTTCCATGGCGCGCCAGCAGTTCGCCAAATTCCTTGATGCCTTCCACGCGCACCAGGTGGTACAGCTCCTGGCGCGAGTACGCGAAGTGTTCGCACAGGTGGTTGTTGACGGCCACGCCCAGTTTTTTCAGTTCGGCGTTCAGCACCTGCGTCACCAGCGGCACGCAGCCGCCGCAGGCCGTGCCGGCCGTGGTGCAGCTTTTCAGCGCGCCGATCGTGGTGGCGCCGCCGGCCACTGCTTCGCACAGCGCACCCTTCGAGATGTCGTTGCACGAGCAGACCTGCGCGGTGGCCGGCAGCTTGTCCACGCCCAGCGCCGGGCGCACGGTGTTGCCGCTCTCGGGCAGGATCAGATATTCCGGCGCTTCGGGCAGCTCGATCTTGTTCAGCATCGTCTGCAGCAGTGCGCCGTAGGACGCGGCGTCGCCCACCAGCACGCCGCCGAGCAGGTACTTGCCGCAGCTCGAGACGACGATCTTGCGGTAGGTCTGGCGCCGCTCGTCGAGGAACTGGTAACTGCGGCTGCCCGGCGTGACGCCATGCGCGTCACCCAGGCTGGCCACATCCACGCCCATCAGCTTGAGCTTCGTGCTCATGTCGGCACCAAGAAAGCCGCACTCGGCGCCCAGCAAGTGACGGGCGGCGGTGCGCGCCATGTCGTAGCCCGGCGCCACCAGGCCAAACAGCTGGCCGCTCCACAGCGCGCATTCGCCGATCGCGTAGACGTGCGGGTCGGACGTCAGGCACTGGCCGTCGATGACGATGCCGCCGCGCGCGCCCAGTTCGAGCCCCGCCTGGCGCGCCAGCTCGTCGCGCGGGCGGATGCCGGCCGAGAACACGATCATGTCGGTGTCCAGACTCGTGCCGTCGGCGAACTGCATGCGGTGGGTCGTCGCTTCGCCATCGACGATGGCCAGCGTGTTCTTGCCGGTGTGGACGCCGACACCCAGTTCTTCGATACGGGTACGCAGCACGCGCGCACCCGCATCGTCGACCTGCACCGCCATCAGGCGCGGTGCAAATTCGACGACGTGCGCCTGCAGGCCCAGGTCACGCAGCGCCTTGGCGCATTCAAGGCCCAGCAGGCCGCCGCCGATCACGACGCCGATGCGCTGGCGCGTCCCGTCGCCACGGGCGGCGCATTCCTTCATCTTCTCGAGGTCTTCGATCGTGCGGTAGACGAAGCAGTCCTTGCGGTCCGCGCCCGGCACCGGCGGCACGAACGGGTACGAGCCGGTGGCCAGCACCAGGCGATCGTAGGCGACAGCGCTGCCGTCGCCCAGCAGCACCGATTGCGCGGCGCGGTCGATGGCGACCACCTTCGCGTTCAGGCGCAGCACCACGCGCTCGGCCAGCTCGGCGCGCTCGAAGTAGCCCGGCGCGACCAGCGACAGATCAGCCGCGCTTTTACCGGCAAAGAATTCCGACAGGTGCACGCGGTCGTAGGCCGGGCGCGGCTCTTCGCCCAGCACAGTGACCCGCAGCGGCGTGGCCGGGTCGTGCATGCTGCCCGCAGCCAGCGTTTCGAGAAATTTGTGGCCCACCATTCCGTGGCCGATGACGACGATATGCATGACGATCTCCTTTATGCTGCAACGGTTGCGGACGGGACGCTGGACGTGCTGCCGAAGCGCGCGCCGAGCGCGCACAGGCTGGCCACCAGTACCAGGCCACTCAGGATCGTGAGCGTGCTCTGGATATCACCCGTACCCTTCATCAGAAAGCCCGCGGCGACGGCGCCGACGTTGCCGCCAGCGCCGACGATGCCGGCCACGCCGCCCAGCGCCTTGGGCGCGACAAACGGCACCAGCGCATAGGTCGCGCCGCAGGCCATGTGCGTGAACAGGCCGAACACCAGCATCGCCACCACGGCGAACACGACGCCGTCGGCCTGCGCGAACCACAGCAGGCCAAGCGCTTCACCGATCATCAGCACGAACAGCATGGTCACGCGGCGATTGACGTCACCACCGCGCGCAGCGCGGTCCGACAGCCAGCCGCCCAGCGCGCGGGCGAACAGCGCCAACAGGCCAAAGCTGCCGGCAGCCATGCCGGCCTGGCCCAGGGTCAGGTCGAAGTGATCGACGTAGTACACGGCGGCGATGTTGTGGATGAAGATTTCGATGCCGAAGCAGGCGCCGTAGGTGACGAACAGCAGCCAGGCGCGGTGGTTGCGGCAGCCTTCGGTGAAACTGGCCCAGCCGCCCTTGCCGGCGCTGGCCGGCAGGTTGCCGGTCTTGCGCAGGTCGTCGTAGTTACCGGCCGGGCAATCCTGCGTGTAGCGCCAGTAGACAAAGGCCATGATGATCATCATGACGCCCGGGACCACCAGCGCCACGCGCCAGCTCATCGACTGGCTCACGCCCAGCATCACGACGGCGGTCAGCAGCAGCGGCATCAGCGCCTGCGCTGCGCCGCCGCCGGCATTGCCCCAGCCGGCAGCGGCCGCGTTGGCGGTACCGACCACCTTGGGCGAGAACATCACCGACGTGTGGTACTGGGTAATGACGAAGCTGGCGCCGACCGCGCCGATGCCCAGGCGGGCCAGCAGGAAGGTTTCGTAGCTCTGCGCCATGGCCACGCCCAGCACAGGAAGCGCGCCGATCAGCAGCAGACCCGTATACGTCTTGCGCGGCCCGTAGCGATCACACAGGGGGCCGACCAGCAGGCGGACAAAAATCGTGATCGCCACCGCCGCGATATTGATATTGGCGATCTGCTCCATCGACAGGCCGAACTCGCCCTTGATGACGGGCATCAGCGGCGCGCAGGCGAACCAGGCAAAGAAACAGATGAAAAAGGCCACCCAGGTCAGGTGGAAGGCGCGCATCGGCGCGCCCTGGAACGAGAAGAGGTTGATGCTGTCTGCTTTGCCGGTCATGATTTTCGTCCTTGGAAAACAAAAAGGCGTCCGCGCTGCTGCCTGGGGCAGAAGCTGCGGACGCCGTTGTCCTGGTGCCGGCCCGTCGTTGGGCTGGCGTTATATGAAGGAGATCGTCATTGATCCTGTGCTCTGTATCAGCAAGAGACGTGCCACACGCTGTTCAGGGCGCGGCCGCCAACAGGCGCATTACAAATGCTGCATTGCGGTGCGCCATTCCCCAAGATGATGCACCGGCGTGCACCACCACCTTCGCCGGCGTCAAGCCGGTGCAAGGCCGGTCGCATAGGCGTGCGGATCACCGCCATCCCAGACCCGGCCATCCATGAGCGTGGACGTGCGCAGCGCAGCAGACGGCAGCGGCGTGCCGGTGCGCTCGGCCGCTTCGCGATACAGGTCGATGCGGTTGACCTGCTGCGCCAGCGCGAGGTAAGCGGGATCGGTACGCAGTAAACCCCAGCGGCGGTGCTGCGTCATGAACCACATGCCGTCGGACAGCCATGGAAAATTGGCCTCGCCATCCGCGTGGAAGCGCAGGCCGTTGTGGCCACGCCAGGCCGCGCCATCCAGAGGTCCGGCCAGGCAATACTGCAGCGTCTCGCGGCTGGCATTGACATACGCAGGACTGGCCAGCACCTCGGCCGCCGCTTCGCGGTTGGCGCGCGACGCGTCGAGCCAGCGCGCGGCCTGCAGCAGCGCGGCGATCATCGCGCGGCAGGCATTCGGATGGGTGGCGGCGAAGGCGGCGCGCGTGCCCAGCGCCTTGCCGGGATGGTTCGGCCACACCTGTTCGCTCGACGCGGCCTGCACGCCGGCGCCGTCGCGCAGCGCGCGTTCGCCCCACGGCTCGCCCGCACAGAAACCGTCCATATGACCGGCCGCGAGGCTCGCTGCCATCTGCCCCGGCGGCACCGTCACCACCTGGCAGTCTTTCACCGGATCGACGCCGTGCGCCGCGAGCCAGTAATACAGGAACATCGCGTGGTTCCCGGTCGGGAAGGTATGTGCCAGCGTCAGGCGCTGCCCTGCCTGCAGCAGGCGCGCGAGCCCGCCCGGCTCTGCTGCTGCTGCCGCCCAGGTGCGCGAGAGCGTGATGTTCTGGCCATTCTGGTTCAGGTTCATCAGCACCGCCATGTCGCACTGGCCGGTGCCGATGCCGTTCTGGATCCCGTAGACCATGCCGTACAGCGCCTGCGCTGCATCGAGCTGCCCGCCCACCAGGTGCTCGCGCATGCCGGTCCAGGATTGTTCGCGGCTCAGCGCAAAGCGCACGCCATACAGCTCATCGAAGCCCAGCACCGACGCCATCACCAGCGGCGCGCAGTCGGCCAGCGGCATGAAGCCGATGCGGATCGTCTCGATCTCGGGACGGTCGGTACCGGCGATCCATGCGCCCTTGCCTGCCAATGTCATAGGTATCCTGGTGTTCTTGTCAGCTGCGGGCGCTCAGCCCAGCAGGTCTTCCACGTCGATCAGGCGCTGCGCGACGTCGACCAGCTTCATGTTCTTGTTCATGGCCAGCGTGCGCAGGCGCTGATAGGCCTGGTCTTCGGTCAGCTGGTAGCGCGTCATCAACATGCCCTTGGCGCGGTCGAGTACCTTGCGCTCAGCCAGCTTTTGCCGGGTATCGCTCAATTCGTCGAGCAATCGCTGCTCGCGCCGGAAGCGCGCCAGCGCGACGTCGAGCACCGGCTTGACGCGCTCGGCCTGCAGGCCGGCGACGATGTAGGCCGACACGCCCGCTTCCAGTGCGGCGTCCATGCTGGCCGGCGCGGCGTCGTCGGTGAACAGCACGATGGGCCGGCGCGCATCGCGGGTGGCGATCACGATATGTTCGAGCACGTCGCGTGCATCGGACTCGCTGTCAAGGATGATCAGGTCGGGCTGCAACTGCGCGATGCGCTCGGGCAGGAACACGTCGGCCGGGAGCGACGCGATCAGGTCGTAGCCCGATTCGAGCAGGCCAATACGCAGCGCGGTGCTGCGCCGGGCCTGCGCTGCGTGGGCAGCGTCGGGGTCGGCGTCGGGCGCCGTTGCGGACAGCACAACGACAATGCGCAAATGTGGGGATGCTGTCTCTCGCGATTTCATGCTGTTTCTGCATGCAAGAATCATACCTTGACGAGGTGATGCACTGAGGCAATGCCCTTCTTATGCGTGTGCTGACTGTCGAGATATACGTCAGCCGCATATCTTTCCAATGAGCAACGCGACAATTATTCGTTTTGTGAATCGCGGGAATCACGAATGAAAAGTTTTCTTATGACTCGATGCCTTTTATACTGCAACGCAACATGACAGTATTTAACCAGGAGCGCACTATGATTGCAGCTATCCAGCAAACCAATTTCTTCGCAGCGGCGATCGCCGCCATCCGTAGTTTTTCGCAAGACCTGTACATCGCCCACGGCGGTTACGCTCCTTCGGTGCGGGGTTAATCATGCATCCACTCGAATACCTGACCATCGCGCTGGCAGTTCTGACCGTTGCCGCCCGTATCTCGATGCACCTGCCACGCCCGCCCAAAGGCCCGTTCAAGGCAATGTAAGCAGCAGGGCACGCCCCATTCAGGGCGGAACAATCCGCCTGTTGTACCCAACGCTGGCCGTATTGACATACTGCCGGCGTTTGTATTTATAGTAAAAAAACCTTTTCCAATCCGCGCGCCGTGGCAAGTGGCTGCGCTAGAATGCATTCGCATTTCTGGCCAGAAAGCCCTTCTTTCACTTACCACATACCCATGCGCACACCTGCACTTACCCTCTTTGCGGCCTCCTTCGCCGCCTCGCTGGCATCGTTCGCACTGCCGGCGGCAGCAGCACCGACACCCATCACCCTCGACCAGGCCATGAGCCATCCCGACTGGATCGGCACGCCGGTGGAAGACGCGTGGTTCAGCTGGGACAGCAAGCAGGTGTACTACAAGCAGAAGCGTACCGGCTCGCCCCTGCGCGACACGTTCCAGGCCGGCTCGAATGCCGGCAAGGCGCAGATGGTGGGCGACGCCGAGCTGGCGAAGATCGACAGCACCGACGTCGTCTACAACCGCAACAACACGCGCATGCTGGTCATCCGCAACAACGATCTGTTCGAGCGCGATCTGAAATCGGGCCAGCTGGTGCAGGTCACGCGGGGCGCGAGCCGCATCGGCAACGCGCAGTATGCGGCCGACGAACGCTCGGTGCAGTACCGCATCGGGACCGACTGGTATGTGTGGGACCGCGTCACCCGGGTCACCGGTCCAGCCGCGCTGCCGCGCGCCGCGAAGGACCCGAACGCGCCGGAAGACGACGCCTACCGCGCGACCGAGCTGCGCCTGATCGAGCACCTCAAGCGCCAGAAGGATGACCGCGACGCGCTGCGCGCCCGCAACGACGAACTGCGCCGGGTCGATGCCTCGATGGCGCCAACGCCCGTCTACCTGGGCGACAAGGTCACGCTGGAGGCCAGTTCGCTGTCGCCGGACGGCCGCTGGCTGCTGGTCGTCACCGCCGCCAAGAGCGCCGACAAGGGCCGCGTGGGCAAGATGCCGCGCTACGTGAACGAATCGGGCTACGAAGAGACCGAAGACGTGCGCACGCGCGTGGGCCGCAACATGCCGCCGGCGCATACGCTCAAACTGGTCGACCTGCGCACCAATACGGTCAAGGACATCGGCTTCGACACCCTGCCCGGCATCACCGTCGATCCGCTGGCCGCGCTGCGCGCTGCCGCAAAAAAGGATCCACTCAAGGGCAACCGCCCGGTGGTGGTCTCGGGTGGCCGCAATGCGATCGACTGGAGCAGCAATGGCGCCAACGTCGCGGTGATGCTGCGCTCAGTCGACAACAAGGATCGCTGGATCGCCAGCGTCGACCTGCGTGACGCCAAGCTGAAACCCCTGAACCGCGTGACCGATGGCGCCTGGGTCAATTACGACAACGCCGAATTCGGCTGGCTGCCGGACAACCGCACGTTGTGGTACCTGTCGGAAGAATCGGGCTACTCGCACCTGTACACGCAGGACACCATGGGTGCCGGATCGGCCGCGCCACGCGCGCTGACCTCGGGCAAATGGGAAGCCAGCGACGTGCGCTGGAACACGGACGGCAGCACCGCCTACATGCTGTGCAACCACGAAGCACCGGGCGACTACGAAGTCTGCGCCGTGAGCGCCAAGGGCGGCGCGGTGCGCGAAGTGACGAAGCTCGACGGCGTCGAACGCTTCAACCTGTCGCCGGACCAGAACAAGCTGCTGGTGCACTGGTCGTCGAGCTACACGCCGATCCAGATCGCGACCGTGCCCGTCTCGGGCGGCGCGGCCACCAAACTGACCGATACCCGCACGCCCGACTTCAAGGCGCGCGAGTGGATCGAGCCGCAATACGTGGCCGTGCCATCGAGCGCCGGCGGCGATCCGGTGCACGCCAAGCTGTATCGGCCTGCGCAGCTCGAAGCTGGCAAGACCTACCCGGTCGTGATGTTCGTGCATGGCGCGGGCTACCTGCAGAACGTCAGCAAGCGTTATCCGGTGTACTTCCGCGAACAGATGTTCCACAACCTGCTGGTGCAGCAGGGGTACATCGTGCTGGACATGGACTACCGCGCCTCGAAAGGCTACGGCGCCAAATGGCGCACCTCGATCTACCGCCAGATGGGGCACCCGGAACTGGACGACTACCTCGACGGCGTGAAGTACCTGGTCGGCCAGCAGCAGGGCGACGCGAACAATATCGGCGTGTATGGCGGCAGCTACGGCGGCTTCATGACCTTCATGGCCCTGATGCGCGCGCCGGACGTGTTCAAGGCCGGCGCCGCGCTGCGCCCCGTAACCGACTGGACCAGCTACAACCACGAGTACACGGCCAACATCCTCAACACGCCGGACATCGACCCGGAAGCGTATAAAAAATCGTCGCCGATCGAATACGCGCAGAACCTCAAGGGCCACCTGCTCATCTCGCACGGCATGATCGACGATAACGTGCTGTATCAGGATTCGGTGCGCATGGCGCAGCGCCTGATCGAGATGAAGAAGGACCACTGGGAACTGGCGAGCTACCCGCTCGAACGCCACGGCTACGTGCAGCCAGAGGCGTGGTACGACCAGTACCGCCGGATCTATCAGCTGTTCGAGCGCTCGCTAAAGCAGAAGTAATCCCCGCGCCGGCAACCGCTGTGCATATCCTTTTTGCATAGGCATTACAGGATGTAAGCGCGATTGCCGGCGGCGCGCGGCTGGTGCACCTTATGACAACCATCACCTCATGAGGTCCTGCCATGTCACGCTCGCGCGCTACCCTCCCCGCCGCTTTACCACTTCTTGCGGCGACCCTGCTGCTGGCCGCCTGCAGCGCACCCCAGCAACTGCAAGCGGATAAGGCCGCAGCGCCGCCGCCGGCGCCCGGGACGCGGGTCGAGATGACCGGCAGCGCGATTTCCTCGTATTCAGGCTACACCGGCGTGCCCCCGGCCACCTTCCAGCGTCGCCTCGCTGCAGTGCCTTATCCGACGCCTCACCCGTCCCCGAGCTATGCAACCGGCGCCGAGCGCTTTCCCGATGCACAGGCCAACCGCGCGGTGCTGGTCGACGAGCAGCCCGTATCCACCTTCAGCAGCGATGTCGATACCGCCTCGTACGCGTACGTGCGGCGCCAGCTGAGCGCGGGCCGGATGCCGCCACCGGCCGCTGTGCGGGTCGAGGAAATGGTGAACTACTTCCCCTACACCTATGCCGCACCTGGCAAGGCCAGCCAGCCATTCGCGCTGGCCACGGGTCTGATGCCCAGCCCATGGAATGCGGACAACCAGCTGCTGCACGTGGCCGTGCGCGGCTACGATCTGCAGCACGCCGAACGGCCGCCGATGAACGTCGTGCTGCTGGTGGACGTGTCCGGCTCGATGGCCCCGCAAGACCGCCTGCCGCTGCTCAAGCAGGGCTTTCGCCTGTTTGCGCAGGGCTTGCGCGAACAGGACCGGGTGGCGATCGTCACCTACGCCAATGGCACGACGGTGGCGCTCGAACCGACCACGGGCAGCGACAAGCAGAAGATCCTGGACGCCATCGATGCGTTGCAGGCAGCCGGCGGTACGGCCGGCCGCGATGGCCTGGAGCGCGCCTATACCATGGCCGAACGCCACTTCGATGCGAAAGCCGTCAACCGCATCATCCTGGCCACCGACGGCGACTTCAATATCGGTGTGAGGGATCCGCGCCAGCTCGAAACCTTCATTGCCGGCAAGCGCAAGAGCGGCGTCTACCTGTCGATTTTCGGTGTCGGCGACGGTAACCTGAACGATGCGCTGATCCAGCGCCTGACGCAGTCGGGCAATGGCAACGCGGCCTACATCGACTCGCTGCTCGAAGCGCGCAAGGCGCTGCAGGGTGAACTTGGCTCGACGATGTTCCCGATCGCGAACGACGTCAAGATGCAGGTCGAGTTCAACCCGGCCCGCGTGGCGGCTTACCGCCTGATCGGGTACGAGACGCGCATGCTGGCGCGCCAGGACTTCAAGGACGACAAGGTCGATGCGGGGGACATGGGCGCCGGCCACACGGTGACCGCGATCTACGAGATCACGCCGGCGGCGGGTGCTGCCAAACTGGTCGACCCGCTGCGCTACGGCACCGCAAAGAAAGCCGCCCCCGTGGGCAAAGGTGACGAACTGGCGTTCGTGCGGGTGCGCTACAAGCTGCCGGGCGCGAGCAAGAGCCGCCTGGCCGAACAACCGGTGCGCCAGGGGTCGGCGCGCGCCACGCTGGCCGCCGCGCCGGCCGACCAGCGCTTCGCGGCGGCGGTGGCCGCCTTCGGCCAGCGCCTGCGCGGCGAGCCGCAGGTGAGTGACTACAGCTATGCCGACATCGCCACGCTGGCCAGCGACGCCCGCGGCGCCGATCCGGACGGCTATCGCGCCGAGTTCGTCAAGCTGGTGCGGATGGCCGAGTCGTTGGGCCAGGCCGGGGCGGCCGGGCGGCCTTGATCGTTCACGGCGCGCCCAGCATGTCCAGCAGCGTCAGCGCCACCACCTTGGTGGCGCTGCGCAGATCGGCCAGCGCCAGCCGCTCGTCGGCCTTTTTCGCGTTCGCTTCCGTGACCGTGCGCGGCCCGGCGCCATACAGCACGGCCGGAATACCACGCTCACCATACAGGCGCGCATCGGCATACAGCGGCGTGCCGACAGCGGGAATCGCTTCGCCGAGCACGGCGTGCGCATTGCGGCGCAGGCTCTCGACCAGCGGCTGCGCGCCGGGCAGCGGCCGTAGCGCCTGCGACAACAGCAGGCGCCGGATCTCGAGCCGGATGCCGGGCATGCCGGCCACCGCGTCGCCCACCAGCGCGCGCACCTGCACTTCGACCGCGACCGGGTCTTCTTCGGGAATCATGCGCCGGTCGAGCTTGAGCACCACCTTGCCTGGCACCACATTGGTATTCGTGCCGCCGTCGATGCGCCCGACGAGCATGGTCGGCGAATCGATGCCGGGCACGCCCGACTTGATGGTCTTGAGCCGTGGCAGGTCGCCGTAGATGGCATTGAGCACCCGCGTGGCTGCCTGCAGCGCGTCAACCGCTGTTTCGGGCATCGCGCCGTGGCCAGCCTTGCCATGCACCGTCACTTCCAGCTGCAGGCAGGCGTTGTGCGCGGTGATGATGCTGTAGCCGAAACCGGCGGCGATCACGTAGTCGGGCTGCGTCAGGCCCTGCTCGAGCAGCCAGCCCGGCCCCAGCAGCCCGCCGAATTCTTCGTCATACGTAAAGTGCAGCTCGACGCCGCCACGCAGCGGCGCGCCCAGGGCTTCGAGCGCGCGCACCGCGAACACATAGGTGGCAAAGTCGCTTTTCGATACCGCTGCCGCGCGCCCGTACAGGTAGCCGTCTTCGATCACGGCGCCATACGGCGGATGGGTCCAGCCCTCGCCCGGCGGTACCACGTCGCCATGCGCATTGAGCGCCAGCGTCGGCCCGTCTCCGCCGTATGGTCGACGCACGATCAGGTTCGTGATGCTTTCCAGGCCATAGTCAATCACCTGCTGCGCTGGCACCGCGTGCCGCTCGACCGGCCAGGCGGCCCCCTCCAGCATGGCCGCCACGGCCTCGGCATGCGGCGCATTATTGCCCGGCGGCGTATCGGTGGGGATCCGCACGACGGCCTGCAGGAAGCCCACTTCTTCGTCAAAATGCGCGTCGATCCAGTCGGTCAGGCGTGTCTGTAATGCGTTCATGGTGTGTTTCCTGTTTTGGCGCCGGCCTCGAACCAGGCGCCAATCGCGGCGCGTTCGGCATCGGTCATGTGCGTCAGATTCGCCAGCGGCATGGCACGGGTCTGCACCGTCTGCTGGTAGATGCGCGCGGCGTGCTGGCCGATCTGTTCCGGCGTTTCGAGCATGACGCCCAGCGGCGCGGCCGCAAAGCCGGGCTGCGTCGGCTGCGCCGCATGGCATGAGACGCAGCGCGCGGCCATGATCGTGCGGACCTCGGCAAAGCGTGCAGCGTCGACCGTCGCGGTGGTGACGACCGGTGCAATGCGCACCGGCCGGGCTGGCGCCAGCAGCACGCCAAGCCCGAGCAGCAGCGCGATACCCGCCACCGGGTATCGCCATTCGATGCGGCCCTTGTGGCGCAGGTTGAAGAAATGGCGGATCAACACGCCGGCCAGCATGATCACGCCCAGCACCGCCCATGCGTGCGGGTGGTTGTAGGTCATCGCGTAGTGGTTGCTGATCATGATGAACAGCACCGGCAACGTGAAGTAATTATTGTGGACGCTGCGCTGCTTGGCCTTGACGCCGTGGACCGGGTCGGGCTTCTGCCCCGCCAGCATGGCATTCACCATCTTGCGCTGACCCGGAATGATCAGCATCGCGACATTCGCCACCATGATCGTGCCGATCATCGCGCCCACGTGCAGGTACGCCGCGCGGCCGCTGAGCAGGTGCGTGAGCACCCAACTGCTGCCAACCAGGAACAGGAAGATCGTCGCGCCGAAGGCCAACTGGCGCTGCACCAGCGGTGAGCGGCACAGCAGGTCGTAGACGATCCAGCCGACGACCAGGCTGCCCATGCCGATCCCGATCGCCTGCCCGCTCGACAAATCGGCCACGCTGCGGTCGATCATCATCGCTTTCGCATTCAGGTAATACACGATGATGAGCAGCGCAAAGCCCGACAGCCAGGTGGAATAGGCTTCCCACTTGAACCAGTGCAGCTCTTTCGGCAGTTCGGCAGGCGCCACCAGGTATTTTTGCGGGTTGTAGAAGCCGCCGCCGTGCACCGCCCACAACTCGCCTGCGACACCCTTGCGCTCGAGGTCCGAACCAGGCGCCGGCGGCTTGATCGTGTTGTCGAGCCAGACGAAGTAGAACGACGCGCCGATCCAGGCAATGCCGGTGATGATGTGCAGCCAGCGCACCAGCAGACTGAGCCATTCGAGAACGTAGGGGGCCAGGTATCCGGGGTCGAACATGGGCGTCCTTCAGGGTCGCAGATTCAAGGGGAAATACGCGCGCACGCCAGTGCAACCATGGCGACCGACGGCTTGACGATACGCTGATTTCCATTTCTGCAACAACAAAATCGGCGTATATTCGACATATCCGACTCGATATACAACCAAGATTGCACGGCCATGTCCAGCCTTCCCCGCAACCTCGATCTGCACCTGATCCGCATCCTCTACCTGCTGCTGGTGGAGAAAAACGTCTCGCGCGTGGCGCTCAAACTCAATCAGCCGCAGCCCTCGATTTCGGCCTCGCTGCGCAAGCTGCGCGAACTGACGGGCGATCCGATCCTGGTGCGCGGCGCGCGCGGCATGGTGCCCACGCAGCACGGCGAGGGTCTGCTCAAGCCCGCCAAGCGCATTCTCGACGAAGCCGAGAGCCTGTTCGTGCGCAAGGCGCCGTTCGTGCCCGAAGAAGCCACGCGTACCTTCCACATCGCCGCGCCGGATTACCTCGATGCGCGCTTCCTGCCCAATGTGGTGGCGCTGCTGCGCCGCGGCTCGCCCGGCAGCAAGGTCGTGATCCATGCGCTGGGGCCGGGCCAGGATTACCTGCGCATGCTCTCCGACGGCGACATGGACCTGGTGATCGCCAACTGGGACGAGCCGCCGGCGCACCTGCACATCTCGAAGCTGTTCGAAGACCCGATCATCTGCACGATGCGCGCCGATAGTCCGTATGCGCGGCGCACGGCGCCGGACGCGATGACGCTAGAAGATTACCTCGACCTGCCCCATGTCGCCCCGACCCAGATGCTGCCCGGGTATCACGGCGTGATCGATGCGCATCTGGAGCGCCTGGGCCTGCAGCGCCGCGTGGCGGTGGAGTCGCCCTACTTTGGCGTGATCCCGTACATGCTCACGCAAAGTGACCTGGTCTTGACCACCGGCCGCCAGTTCATCCGCGCCTACGAAAAGACGCTGCCTTTGAAAAGCTTCACGGTGCCGGTAAAGTTTCCGCCGATGCGCTTTTATCAGTTGTGGCACCAGCGCGTGCACCAGTCGACCGAGCACAAATGGCTGCGCGACCAGGTCAGCAGCGCCGCGCGCGCGCTGGTACAGGGCTAGTCTATATGCGCCGGCTGCTGGCAGCCATCCGCCGGCCGATATGGGCGCAGCCACCGCCAGCCCGTATGATCGATCGCTTGACCACCAGGGAGCGCAGATGACCACGATAGCAACGCTGAATGCATGCGAGGCCGCCGGCTTTGTCGAGGCCCTGCGCGGCATCTACGAACATTCGCCATGGATCGCGGCGCGCGCGGCGCACGCCCGTCCGTTCGCCAGCCTGGCCGCGCTCAAGCGCGCCTTGCAGTCGGTGGTGGATGCGGCCAGCATCGACGAGCAACTGGCGCTGCTGCGCGCGCACCCGGAACTGGCCGGCAAGGCGGCGATCGCCGGCGCCCTGACGGCCGAATCGACAAACGAGCAAGCCAGCTCGGGGCTGGACCGCTGCACGCCGCACGAGTATGCGCAGCTGCATGCGCTCAACGCCGACTACAACGGCCGCTTCGGCTTTCCGTTCATCCTCGCGGTCAAGGGCCCGACCGGCCAGGGCCTGTCGCGCCAGGCCATCATCGCCACCTTCGAGCGGCGCATCGGCAATGCGCGCGTAGACGAACTGCACGAAGGGTTGCGCCAGGTGCACCGTATCGCCGAGATTCGCCTGAACGCGCTCTTGGGCGTGACGCCATCGCTTGGCGCGCGTGTGATGGACTGGTGCGAAGCGCTCGGCGCCATCAGCGACGTTGAGACGAACCTGACCTGCGCCTACATGACGCCGGCCCACCAGCGCACCGCCGCGTGCATCGCCGGCTGGATGCGCGAGGCCGGCATGACGGTCCAGATCGACGCGGTGGGCAATGTCGTCGGCCGTTACGCCGCCGCAGGGCCGGGCGCCCGAACGCTGGCAACCGGCTCGCACTACGACACCGTGCGCGATGGCGGCAAATACGACGGGCGCCTGGGCATCCTGCTGCCGATCGCGGTCGTCGCCGAGCTGCACGCGCGCGGCCAGCGCCTGCCGTACGACCTGGAGGTGATCGCGTTTGCCGAAGAAGAAGGGGTGCGCTATCAAAGCACGTTCCTGGGCAGCAGCGCCATTGCCGGCAGCTTCGACATGGGTTTATTGAGCACCCTCGACAGCGATGGCGTCACGCTGGGCGAGGCGCTGGCGCAGGCCGGTCACGATGCTGCCAACATCGCCGCCATCGCGCGCGATCCGGCGCTGCTCCTCGGCTTTGTCGAAGTCCACATCGAGCAAGGCCCGGTGCTGCTCGAACGCGGCCTGCCGCTGGGCGTGGTGAGCGCGATTGCCGGCAGCTCGCGCTATATCGTCGAACTGCGCGGCGTGGCCAGCCACGCCGGCACCACGCCGATGGGCATGCGGCGCGATGCGGCCGTCGCCGCCGCCGAGATCGTGCTGCTGGTCGAAGCGCGCTGCCGCCAGGGCGCATCCCTGGTCGGCACGGTCGGCCAGCTCGAGGTGCAGGGCGGCTCGGTCAACGTGATCCCCGGCGCGTGCCGCCTGTCGCTCGATATCCGCGCCGCCGACGATGCGGTGCGCCTGGCCGCAGTGGCCGATATCCTGGCCGGCATCAGCACCATCTGCGCTGCGCGCGGCATCGGCGAACGGCTGGTCAAGCTGCTGGAGATCGACGCCGTGCCATGCGCGCCACGCCTGATGGCGCAACTGGGTGCCGCGGTGGAACGGGCCGGCCTGCCGCGCTTCGATTTGCCGTCCGGCGCCGGTCACGACGCGATGCGCATGGCGCAACTGACCGACGTCGCGATGCTGTTCGTCCGCTGCGGCAACGGCGGGATCAGCCACAATCCGCTCGAGACGATGACGGCCGATGATGCCGATATCGCGGGACGGGTGTTGATGGACTTTCTGGAACAATGTAGCGATACGCACGGGTGAGCACCTTCCGGAGGTGATCAATTTCCCTTCGCCGCATGGATGCGCGTTTGCTACTATGTTTGAACCGTCACATCAGTCAGGATCACATGCGCACACCTGCTTTGTACGGCTCTCTTCTCATGGGACTTTCATTTTCTACGCTCGCTGCCGGGGGCGTGCGCACCGATCTCAGCACACTCGGGCAAGGTGATCAGTACAAACCGTATTACGACCGAAATCCAGACGCACGCGGCTGGACCTATTCGCTCGACGACTTTACCCGGCTGGGCGTACGCGATATCAAGGTCATCAATCCGCCCTGGAAGCCCGGCAGCGCGTCCGGACAAACGCCCGTGGTGACCATACCGATCGACGTCAAGCCTGCGCCCGCATCTTGAGCGAGCCACGGGCGCGTTCTGCGTGCAGCGCCGTGCTCAAGACGTTCCAAAACTGACGAGGTTGCGTTGCGACTGGTCGCGTGTCACCAGCACGCGGGCCAGTTCCACCGGCACACATGCTTGCTGCGTGAATGTCCGGGAATGCGCCTTGGCAGCCTCTGCAACGAGTTTCTCTTCCGTTACCACGTCATAGTTCCCGCGCTTGAAGATCAGATGCTCGATGCCATCGTCGCCAGCTGGCGCCGGCTTGACGACGACCAGCGACCAGTGACCTTCATCGCCGACAAATTGCTTGCGATTCAAGAAGTCATTCACGCGCGCCGCCGCGAAAGCACCGTCGGGCACTCTATCCTGGTACGGCGTCAGCGGACACAGCAAGGTACCAGCGGGCCACGCCAGATCCACCAGAGGTACGACGGCGTCGGGGCGCAATTGCGACAGCTGGCGATCGATCGGGTGCGGATCCTGGGCACAGGCGCCGAGCGCCAACAACGCGAGGATGCCGATGGTGCGAAATGATTTCGTCATGTGAACGTGCCTGTTCGAGGTAACAATGAATCGACCGGTAAGGCTCGATCCGTCGATGGTTCTTGACTGATCGTTCAAATATCCTTACATTGTCATTATCTTACAACCGTTCAACAACCGATCCTATCCCATGGCCCGCCCGAGAAATTTTGTTGAAGAAGATGTCATAGACAACGCGGCGGCGGTGTTCGGCCGCCTCGGCTATACAGCGTGCTCGATCGACGATCTCGTCGAAGCGACAGGACTGCAACGGGGCAGCCTCTACAAAGCCTTCGGTTCCAAGCGGGGTCTCTTTGAAAAAGTATTGCGAAAGACGCTGGCCGGCAACTGGGCAAATGATGGCGCATCCCTGGATTTGATGATTACGGCGCTGCGGGAGTTGGCGAGCTTCGACCTCCCCGTCGCTGAACTGTGTCGTTGCGCATTGGCGGCACATGCATCAAACGCAGCAGAATTGCTCGGCTCCCGCTTACTCGACCATCTACCACGCAAGGAATGACAATGCCACGACTGGAACTGACCGACAGCGAGCTCATCGTCCATCTGGGCAAATGGGAGAAACTGATGGCACTGCACACCGACATACGCGTCCCCCTGCAGCAGGTACGCGGCGCGACTGAAGACGCCGGTTTTGGCGGAGCAAGCGGATTCAAGCTTGGCCTGCGCATTCCCGGCACGCACGTCCCATTTATTGTCGCAGCCGGAACCTTTCTCAAGAACGGCGACAGGCAATTCGTCTTCACGCGTCGCAAGCTGCACCCCATCGTCATCGAACTGGCGGACAATGAATGGACTCGCCTCGTCATCGGCGTGCCCGATGCCGACGCGGCCACAGCCCGCATCAACGCTGCGGTCGCGCGCCTTCGCATCAACGCTGCGGTCGCGCGCCTTCGCACCAACGCAGACTGACCCGCGCCCGCGTCATCAAGCCAGCCGTTTCAGCACCGCAGCGAGCTTGCCGAACAATGCATCCACATGCTGCCGCCCCAACACCAGCGGCGGCGACAGGGTGATGATGTCGCCCGTCGTGCGGATCAACAGATCCGCACGCGAACGCCACCTTGAGCGCCGCATAACCGCGCGCGCCCGGCTGGCGCGGGATCGTGGCCAGCTTGATGCCGGCGATGATGCCGATCGAGCGCAGGTCGATCACGTGCGGCAGGCCGCGCAGCGATTGCTGCGATTGCAGCGCTTCGTCGAAGTACGGCTGGATCGCCGCCCCATTGGCCAGTACGCCCTGCTCGGCAAACACGTCGAGCGTGGCCAGCGCCGCGGCGCACGCCAGCGGGTGGCCCGAATAGGTATGCGCAATCGCCGCCGCGATCTCCGGCTGGCCGTGGCCGCACGGCACGCACCACAGGCCGGCGGCGCCGTCGAGTACCTGATTGCCGTCGACGTCGCGTCAGTACATGCCTTTGGCCGACACCAGCAGGCGCGGGTCGCGTTTAAGATCGCGGTTGTTCGTGAACGGCATCCAGAAGGATGCCATGGTGCCGGGCCTGGCCTGGTGCATGACGAATCTGCGACCTCGATGGCGACGGCAAACAATACGGCGCGTGTCGGCACGCCCCGAGTCGATGGTATGCTAACGCTTACAACGATGACAATACAAACCCATGTCGACTTATAGCACTCCTGTTCTGACCACCCAACGCCTGATGCTGCGCCCGCTGGCCACCACCGATGCACGGGCCTTGTATGCCATTTTTTCCGACCCTGCCGTCGTGCGCTACTGGAGCGCCGAGCCGTGGACCGACATCTCGATGGCCGAAACCGCGATCGCGCGCGCGCTTGAAGCCTACCGCGACGAGACCGAGCTGCGCTTCGCGATCGAACTGGCTGCCAGCCGCGAGGTGGTCGGCACCGTCGCCCTGCACCACTTTTTCAACCAGAACAACCGCTGCGAACTGGGCTACGCCATCGCCAGCGGCCACTGGGGCAATGGCTATGCCAGCGAAGCGATCGAAGCGGTCCTCGATCACGGCTTCAACGAGGTCGGCATCAACCGGGTCGAGGCCGACATCGACCCGCGCAATGACGCGTCTGCCCACGTGCTGGAAAAACTCGGTTTTCGCAAGGAAGGCTTCATGCCACAGCGCTGGCGCGTGCACGGCGAATACGCCGATACCGTGTTCTACGGCCTGCTGCGCGACTACTGGAACGACCGCAAGGCGTCCTGACGACGATGCAAAGGCCCTCCATGAAAACCATCGCAGCGTGTTCGACCCTGGCGCTTGGGGTTCTTGGACTGGCCCCGCAATCGGTCGCGGCCCAGGCCACGATACCTGCATGGCGCGAGATCACGATCTACGCCAGCGACGCCAGCTATCCGCAGGCACTCGTGCGACGCGGGGTCCAGGGCGCGGTCACGATCGAACTCACGCCCGGCACGCGGGGCCGCAAGGCCGCAGCGACGGTGCGTGATTCATCGCGCTCGGCCGACCTCGATGCGCTCGCCCTTGGCATGGCAAGGCAGCTCGTCATCTCCGGCGCGGACGGCGCCACCAGTGGGATGGTCACGTACCGCTTCCGCAAGGATCACCCGTCGACCATCGCCACCAAGACCTGCGCCGACCTGAACGTCGATGTGGCCTACCACAGCGCAACGTTCCCGGAGCGCAGCCTGCGCGAACTGCCGGTGTTCTACGAGAGCGTCGGCAAACTGATTTACAGCTTTCAACGTGAAGGTGAACGCCGCACCTTTCCGCCGGCCGACACGCTGTTCGACGCGACCCTGGCCGCGTGCGCCCGCACGCCGCAGGCTGGCATGCTCGACGTGTTGCGCCAGGAAGCGCTCAAGCTCATCGCGCCGTAGCCCCATCGTGCAGCGCCGCCGTACTCACACGCAAAACCGTGCCCCGCTCATCCACGCTCACGACCGCCCGCCCCAAAATTCGCACCGTTCGTCGGATCGCCCTTGGCCTGGACCGGTTGCATCCCTACAGTAGGGTCATCACTCTTTGAAAGGAATGCCCGTGAAAACCATTCATACGCCCACCAGCCGCTTCCAGTCGATCCTGCGCAACGCCGAAGTGGCCGGCCGCACCACCTGGCGCCTGGCAAAGTCAGGCGCGCGCTACCTGACCCGCATGCCATGGCCGGTGCTGCTGGTACTTGCCATCGCACTCGCCGCGCTGGTCACCATCGTGCCGATCGTGCTGGCCCTGTTCGTTGGCCTCCTGGTGCTCAAGTTCGTCGCTGTGGCCGTGTTTGGCTGCCCACAGCGCCGCCTGCGCCACACGAGCGGGGAATAAGCCATGGCAGCGGTCCAGATCAACCGCGCGCTCGACTTCGTGCGCGACGCCATGCGCGAAGCGGGCGCCCTGTGGTGGCGCTTCTTCGACTGGCTCGCGCTGATCGAATGGCGCCAGCTGTACCTGGTCTGGTTCCTCGGGTTCGTCGCGGGCCTGTTCGTCAACCTGGTCGAACCGGCGATCTGGTTCATCCTGGTGTCGTTCGGCGTGAAGGTGCTCGCCGGCGGCAAGCGCCGCGCTGAATTGCTGGCGCGCGATGCGTCGAGCAAGGCCGACGTGGCCAATCTCGAACGGCGCCTGACCGAGGCGCAGATGGCCACGCTCCAGGCCCAGGTCGAGCCGCACTTCCTGTTCAACACACTGGCGCTGATCGGCCAGTTGATCGAAACCGACCAGAAAGAAGCCGCGCGCGTGCACGGCCACCTGATCGAATACCTGCGTGCATCGCTGCCACAGATGCGCGGCGCGATGGGCAAAGGCGGCACCGGCGGCACGCTGGGCAAGCAGGTCGAACTCTCGCGCGCCTATCTGGCCATCATGCAGGCGCGGATGAAAGAGCGGCTCCAGGTACGCTTCGAGGTGCCCGACTTTTTGGGCAGCGCGCCGTTCCCGCCGATGATGCTGCAAACGCTGATCGAGAACGCGATCAAGCACGGGCTCGAGCCCAAGGTCGCGGGCGGCACGATCGTCGTGCGTTCGCGGGTCGAAGGCGCCACGCTGCATGTCGATGTGTGCGATGACGGTGTCGGCTTCAACCTGCATGCCGGCAGCGGCGTGGGCCTGGCGAATATCCGCGAACGCCTGGCGCTGTTGTACGGCACAGCGGCCGAACTCGTGATCGAAGCACCCCTGACGGGCGGCGCCTGCGTGTCGATTCGCCTGCCGTACCGGATGACCGAAGACGGTTGATATTGCCATGCATTCCGCCATGCCCACCGCCCTGATTGCCGACGACGAAGCCCTGATGCGCGACCAGTTGCGCGCGCGCCTGCACGAGGCCTGGCCCGAGCTGCGCATCGTTGCCGAAGCGGCCAACGGGGTCGAGGCGGTGGCGCTGGCGGCGCAGCACAAGCCGGACATCGCGTTCCTCGACATCCGCATGCCGGGCATGGGCGGCATCGACGCGGCACGGCAACTGTACGCCGACTGCCACATCGTGTTCGCTACTGCCTATGACCAGTACGCGGTCGAAGCGTTCGAACATGGCGCGATCGATTACCTGCTCAAACCGGTGACGCTGGCGCGGCTCGATACCACGGTGGCGCGCCTGCGCCGCCAGCTTGACCACAAGCCGCAGGACATCGGCGCGCAGCTGGCCCGGCTGGCGCAACTGGGCGACCAGCTGCTGGGGCGCGCGGCGCCATCGACCAAACCGTCGTATCTGCGCTGGATCCAGGCCCAGTCGGGCACCAGCCTGCGCATGGTCGCGACGTCCGAGGTGCTGTTCTTCCAGTCCGACGACAAGTACACGCGGGTGCAGACGGCCACCGCCCAGCACCTGATCCGCAAGACGCTCAAGGAACTCGAAGAAGCGCTCGATCCGGACGAATTCTGGCGCATCCACCGCTCGACGCTGGTGCGGGTCGATGCAATCGCCGAAGTACGGCGCGACCTGCGCGGCCGGCAAATGCTCACGCTGCATGGCTATCCCGAGGCGCTGGAAGTGAGCCGCAATCACAGTACGCTGTTCCAGCAGATGTAGTCGTGCACGACCAACCCGACCTAATGACCCACACTGCGACCGATGGTGCAGGCGCCAGTTCGCCGCTTGCCATCTTCTGGATTTTTTTGATGCTGGGTCTGCGCTCGTTTGGTGGCCCGATTGCCCACCTGGGGTACTTGCGCAACGAATTCGTCCTGCGCCGCCGCTGGCTGGAGGACGCGCGCTATGGCGAATTGGTCGCCCTGTGCCAGTTCCTGCCCGGTCCGGCGTCGAGCCAGGTCGGTTTCGCGCTCGGCGTGCTGCGCGGCGGGGGCGTGTTGGGCGGCTGCGCCGCGTGGCTCGGTTTTACCTTGCCGTCGGCGCTGCTGATGCTCGCCTGGGCGCTCGGCGCCGCCGTCACGACCGGCCCGCTGGCCGCTGGCGCGGTGCACGGGCTGAAACTGGTGGCGGTCGCCGTCGTCGCGCAAGCCGTGTGGGGGATGGCGGGCACGCTGACGCCCGACTGGCAACGCAAGGTAATTGCCCTGGCCGCCATTGCGATCGTCGTCGTTGCTGCCGGCCCCGGTGGCCAGCTCGTCGCCATCGGGGCCGGCGCGCTGGCCGGCTGGGCCTGGTGCCGCGGGGAGACCCCGCACGGTGCCGCCCCGCTTGCGTTTCCCGTCAGCGTGGCGGGCGGCGTGGCCGCGCTGGTCCTGTGCGCCCTGCTGTTCGGGCTGTTGCCCATCGCCGCCACTGCCACGCAATACAGTCCGCTCGCGCTGTTCGACGCCTTCTACCGCTCGGGCGCGCTCGTGTTCGGCGGCGGCCACGTGGTATTGCCGTTGCTGCAGGCCGAGACCGTTGCCAGCGGCTGGATCACCAGCGAAACATTCCTGTCGGGGTATGGCATGGCCCAAGCGCTGCCCGGGCCGCTGTTCGCGTTCGCGGCATTCCTGGGCGCGCAGGCCGGGATGAGCGCCACCGCCGTGGGCGGCGCCTGCGTGGCGCTGGTGGCGTTGTTCCTGCCTGGGCTGCTGCTCGTCTACGGCGCCCTGCCGTTTTGGGCGCGGCTGCAGCGCCAGCGTGCGCTGCGCCACGCCGTCATGGGCGCGAATGCTGCCGTCGTGGGCATTCTCGGTGCGGCGCTGTACAACCCGGCCTGGACGAGCGCCGTGCTCGACCTGCGTGACGCCGCCGTCGCTGTGGCCTGCTTCGTGCTGCTGGTGACGTGCCGCGCGCCGGCCTGGCTGGTCGTGGTCGTGGCCGCTGCAACCGGCGTACTGATGACGCTGATTTAGCCGAACACGCCCTCATCCGACCCGTCGCCATCGAAGAACCCGCCCGGCTCGTCGCCATGGTTGTTGTCGGCCAGCGGATCATCGGCCGCGTTCGGTTCATCGATGGCGCCGATGCCCGCCTGGTCGGCCAGGGCGCCACCGCTGTTCGCCTCGCCTGCGCCAGCATCGGCCAGCAAATGATTGGCACCACCTTCCGCACCGGCGCCGGCGCCGGCGCCACCATGATCGAGCAGATTGCCGATGCCATGGAACAGGAAGCTACCCGCCGCAACGCCGGCTGCCGTGGCCGCGATCGTGCCCAGCATGCCGCCGCCAGCGCCGCCCAGGAAGCCTGCGCTGCGTGCCGGTGGCGCCACGCCTTGCGCTGCACTCTGCGTGCCCTGCACCAGTGCCTGCGCTGGCGTCGATGGATTGCTTTGCGCCGAATTGCCCCACGTGTTCGCGTCAAGGAACCCGCCGCTGCCCTTCGTGGTCTGACGTTCCAGCTCGACGATGCGCGCCTTGGCATTGCCCAGCGCCTGCTCCACCAGCAGCGCGCGCTGCACCAGCAGGTAGGCAGCGTCCGGCTGCTCGGCCACAGCGCGCTGGATCAGCGCATCGGCTTGCGGATCTTTCGTCACGCCACGGGCCTGGACCAGTTGGCCCAGAAAGTCCTGCAAGGTTTTTTCGTCTGACGGGTTCATGATGGTCTCCGGTTGGAAGGTGGGATAAGCTTATGTTGTGGACTAGTTATCGATATTTCAAGCATTCGTTTGGACGCGCTTGTTTGCTATGCTAGCGCCCTTGCGCCGCCTTGCTCGACGGGCGGCCCGTCATATTTAGGGAAAGCACATTATGGTTTCGCTGCAAGAGCAGTTACTCAAGGCCGGCCTGGTCGACAAGAAGAAGGTCAAGCAGGCCACGCAAGAGAAAAGCAAGCAACACAAGCACGAGCTGCGCACGGGCGTGGAATCGGTCAACGTGGCGCGCGAAGCGGCGCTCGAGCTGCAGCGCAAGAACGCCGAGCGTGCGCGCGAACTGAACACGCAGCGCGATGCTGCCGCGGCGCAAAAAGCCATCCTGGCGCAGATCGCGCAGATGGTGCAAAAGAACAAGCAGCCCAAGGGCAAGGGCGACGTGCCCTACAACTTCACGTTCGGCACCAAGATCGAGCGCCTCCACGTGACGGCGCAGATCGTCGAGCACCTGGTCGCAGGCCGCCTGGTGATCGTGCACATGAACGGCAGCTTCGAGCTGGTGCCGCGCATCATTGGCGAGAAGATCGCCCAGCGCGATGCATCGATCGTCGTGCAGATCAAGAAGAAAGTACAGGAAGTGGAAGAAGACGATCCGTACGCGGATTTCAAGATTCCGGACGATCTGATGTGGTGATGCGGGGTTGGAACGGCGTTGCGACGCTGTTCCGGCACTAACTTACTTCTTGGTCTTGTCTTCGACGTCCTGCGTGCTCGTCCCGGTCCGGGTCGCGCTCGCGGTACGCTCGGTCTGCTTCTTCGGCTGACCCATGCCTGCCGACGTGGTTTCCTGCTTGCTGCTGCCCTGGAAATCCGTCGAGACCGAATTCGCGCTGTCTTCCGGCTCTGCTGCCGGGTTAGCCCGCTTGTCTGCGTTGGCCGTTACCGGCGCCTGGCGGTCAGCCATTGCTGCCTTGGCTGGCTGCGGCGTGGTCGGGGTGGTCTGGGCTGCGGCACTTGCCGCGATGACGACGCCGCTGAGTAGAACGATCAATTTTTTCATGGCAAGCTCCAATCCGATATGTATATATCATCACGTTGTGCTCAACGTGGCGATTACAAGAGCTGATTGATCGACGCCGCCATCATGGAGCGCAAACGTTTCTGCGCGCCATGAACGCTTTCCTTCAGGACTGCAAGTCCTGTCCACCAAATGCATTCGGCAACTGCGCCGCTGCCGTCGTCTCGAACACGGCCCCGGTCAGATTGGTCAGAATTACCGGCAATTCATTACCACCCAATTCCAGGATCACTTGCCGGCAGGCGCCGCACGGCGCGATCGGGCCTTCGGTCTGGCCGATCACGGCCAGTGCCGCGAAGTCGCCCGGCTTGTAGCCGTTGGCAATGGCGCTGAAGAACGCCGTGCGCTCGGCGCAATTGCACAGGCCGTAGGCGGCGTTTTCCACATTGCAGCCGCGGAAGATGCGGCCATCCTTGCATTCGAGCGCTGCCCCCACCTGGAACTTGGAATACGGCGCGTAGGCCAGCTCACGCGCGGCGCGCGCTTCGTCGATCAGTTTTGTATAAGTCATGGGGATGCTCTCAAGGACGGACAAAGCGGTGAATCATCGGCGCGGCGGCGGGTTGCGTGTCACCGATCAGGTAAGCTGCCTGCACCTGGCGCACGGCGCGCTCGGCTGCTTCGGGCGAGCGTGCATGCACCATTGCCAGCGGCTGGCCGACGGCGATCCCGTCACCCAGTTCAACCAGGCCAGTCAAGCCCACGGCGAAGTCGATGGTGTCCTGCGGGCGCACACGACCACCGCCCAGCGCGACGACCGCCAGGCCCAGGCCACGGGTATCGACCGAGACGGCGTAGCCGGCCTGCAGGGCTGGTGCCGGCACGATGACGGGCGCCGTTTCCAGGTGCGCGTCCGGCTTGTCCATCAGGTCGGCCGGGCCGCCCAGCGCCGCGACCATGCGCGCGAACCGCTCGGCCGCTTCGCCCGAATCGAGCGCAGTTTGCAGTTTGGCGCGCGCTTCGGCGTCCGTGCCTGCCAGGCCCGAAATCACCAGCATCTCGGCGCACAGCGCCATCGTCACTTCGTGCAGGCGTGCGGGGCGCGCCTTGCCGGTCAGGTAATCGATCGCGACGCGCACTTCGACCGCATTGCCGGCCGCGTGGCACAGCGACTCGTTCATGCCGGTCAGGATGGCCGAGGTACGGGTGCCGGCGCCATTGCCGACGCTGACGATCGATTCGGCCAGTTCCAGCGATTTCTCCGCCGTCGGCATGAAGGCGCCGCTGCCCACTTTCACGTCCATCACCAGCGCATCCAGACCCGCCGACAGCTTTTTTGAGAGGATCGAGCCAGTAATCATCGCCACCGATTCGACGGTCGCCGTGGTATCGCGGATGCTGTAGAAGCGCTTGTCGGCCGGCGCCAGCTGGGCGGTCTGGCCGATGATGGCCACGCCCACGTCTTTCACCACCTTGCGGAAGGTGGCCGGGTCAGGCACGGTGCTGTAGCCGGGGATCGCGTCGAACTTGTCGAGCGTGCCGCCAGTGTGGCCCAGGCCGCGGCCCGAGATCATCGGCACGAAGCCGCCGCAGGCCGCGATCATCGGGCCGAGCATCAGCGAGACGACGTCGCCGACGCCGCCGGTCGAGTGCTTGTCGACGACCGGGCCTGGCAGGTCCAGAGACTTCCATTCCATGACCTGGCCCGAGTCGCGCATCGCCAGCGTGAAGGCGACGCGTTCATCCATCGTCATGTCGTTGAAGTAGACCGCCATCGCCAGCGCGGCGATCTGGCCTTCGGTCACGCTGCCGTCAGGGATGCCACGGACAAAAAACTGGATCTCTTCGGCCGACAGGATGCCGCCATCGCGTTTTTTGCGGATGATTTCTTGGGGGAGGAACATATTGGTGCTTTCGCGTTGTAGGGTGGGCGGCTATGCCGCCCACGCGGTGATCGGTAGTGGCGCCGCTCTCGTGCGCGAGCTGGCACAAGCCAACCATCACCGCGTGGGCGGGGAACCCGCCCACCCTACGTCGTCAGGAAGTTAAGGGAGAGAAGGCAGGACGTCAGACGCCGTAAGGAATCCAGACGTTCTTCACCTGGCTCGCATGCTGCAGCACGACCCGGCCGCCAGCCTGCTTCGGATCGAACCAGTCGCGCCCTTTCGCGCCGCCGGTCCAGGTGCGCTTGAGCGTCTCGCTCGACAGGCGCTCGACTTCGGCGCAACCGTCAAGCGAACCGTCATGGCGCCACACGGCATCGATCTCGCCATGCGAGGCCAGCGTGCGCGCCAGTTCGTCGGCCGAACCGGTGACGATATTGAGCGCGCCACCCGGCAGGTCCGACGTATCGAGCACCTGGTACAGGTCGATCGCCGACAGCGGATGCTGCTCCGACGGTACCGCCACCACGCGGTTGCCCAGCGCCAGCGCCGGGGCGACCAGCGAGATGAAGCCCAGCAGCGGGTTCTCGTTCGGGCACACGATGCCGATCACGCCCACCGGTTCGTTCAGCGCCACGGTGATGCCGTGCATCGGCGGCTGGTGCGCCTGGCCGTCGTACTTGTCGGCCCACGCGGCCCAGTAGAACAGGCGCTCGATCGAGGCCGCCACTTCGCGCGCCGCGTCGGTCGACCCGGTCTGCTGCGCGATGCGCGCGGCAAATTCGTCGGCGCGGATCGCAAGGTTCTCGGCGATGTAATACAGCACCTGCGCGCGGTTGTGCGCCGTGGCCTTGGCCCAGCCGGCGGCCTTGTGCGCCGCTTCGACCGCATTGCGGATGTCCTTGCGGCTGCCTTCACCGATATCGGCCAGGAACGCGCCGTTCGCGCCATTGATCGCGCGGCTATAGGCGCCGTCAGGGCGCGCCTGCTTGCCGCCGATGTACAGCTTGGCGGTGCGGTCGATCGCGAACGGGCTGTCGGCGTCGGCTGCTTTCATGGGGCCCTTCGCCGCGCCCTTGGCGGCAAACACCGGCGCGGCAGGCCGTGCATCTTCCGACAACGGCGTCAGGTATTCGTACATGCCTTCCTTGCCGCCTTCGCGGCCATAGCCCGATTCCTTGTAGCCGCCGAAACCGCAGGCTGCATCGAACTGGTTCGCCGTGTTGATCCAGACCACGCCGGCCTTGATCTGCGGGACGACGTCCAGCGCCAGGCTGATCGACTCGCTCCAGACGCAGGCAGCCAGACCGTAGACGGTGTTATTCGCCAGCTGGACCGCTTCAGCCGGGGTGCGGAAGCTCATCGCCACCAGCACCGGCCCGAAGATTTCGGCCTGCGCCACGGCGGCCGACGTCGACGCGCCCGTGATCAGGGTTGGCAGGTACCACGAACCCGTCGTCGACAATTCGCCCGCCGGTTGCCAGACTTCGCAGCCTTCGGCGCGGGCCGATTCCACCAGGCCGTGGATGCGCTGCTGCTGCACCGGATCGACCAGTGCGCCGATGTCGTTCGACTTGTCGAGCGGCGAACCGACACGCAGCGTTTCCATGCGCGCCTTGACCTTCTTGATGAAGCGCTCGTACACCGACTCTTGCACCAGGAGGCGCGAACCGGCGCAGCAGACCTGGCCCTGGTTGAACCAGATCGAGTCGACCAGGCCTTCGACGGCGGCGTCCAGATCGGCATCGTCAAACACGATGAACGGCGACTTGCCGCCCAGCTCGAGCGAGAGCTTCTTGCCGCTGCCGGCGGTGGACTTGCGGATCAGGCGACCGACTTCGGTCGAGCCGGTGAACGCGATCTTGTCGATGCCGGGGTGGTTGACGATGGCCTCGCCCACGCGGCCATCGCCCGTGACGATATTGACCACACCAGCCGGCACGCCAGCGCGCTGGCAGAGTTCGGCAAACAGCAAGGCGGTCAGCGGCGTGTACTCGGCCGGCTTGAACACGACCGTGTTACCGGCGGCCAGCGCCGGCGCGATCTTCCACGCCAGCATCAGGAGCGGGAAGTTCCACGGCACGATCTGGCCAACGACACCGACGGCGCGGTAATCGGCGAATTCTTCGGCCTGCAACTGCGCCCAGCCGGCGTGATAGTAAAAATGACGGGCCACGAGCGGCAGGTCGGCATCGCGCGTTTCGCGGATCGTCTTGCCGTTGTCGAGCGTTTCGAGCACCGCGAACAGGCGCGCATGCTTTTGCAGCAGGCGCGAAAGCGCGTACATGATCTTGGCGCGGCCATGGCCACCCAGCGCGACCCAGCCCGGCTGCGCACGGCGCGCGGCTGCGACGGCGCGCTCGACATCGTCGTTCGTCGCCTGCGTGACCTGCGCCAGTTCGACGCCATCGGCCGGATTGGTCGTGGCGAACGTTTCACCCGCATCGCTCCAGGCATTGTCGATGAAGAGGCCGAAGCGGCGCTCGTGACCGTCCAGCCATGCTTGCGCTTCCTTGGTGGTCTCGAGAGCGGGGCCGTAGTCCATGGTCTGAAGAATCTCTTTAATTGTTGGCATGACGTATCCGGATTTAGGGTTGCGCGTGACGATGTGCGGCCGAGTAGTTCCCGGTCACGTAGTGCTCGAGCTGGCGTTCGATGTCGGTCAGGAGGCTCGACGCGCCGATGCGGAACAGGTGCGGCTGCAGCCAGTCGTTGCCCAGTTCTTCCTTCATCACGGTCAGGTACTGCAGCGCCGACTTTGCCGTCGAGACGCCGCCCGCCGGCTTGTAGCCGATCTGGAAACCGGTCAGTTCGTGGTAATCGCGAATCGCGCGCACCATCACCAGCGACACCGGGATCGTGGCATTGACGCCTTCCTTGCCGGTCGAGGTCTTGATGAAGTCCGCGCCGGCCATCATGCAGACCCACGAGGCTTTTGCCACATTCTCCAGCGTGACCAGGTCGCCCGTGGCCAGGATGGCTTTCACGTGCGCGTCGCCGCAAGCCTGGCGGTACGCCACCATCTCGTCGTACAGCGCCTGCCAGTTGCCCAGCAAGACATGCTGGCGCGTGATGACGATGTCGATTTCGGTGGCGCCCGCAGCGACCGACAGCTCGATCTCGCGCAGCTTGGTTTCCATGCTCGACAGGCCGGCCGGGAATGCCGTGGACACCGCGGCGATCGGCAAGCGGCCCTGCAACACCTTGACGGCCGGCGTGATCATCTCGTGGTACACGCAGACAGCGCCGGTGCTCAGGGTCTCGAGACCCAGTGCCTGCATCAGGTCCGCGCGCAGCGGGCGCATCGCCTTCATGCACAGGCGCTCGACGCGGCCCGGCGTGTCGTCGCCCGACAGCGTGGTCAGGTCCATGCACTCGATCGCGCGCACCAGCCACGCGGCCTGGTATTCCTTCTTCACCGTGCGGCGGTTCGCGAGGCTGGCGGCGCGGCGGTCGGCCGCGTTGCGGTTGACCTTGAGACTGTTGATCAGGCCAAGGTCCAGGTCCATGGCGACGTTGCGTTTGAAGTCCAGCGGCTGGCTCATAGCTGTGCGATTCCGTTCGAAAGTGGTTTGACGCCGAGGTGCTTGGCCAGCGTGGCGCCGATGCTTGAAAACGTGTCGGCCACCGGCAGCTCTTGCGGCGCGACGTTCGGGCCGAAGAAGATCATCGGGATGTATTCGCGGGTGTGGTCCGAACCCGGCGCGGTCGGGTCGCACCCGTGGTCGGCGGTGATCACGACCAGGTCGCCGTCCTTCAGCTTGGCCATGAAGGCCGGCAGGCGCGCGTCCAGTTCGTGCAGCGCATTGGCGTAGCCGGCGACGTCGCGGCGGTGGCCGAAGTGCATGTCGAAGTCGACGAAGTTGACGAACGTGAGCGACTTGTCGCCCGCTTCGTCGGCTACTTCGAGCAGGCGATCGAACAGCGCCATATTGTCCGGGCCCTTGATCAGGCGCGTGACGCCCTGCCCCGCGTAGATGTCGCTGATCTTGCCAAGAGCGAAAACGTCGCCGCCCGCATCCTTGACATGATCGAGCAGCGTCGGCGCAACCGGCGGCACGGCGTAGTCGTGGCGGTTCGCCGTGCGCTTGTAGTCGCCATTGGCACCCGTGAACGGGCGCGCGATCACGCGCCCGATGTTGTATGGCTTGACCAGTTCATAGGCCGCTTCGCAGACGGCATACAGGCGCTCCAGGCCAAAATGCTCTTCGTGCGCGGCGATCTGCAGCACCGAGTCGGCCGACGTGTACAGAATCGGCTTTCCGCTGGCGACGTGTTCATCGCCGAAGTCGTTGATGACGGTGGTGCCCGAGGCGTGGCAGTTGGCCAGCCAGCCCGGTACGCCGGTCAGTTCCTGCAGCTTGTCAGTGAGCTCTTGCGGGAACGACGGCACGGTCTTCGGAAAATAACCCCAGTCAAACAGCACCGGCACGCCGGCGATTTCCCAGTGACCGCTTTGCGTGTCCTTGCCGGTCGACTGTTCGCGCGCGATGCCCCAGGCGCCGGTGAAACCGTCGCGCTGGCTGAAACCCGGCGCCCATTCGCCGCTGGCCTTGTGGCCGGCCGCGCCCAGGCCGAGGCGCTCGAGATTCGGCAGCGCCATCGGCTTGCCTTCTTTCGCGGCCCATTCGGCGATGTGGCCGAAGGTGTTGGCATCGACGTCGCCATATTTGTCGGCGTCGGGCAGCGCGCCCAGGCCGAAGGAGTCCAGCAGGAGGATGAATGCACGGGACATTGGATCGCTCGCTTTCGGTAAGTGTGATTAAGCGTCTGCGCGTGGGGTCGAACCAAGGCGCTCGATATACGCGTGGATCAGCGTGACCATGTCCTTGGCCGCGATCGCCGCGTACTTCAGGGTCTGCTCGTGCGACAGCGCGAACGGCGACAGGCCTTCGGCCAGGTTGGTGATGGCCGAAACCGCCGTCACTTTCAGGCCGCAGTGGCGCGCCGCGATGACTTCGGGGATCAGCGACATGCCAACGACATCGGCGCCCAGCGTCTTGAAGGCGCGGATTTCGGCGACCGTCTCGAAGTGCGGGCCGGCGGCGGCCAGGTACACGCCTTCGTTCAGGGCAATGCCCTTTTCTTTCGCGACGGCCTTGATTTGCTCGCGCGTCTCGGCATCGTAGGCATTGGACATGCTGAAGAAGCGCGGGCCGAAGCGCTCGTCGTTCGGGCCCGACATCGGGCTGCCCGGCAAAAAGTTGATGTGGTCGGTGATCGCAACCAGCGAGCCGGCATCGGCTTCGATGTTCAGCGAGCCGGCCGCATTGGTCACGAACAGCAGTTCGCAGCCGATCTGCTTGAGGGTACGCACGGCGTTGGTCATCACGCCAGGGCCGTAGCCTTCGTAGAAGTGGCCGCGGCCCTTCATGCAGGCAACCGGCACGCCGGCCAGTTTGCCCAGCACCAGTTCACCGGCGTGGCCGTGCACGGTGCTGATCGGGAAGCCCGGCAGGTCGGCGTAGCTGATCGAGACGGCGTCCGTCATCTGTTCGGCCAGCACACCCAGTCCGGAGCCGAGGATCAGCGCGACGCGCGGTGCAAAGCCCGGCTTGCGGGCGCGGATGATGTCGGCGGCGTCGAACGGGAGATTGCTGGACATGTTATTCCTTGTGATTTCTGGTGATGTGGGGAGATGGGATGGAGGCTGAAGCGGCGTTCGCAGGCGCGGCGGCATCTGGTCAGCTGAATATTATAACTATGCATGAATCCCGATATGTATGGCAAATACACTTTTTCTTCCCGATTTATATGTTTTCGCGATAAATTAGCACGACCACGCCGAGATTGACGGCGCCATGACAAATGTCTAGCATTGCCAGACATAAGTTTAAAACAGTTTGCCGAACGATGCCCAAAAAAGACCAGTTGTACGAGCTGATTCGCGCCAATCCCTTCATCTCCCAGCAGGACCTGGCGGCGCGCCTGGGTCTGTCGCGCTCGGCCGTGGCCAATTACATCGCCACGCTCGTGCGCGAGCGGCGCATCCTGGGCCGCGCCTACGTGCTGCCGGATCACCGTCCGATCGTCTGCATCGGCGCCGCCAACCTTGACCGCAAGCTGCGCACGCTTGGCCCGCTGGCACTGGGCACGTCGAATCCCGCGCGCCAGAGCGAGTCGTTCGGCGGCGTGGCGCGCAATATCGCCGAAAACCTAGCGCGCCTGGGCGCTCCGACGAGCCTCATCACGGCAGTCGGCCCGGACGCCTCGGGCCGCGCGCTGCTCGCGCATGCCGACGAAGCGGGCATCGACACGCGCAGCGTGCTGCTGGTCGACGGCGCCGCCAGCGGCACCTACACGGCGGTGCTCGACCAGGATGGCGAGATGCGCGTGGCGCTGGCCGACATGGCGATCAACGACGCGCTCACGCCCGCGTTCTTCGCCAGCCGCGCGCCGCAACGCGCCAGCGCCGCGCTGATCGTGGCCGACCTGAACCTGCCGCAGGATGCGGTGGCCGGGTTGCTGGGCGACGCGCTGGCGGGCGGCGTGCCGATGGTCGTCGTCGCCGTGTCCGAACCGAAGATCAACCGCCTGCCACGCGACCTGCGCGGCCTGCGCCTGTTGATCCTGAACCTGGGCGAACTGGCAGAACGTGACGGCCGCGCGCTGGACAGCGAGGCCGCGATCGCGCGCGCCTGCGCCAACCTGCAGACCGACGGCGCGCAGGACGTGATCGTCACGCGCGGCGCGCAGGGCGTCATGTTCACGACGCCCGATGGCCTGCGCAGCCTGGCCGCGCAGGCCGTTGATGTCGTTGACGTCACCGGCGCCGGCGACGCGTTTGCCGCCGCCGTCTGCTGGAGCCTGTACAGCGGCGCCACCTCGCTCAACCTGGCCTGCCGCCGCGGCCTGGCGCTGTCCGCCATGACCATCGGCTGCGCGCAGACCGTCTGCCCACAAATTGCGCCCGGCTTGCTCGACGAACCTGCCGACCGCCTACTCCCTACTGCTGATTAACCCGAGAAATCTCATGCACAACTTCCTCCTGCTCTCGCCCGAAGTGGCCGCCGCCCGCACCGCCGGCAAACCGATCGTCGCCCTCGAGTCGACCATCATCTCGCACGGCATGCCGTACCCGCAGAACGTGCGCACCGCGCGCGAGGTCGAGCAGATCATCCGCGACGCCGGCGCCGTGCCGGCCACGATCGCCGTCATCGCCGGCAAGATCTGCATCGGCCTGTCGGACGAGCAGCTCGAACTGCTCGGCTCTTCGCCGGACGCCATGAAAGTGAGCCGGCGCGACCTGGCCTACGTGCTGGCGCAGGCGCGCCTGGGCGCAACGACGGTCGCGGCGACGATGATCTGCGCGCAGCTGGCCGGCATCGAGGTGTTCGTCACCGGCGGCATCGGCGGCGTGCACCGCGGCGCCGAAACGAGCTTCGACATCTCGGCCGACCTGCAGGAACTGGCGCAGACCAGCGTGGCCGTCGTCTGCGCCGGCGTCAAATCGATCCTTGATATTGGCCTGACGCTCGAGTACCTCGAAACGCATGGCGTGCCGGTGATCAGCGTCGGCCAGCCGGGCTTTCCCGCCTTCTTCACGCGCGAGAGCGGCTTCCAGGCCGACTTCCAGATCGATTCACCCGAAGAGCAGGCGGCGTTCATCCGCACCAAGTGGCAGCTCGGCCTGGCCGGCGGCGTGGTGGTGAGCAATCCGGTCCCGGCCGACGCCGCGATGGCGCCGACCGAGATCGACGCCATCATCACGCAGGCGCTGGACGAAGCTGCAAGCCAGAATGTGACCGGCAAGAAGGTCACGCCGTTCCTGCTGGGGCGCATCAAGGAACTCACCGAGGGCCGCAGCCTGGCCACCAATATTGCGCTGGTCAAGCACAACGCGCTGATCGGCGCCCGCCTGGCAGTGGCGCTGAACCAGCGCGCGGCCTGAGTCGCCAGCGTAGCCGCCCATGTCGATCGACCTGAAACAACTGAAGTACTTCCTGGCGGTGGCTGAAGAAAAGAGCTTCAGCCGCGCCGCCGAGCGCCTGCACATCTCGCAGCCGCCGCTGTCGCAGCAGATCATGAAGCTCGAAAGCGAATTGGGCGTGCGTCTGTTTACGCGCACCACGCGCAGCTTCGAGCTGACCGTGGCCGGGCGCGCGCTGATGGTCGAGGCGGCCGACCTGCTGGGCCGGATGCGCATGACGATCGACACCATCCGCCAGATCGACCGTGGCCAGGTGGGCCGGCTGCGCGTTGGCATCGTCGGCTCGGCGATGTGGGGGCCGATCCCTGGCCTGCTCGAACGCTTCCAGACCGATTTCCCGCGCGTGACGTGGACGATCCACGAGCTGGGCCCGAACGACCAGTGGGAAGCGCTGCGCAACAAGCAGATCGACGTGGGTTTCTGGCGCGAGCCGCGCATCGAGCCGGACGTGCTGAAAGCGGCCAACCTGCACCAGGAGCTGTGCTTCAAAGAGCAGTTCTGCGTGGCAGTCAATGCGCGCCATCCGCTGGCGGGCCGCGATGCGATCTCGCTACTCGACATCGCTGGCGAACCGATGCTGACGCTGCACCTGGACCAGTCGGCCGAGCCGCGCTACCTGATGCAGTGCTGCGTGAATGCGGGCTTCGAGCCGACCATTTTCCAGGAAGCGGCCGAGCCGCAGACACTGCTGGCAATGGTAGGGGCCGGCCTGGGCGTGGCCCTGATGCCGGAAACGACGAGCCGCATCGGCTGGCCGGGGGTGCGCTTCCTGCCGATCAACGAGCATGCGCCGTCCGCCAACCTGTATATCAGTTACCCGGCGCAGGACGATGCGCCGGTGGTGCGGGCGTTTTTGAAGATCCTGTTCCCCGATCCACCAGCGACGTGAACCATCGAACCGTTTTTGTCCCGCCATGTATTGCAGTTCTGCAAGCCTGTGTATAATTTCTAGGCAGAAAACCATGCACGATTGAGGCCAATTAATTATTTTCTAACTTTAGGTCCGGTATGATAGTTATCAAGACCATCAATTTTCCAGAGGAGCTCGTATGACTACAGCAACGCCGCGCTACGACGGGCTCCGCCTGAAAAAATTCGACGACGCCGTGTTCGATGATATCGACACGCTGCGCTCGGCGATCGACGACCGCATTGAACAACTGCTGAGCGCGAACGGCCAGTCCGACAGCCTGGCCAAGGCCATGCGTACGTCGGCGCTGTCGGCCGGCAAGCGCATGCGTCCGCTGCTGGTCATGCTGGTGGCGCGCGACCTCGGCTGCGCCTCCCCTGCCCTGATCGACGTGGCCTGCTCGGTCGAACTGGTGCATGCGGCGTCGCTGATTCTCGACGACCTGCCATGCATGGACGACGCCAGCCTGCGCCGCGGCAAACCGGCCATCCACATCCAGTTCGGCCAGGACGTCGCCATCCTGGCGTCGGTCGCCCTTCTCAGTCGCGCCTTTGGCGTGCTGTCGCAATCCCAGGATATCCAGCCGGCCACCCGCGCGCGCCTGGTCGCGACGCTGGCGCAAACGGTGGGCGACCAGGGTCTCGTGCGCGGCCAGTTCGAAGACCTGCATGGCGGCGTGCGCTCGCCCGAGGCGATTGCCACCACCAATGAACTCAAGACCGGCCTGCTGCTGGGCGTCGCCGTGGACATGGCGGCGATCATGTGCCACGCCGACGAGAGCGTCTCGCAGCAGCTGCGCGCCTTTGCGCTGGCGGCCGGCCAGGCATTCCAGATCAAGGATGACTTCCTGGACGGCGCCGGTAACGACAGCGCGATCACGGGCAAGGACACCGGCAAGGACATCGGCAAGGCCACCCTGATCAACACGCTCGGCTTCGACGAAGCGCAGCGCCGCCTGTCGGCCTGCCTCACCGAGGCCGACCGCTGCTTGGGCGAGGCCATTGGCGGCAAGGGCCGCACGCGGCACTTCATGGGCGCGCTGTTTGCCAAGGAAGCCAAGGGCGCGCGCTTCGTCGCCGAACCCGCCAAGCCGCGCGAACTGCGCCCGAGTCCCCAGCTGGCAGAGTTGCGCCTGAACTGAATTCTCCTGAACTGACCAACCCTAGCATGACGCACTTCGCGGTCGTGGCTCCGGCCCTGTATAGCCACTTCAATACGCTGATGGTGCTGGCGCGCGAACTCGTCGCGCGCGGCCACCGCGTCACCTTCATCCATCGCCCGGATGCTGCCGCCTATGTGAAGGATGCGCGCATCGGCTTTCACGCCATCGGCGCGGCCACCCATCCGGCCGGCTCGCTGCCCGCCATGCTCGCGCGCGTGGCCAATCCCGGCAGCCCGCTGGGCCTGCGCCGCGTAATCCTCGACATGGCCGCCAGCACCGAAATGCTGTGCCGCGAACTGCCGGCCGCGCTCAAGGCATTGCAGGTCGACTGCGTACTGGCCGACCAGATGGAGGCGGCCGGCGGCATGGTCGCCGAGAGCCTGGGCATGCCGTTCATCTCGATCGCGTGCGCCCTGCCCGTCAACCGCGAGCCGGGTATCCCGCTGCCGGTGATGCCGTTTGTGTACGAAGACAGCGAGCGTGCCTTCAAGATCGTCGAAGGCAGTACGCGCGTCTATGACTGGATGATGGGGCCGCATCACCGCGCGATCGCGGGGCAGGCCGAACGCCTTGGCCTGGCGCCACGCAGCATGCTGCACGAATGCCTGTCGCCGCTGGCGCAGATCGCGCAGATCGTGCCGGGCTTCGATTTTCCGCGCCGCGAACTGCCGGCGCACTTCCACCATGTCGGGCCGCTGCACGCGGCCAATGTGGCGCCGGCCTTGAAGCCCGAAGAACTGACGCCGTTCCTGCCGCCGTCAGCGAGCACGCGCCCGTTCATCTACGCATCGCTCGGCACGCTGGTGAGCGAGCGCTACCCGCTCTTCAAGCGCATCGCCAAGGCCTGCAAGCAGCTCGATGCCGACCTGTTGATCGCCCATTGCGGCGGCCTGAATGACGCGCAGGTGCGCGCGCTCGAAGCCATCGGCAGCACCCGCGTACATGCCTACGTGCCGCAACTGGCCGTCTTGGCGCGCGCCGACGCGATCGTCTCGCATGCGGGTGCGAACACCATCATGGAAGCAGTGGCGGCGCGCACGCCAATCCTGGCGCTGCCGATTGCCTTCGACCACCCGGGCGGCGCCGCGCGGGTCGAGTATGCCGGCGTGGGGCTGCGCGCTTCGCCGCGCATGAGCAGCGTGGCCGACCTGACGCGCAAGCTGCGCCGGCTGCTGGCCGAGCCCGATTTCGCCGCGCGCATGGCGCCGCTATCCGACGCGATCCGCGTTGCCGGTGGCGCGCCGCGCGCGGCCGCCATCATCGAGACCGCACTGCACCTGCCGACGGCGGTGGCCAGCCATGGATGAGCGCAACAACGGTCATCGTGACAGCGTTGACCATGACCTGATCCTGGTCGGCGGCGGTCTGGCCAACAGCCTGATCGCCTGGCGCCTGCACACCGAGCGCCCCGAACTGCGCATCCTGCTGCTCGAGCAGGGCCGGCATCTGGGCGGCAATCACACCTGGTCATTCCACGACAGCGACCTGACCGCAGACCAGCTGCACTGGATCGCGCCGCTCGTCTCGCACCGCTGGCCGGGCTACGACGTCGTCTTTCCCGAGCATGCGCGCGCCCTGAGCGGCGGGTATGCCAGCATTGCCTCGCCCGATTTTGCGCGCACGATCGAAGCCGCCCTGGGTCCGCTGCTGCGCACCGGCGTGCGGATCGACACCGTGACACCCACGAGCGTGCGCCTGGCCGATGGCATGCTGCTCCATGCACACGCCGTCATCGACGGGCGCGGCCCCAGCGCCAGCCCGCACCTGGCGCTGGGCTACCAGACCTTCATGGGCCAGGAGGTACGCCTGCATGCGCCGCACGGCTTGACGCAGCCGGTGATCATGGATGCGAGCGTGGCCCAGCAAGGCGGTTACCGCTTCGTCTACCTGCTGCCGTTCGGCCCCGACCGCGTACTGATCGAAGACACCCATTACGTCGACAGCGCGACCTGGGAACCGGAGCGGCTGCGCGCCAATATCGCCGCCTACGCCGCAGGGCGCGGCTGGCAGATCCGCGACGTGCTGCGTGAAGAACAAGGCTCGTTGCCGATCGTGCTGGCCGGCGACTTCGAGCGCTTCTGGGATGCGCTGGACGGCCAGCCGACTGTGGGCCTGCGCGCCGGCCTGTTTCACCAGACCACCGGTTATTCGCTGCCGGTGGCCGTGCGCCTGGCCGAACGTATTGCGGCCCTGCCCGACCTGGCAGCGCCATTTGCGGCACAATCACTGTTTGCCGCGATCCGCATCGAGGCACGCGATGAATGGCAGCGCCAGGGTTTTTTCCGCATGCTCAACCGCATGCTGTTCATGGCCGGCAGCCCCGACCACCGCTGGCACGTGATGCAACGCTTTTACCGCCTGGGCGCGCCGATGATCGCGCGCTTTTATGCCGGCCGCCTTACCTTTGCCGACAAGCTGCGCCTGTTGACCGGCAAGCCGCCGGTGCCGGTGCTCGAAGCTTTTACGGCCGTTCGCAAGACACAACCCCATCAGATCAGGAATCCCGAATGAACCAGATGAAAATCGAACCCAAGCGCGCCGTCGTGATCGGCGCCGGCTTCGGTGGCCTGGCCCTGGCAATCCGGCTGCAGGCCGGCGGCACGCAGACCACCCTGCTCGAAAAGCGCGACAAACCGGGCGGCCGCGCCTACGTCTACGAAGACCAGGGCTTCACGTTCGATGCCGGCCCCACCGTCATCACGGATCCGACCGCGATCGAAGAACTGTTCGCGGTGTGTGGCAAGAAGATGAGCGACTACGTCGAGATGCTGCCGGTCGCGCCGTTCTACCGCCTGTGCTGGGAAGACGGCAGCTTCTTTGACTACGCGAACGATCAGGAATCGCTCGACCGCCAGATCCACGCCCTCAATCCCGATGACGTGGCTGGCTACCAGCGCTTTCTCGCCTATTCGAAAGCCGTGTTCGAAGAGGGCTACCTGAAGCTGGGCGCCGTGCCGTTCCTGTCGTTTCGCGACATGATCAATGCCGGGCCGAAGCTGGCGCGCCTCGAAGCGTGGAAGAACGTCTACAGCATGGTCTCGCGCTTCATCAAGAACGAGCACCTGCGCCAGGCCTTCTCGTTCCATTCGCTGCTGGTGGGCGGCAACCCGTTTGCCACCAGCTCGATCTACACGCTGATCCACGCGCTGGAACGGCGCTGGGGCGTGTGGTTCCCGCGCGGCGGCACCGGTGCACTCGTCAATGGCCTCGTGCGCCTGTTCCAGGACATGGGCGGCAAGCTCGAATTGAACGCCCCGGTGGCGCGCATCGAAACCGTCGGCAACCTGGCCAGCGGCGTGCGGCTGGAAGACGGCCGCTGGTTCCCGGCCGACGCCGTCGCGTCGAATGCCGACGTCGTGCACACCTACGCCAACCTGCTGAGCAACCACGGTCGCGGCAGCAGCCAGGCCGAGTCGCTGCGCAAGAAGCGCTTCAGCAATTCGCTGTTCGTGATCTATTTCGGCCTGAACAAGCATCACGAGCAGTTGCAGCACCATACGGTCTGTTTCGGCGCGCGCTACAAGGAGCTGATCACCGAAATCTTCAAGGGCGACACGCTGGCCGACGACTTTTCGCTGTACCTGCACGCGCCGTGCGTGACCGACCCGTCGCTCGCGCCACCGGGCTGCGGCAGCCACTACGTGCTCGCGCCGGTGCCGCACCTGGGCAATGCGCCGATCGACTGGGACGTCGAAGGGCCGCGCTACCGCGATCGCATCTTCGACTATCTCGAACAGCGCTACATGCCGGGCCTGCGCAGCCAGCTGGTCACGAGCCGCATCTTCACGCCGAACGACTTCCGCGACGAGCTCAATGCGCACGTGGGCTCGGCCTTCTCGCTCGAACCGATCCTGACGCAAAGTGCCTGGTTCCGCCCGCACAACCGCGACGCCGAACTGCCGAATCTGTACCTGGTCGGTGCCGGCACCCATCCCGGCGCAGGCTTGCCGGGCGTGATCGGTTCGGCCAAGGCCACGGCCGGCCTGATGCTCGAAGGTGTCAACGCCGGGGCCCACGCGGGCGGTCTGCGATGACGACGCAGGTCGACGGGAACCTGATGGCGCACGCGACCCAGACCATCGAAGTCGGGTCGAAGAGTTTTGCGGCAGCGGCCAGGCTGTTCCCGCCGGCCACCCGGCGCGCCGTGCTGATGCTGTATGCATGGTGCCGCCACTGCGACGACGTCGTCGACGGCCAGGAACTGGGCTTTGCCAGCACCCCGGTGGCCCAGCTCACGCACGATGCGCCGTTCGAACTCGATCGGCTTTACGACAACACCCGCCGCGCCTATGAGGGCGAGCCGATGCGCGACCCGGCCTTTGCCGCGTTCCAGGAAGTGGCCCTGGGCCACGCGATCGCACCACGCTATGCGTACGACCACCTGGCCGGCTTTGCGATGGACGTCAACGAAGCGCGCTACCGCACGATCGACGACACGCTGCGCTACTGCTACCACGTGGCCGGCGTCGTCGGCCTGATGATGGCGTCGATCATGGGCGCGCGCGACGAGGCGGTGCTCGACCGGGCCTGCGATCTGGGGCTCGCGTTTCAGCTGACGAATATTGCGCGCGACATCATCGACGACGCGGCCATCGGCCGCTGTTATGTGCCCGACGCCTGGCTGCTCGAAGCCGGCATTCCGCCCGACCTGGTCGCGCTGCCGCGCCACCGGGCCGCACTGGCCACGGTCGCCGCGCGCCTGGTGGACCAGGCGGAGCCGTACTACGCGTCGGCGTCGATTGGCCTGGCGGCGCTGCCGCTACGCTCGGCGTGGGCGATCGCCACGGCGCGCAATGTGTATCGCCAGATCGGGGTGGAAGTGAAACGGCGCGGGCCGCGCGCGTGGGACAAGCGGGTTGGCACGTCGAAGGCGACCAAGCTGCGCCTGCTCGCGCTGGGCGGCCTGCAGGCGCTGGCCTCGCGCCTGACCTCTAGTCGCGACCTGCCGGCGCGGCGTGGTCTGTGGCAGCGGCCTGGCCGCGCGGACTCCGCAGCTGGTTCTGCTGCGCCTGCAACTGCTGCTTGAGTTTCGTGACGGGCGGCGCATACAAAAAGCCGAACGACACGGCGCCGTCCTTGCCCTCGACCGCGTGGTGCATGCGGTGAGCCTGGTACAGGCGCTTGAAGTAGCCGCTGCGCGGCACGTAGCGAAACGGCCAGCGCTGGTGCACCAGGCCATCGTGGGCGATGAAGTACAGCAGGCCGTAGCCGGTCATGCCGGCGCCGATCCATTCGATGCGCCCGTAGCCGCGCGTGCCGAACCAGATCAGGGCAATCGCAACGCCGGCAAAGACGACGGCGTACAGGTCGTTCTTTTCGAACCAGCCGGTGCGGGGCTCGTGGTGCGAGCGATGCCAGCCCCAGCCAAAGCCGTGCATGATGTACTTGTGCGCGACGATGGAAAACAGTTCCATGAAGGCGATGGTGGCCAGAACGATGAGCGCGTTGAGCAGCATAATGAAATAAGCGCCTTGATGGGGTGGCGGGCATGGAAACGGATGCCGACAGCCTATCATGCGGCCGGCGTGTACGGTAGCGCGACGGCCGCGCAGCCATGGCGGCAGGCGGTCAAACACGATACACAATCAATTCAACCATTGGAGTTTACATGCAATCGACTTTCCGTACCCTTCTGCTCGGCGCAGCGTTCTGCGCTGCCGGCAGCGCCTCGGCCGCTTCGATCGAAGTGCGCGTTCAGGGCGTCACGGCCAAGGGCAAGGTGCTCGTCGCCGTGTGCGACAAGACGACCTTCCTGAAGGATTGCGCCTATTCCGGCTCGGCCCCGGCCAAGGCGGGCGAGACGATCGTCACGGTCGATGGCGTGCCGACCGGTTCGTGGGCCGTGCTGTCGTACCAGGACGAGAACGACAACGGCAAGCTCGATCGCAACGTGCTGGGCATCCCGAAAGAGCCGTACGCGTTCAGCCGCGATGCCCGTGGCCGTTTCGGTCCGCCGAGCTTCGAAGATGCGGCGTTCGAGGTGCGTGACGAAAAAGCCGTCACCACGATCAAGCTGCGCTGATCGCTGTCAGTGCGTCGCGCCGCCCGCTTCGCGCAGGTCGGTGTCGGCGCCGAGCGTGACTTCCACCGCCAGCCTGACCCCGGCGATGATGTCCTCCAACGCCATCGACGGTGGCGCGTCAAGCCGCACGGCTGCCTGCTCCGGCAAATACGGCACGTGGATGAATCCCGCCTTGATCGGCTGCGGCTGCGCCGCCGCGTGGTGCATCAAGCCATAGAACACGTGGTTGCAGACGAACGTGCCGGCCGTTTGCGACACCCCCGCCACCAATCCCCGCTCGCGCAGCGCGTGCACGATCGCCTTGATCGGCAGTGTCGAGAAATACGCGGCCGGGCCGTCGGCGGCAATCGCCGTATCGACCGGCTGCTGCCCGCCGTTATCCAGAATCGACGCATCGTCGACATTGATCGCCACCCGCTCGACCGAGATATCCGGGCGCCCGCCCGCCTGGCCGACGGCGATGACGACGTCCGGATGCAGCTCGTCGATCAATGCCACCAGGTCTTCATTGGCATCACCGAAAATGCACGGCAACTGGCGCACCTCGACCTGAAAGCCCTCGCCCTGCCAGCCTTCCAGCGCGCGCACGGCCTCCCAGGCCGGATTGATGGTGGCGCCATTGAACGGCTCGAAGCCCGTCAGCAAAACAGTCTTGATCATCACAGGTTCATCAAAAAGTAGAGCAGGAAGATATTGGCGACCAGGATCGGCAGCGCACTCGGGATCTGGGCCCGGATCACGGCGTTCTTGTCGGGCAGTTCCAGCAGCGCCGCCGGCACGATGTTGAAGTTGGCCGCCATCGGCGTCATCAGGGTACCGCAATAGGCGCTGAACATGCCGATTGCCGCCATCACGGCCGGGTTGGCGCCGTACACACCCACCAGCACCGGAATCCCGACGCCGCCGGCCATGACGGGAAACGCCGCAAAGCCGTTGCCCATCACGATTGTAAACAGCGCCATGCCCAGGCAGTACACGGCCACCGCAATGAACGCCGAATCCAGGCCGATATACGTCGTCGTCAGGTGCGCGACCGCCTTGCCCACGCCCGCTTCGGAAAACAGCAGGCCCAGCACCGCCAGGATGTGCGGCAGCACGACGGCCCAGCTCATGGCGTCGACCAGGCGGCGCGCTTCGCGCACGCCCTGCAGCGGCGTGGCGCGCGTGAGCCAGCATGCGGCGATCAGCGCCACGACCGCGCCGCAGCCCATGCTGACGATGGTGATGTGGGCCGGATCAAGCAGCGGCAGGCCGCCCAGTTGCACGTCTTTCAGCAAGGTGGCGCCGATGACGGTCACCAGCGGCAGCAGCAGCGCCGGGATGAACAGGCGGTTGCCCAGCCGCGCGGCGCTGGCCTGGCGCGCTTGCGGCGCCAGCGCCTGCGGCTGGCCGGCTTTCACGCCGCCAAAGCCGGCCAGCAGCGCCATGCCGATCATCAGGGCGCCGACCGCCGCCAGCGGCAGCGCTTCGCCCGCCAGGTACAGCAGCGCGTACAGGCCCCAGAACAGGGCCGTCGTGACACGGCGCGGATTGCTGCGGTCCACCAGGTTCATGATGGCCACGGCCGCCAGCAGCAGGCCGACCAGGATGTAGAAGTGACCGATCGAGAGCGTCATGCGGCGCCCTTCTGCTCCAGCACGGCGCGGGCAATCTCGGCGTCCAGGCGGCGCAGGTTCCAGGCGTGGATGACGAACGCCGTGATCGCCGTCGGGATGCCCCACAGCGCGATGTGCAGCGGATTGACCTCGATGCCCTCGGCCTGCAGAATCGTGTGCATCAGGACAATCGCGCCAAACGCTACAAAAATGTCTTCGCCGAAGAACAGGCCGATATTGTCGGTGGCAGCCGACATCGCGCGGATGCGGTAGCGGATGCGCTGCGGCAGCGGGCCGTGTTGCGCTTCGGCCGCCGCTTCGGCCATCGGCGCGACCAGCGGGCGCACCATCGTCGGATGGCCGCCCAGGCTGGTCAGGCCCATCGCCGCCGTGCTCTCGCGGGCAAACAGGTAGACGATCAACAGGCGCCCGGCCGTGGCCGAGCGCACCTTGCCAATGGCGGCCTGGGCGCGGTCACGCAGGCCGAAGCGCTCGAGCAGGCCGATGGCGGCCAGCGGCAGCAGCAGGATGAGTGGCAGGTTGCGGGTCTTGAGGAATGCGGCGCCGAGCGACTCGAGCAGCGTCATCACCGACATCGCCGCGGCAACGCCCGTCACGCCGCAGGCGGCAACGGCCACCAGCACCGGATTGGCGCGCAGCAGAAAGCCCACCACGATGACGGCCACGCCGAGCAGTGGCCACAGATTCACAGCAGTTTGCATTGCATTCCCCGGCGGTGATAAACGCGGGCAATCTTACCCGATGTTCATGGTGCGCCAAGGTGGATGTCAGCCAGGGTCAGCTGCAATGATCAGCCGGGCCGGACGGGATTGGTCGCCAGGTCGCCGACGACCGTATTCCACTCGCGCACGTGGAAGGCGCGCACGAGGCCGTTGAGCACGTACGGGTCGCGCGCCGCGAACAGTTGTACCGGCTCCGACGTCGGGCAGTCGAACACCAGGACGGCCTTGTCGGCCGGTTCGGCCATGGCACCAGCAAGGATCAGCTCGCCACGCGCCTGCGCTTCCCACGCCAGCGCCAGGTGGGCGTCGCGAAATTCGCCGCGGCGTTCGAGATAATCGGGGGCCAGATCATAGGTCAGAAGAAAATGCACGAAGACTCCAGGAGATGGCGCGAGGCCGGATGCATGAATCCTACCGGAAAGCCGAACCGGCGGCGCAAGCATGCTGTCCGGCATCGCACGCGGAACCATTACCACGCGGCCGTCTCCGCCATGTTGGAATAAAACAACTTTCAGGCTGCCAAACCGTCATGGAACATGCATAGATGAATGCCTCTAAGAACAAAACTCAACAGGGGGCGTAGACTTGCAAGCATGGACACTTCGAAAAAAATGGCGGCAGGACTCACTGGACTGGCCAGCATGCTGTGGCTGGGCCTGACGGCTGCCGTCGCGGCCAACCAGCGCCGCCTGGTGTTCAATCCGACCCTCGAGCGTGAAGTCAAAAGCCCCCGTTCAAGCGGCCACCGCACCCGCCCCGTCGTCTTGCGCGCCAGGGACGGCACGCGCCTGGCCGGCTGGCTGATGACGCCAAGCATTCCCGGTCCGCGCCCGGCCGTGCTGTATTTCGGCGGGCGCTCCGAAGAAGTGTCATGGGTCGCGCGCGACGCCGGCAAGCTGTTCCCCAACATGACCGTGCTGGCGATGAATTACCGCGGCTATGGTGACTCGCACGGGATGCCTGCCGAGATCCACATGATCGAGGACGGCGCCCTGCTCTACGACTGGCTGGCCACGCGCGGCCAGGTCGACCCGCAGCGCATCGCCGTCGTTGGCCGCAGCCTCGGTTCGGGCGTCGCCGTGCAGGTGGCCCGCGAACGTCCCGCGCATTCGGTCGTGCTGATCACGCCGTACGACTCGATCCTGGCGATTGCCAAGCGGCGCTTTCGCGTGATGCCGATCGAGTACATGCTGCGCGACCGCTTCGAGTCGATCAAGTACGCACCAATGCTCAAGGCCCCGACCTACGTGCTGCGCGCCGCCAGCGACGATGTCGTGCCCCACTTCCACACCGACCTCCTGGTGGCCAAGCTGGGCGCGCTGGTGGCCGACGAGGTGGTGCCGGGGTCCGATCACATGACCATCCCGTACCTGGAAGCGACGCACGCCATGGTCGCAGGCTTTCTTACGCGCCAGTTCAGCGGGCCAGTGACGCCAGCCGCGGCAGCCGCCGTGGCCGATGCCGTGGCCAATGCCACGCCACCCGTGGAAACCGCCGCGGCAGCGCCCGAATTGGTCCTCGCCGCAAAATAATTGCCGAAAGTGTCAGCATTTATATTTTCAGCGAATAAATTGGGAAGTAAAATCGTATTTGCCATCAACTTGCAGCTTGATGCATATTTGACAGCTTGTGCCCGAAGGGCGCGGGCCTGGCCCCAACGCCCCTTCCCCAGATACAAACCGTAACCACTTGCACGGCGCCGTGCTGCGACAATCGCGCAGCCGATCCCATCGCAAGCCATGCGGCGGGTACAATATCGCTATTCCAGGAGCTCAACCATGAAATTCAAGCAACTCAGCATCACCGTGGCGGCCATGTGCCTTGCTGGCAGCGCGCTGGCAGCGCCGTCGACCGCACCGATCGCCGCGCCGAAATTCGGCATGGTCTACGATGCGGGCGGCAAGTTCGACAAGTCGTTCAACCAGTCGGCCTTCGAGGGCCTGCAGCGCTTCTCGAAAGAGACCGGTGTGAAAGTGCTCGAGGTCCAGGCCAATAGCGATACCCAGGCCGAGCAAGTCATGCGCGGCCTGGCGCGCAAGAAGGTCGACCTGATCGCCGCCATCGGTTTCTCGCAAACCCAGGCCGTGCAAAAAGTCGCCCGCGAATTCCCGAACGTGCGCTTCGTCCTGATCGACAGCGTGGCGCAAGGCGCCAACATCGAATCGGTGATGTTCAAGGAACAAGAAGGCTCGTACCTGATCGGCGTGGCATCGGCCATGGCCTCCAAGACCAAGAAGCTCGGCTTTGTCGGCGGCATGGACATTCCGCTGATTCGCGCGTTCGCCTGCGGCTACGGCCAGGGCGCCAAGGCGCAGGCCCCGAAAGCTGAAATCATCCAGAACATGGTCGGCACCACGGCCGCAGCCTGGAACGACCCGGCCAAGGGCGGTGAGCTGGCACGCGCGCAGTTCGACCGCGGCGTGGACGTGGTCTTCGCCGTGGCCGGCGGCAGCGGCATGGGCGCGCTGCAGATGGCCAAGACCAAGGGCAAGCTGGCCGTGGGCGTCGACTCGAACCAGAACTACCTGCATCCGGGCACGATGCTGACCTCGATGGTCAAGCGTGTCGACGTGGCCGTGTATGACTCGTTCATGGCCGTCAAGAAAGGCACCTGGAAAGCAGGCGTTACCTACAAGGGCCTGAAAGAAGGCGGCGTCGATTGGGTGCTCGACAAGGATAACCGCGCCGTCGTCACGCCAGAAATCGAAAAGCGCGTCAACGCCGTGCGCCAGGACATCATCAACGGCAAGATCAAGGTCATCGATTACCGCGCCGGCAGTTCCTGCCCGGTCTGATCACCTTCATTCCATTCGAAGCGCGCCGCGCCGGTTGATTACCGGTCCGGCGCGCTTTTGAATGATAAGCACACTTCCTTTTTTCGACAGATCGCAATGCAGCCAGCCGTAGAATTTCGCAACGTGAGCAAGGCCTTCGGGCCTGTGCAGGCGAACGCCGACGTCAGCTTCTCGATCGCCAAGGGTTCGATCCATGGTGTGATCGGCGAAAATGGCGCGGGCAAATCCACTCTGATGAGTATCCTGTACGGCTACTACCATGCCGACAGCGGGCAGCTCGTCATCAACGGCAAGGAGCAGCAGATCCGCTCGAGCCAGGAGGCCATCGCGCTCGGCATCGGCATGGTGCACCAGCACTTCATGCTGGTCGAGAACATGACGGTGCTCGACAACGTGATGCTCGGGGCCGAGGGCGCCTTCAAGCTGTCGAAGAAACGCCGCGAAACCGAAGTGAAGCTGCGCGAAATCTGCGCGCGCTACCACCTCGACGTCGATCCGCTGGCCGTGATTGCCGATTTGTCGGTGGGCGCGCAGCAGCGCGTCGAAATCCTCAAGCAGATCTACCGCAGCGCCGAGATCCTGATTCTGGACGAGCCCACCGCCGTGCTCACCACGCAAGAAATCGCGTCGCTGTTCGACATCCTGCGGCTGTTCAAGGAACAGGGCAAGACCATCATCCTGATCACCCACAAGCTGGGCGAAATCATGGACATCACCGACCAGGTGACCGTGATGCGCGCGGGGCGCCTGGCCGGCGCCGTCGCCACGGCAGGCACCAGCAAGGAGCAGCTGGCCAATATGATGGTCGGCCGCCCGATCGAAGGCAATCTGCCGCGCAAGCCCTATGCGCCGGGCGCGCCGGTGCTGCAGGTCGAGAACCTGCAGCTGAAGGACGCCAATGGCGTGCAGCTGCTGGCAGACATCGCCCTGTCGGTGCGGGCCGGCGAGATCGTCGCCATTGCCGGCGTGTCGGGCAACGGTCAGAGCGAGTTGATGCACATCCTGTCGGGCATGCGCCTGCCGACGTCGGGCACGGTCGCACTCGAGGGCAAACCCCTGCCCTTCGCCGGCCGCTCGAACGCCGACGGCCTGCCTGCCGAACTGCGCGACATGGGCATCGGCCACGTCCCCGAAGACCGCCTGCGCGACGGTGTGATCAAGGATTTCTCGGTCATGCAGAACACCGTGTTCGGCTACCAGGAGCGCGTCACCAAGGGCCTGGGCCTGTTCGATTTCGACGCCATCGCCAAACGCTGCGCGCATTTGCTCGAGGCATTTGACGTGCGCCCGAAAGACCCCAACGTGCGCATCGGCCTGCTTTCGGGCGGCAACCAGCAGAAGGTTGTCATCGCGCGTGAAGTCTCGGCGGCGCCGAAGCTGCTGCTGGTGGGCCAGCCCACGCGCGGCGTGGACATCGGCACCATCGAAAGCATCCACACGCAACTGCTGCGCCTGCGCGACGAGGGCGTGGCGATCCTGCTGGTCTCGACCGAGCTGGAAGAAGTGCGCGCGCTGGCTGACCGCATCATCGTGATGTCGGGCGGGCGCATTACCGGCGAATTGCCGATCGACGAATTCGACACGACCCGCATTGGCCTGTTGATGGGCGGGATGCACAAATCATGAAAACCACTGAACTCCCACGCTGGGCCTCGGGCTTTGTCCTGCCGGTCCTGAATTTGCTCTCTGCCCTGCTGGTCGCGGCGCTCGTGATCCATCTGCTGGGCGAAAGCCCGGTCGAGTCGCTGCAGATCCTCGTCAACAGCGCCGTCATCAATCCGGAAGGCCTGTCGTACACGCTGTTCTATGCGTCGACCTTCGTGTTTACCGGCCTGGCCGTGTCGATCGCGATGAAGGCGGGCCTGTTCAACATTGGCGCCGAAGGCCAGATGTATCTCGGCGGCCTGGGCCTGACGCTGGCGATGCTGGCGTTCGATGCCACGCTCTCGCCGTGGCTCCTGATTCCGCTGGCGATCGTCGCCAGTGCCGTGTTCGGCGCGGCCTGGGCCTTCCTGCCCGGCTACCTGCAGGCCAAGCGCGGCAGCCACGTGGTGGTCACGACCATCATGTTCAACTTCATCGCCGCCGGCCTGATGAACTTCATCATCGTCAAGTACATGATCCCCGAGGGCGACCAGAATCCGGCCAGCCGCACCTTTACCGACGCTGCCGCCATCCCGCTGCTGTCGAACTGGCTGCCGTTCTTCGGCGAGAACACGCCGCTGAACCTGGCCTTCCTGCTGGCGCTGGTCGCGCTGGTCGTCTACTGGGTGGCGGTGTCGCGTTCGAGCTGGGGTTACCGCCTGCAGGCCACGGGCCTGAACGCCCACGCCGCGCACTATGCGGGCGTGCGCATCAGCCGCACGATCATCGTGGCGATGCTGATCTCGGGCGCCCTGGCGGGCCTGGCGGCAGTGAACTCGATCCTCGGCTCGACCCACTACCTGAGCCTGAACTTCCCGGCCGGCGCGGGCTTCATCGGCATTGCGATCGCGCTGATGGGCCGCCAGCATCCGGTGGGCATTCTGCTCTCGTCGATCCTGTTCGGCGCGCTGATCCAGGGCGGCTTCGACTTGTCGCTCGAAAAACCGAACATCCCGCAAGAGACCTTCATTTTCATCCAGGGCCTGATCATCCTGTTCTGCGGCGCCATGGAAAACATGTATGCGCCGGCAGTGCTCAAGCTGATCAACGCAACACGCTCCAACAACGGCGCAAGCAAGGGATAAGCCATGGAAGACTTCCAGTTCGCCAGTATCGTCGTCTCCACCATCCGCAACGCGCCGGTGCTGATGTTTGCGGCCATGGCCGGCCTGTTCGCCGAGCGCAGCGGCGTGGTCGACATCGGCCTCGAGGGCAAGATCCTCGCGTCGGCCTTCGTCTCGGCCGCCGTCGCCTACACCTACCAGGACCCGTGGCTGGGCATCGCGGCCGGCATCGTCGCCTCTGTCGTGCTGGCGCTGATCCAGGCCTTCGTCTCGATCACGCAGAAGGGCAACCAGCTCGTGGCCGGCATCGCGATCAATATCGCCATGAGCGGACTGACGTTCGTCGTGGCCCAGTACTTCTTCCAGCAGGGCGGCCGTACGCCGGATCTCGGTGAAGCGCGCCTGGCGAGCGTGATCCTGCCCGGCACCGAACTGGTGGCCGACGTGCCGGTGCTGGGCTGGGTCTACGGCAGCCTGATCGGCGGGCATTCGGTGCTGGTGTACCTCGCCTTCGCCCTGCTCCCGATCGTGCACTGGGTGCTGTTCTACAGCCGCTTTGGCCTGCGCCTGCGCGCCTGTGGCGAGAACCCGCATGCGGCCGACGCGGCCGGCATCTCGGTCCAGCGCACCCGCTACACGGCGATGATCATCGCCGGCGTGCTGTGCTCGTTCTCGGGTGCCTACCTGTCGATCGTCCAGAGCGGCTTCTTCTTGCGCGACATGTCGGCCGGCGCCGGCTACCTGGCACTGACGGCGCTGGTGTTCGGTAACTGGCGTCCCGTGCACACGGTGCTGGGCTGCATGATGTTCGGCTTCTTTGCTGCGGTGCAGATCCAGATCGAGGGCGTCGATCTGCCGATCGTGGGCCGCATCCCGGGCTCACTGATCCAGATGATCCCGTATATCGTCACCGTGGTCGTGCTGGCAGGCCTGATGGCCAAGTCGGTGGCGCCCAAGGCGCTGGGCAAGCCGTTCGTCAAATCGCGCTAACGCGCATGCCCTGGTCCTGCCCTCCACTGCTGGGGGCAGGACATGATTCTCTCCAAATACCACTACCAATAGTCGTATTTACACTTTGATCGTCGGTATCTCGCCACAATTGAGCGAATTTATCGCAATTACGGCAATTTCTCAGTTCTTCCCGTTCCGAATCTGCAACAATATGATTCCGTATGGAAACTTTTGGTTTCTACGGACATTGTATTTACTGACTCACGGGACGTCATGACATTTCAAAACCTTAAGATTCGCACGCTGCTCCTCGGCGGCTTTGCCACTATTCTTGCGGCAATGCTGCTGCTGGTGGGGATTGGCCTGCTGCAGATGCAGAAAGCCGAAGACCTCACCGACAAACTGACCGGCGAAAGCATGTACCGCCTGGCCATGCTGCAGGAGTGGCAAGCCATCATCGAGGCCAACGCCGCGCGCACCATTGCCGCCATCAAGATGACCGATGCGGGCGACGAAAAATACTTCCTCGACGCGATCTCGACATCATCCAAGCGCTCCGATGTGCTGCACAAGGCCCTGACCGACAGCCTGGCCGGCAACGACGCTGCCATGGCACTGTTTGCCAAAGTCGACGAGCAGCGCGATGGCTACCGCAAGGCGCGCAAGAGCGTGATGGCGCAAAAGGCGGCCGGTGAGGATGCCGCCGTGCGTGCCTTCCTGACGACCGACATGCTGCCGCGCGTAAAGTCGTATCTCGGTAGCCTGAGAGCAATGGTCAAATTCCAGCAAGAGGTCGTGGCCGCCGATTCGAAGCAGATCCAGGATGGCTTCCAGACCAGCCTGAAGCTGCAAGTGGCGTTCGCCACGATCGCGCTGGTCGCCGGTGGCCTGTTCGCCTGGTGGATCGGCCGTCGCATCACGACGCCGCTCGAACAAGCGGTGCTGGTTGCGCAAACGGTCGCCACGGGCGACCTGAGCAGCCAGATCGTCGAGCAGGGCAACAACGAAACGGGCGCGCTGATGAGCGCCCTCAAGGACATGAACGACAATCTGGCCGGCATCGTCAGCCAGGTGCGTAGCAGCACCGAAACCATCGCCGAAGCGGCCGACCAGATCTCGGCCGGCAACCTCGAACTGTCGGCCCGCACCGAGCAGCAGGCCGGCGCGCTGGAAGAAACCGCATCCTCGATGGAAGAGTTGACCTCGACCGTGCGCCAGAACGCCGACAACGCGCGCGAAGCCAACACGCTGGCGCAGAACGCCTCGCACGTGGCCGGCCGTGGCGGCGACACCGTCGGGCGCGTCGTGCAGACGATGGACGCGATCACCGATTCGTCGAAGAAGATCGTGGACATCATCGGCGTCATCGATGGCATCGCATTCCAGACCAATATCCTGGCGCTCAATGCGGCAGTCGAAGCGGCGCGCGCCGGTGAACAGGGCCGCGGTTTCGCGGTCGTGGCTTCCGAAGTGCGCAATCTGGCGCAGCGTTCGGCGGCAGCAGCGAAAGAGATCAAGACCCTGATCGGCGACTCAAGCGCCAAGGTCGAGGAAGGCAGCCGCCTGGTGTCGGACGCCGGCGCGACGATGCAGGAAATCGTCGACAGCATCGGCCGCGTGACCAGCATCATGTCGGGTATCGCCATGGCCAGCCAGGAGCAGTCGGCCGGCATCGAACAGGTGAACCAGGCCATCGCCCAAATGGACCAGGTAACGCAGCAGAACGCGGCATTGGTCGAAGAAGCGGCTGCCGCATCGACCTCGATGCGCGAACAGGCAAAGGCGCTGTCACAGCTGGTGTCGACGTTCCGTTTCGAAGCGCAGCCAGTGCGCCCGGCGCTCAGGAGCGCAGCGCGGCCGGCGTTGGGAATGCGCGAGGCTGCATAACGCGGGGGCTTTATGATGCTTGCCAAACGCCGGGTTCGCCCGGCGTTTTTCATGGCGTGACGGGAGAGACGCGTGGCGAGGGCCGCTGATTCTTGCTGCCGAGTGCGGGGTGACTGCGCGAATCCAGCGGGCAGAAGAACTCGAAGAACTCGCAAAATACGAGTAAGCGTTATTACTTGCTCAAGTGGACGTAACTTTTGGGTCGATTGCAGCGTGTCGCCATCGCGTGAGGAATTTTCACACCAGCAACATGCTATGCTGGCTCGACCTGCAGGATTTGGCTAAGACGGGGTCTTCACCATGCTCGGTTTACCATGTTTGGCAATATGGCGCGCAAATAGATTGTTGTAATATCATGGCAATTGCGGTGGTTGTATACGAGCACCTTTGGCGGTTGAAAATAAGGAATTGCAATGATTCAACTCGGAACCCCACCCCTTCAGTTCGACAGCCCTAATCTTTTCGCACCACTTCTTTTATTATCGGATGGCGAACTGGATGAACTGCCATTCGGTGTCATCGGTTTTGATGTTGAAGAGAAAATCTATATCTACAATGTACCTGAGGCAAGATGGGCAGGACTGGATAAGAATAGAGTATTGGGCACGTCGATGTTCGAGATTGTCGCACCGTGCATGAACAATTACCTCGTCGCTCAACGGTTTAAAGATGCATTTCAGCAGCATGAGACACTTGATGCCACACTCGACTATGTCCTCACATTTCGCATGCGGCCTACATTATGCGCGCTACGCTTGCTCGCAGAACCAACCAGCCGCATTCGCTTCATTCTCGTAAGCCGGAAGTAATCGATGGTACTGGAAGCTGATCCGGAAAAAGAATTGCAGTCACTGCTGGCGTTCTTGTACATGGCGCCAGTCGGTGTGGTGCAAATGACTGGTACTGGTAAAATTTCCCTGATTAATCCAATGGCAGCGAATCTGTTAATGCCGCTACGTGCGGACGGGACGCTGACCAACCTGTTTGAAGCCATCGACCATTCATTTCCCGAGATTAATAGTATTGTGGCAGAGTTTGATCGCCCAACCGGTGTGATCTGTAAAGCGGTGCGGTTTGCACCATTTTTTCGCGCACGACGATATGCAGAGAACAAAACCTACGAGTTGACGTTACTGAAGGTGGATGCAGAAAATTTGATGGGGATGCTCACCGATGTCACTGATTCCGTCATGCGTGAAGAGCAAATCCGACTAGGCGCCGCCTGTTACAACGCAGCATTGAATGAACACTGCAAATATGGGGTCGTCGGGTTGGACTCAGACGGGAATATGCTGTACTGGAACGACTCCATGAAAGAGCTGACAGGTTTTTCTGCCTCTCAGGTTGTTGGCAAACCTTGCAGTGTCCTGTTCAAAGACGGCGACAGCTTTTCCAATCGTCTACCCGATCTCTTATACGACGCCACCAAAAGCGGTTGGACCTTACAAAACGAATGGTGCACAAAAGCAGACGGCAGCATGTTCTGGGCAAGCTACATTATTTCAGTCCCAGAAATGAATGTACTGCATGCTCAAGGCTCGGAACTGTCTCAGTCCAACCAGTCCTCGTATGTAGTATTGATTCGCGACATCAACCAGCACATCGACGCGTCTGAAAAAATGATCCATGCGACGAGTTGCGTGATTTGACACCGATACTGGCATTGGAGACGCTGAGGCTCTTGCAGAGCGGGTACGACATTCTGTTGCCAACCTTGTCATTCAGCCTGCCGAACTCGATCTCGATGTAACGATCAGCGTAGGCGTAGCCGATGCAAATGACGCTGTAAAAGACGTGCAGGCACTTATTAAAGCAGCCGACGACGCCTTGTATCGCGCCAAAAATTTCGGGCGAAGTCAGGTACAAAAAGCGTAACTGACTCCCAGCGAATTCGAGGGCTCTTCCTTTGTGCCTTCATCAGAGCATTCATCAGCATACTTTTTGTGAAGCTCGTTTCGGAATGCCAGACCTGGCCCTCTTCGCCACACCCTCTTCCTGCGCCCCTTCTTCGCCTGCCCCCCCTTCGCTGAGTCCTGAGCCTCTTCGTTCTGCCCCTCTTCGTGTCTGACCCTGTCCGCTCTGTTTGCTGAGAACTGAAACCGTCCACTGCTCGCTCGTAAGCGTAGATAATTTGCAACAAAGTAAAAAGAATGAATTGTGCGCGCAACAAAATTCTTCATTTATCTTAGTATGTGCAATATCATTTTTTTAACAACCAAGGAAGTATTGCAATGAAGACTGTCTCAATCCGCCTCTTGTCCAGCCTGGTCCTGATGGCCGCTTCGTTCTCGGCCTCGGCCGGTCCGACCGTGGTCCAGGCGCTTGAAGTCAAGGGCGTATTCAATGAAAAAATTGGCCCTGCGCCGCAATGTGCGTCCACCCTCGGCGGCAAGCTTGCCGGCCACGGTGAGACGGCTGAAGGAACGCCAGTCGCGTTCGTCGGCGGCGATTGCTTCGCCCAGTCTGGCACGACATTCACGTTCAGCAATGGCAAGTTCATCCTGCTGTATCCAAACGGCGACCAGATTTTCGCCGACTACAGTGGCCAGTTCGTTCCCACCGGCGCAGGCACTGCCTACGTCATGAACGGCGGCACCTTCACCATCACCGGCGGCTCCGGCACCTATGTTCGCGCAACGGGCGGCGGCTTCCTGAGCGGCACCGAAGACTTGTCCAACGGCGCCGGTACGATTGGGTTATCGGGTCGTGTTTCTTACAAGCCGAAGTAATCGCTGAAACAGCGCCAGGCGACGCTTGACCAAACGCCGGCCTTGCCGGCGTTATCTCAGGGCGTGGCCGGATCGACCGGCTCGAAGCCCGCCGCACGGCGGCTCGAGCGCGCCAGCGTCCAGGCAAAACCGATGCCGGCCGACGTCCCCGAATTCTTCAGATGCAGCGGGCTGTCGCGGTTGGCGCTGCCGGCGTACGACTCGTAGCGCACGTAGCCGAACAGGCGCACGTCGGGATTGAGCTGGCGCGTGGCGAACAGGCCCACGCGCGCGAGCACCAGGCCGGCGTCCGCGCTGTAGGCATCGCGACTGGCGGTCGCATACTGCGGCGCGACTTCATAAAAGTAGCGGTTGATGCGCTTGTCGCCGAACACCACCGACGTATTGGCTTCGAACGACCACAGGCCGCGTTCACCACGCGTTTCGTAGGCCAGCTTCGGCTCGAACGTCCAGCCCTGGCGTCGCAGGCCGCCCCGTGCTTCGATCACGGCGCGCAGCGGCAATTCGGCGCGCAGGCGGCCGCGTTGATCGCCAAACGCGTCGATGTCGGCCACGCGGATTTTCAGGCGCGGGCCAAATTCGAACAGCGCGCCCAGATCCGGCATGCCGGCGCGCGCCTCGACGTCGTCCGAATCAGACGGCAAGGCGCCCGACAGGCCCACGTCGAACTCGAGGCGATCTGAGCGGAACAGGCGCGCACCAATACCCGACTGGTCGGCGCGCAGCACTTCGCCGCGGTAGAGCAGGAACGGGATGGGCAGGACGCGGTTGGTGCGGTCATCGGCGCCGGGATAGGCTGGCGAGCTCAGGGCCGCAGCGCCAAGGCCAAATTCCCATAGCGGCAGGCTGGCGCCCGCTGGCGATTGTGCGTGAGCGTGAAATGCGGGGAACAGGCAGGCAGCCGCGATGACGGCTTTGAACGGGGAATGCATGAGGCCTCGGGAGTCGGGTCGGGAGATGACCGGATTCTATCCGAGGCCGCGCCAAAAGTGCACTGCGCGCGCGAACAATCCGCGCACAGCATTCTGCCAGGGCTTACGGCCAGATCGCCTGCAGCATCGCGGCCAGGTTGTACCCGCCCTTGATCAACTGGGTCTTGGCGATTTCGGAGCTCGGCACCGGGTAGTTGGTCGGCACTTCAAGCGCGAAGGTGTAATAGGTTTCGCCCTTCTTGCTCGTTTGTGGCGTCAGCTTGCCCGGCACCACGTCGGCATACGCCAGCTTGGCCGACTTCAGGCCGTCTTCCACCCATTGCACGGGCCAGGTAGCCACGTCGCCTTTGGCTTTCGCAACCAGCGGCGCGCTGGCGATTGCCACGTCCGCGAACTGTTCCGGCGTGCGCGTCTTGATGCGGCGGAAGGCGTAGTCGACCGTCGTGCTGTCCCAGTACGAGTGGAATGGCTTGGTCAGCGCCTTCGGCACGCCTTCCTTGATGACCACAGGCTCACCCGGCGGGATCACCCCCTTCGACAACTCGGCCAGCTTCTCATCATCGAGCAGCAGGTTGTTGCCACCGCGCGAATCGAACACCAGCGTGTCGTCGATCTCGGCGCGCGATTTCGGCACGATGAACTTGCCATCCTTGCTCACGAACGCCGAACCGACGTGCAGCGGCTGGTGAATGTCACCGGCGAAGTGCGCCAGCAGAATCAGGGCCTGGCGCTTGGTGAACTTGTGCGGGTTCAGGGCCGGATCGGTCTTGCCCTGCAAGACAGCAATGCACTGCTCCAGCGTCTGTACGATATCGACGTCGCTCGTGCCCACGCCGTGCGCATGGTAGTGATCGAGCTGGAACGGCACGTTGGTGTAGTGGTATTCGTTGTGGCGCGGATTGCCTTCGACGTACTCCACCATCTCGGGCGTCTGCGGGCCGCAGTACGTGCCCTTGACGCAGTCGGCCCAGTTGGCGACCGACGCCAGCGATTCGCCCGGTTGCAGCAGCAGCGCGATCTGCTTTTGCGCATTGGTCCCCTTGAGCAGCTTGTCGGCGATCGAGCCGACGGCGCGGTGGCCGTCGCGGCCCCAGGCGGCGGCGTCCGATGCGCCCAGTAATCCAAAGGCGCTGGTGAGCGCCAGCACGCATGCGAGTTTTTTCATGATGATTCCTGAGGTGCTTAATTGAGGCGCACGATGCGCGGGGTAGCCGGGGCCAGCGCGGCGCCCTGCCCTTCGAGTTTCTTCAGATAGGCGATGAAGCCATCCAGGTCGCGCAGGCCGGTGTCAATGCGCTCGGTGCCCAGTGCGAATTCCGGATAGCCGTCGCTGCCTTCGGCCAGGAAGTTGTTCAGCGCCAGCCGGTACGTTGCGGTATCAACCAGCGGCTTGCCATCGAGCTTGACGCTGCCCGGCACCAGGCGGGTTCCCGCAGGGCGCTTGGCGTCCCACGTGTAGCTGAAGCCTTGCGAGACTTGCAGCACGCCGGACGTCACGTCCGCGCCGTCGGGCCACTGGCGTTCGAGCAGGTTGCGGATCTGGGCGCCGGTCAGGTTCATCACGACGATCGTATTCCCGAACGGCAGCACGGCCTGGGCCTGGCCGAAGTTGACGGTCTTGTCGGCGAGCGCTTCGAGGTCGCGCCGCACGCCACCATTGTTCATGAAGGCGAACTGCGCGCCCAAACTGCGCGCCGAGTCCAGCGCCGCGTCGGCAACCAGGCTGCCCAGCGGCGATTCACCCGCGTCGTTATTCTTGCGCAGCAGCGGCGCGACGGCGATCTTCGCGATCGGGCGCGTCAAGGCGGCCTCGCTGCGCTCTTTCACTTGCGCGACATACGCGACCATCTTCGGATCGGCCGGATACTCGCCCGGTGTCATTACCACGTTGGCGACGGTCAGGTTCGACACCGCGCCAGTCTTCGGCTCAACCTGCATTGACACGCGCGTGAGCAGGTGGCCGGCCGTATCGGCCTGGGTCACGACCCTGCCGTCGACATCGCACAGATAGCCCTGGTGCGAGTGCCCGGTGAGCACCAGCTTGACCGACGGGTCGATCTTCTGCACGACCGGGACGATGTCGCCCGTCAGGCGCTTGCAGCCAGGCGCCAGCGGCGAGTCTGCCGTGCGGCCGCCCTGGTGCACGAGAGCCACGATGACCTGGGCGCCGGCCGCGCGCATCGCCGGCAGCGCGTTGTTGATCGCTTCGGCTTCGTCACCGAACGTCAAGCCCGCAATGCCCGATGCGACCACCATGTTCGGCGTATCGCGCAGCACCACGCCGACCAGGCCGACCTTGATGCCCTTGACGGTTTCGATGGTGAAGCCCGGGATGATCGGCTTGCCGGTGACCTTGTCGATGACGTTCGCGCCCAGATACGTGAATTTGGCGCCGCCGAAATTCGGGGCCAGCTTGCAGGCCTTGGTCGGGTGCGGCGAATCGCAGCCGCCATTCTGCTGGCGCAGCAGTTCCTTGCGGCCGCCGTCGAATTCGTGGTTGCCCACCGCGCTCGCGCGCAGGTTCAGCATATTCATCACTTCGATCGTCGGCTCGTCGGCCCACAGCGACGACAGCGCCGGGCTGGCGCCGACGATGTCGCCGGTCGAGACGAGCAGCAACTCTTTGTCCTGTTTGCGCCAGGCCTGCAGGGCCGCGGCCACCGCTTCGGCGCCGCCGGCGCGCATGACCTGGTCCTTGCCGTCAGCGCCCTTGAGCACATAGCGGCTTGGCTCCAGGTTGCCGTGGAAGTCGTTGAGCGACACCAGGTTGATGGTAACCGGGGCCTGGGGAGCGGTCACGCAGCCGGCCAGCAGCAGCGCAACGGTCAGCGTGGAAAGACGGGCGCTTGCGCGACGCGAGACGATCATGAAAAACACCTTGTATGGAATCGGGCCGGGGTGGCCGGCACCCGAAAAACGGGGCTTGGGTAAGCGCAACAGCCGGCATTATCCCATGCCGCCTGTGCGCAGGAAATCCTTACAGCATCAGGGCTGCCGACTTTTTTGATGAAAAAACGGCCGGTGTTTCCACCGGCCGTTCTGGCTACTTCAGGCTACCAATTCGCGCTGCTTAGAATTCGTAACGCAGGGTTGCCTGGATGGCCCACTGCGACTCGCCCTTGGCTTGCTTCAGGTCTTGACGCTCGACGTCGTTACGCACGACGTAGACATAACGACCTTGTGCATCGATACCAGCGACGTCGACGAAGCTGCGTGCCTGGCCACCGGAGCCCTGGAAGCTGATCTCTTCGGTACGGCCCCATTTCTTGTTCAGCAGATTGCCGAAGTTCATGAAGTCGAGCGAGAAGGTCGCCTTGTTGCGCGCGAAGATGCCCGGGATTTCCTGGCTGATGCGCACGTCGAAGGTGTTGACCCATTCGGCGGTCGAGTTGTTACGCTTCACGACACCACCGGCGGCTTTGCTCAGGCCCTTGTTCGCGTTAACCACGTCCCAGAAGCGCTGCTCGTTGGCACGGCTCGTTGCGGTGTCGCCCGAGAACACGACTTCGTTCGCGCCGAAGGCGGTCGGGATGTACATCAGGTCGTTACCGGCCAGATTGTCACCGTTCATGTCGTTGTTGAACGTCCAGCTGTACGGACGGCCTTCACGACCTTCGTAGAAGACGCCGAGACGCGTGTTGTAGCCTTCGAAGAATTTCTTCTGGAAGTTCATCAGCGCATTGACGCGGTTCTTGATGGCGTAGCTCGAGGTCGCGGCGACTTCTTCGTTCGGGTTGAACGACGAACGGCCGTTGAAGTTCGAGTTGGCCACCGACGAGGTCAGCGGCGAGACTTCGGTGGCATCGGTGTAGGTGTACGCCACCGACCAGCCAAAGCCCTTCGTCATCGGCTGCGACAGCGACATGGTCAGCACTTTCGCGTCGCCCTTGTCGGTATCACGCGCCACCAGCACGTTGTTGAAACTGCGGTTGTTCAGCGAACGGTTGACCGCGCCGCAGCTGGTGATGATGTTCGCCGTGTTGTTCGACACGCCGTAGCAAGCCTGGCTCAGGCCGGCTGCGTTCCAGAACAGTGGACGGCCATCCGAACCGTTGCGGGTTGCTGCGCCCAGATTCAGGTGCTCGTAGTAGATGCCGTTCTTGTTCTTGGTGTACAGCGCTTCAGCGCCGAAGACCAGGCCGTACCATGGCAGTTCGGTGTCGAACGCCAGGTTGGTTTTCCAGATCGATGGCTGACGGAAGTTCGGATCCAGGAAGTTGACATCGGCGGCCGGGATGGCGCCGGTGATGCCAGGCTGACTGTCAGGATTGAAGCTGGTCAGGCCGCCAGTCGTTGGGCAGCGGGTTGCGCCAGTGCCCGAGCAGCTGATCGTGGCGGTGGCCACGCCGGTGCCCGAGAACGGGTTCGACATCCACACCGTGGCTGCCGCGCCCTGGAACAGACCAAAGCCGCCGCGGATCTGGGTCGGACGTGGCGACTTGTCGAAGCGGTAGTTAAAGCCGAAGCGCGGCTGGATCAGGTCGGTGCCGTCGATCGTCTGGGTGTTGTCCAGACCGAAGCCGCCGGACTGACGCACGCCGGTGGCCGGGTTGCCGGCCACGAGTGCCTGGGCAGCAGCGGTGTTGGCCAATGGACGGCCGCCGACATCGTTACGGTCATAGCGCACGCCGTAGGTCAGGGTCAGCTGGTCGTTGACGGTCCAGGTGTCTTGCAGGAACAGACCGGTGTTCTTGGTGGAGAACTCGGCAACCGCATCGTTCAGCGATGCGCCTGGCAGCGCGCGCTGCTGGCTGTAGCTCAGTGGGCGACCCCTGCGGAAGTTCTCCAGCACGGCTTGCTGCACTTGTGCATTGGTCGCGCGCGCGCAGCTTGGCAGCGCGCCGAAGCTGTAGAAGTTCGCGTCCGCCGAATCCAGGCAGGCGAAGGTGTACGAGCCGTTAATACCCTGCAGGAACGCGTTGTAGACATCGTTCTTGGTGTAGTCGGCACCGAACTTCAGTTCATGGTCGCCCACGATCCAGTTGGCACCGGCGTACAGGTCCTTGGTCTTGTTGCGCAGCACGTTGTTGTGACGGCTGAACTCGGTACCGAAGTTGATGTTACGGTTGGCGGTCGACAGGCCGGCAGGTGCATCAGCTGGCAGCGCGCCGCTGAACTGCAGGGCCATCGATGGCGTGCGGGTCGCGTTGGTCGGGACCGAATCGTAGTCGCGGTTCGAGAACTTGATCTCGGTCGAGAAGTTCGGGGTCCAGTCCGAGAACAACTGGGCAACGGTGGTCTCGATCGACTTGCCCTGGTTGTAGAAGCTCGACGACAGGCCGACACCGGTGGCCGAGAAGCCCGGGTAGAACGGCTCGCCCTGTTCGGTCTTGGCGTAACGCAGGTTGGCGCGGTGTTCGTCGGTGATGTTCCAGTCGAACTTCACCAGGCGCTCTTTCGAGGTCAGCATCGAACCGGTCGGCACGGCAGTGCTGCCAATGTCGACGCCGTAGGTTTGCTGGGCGATGCGCTGCGCTTCCGAGATAGCCGACTGGCTGATGCCGACGGTGGTGCCGGCGCCGCTGCCGATGGCGCCGAACTCAGGGCTCGAACGCGAGCTTTCGAAGTTCTCGGCCAGTGCGTAGATGAACAGCTTGTCCTGGATCAGCGGACCCGATGCCCAGACACCCTTGGTGGTTTCCTTCGACTTCGGCGCGTCGGTGTAGACGTCGGTGATCGGGTTGTAACGGTCGCCCGACAGGTTGTCGTTGCGGTACACGTAGTACACACCACCCTTGTAGGTGTTGGTACCCGACTTGGTCACGGCGTTGATGTTCGCGCCGGTATAGCCTTTTTGGGTGACGTCGTAGTTGGCGACGTTGACCTGCACCGACTGGATCGCTTCGATCGAGATCGGCTGGCGCGCGGTCGGGCTGCCGTTCGATTCCAGGCCGAAGGTGTCGTTGATCGCGACGCCGTCGATGGTCGTCGAGTTGTAGCGCGAGTTCTGGCCGGCGACCGAGATTTCGCCGCGGTCCTTGTCGGTCTGCGACACGCGCGGGTCGGCACGGGCGTAATCTTGCAGGTTACGCTGGATCGATGCCTGGGTCTGGAGCTGGGTGCTGCTGATGGCGGTGCCCGCACCCATGTTGTTGCTCGAGAAAACTTCCGAGCGCGATGCGGTACCGGCGATAGTCACGGTCTGCACGCCCAGGGTGGCGTCGACTTCGGCGGTCTGGGCCAGATCGAGGAAGACGTTGTTGCGCGTTTCAGTGATGCCGTCTTTGGTGATGGTGATGGTGTAAGGACCACCCACGCGCAGACCGCGTGCAACGTAGCGGCCTTCAGCGTCGGTCATGACATTGCTGACAGAACCCGACTCGGTGTGCAGGATCTGCACTTGCGCGCCGGCAGCCGGCTGACCCGAGACGTTCGAGATACGGCCACCGACGGCCGAAGTGGTGTTCTGTGCGAACGACGGCGACGCCGCCAACGCAACTGACAAAGCCAGCGCCAACTTGGTGAGCCGGATCTGCTGTTGAGTGATCATTGATTACCCCAAAAAGAACTTCAAAGTTGTTTGTTGGACGCCCGACGGACGTCCTCCCCTGCTTTACTGCGTGTTGTATTCGTATTGCCGCGTCAGTGATTCAGCCGGCAAGCGGCTGCGATTGTATCGGTACAATGTTTCAACAAAATGACACGATGTGTGGTTTGATTTACACCAGAATTGCGCCAATATGCATCAGCGTTTTCAGCCCGACAAATTCAATTTGGCTTGGCTATTCAGAGCTTTTTCGTATAAATCGCCGCATTGACGTTGTCGTTACGCGACATAAATCGTGTCACTTGGCGCGCTTTATGACATGGCGGAATTATATGCGTGGCATTCCACAGTGAAATTTTTTTGGCAAAAAATCAGTAGAACCAGCGGTGCACGGGGAAATTGTGTAGCAAGAAGACGACAAACCTTACTTCCGGAATAACTTCGTGCCGAAAAGTCGAAGGTCGTTTATGACAGGCAGGCGATCCGGCGAGCGCCGGATCGCGGATCACACTCTTTATTTCGCGCGCGCGGTCTGGGTCGCCATGGCAGCGACTTGCGCCTCGAATCGGGCGTAGCGCCCATCGAGCTGTTTCGTTAAGCGTTGTTTTTCTGCAACGGGCAGGAAGGCGTAGCGGATGCTGTTGTACGACGCCTTCTTGATTTCCGCATACGAAGGCTTGAACTGGCTGGCAAATTGCACGTACTCGTGCGACAGCGTGTGGCGGGTCACGCCGGCGTCGTCGGTCGAAATCACGTACGGCACGCCATACTTGCGATACAGATGGATCGGATGATCCGCGCCTGCCACGCCGCTGATGAACGCGTTCGAGGTCAGATTGATCTCGACCGGAACATCCTTCTCGCGCATCGTTTTGATGATGGCCGGTGCATTGGCTTCATGCGCCAGGTCCAGGCCATGGCCGATGCGGTCGGCGCCGGCAATACCCAGCGCGCTGTCGATGTGAAACTTCAGGCCTTCCGGTGGCACCTCGCCCAGCGCCAGCTCGCCCGCATGCATCGCCACTTTCACGTCCGGGTACACCGTTTTCAGGAAGCGGAACATCTTCATGTGCAGCAGGTAGTCGCGCATCGACACGTGCAAACTCTCCTGGCCGACGATGTTGACGCCCACGATGCGTCCGCCCTTGGCAGCGGCCTTGAAGCTCGACACCATCGCCGAAAACACCTGCGACGGCGCCAAGAGGCGCAGCGTGTAGTTCTGGTAGCGCATCGTGAAGCGCTCGTCGTCGATGCCTTCCGAGGCCGCATTGATCTGCGCGACGAACGTATCGATCGACGTGTTGTAGGCCGCGTTGGCGTCCAGCGCGGTCAGCTCGGCGCGCAACTGCGCGTCCAGCGCCGCATCGTCGTTGACGCTGGCGCGGGTGCCGGTGTCGAAGGCGGCGTTGGCCACGAACGGCGAGAGCAGGAACATCGTTTCGATGTAGCCGACATTCTCGGCGATGGCGCGCGCCTTGATCTCTTGCAGGCCTTCGCGCAGATTGTCGTTGGCGACCGGGCCGAAGTAGCCGAAGGTGCCGAAGAACAGGCGGTCCGGCGCCGGCTGGATCGCGATGTGGTTGCCGAAGTCCTTGTTCGACCAGCGCTTGACCAGCTCGCGCCAGGTGTTTTCGTCGGCATTGACTTGTGCGCCCGACAGGCAGGTGCGTTCAGCAGCCGGTTTGGCGCGCTGCGCGGCGATGGTCGCCTTGTCGGTCTCGATGCGGTAAGTGTTCTTGTCGATGCAAAAGCCCTGCTTGTCGACGAAATCGACATAGGTCTCGGCATAGATCGCGCCCGAATAATGGTGGTGCAAATCGCCGCCCTTGGGCATCTGCGTGAAGAACATCGTCAGCTCGGACAGGCGCGGCGTGCTGCCCTCGATCAGGCTGGCGTAGTGGCGCGAGGTGGCCGCTTCATTGGCGGTGACCGATGGCGCCCTGGCCAACACGGGCGCGGCGACGACGGCCAGCGCCAGCAGCGCGCTGCCAGGCAAATACTTGTGCATGGTGATACTTTCAGGATGAATGACGGATGGATGGCAAGCGCCCAACTCTAACGCCTTCGTCCGGGGTTGGCAATATTGCCAGCCCTACCTTTCGTGGACGAGGCGACCAAACGAATACGTCGCGGCCACCGTGCGGTCGTCGCCCAGCAGCGCCAGTGCGAACAGCAGCTCTTCGAGCGAGTGGCTGTGGCTCGTGCGGCGCGCCATCAGCGGCGTGGCCGCGCGGTCGAGCACCACGAAATCGGCTTCGAGGCCGGGCGCGAAGCTGCCGATCGTGTCGTCCAGCCCCATCGCGCGCGCCGCGCCCAGCGTGGCGAGGTAGAACATGCGCAGCGCCGTCAGGTAACTGCCCTTCATGCGCGCGACTTTATACGCTTCGTTCATCGTCTGCAGCAGCGAGAACGAGGTGCCGGCGCCCACGTCGGTGCCGAGCGACAGCAGCATGCCGGCCTTGTCGGCGCGCTCGAAGTCGAACAGGCCGCTGCCCAGGAACAGGTTCGACGTGGGGCACACGGCGGCGGCCGAGCCGGTAGCCGCCATGCGCGCCATGTCCTCGTCGTCGAGCCAGATGCAGTGGCCGAACATCGCGCGCGGGCGCATCAGGCCATAGCTGTCGTACACGTCCAGATAGCTGCGCGCCTGCGGGAACAGCTCGCTCACCCAGGCGCACTCGTCGCGGTTCTCGGCCACGTGGGTCTGGATGAAGGTGTCCGGGTACGCCGCCGCCAGTTCGCCCGTCAGGCGCAGCTGGGCTTCGGTCGACGTCGGCGCAAAGCGCGGCGTGATCGCGTACAGCGCGCGGCCGCGCTTGTGCCAGCGCTTGATCAGCGCTTCGCTCTCCCCCAATTCGCCTTCGAGGTCGCGCAGGAAGTCCGGGCAGTTGCGGTCCATCAGCACCTTGCCGGCCACCATGCGCAGGTTGCGCGCTTCGCTCGCGGCAAAGAATGCGTCGACTGATTGCGGGTGCACGGTGCAGTAGACCATCGCCGTGGTGGTCCCGCAGCGCAGCAGCTCGTCGAGGAAGAAGTCGGCCGTGGCGCGGCCATCGGCGTGATCTTCGTAGCGGCGCTCGGTCGGGAACGTATAGGTCTCGAGCCACGGCAGCAGGCCCGGGGCGGGCGAGGCGATCATGTCGGTCTGCGGGTAATGCAGGTGCGTGTCGATGAAGCCAGGCACGATCAGCTTGCCGCGGTAGTCGACGGGTTCGAGGTCCGCAGGCAGCATCGACGCGAGCGCGGCGTAGTCGCCGGCAGCCTTGATGCGGCCATCCTCGACGATTAGCAGGCCATCTTCGTGAAACAGCGCGGCGCCATCGTCGAACGCCGGATCGGCGCGAAAGTGCAGCAGGCTGGCGCGATAGGCCTGCAGATTGGGTGATGCAGAGGGCATTACAAAGATTCCGGTTGAATTTCTGGGTGATGTTCAATCTGGCGTGCAGCTTCCCACACGGCCAGCAATTGCGCCACACTCGACGCCGCGATCACGGCCGGGGCCTTGCCGGCAATGCCGGGCAGGCCAATCGGGCAGACCATGCCGGCCAGGCGCGCATCATCGATGCCGCGTGCGCGCAGGCGCGCTTCGAACTGGCTGCGCTTGGTGCTTGATCCAATCAGGCCGAACCAGTCGGGCGGCGCCGGATGCGCGGGGCGCGCCAGGATCGCGTGACACAGGCGCAGGTCGAGCGCGTGGCTGTGGGTCATGACGAGAAAGCTCGTGCCGGGCCCGGCGTGTGCCACCAGCGCCTCGGGCGTATCGGTCGCCTCGATCGTCACGTTCGGGGGTATGGATGCCGGGAACATGGCGTCGCGTTCGTCGACCCACGTCACGCGGCATGGCAGGTCGGCCAGTGCGCGCACGATGGCCGCGCCCACGTGGCCGGCGCCGAACAGCATCAGGTGCGCGCGCGGGGCGAGGACCGGGTCAAGCAGCCAGCGGCGGCCGCCCTCGCCGTCCAGCACCTGCGCCTCGAATGCGCGCTCAAAGGCCGGCGCGTCCGGCGTACCCGCCAGGGGCGCCGCGTCGTCGAACAAGGCCCACTCGAACGCGCCGTCCAGGGCGACGAGGCGCCAGGTGTCGACATTGCGGCGCGCGCGCAGCAGGTCGACCTGCGCGGCATCGACACGCTCGAACGCCAGCCAGGCGACGCCGCCGCAGCACTGGCCGAGGCTCGGGCCCAGCGCAAAGCGCTCGAAGCGGCGCGCTTCGCCCAGCCCCAGCATCGCGCGCGCAATCTCCAGCGCGCGGTGCTCGAGATGGCCGCCACCAATGGTGTCGTCAAAGTCGTGCGCGCGCACCAGCATCTTCGCGCCCGGCTCGCGCGGCGCCGAACCCTTCACGGCCGCCACCGTGACCAGCACGGACGGCACATCGCTCCGGGCGCGCAACCAGTCCATCGTCACGCGCGCGCGCCGGCGGCGCCCTCGACAAACGCGATTGCATGCAGAATGGCTTCGCTCGTCGCGGGGGCATTGAGCGGTGGATTGACGCGGTGTCCGCCCACGCTCGAGATGGCGTCGCGAATGGCGAAGAAGACCGAGAACGGCAGCAGCAGCGGCGGCTCGCCCACGGCCTTGGAGCGGTGGATACTGTCTTCGACGTTGGCATTGTCGAACAACGTCACGCGAAAATCCTCGGGACAGTCCGAGACCGCCGGAATTTTATACGTCGACGGCGCATGCGTCATCAGCTTGCCCGCCGGGTTCCACCACAGTTCCTCGGTGGTCAGCCACCCCATGCCCTGGATGAAGGCGCCTTCGACCTGGCCGATGTCGATCGCCGGATTAAGCGAGCGGCCGGCGTCGTACAACGCATCGACACGCAGCAGCTTCCACTCGCCGGTGAGCGTGTCGACCACCACTTCCGACACCGCCGCGCCGTACGCGAAGTACGAAAATGGACGCCCCGTCATCGTCTTCGGGTCCCAGTGCAGGCCGGGCGTCGCGTAGAACCCATCGGACCACAGCTGCACGCGCGCCAGGTACGCTTTGGCGACCACTTCTTCGAACGGCAGCGCCAGGCCCGCGACGAACACGGTACCGGCGGCGAAGCGCACCTCGCTGGCCGCGCCCCCGTACTGCTGCGCCGCGAATTGCGCGAGGCGCGCGCGGATCTTGCCGGCCGCATCCTGCGCCGCCTTGCCGTTCAGGTCCGCGCCGGTCGAGGCGGCGGTGGCCGACGTGTTCGAGACCTTGCTGGTGTTGGTCGCCGTGGCGCGCACACGCGCGAGGTCCACGCCCAGCTCGTGCGCCACGACCTGCATCACTTTGGTGTTGATGCCCTGCCCCATCTCGGTGCCGCCATGGTTGACGAGGATGGAGCCGTCCACATACACGTGCACCAGCGCGCCGGCCTGGTTCAGGTGCGTGACATTGAACGCGATGCCGAACTTGAGCGGCGTGAGCGCCAGGCCTTTCTTCAGCACAGGGCTGGTGCGGTTGTAGTCGTCGACGGCCGCGCGGCGCGCGCGGTAGTCGCTGTCCGCTTCCAGCTCGGCCACCAGTTCAGGGATGACGTTGTCGACAATGGTCTGGCCGTAGGGCGTGACGTTGCGATCCTGCGCGCCGTAGAAATTCAGGCGCCGGATATCGAGTGCGTCGCGCCCCAGGTTGCGCGCGATTTCGTCGAGTACGTATTCGATGGCGATCGCGCCCTGCGGACCACCAAAGCCGCGAAACGCGGTGTTCGATTGCGTGTTGGTCTTGCCGCAGGCGGCGCGGATGTCGACGTCGGACAAGTAGTACGCATTGTCGAAGTGGCAGACGGCGCGCGTGGCCACGGGGCCGGACAAATCGGCCGAGTAGCCGGCGCGCGTGACCATGTCAACGCACGCGGCCAGGATGCGACCCGCGTCGTCGTAGCCGACCTCGTAGTCGTAGTGAAAGCAATGGCGCTTGCCAGTGACGAGCATGTCGTCGTCGCGGTCGGCGCGCAGCTTGACGGGGCTGGACGTATGCACGGCGGCGATGGCCGCGGCCGCCGCCCACAGCGCCGATTGCGATTCCTTGCCGCCAAAGCCCCCGCCCATGCGGCGGCATTCGACCGTCACGTGGTGCGAATGCAGGCCGAGCGCATGGGCGATCACGTGCTGCATCTCGCTCGGATGCTGGGTCGACGAATACACGTGCATGCCGCGGTCTTCGCCGGGAATCGCATACGCGATCTGGCCTTCGAGGTAGAACTGCTCTTGCCCGCCCACGTACAGCTGGCCCTTGACGGTGTGCGGCGCGCGCGCGAACGCTGCTGCGGCATCGCCGCGCGTCAGGCGCATGGGCGGCAGCACGTACGATTGCGCGGCGCGCGCCGCCTGCGGGGTCAGGATCGCCGACAGGTCTTCGTACGTCACCTGCGCCAGGCGCGCCGCACGGCGTGCGTTGTCGTGACTGTCGGCGACGACGATGAAGATCGGCTGACCGACGTACTGCACCAGGCCATCGGCCAGGATCGGATCGTCGTGGATGATCGGGCCGCAATCGTTCAGGCCCGGGATGTCGGCCACGGTCAGCACGGCGACCACGCCGGCGCTGGCACGCACCGGCGCCAGGTCGATGGCGGTGATGCGCGCATGCGCGCGGGCAGAGAGGCCCAGCGCCGCATGCAGCGTGCCGGCCAGCTCGGCGATATCGTCGGTGAAGGTCGCGCCGCCGCGCACATGCAGTTCGCTCGACTCGTGCTTGCGCGCGCGACCCACTTCGGCCCACGCTTCCAGGTTCTTGATGCCGCCGTCATTCATGGTCGTCTCCTCAGGCGCCGGCAAAGGCATTGACGGCCTGTGCGGGCAAGGGGTCGTGCAGGCGCGTTTCAAACCAGAAGCGCCGCAGCAGGTTCTGCGCGGTGCGCATCCGGTAACTGCTGGACGCCCTTGCGTCACTGAGCGGCGCATAGTCGCGGCCCAGCGCCGCCATCGCGCCCGTCAACACGGCTTCGCTCCACGGCTGGCCCAGCAGCGCGGCTTCGGCCTGCGCGGCGCGCTGTGGCGTCGCGGCCATGCCGCCGAACGCGATGCGCGCGTCAACGATCGTTTCGCCGTCGAGCACGATGGCAAACGCCGCGCACACGGCCGAGATATCCTGATCGAAGCGCTTGGCCAGTTTGTAGGTACGAAAGCGCAGGCCCGGACGCGATTGTGGAAGCGGCACGCGCACCGCCTGCACGAATTCACCGGGCCGCAAATCCTTCTTCTGGTAGCCCAGGTAAAACTCGTCCAGCGCCAGCACGCGTGTACCGGCGCTGCTGGTCAGTACCACCTGGCTGCCCAGCGCGATCATCCACGGCATCGAGTCGCCAATGGGCGAACCGTTGGCCACGTTGCCGCCCAGTGTGCCGGCATGGCGGATCGGCAGCGACGCAAAGCGCTGCCAGAGTTCTGTCAGTTCGGCCGGATAGCGCGCGGCCAGTGCCTCGTAGGCATCCTGCAGCGAGACGCCGGCGCCGATTTCCAGCATGCCGTCAAATTCGCGCATCGTTTTGAGTTCGGCAACCTGGCCGAGATAGATCACGTCGACCAGGTCGCGCAGCTGCTTGGTGACCCACAGCCCGACGTCGGTCGAGCCGGCCAGCAGCACGGCTGCCGGGTGGTCTGCGCGCAGCGCCGCCAGTTCGGCCACGGTGCGCGGCACGTGGAAGTGCTGGCCATGCGCGGCGTACGTGAAGCCGTGGCTGCGTTGCAGCGTGCGCAGGCGCTCGGCCAGCGCAGCGCGGTCGAAGGCGACGGGCGGCAGTTCGACCATGCGGCGCGCGGCGTCGATGATCGGGCGGTAGCCGGTGCAGCGGCACAGGTTGCCGGACAGCGCATCGTTGATCTGGCAGCGCGATGGTGCGCGCCCTTCCTGTTTCAGGTACATGCCAAACAGCGACATCGCAAACCCCGGCGTACAAAAGCCGCATTGCGAGCCGTGGCATTCGACCAGCGCCTGCTGCACCGGATGGGGCGCGCCACCCGGCTGCGCCAGGTCTTCGACAGTAAACAGCGCCTTGCCGTCGAGCGTCGGCGTGAACTGGATGCAGGCGTTCACGGCGCGCAGCGCCAGCTCGCCATCGTCCAGCGAACCGATCACCACGGTGCAGGCACCGCAATCGCCCTCGGCGCAGCCTTCCTTGGTGCCGGTGCAGCGCAAATCCTCCCGCAGGTGTTGCAGGATGGTTTGCGTGGGCTTCACGTCGCGCAGTTCGCGCACCTGGCCCTGGTAAAGAAATCGGATCGGTTCTGACATGCCTGTCTTTGGTGAGTGGTTTGCTGGACGCCAAAGGCGGAAGGCTACCATCCGCCACCATCCAGGCTATAAGCCGATGATGATATCGCTCATATCCAGAAAAATATAACTGGACACATATCAGATCGGGCAGGGATGCACCGTTTTCCAGTGCCTGGCGATATCGATGCGGCGCGTGACCCAGACCTTGTCGTGCCGGCCCACGTAATCGAGAAAGCGCGCCAGCGCTGCCGTGCGGCCCGGGCGGCCCGCCAGGCGGCAATGCAGCCCGACCGACAGCATCTTCGGCTGGTTCAGCCCATGCGGGTCGCCCTCGGCGTACAGCACGTCGAAGGCATCCTTCAGGTAGTCGAAGAACTGCGTGCCCGAATTGAAGCCGCCGGCCGAAGCAAAGCGCATGTCGTTGGTATCGAGCGTGTACGGGACCACCAGGTGCGGCGTGCGGCGCATTGCCCCATCCGGCCCGGCGGCATCGACCTGCTGCCAGAACGGCAGGTCGTCGCCGTAATGGTCGGCGTCGTAGGCAAAGCCGCCATGCTCGACCACGAGGCGGCGCGTGTTGGGCGAGTCGCGCCCCGTGTACCAGCCCTCGGGCGGCGCCCCGGTCAGGTCGCGGAAGATCGCCACCGCTTCGCGCAGGTGGGCCCGCTCGGTCGCTTCGTCAACGTTCTGGTACGAGATCCAGCGCAGGCCGTGGCAGGCGATTTCGTGGCCCAGTTCCTGGAACGCGGCCACTGCCTCGGGATGGCGCGCGAGCGCCTGCGCCACGCCGAACACGGTCAGTGGCAGCTTGCGGTCCTCGAACAGGCGCAGCAGGCGCCACAGGCCGGCGCGCGAGCCGTATTCGTAGAGCGACTCCATGCTCATGTGGCGCGCGGGGAAGGCACTGGCCCCGATCATCTCGGACAGGAAGGTTTCGGACGCCGCATCGCCATGCAGCACATTGTTTTCGGCCCCTTCTTCGTAGTTGAGCACGAACTGCAGCGCGATGCGCGCCGCGCCCGGCCACTGCGGATGGGGCGGTGTGCGGCCGTAGCCGGCCAGATCGCGCGGATAGAATGCAGGCTCAGGAGCGGGCATGGCGGCAGTCCGAAGAATGGTATAAGCCCGATCATATAGCGCTGTGCGAGCCGCGGTATAAGATGCGACGCATACCGCAACGCTGCAACCAGATATGGGAGACCGGATGGGCAAACTCACCACCCACGTACTCGACACCGCGCACGGCTGCCCCGGCGCCGGCATCACGGTCGAGCTGTACATGATCGACGCGGCGGGCCGTACGCTGCTCAAGACCGACCTGACGAACGACGACGGCCGCTGCGCCAGCGCGCTGCTCGATGCAGCAGCGCTGCAACCTGGCCAGTACGAGTTGGTGTTTCATGCGGGCGACTATTACGCGGCGCGGGGCGTGGCCTTGTCCACCCCGCGCTTCCTGGACCGGATCACGCTGGGCTTCGGCATCGCGGCCACGGACCAGAATTACCATGTGCCGCTGGTGATGACGCCTTGGTCGTACTCGACCTACCGGGGCAGCTAGGTTGGCGCCGCACCGGCTCGGGCCTCTACGGATCGGTATCGGCCTGGCCCAGGGCGCGCTGCTGTACCTGCTGTACACGGCGGCGCACGACCAGACGTGGCCAGCGACCGTTCCACTGCTGTTCGCGCCGCTGGTCGCGCTCGGCGTGCTGCTGCCGGTCATCCTGAGCAGCGCCCTCGGCCACCTGCCGCGCCGTACGCTCGCAGGCTGGGCCGGCGCCGCCGCCGCCGCAATCGCGCTGCTGGCCATGTACGACATCTGGCGCCGGCTGGGCGGCGCCGACGTGCTGCGCCCGACGCCATCCGGTGCCCTGTGGGTGCGCCTGGCAGCCGGCTGCTTCATTGCCCACGCACTGGTGCTCGCCGGCGCGCGCGAGCACCGGCGCGTGGCGTCGTATGCCACGTATTTTGACGTGGCCTGGACCCTTGGCCTGCAGATCGCCTTCAGTGCGCTGTTCGTCGGTGCAACCTGGCTCGTGCTGCAACTGGGTGCGTCGCTGTTCGACCTGATCCGGCTCGACTTCCTGAGCCAGGCCATGCGCAAGGCCTGGTTCTTCATTCCGGTCAACACGTTCGCCTTCGCCAGCGCGCTGCACCTGACCGACGTCAAGCCGGCCATCGTGCGCGGCATCCGCAACCTGCTGCACGTGCTGCTGTCGTGGACCCTGCCGGTGCTGACGCTTCTGGTGGGCGGTTTTCTGGCCAGCCTGCCATTCACCGGGCTCGATCCGCTGTGGGCCACGCGCAGCGCCGCCGGGATGCTGCTGTCGGCGGCGGCCACCTTCGTGGTGCTGATCAATGCGGCGTACCAGGACGGCAGCGAGTGCCCGGCGCGCATCATCGCCATCTCGGCGCGCGTGGCAAGCCTGCTGCTGGCGCCGCTGACCCTGCTCGCGGCGTATGCCCTCGCGCTGCGCGTGCTCGACCATGGCTGGTCGCTTGACCGCGTGATCGCCGCCGCCTGCCTGCTGGTGGCGGCATGCTATGCAGGCGGCTACGCGGCGGCGGCCCTTCGGCGCGGCTGGCTACCCACGCTGGCCGGCGTGAACATCGCCGCCGCATTTACGGTGCTTGGCGCATTGGCGCTGCTGCTTTCGCCTATCGGCGATCCGGGGCGCATCGCCGTGGCCAGCCAGCTGGCGCGCCTGGATGCCGGCCAGATCACGTTACGGCAACTGGACGTGGCCTATCTATGGCATCACGGCGCGCGCTACGGCCGCGCCGCACTAGCCCGGCTGCAGAGCAACTCGACCGGCCCGGATGCCGCCTGGCTGCGGACTGAACTGGCGCGCCTGCACCAGCCTGACGTTGACACTGACACCGGCGTGGCGCACCCCGCCGACCAGCTGCGCGTGTGGCCGGCAGGCGCCACGCTGCCGGCCGGCTTCGCGCAGACCAATTGGCGACGCACGCAGCAATGGGCAAACCTGCCGCGCTGCATGCGCAGTCAGAACGCCGTATGCGACGCGTTCGTGCTCGATCTGGGCGGCGACGCCAGGCCCGAGGTGGTGCTCGTTGGCGCCGATGGCGAAGGCGGCGCCGTGTTGCGCCAGGACGGGCGCGGCGCGTGGGAACTGGCTGCCAGCCTGCCCGTCATGCTTGGCGATTGCGTGCCCCTGTTCGAGGCCATGCGCGCCGGCAGATTGCGCACTGCGCCGCCAGCGCTGGCAGACCTCGAGATCGATGGCCGCCGGATTCCCTTGCAGAATGCGCCCGGGCATATCGATTGCGGCACGCCATCTGTCGATCGCACGGATTAACTTGCCACAATGGAATCTCTCCTGACCACCTTCTGTGTCAGTTAGGCCACACTACAGCGCGAATTGTCTCAAATACTCTCCACGTGTCATAAAAATGTTGCTGTCAATATTGCCGGGTGGATAGAATAAATTCCAGTATGTACCGGCGCTCTTGCCTGCTGCCCTTGTTAGCGCCGTCGTCCCAAGCAGCCTACGTTTCAGTTTATTCCTATTATGAAAAAAACAATGATCGCCAGTCTGCTGGCGCTGCCTCTGTGCGCGTCGGTCGCACAGGCACAGGAGAACGCCGTAAAAATCAGCGGCTTCGGCACCGCTGCCGCCACCTACTCGGATGACGACCGCGTCGAATTCGCCCGCCCTAACCAGGCGAGCGGCAGTGCAGGCGACTTCCGCACCGGTATCGACTCGAACCTCGGCCTGCAAGTCGACTACACCGTCAACGAGTGGCTGTCGCTGACCGGCCAGGGCCTGGTGCGCAAGGACGCCGAGGAGCATTATGGCGCCGAATTGAGCTGGGCCTTCGCCAAGTTCCGCATCTCGGATGAGCTGAGCGTGCGCGTGGGCCGCGTGGGCCTGCCGATCTTCATGATCTCGGATTACCGCAATGTCGGGTATGCCAACACGATGCTGCGCCCGCCGTCGGAAGTGTATTCGCAAGTGCCGTTTAACAGCGTCGATGGCGTCGACATCACCTGGCGCAAAGACTTCGGTAACACCAGCCTGACGACGCAGTTCGCAGCCGGCAGCACCAAGACCCCGGTGAGCAGCTTCCACGTACGCGGCAAGGACATCCTGGCGCTGAACCTGGTGGCCGAAAACGGTCCGTTCACGCTGCGCGTCGGCCACGCCCGCACCAAGATCACGCTGGACGACCTGCCAACGCTCAATACGCTGGTCGGCTCGCTGCGCGCCGCCGGCGCTGGCTATCGCCTGCCCCAGCTGACCGCGCTGGCCAGCGAAGTCGAAGCCAACGGCGACAAGGGCACCTTCAACTCGATCGGCCTGACCGCCGACTGGAACAACTTCGTGCTGCAGAGCGAATTTGCCAAGCGCAAGACCGAGACGTATATCAACGACACCACGTCGTGGTACGTGATGGGCGGCTACCGCATCGGCAAGTTCCTGCCGTATTACACGCGCTCGGAACTGAAGATCGACAGCACCATCAACAACACCGTGCCGACCGCCTGCCCGGCCGGCTTCCCGGCCGCCTGCACCCCGACCCTGCAGGCGCTGCGCGCCGGCGTGAGCCGCATCGCCGTCTCGGGCGTGGGCCAGGGCGAACAGACCACCGACACCATCGGCGTGCGCTGGGACTTCTACAAGTCGGCCGCGCTGAAGGTGCAGATCGACCGCATCAAGCCAACCGGCAACGGCCTGTTCATCAACGTCAAGCCGGGCTTCTCCGGTCCTGTGACCGTCGGCGCCGTCGCCCTCGACTTCGTGTTCTAAGGAGCGACCATGAAAAAAATCCTCATCGCCGCCTGCCTGAGCACGCTCTTTACTACCCTTCCGGCCCTGGCCGAAGTCGTCGTCGTCGTCAACCCGAAAGCCGCCGAGAGCGCGCTGACCAAGGACCAGGTGGCCCAGTTCTTCCTGGGTAAATCGACGTCGATGACGCCGATCGACCAGCCTGACAGCGCCGCGGTGCGCGCCGAGTTCTACAAGAAGGTCGCGGACAAGGACGCGGCCCAGGCCAAGGCACTGTGGTCCAAGCTGGTGTTTACCGGCAAGGCCACGATGCCGAAGGAAGTCGCCGACCACGCCGCCGTCAAGGCGGCCGTCGCCGCCAACCCGAAGGCCATCGGCTATATCGACAAGAGCGCCGTCGATGCAAGCGTCAAGGTCGTTCTCACCCCATAAGCAAGTAATAACGACGCCCGCCACCGGCACTGCGCCGCGTGGCGGGCGTGGTATCTGGAGACAAGCATGAGCATCAAGCGCAGGATCTGGGCACTACCCATCATTTCCGCCATCATCTTCGGCCTGGGCGCCGGCATCAGCGCGACCATCGCGAACGGCGCCCTGAAGTCGATCACCACCACCGAGTCGGTGGACTATCCGCTGATGGACGCTGTCAAGGTCCTGTCGCTCGACATCGGGGCCGTCACCGTGATGCTGACCGATGCCGTCACCGAGAACGACAAGGCGCTCGTCGACCAGGCCAACAACCAGGCCGCCAAGGTCCGCACGGCGCTCGACCAGTTGGGGAAAATCCCCGGCCAGCAAGACACGAGCGCACGCCTGAACACCGAATTTGCCGCTTACTACACGCCGGCGCTGTCCACGGCCCGCATCATGCTCGAGATGGAGCAAGGTGACCCGCAGGCCACCGTCGGCGCCATGCAGAAGGCACTGGCCACGCTCAATGCCGACCTGGCCAAGACGGCCGATCTGGCCCAGCGCCAGTTTGCTGCCGGCATCGAAGCCAGCAAGAACAGCGTGCGCCAGACCGTCATCGCGATGGTGCTGTCGGCCCTGATCGTGATCGCGGTGCTGGTGGCGATCTCGTGGTTCATGGTGCGCACCATCTGGCAGCAGCTCGGCGGCGAGCCGGCCTATGCGCGCACGATCGCGCAGGCCGTGGCCGCCGGCGACCTGTCGATGGAGATCCACACCGAGGCGGGCGACAGCAGCAGCCTGCTGGCCGCGCTGAAAGAAATGCGCACGCGCCTGTCGACGCTGGTGGGCGACATCAAGGCCTCGGCCGACGCCATCGCCAGCGCCAGCAGCGAGATCGCCAGCGGCAACGCCGACCTGGCCAGCCGCACCGAATCGCAGGCATCGAACGTCGACCGCACCACACGCGCCATGGCTGAACTGACGGGCGAAGTGCGCCAGAATGCCGCCAATGCCAGCGAAGCCAGTGCGCTGGTGGTCACGGCCAACGAGATCGCCTCGCGCGGCGGCGACGTCGTCGGCGGCGTGGTCACGACGATGGGCGACATCAGCGCCTCGTCCAAACGCATCGTCGACATCATCTCCACCATTGATGGCATCGCCTTCCAGACCAATATCCTGGCCCTGAACGCGGCCGTCGAAGCCGCGCGTGCCGGCGAACAGGGCCGCGGCTTTGCCGTCGTGGCCAGCGAAGTGCGCACGCTGGCACACCGCTCGGCAGCCGCTGCCAAGGAAATCAAGGAATTGATCGGCGACTCGGTCGCCAAGGTCGACGCCGGCAGCACGCTGGTGGACGAAGCCGGCGCGACGATGGCGCAGATCGTCGACGCGGTGCGCAAGGTGCAAACCATCATGCTCGAAATCCGCGATGCCGGTACGCGCCAGAACGCAGGCATCGAAGATATTGGCCTGGCCATCGGCAGCATCGACGAGATGACGCAGCAAAATGCGGCGCTGGTCGAGGAAGCGGCGGCCGCGGCCGAATCGCTGACGGGCCAGACCGGCCACCTGACCGATGCGCTGGCGGTGTTCAAGCTTGCGCATGCACCTGGCGTGGCCGGCGCAGCATCGAACCCGCGCCTGGCGCTCGCACGCTAGACCGAGACCAAGGCAAGGGCGGCCGCAACATGCATCATGCATGGGGCAAAGTGTTGCGAAAACCCAGCTTTGCAAGGCAACCACAACAGTAATGGCTTTGCCAAGAGTGTTTCATCGCAGCCAATGCGGCTCACTCTGTAGCGCGGTCAATGCGCCAGGTGCCATGTGGACGATCCGGCCCGCCATGCCAGATTGCCCACATGACCACCTTGCTGCTGGCCGCACCAAAACCTTTACAAAAGTAGTGCCTGTAGGCATCATCGTTTGATCCGCCGGCGACTCTGGCGCCCTAGTCGCTTTCCTGAGGTACCCACACCCGGCTCATATGGCAGCAGTCCTCCCTCATCCGACCACCGGCACACCGTTGTCGGGCCTTGCGCGCGCGCTCGTCCAGGCCAACCGCCTGAGCGCTGTGCAGGCGGACATGCTGCACAAGAAAGCCGCACAGGAAAAGATCGCGTTCATCGATGCATTGCTGGCCAGCGGCGCAATCGAGGCGCGCGCGCTGGCCGCGTTCTGCGCCGAGACCTTCGGCTATCCACTGCTGGACCTGGCGGCGTTTTCGGTGGGCGTGCTGCCCGCCAGCGCCATCGATGCCAAGCTGATGCAGGCCCAGCGCGTGATCGCGCTGGCCAAGCGCGGCAACAAGCTGTCGGTCGCGCTGTCCGACCCCACCAACAGCCAGGCGCTGGACCAGATCAAGTTCCAGAGCGAAGCCACGGTCGAACCGGTAATCGTGCCGCACGACGCCCTGCTGGCCCTGCTGGCGACCATCGCCAAGGGCGCCGAGCAGGACCTGAGCGACCTGGCCGGCGAAGAAGCGGCGATCGAGTTCGCCGACGACGACAAGGAAGCCCCACCCCTCGAGGCGGCCAACGATGTCGAGGATGCGCCGATCGTGCGCTTCCTGAACAAGATTCTGATCGACGCGGTGACGATGGGCGCGTCCGACATCCACTTCGAGCCCTTCGAAAAGTTTTACCGCATCCGCCTGCGCGTGGACGGCGTGCTGCGCGACCACGCGTCGCCACCGCTGGCGATCCGCGAAAAGCTGGTCTCGCGCATCAAGGTGCTGGCACGCCTGGACATCGCCGAAAAGCGCGTACCGCAGGACGGCCGCATGCGCCTGATCATGTCGGCCACGCGCACGATCGATTTTCGCGTCAGCACGCTGCCCACGCTGTTCGGCGAAAAGACCGTCATGCGTATCCTGGACGCGACCCAGGCCCAGCTGGGCATCGACGCGCTCGGCTACGATCCTCACCAGAAGGCGCTGCTGCTCGACGCCATCGCCCGCCCCTACGGCATGGTGCTCGTGACCGGCCCGACCGGCTCCGGCAAGACCGTCTCGCTGTACAGCTGCCTGAACCTGCTCAACAAGCCGGGCATCAATATTTCGACCGCAGAAGACCCGGCCGAGATCAACCTGCCCGGCGTGAACCAGGTCAATGTCAACGAAAAAGCCGGCCTGACCTTCCCTGTTGCTTTGAAGTCTTTCTTGCGCCAGGATCCCGACATCATCATGGTCGGCGAGATCCGCGACCTGGAAACGGCCGACATCGCGATCAAGGCCGCGCAGACCGGCCACATGGTGTTCTCGACGCTGCACACGAACGATGCGCCGTCGACGCTGACGCGCCTGATGAACATGGGCGTGGCACCGTTCAACATCGCCTCGTCGGTCATCCTGATCACGGCCCAGCGCCTCGCGCGCCGCCTGTGCACCTGCAAGCAGCCGCTGGCGACGAGCCACGAAGCGCTGCTTGCCGCCGGCTACCGCGAAACCGACATCGACGATACCTGGATGCCCTACGGCCCGGTCGGCTGCGACCGCTGCCTGGGCTCGGGCTACAAGGGCCGGGTCGGCATCTACCAGATCATGCCGATCTCGCCCGCGATCGAGGCGCTGATCCTCGCCAACGGCAACGCGATGGAAATCGCGGCCCAGGCCGAGAAGGAAGGCATCAACTCGCTGCGCCGCTCGGGCCTCATGAAAGTCAAGCAAGGCCTGACGAGCGTCGAAGAAGTCCTCGGCTGCACCAACGAATAAGACTGCGAACAGGAACCCTATGGCAACTTCCCTATCCCCCAAGAGCCGCGGCGCACAGGTCAAGGAGAACGTGTACGCCTGGGAAGGCAAGGACAAGACCGGGCGCACCGTGCGCGGCGAAGTGCGCGCCGGCGGCGAAGCGATCGTCAACGTGACCCTGCGCCGCCAGGGCATCATGGTCACCAAGGTCAAGAAGAAGGTCTACCGCAGCGGCAAGAAGATCACCGACAAGGACCTGACCATGTTCACGCGCCAGCTCGCGACCATGATGAAGGCCGGCGTGCCGCTGCTGCAATCGTTCGACATCGTCGGCAAGGGCCACGGCAACCCGTCGATGGCCAAGCTGATCCAGGACCTGCGCAACGACGTCGAGACCGGCACCAGCCTGAACCGCGCGTTCCGCAAGTTCCCGCTGTACTTCGATCCGCTGTTCTGCAACCTGGTCGGGGCCGGCGAACAGGCCGGTATCCTGGAAGACCTGCTCACGCGCCTGGCGATCTACAAAGAGAAGACGCTCGCGCTCAAGGGCAAGATCAAGTCGGCGCTGACCTACCCGATCGCCATCCTGGCCATTGCGTTCATCGTGACCGCCGTGATCATGATCTGGGTGGTGCCGGCCTTCAAGCAGGTGTTTGAAAGCTTCGGCGCCGACCTGCCCACGCCCACGCTGGTGGTGATGGCGATCTCGGACTTCTTCGTCACCTGGTGGTACCTGATCTTCGGGTCGATGTTCGCCACCGGCTATTTCTTCTTCCAGGCCTGGCGCCGCTCGCTCAAGATGCAGCAGGCGATGGACCGCCTGCTGCTGCGCCTGCCGATCTTCGGCTCCGTGATCCGCAAGGCCACCATCGCGCGCTGGACGCGCACGCTGGCCACCATGTTCGCCGCCGGCGTGCCGCTCGTGGAGGCGCTCGACTCGGTCGGCGGCGCGTCCGGCAATGCCGTCTACCTGGAAGCGACGCGCAAGATCCAGAACGAGGTCAGCACCGGCACCAGCCTGACGGCGTCGATGCAGAATGCCGACGTGTTCCCGAACATGGTGATCCAGATGGTACAGATCGGCGAAGAATCCGGCTCGCTCGACGCCATGCTGGGCAAGGTCGCCGATTTCTTCGAGGAAGAAGTCGACGAGGCTGTCGCGGCGCTGTCATCACTGATGGAGCCGTTGATCATGGTGATTCTGGGCGTGCTGATCGGCGGGCTCGTGGTTGCCATGTATTTGCCGATTTTCAAGCTTGGGTCGGTGGTGTAATTGATCGCTGCAGGTTCTCGGAAAACTTTGGGGTGAACGCGCCGTGGCGCTCACTCAGGTCGCTGTAGTTTCGCCTCTGTTCGGGGCAAGGCTACAGCGTCAGTATGCCTATCAAAAATCCTGGTATTGAACGGCTGAGTTCAGCCAGGAGCAGCCTTTCGATGCTCGTGAAAATGTGCGCATCTTTCCCGCGTTGAGTGTGCCAAACTTTTGATCCTCCCCTCATCTGGAAGCGGATCTCAATATGCATCGAGCATTTGGCATCGCGGTCTTGGCCGCCATGTGTTTCACGCCTGCAGTGGGTGCACAAGCGCCTGCCAAAACCCTGTCTGTTTCATTGGCACGTGACGTCGCCAGCAAGACGGTCGCGCTTGTCGAAAGCCGTGGCCTGTACCCACGCCAGCAGGCGGAATATGACCGGGCCAGGATGGCACTGTTGGCCATACTCGAGGGTCAGCCGTCGGAAATCGGCCGGACAGCGCTGTACACACGCATCACCGATCTGCTGGCGACCCTCGACACGAACGGGCATAGTTTCCTGATCCCTGCACGCCATGAGTTGACCACACTGCGCACGCAATCAAAGGCAAACGATCTTCCACCGGCCACCTTCCAGGTGCTACAAACAAGCAAAGGCAAAGTGCTGCGCTGGACACCGCCGCCTGTCGTCAATAGCAGCATGACGGCCCTTGGCCCGTACCTGACACGCTTTCATGACGAGGCCGCGGCAACGCCCGACATCGCCAATGCCTGCGCCCTGGTGGTTGACCTGAGCGAGCAGACTGGTGGGAATGCCTGGCCGCCCCTGGTGGCAATGTCGCCATTGTTCAGCGGTGCCAACAACGCGATGTGGGTGGACCGCGACGGCAAGCGCACGGCGCTGGTAAATCGTGCTGGCCTGGAAGAAATGCGCCAGAGGACGGGTGAAGGCCGCGCCAATCCGTCAAGCCGCTTCGAGAAGGGACCGCTGGCGGTCGTCACCGACAAACGCACGTCGAGTGCGGGGGAAATGTTGTTGATTGCTCTGCTGGGCGAGGCCAGAGTGCAAACCTTCGGCAGCACCTCGTCAGGGATGACGACTGCCAACGTGACGTATCCTTTACCGGATGGCTCGACGCTGGTGCTGACACAATCCCGATATGCAATCGGGGACGGGCCGGTGATTCGTGGAGGCATTGACCCGATGCGCCAGATTCACCCGGGAGAGAGCTCAGTTGATCGGGTTGCCAACGCGGCTGAATGGGTAGCGGCAAACTCTGTGCGTTGTCGTCCCATCGAGTACAAATAACAGCGATCGAACAACGCCGTTGACCGTTCGGTTCGGGTCGACGGCTGCCAGTCGAAACAGTCAGTGACTTTTCCACCTCGACAACTTGCTGAGCTGTGACCGGCCGGATTCGGACAGGATTGGGCAAACACGGCTCGTTCGCACGTATATTTTAATGTAAGGCTGCTCGAGCGACGATTCTGTCAGTTATGCCAGACCGCGCCTGGAGCGGACCTTGCGCCACAGTGCGCGCCGGACGGTATGAACCGCCCACGATAACAGCGCAATCACGGCGCCGAATAGTCCTGGCAAAATCGGCCCGATCACGAACCCCATGCCGAAAACGAAGCCGAGCAGATACTCGCCATGCCACAGACGCAGCACTAGCGCCAGGGCTAGCAGACCGAAGAAGGCGTAGTCGACCAGCATGCTGCCTTGCGCGAACAGCAACGATAATGCGAGGCCATAAGCCAGAGCGCAAACGAACGCGACCAGCGCTGCAAAACCGTTCGCGCTGCGCGCAGCGCTACTCTCAGCGCGGCGACGTAACTGGCTAAGGGTCCACCATGTCAGCAGCGGAATTACCAGCAGCCCCCACCAGTTCGAGACGGCGGGCAGATCCGGATTCGCCAGCAGGTGGTGGGAGCGAACGCCACCATTCAGGTATTCCCATGCCAGGATGCCGGCTTCGGCGCCGAACGCGAGCAAAGTCAGCAGGAAGCGGCGATCATTGACTGAAACGGCTGGCATGATGTCCCTCGATGGCAAGTCGATGAAGTGGCCGACGCTAAGCCACTGACGCAGATTGCGTGTACAAGCGGGTCACGCTACCAGAATCCACTGCCCGAATCTACGGCCCGGATCGATTTCATGCCGCCGTCATATTGTGCAAGTAGAACGAGGGCCAATCAGCATTGGCACATCGGACTTTCCGATACAGATGCGACGTGGGCGACTCTGGGGATCACAACTCTGCCCCCTTGGGGGTCAGGCCTGTCATTCACTCTGCCCCAGACTTGCCACAGAGAGCCGTCCCCAGAGCCATTGGTCGCTTATAGCAATGTCCGCCCTTTCGCGCCGCCTCAAAAATCGTACCGCAGCCCAACCGCCAGCGCACGACCACCACGCACACCGCCGTCCACATCGGCCAGGCCACCACGGCGCGTCGTCAGCGCCGCCGTTTCGGCCTCGTGATACAGCTCGGCAAACAGCCTGGCGTCGGGCGACAGCGCGTAGTCAATGCCGAGGTGGACGATCTCGTCGCCGTAATTGTCGACCTTCGCGATCATCAGCTTGATCGTACTCTTGCCCAGCGCATAGTGGCCATACAGATTGACGGCGCGGTTGCCGTCCGTCGAAAAGCTGCCTGGCTGGCGATTGCCCGTCTGGAATGCCTCGTACTTCACCGCGAGGTACAAGGCATCGGCCTGGTGGCTCAGCGTGACGCCGTAGATGCGGTTCTTGCCATAGCCCGCGTCGCCACGGTCATCGAGCCCGGCCGCCAGGCGGGTGTCGCCGCGGACGTAGGTGGCCACCGCCTGCCAGCGCCGATCATCGATGCGCGAGGTCGAGCGGCGGTTGCCGCTGCTGGGGGCATAGCCTGCGCCAAACGACAGGCCGTTGTAGGCCGGCGTCGTATACGCGAGCGTCTTGGCCACCCGGAACACGGTGTAGGTCGCATAGCCGCTGTAGTAAGTGCTGAACATGTCCACTGGCGCCGCCACCGCGTTGTAGTAAGGCATCCACTGCTGGCCATAGGTGAGCGCGCCGAGCGTGCCCTTCACCCCGACGCTGGCGATGCGGATTGGCTCGTCCTGGTCATAGGGATCGCGCAGCCTGGCGTTGGCCACATCAACGGGCAGTTCGACCTGGCCAGTGAGCGCCAGACCGGCATTGATCGGGTAATTGCCGCTCACGCCCACGCGAGAATACGCATCGCGCAGGCCGGTGTAGGAGTCACCGCGGTCGGGATGGACCGATTCGACTTGTGTGCGCAACGAGCCGTAGAAGTCGAGCTCCGGCTTGTCCTGCGCAAACGCGGCGCTGCAGCAGAGAGAACCCGATAATGCAAACGCCATGCAGGCAGGTGTGGTGGTACGGAAAGTCATCGATGGTCTCCAGAGGTCAGGACCATAAGGTCAAATTAAAGCAGCAAGATGGGTGGCCACCGGCATCAGCCCGAGCACCAGTTCACGCACCCCGTCCCAGACGATTTGCACGCCCAGACACAACAGGATAAACGCGGTCAGGCGCAGGAAGACGGCGGTGCCGGCTTCGCCGATCAGGCGCAGGAAATGTTCGCCGTAGCGGAACGCGAGGTACAGAAGCACGCCGATAAGGCCCAGCGCAAGCAAGGCGCCGCCCATGCGCGCCAGTGAAAACACGACCTTGACATCATGCAGGGCAACGCCGACCGTGATGGCGACGGCGATCGAGGCCGGGCCGCAGCTGATCGGGAAGGTCAGCGGATAAAAGGCTTGGCGCTGGGCGTGTTCCGGCGTGAAGGTCTCGGCCAGGGACGCCCGGCTGTCCGGCGTGGCAGGTGTCGCCCCGAGCAGGCGCCAGGCAACCGACGCCAGGATCAGGCCGCCGCCAATGCGGACGATGGGCAGCGAGATGCCGAAAAAATCGAGGACGTACGAGCCGATCAGCATCGAACCGGCCATCAGCCAGAACATATTGCGGGCGATACGGCGTGCCAGCAGCGCCCGGATCGTCGGCGATGCGCCTTCGGTCAGGCTCAGGAAAATCGGCGCAGTGGCGGCCGGATTAAGGATTGGCAACATCGTCACCAATACAAACAGGAAGCTCCTGGCAGCAACTAGAACAAGTTCGATCGTCATGGATGGTCCGGCAGCCCCGTCAGGCTGAACTCGGTTGCCAGCGCGTGCAGCCGCTGGCGTGGGGTTTGTTCACGTGCACACCTTCAAGCGAAACACGACGCGTGCCGATGTCGAACCTGCCGTCGTCACGGGGGCTCTCAGTCTCACAGCATAAACTGTACAGGAAGGTCGGGCGGGATGGACACACGCCTGGCGTCGCTCGGTGGTGTGCGAAGGTGCGTTGAACGCGTGGGCGGGAAACCCGCCCACCCTACCCGTGAATAAAAAAGCGGCGCCGCCAGCACCGGGGCACGTGAATGACCCTGTACTGACGGCGCCGCCGTCACGCTACCCTCACACGTTTAGTGCTTGGTATCGCCCTTGTCCATCTCGTGGATGTCGTGGTCCTTCAGTGCCTTGCGCACCTTGGCCACATCGGCTGCACCGACTGGCGCGGCCTTGTTACCCCAGGCATTGCGCACGAAGGTAGTCAGGTGCGCCGTCTCTTCGTCCGACAGACGCCATGCAAAACCCGGCATGCCCAGATCCGATGGCGCCGTCTTCGTCGATGGCAGGCGTGCGCCGGCCAGGATCACGCGAATCAGCGAGCTCGGGTCTTGCTGCAGCACGGTCGGGTTGCCCGGCAGCGCAGGGAACACATTGCCCGACGCCTTGCCGTCGACACGGTGGCAGGCCGAGCAGTTGTCCAGGTATAGCTGGACACCGCGCTGGCTGTCGTCGCCGCTCATGATGGTGTCGACAGTTGCCGTGCTGGCCGTGAAGCTGGCTTTCTTGTTGCCCGTGGCCGGCAGCGTCTTGAGGTAGCCTGCCATCGCGCTCAGGTCGGCATCCGTCATGTTCTGCGTGCTGTGCAGCACGACGTCCTGCATCGGCTCGCCGAGCACGCCGGAATGGCTGTTGCGACCGGTCTTGAGGGTATCGACGATATCCTTCTCGCTCCAGTTGCCCCTGCCGTCGACCTTGTCGCCACGCAGGTTCACCGCGAGCCAGCCGTCGATCAGCGGACCGCCGGCCAGGTACTCCGGACCGGACTCGTCCAGCGCCAGCTCGTTGAGCGTGGTCGCGCGCGGGGTGTGGCAGGTGCCGCAGTGCCCCAGGCTTTGCACGAGGTAGGCGCCGCGCGCGATGCGCTGGTCGGCGTACTTCGACAGATCCATCGGGCCCTGCACCGGCACGAAGGTCTTGCGCCAGATGCCGAGCGGCCAGCGGATCGACAGCGGCCAGCGGATGTCGGCTGCGCGGTTCACGGCGCTTGCCGGCGCCACGCCGTGCATGAAGTAGGCGTACAGCGCGCGCAGGTCGTCGTCGCTCATGCGGGCATACGACGGGAACGGCATCGCCGGATACAGCGTGCCGCCGGTCGGCGTGATGCCGTGGCGGATCGCGCGATCGAAGTCGTCCAGCGTGTAATTGCCGATACCGGTCGCCTGGTCCGGCGTGATGTTCGTCGAGTACAGATTGCCGATCGGCGACTGGATCACGCGCCCACCCGCGAAGGCTTTGCCGGCGGGTGCCGTGTGGCAGGCGATACAGTCCGAGGCGGTGGCGACATAGCGCCCCTTCTCGATCAGGCCGGCATCGGGCTTGGCGCCCGCTGCCAGCTGCGGACCAGGTGCGATCTTGCGCGTCTCGGTCGGTGCGACGGCGTAGCCGTACATGCCGGCAACCACCAGCGCGCCTACGATGCCAAGGGCCAGGAGGACTTTTTTCACAGGTTTTTTCGTCGTCATCTGTTGGTCCTCTTATGCCTGGACCAGTGGGCCTGGGTTCTTGACGTACTGCTCACGGATCGCCTTGGCACACCAGTACGCCAGCGCGCCGACCATGCCGGTAGGGTTGTAGCCATTGTTCTGCGGGAAAGCATTGGCGCCTGGCGCGAACACGTTCGGCACATCCCACGACTGCAGGTACTTGTTCAGGGCCGACGTCTTCGGGTTGTCGCCCATGATGGCGCCGCCGACGGTGTGCGTGCTCTGGTACTGGTTGATGTTGTAGTGGCTGCCCGCCTTTTTCGCATCGCCCTTGATGGCCAATGGATTGAGCACCTGGCACATGTCCTGCGCCTTGCCGACCAGGTATTGCGACGCGATGATTTCGTTCTCGTGCCAGTCGAACGTCATGCGCAGCAGTGGCCGGCCGAAACCATCCTTGTAGTTCGGATCGAGGTCGAGGTAGGCATCGTCGTACGACATGCAGGAGCCCTGCACTTCGAAGTAGAACGAATGGCGCATCGCTTCCTTGGCGCCCTTCTTCCAATCGCTGCCCCAGCCCGGTACACCCGGTGCGGTCGCGATGCCGCGCACCGGTCCGCCGCCCGGCTGGCGCGCCCAGATGATGCCGCCGCCGATGAAGCCGGTCTTGGTCGGATCGTTGCGGTTGCCGTTCAAGTCGTCGAACGTGGCGCCGCCGCCGCCAATGCCCATGAACTGGTTGGCATGCACGGTCTCATCAAAAAACAGCGAGACGCGGTTCAGGTTCTGGTACGAATAGTTCTTGCCGACCGTGCCGGTCTTGGTGACAGGGTCGTAGGCCGGGCCAATGCCCGAAAGCAGCATCAAGTGCACGTTGTAGAGCGAGAACGCGGCCAGGATGACGATGTCCGCCGGCTGCTCGGTCTCGCGGCCCTGGGCATCGAGGTAATTCACGCCGGTGGCCATCTTGCCGTCCGGCGTCAGGTTGACCTTCATCACTTGCGCCATCGTGCGCAGGTCGAACCCCTTGCGGCCACGCAGCACCGGCAGGATGTTCGCGTTCGGGCTCGCCTTCGAGTAGTTCAGGCAGCCATAGTCGGAGCAGAAGCCGCAGAAGTTGCACGGGCCCATCTGGCATCCGTACGGGTTGGTGTAGGTGCCGGAGGCGTTCGAGGCCGGGATCGGGTATGGGTGGTAACCCATCGCGTTGGCGGCCTTGTAGAAGTATTCGGCGCCGAGGTAGTCCGGGTTCGGGCCGAGCGGGAATTCGCGCGAGCGCGTGCCTTCGTACGGATTGCCGCCGGCGACCTGCGCACCATTGATGATGCCGCCCTTGCCCGAGGTGCCGCACACGTACTCGAAGTGATCGAAGTGCGGTTCCAGATCGTCATACGTGATCGGAAAATCCTGGATCGACATGCCGGCCGGCAGGATCTTCTTGCCGTATTTTTGTTCCATGATGCTGCGGATCTTGAAGTCCTCTGGCAGCGCGCGGAAGTGACAGCCCGACCAGTGCGAACCGGCGCCGCCGACGCCCGTGCCCGGCTTGAACGAGCCCATGCGGCGCATCGGCACGGCCGACGTGGTGCCATTGTGGCGGATGGCGATGGTCTCTTGCGCCAGCGACTGCAGGTACTTGCGGTGCACCGAGCCTTCGAGCTCGTCGATCACACGCGGATAGGCGAAGTCGGGCTGCGTGTCGCGGTCAGGACCGCGCTCGAGCACGACGACGTTCATGCCGGCGTCCGTCAATTCCTTGGCCATGATGGCGCCAACCCAGCCCATGCCAACGATCACCGCATCTGTTTTTGGTTTTACGATTGACATGCTTTATCCCCTCCGTCCCGCCAGATCGACCGGTCCGAGCGGATACGGTTTGTCGCGAATCTTGACCCACTCGAGATAATCGCCCCGCATGCCGGGGTAGCCGATCATCTTCCATGCGCCCATATTCTTGTTGCCGCCGTGGCTCGGGTCGGCAAAGTAGCCTGCGCGCACTTCGGCGAGGAAATCAGCAAAGAACAGCTTCGACGAGATGTCGGCCAGCTTGATCTTGCCTTCTTCGAGATCCTTCAGCACCGCCTCCTGCATGCGCAGGTCGAGGTCGGCAAACGCCTTGCCCGAGAAGCTGCTGGCGCAGTGCGCATCGACAGCCTTGATGCCCACGCGGATGATGTCCTTGAGCGCCAGCTTGCCCTGGTAGCCGAATTCGGACGACGCTTCGAGAAATGGCCCCTGCATATACCAAATGGCGCCGGCGGCGTATGGTGTCTGCATATGGCGGTCAAGAAATTCCGGCACGCCCAGTTCAACGGCGCCAGGGCCATGCTGGTCATGCGGAATCAGGCGATCGACGGCAGCGATGACGAATTTCCATTCGGTCGCGGTGAAGAATTTTGGGGTGTAGGCGTCGGGCTTGCCTTCGGCCGGCGCTGCGGCCGTCGCGTTGGGCAGGTTCTGGTGAAGCGCCGCTGCAGCGCCCGCACCCATCGGCACGAAGACCAGGGTCTTGATGAGCGTGCGGCGCCGGGAAGGAGATTGCTGGTCATCGGACATAATGTCTTTTTGCTCCGTATTGATGTTGGATATATATGCATCAGGCATCTGGCATGATAACCATGCTGACCTTGATACGCCATTGAAAATCCCGGCACCGGTATTGGCAATACCCATTATGAGTCGCCGATTGGCGCCGGTTTTTGATGATCCCGCCGCAGTTAATTTCCGTATTGGGAAATTAACGCCGAGCTTTCCCCATATTTACAATTGAAACATTCGAATATTCAGAAAATTCAATGATTATAATAAACTGGATGGATTGCACCCACTGTGCGGGTGCTGCGCTGCACATGTGATTCAGGTCTCGATGCAAGCAGCCTCGTCGTCAATACAAATGTTTCTTGATGAGGGGAGTCTGGGCATAGCGCGGTGAGACGAGCCATCGCAATGAACACCGTGAACACGCTTGGGAGAGGCGCAGAGACATGCGATAGCTGGGTGGGGGCGAAAACCTTCACATGTTGCATTAATGAAACAGTGTTACAGCGGTATTCACGACCTGCAATTGCCATCACATCCGAAAAAAAGCCCGGTTAATATCGAAACAATAATATTTCGATATTTTCTCGGCAGTGATAGATGGTTGATCCGTAATGACAAAACCATGCGCATTTCTAATCATCCCATCACGTTATATGATGAAAACACTATAAATGACCAACCCGGATTCATTCCGGCCTTGCATGCTGATGGTAATCGGCAGTACCGCTGCCAATTGATATTGGCGCCTTTACGGCAATTGTGTACGTATTGCTTGCCACGCCCAGGCCAATAATGCACGCAGCAACGCGCCATTTGACGTCGATGGCCGTTGCCGTTCCAGCACGCGTCGGCATAAACGCTGAGGCAAGAAAAAACGCCCGAACCTCGCCACGCCGCGCGCATGCATGCTGCGCAAACAGCCGCCCGCAACCGTTGTGTCGAATCCGTCTTCGGCGCCCAGCAGGTAGAGCGCCGTCCCCGAGCACATCGCGATATCGGCCGGTGCATCGCGCGCCAGCGGCCGCAGGCCGTGCCGGTAGGACAGCACGATCGTCCGGCGCAGATCGGGCAACGCGAGACGCAGCGGGCGCACGACGCCGAGCCATTCCAGCCAGCGCGGCAGGCCATGCAACTGCATGCCGGCGCGGTCGAGGTAACTCGCGAACGCCTCTTTGAGCGCGGCCAGCGTGGCCTGGGGCGGGCGTGGCAGCGGCGCGGGCTGCTCGCGCCAGCGCGTCATCCAGTAGGCCAGCGCAGTGTCGTGCTGCGCGCGCAAGGTGGCCGGCGTCACCGATGTCAGATCGAACTGCGCGCCGGGCGCCATGAACCGGATGACGCCATGCAACCCGGCCAGCCCTGGTGCCTCGAGCACGTCCAGCGGCGTGCTGCGGCCGTGATTGCGCCACGCGTTGTCGATGCGGCTGAACTGCGCGAACGAGGCAACCGGCACGACCAGCCGTGGCCGGAAGGCTTCAGCCTGGCATGCCATGCGCGCGATGCCGCGTTTGGCCAAGGCGTCGCTCCCGGTGGCATCGTCTGGATTGTCATGCCAGGCCAGGTCGGCAAAGCTGGTCAGCAGCAGATCGACACGGACCTGCGCCATGCGCAGTTGCGCGGCGGCGCGACGGCATGCCGCGGCGGTGGCCAGCACCCGTTCGCCCAGGTGCAGCAGCGTGTATCGGCCGCAGGCGATCAGGCAATACGACTCGCACTCGCCATCGGCATGGGCCGTCAGGTGCAGGCCGGGGGCCAGCGCGCGCGGCGCGCCAGCGGGGCATTCGGCGACGGCCAGCCGGTAACGCCGCAGTTCGTGGGCCAGGCGCCAGTCGCCCTCGCGGCAGAGAAAGGTGGCGATGCCGCGAAACTCGGCGCGAAAACGCTGTATGAACAGGCGCGACAGGTGATCGGGCCGGCTACTGGAACACCAGATAAACACCGGCAAGCCGCTGGCATGGAGTGCAGCGATCAGGCCCGCGCTGCCGGTAGTGCCGTCGAGCAGGCGGCAGGCGTCGTTGTGCACGGTGCCTTCAAGCCACGGGTCAACCAGCAACAGCGCACTATCGGTGCGCAGCAACCAGCTGGCGTGGTTCAGGAATGTGAAGGTCGGGCTTGGCATGGGCGTGGTGGAACAGAGCGTCGATAGATCGAGTCTGGCGCGCGGCAGCGCACCACGCGTGAGGCGTCGCAATCGTGCGCGGGGACCGGCAAAGCGCTTCGCCAAACGGGGGAAACGCCCTACAATAAGGTTGTTGTAGAGAATCTACCGTGCAGCTTGCCCGTACTGCACGCCACCCGACCCGAAACGACCGACATGCCCCTGGAATTCCTTTTGTTTGCGCTTCCTGCGCAGCTCGCACCCACGCTGGTAGCGGCCCTGCTGGGCTTGTTGGTCGGCAGCTTCCTGAACGTCGTCATCTACCGCATCCCGAAGATGATGCAGCGCGAGTCCGACAACTATGTTGCGCAAGAAAGCGGCCAGCCGCCACCGCACACGGACCGCTTCAACCTGACGGTGCCCCGCTCCGCCTGCCCGTGCTGCGGGCACCGGATCACGGCGATGGAAAACATCCCGGTCATCAGCTACCTGGTCCTCGGCGGCAAGTGCCGCAAGTGCAAGACGCCGATCTCGCCGCGCTATCCGGCCGTCGAACTGTTCACCGCCATCGTCTCTGGCCTGCTGGTCTGGACCTTCGGCAGCGGCGCGATGGGCATGGCCAGCCTGGTCTTCGCGTGGCTCCTGATCGCGATGACCTTCATCGACTTCGACACCCAGCTGCTGCCGGACGACCTGACCTATCCGCTGCTGTGGGCGGGCCTGCTCATCAACCTGCATGGCACCTTCGTGCCGCTGCAGGACGCCGTCATCGGCGCCGCCGCCGGCTACCTCGTGCTGTGGTCGGTGTACTGGCTGTTCAAGCTCACTACCGGCAAGGAGGGCATGGGCTATGGCGACTTCAAGCTGCTCGCCGGCCTGGGCGCATGGCTGGGCTGGACCGCGCTGCCGACGATCATCCTGCTGTCGTCGGTGGTCGGCGCGCTCGTGGGCATCAGCCTGATCGTGTTCGCCAAGCGCGCACGCGACAAGGCGATCCCGTTCGGCCCTTACCTGGCGGCGGCGGGCCTGCTGACGATGCTGTATGGCGCGCAGCTGGGCGGCTTCACGGCGGGCCTGCTGGGATGAGCCCGACGTTTTCAGTGGGGCTGACCGGTGGCATCGGGTGCGGCAAGAGTACGGTGGCCGATCTGTTTGCCGCGCTGGGCGCGACGATCGTCGACACCGACGTCATCGCCCATGCCTTGACCGCGCCGCAGGGCGCGGCGATGCCGGCCATCGTGGCCGAATTCGGGCCCGACTTCGCGCAGCCGGACGGCGCGCTTGACCGCGCGCGCATGCGCACCCTCGTGTTTTCGGATGCCAGCGCCCGCGTGCGGCTCGAAGCCATCCTGCATCCGCGCATCCGCGCCGCAACCAAGGCGGCCGGCCAGGCGGCCACGGGCGCCTATGTCATCTATGTCGTGCCGCTGCTGATCGAATCGGGTAGCTGGCGCGAACGCGTCACGCGCGTGCTGGCCATCGATTGCAGCGAAGACACGCAGGTGGCGCGCGTCATGCAGCGCAGCCGGCTCTCCGCCGACGAAGTGCGCGCGATCATGGCAACCCAGGTCACGCGCGCCCGGCGCCTGGCCGAGGCCGACGACGTCGTCGACAATGATGCCGGCCTGGACGCCCTGCAAAAGCAGGTGCAGGCATTGCATGAACAGTATCTCGCGTTAAGTGTGTAACAAGAGTGATGCAGTGTTTGTAATTTCGGGCCGCATGGTTCAGAATCACGCAGTTGCCTTCCCGCCTACATTCAGAGGAATGTCATTTTGATCGTCTACGAATATCCTTTCAACGAGCGGATTCGCACGTTGTTGCGGCTGGAAGACCTGTACGAGAAATTCAAGTTCTTCGTGCATCAGGAACACCCGATGCAGCACCATGTCGCGCTCGCGACGATCTTCGACATGCTGGAAGTGGCCGGCCGCGCCGACCTCAAATCCGACCTGCTGCAGGAACTCGAACGCCAGAAGCAGTCGTTGCTGGCCTACCGCAGCAATCCGGCCGTCATGGCCGAAACCCTCGACGCCGTGCTGGCCGAACTCGATGCGGCCAGCAGCGCCCTGGTCGCAAGCCAGGGCAAGACCGGGCAGAACGTGCGCGAGAACGAATGGCTCATGAGCATTCGCGGCCGCACCATCATCCCGGGCGGCGCCTGCGAATTCGATCTGCCGTCGTACTTCGCCTGGCAAAAGCGTCCGTTCGAGAAGCGCTTCGAGGACGTCATGGGCTGGTTCGGCCCGCTCTCGCCGCTGCTCGAGGCGCTGTCGCTGGTCCTGCGCCTGCTGCGTAATTCAGGCGCATCGGTCAAGATGTTCGCCGCCGCCGGCAGCTACCAGCAGATGTTGCAGGGTAAAATCTACCAGATGCTGCGCCTGACGCTCGATGAGACGACTGGCGCGATCCCCGAGATTTCGGCCAACAAGTACATGCTGTGGGTGCGCTTTACCAGCCAGGAGGGCGACTGCAAGCCCAAGCCGCTCGAAATCGATGTGCCGTTCGACCTGACGCTGTGTAATTTTTAGACTGACCGTACGATGACCGTTGTCTCCTGCCCTACCTGCAACAAGAAAGTCGAATGGACCGAGGCGAACAAGTATCGCCCGTTCTGCTCCGAGCGCTGCAAGCAAATCGACCTGGGCGCCTGGGCCGAAGAAAAATTCGTCATCCCAGGCGCCGTGCCGGCCGACCCGCTCGACCCGTTTGACGAACCGCCACCGCCACAGCCACCACAGCGCTGACAGGCGCCCGGCGCCGCATTCCACCGACACGCGCCTGGCGCTGTGGGCAATTCGCCCATCCAGCGTTGGACGGATCTTGATGCGGTGAACGTTAGGTGACAGAATCCGCAAAACGGACGCGGTCGAGCCATTCGAGCAGGGGAATCGTCGCCGGCAGCAGCGGACTGACGCCATACGCACCCTGCCAGGCAAAGGCCTGCCCTTCCAGGCTTTGCGGCTCGCCAGTCCACTCGCGGCAGATGTAGAAATACAGGCGCACGTGGGCGTGCTCGTAGACGTGTTCAACGCAGCACCAGGCCTCCCCGCTTACGACCTGCACCCCGAGTTCTTCCATGAACTCGCGCTGCAGCGCCGCGAAGATGTCTTCGCCCGCTTCGACTTTCCCGCCCGGGAATTCCCAGTAGCCGGCGTATGGCTTGCCGTCCGGGCGCTGGCCGAGCAGCACGTCGCCATTCGGGCGCATCAGCACGCCGACGGCGACATCGACGGGTTTAATGTTCACGTCACTCATGCGGCTTGATCCGGCAGCTTGCCCGCATAGTCTTTCGCGAACTGCCAGGCCACGCGCCCCGAACGCGAGCCGCGCTGCAAGGCCCACTGCAGCGCTTCGGGCCGCGCCGCCGCGATCTGCTCCGGCGTGCAGCCGAAGCTGGCCAGCCAGTGGCCGACGATGCCAAGGTAGTCGTCCTGGCGGAATGGGTAGAAGGATAGCCACACACCAAAACGCTCGGACAGCGAGATTTTCTCTTCGACCGTCTCGCCCGGATGCAGGTCGCCATCGGCGCCATGCTGGTAGCTGGCGTTGTCCGACATTTTCTCGGGCATCAGGTGGCGCCGGTTCGACGTCGCGTAGATCAGCACATTGTCGGACTGCGCCGAGATGCTGCCATCGAGCGCGACTTTGAGCGCCTTGTAGCCAGCCTCGCCTTCTTCGAACGACAGATCGTCGCAAAAGATCACGAAGCGCTCGGGCCGGCCCGCGACCAGATCGACAATGTCGGGCAAGTCGGCCAGATCGGCCTTGTCGACTTCGATCAGGCGCAGGCCCTGGTCGGCGTAGCCGTTCAGGCACGCCTTGATCAGCGACGATTTGCCGGTGCCGCGCGCGCCGGTCAGCAGCACGTTGTTGGCCGGGCGGCGCGCGACAAACTGGCGCGTGTTCTGCTCGATCTGGCGCTTTTGCGCGGCCACGTGGTGCAGGTCGTCCAGGTTGATGGTGGAGGCGTGCAGTACCGGCTGCAGGTAGTTGCCGGCACCGCCCGCACGACGACGCCAGCGGAAGGCCGTGCTGCGCTTCCAGTCCGGTTCACGGGCATGCGCGGCCGGCAGCACGGCCTCGAGGCGCTCGAGCAGCCCTTCGGCGCGGCGCAGGAACTGGTCCAGTGGCGACGTCAAGATCAGGACCGGTAATCGGCGTTGATCGAGACGTAGTCGTGCGACAGGTCGCAGGTCCAGACCGTGGCCGTGGCGTCGCCACGCGCGAGCTTGACGCGCACCGTGATCTCGGACTGCTTCATGATGCGCTGGCCGTCTTCTTCCTTGTAGTCGGGATTGCGCCCGCCCGCCTTGGCGACCCAGACGTCGTCCAGGTACAGGTCGAGCTTCGTCACATCCAGGTCGTCCACGCCGGCATAACCGACGGCGGCCAGGATGCGGCCCAGGTTCGGGTCGGATGCGAAGAACGCAGTCTTGACCAACGGCGAATGCGCGATCGCATACGCGATCTTGCGGCACTCTGCGACGTCGGCGCCTTCGTCGACCGTGATCGTCATGAACTTGGTAGCGCCCTCGCCATCGCGGATGATCTGCTGCGCCAGGTTGCGCGAGATGTCGGTGACCGCGTCCTTGAGAGCTTCGTAATCCGCGCCTTCGGCCTTGTCGATCACGAGCGAACCGGCGCCAGTGGCGACGATGATGAACGAGTCATTGGTCGACGTGTCGCCATCGATCGTGATCGCATTGAACGAGTGGTCGGCTGCATGCTTGACCAGTTCATCGAGCACCGGCTGCGCGACCTTGGCGTCGAACGCCAGGTAGCCCAGCATCGTGGCCATGTTTGGCTTGATCATGCCGGCGCCCTTGCTGATGCCGCTCATCGTGACGGTATGCCCGCCGATGGTGACGGTGCGCGACGCGGCCTTCGGCTGCGTGTCGGTGGTCATGATCGCCTCGGCGGCGTTGTACCAGTTGTCCTCCTTCAGGTTCGACACCGCAGCCGGCAGGCCGGCGACGACTTTCTGCAACGGCAGCTGCTCCAGGATCACGCCGGTCGAAAACGGCAGCACCTGGCCCGGCTCGATGTCCAGCAGCTTGGCCAGCTCGGCGCAGGTGGCCTGCGCGTTGGCCAGGCCTTCTTCGCCCGTGCCGGCGTTGGCGTTACCAGTATTGACCACCAGCGCGCGAATCGGCGCGCCGCCATGCTTCACAGCAGCCAGATTGGCCTTGCTGACCTGCACCGGCGCAGCGCAGAAGCGATTCAGCGTGAACACGCCAGCGACAGTGGCGCCTTCGGCCAGACGCATGACGAGGATGTCCTTGCGGTTGGGCTTCTTGATGCCGGCTTCGGCAAAGCCGATCTCGATGCCGTTGACGGGTTTCAGGTCGGCTGCGACAGGCAGGGGGGAATTGACGGCCATGGTGATCTCGTTGGAAAAATTGCGAATCTCTTATTGTAACGGCACGATCCTCCGGTACGAAATTGCGGGCCAAAATAAACCGGCCGCGCTCCCCTCCGTTTTTTCTTGATGCGTAGCGTGGACGGGTCTTCCCGTCCACGCGGTGATGGTTGGCAGCCGGGTCATCCGGCAGTAAAACGAAGGGCCTTCTCGTGGTATCGACCGGTAACGATCACCGCGTGGACGGCATAGCCGTCCACCCTACGCCCGCCAGACCGCCAGAATATCAGCGCCCACAATAAAAAACGGCCGGGTTTCCCCGGCCGCCTCTACCTGCTACCTGCCTGCTGCGCTTACGCCAGCTTGCCGTGGCACTGCTTGAACTTCTTGCCGCTGCCGCAAGGGCATGGGTCGTTGCGGCCGACCTTCACGCCCATATAGCTGCTGTGGTCTTCGGCCGAGACCGCGTCGCCTTCGCCGCCCTTGTTCGGGTTCGGATTGAACAGCTCTTCCGGCGCTGCCGACGGGTTGTAGTCGGCGTGCTGGTAGTTGACGTTCTCGAGCTGGGCCGCTTGCGCTGCCATTGCTGCTTCGGCCGCTTCGACTTCTTCGCGCGACTGGATGTGGACCGTCATGACGGTGCGAATCACTTCGTTCTTGATCAGGTCCAGCATGTTCGAGAACAGTTCGAACGCTTCGCGCTTGTATTCCTGCTTCGGGTTCTTCTGTGCATAGCCGCGCAGGTGGATACCCTGGCGCAGGTGGTCCAGCGCCGCGAGGTGTTCGCGCCAGTGGGTGTCCACGCTTTGCAGCATGACATTGCGCTCGAAGCCGCCGAACGATTCGCGGCCCACGACGCCGACCTTGCCGGTGTACGACGCTTCGGCCGCAACCAGCACGCGCTCGAGCAGTTCGTCGTCGTTCAGGTTTGGCTCGTCCTGCAGCATCTGCTGCAGCGGCACGTTCAGGCTCCACTCGCCCGCCAGCGTCGTTTCCAGCGCCTTGACGTCCCACTGTTCTTCGACCGATTCGGCCGGCACATGGATGCGCACCTGGTCGGTGAACACGCCCACGCGCAGCGAATTGATCATCTCGCTGATGTCGGTCGCTTCGAGCAGTTCGTTACGCTGGGTATAGATCACCTTGCGCTGGTCGTTGGCGACGTCATCGTACTCGAGCAATTGCTTGCGCACGTCAAAGTTGCGCGCCTCGACCTTGCGCTGGGCCGACTCGATCGAGCGCGAGACGATGCCTGCTTCGATCGGTTCGCCTTCCGGCATTTTCAGGCGGTCCATGATCGCGCGCACGCGGTCACCCGCGAAGATGCGCAGCAGCGCGTCGTCCAGGCACAGGTAGAAGCGGGACGAACCCGGATCGCCCTGACGGCCGGAGCGGCCGCGCAGCTGGTTATCGACGCGGCGCGATTCGTGGCGCTCGGTGCCGATGATGTGCAGGCCGCCGGCATTGACCACGTGGTCGTGCAGCGATTGCCATTCGTCGCGCAGCGTCTGCGACTGGGTCGCTTTCTGTTCCGGGCTCAAGTTGCCGTCGGCTTCGATGAGCTGGATCTGCTTGCCCATATTGCCGCCCAAAACGATGTCGGTACCACGGCCGGCCATATTGGTGGCGATGGTGATCATCTTGGGCCGACCCGCCTGCGCCACGATCTCCGCTTCGCGTGCGTGCTGCTTCGCGTTCAGGACGTTGTGCGGCAGGTTGGCCTTGGTCAGGATGCCTGACAGCAGCTCGGAGTTCTCGATCGAGGTGGTACCCACCAGGACCGGCTGGCCGCGCTCGTAGCAGTCGCGGATGTCCATGACCATCGCGTTGTACTTCTCGTCGGACGTCTTGTAGACCTGATCCTGGCGGTCCTTGCGCTGCGACAGCCGGTTCGGCGGGACGACAACGGTTTCGAGGCCGTAGATTTCCTGGAATTCGAAGGCTTCGGTATCGGCCGTACCGGTCATGCCGGCCAGCTTGCCGTACATGCGGAAGTAGTTCTGGAACGTGATCGAGGCCAGCGTCTGGTTCTCGTTCTGGATGCGCACGCCCTCTTTCGCTTCGACGGCCTGGTGCAGGCCGTCCGACCAGCGGCGGCCCGTCATCAGGCGGCCGGTGAATTCGTCGACGATCACGACTTCGTTGTTCTGCACCACGTAGTGCTGGTCCTTGTGGTACAGGACGTGGGCGCGCAGCGCCGCGTACAGGTGGTGGATCAGCGTGATGTTGCCGGCGTCGTACAGCGACGCGCCTTCAGGCAGCAGGCCCATCTCGGTCAGGATCGCTTCGGCGTGCTCGTGGCCCGATTCGGTCAGCAGCACGGTGTGCGCTTTCTCGTCCTTCAGGTAGTCGCCCGGGACTTCGATCTTGCCCTTGCCGTCCGGGGTTTCTTCGCCGATTTGCTGGACCAGCTGCGGCGGCACCGCGTTCAGGCGGATGTACAGGTCAGTGTGGTTCTCGGCCTGGCCCGAGATGATGAGCGGCGTGCGCGCTTCATCGATCAGGATCGAGTCGACTTCATCGACCACCGAGAAATTCAGGCCGCGCTGGACGCGCTCGCGCAGGTCGTAGACCATATTGTCGCGCAGGTAGTCGAAGCCGAATTCGTTGTTGGTGCCGTACGTGATGTCCGAGCTGTAGGCTTTTTGTTTGCTGTCGTGGTCGAGCTGCGACAGGTTGACACCGGTCGTGAGGCCTAGCCAGCCGTACAGTTCGCCCATCTGGTCGGCATCGCGCTGTGCCAGGTAATCGTTGACGGTAATGACGTGCACGCCCTTGCCCGACAAGCCGTTCAGGTAGACCGGCAGCGTGGCCATCAGGGTCTTGCCCTCGCCCGTGCCCATCTCCGCGATCTTGCCCTGATGCAGGACCATGCCGCCGATCAGCTGGACGTCGAAGTGGCGCATCTTCATCACGCGCTTGGCCGCTTCGCGGCAGACGGCAAACGCTTCCGGCAGGATCTCGTCGAGCGTCGTGCCCTTGGCCAGCCGGTCCTTGAATTCAGGCGTCTTGGCTTGCAGTTCCGCGTCCGAGAGCTGCTCCATCTGTGGCTCGAGCGCGTTGATGACACGCACGGTCTTTTGATATTGCTTGAGCAGTCGCTGGTTGCGACTGCCGAAAATCTGGGTCAGGAATGACATGCTTGGTTTCTAGTATTAAATACGCCGCAATAGACGCCAATGAGGGAGCCAAGATGAGATCGAAGATTTCACCAAAGACCGCGTTAGGCAAATAACCACTGATTTTATCATGCGATTCGGCCACACTTGGGGATCGTGGGCAGGATAACAAGTCCCGCAAGGACAGAAACGTTATCAGACTGCCTCGTGCGCCGTGCAAAATCCCACCCTGCATTGTCCGGGGCCCGGCGCCGTGCCGGGGTTTCCCCATCTGCGGCGCGCTGTGGTATGTTCCGAGCATGCAGCAACCTCCCCCAAAGCGCCCGGTCCATATCTTCGGCACCAAGAACCGGCAGACCTCGCACGCCGCCACCGACTTCCTGCGCTCGAACGACCGCCTGGCCAGCCTGATGCCGGCCATCACGCGCATGGCGCGCCTGCAGGCCGATTGCGCTGCAGCGCTGCCGGCCGTGTTTCACAACTGCGATGTGCTGTCGTTCCAGGAAGGGGTGTTGATTCTCGCCGTACCCAGCTCGGCGCTGGCGGCGCGGCTCAAGCAGATGCTGCCCAAGCTGCAGAGCACGCTGATCGGGCGCGGCTGGCAGGTGGAGTCCACCCGCATCAAGGTGCAGGTCACGCGCGCGCTGCCCGACAAACCCGAGATGCGCACGCTGGAACTGCCACCGACGGCAGTGCGCGCGTTCGAGGAACTGGCCGCATCGCTGCCGGACGACAAGCACAACCGCGACCTGGTGGCCGCGCTCAGGGCGCTGGCGGCAAAGAGAAAATAAGAGCAAACAAGCGCAGGCAGAGCCAGGATCAGCTCTGCGCCCACTCCCGCGTCATCTGCTTGACGTACGACGGCGGCGCGGCATCGAGCGCATCGAAGCTGACGATCTCGTACGAATCGGGCTGGGCCAGCAAGGCGCGCAGCAGGTCGTTGTTGAGGGCATGGCCCGATTTATGGGCCGTGTAGCTGGCCAGCAGCGGATGGCCGACCAGGTACAGGTCGCCGATCGCGTCGAGGATCTTGTGGCGCACGAATTCATCCTCGTAGCGCAGGCCGTCGGCATTGAGGATCCGGTATTCGTCCATCACGATCGCGTTCTCGAACGAGCCGCCGCGCGCCAGGCCCATGCCGCGCAGGCTTTCGACGTCCTGCATGAAGCCGAAGGTGCGCGCACGCGCCACGTCGCGCACATAGGTGATGTCGCCGAAGTCCACGCTTGCGCGCTGCATCGTGCCATCGACCGCCGGGTGATTGAATTCGATGAAGAAGTCGAGCTTGTAGCCGTTGTGCGGCGACAGGCGCGCCCACTTTTCGGCCGCGCCGCTGCCCTGGCGCACTTCGACGTCTTTCAGCACGCGGATGAATTTGCGGGCCGACGGCTGCTCTTGCACGCCGGCCTGCTGCAGCAGGAACACGAACGACGATGCCGAACCGTCCATGATCGGGATTTCCTCGGCCGTCACGTCGATGACGAGGTTGTCGATGCCCAGGCCGGCGCAGGCCGACATCACGTGTTCGACGGTCGAGACGCGCGCATCGTCCTTGATCAGGACCGACGCCATGCGCGTGTCGCCCACGACGTGCGCGGAGCTGGGAATCGACACGATCGGGTCGAGGTCGACCCGGCGAAACACGATGCCCGTATCCGGACCGGCCGGGCGCAGCGTGAGTTCGACCTTGCGGCCCGAGTGCAGCCCGACGCCGGTGGCGCGGACGAGTTCCTTGATGGTTCGTTGTTTCAGCATGGATCGATTATAGCCCAGCGTCTCTGGCCCTGCTGCGGCCGCCCCTGCTTGTCAAGGATGCTCGGCTTCCACGTGCTCTTTCTCGTGGCGGATCAGATACAGGCCGCTGCCGATGATGATTGCCGCACCCAGCAAGGTGTAGCTGTCGGGCAGCGCGCGCCACAGCAGCCAGTCGAGGCCCACGCCCCAGGCCAGCGCCGAGTATTCGAACGGCGCCACGCTCGACGCTTCGCCGTGCGAAAACGCCTCGGTGATCGCCAGCTGGCCGATGAAGCCCGATACCGCCAGCCCGCACAGCAGGGGGATTTCAGCGGCCGGCATCGGCACCCAGTCGGGCGCGGCCAGGGCGCCCGCGCCGATGGCGATCAGCACGATCAGCCAGAACACCGTGTGCTCGCTGCGGTCAGTCCTTGACAGCACACGCACCGTGATCGCCGAGACGGCATAGCAGGCGGCCGACCCCAGCACCGCCAGGCCACCCACCGTCAGGAAGCCCGCGCCGCTGGGACGCAGCACGACCAATACGCCGACCAGCCCCACGCCGATGGCGAGCCAGCGCGCCAGGTCGACGCGTTCGCGCAGCAGCAGCACCGACAAGGCCGTGATCAGGGCTGGCGCAATGAAGAAGATCGAATAGGCTTCGGCCAGGGACAGCTTTTGCAGGCCGAACGCAAACAGCGCCAGCATCAGGATGCCCAGTCCACCGCGCAACAGGTGCATCGGCCAGCGCACCTGCAAAATGCCGGCAAACGCGCCGCGCCAGGCCACGTACAGGGCAATCAGCGGCAGCGAACAGATGGCGCGCAGCGCCGCGACCTGCAGCGCCGGATAGCGCGCCGACAGCAGCTTCATGGTCGTGTCCATCAAGGCGAACATGAAGACGGCAAGCAGCATCGCGTAGATGCTGTACAGGTTTCCTGATGGGCGCTTCACGGTAAGGTTTCCTGGTTGGCGGTAAAAAAAACGGCGCCGTGGCGCCGATGTCGTTCAGTCAGAGTTTGTTGAACGCGCCTCAAAACCAGCTTGATCTGAACGCGTGGATGGCACAGCCATCCACGCTACGGCCAGCTTGATGCCGCGCCGGTCGTTACAACAAAAATCAGCCCAGCTTTTCCAGCATCGCTTCGGCGCTCGAGGCTTCGACGCCCTTGGCATCGAGGTCCAGCGTCTTGACCACGCCGTCGTCGACCAGCATCGCGTAGCGCTTCGAGCGCACGCCCATGCCGTGGGCCGAGTAGTCGTTGTCCAGGCCCAGCGCCTTGGTGAACGTGGCGTTACCGTCGGCCATCATGCGCACGATGCCGGTGGCTTTCTGGTCGCGGCCCCAGGCGCCCATCACGAACGCGTCGTTGACCGAGATGCACCAGATCTCATCGATACCCTTGGCCTTGAGCGCGTCGGCGTGCTTGACGTAACCCGGCACGTGCTGCACCGAGCAGCCCGGCGTGAACGCGCCCGGCAGGCCGAAGATCACGATCTTCTTGCCCTTGACCAGATCGGCGACCTGGAACGTGTTCGGTCCCAGGCTGCAGCCTGCAGTTTCGTTCTCGATGAATTCGGCCAGCGTGCCGTCGGGCAGGCGTTCGCCAATCTGGATGCTCATGTTCGCTCCTGTGGAGGTTGTGTGAATCCTGCCATTATCGCCGATCCGGGGCGAGAATGTAAAAAGGGCCAGCTCGCGCCGGCCCTTTCAACGGCGGCCAGCTCGCGCCAGCCGTCATGGGTGCAACTCAGTCAGCCTGCTTGCGCAGGAACGCCGGGATATCGTAGGTCTCGACGCCATTGCGCTGCATCGCCTGCACCTGCTCGGAGGCCTGCTCGCGGCGCCACACGGCCGGCTGCTTCATGCCGCCCAGCGCGTCGGCGCTGACTTTGCCGGCGGTCAGGCCGCCGGCCACCGCTGCGGCGCCCTGCATCACTGGCGCGTCGTAGGTACCGGTGCGCATGACCTGCTGCGGCTGGACCAGCTGGATCGACTTCTTGTTCTTGCCCAGGCCCGTGGCGACCACGGTCACGCGGATCTCGTCGCCCATGCTGTCGTCGTAGGCGATACCCTGTGCGATCGACGCGTCCGGCGCGGCGAAGGCGCGCACGGCGGCCATGACTTCCTTGATCTCTTTACCTTTCAGGCCACGGCTTGCGGTCACGTTGACCAGCACGCCCTTGGCGCCCGACAGGTCGATGCCGTCGAGCAGCGGCGATGCGACGGCCTGTTCGGCTGCGATGCGTGCGCGGTCCACGCCTGCGGCGGTGGCGGTGCCCATCATGGCCTTGCCCTGCTCGCCCATGATCGTCTTGACGTCGTTGAAGTCGACGTTGATATGGCCTGGCACGTTGATGATCTCGGCGATACCGGCAACCGCGTTGTTGAGCACATCGTCGGCGTGCTGCATCCAGTCGAGCATGCTTTCGTCTTCGTAGATGTCTTCGAGTTTTTCGTTCAGGATGACGATCAGGGAGTCGACGTGCTTGGTCAGTTCTTCGAGGCCCGCTTCGGCCACGTCCATGCACTTCTGGCCTTCGTACGAGAACGGCTTGGAGACGACCGCCACGGTCAGCGCGCCCATGGCCTTGGCCACTTCGGCCACGATCGGTGCGGCGCCGGTGCCGGTGCCGCCGCCCATGCCGGCGGCGATGAAGACCATGTGCGCGCCGCGCAGTGCGTCTTCGATGCGCGAGCGCGATTGTTCGGCGAGCTGGCGACCGACTTCAGGACGCATCCCTGCGCCCAGGCCGGAGTCGCCGATCTGGATGATGTTGTTCGCGCCCGATACCGCCAGCGCCTGGGCGTCGGTGTTCGCGGCGATGAACTCGACACCGGATACACCTTTATTGATCATGTGCTGAACCGCGTTGCCGCCGGCGCCACCGACGCCAACGACCTTGATCACCGTTCCCAGTGCTGCGTTATCGACCATATCGAACTCCATGATGTGCTCCCTAATTTTCAAAGTGCAGTTCCGGGAACGAGGCCTGTGCGTATAAGGTCCGCCGCCTCAAACCGGTATCTGCGATTGTATGTAAAAAACTGTAATTGGTGATGGAATTTCACTACCTAATTTGTTACCAAGTGCTAGTGCGATTGCATGTGCGTCAGAAGTTCCCCGCGATCCACTCCTTCATGCGCTGCCAGACTGCCTTCACCGAACCATCCTGACGTGTAACGATATGGCCGCGCAGGTACTGTTTCTTTGCTTCGAGCAGCAAGCCAAGCACGGTGGCGTAGCGGGGGCTGCGCACCACATCGGCCAACTGCCCGCGGTAGTCCGGCGTGCCGAGGCGTGCCGGTTTGAGGAAGATGTCTTCCGCCATTTCGATCATGCCGGGCATGATCGCGCTGCCGCCAGTCAGGACGATGCCGGACGACAGCACGCCTTCGTAGCCCGATTCGCGCACCGCCTGGTGCACCATCGCGAACAGCTCCTCCACCCGGGGCTCGATCACGGCCGCCAGCGCCTGGCGCGACAAGGCGCGCGGGCCGCGGTCACCGAGACCTGGCACTTCGAGTGTCTCGCCCGGGTCGGCCAATACCTGCTTGGCCACGCCGTAGCGGATCTTGATATCTTCGGCTTCGCCGGTCGGCGTGCGCAGCGCCATGGCGATATCGCTGGTGATCTGGTCGCCCGCGATCGGGATCACGGCCGTGTGGCGGATCGCGCCGTCCGAGAACACCGCGATGTCGGTGGTGCCACCGCCAATGTCGATCAGCACCACGCCCAGTTCCTTTTCGTCGACCGTCAGCACCGCGTCGGCGGACGCCATCGGTTGCAGGATCAGGTCCGAGACCTCGAGACCGCAGCGGCGCACGCACTTTACAATGTTTTGTACCGCGGAGACCGCACCGGTGACAATGTGCACCCGCACTTCGAGACGGATGCCGCTCATGCCGATCGGCTCGCGCACGTCTTCCTGGTTGTCGACGATGAATTCCTGCGGCACCGTGTGCAGTAATTGCTGGTCGGTCGGGATGTTGACCGCCTTGGCCGTCTCGATCACGCGCGCCACGTCGGTCGCCGTGACTTCCTTGTCCTTGATCGCCACCATCCCGCTCGAATTGAACGAGCGGATATGGCTGCCGGCGATGCCGGCGTAGACGTTGCGGATCTTGCAATCCGCCATCAGCTCGGCCTCTTCCAGCGCGCGCTGGATCGATTCGACGGTGGCCTCGATGTTGACGACCACGCCCTTCTTCAATCCCCTGGACTCGTGCTGACCCAGCCCGATCACCTCGTGGCGTCCGTCGGACATCACTTCGGCGACCACGGCCACCACCTTGGAGGTGCCGATGTCGAGGCCGACGATCAGGTTTTTCGCGTCTTTTGTCATTGCTGTAGCCTGCTCAGATTTGCTTGGTTGTTGTATTGGTTTTTGTATTCGGTGCGGCTTTGGGTTTCTTGGCTGCCTTGACCGGCTTCGTCGCATCCAACGGCACGGTCAGCGCCGCCGACGACAAGGCCAGTCCGTTCGGATAGCGCATATCGATCGTGTCGATACGGCCCTCCTGCAGCCGGGCCACCAGTTGCGGGTACACGCCGACCAGACGCGCGACGCGCTTGTTCAACGTGTTGCGATCCTGTTCGCGTCCGAGTTCGACGCTCATGCCATTATCCAGCTTCACGGTCCATGCATAGCGATTCGATAGCGACAGCGCGTGCGGCACCAGCGCCACCTTGGCAAACGACGTGCGCAATTGATTGAAGCGCGCCAGCACGTCCTTCTCGCTGCCCACCGGTCCATCGAATTCCGGCAGCGTCTGTTCATCGTCGGCTTCGGCGATATTGGCCGTAAACACGTCGCCCTTGACCGACAGCAGGCGGCCTTCGTCACCCCAGGTGCCGAGCGCCTCGTGTTCCTCGACCTCGACCACCAGCGCATTGGGCCACTCGCGGCGCACCGTGGCGCGGCGCACCCAGGGCACGGTCTCGAACGTCGCGCGCACCTGCTCCAGGTCGGCGGTGAAGAAGTTGCCGCGAATTTTGCCGACCACGCCGTTGCGCACGGTCAGTTCATTCACGTGTTTCAGGTCGATCCCGTACATGCTCTCCACCGTCACCGAGCCCAATGCGAACATGGGGCGCTGCGACAGCCACCAGACGCCGGACACCAGCGCGGCGAGCACCGTCAGCGCCGTCAGGAAGCTGGCGGTTGCGTTGAGGGAGCGGACGTCATGCCACATTGTGCTCAGTCCTTCACTTCGGGTTTAGCACCCCGGTTGCCCATCTTGAGCCGCGCCGAACGCAGGATCTCGACGCACAGGTCTTCGTAGCCGATGCCCACCGCGCGCGCCGCCATCGGCACCAGCGAGTGCGTCGTCATGCCCGGGGACGTGTTCACCTCGAGCAGGAACGGGCGCATATCGCTCTCGCGCACCAGCACATCCACGCGGCCCCAGCCTTCGCAGCCGAGCGCGCGGTAGGCGTTCACCGCGTGACGCTGGATTTCCTGCGTCAGTTCGTCGGGCAGCGGCGCCGGGCAGTGGTATTGCGTGTCGTCGGTGAAGTACTTGTTCTGGTAGTCGTACTTGCCTTCGGGCGCGACGATTTCCACGATCGGCAGCGCGCGGGCGGCGGCGCCGTGGCCCAGCACGGCGACCGTGAATTCGCGGCCGGTGACGAATTGCTCGGCCAGCACCGCGTCGTCCATGCTGGCCACGAGCGCGATCGCGTCGGCCAGCCCGTCGCGGTCGGTGACCTTGGTGATGCCGATGCTCGAGCCTTCGAGCGGCGGCTTGACGATCAGCGGCAGGCCCAGTTCGGCGACCAGCGCATCCAGATCGGTGTCGGCGTCGACCGTCGCGTACTTCGGCGTCGGTACACCCTCCATCAGCCACAGCTTCTTGGTGGTGATCTTGTCCATGCCGACGCTCGAGGCCATCACGCCGCTGCCGGTGTACGGAATACCCAGCTGCTCGAGGGCGCCCTGCAGGCTGCCGTCTTCGCCGTAGCGGCCGTGCAGCGCGATGAACACGCGATCAAAACCCTGCGCGGCCAGATCGGCCAGGCTGTGCGTGCCAGGATCGAACGGGTGCGCGTCGATGCCGCGGCTTTTCAACGCCTGCAGCACGCCGTTGCCGGAAATGAGCGAGATTTCGCGTTCGGCCGAGCGGCCGCCGAACAGCACGCCGACCTTGCCGAACACGGTGGCATCGAGAAGTTGAATGGTCGTCGTCATGGTCAGCCTTTCGCTGTGGTCAGTTGTTGTGGAATGCCGCTGATCGAGCCGGCGCCCATGGTCAGCACGACGTCGCCGTCGCGCGCCACGTTCAGGATGGCGGCGCGCATGTCGGCGATCGACTCGACGAAGATCGGTTCGATCTTGCTGGACGTGCGCAGTGCGCGCGCCAGTGCGCGCCCGTCGGCGGCCACGATCGGCGCTTCACCGGCCGGATACACGTCGGCCAGCAGCAGCACGTCCGGCGTGGCCAGCACCTTGACGAAGTCTTCGAACAGGTCGCGCGTGCGGCTGTAGCGGTGCGGCTGGAACGCCAGCACGAGGCGCCGGCCCGGGTAGGCGGCGCGCGCGGCGGCCAGCGTGACTTCGGTTTCCACCGGATGGTGGCCGAAATCGTCGACCAGCGTGAAGCTGCCGCCGGCGGCCAGTGCCACGTCGCCATAGCGCGTGAAGCGGCGGCCCACGCCACGGAATTCCAGCAGGCCCTGCGCGGTGGCCGCATCGTCGATACCGATTTCGCGCGCGATGGCGATCGCCGAGCAGGCATTGAGCACATTGTGCATGCCGGGCTGGTTCAGCACGAACTTGGTGTCCGCATAGCCTTCCTGGCGCACGGAAAAGTGCATGTGCGTGCCGTCAGCGTAGGCGTCAAAAGCGCGCACTTCGGCTTCTTCCGAAAAACCGTAGGTGGTCACCGGCTTGGTCACCTGCGGCAGGATCTCGCGCACGTGCTTGTCGTCGATGCACAGCATCACGCGGCCGTAGAACGGCAGGCGGTGCGTGAAATTGACAAACGCGCTCTTGAGTTTTTCGAAGTCGTGCTCGTAGGTTTCCATGTGATCGGCGTCGATGTTCGTGATCACCTCGATCATCGGCGACAGGTTCAGGAACGATGCGTCCGATTCATCGGCTTCGGCCACGATGTAGTCGCCGCTGCCCAGCGCCGCATTGGCGCCGGCGGCGGTCAGGCGGCCACCGATGACGAAGGTCGGATCGAGCCCGCCCTGCGCCAGCACCGATGCGACCAGGCTCGTCGTCGTGGTCTTGCCATGCGTGCCCGCGATCGCGATGCCGCGCTTCAAACGCATCAATTCGCCCAGCATGATCGCGCGCGGCACGACCGGCACCTTGTGGGCGCGCGCGGCAACCACTTCCGGATTCGCTTCGTTCACGGCGGTCGAGGTCACGACCACGTCGGCGCCCGTCACGTGGTCTTCGTGGTGGCCCAGGTGCACGGTCGCGCCCAGCTCGGCCAGGCGCTGGCTGGCGGCATTGCTGCCCAGGTCCGAGCCCGACACCTTGTAGCCGAGATTGAGCAGCACTTCGGCGATGCCGCTCATGCCGCTGCCGCCGATGCCCACGAAGTGGATGTTCTTGATCTTGTGTTTCATGCTGCTTTTACCCTTGCTGCCAGTTGTTCGAGTTCGCGCGCGATCGCCTCGTTGGCGTCACGCTGGCCCACGCGGGCGGCTGCCTGCGCCATGCCCAGGCATGCTTCGCGCGTCGTTTGCATGAGCGCTTTCATACGCTCTGGATTCAGTTCGCCCTGCGGCAAGTGGATGGCCGCGCCCTGCCCCGCCATCCAGATCGCGTTGTCGCGCTGGTGGCTGGTGGTGCTGGCCACGAACGGCACCAGCACGCTGGCCACGCCGGCCGCCGTCAGTTCGGACACCGTGATCGCGCCCGCGCGGCAGATCACCAGGTCGGCCTCGGCATACGCCGCCGCCATGTCGTCGATGAAGTCGACCACATTGGCCTCTACGCCCGCCTGCGCATACGCCGCGCGCAGTGCATCGATGTTCTTCTTGCCCGACTGGTGCGTGACGATCGGCCTCGCAGCCGGGTCGATCAGGCTCAGCGCCGCCGGCACGCCATCGTTGAGCACCTTCGCGCCCAGGCTGCCACCGACGACCAGCACGCGCAGCACGCCCGTGCGACCGGCAAACCGTTCAGCGGGCGTTGGCAGATCGAGGATCTGCTGGCGCACCGGATTGCCGGTGACGACGGCCTTGCCGGCGGCCTTGCCGAAATCGGCCGGGAAGCCGAACAGCACGCGCTGCGCCAGTGGCGTGAGCGTCTTGTTCGACAGCAGCAGCGCCGCGTCGGCATTGATCAGGGCCAGGGGGATGCCGGCCGCGCGCGCCATCACCCCGCCCGGCACCGTCACGTAGCCGCCCATGCCCAGCACGACGTCGGGCCGGCGCGCGGCCAGATGCCGCCTGCAGGTCGCAAACGCGGCCGCCATCTTGACCGCGCCCTTGATCGTATGCGCCAGGCCCTTGCCGCGCAGGCCGGCGAAGTCGATCGTGTCCATGGCGATGCCGGCCTTCGGCACCAGATCGGTTTCCATGCCGTGGGCCGTGCCCAGCCAGCTCACTTCCCAGCCACGCGCGCGCATCGTCTGCGCGATCGCGATGCCGGGGAAGATGTGGCCACCGGTGCCGGCGGCCATGATCATCAGTTTTTTGGTCATGTGCGGCCTCCGCGCATGCGCACGCGATTCTCGTAATCGATGCGCAGCAGGATCGCCAGGCCGACACAGTTGAACAGCACGCCCGAACCGCCAAAGCTCATCAACGGCAAGGTCAGGCCCTTGGTGGGCAACAGGCCCAGGTTCACGCCCATATTGATGAACGTCTGCACGCCGATCCAGATGCCGATGCCTTTGGCGGCCAGGCCGGCGAACACCTGTTCGAGCGCGATCGCCTGGCGGCCGATGTCAAAGGCGCGCTTGACCAGCCAGTAGAACATCGCCACCACGATCAGCACGCCGACCAGGCCCAGTTCTTCGCCGATGACGGCCATGATGAAGTCGGTGTGCGCTTCGGGCAGGTAGAACAGCTTTTCGACCGAGCCGCCCAGGCCCACGCCGAAGAATTCGCCGCGCCCGAATGCAATCAGCGAGTGCGTCAGCTGGTATGCCTTGTCCAGTGCATTGCCCTCTTCCCACGGGTTCAGGTAGGCGAACATGCGCGCCCGCCGGAATGGCGAGAGCGCGATGATCGCGCTGAAGATCACGACCAGCAGCGCGCCGATGCCGCCGAACCAGATGATGTTGATCCCGCCCAGGAACAGGATGCCCATGGCGATGCAGACGATCACGCCGAAGGCGCCCAGATCCGGCTCCATCAGCAGCAGGCCGCCCACCAGGCCAATCGCCACGACCATCGGCACGAAGCCCTTGGTCAGCTTGTGCATGTATTCTTGCTTTCTCACCGTGAAGTCGGCCGCGTACAGCACCACGGCGATCTTCATGATCTCGGATGGCTGCACCATGAACACCTTGAGCGACAGCCAGCGGCGCGCGCCGTTGACCGACACGCCCAGGCCGGGAATCAACACCAGCACCAGCAGCACCAGCGTGCCGATGAAGATCATCGGCGCGTAGCGCTGCCAGATCGCGATCGGCACGCGAAACACAACAGCAGCGGCCACCATCGAGACGAGGATATACACCGCCTGGCGGTACAGGAAGTATTCGTTGCGGTCCTGCAGGTAGCGGAATTTCGGCGAATCGGGCAGCGCAATGGACGCCGAGTACACCATCACCATCCCGAACAGCATCAGGAGCAGCGTGACCCAGACCAGCGGCTGGTCGTAGTCCATCATTTTCGACGGCCGGTTGCGCCCGTCGACGGTGGCGTCAGCGGCGTTGCCAGAAAACTTGAAGGGCAGTTGGAAGGCCATCAGATCTCCTGCCCTTTGTCGAGCGCGATGTCGCGCACGGTCTCGACGAACACCTGCGCGCGGTGTGCGTAATTGATGAACATGTCCAGGCTGGCGCACGCAGGGGACAGGAGCACGGCGTCACCGGCACGCGCCAGACCGGCCGCACGGCGCACTGCCTGCGGCAGGTCGTCGAGATCAAAGGCCGGCACGCCGGTCGCATCGATCGCGGCGCGCACGCTTGGGGCATCGCGGCCGATCAGCAGCACGGCGCGGGCATACGCTGCCACCGGCTCGGCCAGCGGCGAAAAGTCCTGCCCCTTGCCGTCGCCACCGGCGATCAACAGGATCTGCTGGTCGGCGCCGGCAAAGGCCTTGCCCAGACCCTGCAGCGCAGCGACAGTGGCGCCGACATTGGTGCCCTTGCTGTCATCGTAATAGTCGACGCCGTCGATCGTGGCCACGAGTTCGACGCGGTGCGGTTCGCCCGCATACTCGCGCAAGCCATGCAGCAGCGGCGCGAGCGGCAGGCCGCAGGCGCGGCACAGGGCCAGCGCAGCCAGCGCGTTGGCGGCATTGTGCAGGCCGCGAATCTTGAGGGCGTCTGCCGGCATCAGGCGGCCCACGAGGGCATCGACCTTCTCGCGGATTTCGCCGCGCTTGAGTTTCTTGTCGCTTGCCTCGCCCGCCACGGCATTGGCCAGCCACAGCACGCCGCGCTCGTCGATCAGGCCGAAGCTGTCGGCGTCGACCGGTTCATCAAGGCCGAAGGTGAACAGCGGTGCATCGACCGCCATGCGCATCACGCGCGCATCGTCGCGATTGAGGACCCGCACGGTGTCCGGCCCGAAGATGCGCGCCTTGTCGGCCGCATAGGCATCCATCGTGCCGTGCCAGTCGAGGTGATCCTGGGTCAGGTTCAGCACCGTGGCGGCGTCGGCATGCAGGCTGAAGGTCGTGTGCAACTGGAAGCTGGACAATTCGAGCACCCAGGCTTGCGGCAATTCGCCGGCATCGATCGACTCGCGCAGCACGTCCAGCGCGGCCGGGCTGATATTGCCGGCCACCCGCGTGGACAGGCCCGCGCGGCGGCACAACAGGCCGGTCAGGCTCGTTACCGTCGTCTTGCCATTGGTGCCCGTGATCGCGATGACTTTCGGCGCATAGCCGCTGCTGTCGCGCAGCTGCGCCAGCGCCTGGGCAAACAGTTCGATCTCGCCCCAGACAGGGATAGTGCGCGCAGCAGCGGCAGGCATGATGGCGGCCAGCTCGCGGCCAGGTGCCAGGCCCGGGCTGACGGCGACGAAGTCGACGCCATCGAGCAGGTCGGCGGCAAATTCGCCGGCGACGAATTGCGCATCCGGGGCGGCCGCGCGCAGCGCCGGCAGGCGTTGCGGGTCAGCGCGCGTATCGGCCACGCGCACGCGTGCGCCGCCCCGCGCGAGCCAGTGCGCCATCGCGAGCCCGGATTCACCCAGGCCCAGTACCAGTGCGAGTTTGCCGTCGTAATTCATCAGCGCAGTTTCAATGTGGACAGACCAACCAGAATCAGCACGATGGTCACGATCCAGAAGCGGACCACGACCTTGGTTTCGTTCCAGCCCTTTTGTTCAAAGTGGTGGTGCAGCGGCGCCATCAAAAATACGCGGCGGCCGGTGCCATAGCGCTTCTTCGTGTACTTGAACCAGGTCACCTGGATGATCACCGACAGCGTTTCGGCCACGAACACGCCGCCCATGATGAACAGGACGATTTCCTGGCGCACGATGACGGCGATGGTACCGAGCGCGCCGCCCAGGGCCAGCGCGCCGACGTCGCCCATGAACATCTGGGCCGGGTGCGCGTTGAACCACAGGAAGGCCAGGCCGGCGCCGGCCATCGCGCCGCAGAAGATCAACAGTTCGCCCGCGCCCGGGATGTACGGGATCAACAGGTATTTCGAGAACGTCACGCTGCCGGTGAGGTAGGCGAACAGGCCCAGGGCTGCGCCGACCATCACGGTCGGCATGATCGCCAGGCCATCGAGGCCGTCGGTGAAGTTCACGGCGTTGGACGCGCCCACGATCACGCAATAGGTCAGCGCGATAAAGCCCCAGACGCCCAGCGGATAGCTGATGGTCTTGAAGAACGGCACGATCAGGTCGGCCTTGGGCGGCAGGCTCATCGAAAAGCCCGACTGCACCCAGGCGTAGAACAGTTGCGCGACTTCCCACGGGTTGGCGGCCGAGACCGAGAACGCCAAATAAAGAGCAGATGCGATACCTATGAGCGACATCCAGAAGTATTTTTCGCGCGAGCGCATGCCTTCCGGGTCCTTGTAGACCACCTTGCGGTAATCGTCGACCCAGCCGACGGCGCCAAAGCCCATCGTCACGACCAGCACCGGCCAGATCAGGCGGTTCGACAGGTCGCACCACAGCAGCGTCGAGATGCCGATCGAGATCAGCACCAGCACGCCGCCCATCGTCGGGGTGCCGTGCTTGGTCAGGTGGCTTTGCGGGCCGTAGGTGCGCACGGCCTGGCCGACTTTCAGTTCGGTCAGTTTGCGGATGACGATCGGGCCGGCCACCAGGCCGATGGTGATGGCCGTGATGGTGGCGAATACCGCGCGGAACGTGAGGTAGTTAAACACGCGCAGCGGACCGAGATAGTCCTGGAAGTATTGTGCGAGCCAGAGAAGCATATTAGTGGGCGTCCTTGCCAAGGGGGGTTGATCCGGTCAGGTGCTGGACCACGCGTTCCATCTTCATGAAACGCGAGCCCTTCACCAGCACAGTCGCGTCCGTATTGCTGCCCAGTTTTTTATCCAGTGCTGCCAATAACTCGTCGAACTGCTCGTAATGCTGTGCTCCCGACGCGGCCAGGTGGCGCGCCAGCTCGCCCGTCGCGAGCACGGTGTCGATGCCACGCGTGTGTGCGTAAGCCCCGATTTCTTCGTGAAATTCTTTGCCCTGCGCGCCGACTTCGCCCATGTCGCCCACCACCAGGATGCGCGGCGCCGGGTACGCGGCCAGCACGTCGATGGCGGCGCGCATCGAATCAGGATTGGCGTTGTAGGTGTCGTCGATGACGGTCGCGCCGCTGGCAGACTGCTTGCGCTGCAGGCGTCCGCCAACCGGCGCGAAGGCCTCAAGACCGCGCACGATCGCGTCCGGTTTGACACCGGCGCCGACGGCGCAGGCAATCGCGGCCAGCGCGTTGCGGACATTGTGTTCGCCGGCGGCGGCAAGCTTGATGGCAAACTGCGCGCCGCGTGCGCTCACCTGCAAGTCACTGCCAAAACCGTTACTCGCGTAATCGGCGCGCACGTCGCAGGTGCTATTCAGGCCAAAAGTGATGACGTCGCAGGCGGCCATGCCGCGCCACAGGTCGGTGTAAACATCGTCGCCCGGGAACACGGCCACGCCGTGCGGGCCCAAGGCTTGCAGCACCGCGCCATTCTCGCGCGCCACCGCTTCCACGGTATGCATGAATTCCTGGTGCTCGCGCTGCGCATTGTTGACCAGCGCGACCGTCGGCGCGGCGATGGCCGCCAGGCGGGCGATCTCGCCCGGATGGTTCATGCCCAGCTCCACGACCGCCGCGCGATGGGATGCCGTCAGGCGGAACAGCGTGAGTGGCACGCCGATTTCGTTATTCAGATTGCCCTGCGTGGCCAGGCGCGCATTCTCGCCCACTGCCGCCGCCAGGATCGCTGCGATCATTTCCTTGACCGTCGTCTTGCCGTTGCTGCCGGTGACGCCGATGACGGGCAGCTCGAACCCCGTGCGCCAGGCATGCGCGATGCGGCCCAGCGCAACCAGCGTGTCAGGCACGACAATCGCCGGCAGCGTCCAGCCTTCGGGGAGCGACGACACCACCACGGCTGCGACGTCGCGCGCCGCGACCTGGTCGAGGAAGTCATGGGCGTCGAACGACTCGCCGCGCAGCGCGACGAACAGCGCGCCGGCGTCGACCTTGCGGCTGTCGGTCGACACGCCGCCAAAAGCGACATCCGCGCCGACGAGGCGTGCGCCGGGAATGGCCGCCACGAGTTTTGCCAAGGTACCTTGCATCAATGCGCCCTCAACATGGTAAGCCGCGCCGTCAATGCGAGCGAAGCGTGGTCCGTATCCGAAAACGGCATCTTGCGTCCCTTGATTTCCTGGTAGGGCTCATGGCCCTTGCCGGCCAGCAGGATCACGTCCTGCTTGGCCGCTTGTTTCACGGCCAGCAGAATGGCCGACGCGCGGTCTTCCACGGTCTGCAGGCGCGATGCCGGGGCGTTGGCATCCATCCCCGTTACGATCTGGGCGATGATGGCGCCGGGTTCTTCGCTGCGCGGGTTGTCGCTCGTGACGAGCACGTGGTCGGCTGCCTGCGCGATGCGGCCCATTTGCGGGCGCTTGCCCGGATCGCGGTCGCCGCCGCAGCCGAACACGCACCACAACTGGCCGCCGCGGTCATTCGCTACCTGACGCAGCGCGTCCAGGGTTTTTTCCAGCGCGTCCGGCGTGTGCGCGTAGTCGATCACGACCATCGGTGCATCCTGCCCGCCCATCTGCTGCATGCGCCCCGGCGCCGGCACCAGCGCTTCGATTGCCTCGACCGCGCTTTTGAGCGGCACGCCGCGCGCCAGCAAGGCGCCCAGCACCGCCAGCATATTGCTCACGTTGTAGTTGCCCACCAGGCGGCTGCGGATGGTGGCGCTGCCCGCCGGCGTCTCGACCTGGCATTCGGTGCCGGCGTTCTTGCTGCGCATGCCGCTCGCGCGCAGTACGGCCACACCAAGCGGCGCTGCCGCCGCAGTTGCAGCCGCGTCGAGCGTATAGCCCGTCACGGCCAGCGCCGGGAAGTTCGCGCGCAGATGTGCCACCAGGCGCTGACCGGCCGCGTCGTCGAGGTTCACGATCGCATGCTTCAGGCCCGCCCACTCGAACAGCTTGACCTTGGCCGCCTCGTAGCTGGCCATGTCGCCATGGAAGTCGAGGTGGTCGCGCGTCAGGTTCGTGAAGATCGCCACGTCGACATGCATGCCGGCGGTGCGCTCTTGCACCAGGCCGATCGACGAGGCTTCGATCGCCAGCGCCGTGACGCCCTTGCCGTTCAGGTTCGCCAGCGTTTGCGCCAGCAGCACGGCGTCCGGCGTCGTGTAGCCGGTGACGTCGAACTGTGCTTCGGTTTTTGCCTTGGGAGCAATGACGCCCACGCCCAATGTGCCGATCACGCCGGCGGTCTCGCCCAGGCGCGCCAGCGCCTGCGCGGTCCACAACGCGCACGAGGTCTTGCCGTTGGTGCCGGTGACGGCGACGGTGAACATGGCGCGGTCAGGATGGCCAAGCACCGCATGCGCGATCGGGCCGGCCTGTTGCTTCAGGCCTGCCACGGCCAGGTGCGGCGTCGCGATTGTTTCAGGCCAGGCGAAGTCCTGGTCGTCATACACGATCGCGGCCGCGCCCGCGGCGACAGCGGCGCCAATGAAGCGGCGGCCGTCCTGCGCGTCGCCCGGGTAGGCAAAGAACACGTCGCCCGGCTGCACGCGGCGCGAGTCGGAAACGAGGCCCCCGCCCGGTGCGGCGGCGGCAATCCAGGAGCGAATGTCGTTCAGGCTGGGGCGCATCACATGCTCTCCTCTAGGGGGACTTCCGGAATGATGATGTCCGTGATGGAGGAATCGGGCGGCACGTTGGCCGCGCGCAGGGCGCTGGCAAACAGGTCGGCGGCCGTTGGTGCGGCCACGCTGCCGCCGGTGCGCAGGGCGCCGCTCGGATCGTCGACCATCACGGCAATGATGAAGCGCGGCTTGGACATCGGCCCGATGCCGGCGAAGTAACCGATATTGTTGGTGCGCGAGTAGCGGCCGTTGACGATCTTCTCAGCCGTACCGGTCTTGCCGCCAATGCGGTAGCCGGCCACCTGCGCTTTTGACGCCGTGCCCTGCGGGCCGACCACCGATTCGAGCATCGTGCGCACCTGCGCTGCGGTCTTCGGCGAAATCACCTGCTGGCCGACCGGTTCTTCGTTGACCTTCACGAACGACAGCGGAATGATGTCGCCGTTGCGCGCGAAGATCATGTACGAGCGCGCCATCTGCAGCAGCGAGACCGACAGGCCGTGGCCGAAAGCCATGTTCGCGTACTCGATCGGGCGCCATGATTTCCACGGCCGCACGCGGCCGGCGGTCGCGCCCGGGAAGCCGAAGCGCGGCGCCTGGCCGTAGCCGACCTTGGTGTACATCTCCCACATTTCCTGCGCCGGGATTTTCTGGGACACCTTGACGGCCCCGATATTCGACGACTTCTGGATGATGCCGCTGACCGTCTGCACGCCGTAGTTGTGGGTATCGCGAATGCGTTTGCCGGTGATGGTCATCCAGCCCGGGTTGTTGTCGAACACGGTGTCGGGCGTGATGCGGCCCGTATCCAGGCCCAGGGCGATGGTGATCGGCTTGATCGTCGAACCCGGCTCGAACGTATCGGTGATGACGCGGTTGCGCAGCTGCTCGCCGGTCAGCTTGGAGCGGTCGTTCGGGTTGTAGGTCGGGTAGTTCGCCAGCGCCAGCACCTCGCCCGTATGCACGTCGAGCACCACGGCGGCGCCGGCCTTCGCATTGAACTTTTCGACGGCGTTCTTGATGCTGGTAAACGCAATGTATTGCAGCTTGCTGTCGACCGACAGCGTCAGGTCGCGCCCCTGGTGCGGCTCGCGGAACATGCCGAGATCCTCGGCGATGTGCCCCAGGCGGTCCTTGATCACGCGGCGGCTGCCGGGCACGCCCATCAGCGTTTTCTGGTGTTGCAGCTCCATGCCTTCCTGGCCCTTGTCTTCCACGTTGGTAAAACCAACCAGGTGGGTGACGACTTCGCCCTGCGGGTAGAAGCGCTTGTATTCCTTGCGCGTGTCGAGGCCATTGATCTTGAGCTTTTCGATTTCGGCGATCACGGGCATTTCGACCTGACGTTTCAGGTAGACGAAGGTGCGGTCCGAGTCGAGCTTCTTGCGGATGTCGGCTTCGGGCATTTCCAACAACCGTGCAAGTGCCGTAATTTTCTCTGGCGGCGAGGCCAGCACGTCTTCCGGGATCGCCCACACGGCGCGCACCGGCAGCGACGTGGCCAGCACGGCGCCGTTGCGATCGAGGATGCGGCCACGCGTGGCCGGCAGTTCGAGCGTGCGCTCGTAGCGGCTCTTGCCCTGGCTTTGCAGGAACTGGTTCGACACGCCCTGCAGCCAGACGGCGCGCGCGCCCAGCGCGGCAAACGACGCGAACAGCACGAACAGCACCAGGCGCGAGCGCCAGTCGGGCAGGCGCACCGCGAGCACCGGACTCTTGGTGAACGCAACCCCCTTCGAGGCAGCAACGCGTGCGCCGGATTTGGAAGCGCCGCGCGTCATGGGGCGCCTTCGGTCAGGTATTGGGTACGGGCCGGCGTCAGCGGCGCCATGTTCAACTCGGCACGGGCGATCTGCTCGATGCGATCGTTCTTGGCCAGGCGCGACTGGTCAAGCTGGAGCTGGTCCCAGTCGACGTCGAGCTGGTGCGCGTGCTGCTGCAGGCGTTCGAGTTCGATCAACAGGTGGCGTGCCTGATAGCGGGCGTTGACGACCGACAGCGCGCAGCCGACCAGCAGCGTCGTAAGAAACACGTTCACCTTCACGCTCATGTGGGCGTTCCCAGGCGTTCGGCCACACGCAGCACCGCCGAGCGCGAGCGCGGGTTGTCCGATACTTCGGCGTCCGATGGCTTGATCTTCGTGATCAGCTTCATCAGCGGCTGCGGCAGGTCGACCGCGCGGATCGGCAGGCGCCGGTCTGGCTGCTCGACGTTGGCCTTCGATGCAAGGAACTGCTTGACCATGCGGTCTTCCAGCGAGTGAAAACTGATCACCGACATGCGCGCGCCGGGCGCAAGCATGCTGTAGGCCGCCGTCAACCCCGCTTCGAGGTCTTCAAGCTCTTGATTGATGAAAATCCGGATAGCCTGAAAGGTCCTGGTTGCCGGATCTTTGCCTTTTTCCCTGCTTTTGACCGTGTTTGCCACGATTGCGGCAAGCTGTCGTGTGCTTGAAATTGGTTCGACTGCGCGGCGAGCAACAATCGCCTTTGCAATCTGAAAAGCAAACCGCTCTTCTCCATAATTGCGTATTACCTTTTCCAAATGGTTTTGCTCTGCCGTCGCGACCCATTCGGCCGCCGACATGCCGCGCGTGGTGTCCATGCGCATGTCGAGGGGGCCGTCCTGGCGGAAACTGAAGCCGCGGCTGGCATCGTCGACCTGGGGCGACGAGATACCCAGGTCGAGCAGGATGCCGTCGACCTGATGAATGCCGCGCGCGGCAAGCGCGTCGGCCATCGTGGCAAAGCTGTCGTGAACAATGCAAAAGCGCGGATCGTTGATCTGCTCCGCAGTTGCAATGGCTTGCGGGTCCTTGTCGAACGCAATCAGGCGCCCTTCCGGCGCCAGGCGCGACAGCAGCAGGCGGCTATGACCGCCCCTGCCGAAGGTTCCATCTACATACGTACCAGAAGCACGTGCGCCCACCAACTCGAGCGCATCGACTGCTTCGTCAAGTAGCACCGTGCGATGCTGATAATCAGGCACCGTCAAAGAATCCGTCATCGGCGCCTCAGAAAGAAAAATTGGAAAGTACATCCGGCATGCCGCCCGCCACGGCTGCGGCCTCGTCCTCGGCCAGTTTGGCGGCGTTCCAGATTTCGAAGTGGCTGCCCATACCGAGCATCATCACTTCTTTCTCGAGCCCGACGGCAGCACGCAGCTCGGGGGAAATCAGAATCCGTCCGGCGCTGTCAAGCTCGACATCGACGGCATTGCCAAGGAAAATACGCTGCCATGAACGGGCCGACATCGGCCAGGCGGCGATCTGCTTGCGATGCTCTTCCCACACCGGGCGCGGAAAGAACAACAGGCAGCCCTGCGGATGCTTGGTCAGTGTGACGCGACCGTCGCACTGAAGCGTCAGGGCGTCACGATGCTTGGCCGGGATGGACATCCGGCCTTTTGCATCGAGATTGATCGCTGACGCGCCCTGGAACACGTGATTGCCTAGCTTGGAAGATTCGGTTGGTCGTTGTTGTCTGGCGCCGGGATCTGGATTTCTTCCCACAAATCGACACTTTTTCACACTGTTTCCCACTTTAGTGGAAGCAATGTTGACGGTCAAGCGAATTCCCAACCGTGCTTTTCTAATTTTGCCAATGAAACCAATGACTTAGGTGCTTATCAGAGGTACTCGACAATTCAAAATATTCCTTTAAATTAGGGACTTAGCCGTTACAGTGAAGGTCACGCCTCAGTTCGAAACCACCTGGCGACGTTTGTGCAAGCGCAAGGCAAAGAATATTGTTGACATTAAGTAACAACCAGCATGCGACTGGAATAACTGTACGGGCATCCAGTATTTTCAAGTTCATCGAGAACTTGCCAATGCGCTATGCTCTGCTTTGCCCTACCCGATAACGACTTTTGGTTTAATAATCCCTTCATTTTTCGGGTTAACTATTTTGACTTTGGGAAACTTAAAACGTAACATCGGCAAATATGAAAAATTCACTCGACCTGCAGCCGGCCGCACCCTACAACCCCGCCGACTATTGCTCGACCAAGGAGGCGGCAGCCGTCCTTGGCGTGTCGCATCGCACGGTGCAACTGTGGGTGGAGAGTGGCACGCTGCAGGCATGGCGCACGGCTGGCGGCCATCGCCGCATCACGCTGGAATCGGTCAACCGCCTGGTCGAAGGGCGCCGCATTGCCATTGCCGCCCACGCACCGCCCCCGGCCGCGCCGGTCGCTCCGGCGTCGTCGAAGCGGCGCGTGCTCGTGGTGGACGATGATCCCCTCATGCTGCGCCTTTACGAGCTCGAGATGGCTGGCTGGGGCATGGACCTGGACGTGGTCAAGGCCAACAACGGCTTCGAGGCGTTGATCCGTATCGGCGAAGAGCGTCCCGACCTGCTCGTGAGCGACCTGAACATGCCGGGCATGGACGGATTTCGCATGATCCGCACGCTGCGCGAAGACAGCGGCAGCGCCGGCATGAGCATGATCGTGGTCAGCGGCCTGGACCGTGCAACCATCAAGGCCATGGGCTTGCCTGCCAATATCCCGGTCTTCCCAAAGCCGGTGCCGTTTGGCGAACTGCGCGCCGCTGTCGAACACGGCCTGGCGCGCGCTTGAGCACGAAGTGAACTGCTATGCTCGGCGCACCGACGCGCCCTGCATGCCAGACCATCCATGAACGCTTTCCTGTCCCCCCTGCCCTACGGGCCGACACCACCGCCACCGCCCACCCAGGCTGGCGCATTCTTCCCTGCCTCCACCATGGGCACATGACGATGGCCGCCACTACCATTCTTGTTGTCGATGACCAGGACGAACTGCGGCTACTGATCTCCCTGAGCCTGCAAACGCTGGGTCGTATTGTCGAAGCGGGCAACGCCGAGCAGGCCCTTGCCCTGTTTGCTGCCGAACGGCCTGACGTGGTCATGCTCGACATCTGGCTCGGCCCTGGCGCCAGCGGCCTCGACGTCTGCGCCCAGCTGCGGCAGGACCCCGCCAACGCCGGCGTCAAGATCGTGCTGCTGTCGGCCTGCGGCCAGCAAAGCGATGTCGCGGCGGGCATGGCCGCAGGCGCCGATCTGTACATCGTAAAGCCGTTCAGCCCGATGGAATTGATCGGTGCAGTGGCCAGCTTGCTGGCGAAGCTGCCCGAAAGCAGTGCCTAGAATTTCTTTTTTAAACTAATGTTTCCTTGGTTGACTATTCTCTACGTCGTCATAATGCTGCAAAATCGATAACCGTTTTTATCTTTATCATAATTTCTTGGTGGCAATTCGGTCCTCGGTGAAACAGATCAGGTCGAATCGGCACGCAAATACCGCCAAACCCGAAATACCGCTACAACCCATCCTCGTATCGAACTGCACTGCGTTTGCACGTGCCCCCAGCAAAGTGGCGATGGTGGTCTTCATCGGGCGGCGCGGATGCGCACGTGGTCCCGGCAAGCTTCGAAGCGCGCCTGACGGTCGTGGCCACCTGCTCGATCGATGCCGGTGCCGCCGTGCAGGTCCGCTGCGCCAGCCCGACCACGCCCTATCTCATCGATGCCCCAAGCGCGCCATCGCTGCGCAGCGCCGGACCGGACGCCGGTCGCGTCACCGCCTACTTCTGACCCCTGACATTCACGCCAGATAATCGCCAGGCCTGCCCTGTCGGCCTGCGCGCCTCTCCGGTATCATGCGGGGATGAACCCCATTCCCTTTACGCCGTTCGTCATTGGTGTCGCCGGTGGCAGCGGTAGTGGCAAGTCCACGGTGTCCCAGCAAGTGCTGGCGTCGTTCGGCGCCGACATGGTCTCGATCGTGATGCAGGACGATTACTACCGCGACCAGTCCGACCTGCCCCCTGAAGTACGCCGCCAGCAGAACTACGATCATCCGCACGCGTTCGACTGGCCGTTGCTGATCCAGCACGTCCAGGCCCTGCGCAATGGCGAGGCGATCGCGATGCCCGAGTATGATTTCACGATCGACAACCGCTCGGACAAGACCATCCACGTCAAACCGGCTCCGGTGATCGTGGTCGAAGGGTTGTTTGCCCTGTATGACGCCGCTCTGCGCGACATGATGTCGCTGAAGATCTTTGTCGATACGGCGTCCGATGTGCGCTTCATCCGCCGCATGCAGCGCGATATCGCCGAACGCGGCCGTTCGCTGGAGAGCATCGTCGGCCAGTACCTGGACACCGTCCGCCCGATGCACAAGCAGTTCATCGAGCCCACCAAGCGCAATGCCGACGTGATTCTGCCGCATGGCGCGAACGGCCCGGCGGTCGACATGATCACCACCAAGGTCGCGAGCATTGTCGGCCGCCTGAAGCGGCCCTGAACCTGTCGGCGCCCGCGCACGATCGAAATGATGGTCTTGCATCAGCTGGCGCCGGGGTGAACAACGCCGGACCACCGCCCGTCCCTACGCAGCAGCGGCAAGGCGATTGCGCCCGTCCATCTTGGCCTGATACAGCAGTTGGTCGGCAGCCTCGATGCAGGCGAGCGGCGTTCCGCAGGTGGGCTCGGCCTGATTGCAGGTATGGACTCCGAGACTGATGGAGACGTGGCCGTATGCACTCCCCTCGTGCGCCAGGCCGAGCGCCTGCACGGCAGAGCGGATGTTCTCGGCGACCGCGCGGGCGCCGTCGTTGTCGGTATCCGGCAGGATGATCGCAAACTCTTCGCCGCCGTAACGCGCCGTCAGGTCGGTCGGGCGCCGTGGCCCCGAGGCGATCGCTCCCGCGACCCGGCGCAGGCACTCGTCGCCGGCGACGTGGCCGTAGCAGTCATTGAACTTCTTGAAATGGTCGATGTCGAGCAGGATCAGTGAAAACGGCAGCCCGCTGCGCCGCCCGCGTTCGTACTCCAGGGCCAGCACTTCATCGAAGCGGCGCCGGTTGGCCAGCCCAGTCAGGGCGTCGGCGTCGGCCATGTGGCGCAGCGATACATTGTGCAGTTCGAGCGCACTGCGCGCCGCGCGCAATTCGGACTCCAGCGCCTCGCGCAGGCGCAACTGGCTGATCATGCGGTGCCCTCCCCAGCCGAGCATGCACACGGCGAACACGACCACGCAGCTCATCTTGATCAGTGCCATCCACCAGCCGTCCAGGATTTCGGCCTTCGCCTGGGCCGTCGCCACCAGCAGCGGAAAGCCGTCCAGATGGCGGTAGCTGTACAGGCGCTCGACGCGATCGATCCTGGACGTCATCATCGCCGTCCCGACGGGGCCCGATTTGGCATACGTCTGGAACACCGGGCCGTTGCTGATGCTCGTCCCCACCATCGCTGCGTTGAACGGGCGACGGTACAGCAATGTGCCGTCATTGATGGCCAGGATGATCGTGCCGGTGCGGCCGACGTCGAAGCTGTCGTAGAACTTGCCGAAGAAATCGAGATTGAGCGATGCCATTGCAACGCCGCCGAAACTGCCATCGGGCCGGTTGATCCGGCGCGATACGGGAATCGTCTGGATGCCCGTTGAGCGGCTGAAGATCGGCTTGCCGATGCGCGTGCCCAGCTCGGTATGGGTCATGTGATACCGAAAATATTCGCGGTCCAGGATGTTGCCCGGTAGCACCGTTGGCAGCGAGGTTGCCAGACGCACGCCATCCAGACCGAAGATGTACAACTCCCGCACTTCTTCGCTGGTGCGGGTGATGCGCGCCATCCGCGCATGCAGGTGCTGCACGTCAAGCGGCTGGGTTCCTGACTGCTCGACCCGTTCGACCAGCTCGGCCAGTGCCGAGTCGGCCACCGTCAGCGAGCGCTCGGCGTGCGACGCCAGGGCACGCGCCATGTTTTCGGTGCTGACTGCCGTCTGGTCAAGTTCTACCTGGCGCGACGCCCACAAGCTCCAGCAATGCAGGCCGATCAGCAACAGGCAAGCGCCTGCCATGAGCGTAATCGACCGCACGACCAGCGGTCTGCGCCGCTCATCGAGGTGTTGCAGGCGAAGAAAGTTGAGATCAGCGGTTGGCGGCATGGTCAGTCGCGATACGACAGGTGAGATTGTTTCCCGACAGCTTAATAGTCAGCGCTCGAAATGTATTGCCGATAAGAACGTGAACTCGTGGTCTGTTCATGGCTTAGAACCGGTGCAATCAGGACCAGCATGGACTTGACGGCGCTGGTCGCAAATGCGCAACAAGTGCGTGCCTGAATCGCGTGCTCTGATACAAAGTGATAGAATGTTTCCTGTGTGAAATTAATATGATAATAGTTGTAATAATGGGCAGTCAGCATGACTCATAAAATCAATCGCTACCTGTTCAGGTGGCGCGTGCGTGCATTTGCCAGGCTGATGTCGGCCGTGCTCGTGCTGTCGCTGGTCGTTGCAGTGCCAAGCGCGCTGGTCGCCGTCTACCAAGGCTATCCGCAGGTCGCCTTGATGGACACGATCGCACTGGCATGGATCCTGGCGATCTGCCGGCTGGATCGCTGGTCGTACACGGCCAGGGTCGTCAGCTTTCTTGGCATGATGTTCTTCGTTGCTGTCGGCTCGATGGTGACTGTCGGCGCGGTCGGACTTTGCTACCTTCTCGCCACACCCGTCATCGCCGTGATCCTGCTGGGCCAGCGCGCTGCGTATGTCACGATCGGAGCCGGCGCGCTTTCGATCGTCGTCCTTGGCGTGGCCGGCCACAGCGAGCTGACCATTGCTAACTTCGCGCGTGATTCGCTCGTTGGCGCACTGATTTTCGCCCTGAACTATGCGTGTGTCGGCACCCTGGGTACGCTGACGGCGGGCAGCATGCTCAAGGGCTTGTCGCGGTCGCTGAACAAGGCTGACGCAGTGTCCGAGTCGCTCGAGCAGGAGCGCATCGCACTGCGGCGTGTGAATCAGGAATGGCGCCTGACTTCGGCTGCACTGGCGGGCTTGAACGACATGGTACTGATCGTCCAGGCGATTCCCGGCAACGCCACGCACCAACCGATCATCTTCGCCAATGCCGCCTTCGAGCGCCACAGCGGCTATCGCTTCGACGAAATCATCGGGCGAAGCCTGCATGCGCTGCACGGCCCGGAAACCAGCACCGAAACCGTCGCTACCCTGGCCGATGCCATGGGGCGCTACGAAGCCGCGTCGGCGCAGTTGGTCAATTACACGAAAGCAGGCGAGCCGCGCTGGGTGGAAGTCGATATCGCGCCATTCGCCAGCGAGGGCGGACCGATCACGCACTGGGTTGCCGTCGGCCGCGACATCACCGAAAAACGCCAGTCTGCCGAATCGATCCGCAAGCTGGCGTTCTACGACGTGCTGACCGAGCTGCCGAACCGGCGGCTGCTGATGGAGCGCCTCTGCGCCTTGAGCGACAAGGCGCAGCGCGGCGAAGGGATCGGGGCCGTACTCTACCTCGACCTCGACAACTTCAAGAGCGTCAATGATGCCCGCGGCCATGCGACCGGCGATGCGTTGCTGAAACACGTGGCAGGCATCCTGCGCGATACCGTCCACGGGCGCGATACGGTGGCACGCCTGGGCGGTGACGAATTCGTCGTGCTTGCCGAGCATCTTGGCGACGACGCCGCTGCTGCGACTGCTGCAGCGGTGGCGCTGGCCGAGCGCATCGGCACTGCCCTGCGCCGATCCATCGAGATCGATGGCCAGGTGTACCAATCGTCGGGAAGCGTGGGTATTTCCCTGCCCACCCGGCCAGAACAGACCGCCCAGGATCTGCTGCGCGAAGCCGATACGGCGATGTACCATGCCAAGGCCGCGGGGCGCAACGGCGCCGCCCTGTTCGAGACGACGATGCTGGCCGCCGCCGAAAACACCCTGATGCTCGAACGCGACCTGGGCAATGCCCTCGACAACGACGAGTTCGCGCTGCACTTGCAGCTTCAGGTCAGCCCCGATGGCAAACCGATCGGCGCGGAATCGCTGTTGCGCTGGCGCCGTGCCGACGGCGTGCTGGTGCCGCCCGATGTGTTCATTCCGATTGCCGAAAAAACCGGGTTGATCATACCGCTGGGAACCTGGGTACTGCGTCAGGCATGCCAGGCCTGGCTGCGCCTGTCCCAGGCGGGCCATGCGCTGCCGCTGTCGATCAACGTCAGTCCGCGTCAGTTCCAGCAAGCCGACTTCGTCGATGTCGTGCGTTCGGTCCTCGACGAGACGGGCGTGCCCGCCACCCAGCTGATCTTCGAATTGACGGAGGGCCTGCTGGTCGAGAACATGGACGCCACCGTGGTCCGGATGCATGTCCTGGCCGAGCTGGGCATCCGCTTCTCGATCGACGACTTCGGCACCGGCTACTCGAGCCTGGCCTACCTGCAGAAAATGCCGTTGTACGAACTGAAGATCGACAAGGGCTTCATGCGCGACATGCCCCACGACGTGAATGGCACGGCGCTGGTCAAGTCCATCCTCGCGATGGCCGGCCAGCTCGGTCTGCGCGTGGTCGCCGAAGGCATCGAAACCCGGGAACAGGCGCAGTTTCTCGCGTCGCATGGCAAACCCTGCATGCAGGGTTTCCTGTTCAGTCGCCCGATGCCGCTGGGCGAATTGATCAGCCAACTCGAAGCCGCAGCCTGAGCGTCGCCGGGCGCACGCCCGGCGCGGCACGATACCGTGCATCATGACGGCCTACGCGCTGCCGGTGCCGCTGTAGACCATGGTGCCCCCCAGCCCATCGCCCCAGGCCGGACCGTCGGGCGTGGCGGAGATCCGGTCGGTCAGCGTTTGCCCGATCACGCTGTTCTTCATCGTGCGCGCCCCCAAATTGCCGGACACGCCGCAGTTCAGCGCGATCTGGTACGTGCTGTTGGCGGTGCAGGCCGCGCTCAGCGGCACGCTGCCAAAGCCATACTGCACGGTGCCGTGGCCGGCAAAGCTGGCGCCATAGAGCGTGTCGGCATTGCCGACCGTGGGCACGCTGGCCGTTTTTTTTGCAACACGCCTTACATCGCTGTCATGAGACCGCTGATCTACGCTTCAGGTTCCGCCCATGACCGTGAATGCGCCACCGCCCGCGCCCAGCGCGCCATCAGCACGGCGCGGCGCCCGGCGTCCATCCGGGGCTCGAAACAGGTGTCGACCTGCCACTGGTGTTCAAGTGCTGCCGGCGATTCCCAGATGCCGCATGCCAGGCCGGCAAGCCAGGCGGCGCCCAGCGCCGTGGTCTCGGTCACGCGCGGACGCACCACGGGGATGCCGAGCAGGTCGGCCTGGAATTGCATCAGCAGGTCGTTGCGCGCTGCCCCGCCATCGGCGCGCAGTTCGGTGACGGCGCAGGCGGCGTCCTTCTGCATCGCCGTCAGCAGTTCGGCGCTCTGGTAGGCAATCGCTTCGAGCGCGGCGCGCGCGATGTGGGCGCCCGTCGTGCCCCGCGTCATGCCGAGGATGGCGGCGCGTGCATACGGATCCCAGTGCGGCGCGCCCAGGCCGGTGAACGCCGGCACCAGCATCACGCCGCCGCTGTCGGGCACGCTGGTGGACAGCGCCTCGACCTCGCGCGACTGGCCGATGATGCCCAGGCCGTCGCGCAACCACTGCACCGTCGCCCCGCCCATGAAAACGCTGCCTTCGAGCAGGTAGTCGGTGCGCCCGTCGAGCGTCCAGCCGACAGTCGCCAGCAAGCGGTGGTGCGATACCGGTGGCGCGGCGCCGGCATGCATCAGCATGAAGCAGCCGGTGCCATAGGTATTCTTGACCATGCCCTTGCGGTGGCACGCCTGGCCGAAGGTGGCCGCCTGCTGGTCGCCGGCGATGCCGGCAATCGGGATCGGGTGGCCGAACCACTCGGCGGCGGCATGCCCGGCCACGCCGCTGCTGGGCACGATCTCGGGCAGCACCGCGCGCGGGATGTCGAACAGCGCCAGCAGGGCGTCATCCCAGGCCAGCGTGTGGATGTTGCACAGCATCGTGCGCGCGGCATTGCTGGTGTCGGTCACGTGCCGCCCGCACAGGCGGTACACCAGATAGCTGTCGACGGTGCCGAAGGCCAGCTCGCCCCGCTCGGCCCGCTTGCGCGCGCCGGGGACATGGTCGAGCAGCCATTGCAGCTTGGTCGCAGAAAAATAAGCGTCCAGTTCCAGGCCGGTCAGCTCGGCGATCATCGCCGCCCTGCCCGCCTCGCGCAGCCGGTCGCAGGCGCCGGCCGTGCGCCGGTCCTGCCAGACAATGGCGTTGGCCACGGGTTCACCGGTAGCGCGGTCCCACAGGAGCGTCGTTTCGCGCTGGTTGGCGATACCGATCGCGGCGATGCGCGAAGGATCGATGCGGCTGTCGGTCAGCGCGGCGCGCGCGCAGGCGAGCTGGCTGTCCCAGATGTCGCGCGGATCGTGCTCGACCCAGCCGGGCTGCGGGAAATGCTGCGCAAATTCGCGCTGGCAGCTGGCGATGGCCACGCCGGCATCGTCGAACACGATCGCACGCGAACTGGTGGTGCCCTGGTCGAGGGCGAGGATGTAGTGGGGCACTTAGGTCTCCGGGACGACCGGGGAAAACGCGCACCGAGCGGTGCGCGTCATGAATTATGTGTAAAGCAGGCCGATAGGCCGGATTCTGTGTAGCGCCACCTTGCGGCGACACTTGGACAATCATTCCTCTAGGCGCTGAATTACTCCAGCGCTCAAGCTTCCTACCCGCACGCTCCGCGAGCAACATCAACGCGTGCCTATTTGGAATTGCTCCGAGTGGAGGTTACCGCGTTTCACCGTAACTAAATACGCTCGTCTCTGTGGCCCTATTCCTCGCCTTGTACCACTGGCTTGCGCCAGCGGATTTCGGCGGACGGCCGTTAACCGTCACCCTGCTCTATGGAGTCCGGACCTTCCTCCCGTCCACGACCTTGCGGCGTGGACCAGCGACTGCCTGGCCTGCTTCACGGGGCGTATTGTACCCGTTTGAAGAAGTGATCAGGGAATCGTCGTAGCATGACAGACCTGCTCCGCAAATCCCTGATGGAGAACCGCTAATTGAGCGCAATCGATTCGGCGCCGAGGCCGAACAATTCTTCGATCAATTTGGCAATGTTCGCGCGTACCGCACCTTCATTTGCGACCCGAAGGCGCTCGACACCGGAAAATGCCTCACTGAATGATGCGGTGTACGGCACCGAGATGCGACGATTCAAGCGTTCTTTGCCGGTAGAACGCTCGACGAGGGAATACGTCACGCCGACCGTCACGGTCATATCGAATCCCATCATCGGCTGATCGACACGCTCCAGGTGCGCCACCAGCATGTACTTGCCCATTTGCTTGCCGTTAGCCAGCAGGCCGACTTCTCTCAGCGACCCTTCCAGAGCCTGTTCGAATTCGCCGTTGCCGACATTGGACACCCACATGGGGTTCGTTTCCTTGCCCCCTGTAACATCGCGAACAGCAATACTGCTGCGAAGAGGCGTCGGCGCGACCCTTTGTTGTGGCGATGAATGGGCAATCATCTGGTCAATCCGCGCGGGCGCAGCGCAGCCGGACAGGATCAGCGTCAGAGCAAGCGCTACCGAAGTCAGTTTACGTGTCGACATCGATACCCTCTCAGAGCGCTGCGGCGGTGGCGGTCGCTGGAGCAACGCGCGCTGGCCCGATCAGACTGGCAGATGTGCCAACCGCTCCAGGGCATTTTTTCAGGATGGCCGCCTGATGGGTTGCTTCATACTCGCCTCGAAGACGAGCGTAGTCAGCTTCCTGTTGCTTCGTACCACCCAGTGCAAACAGCGCAGGCCAGAACAGAATGATGCCGACGCCGGCAATGGCCTTGTCGTTCGATGCAGCTTCATCCAGGCGACTTCCCAGTTGCCCGACGCGCGACTGGATACGCTGGATTTCGCTGCCCAGCTGATCGCAGTCGTAAGACTGATACTGCATCGGTGACGTGTAGGCGATTGGCACATCCTTCGATGCAGTCGCGCATCCAGCCAGCGCAATCGACGCGGCTACTATGGATGTCATGGTCTTTTTCATTCCGTATTCCCTATTGGCGTTATATTTTTTGACAACGATCGTTGCCCCGCAAATGTAGGTTTGACGGTATGTACGCATCAATCCGAAAAGAAACATTTCCTCAAAGCTATTCTTTACGCATGAAGCCGTTGTTTTTCAGTAACTTCATGCGTTGCGACGAATCTGAAATTTAGTGTCGTTATTTCAAAAGCCGTGTTTTGAGCGCTCACATAGAATGCTTTGCAAGCGAACCCTATAAGGACGATCCCCCCATGACGCACCCTTCCCGCACCGGCGGCCAGATCCTGGTCGATGCCCTCTCCATCCACGGCGTCGATACCGCCTTCGGTGTCCCCGGCGAAAGCTACCTGGACGTGCTCGACGCGCTGCATGATTCGAATATCCGGTTCGTGATCAACCGCCAGGAAGGGGGCGCGGCGTTCATGGCCGAGGCTTACGGCAAACTCACAGGCAAGCCGGGCATCTGCTTCGTCACGCGCGGCCCCGGCGCCACCAATGCGTCGATCGGGGTGCACACTGCGTACCAGGATTCCACGCCGATGATCCTGTTCATCGGGCAGGTCGGCAACGACTTTGTCGACCGCGAAGCGTTCCAGGAAATCGACTACCGCCGCATGTACGGCCAGATGGCCAAGTGGGTCGCCCAGATCGACCGCGCCGACCGCATCCCCGAATACATGGCGCGCGCGTTCCAGGTTGCCACCAGCGGCCGTCCGGGTCCGGTGGTGCTGGCACTGCCCGAAGACATGCTCGTGTCAATGGCAGACGTCGCCGACACGCGCGCCTATGTGCCAGCGCACGGTGCGCCATCAAGCGACCAGATCGCACAGCTGCGCACGATGCTGGCCGAGGCCGAACGCCCGGTCGTGCTGCTCGGCGGTGGCACCTGGACTGCGCAAGCGTGCGCCGACCTGGCGCAGTTCGCCGAGCGCAACCACCTGCCGGTGGGCTGCACCTTCCGCTTCCAGGACCTGCTCGACAACGCACACCCGAACTACATCGGCGATGTGGGCATCGGCATCAATCCGAAGCTGGCCGCGCGCGTGAAAGACGCCGACCTGGTCATCGCCATCGGCCCGCGCCTGGGCGAAATGACCACCGGCGGCTACACGCTGCTGGCCGCGCCCGTGCCGGCCCAGCGCCTGGTGCACATCCACCCCGATCCGGAAGAACTGGGCAGCGTGTACCAGGGCGAACTGATGATCGCGGCCGGCATGCCGCAAGCGTGCGCGATGCTCGCCGCGATGGCGCCGGTCGATGCAACCTGGCAGGACAGCGTGACGCAGGCCAGGGTTGAACTGGCCGCATGGCAGGCGCAACCGGCCCTGCTGCGCGAAGGCGTCCCGCTCGACCTGTGGCAAGTGGTGCAGGATCTGCAAAGTGCATTGCCGGCGGATGCCATCATCACCAACGGCGCCGGCAATTACGCCTCGTGGGCACACCGCTTCTACCGCTATGGCGGCATGCGCACCCAGCTGGCGCCGACCAATGGCGCGATGGGGTATGCGGTGCCGAGCGGCGTCGCCGCCAAGATCGTGCATCCCGAGCGCGCCGTGGTGACCTTTGCCGGCGACGGCGAATTCATGATGACGGGCCAGGAACTGGCCACCGCCGTGCAGTACGGCGCCGGCGTCGTGATCCTGGTCTTCAACAACAATATGTTCGGCACGATCCGCATGCACCAGGAGCGTACCTATCCGGGCCGCGTGTCAGGCACCAACCTGCACAATCCCGATTTCGCGGCGCTGGCACGCGCCTATGGCGGCCACGGCGAAGTGGTCGACCAGACCGCCGACTTCGCACCGGCCCTGGCGCGCGCGCTGGCCTACACCGCGCAGGCACAGCTGCCGGCCGTGATCGAGCTGCGTTACGACGGCAATCTGATCACGCCGAACGCCACGCTCGAGATGATGCGCGCACAGGCCGAGGCCGCAAAAGGAGCACGCTAGCGCGCAAAGCGGGAACGTATTGCTGCTCTGGTAAAATATTCGCACGTTTTTTCATCGCCGGCCCCGCCGGCGTTCGCACGAAGTCCCCCACCAGACACTATGTTCAGCTTCTTCAAAAGAAAGAAAGCGCCCGATACCCCGGCGCCCGAACCCACTGCGCCCGTTGCACCTGCTGCACCAGCGGCACCGGCGGCGCCGGTCGCCAGGCCAGCGCCAGCGGCGCCCGTCGCGGCCAAGACCGAGGTGAAGACCGAGGTCAAGCCCGAGGTCAAGCCCGCAATCAAGACCGGCGTCAAGCCTGAAGTCAGCGTGCTGCACGAAGGCGGCAACCTGTTCCCGGAAACCGCCGAGCGCCCCACCACCGAGCAGGAAAAGAAACACTCGTGGATGGCGCGCCTGAAAGCCGGCCTGTCCAAGACCTCGAGCAACCTGTCGCTGCTGTTCGTCGGTGCACGCATCGACGAAGACCTGTACGAAGAACTCGAAGCGGCGCTCTTGATGTCCGACGCCGGCATTGCCGCCACCGAACACCTGCTCGCCGAACTGCGCCGCAAGGTGAAAGAAGACAAGCTGCTCGACGCAGCGGCCGTCAAGGGGGCGCTCAAGAGCCTGATGATCGAGATGCTGCTGCCGTTGCAAAAGCCGCTTGAACTGGGCCGCCACGCCCCGTTGGTGATGATGATCGCGGGCGTGAACGGCGCCGGCAAGACCACCACCATCGGCAAGCTGGCCAAGCACATGCAAAGCTTCGACCAGTCGGTGCTGCTGGCTGCGGGCGACACGTTCCGCGCCGCCGCGCGCGAGCAATTAATGGTCTGGGGCCAGCGCAACAACGTCACCGTGATTTCACAGCAGTCGGGCGATCCGGCCGCCGTTGCATTCGACGCGGTCCAGTCGGGCAAGGCGCGCGGCACCGACGTCGTCATGATCGACACGGCCGGTCGCCTGCCGACCCAGCTGCACCTGATGGAAGAGCTGAAAAAGATCAAGCGCGTGCTCGACAAGGGCATGCTTGGCGCACCGCATGAAATCCTGCTCGTCATCGACGGCAACACGGGCCAGAACGCGCTTTCGCAAGTAAAGGCGTTCGACGATGCGCTGGGCCTGACCGGCCTGGTCGTCACCAAGCTCGATGGCACCGCCAAGGGCGGCGTGCTGGCCGCAATCGCGCAGAACCGCCCGATTCCCGTGTACTTCATCGGCGTGGGCGAAAAGCTGGAAGACCTGCAGCCATTCAATGCCGAAGAATTCGTCGACGCCCTGCTCGGCTGATCGAACAAGGACCCCATGATTGCATTCCAGTCAGTATCGAAGCAGTACACCCATGGCGACGCGCGGGGCAGCTACGCGCTGCACGACGTCACGCTCGACATCGCCAAGGGCGAGCTCGTCTACCTGGCCGGCCCGTCGGGCGCGGGCAAGTCGACCCTGATGAAAATGGTTGCCGGCGTCGAGCGGCCAACCAGCGGCAAGGTGATCGTCAGCGGGCATGACGTCGGCCGCATCAAGCCGGCCGGGATTCCTTTCCTGCGCCGCAATATCGGCATCATCTTCCAGCAGCAACGCCTGCTCAACGACCGCAATATCCTGGCCAATACGATGCTGCCGATGCTGGTGACCGGTGCGCGCACGGCAGAAGCCGAGCAGCGCGCCCGCGCCGCGCTCGACAAGGTCGGCCTGCTCGACCGCGCGCGCGCGATGCCACTTGAACTGTCGGGCGGCGAACAGCAGCGCGTGGCCGTGGCGCGCGCGATCGTCAACCGGCCGCAGATCATCCTGGCCGACGAACCCACCGCCAACCTCGACCGCGTCGCGGCCGACAAGGTGCTCGATGCGCTGCGCTCGTTCCATGCGGTCGGCGTCACCTGCGTGATCTCGACCCACGACGATTACGTGCTGGAGCGCGCCGAGCGCGTCATCCGGCTCGAAAATGGCCAACTGGTCGGAGGTGCAGCATGAGCCCGTGGTTGCGCCAGCACCGTTTCGCCCTGGTGGCCGCGCTGTCGACCGTGCGCAAGTCGCCCGGCAGCTTCCTGTTCAACGTGCTCGTCGTCGCGCTGGCGCTCACGCTGCCGTTCGCGGGCCTCACCTTGCTCGACAATGTACGGCCGCTGTCCGAGCAGTTATCGGTCGACCCCGAGATCAGCCTGTTCATGGGCGAGGATGTCAGCCGCCCCGATGCACAGGCGTTGCTGCCGCAGATTCGCCAGATCGTGGCGCAAGGCAAGGGCGAGGTCACGTTCGTGCCGCGCGAAGAAGCCCTGGAGTCGCTCAAGGAACGCAGCAGCCTGGGCGGCGTGCTGGAAACGCTGGGCGAGAATCCGCTGCCGGACAGTTACGTGATGAAACTGGACGGCTTCGCCAACGCAGGCGCCGCGGCGCAGGTTGACGCCATCACCGAGCGCCTGCGTGCCCTGCCGGGCGTCGAGACGGTGCAGGTCGACTCTGCCTGGGTCAAGCGCCTGGCCGCGCTGCTCGGCATCCTGCGCCTGGCCCTGTTGCTGCTGGCCGGCACGCTCGGTATTGTCGTCATCGCCGTGGTGTTCAATACCATCCGCCTGCAAGTGCTGACGCAGAAGGAAGAAATCTCCGTCTCGCAACTGCTCGGCGCCACCAACGATTTCATTCACCGCCCGTTCTTCTACACCGGCGCCCTGCTCGGCCTGTGCGCGGGCGGCGTGGCGCTGGGCGTGGTGGCGCTGGCGCTGCACCCACTCAATGGCGCCATCGCTGAATTTGCACGGCTGTACGGCTCGCAATTCCAGCTGGCGCCGCTGGGCGGGCTGGCCATTGCCGGCTTGCTGGCGGTCAGTGCCGGACTGGGCCTGGTTGGCGCCCTGCTGTCGGTCCGTCGTCACCTGGCACGCATGCGCTGAGGGACTGCAGGGGTGCCGGCAGCGGCACTCCTACAATATTGCTGAATAAAAAAGATGGGCCCAGGGTATTGAAAAAACCCCACGTGGCACCACCTTTAGAGCAGGGCGAGGCGACCGTTGCGCTGCCTCCCCGATTACCTGGCCATCAACATGCGCCGCCGCGCGCCGATGCTCCTACGGTCACTTCGCACTTCCCTACGCTGTCTTGCGTAGAACTCCTACAGACCTTCCCAGGCGTACGTGCGTTAGTCAACAGAGCGGTTCTCCAGCACGCCTTACTCTGAACCTATCCGCGATTTCCCCCGTTTATCGGCTCAACCGTGGGCTGAATCAAGTGACTAGCCGACTGATGTTCCAGAATGGATTGCTTGCGGAATTAATTCCCATGGGCAATACTTTGGACAGTCTTAAGTTCTGGCCACGTTCTGGCACTCTATTTGGGGGAGTGCTAATATATGGTCCAAGGCAATCGAATTTCAAGAAAAAGTATCCGCTTAACACGAAGCGACATGCGCTTCGTGATGGCGTCACCGGCATGAGGCCGAGGCCCATCAGGATGCAGTAAGATTATTAAAAGGGAAATAAACATGTCCGCACAATCCGCATTGGTCCCGACCAGCAATCGTGCTCTGGGACTAGGTTTCACCGGCAATCTCGGCAATATCGATGCGTACATCTCGGCGGTGAACCGCCTGCCGATGCTGACGCACGAAGAAGAGATGTCGCTGGCAAAGCGGCTGCGCGACGATAACGATCTCGACGCAGCGCAAAAGATGGTGCTGTCGCACCTGCGCCTGGTGGTGTCGATCGCGCGTGGCTATCTGGGCTATGGCCTTCCACACGCCGACCTGATCCAGGAAGGCAATATCGGCCTGATGAAGGCAGTCAAGCGTTTCGACCCGAACCAGGGCGTGCGCCTGGTGTCGTACGCAATGCACTGGATCAAGGCCGAGATGCATGAGTACATTCTCAAGAACTGGCGCCTGGTGAAGGTCGCGACGACCAAGGCGCAGCGCAAGCTGTTCTTCAACCTGCGCAGCAACAAGACCGGTCTGGACGCGATGTCGCCGGGCCAGGTCGACGATCTGGCCAAGCTGCTGGGCGTCAAGCGCGAAGAAGTGATCGAGATGGAAACCCGTCTGTCGGGCCGCGACATCGCGCTCGAGTCGCCAACCGACGACGAAGACGACAAGTTCTCGCCGATCGCCTACCTGTCGTCGGAGCAGCAAGAACCGACCAAGGTACTCGAAGCGCAGCAGGTCACACGTCTGCAGTCCGAAGGCCTGGAATCGGCGCTCGGCAAGCTCGATCCGCGTTCGCGCCGCATCATCGAAGCGCGCTGGCTGGCCAACGACGACGGTTCGGGCGCCACGCTGCACACGCTGGCAGAAGAATTCAGCGTGTCGGCCGAGCGGATTCGCCAGATCGAATCGGCTGCCCTGAAGAAAATGAAGGGTACGCTGACGGCGTTTGTTTAAAGCCGCCCTGCTCTCTCTGGAACCCCGCCTTGGCGGGGTTTTTTTATGCGGTTTGGTTTTTTGCAATGGCGCTTCTGTGGATTTTTAGCTGTAGGGTGGACGGGTTGCCCGTCCACGCGTTCAACAAAATGTGGCCGCCACGAAACCGGAGTAATTTGAACGCGTGGACGGCATAGCCGCCTCGCCGGCCACGTCCACCCTACGGCTTTTTTGCGGCATCTACGCACGCTGAACGAACGCACAGGCTCGCGGCCCCAGCCCATTAAAGCAGCCGCCAACACGTTTGCGGCCCATTGGCTAGAATGGCCCTTCTGACACGTCAGCTCAAGGAAAAGCCATGCCTGATTCAACGCCGTATGTCCCGCCAACCGTCTGGACCCCGCCTGCTACGCCGGGCGGCGCCTTTGCCAGTATCAATCGCCCCGTCGCCGGATCGACCCACGAGGGGGCGCTGCCGGTAGGCGAGCACCCGCTGCAACTGTATTCGCTGGCCACGCCCAATGGCGTGAAGGTCTCGATCATGCTCGAGGAACTGCTGGCCGCCGGCCATGCGGGCGCCGAGTACGATGCCTGGCTGATCCGCATTAACGATGGCATGCAGTTTTCGAGCGGCTTTGTCGACGCCAACCCCAATTCGAAGATTCCCGCCCTGGTCGACCGCAGCGGTGCCGAGCCCGTGCGCGTGTTCGAATCAGGTGCCATCCTGGTGTACCTGGCCGAAAAATTCGGCGCTTTCCTGCCGAAGGATGGCGTGGCACGTACCGAGACGATGAACTGGCTGTTCTGGCAGATGGGCTCGGCGCCATTCATGGGCGGCGGCTTCGGCCACTTCTATGCGTATGCGCCCGAAAAACTGCAGTACCCGATTGACCGCTACGCGATGGAAACCAAGCGCCAGCTCGACGTACTCGACCGCCATCTGGCCGACAACCGCTACATGGCCGGCGACGACTACACGATCGCCGACATGGCCATCTGGCCGTGGTATGGCGGCATGGTGCTCGGTCAGCTGTACGACGCCGCCACGTTCCTGTCGGTGCACGAGTACAAGCACGTCAAGCGCTGGGCCGATGCGATCGCTGCGCGCCCGGCCGTGGTGCGTGGGCGCAAGGTCAACCGGTCGTTCGGGCCGGCAGAAGACCAGGTACTGGAACGCCACAGCGCTGCTGATCTCGACTGATCGCACGTGCCTGGGCATGCGCCGCTGCACAACGCCCCGCGACTGAGCAAGGCCTGCGTCATGCTTTGGGCGGCCGTTTCTTGTCCTGACGCTTCGTCGCGCGCGCCTTGTGCTGTTCCCAGCGGGCGGCAGGCAGGCGTGCATCTTGGAGCGAGCTTGCCCGCGTGTCGTGGTAATACGGCACGTCGGCCCACGCCACTTCGACCACGACTTCCCGGACGTCGGATAATTGCTGTGTCTCGAACGCCAGCTCGCCAGATTCGACAGACCCGGCGGAGCGCGACAGCTTGACGATCTTGTCGGGGACGCTCAGGTGAATTTCGGCTTCGCTGCCCGGATCGACATGGCGAAACAAGGGTAATCTGCCCGCCAGGCCCGGGATGACTTCGCGGCCTTCGTCGGACAGCGCCAGTGTCAGGGTGCGCGTGGCCGGGTCGTAGCGCGTGGCGCGCACGTCGGCCACATAATGCAGCGCGCGCGCAGCCTTGTTCTGCAGCCGCACGACGACCTGCAGGCGCGCATCCAGCGGGGCCACCGACTGGATGGATGCGCTCAGCTCGTCGGATTTGCTGTCGTTGTTCGCCATGTATCCCCCTTGTCGATTGCCTGCGATTGGCCCAGTACGCCGGCCACGGCCGTGATATCGCAAAACCGCTCGCCCAATCGTTGCCGGAAGCGGGTTTTACTCTTTGTCGTCTGTAGCAGCGCGCGTTCGCAGAACGCCAGCTCGCGCCGCACCTGCGCGGCCGGTAGCGCCGCCCATAATGTGCAGATCGGCACTTCGGGCGCCCATGCATCGAGCGCTTCGGTGAAAGCGCGGCCGATCGCCGGGGCGTCGGCGCCGGCCAGATACCGGGTCAGCAGCGCGTGCATCAGTCTGACCGGCGCGACCAGTGCCCACTGCATGTAGGGGCTGGGCCAGGCACGCTCGCGCAGCAATGCCATCAACTGCGCCGGCGTCTCGGTGGATTGTCCGTCTGCGCTTTCCCAATAGGCGCTGGTACCCAGCAAGGCTGCGTGGCGCCGCTCGGCGTGAAGGCGATCGGGGTGCAGCGCAATGAATGCGGTGCCCAGCTGCGTGCTGCTCATCACGCGGCGGCCCCGCGCGACCATGATGTTCCAGAAGTCGAGCAAGGGTTCAACGAAGCCGTCGAGCAGCTGACGTCGCAACGACTGGTCGCCCGCCATGAGCGTGCAGGCCTGTGGTGAAAACGCGTAGTAGTCGCGGAAAAAATGGTCGAAGAACGCATGCCCGACCTCGGTCCCGCGCACGAAGTGGTCGCGCGCGCAGCGCAGCATCTGCACTTGCCGCGACACGGGCGACCTGGACACCAGCGTGGCGATGATGCAGCAGCTTTCGCAGTCCGAATCGGTCTTGCCGCAATGGTTGCCGGGGTCGCGCAGCGTGGCGCTGGCGCCCTGCCGGTTGGCCAGATCGGTGCGCAGATCGTTTTCGTCGATGATGGCGGCGCGTTCTTCGGGTGAGGACGGATCGCAGGTGCCGGTCAGGGCCAGCAAGGTGTTGTTGACGATGCGAAAGGCGTGGGAAAACTCGTGGTACAACGCGACCGGCGCGGACACCCCCAAATCGAGCGAACCGCCGGAACCGGCGCTGGCCACGCAAATGGTCAGCTGCGTATCGTAAATGACGAGGCACTGCTCGGTCGGGTTGAGGCTGGCGCCCGGCAAGCCGCTCGACTTGGGCGGCAAGGCGGTGCCGTTGTTGGCCATCGACGTGCCATCGTCGAGTACCAGCGATTTGAGGCCGGCAACGACGATCGTGTCGACGTTGTTCGCGCCGCTGCCGTAGTCGGGCGAAAACCCCGTGTTGATCATGGCGTCGAGACGCAGCTGGGGCGGGCCGTTGACAGAACGGGTATAGGTGATGCGCTGCTTGCCGGCCGCAGGATCGGCGATGCCGAGGCCCGTGTCATTGGCGATGATCGTCATGTCGATAAAACCTTGCGTCGGATCGAGATCGTCCGACCCGATGCCGGTCGCATCCTGCAGGATGAACGTGGCCATGGCGGCTATCCGATCGGCCGTTGCGGCGGTGGCAGCGGCTTCCAGTCCTGGCCCGTCGGCTGGCGCTCGCGGTACACCGGCGAAGGGCATACGGCGGGACAAGGTTCTTGCGGAGGGGGCGCGGGCGGGCAGCAAGCCTGCACCTGCCCCAGGAGTTCGCGGTGGCGGTCGACGTCGCCGGCCTCGGGCGCATGGACGCGCTCGCTGATGCCCTCGATACGCGCCAGTGACGCCTGAGATGCCTCGCTGATGCGTAGTTGAAGGGCCAGCTTGCGCAGACTATTACACAGCAGCGTATTGCTGTTGGCCAGCTCGCAGATGATGGTGTCGTTCTGCTTGCGATTGTGGTCGAGCAGGCCGGCGGCAATGATCTGCACCTGAATCAGCGCAAACAAGCCCTGCGACACATTGGCAAAACCCGTCGCCAGTGTGGCGTCGATCTGGGCCAGGCGGCTGTTGGTCTGCACCAGCTCGTTGCGGACATCGGCCGTGTTATCCGCCGTGGTGGCGGTGTTGCTTGCGACTTGGTCGAGTCGCGCGTTGATCTGGTCGGCAACATCTTGAAGGTTCGGCATGGGATCCTTTCACACCGGGCATGTCCGGTGCAGCCACTCTATGCCGCGCCTGCATCGCCAGACCGATACCGCTCAAACGTCAGCACGGAACTTCGCTGATCACTCGCTCACGACGCTGCTGCTGCGACCTCGAGCAGGTAGCGCTGCGTCATCAGCGCCGCCATGTCCTGCGCCGGCATCGGCCGCGCGATGAAGTAACCCTGCACCTCGTTGCAATCCAGGCCGCGCAGGATGGCCAGTTGCTCGGCAGTTTCCACGCCCTCGGCCACGACCGACATCCCCAGTGCATGCGCCATCGACACGATCGCCTGGAAGAACACCTTGCCCTCTTTCGACCGGGCCAGCTCGTTGGTGAATGCGCGGTCGACCTTCAGCACATCCATCTTCAGGCGCTGCAATTGCGACAGCGACGAGTAGCCCGTGCCGAAGTCGTCCACGTGCAGCTTCACGCCCAGCGCACGCAGCGCCGCCAGTTCGGCCAGGATGTCGTCCTGGTCGCCCATCATGGCCGACTCGGTGATTTCCACCTCAATCAGGCTGGCCGGCACGCGGTAGCGCACCAGGGCTGCATGCAATTGCCGCTGCACGCCGCCACGCAGAAACTGCTTGGGCGAGACGTTGATCGACACGGGCACGAGTGGCACGCCGGCCTCGCGCCAGGCGGCCAGTTGCGCACACGCCTTGTCGATCACGACCTCGCCGATGCGAATGATCAGGCCGGTCGCTTCGGCCAGCGGAATGAAGTCGCCCGGCGCGACCATCCCCAGCGTTGGATGGCGCCAGCGTACCAGCGCCTCCATGCTCAGCAATTCGCCACTGTGGGCGTCGACGCGCGGCTGGTAGTGCAGCACGAACTGGTCGCCCTCGAGCGCCTCAAGCATGCTTTGCTTGAGCCGCGCGCGCGACGTGAGCGTCGTCGACAGCGACGGATCGAAGAAGCGGTATTGCCCCTTGCCGTCGTTTTTGCCGACATACATGGCGATGTCGCTGTGGCGCACCAGCGTCTCGGCATCGGTGCCATCGCGCGGGTACATGCTGATGCCGATCGACGCGCCCACGGCGTGCAGCTCGTCTCCCAGCAAAAACGGCACCCCGAACGCATCGACGATGCGCGCCGCGACCGATGCCGCCTGACGCTCGCCGTCGCACGGCGTGAGCAGGACGACGAATTCGTCGCCGCCAAAACGCGCTACCTGGTCCGACGGACGCAGCAATGACATCAGGCGCTGGGCCGCGCACTTGAGCACCGCGTCGCCGGTGGCATGGCCGTGCGAATCGTTGACGTGCTTGAATTCGTCCAGGTCGATGAACAGCAGCGCCGCGCCCATGCTGGCCCCTTGCGCCTGCGCCAGCATCGCGGGCATGCGTTCCAGGAAAGCGTGACGTGTGGCCAGGCCAGTCAGTGCATCCTCGTTGGCCAGGCGCTCGAGCTGCGACTCGTGGGCCTTGCGCTCACTGATGTCCTGCAGCGTGACGGCCAGGCCATGACCGACCCGCACCAGACGACGCCGGCCCCAGCTGATGTTGAGACGATTGTCGCTCGGCATCTTGCGGTCGTCCTCATGGAAACCCGTCTCCATCGCCTTGCGGTAGGTGGCCAGCAAATCTTCGCCGAACAGGCCCGCGTCGATCTCGGCCAGGCTCGCGCCGACCAGGTCGTCGCGCGTCATGCCGTAGAAGAAGGCGCCCCGTTCATTGCAATCGACGATGCGAAAGTCGACGATCTGCCCGTCGCGCCCGCGCATGGCGGCGGCCATGTAGAAGCCGTCGTTGCCGCTTTCGGTGGCGGTGCGGTAGGCACGCCGCACATCGTCCTGCTCCTTGCTGCGCCCCAGCGCGCGCTGCGCCAGAACGGCGCCGACCGCACCCAGCAGCATCAGGCACAGCGTGGCGGCGATGGCGCGGTCGCGGCTTTCGGTCCAGTAGAGATTGCTTGCGGCCAGCGTATCGGGGCTTGGCAGGCCGACCAGCGCCACCAGTGGATAGACCGGCGACTGGCGCCAGCCCAGGATGCGTGACTGGCCGTCGGCAAAGCCATCGGCCCCGTCGATCTCGCGCACGCCCTGCTCGCCCGACCAGGCGGCGCCGCGGCGCGGCAGCGTGGCCGTGTCGAAGAACGCGGCGCCATCGCTGCGCTGTTCGACGCGCAGCCGCCCTTCGCTGCCGGCCAGCGCCACGATGCCGCCGGCGCCCAGCGTGGCCGGGCTGACAAACGACGTGAAGTAGCGCGCATCGACCGCCATCATGACCACACCGTCGAACTCGTCCTCGCGGTCGTCGAGGCGGCGCGTGAACAGCACGACGTCGTCGGCTGCGCCGAACTGCGCCGGTGTGGTGCCGACCCGCAGCGCCGTCGAGTTGTTGTCGCGGTGGCGCGAAAAATACGGGCCGTCCGCCAGGTCGGCGCCAACCAGACCGGGCCGCGTGCTGGAGCGCACGATGCCGTAGCGGTCCAGCACGGCGACCACCTGGAAGGCGCTGTCGGTGAACATGCCGTCGCGCCGCATGTCAGCCAGTAGTTCCGGCTTGCGCGAGTTCTCCCAGCTGAACTTGAGCTGCATTGTGATCTGGTCCATCTGCGCGACCGAACGCGTGATGTATTGTTCGTAGGCTTCGGCGTAGGCGGCAGCGTCCTTGCGGACCTGGCCGGCGACGCGCGCCTGTTCGGCGTCCACCCGCAACAGGGTCGCGCCCCACAGCGCAATGCACAGCAGCAGGGCAAGCAGCGGCCATGCCAGCACCAGATAGCGCTTGCTACGGTGTGGCGTGGCGGAAGGGGCAATCGGGGGGTGGCTCATGCTGCCAGCGAACGCTGCATGTCAGGTCGGCGCCAGCATGTAACCGGCGCCGCGCACGGTCTTGATCAGCGATTTCGCACGGCCCAGCGCCTTGCGCAGACGCAGCACGTGGACGTCGACAGTGCGCTGGTCGAGCGACTGGTGCGCGTCCCACAGTTGTTCAAGCAGTTGCGAGCGCGAAAAAACCTGGCCCGGATGGCACAACAAAAAACGCAGCAGGCGGTATTCGGCGTGCCGCACTTCGACCCGGCTGTTGCCGACCTTGACGCTGCAGCTGAGCGGGTCGAGCACCAGGCGGCCCGAGCGCAGCAGCCGCGATTCGGGCGACAGTTCGCGCGCTTCGCCGATCGGCGCTTGCGGGATGAATTCGGGATGCGACACCGCTGCCGGCAACGCAGGCGGACGCTCGCCTTCGGCACATTCGGCCGCCAGCAGGATGACGGGCTGCTCACGCAGACGCCGGTCGCCACGCAGGCGCGCCAGCAGGCGCATGCCGCCTTCGTTGCGCAGCATCGATTCCTGCAACAGCAGTTCAGGCCGTTCGCGCCCGATGAAGTCCCAGGCGTGCGCCAGGCTTGGCACGTTGTGCCAGACCCACTCGTCCTCGTGCAGCGAAAATTTGAGCAATTCGGCGATGGCCGGCTTGTCATCAATCACCAGGACGATCGTGTTCGCCATTGTCATGGGATTTCCAGTCTGTGAGATGCCGAGGTTGAATGAGCTGATAAAAAAATCCGGCAGTCAAGCTGCCGGATCGTTACATCGCCTGCCTGATTACATGATCGCTTTGCCCGAAGCATCTTTCAGGTTGGCTTTCCAGGCATCCTGCACTTGCTTGACGACGCTCGCTGGCATCGGTACGTAGTCCAGTTCAGCCGCTGCAGAGGCGCCGTTCTTGAAGGCCCAGTCGAAGAACTTGACGACTTCCTTGCCCTTGTTGGCGTCAGCCTGTTCCTTGTGCATCAGGATGTACGACACGCCGGTGACTGGCCAGCTTTGCTTGCCGGCGCCGTCGGTCAGGACCACGCCAAAACCTGGGGCCTTGGTCCACTCGGCGTTCGCGGCAGCTGCCTTGAACACGTCGTCGCTTGGCTGCAGGTCGACGCCTTCTTTATTGCGCAGCTGGGTGTGCGACAGCTTGTTCTTTTTCGCGTAAGCCCATTCGACGTAGCCGATCGAACCCTTGATACGCTGCACGTTGGCGGCGACGCCTTCGTTGCCCTTGCCGCCCACGCCCACGGCCCACTTCACGGTGGTGCCCGAGCCGATGCTTTCTTTCCAGGCCGGGCTGGTTTTCGCCAGGAAGTCGGTCCACAGGAACGAGGTGCCCGAGCTGTCGGCGCGGTGCACGACGGTGATGTCGGTATCCGGCAGCTTGACGCCCGGGTTCAGCGCGGCGATCGGCGCAGCATTCCACTTGGTGATCTTGCCCATGTAGATGTCGGCCAGCACCGGGCCGGTCATCTTCAGCTGACCTGGGGTCACGCCTTCGACGTTGACCACGGCAACCACGCCGCCCATGATGGCCGGGAACTGCATCAGGCCTTCTTTTTCCAGTTCATCTGCTTTCAGGGGCATGTCCGACGCGCCGAAATCGACGGTCTTGGCCTTGATCTGCTTGATACCGGCACCCGAACCCACCGACTGGTAGTTCAGGCCATTGCCGGTCGCTGCCTTGTAACCCTCGGCCCACTTGGCGTAGATCGGGTACGGGAAGGTAGCGCCTGCACCGGTCATGTCGGCGGCAAACGAGGTCGTCATCACGAGTGCGGCAGCAGCGCCGGCGAGGATCTTTTTGAACATTGTTATTCCTTAGTTGAGGGATATGTTTTGAACTACAGGACAGAGAATAGCCTGCGAATATGACCTGTTTATGACTTCAAAAACGGCGTATTCATGACGCATGGGCGCATCAAGTCGCGCCGCTGCGCTTGCGCTTTTGCTATCATGGGTTTTCCTGTCAAACCCTGGATGACACTCATGCGCCCCTCGATCTTCCGTCCGGCCCGCGTCTTCTGCATCGCCGCCGTCTGCCTCGGCGCTGGCCTGTCGTCCGGCTGCGCTGCGCCCGAGCGCCTGCCAGACGCGCAATACAAGCTCACTGAGCGCCAGAGCCTGCTCCTGGCGCCCGAACAGCGCCTGAGCCTGACCTACGAAGGCGTCGACGACACCCGCTGCCCGGACAACGCACGCTGCATCGTGGCCGGGCGCGTGGCCTACCGCTTCACGCTGCGCATCCAGAATGTGGCGCAGGCGTTCTGGCTGGTGCCGGGCAAACCGGGCTTCACGTCGCCGGCGCTGCGCGGCGCGCGCGTCGAGCTCGACCGGTCGTTCGAGCCGCCGGCGCGCGGCATGATCGACGCAAAGCCGGCGTCATATCCGGTGGTGCTCAATATGTACGGGACCTGAGTGTCGGCCCGCGCGCCCGTCAGCGCTGCACTGGCATGCGGCCTGATCCTGTCGATCTTCGTTGCGCCGGTGACCGGCGCGCCAGTCGCGACGGGTCACGGCGGCGCCGTGGCCACCATCAGCGCACAGGCGTCGCAAGCGGCGCTGACGATCCTGAACCAGGGTGGCAATGCGGTCGATGCGGCCGTGGCCGCGGCCGCCACACTGGGCGTGACCGATCCGTTCAGCTGCGGCATCGGCGGCGGTGGCTTCATGGTCATCTACCTGGCCAAGGACAAACGGGTGATCACGATCGACCACCGCGAGACGGCGCCAGCCAAGGCCGGCCCCACGCTGTTCGAGCGCAATGGCAAGCCGGTCGATTTCGACACGGCCGTCGCCAGCGGCGCGGCAGTGGGTGTGCCGGGCACGGTGCGCGGCTGGCACGAGGCGCTCGAACGCTACGGCAGCATGCGCTTCGCGCAGGTGCTGGCGCCCGCCATCACGGTGGCCGACACGGGCTTTCGGGTCAACGCCACGTTCAATGGCCTGGTTGACCAGAACCTTGCCAAGTTTCGCCAGTTCACGCCGACCAGCGCGTTGTATCTGCAGAATGGCAAGGCCATCCCTACCGGCACGCTGCTGCGCAATCCCGGCATGGCGCGGGCCTACCGCGCCATCGCATCCGGCGGCGCCAAGGCATTCTACGAAGGCCCGATGGCGCGCGCGATCGTCGACACCGTCAACCGCCCGCCCGTGGCCAGGGGCGTGCAAGTCCGCACCGGCACGATGACGCTGGCCGACCTGGCCAACTACGAAGCGCGCATCCGCCCCGCCCTGCGCAGCACCTATCGTGGTTATGAACTGTACGGCATGCCGCTGCCCAGCAGTGGCGGCGCGACGGTCGCGCATGCGCTCAACATTCTCGAAGGCTATGACCTGAAAGCCATGCCGCGCGCGCAGGCCGAGCACCTGTTTATCGAAGCGAGCCGCTTCGCGTTTGCCGACCGCAACGCGTATCTGGCCGATCCCGAATACGTCGATGCACCGCTGGCCGGCTTCCTGTCGAAGGACTTCGCCGCCACGCGCCGCGCGCTGATCTCGCTGCAACAGGCCGCACCAGGGGCAGTGGCGGCGGGCAATCCGTATGCGTTCCAGAATGATCCCAGCGTACCGCTGCTCCCACCGGTGCGGGCCAGCATCCGGCCCCCACCTGAAAGCCTGCACACGACGCACCTGACGGTGTCAGACAAGGATGGCAACGTGGTTGCCTACACGTTCACCATCGAATCGTGGGGCGGCAGCGGCATCGTCGTGCCGGGCTACGGCTTCCTGCTGAATAACGAAATGACCGACTTCGACTTCGCCGGCCCGCACCCCAACGTGCCCGAAGCCGGCAAGCGACCCCGCTCGAGCATGGCGCCGACAATTGCGCTCAAGGATGGCAAGCCGGCGTTTTCAGTGGGCAGTCCGGGCGGCGCGACCATCATCACGACCGTGCTGCAAACGATCGTCAACCACGTCGACTTCGGCATGCCGATGAACCACGCAGTCGATGCGCCACGCATCAGCCAGCGCAACGCGCCCGACACCTCGGTCGAGCCGGGCTTTACTCGCAGCGCGCAGGCAACAGGGCTGGCGCGCTTCGGCCAGCGTTGGGAATCACCACCAGAAGAAATCGGCGCAGCCAATGCGCTGGTGTTCAACCCGGATGGGACGGTGACCGCGGTCAGCGAAAGCAAGCGCCATGGCGTGGGTACGGCGCTGGTGCAGCGACGCGGACACTGACGCAAAAGCCGGGGTCAGGTCTGACATTCGGACACGATCACATCAGTAGCGATGGTGCGGAAAGGCAGCCGTGAAATCCGACGCGAGGGGCTTGGCCAACTAATGTAGAGGCCGTGTCCGAATGTCAGACCTGACCCTGGCTGTTGTTGGCTGTAGGCTGTTGGTTGCTGTCCGTGGGACAGGCAGTGGCGAACAGCCATCACCCGTGCCGGGCCACCATGTCGCGCACCCGCTGCGCCATCGTCTCGATTGAAAACGGTTTGGTCAGGATCGCCATGTCGGGCCCCAGCTGCCCGTTGTCGAGCAAGGCTGTCTCGGCATAGCCGGTAATGAACAGTACCTTCAGTTCGGGCCGCGCCACGCGCGCGGCATCGGCCATCTGCCGTCCGTTCATCATCCCGGGCAAGCCGACGTCGGTGATCAGAAGATCGATGCGCGCGGCCGATTGCAGCAACGCCAGCCCACTGGCGCCATCCTCGGCATTGAGCACGTGGTATCCCAAATCTTCCAGCAAATCGACAACCAGCATGCGCACGCTGGGCTCGTCGTCGACTACCAGGATCGTCTCGCCCCGGCCGTCGGGCGACGCCAGCGCCACGGGCGGCGCGGCCTCGACGCCCTCGGCCTGGCCGCGATGGCGCGGCAGGTAAATGCCCACCGTGGTGCCCCGCCCCACCACCGAATCGATGTGCACCTGGCCGCCGGACTGCTTGGCGAAGCCGTAGATCATCGACAGGCCCAGCCCTGTACCCTGCCCGATCGGCTTGGTCGTGAAGAACGGATCGAACGCCTTGGCCACCACGTTCGGCGCCATGCCGGTGCCGGCATCCGAGACCGACAGCGTCAGGTAGTCGCCAGGCGGCAGTTCCAGGGCGCGTGCGGCAACGGGATCGAGCTGGCGATTGGCCGTTTCGATCGTGATGCAGCCGCCGGCGGGCATGGCGTCGCGCGCGTTGATGCACAGGTTCAGCAGCGCATTTTCGAGCTGCGACTGGTCCACCAGCGCCGCCCACAGCGCCCGATCGCCGCGCGGCTCCACCTGCACCCCGGGGCCGACCGTGCGCCGGATCATGTCGATCATGCCCTCGATCATGGCGTTGACGCAGATGGCCGTGGGCGCGAGCGTCTGGCGGCGCGAGAACGCCAGCAGGCGATGGGTCAGTGCCGCCGCACGCCGGGTCGCGCCCTGCGCAACGCCGATGTAGCGGTCGACATCGCCCACGCGGTCTTGCGCGATGCGGATCTTGACCAGGTCCAGGCTGCCCGCGATGCCGGCCAGCAGATTGTTGAAGTCATGCGCCAGGCCGCCGGTGAGCTGGCCGACCGCTTCCATTTTCTGCGAGTGGCGCAGCTGTTCCTGGGCGCGTTCGAGTTCGGCCTGGCGCTCGCGCTCGACCGTGATGTCGCGGCCGGTCGCATACGTCACACTGCCCGCCGGCGCGGCGGCCCACGAAATCCAGCGTGTCGAGCCATCCTTGTGGCGATAGCGGTTGACCAGGCGCGGCTGCCTGCCTTCAGCTGCGGCGACGTAGGCATCGACCGTCAGGGCATGGTCCTCGGCCACGACGAAGTCAGTGGCATGATGCCCGACGAGTTCCTCGGGGGTATAACCGAGCAAGTCGGTCCAGGCCGGATTGACGCGCCGGAACACGCCATTGAAATCGATCGTCAGCAGCAGGTCGGGCGACGTGTCCCACATGCGGTCGCGTTCGGCTTGCGCTTCTTTTTCAAGCGTCACGTCACGCGCCGAGCAATACACCTTGCCCTCGTCCGGCACCGCCACCCACGACAGCCAGCGCCAGCCGCCGGCCTTGTGGCGGTGGCGGTTTTCGAAACGCAGCGCCGGGATGTCGCGCTCGAGCGCATCGCGCCATACGGCCCGGGTCAGCGCCCGGTCGTCCGGATGAACGAACTCCATGAAGTGCGTGCTGGCGATTTCTTCTTCGGTCCAGCCCAGCGTGGTTTGCCAGGCCGGGTTCGACGTCTCGACGAAACCGTCAGCATTGAGCACGCCCAGGATGTCCGGGCTGACCTGCCAGGTGCGGCCACGCGCCAGTGCCTGGGCAATGACTTTCTGCTCGAGCTGCTCGTTGAGGGCGCGCAGCTTCAGGATCGCCTGGTCGCGTTCGGCCTCGACCGCGCGCCGGCCCTCGACGTCGATCAGCACGCCCGGGAACGACAACCCGGTACCGTCCGGCGCCAGGTCAACCCGGCCGTTGGCCTCGATCCAGTAGTAACGTCCATCGGTGCGCTTGACGCGGTACTGGTGGGCATAATGGCCGCCGCGCGCGATGACGGTATTGATCGCCTGCGCCAGGCCGGCCTGGTCGTCCGGGTGGACCGTGGCGACGATCTGGGCCAGGCTCAGACCGACCCGCCCAAGCGCCGGGTCGAGGCCGAAGGCGCGCGCGAATGCCTCGTCGACCGTGAACCGGTCGGTCGGCAAATCCCAGAACCAGGTGCCGATGATGGCGCCGGCAGCCAGCGCCAGCTGCACCCGTTCGGCATCGATGCGCGAATTGCTTTCGTGCTCGCGAAGCACGGCCTCGTCGGCCACCTGACGGCGTCGGGTAAGGATGGTGTCGGTGGTTTCGATGCAAGTGCATAACAGGCCGAGGATCTCGCCGCCGTCGCCGCGCACCGGGCCATACGAAAACGTGAACCAGGTATGCTCGGCATAACCCTTGCGCTGCATGACCAGCGGCAGGTCGTGCATCTTGTACGACTCGCCGCCGACCAGCGTGCGCTCGACCAGCGGGGCGAGCACGTCCCAGATTTCGGGCCAGGCGGCCTGGAAGCTGCGGCCCAGTGCATGCGGATGCTTGTCGCACAGGATCTCGGCGTAGGAATCGTTGTACAGCAAGGTTTGCTCGGCGCCCCAGACCAGAAAACTGGGGAACGCCGAACCGAGCACGATGCTCACGCCGGTGCGCAGCGTGGCCGGCCAGCCCTCGATGGGCCCCAGCGGCGTGGCGGCCCAGTCGTGGTCGCGAATCGCGGCGCCGAGCGCCCCGCCGTCGATGGGAAATGCGTTGGGATCACGCATCGGATCGACAGACTGCGGGGCCGGCTGTCAGCGGAAATTGGGTGCGCACGCTCATGGTCTGCGCATTATGGCATGGGCAGTGCGCCCGATTGCACTACGCTGCCATGGCGCTGCGCTGCTGCGCCTTGTGCCAGCGCGCACGCACATGCTGGGCCCGTGCTGGTGCCCTGCTCGCCGGCGCGTGCGGCCCCCACTTGGCGCTGGCCAGCGCCAGCATGCTGTTATTGATGTAGCAGAAGGCCAAGGATCGCCAGCGTGGCGATCAGCCAAGGCGGCCCACCGGAAACGCGATCGGTGCGTCGCACATGCGCCGCCAGCGCCGATGCACGAGCACGCCGGTCAGCATGAGGGAGCTAACAGTGGCGCTGGACCAGATCGGCCAGCCCAGCCACTTGGCGCCAAACACGGCCAGGATCGGGCCGATAAAGCTCAGTCCGAGCGCCGCCAGTCCGTAGAACACCATCCCCCAGCGCGGCGCACGCGCATGGTCGCGCAGCAAGAGTGCTAGTGCCGACAAGGTAACGCAGCACAGGCACGCCTGCCACACCAGTTCGATCCCGCGCGCACCAATGGCAAGGGCCAGCAACAGCGAAACCGCCGAGGCCCAGGCCCAAATCGCCAGACCCTGACGCAGCATGGCCCGGGCCAGCAGCGCGTTGAAGCGGGCCGGATCGACCGGCGACACCGGCGCCAACCGTACCAGTGCCTGCTCGCCGCGGGTGCGCGCCAGCCAGAATGGCACGGCAGCAACAGGAAACAAAAAGCACAGCATGGTGCCGCCGATCATCAGCATCGTGGGCACACTCTCGTCGGAGATAGGGGTGCCGCGCAAGTGCCAGGTCATGGCGGCGAAGGCCAGCGCCGCGCCGATGGTTGTCGACACCATCAGGTAGAACAGGTTCGGGCCAAGTGCATGCAGCAGCAGCGCGCCCGGCGTATGCCGCCCCGGTCCATGGCGCGCAAGGAAGCGGCGCACCGAGTACCGGCGCGTGCCTTCCCACAAGGCGCTGCTGCCGCTGCCGCCTGACAACAGGGCGAGATGCTCGCGCATGGCCCAGTGGCGCTCGCCGCCCCGGGGAAACAGCGCCCGCACCACCGGTATGACAAGCAGAATGATGGCCGCCGCCAGCAGCGGCATGACGCCAGGCTGCGCGGCAGCGTCGCGCAGCCATTCCTGCCACCCCTCGCTCAGGAACGGAAAGAAGAATGGCAGCATCAGTACCAGGCCAGCGCCGACGCCGGCGATCAGCGTCGCCACGCCCAGTGTGCCGGCCATGGCGAATGGCAGCACCAGGTGCGACGCCGCCGGGATCAACTGCAACCCTGCGGCCAGCAGGCCGACTGCGGCGAACCAGACCAGCAGCACCAGTTCGACCAGACGAGCGCGCATGGCCGGCACCAGTTGGGCGTTGGCGGGCGTGTTCATGCCGAGCGCGCCTGGCACCAAGGCCATGGTCCAGTCAAACAGCAACAGACCAGCCGGCGTGCACAAGGCCCAGCCGAGCCCGGTCAGTACGCCGTACGCCGCCCCCATGAGCGCGGCCACGGCCACGGTCAGGATGGCGATGGCCGACCACAGGACTGTCTGTGCGCGCGGATGGATCTGCACATGCGCGGCTTGCCACAGCATGCGGTACTGTTGCAGACGCGCGCTCACCGTGTGACCTCGATGAACAGGTCTTCCAGGCCGAGCGGCTCGACGCGCACGCCTGGCGTTTCAGCCATTGGGGCCCCGCCCTGCACGATGACGCAAACGGAACCATCGCCCGCCTGGCTGCGGCGCAGCTCGCCCGGCAAGGCGGTGCCCAGCATGCTGGCCGGGCCGATCACACGGCGCGCGCCATCGAGCAGGGTGTCGAGTTCGCCCTGCAGCGCGATGCGACCATTCTTGAGAAACGCCACGTCGGGCGCCACGCGCTCGAGGTCGGTCAGGATATGGGTCGAGAAGACCACCGTGGTGCCCTGCTCGATCACGCCGTCGACCAGTTCGGACAAGAAGCTGCGCCGGCCGGCCGGGTCCAGCGCCGACGCGGGTTCGTCCAGCACCAGCAGGTCGGGATCATGCGCCAGCGCGCGGATGATCGACAGGCGCTGCTGCTCGCCGCCGGAGAGCCTGCGGATCGGCTTGTTGCGCATGAGGCCATCGAAGCCCCAGCGTTCGAGCAGCAACGCGACTTTCGCATCGTTCCAGCGCGGGTACATCGCCTTGAAGTAGTCCAGCATCTGCAGCGCCGTCATCCACTCGAACAGATCCGATTTCTGCGGCACGTAGCCGATGCGGGCGCGCGTTGCGTCCGTCAACGCATGCAGCGGTTCGCCAAACAGCAGGACGCTGCCGCCATCGGTCTCGCGCAGGCCCAGCAGGCATTCCATCAACGTCGACTTGCCGGCGCCATTGCGCCCGAGCAAGCCGACCACCTGGCCCGGCCGCACTTCCCAGTCGAGGTTATCGAGAATGGCCTTGCTGTCGAATTGCTTGGCCACGCCGCGCATCTGGATCGGGGATGGTGTCACGGTGATTCCTTGAGGATGAGTGTGAAAAGAGCGAGCACGGTGGTCGGATCGAGTTCGAGTTCGCGCGCTTCACGCGCCGCGCGCTCCAGCGTGGGCCGCAGCAGTGCGGCGCGATCGGCGGCATCGGCAGCCGTGCCCGCGCCCGCACCGGCTGCGCGATCGGCCACGACCATGCCGACACCGCGCCGGCGATCGAGCACGCCTTCAAGTTCGAGCAGGCCGTAAGCCTTGGAGACCGTCATCGGATTGACCGTCAACTGCTGGGCCACCTCACGCACCGAGGGCAATGCCGCACCGGGCGCCAGCTGGCCACCGGCGACCAGGCGCCGCACCTGGTCGACCAGTTGCCGGTAGATCGGCTCGGAAGAGCCGGGGATGATCGAAAACAGTGAAGTGGTCATTGCGTATTGGTGTATTAGTTGGCTAATACAGTAAACGCGGTTGTTGGCGTTGTCAATGCTCAATGCGGAAAGAGGCCAAGCCATAAAAAAACCGGGGCACAAGGCCCCGGTTCTCTGATTAAACAATCCCGTCGATTACAAATGCACCGTAATCTGCGGCATCAGATCGTCGAACGTACGGCCGTTGCCGTTCTCGCCGATCGCGTGCATTTTCCACTCGCCGCCATGGCGGTACAGCTTGGCCATGATCTGCGCCGAGTGCGAACCCGTCACCGACAGGTTAAAGCGCGCCACTTCCTGCTGGTTACCTGCATTGATCAGGCGGCAGTAGGCGTTTTCCACCGTGGCAAAGGTCTGCCCGGTGAAGCTGTTGACCGTGAAGACCAGCGCCTTGACCGATGCCGGCACGGCGCTCAGGTCGACGGTGATCTGCTCGTCGTCGCCATCACCGGCGCCGGTGCGGTTGTCGCCCGTGTGCACGATGCTGCCATCCTTGCTCTTGAGCTGGCGGAACCAGATCACGTCCACCGGCTTGTTCGATTCGTCGAACATGACCACCGATGCGTCCAGGTCGACGGCGTCCGACTTGCCGCCACCGAAGCCGAAGAAACCCTTCGACTTGATCGCATCCCAACCCAGACCCATGGTCACGCGGGACAGGCCGCCACCGGCTTCCTTGTCCAGAGAGATCTTCTGGCCCTTTTGCAGATTGACTGACATTGCGTTCCTCCGTTATTTCGCTGGCTGCTGCATCCAGGCTTTGAATGCAGTGCGGTTGCGCGAACATACATACACCTTGCCACGACCCGAGAAGCGCAGGACCATGCCCTCGCCGCTGGTCTGGCTGTTGATCAGGTTACCCAGGAAGCCGCCACTGGTGCCGGTCGTGATCGAAATCTCGTAGCGCAGCGTGCTGTCCCAGCACACCACGTGCGAGTTGTCGATGATTGCGTCCTTGCCCGGCTCGACATCCAGCACCGACATCGACCCGAAGCCCGACACCACCAACTGGCCCTGGCCACCCGTTTCGGTGACGAAGAAACCGCCGCTGTTGGCGAACAGCGCATTGCCCAGGCTTTGCGTACGCACCTTGAGGTCGACGCCGGACGTGGCCGCGACAAACGCGCCATCGCTGATGATGTAGTGGCTCGGACCGACATCGACCGTCTGCATCGCACCCGGCAGGGTTGGCGAGAGCAGGCAGTCGCCATCGCCGCGCGTGGCTTCGATGTGCTGCTGGAAGAACGACTCGCCGTTGGCAAAGGTGCGCATCAGTGCACTACCGAGCCCGCCCTTCATCTTGCCTTTGAGGTCGAGGGTCGATTCCATCATCACCATCGCGTCGGATTCGCAATAGATGGTCTCGCCCTGCTTCATCGACACATGAAGGAAAGGATCGACGTCCCCGGTCACGGTAAATACTGGCATTTGGCTTCCTTAGATTGGTTCCACGCAGGGCGCCCCCGTAGAAGCGCCCTGGCTTGAATGATTAAACGTTGACGCCGTAGCTGCGGGCGAGTGGGCCCAGGCCGCCAGCAAAGCCCTGGCCGATCGCGCGGAATTTCCAGTCCGCGCCATTGCGATAGACTTCGCCAAAGATCATGGCCGCTTCGGTCGAACCGTCTTCCGACAGGTCGTAACGTGCCACTTCGGCGTTGTTGCCGTTGTTGACGCAGCGGATGAACGCCTTGCCGACCATGCCGAAGTTCTGGCGACGGGTTTCACCTTCGTGAATGGTCACGCCGAGCACGACCTTGTCGATGTCGGCCGGGACCTTGGTCAGGTCGATGGTGACGAATTCATCGTCGCCGTCGCCGGCGCCGGTGGTGTTGTCGCCCGAGTGGACGATCGAACCGTCGGCCGACTTCAGGTTGTTGTAGAAGATGAAGTCGCTGTCCGAACGGACCTTGCCGGCTGCGTTGAGCAGGAACACGGCGCCGTCGAGGTCGAAGGCTGCGCCATCGGTGGCGCGGATGTCCCAGCCGAGTGCGACTTTCAATGAAGTCAGGCCTGGCGCTTCTTTGGAAAGGTTGACGTTGCCGCCTTTTTGCAGACTGATTGCCATGGTGAGAATCTCCTAAATAGTGAACACCGGGTTGCAAGCGCCGCGAGCTGGTGTTCTGCCACTCGCAGCGAATTCTTTACTACCAGAATGGCGCCACCGTCAACCATCACTGCGTGGACGGCGGCGCCATCACCTTACGCGCCGGCGAGCGCGGCGTGCTTCTTCTTGTGCTGCAGCGAGCTCCACAGCGACGCCAGGATGAAGGCCACGCCCACACCGCCGGTGATCAGCTCTGGTACATGCCACTTCATACTGGCCAGCATGATCACGGCCAGGATACCGATCGCGTAGTGCGCGCCGTGCTCAAGATAGACGTATTCATCGAGCGTGCCCTTGCGCACCAGGAACACGGTCATCGAACGCACGAACATCGCGCCGATTGCCAGACCCAGCATGATGATCACGACGTCGCTGGTGATCGCAAACGCGCCGATCACGCCATCGAACGAGAACGATGCATCCAGCACTTCAAGGTACAGGAAACCGCCGATACCGCCCTTTTTGACCGCATCGCCGACGCTGCCGCCGCTCGACTCGCTCTTTTCGAGCAGGCTGCTGAGCATATCGACTGCCACGTAGACCAGGATGCCCCACATACCGGCGATCGCCACGACCATCTTCTGCGCTTCATCGACATACGTCAGGCTGAACAGCAGTGCAGCGATGGCGATCATGACGGCGATCGACGAGACCTTGCCCAGCGAGCCCAGCTTTTTCTCGAAGTTGCCCAGCCAGTGGGTTTCTTTTTCATCGTCGAGCATGAAGTTCAGGAACACCAGCAGCAGGAACATGCCGCCAAATGCCGCCACTTCAGCGTGGTGATTGGTCAGGTGCATCGAGAATGCTTTTGGATCCGACAGCGCCAGGTCCCAGACTTCCATCGCGCCCAGGTCGGCGGCCACAGCCACGATGACCAGCGGGAACACCAGTCGCATGCCGAACACGGCGATGATGATGCCGACGCCCAGGAACAGCTTGATCCAGAACTCGTCCCAGGTCTTGAGGACCGACGCGTTGACCACCGCGTTATCGAACGACAGCGACACTTCCATGACGGCCAGAATGGTCGCCACGCCCAGCGCGGTGACCATGCCCGAAACGCCACCGTGCTCAAATCCCCACCAGGCCGAGAGGGCCAGGCAGACCGCGGTCACGATGAATGACCAGGTAAAGTACTTCATTAATATTCCCCTCTTATAAATTTTTTGAAAAACGGTGCTGACGAACTAGTGTAAAGGTTGGCAAGCAATTGAAAAAGCGAAGATAATCGAAAGATTACTTCCGAAAAACAGAAGCCATGAGCCATGCACTCCCGAATTTTCGTCACCTTTATTACTTCTGGGTAGTCGCAAAAGAAGGCAGCATTACGCGCGCCGCCGAGCGCCTCGGGCTTGCCATCCAGACGGTGAGTACGCAGCTTACCCTACTTGAACAGGCGTTTGGCAAGGCACTCTTCACCCAGCAGGGCCGGCGCCTGAATCTCACCGAAGCGGGCCGCCTGGCGCTGTCGTATGCAGACCAGATTTTCCTGCTGGGCGAACAGATGCAGGAGGCGCTCGATGCATCGGACAGCACCCGCATCCGCCTGGCGGTGGGCATTTCCGATTCGCTGCCCAAGTTCACGGCCTACCGCCTGCTGGAGGTAACGACCCAGCTGGCCACGCCGGTAAGGCTGGTATGCCACGAAGACCAGTACGAGGCGCTGCTGGGCGACCTGGCGCTGCACAAGCTCGACGTGGTGCTCACCGACCGCGCCGTGCCCACCGGCACCACGCTGCGCGTGTTCAGCCACTTGCTGTCAGAGAGCGAGATGTTCGTCGTCGGCGCCCCGGTTCTGGCGCACGAGTACCGCGAGGACTTTCCGGGGTCGCTGCATGGCGCACCGTTTTTGCTCCCCACGCGCAACAACGCCCTGCGCGGCAAGATCGACGACTGGTTCGAGCGCCATGCGATCCGGCCCGACGTGGTCGGCGAATTCGAAGACAACGCGTTATTGAATACCTTTGGCCGGCGTGGCCTGGGGCTGTTCTTCACGCCGGCTGCGCCCGCTGCCGACATCGACTACCAGCTCGGCGCCGAGCTGGTCGGGCGGGTGCCGGAGGTGCGCGAACACTTCTACGCGATCTCGAACGAACGCAAGATCAAGCATCCGGCGGTCGAGGCAATCCTGTCGGCAGTGCACAAAGGCGCGTTGGCAGACGGATAAGGGCCATTTTGGGTTGTACAATGCCCCCTTGGCTTTGCCTTTTGTTAATACATCTCCAGCATGGAAAATATTCTCTTCCTCGTTCTCGCCCTGTTCCTGGTCGCGCTGAACGGCCTGTTTGTCGCCGCCGAATTCAGTATCGTCACGCTGCGCAAGACCCGCGTGAACGCCATCGCCAGGACCACCGGCCTGCGCGGACGCATCCTGGAGAAAGTCCACGGCAAGCTCGACGCCTACCTGTCGGCCTGCCAGCTCGGCATCACGCTGGCGTCGCTGGGCCTGGGCTGGGTCGGCGAGCCGGCCTTTGCCAGCCTGCTCGAACCGGTCTTCGCGTTGCTCGGGGTGACATCCGAAGAGCTGATCCACAGCATTTCGTTCATCGTCGCGTTCTCGGTCATTTCGTTCCTGCACATCGTGGTTGGCGAACTGGCTCCCAAAACGCTGGCGATCCGGCTGCCGGAATCGGTGGCGCTGTGGTGCGCCATCCCGCTGTACGCGTTCTATTGGGCGATGTACCCGGCGATTGCCCTGCTCAATGCCAGCGCGAATACGCTGCTGCGCGTGGCGGGCCTGGCCGGCAAGGGCGGGCACGACCATCATTACTCGCTCGACGAACTCAAACTGATTCTGCGCACCAGCAACCCGGCCGAAAAGATCACGCAGGATGACCGCAATATCCTGGCCCAGTCGCTCGACTTCAGCCAGCTGGCGGTGTCCGAGCTGATGCGACCGATCAACGAAGTCAGCGCCCTGTACGCCAGCCGCTCGCTCGAGCAGAACCTGGAAACCGTGCGCCGCAACCGCTTTTCGCGCTACCCGTATTTCGACAAGGACGGCGAGGAAGTCATCGGCATCGTCCACCTGAAAGACCTGTATTTCGCGCTGCAGTCGGGCCGGCCCATCGGCGACCTGACCCAGTTCCTGCGGCCGGTCGAATCGATTTCGGCGCGCACGCCGGCGCAGGACATCTTCCGGCGCTTTCGCGGCGGCGCGCCCCACTTCGCCCTGATCGGCGAAAAGGGCAAGCGCCCGGTTGGCTTCGTCACGCTCGACAACCTGCTGGGCGCGATGGTCGGCGAGATCCGCGACGAATTCCGGATGAACGAGAACGATTGGCTCAAGCAGGCTGACGGCACCTGGATCGGCAAGGCCAGCCTGCCGATTTTTTCGCTCGAGCGCCTGCTTGGCATCGACATCGACAACGAGCAGATGGGGCTGGACGACGTGGAATCGGTCGGCGGCCTGTTGATGGCCAAGCTTGGCGATATCCCGAAGCAGGGCCAGCGCATCGGCTTTCCGCAGTTCGATGTCGTGGTCAAGAAAATGACTGGCCCGCGCATCCTGTTGGTCAAGGTGATCCCGCAATTGACACGCGCCGGCGAGAACGACGACCACGACTAACAGCCTTTTGCATCGGCATTGCTGACATTACACAAGAATGATGTTATTTTTTGTGTACATCTGCGTGAACCGACGAGAGGCATTCAATGTCCGCCCAGCTCTGCCATAACGTTCACCTCGCTGGCCAGGGTGCCACTACCATGGTGTTTGCCCATGGTTTCGGGTGCGACCAGACAATGTGGCGTCACCTCGCCCCCGCCTACCAGCACCGGTATCGCGTCCTCACCTATGATCTCGCCGGCTCCGGCGGCTCCGACCTGTCGGCCTATGACCATGTTCGCCATGGGTCGTTGCAAGGTCACGCCGACGACCTGCTTGCCCTCATCGACGCGTATGCCAGCGGCCCGGTCGTGTTTGTCGGCCATTCGGTCGGCGCGACGATCGGCATGCTGGCCACGGTTGCCGCGCCCGGATGCTTCGCGGCGCAGATCATGGTCAGTCCATCGCCCTGCTACATCAATGACGGCGACTACACCGGTGGCTTCACGCGCGACGACATCGACGAACTGCTCGAGACGATGGAAACGAACTTTATCGCCTGGTCGCACAGCCTTGCACCCGCCATCATGGGCGCCCCCAACCAGCCTCACCTGGCCTCCGGTCTGACGGCCAATTTCTGCCGCAACGATCCCGAGATTGCCCATCACTTCGCCAGCGTCACGTTCCGCTCGGACCATCGCCTTGACGTGCCCAGGTCCACGACGCCCGCGCTGATCCTGCAATGCAGTGACGATCTGATCGCGCCGCGCACGGTGGGCCAATGGCTGCACCGGCACCTGCCGGACAGCGCCCTCGCGCTGGTACCGAACGTCGGCCACTGCCCGCACATGAGCGCCCCGACTGCCGTCTCGGACGCCATCGACGCCTTCCTCGCGCAGCCACCACGCTGACCGTCGATGAATACCGCCGTCACCGCGACCGACCTGTTTTTCGACCAGGCTGCTTGCGGCCTCATGGCAACCGATGCACACGGCATGATCCTCACGGCCAACGCCAGCCTGCATGCGTGGCTAGGCATGCGCCCGGGGGCGCTGGTGGGTACGCGCCTGCACGATCTGCTGCCGGCCAGCGCGCGCCTGTTCCACTACACGTGCTGCGTGCCGCGCCTGCAGAGCGAGGGCGCGGCGCATGACATCCAGATCGACCTCTTGAGGCCGGGCGGCGCGCGGCTGCCAGTCCTGCTCCAGCTCGTGCGCCAGCGCGCGGGCGATCGCGAGATCGACCACTGGGCGCTGTTTCGCGATGATGGCCGGCACGCGTACGAAAACGCGCTGATGTGCGGGTCGGACACTGCCGACGATGCCCGCGAGTCCCAGCGCCAGCTCGACCTGCAGTTGCAGGCCGTGAACACGCAGTTGTCGGCAGCCGACCTGCGCAAGGATGAATTTCTCGCCACGCTGTCGCACGAGCTGCGCAATCCGCTCGCGCCGATGCGCAGCGCGCTCGATGTTCTGAAGATCAAGCATGGCAACGACGACGACGCGCGCGTGATCGGCGCGTTCGACCGCCAGCTGCGCCACCTGACGCGGCTGGTGGACGACCTGATGGAAGTCTCGCGCATTACGCAGAACCGCATGCAGCTGCGGCGCGCGCCGGTCGACATGGCAGCGCTGGTGCACAGCGCGGTGCACGACATGGCGCCGGTGATGACGGCGGCGCGCCACACGCTGCGCCTGGCATTGCCCGATATGCCGCTGACCGTCGATGGCGATGCAACGCGCCTGGCGCAGGTCGTGATCAACCTGCTGGGCAACGCGGCCAAGTACACGCCCGATGGCGGGCTGATCGATGTTGAACTGGCTGGCTCAGCCGGCCACGCAGAGCTGCGCGTGCGCGACAACGGCATCGGCATCCCGGCCGGTGCGCTGGGCACGATTTTCCAGTTGTTCACGCAGCTGGAACCGGGGCGCGAACGCGCCTGCGGCGGCCTGGGCATCGGGCTGGCACTGGCGCGCGGCATCGTGGAGCTGCATGGCGGCGACATCCTGGGCGAGAGCGACGGGCCGGGCCGCGGCAGCCAGTTCACGCTGCGCCTGCCGCTGATTGCCGGTTGCGCTGTGACCGAGCCAGCGACGGCGGCGCCGGGCCAGCCGGCGCCGCTGCGGGTGCTGGTGGTCGATGACAATGTCGATGCGGCCGAGACGATGGCGACGATGCTCGAGCTGTTCGGCTGCACGACGCAGCTGGCGCATACGGCGGCGGGCGCGCTGGCGCTGGCGCCGACGTTCTTGCCCGAGGTCGCGCTGCTCGACATCGGCCTGCCCGACTTCAATGGCTACGAACTGGCGCGCCGCCTGCGCGCTCTGGATGCCTGCGCCAGCACCAAGCTGATTGCAGCCACCGGTTGGGGCCAGGAGCGCGACCGGCAACTGGCGCACGATGCGGGGTTCGACCACCACCTGACCAAGCCGATCGATCTCGAGAGACTGCGCTTGCTGCTACAGTGATCACCTATTCCTTACCGACATCAACACCATGACCCGCGCCTTGTCCCTGAACCTTCTCGCAGCAGGCTTGCTGTCACTGGCCACGCTTGTCTTGGCGCCCGCCCCCGCCCATGCCTGCGAGCGCGTCTATCCGCAGGCCAATGGCGACGACCGCACGCGCCACGTGCGCCTGTCGGCCGGCTGGACCGATGCGAAGATCCTGCAGAACCTGAAGCTCAACCTCGACCGGGCCGACGTCAAGGGCACCGAGAGCTCGGGCGTGGTCAGCATCGGGTACACCTACTTTCACAAGACGGTCGTGATCACGCGCTCGGCCAGCAAGGGGGTCGAGGTGCAGCTGCTGGAAAAGGATCGGGAGAAGCTCGTCTGGCAGCTGGGATTGTGTTGAACGGGGTAAGGAGCGAGGACCGGCGCCTCGCTCCACGCACCCGTCAGGCGGCCACGATCTTGCGGTTCGCTGCGCCCGGCAACATGCGCAGCGTCTTGCCGACGGCCGCCTTGTAGGTCTTCGACGTGATCGTATCGACGTAGCGGTACTCGGCCCGTGTTTCGGTCGGCGTCACAGTCAGCACGACGAAGCCGCGCAAGGCCGTCTCGGCGTATTGCAGCGGCCCGATCAGCTGCTCCATGCCGCCCGCGATGGTGGCGGGCGCGGCAGTCGGGAAATAGCTTTCGAAACCGGGCGAGGTCACGGAAGGGACGCCGAATTCGACACCCACTGCCCGCCCCTGCTGGTCGGCCAGATCGCTGACCCAGGCATTGTGCGTGTCGCCCGCCAGCACCACCATGTTTTTGTTCAGCGCCTGCGCCATGTTCAGCACCGTTTCGCGCGCTGCAGGATAGCCATCCCAGGCATCGAGGTTGTATGGCACCGGCGTGGCCGCAAGCAACTGCGTTTCGGCGGCGGTCAGCGCCACACCGGCCTTGACCTTGGCGGCGATCGCGAAGTACGCCGGATAGCCCGTGGTGCCCAGCACCATCGGCGACGGCAGCAGCATGCGCGCCATCAGCACCTGCTGGCCCAGGATCTGCCAGGTGGCAGTCGACTTGCTCATCTGGCCCTGCAGCCAGGCGGTCTGCTCCGTGCCCATCAGCTGGCGCGCCGGGTTCGTCACATCGGCAGTGAACGCGGCGCTGTTGAAGCTGCGGTCGGCGCCGACATAGCTGGCGTAGCCCAGTTGCTTGTCGCGACCGATCACGCGGGTGTCGAGCATGTGCAGCGAAATCAGATTGCCGAAATCGAACGAGCGATAGATCCTGTCCGGCCGCGCGGCGTCCGGCACGCGGATCGGCATCCATTCGTGATAAGCCTGGATCGCCATCTGGCGCCGCGCCGACCACAAGCCTTCGGTGGCCGGATCGTGATTCTCGGCGCCACCGCTCCAGGTGTCGTTGGTCAGTTCATGGTCATCCCAGACCGTGATGAAGGGCATGCGTGCATGCACCGCCTGCAGGTCCGGGTCGGTGCGGTATTGCTGGAAGCGGATCCGGTAATCCGTCAGCGTGATGATCTCGGTGGTCGGCTTCGACACGCGCCCCAGGGTGGCCGCGCTCTGCGAGGCATAGCCGCCGGCGGCGTATTCGTAGATGTAGTCGCCCAGGTGCAGGCCGACATCGATATCGTCAAACCTGGCAGCGTCGGCATACACGTTGAAGTAGCCGGCCGGATAGTTCGAGCAGCTGAACACGGCAAAGCGCACGCGTGACACGCTGCCGGTTGGCAGCGTCTTCGTACGGCCCACCGGCGAGAGCTGGCCGTAGCAGCCGAAGCGGTAGAAATAGCTGCGGTTGGCCGTCAGGCCGGTGGCATCCACTTTCACCGTGAAGTCGGTGGCGCCCCCGGTGCGCAGGCTGCCCGAGGCCACCGTGCGCGAAAAGTCGCTCGTCTCGGAAATTTCCCAGCCGACGTCGATGTCACCGGCGCCGGTGGCCGTGATGCGCGTCCACAGGATGACGCGGTCGGCCAGAGGATCGCCGCTGGCCACGCCATGCGCGAAGCTGACCGTGCGGTCGTCGCCGTCGCCGCCGCCGCAGGCCGCGAGCGGGAGTGCGGACACGGCGACGGTGCCGAGGGAGAAGGTACGAATGAAATTGCGGCGTGAGTCAGATTGGTTCATGGGGTGACAATTGGCAAAAGTGAAAGACGGCAAATCTTAGCGAGCCCCGATGACGCTCTGATGACGCGGGCGATGCTTGCCGCATGAATTACCGGCGCTGGAGAAAACGCCCGGCCGGACATGCCGGCCGGGCGTGCAAATCACTCCCGTGGTCAAGCCTGCTTGCGCTTTTTCAGTCCGATGATGCCGGCCAGACCCAGGCCCAGCAGCGCCAGTGAATGCGGCTCGGGCACCGGCGTGGCCGGCCCGAATACAGCGTCGCGCGCGGTGACAGCGATGTCAGGGTAGTTCGTGAAGACGCCGTCCACACCGAGGTTGTAGGCCGCCTCATAGCTGGCCGGATTGTTCAGGAACGTGTACGGCGTCACCGTCATTCCGGCGTCGTGCGCGGCCTTTACGCAGGCTGCGCTGAGCAGGCTCGCCGAAGGGCCGATCCCGTCGGCGATGGCGGCGACCGCTGCTGCCCCTGCCGCCGTGGTGGGGCAGACGCCCAGATAGCTGACCGGGATGGACGAGTTGGTGTTCAGGTACTCTACCTGCGCCGCATTGAACGACTGCGTCAGCGCGCGGCCCGCCGTCGTGAAATAGCCGTTGTACTTCGCATTGGTCAGGCCCGCCAGGATGGCTTCCGCCACGCCAAGGCCGGTCTGCTTGGCTTCCGGGAAGACGCCGATGGCCACGCCGGTCTCCAGAAAGTGGTTGTAGGCCAGGTCGAGGAAGGCGTCGTAGGACGTGAAGCTGTACGAGATGGCCGGGTCGAAATAGGTCTTGTCAGTGCAGTAGCCATTGGCGTTGCGGCACGTCACGGACAGCTGCTCCAGTTGCGCCAGCGTGAATCTGCGCACATCGTACGTCCCATTGCTGGAACGCAGGGCGGCGATCTCGGGATGCGTCGCCGCAAACGCCACGACATTCGTCGTGGCGTTCAACGTCGCGTCATGCAGCATCACCGCCTTGTTGTCGGCGGTCAGGTACACATCGCCTTCGATATAGTCGGCGCCCATGCGGATGGCGAGTTGATAGGACTGCACCGACTCTTCCGGCAGGTAACCGCTCGCGCCACGATGGGCAATCACCAGCGGACGCTCGCCCGTGAGTGTCGATACGGGCATGGCGTGGGCGGCGACCGGCGCGAACAGCATGGCCGCGAGCGGCAACAGTCCGAGATGCGACGTTTTCATAAAAGCAAACCCTCTTCAAGTTATATGCGTTATTTTGAGCAAGCAAGGCGCTGCAGGGGAACAGCCGGACTGTCTGGCTGTACTGCCTCGCGCTACGGGCGGGCGCAGCAGAAGTTGTCAGCGCCATCCTGGCGGCGCTGACGGGGGGATGCTAATTCGGCATGATGACAGTGGCATGAATTCGCGCGCCAAGCTGTTGTTGATGCGGCCACACTTTGGGAGTGGTTGCCTTGCGCCGGAGATGGCCCGGTGGATCGACACATGGCCAGCGCACGTTGGCGGCCAGCATGTCGATCAGGTATGGTTTTTTTTACGGAAGATGGCCTGCGTGACAACGGGGTGTTGCAGGATTGGACGATGCGTACCGCAATGAGCGCCTGCCAGGCCGCCCTTTGCTACGTTAAACGACGCCGTACAGATTATCGGCCAGCGGCTGCCGTGCCGGTTTTTGCGCAGTCGCTTCCCAGCCATCGACCGGTGCCGCTGGATTTCTGGCTGATCTCCTGGCCACCCGGCCCCGGCACGGTAGCGACCGATTCGAACCGATACGCCGTTTCACTGTCGGCCCTCAAGACGGCGTCGACCTTCATCCGAGGCTGGGTGCAGACCATGTTCACATTCATTCCGCCGGCGATGGGTGTCATCTTCTTGGTGCAGGAATCTGCGCCTTTTTTACCGAACAAATCGAAATCGTTGATGTTTTGCTGGGTAATGCACTGTCTCGTGCGTAAGCCATCGCCTTTCAGTTCGGTGCCGCTGGCGGCCAGCATGTTATCGATCTGCGCGCGCTGCTCGGGCGTCATCGAGGCCATCTGGCTTTTCATCAGCTCGACATAGCCCCCCAGCGGATTGCCCGCCGCTTTGTCAGACAGCGACATATCGATCTGCCACAGCCCGGGTTTGATGGTCGGTTGCTGCGCGAATACCTGCCCTGCACAGAGGCTGGCGAGGACAAAGACGATCTGTGTGGCGTGTTTCGTTCGCATACTGGCTCCTGATAGGTGAGGGGTTTCAGTGTATGCGATTCGGGCAAGGCGTGAAATTCGCGTGCAGAATATCCGGACCACCTCAGGTCTGACATTCAGACACGAGCTCAACACTATGCTTATCGTTGCTGGACGAACGATGACTGCTTAACGCAGAGTCCGTGTCCAAATGTCGGACCTGACCCCGGCTTTTGATACCAGACTTCTCAAGTCGATTGCTCAACAGTTTTTGGATTCTAGAAGTTCACGGCCAGCAAGCTTATGCTGCACCGCCGACAAGCTTCGCCAGCAGGAACACATCACTCGATTCGATTAACTCCGGTACCTGCTCCGCCAGCATCCTCAGATGCGGCGCTGCAAGATGCCGGTCAAGGTCCGCCTTGCTCTGCCACTCCTCCGTGAATACGAAGCGACGTGGATTGGCGATGTCGCGGTTCACTTGGTAGCTGATGCAGCCTTCCTCGCGCAGTGTCGGCTCGACAACGCTGCATAACAGTGTTTCCAGTTTCTGTTCAAAACCGGGCTTGGCAACGAAAATAGCAACAACGGGCAACGTCATGATGGTCCCTGAAAGTGAGCGGCCGACAAGATTATCACAACGGTCTGCGCGGGCCAGTCGGCTGCTTCACGTTGCCCAGGAACAGCGACTGATCGGACGCGCTGGCCGGAGTTTGCGTGACGCGCGTTCAGCGCGGATCGACCGCCACAGCCGCAAAAAGCTGGCCCCTCAAGCACGCTTTCCGCCTTCCTTCTATACTGGCCGACCGTCGCGGCGAAGACCGCGGCTTGACCCTCACGTTACGAAAACGAAAAATCAATGGCAGCCTTATTTACACCGTTCACACTCAAAGACGTCACTTTGCGCAACCGCATCGCGGTACCGCCAATGTGCCAGTACACCGCCAACGATGGCTTCGTCAATGACTGGCATCAGACGCATTACGCCAGCATTGCCCGCGGCGGCGCGGGCCTGGTGATCGTGGAAGCGACAGCAGTTTCGCCCGAAGGCCGGATCACCCCGGGCTGCACCGGTTTGTGGAACGATGCACAGGTCGAGGGCATGGCCCACATTGCGGCCCGTATCAAGGCCGCCGGTGCGGTCGCCGGTATCCAGATCGGCCACGCCGGCCGCAAGGCGAGCGCCAACCGTCCGTGGGAAGGCGACGACCACATCCCGTCGGAAGATGCCTACGGTTGGGATACCATCGCACCGTCGGCGATTGCCTTCGGCAACAACCTGCCGAAAGTGCCAAAGGAAATGACGCTGGACGACATCGCGCGCGTCAAGGCCAATTTCGTCGACGCTGCCCGTCGCGCGCTTGCTGCCGGCTTCGAATGGCTCGAATTGCACTTTGCGCACGGTTACCTGGGCCAAAGCTTCTTTTCGCCGCACTCCAACCAGCGCACCGACCAGTACGGCGGTGACTTCGCCGGTCGCAGCCGCTTCCTGCTCGAGACCCTGGAAGCCGTGCGCGAAATCTGGCCGACCAACCTGCCGCTCACCGCGCGCCTTGGTGTCATCGAATACGATGGCAACGATGAACAAACCGTCAACGAGTCGATCGAACTGGTTCGCATGATGCGCCAGCGCGGTCTGGACATGCTGAGCGTCAGCGTCAACTTCACGATTCCGGATGTGAATATCCCCTGGGGACCGGCCTTCCTGGGCCCGGTGGCCAAGCGCGTGCGTGACGAAGCCGGCATCCCGGTCGCGTCGGCGTGGGGCTTCGACGGTCCGCACCTGGCGGAGCGCGCCGTGGCCGACGAACAGCTGGACCTGGTCATGGTCGGCCGCGCCCACCTGGCCAATCCGCATTACCCGCTGGAAGCCGCCAAGGAGCTGGGCATTGAGCGTCCGACCTGGGTGTTGCCGGCGCCATATGCGCATTGGCTCGAGCGTTACAGCATGCAGAAGTAAACCGTGTGTCGGCGGAAAGGGCTCATTGCGCTTCGCCCACGCCTGACATCACCGTACAGCGGGGGGCATGCCAAACGCATGTCCCCGTGCTGCCAATGTCTTACTGCGGCGGCGGACCGTTCGATGCCATCAATCCCGCATCCACCGGCAAGTTCACACCAGTAATGAGGCGCGCATCGTCGCTCGCCAGAAACGCCATCGCAGCGGCGATGCCATCCGGATCTTCCGGTGCGCCCAGCGGCATGCGCTCGTTGAATTTGGCGATCAGCTCAGGCTTGTTGACCATGTCCTCGGTCAGCCCGGTTTTGGTCAAGCTTGGATTGACCGCGTTCACACGCACCCCATCCTTGGCTGCATCCATTGCCATCGCGCGCACCATATTGCTGACCGCGCCCTTCGACGTGTTGTAGGCGAACATTTCCCAGTCGCCGCCCAACCCAGAGACCGATGACGTCATGACAATCGATCCGCGCGACTTGACCAGCTCGGGCATCGCTGCCTTGGCCATGTGATAGTAGCCGGTGACATTGACGGCCATGACGCGCTCGAAGTCTTCTTCGCTCGTTGCCATGATGTCGCCATCCGTCGCAATACCGGCATTGTTGATCAGAATATGCAGGCTGCCGAAGCGTTCGACGGCAGCCTTGACGGCCGCTGTTGCGGTGGCCTTGTCGGCGGTGTCGCCGACCTGCACCAGCACACGATCTTGGGGAAGACTGGCCGCGGCCTTGTCGAGTTTATCGCCATCGATATCGAGCATGACGACCCGGGCGCCTTCATCCAGAAAACGGCGGGCGGCCGACAGGCCGATACCCGACGCGGCGCCGGTAACGAGGATGGTTTTTTCGTTAAAACGGTTCATTGAATTCCTTTCGAGCAGGCGAAGACAGCCCGGTTGCAAGCAGCAAGCGAGCCATCCATCACGCCTTGTTGGTTCACGAGTATGTGCTGTCGACGATAGCACAGGGGTTCGCGCACCCCTCTTACGGTTCCAGCAGGAAAACTCGATTGAACCCTATTCGACGACGCGTTCCTCGTCGTGCTTGACGATCGGATCTTCGGTCCCGGTCCACTCGCTCATCAAGGAATAGCCCACGGCCAGCAGGACCGGCCCGATGAACATCCCGATGAAGCCGAATGCGATCAGGCCGCCCAGCACGCCGAGCAGCGTGAGCAGGAACGGCAGGCTGCTGCCACGGCTGATCAGCATCGGGCGCACGACGTTGTCGACGCCGCTGATCAATACCGCACCCCAGACCGTCATGAAGATCGACCAGCCCGTCTCACCCTGCGCGAACAGCCAGAGCGCGGCGCCGCCCCAGACCAGTGGCGGGCCGAAGGGGATCAGCGACGTCAGGAAGATCAGCACCGACAGCAGCGGCACGCCTGGCACGCCGGCAATCGCAAAGCCGATGGCGGCGACGATTGCCTGTGCCAGCGCGGTGCCGAGCAGGCCATACATCACGCCGCGCACCGTCTGGCTGACAGTGGCCTGAATCGATTCGGCGCCCTCGCCCATCACCTTGCGCATCGTGACTTCGATGATCGAGAGCAAGCCGTTGCCGTCGCGGTACAGGAAGAAGCTCACGAACGCGGCCAGGCTCATTTGCACGACGCCGGTGCCAAGCATCAGCCCGCCCTTGACCAGCCAGTGGCGCGCCGGCTCGAGCATGCGCTGGGCCAGCGCCAGCATCTGCTCGCGGCTGGCGATCAGGTCGTTCAGATAGGTCTCGACCGACGGGCCAACCAGCGGGATCTCGCGCAGCCAGGTGGGCGGCGCCAATTCGCGGTGCTCGATCAGCATGCGCAGTTCGCCGAAGCCACGGGCGACGTCGTCGCCCAAGTTGTAGGCGACCATCGACAACGGAATGATGAACAGCAGCGTGAGCGTGAGCGTCATGGTCAGCGCCGCAATCGTGCGCTGGCCGTTCAGGCGCGTGAGCAGCCGCAGGTACAGCGGCCAGCTCGAGATGGCGACGGCGGCGGCGAACAGGATCGCCGGCAGGAAGGGCCGCAGCACATACAGGCAGCCCAGCGTGAGCAGGATGACCATGGCGATACGGGTGTAGTTTCTGCCGGATCGTTGCTGCTCCATGCTGCCTCAGGGAAGTGGTGTTTACGGCATCATAGCAGTTGGCGCAGGTCGTGAGCGATCAGGCCCGGCCCCTGGCCATGGCGCACGAACAGGCGCAACTGGCCCTGCTTGTCGAACACGAAGCTGCCGGCCGTGTGGTCGACCGTGTAGCTGCTGGCGTCGGCGCCCGGCGCCTTGGCGTAGAAAACCTTGAATTCCTTGGCCACTTTGGCGGTCGCGGCGGCGTCGCCGTACAGGCCGATGAAGCGCTTGTCGAACGCCGGCACATAGTGCGACAGCAGTTCCTGCGTGTCGCGCTCGGGGTCGACCGTGACGAACAGCACCTGCACTTCGTCGGCCGACGGGCCCATTTCTTTCAGCACGGTCGCCATTTCGGCCATCGTGGTCGGGCACACGTCCGGGCACTGGGTATAGCCGAAAAACATCACGACGATCTTGCCGCGGAAGTCTTGCAGCGTGCGTACCTTGCCGGTGTGGTCGGTCAGCGTGAAGCCCTTGGCATAGTCGACGCCCGTCACGTCCGTGTTATGGAAGGCAGGGGCTTTGTCGCGCAGCTTGTCGCAGCCGGTGGCAAACAGCGCCACGGCCGAGAACGCCGCTATGGTCAGCAGTCGTTTCATCTTGAACCCATCATCAGAACTTGCGCATTAAAATTTGCGAATCAAAACTTGAAGTAATGGTCGACCAGCAGCGCCGCGAACAGCAGCGACAGGTAAACGATCGACCAGGTGAACGTCTTGCGCGCCTGCGCATCGCTGTAGTTGCGGTGCACGCGCCACGAGTGGCGCAGGAAAACGGCGTTGAGCGGCACCGCCGCCGCCAGGTAGATCAGGCCGCTCATGCCGACCGCGAACGGCAGCAAGGTGGTGGCAGCCAGGCCGATCGTGTACAGCCACACCTGCAGGCCAGTGAACTTCATGCCGTGCGTGATCGGCAGCATCGGCAGGCCCGAGCGCGCGTAGTCTTCGCGGCGGTACATTGCCAGCACCCAGAAATGCGGCGGCGTCCACATGAAAATGATCAGGACCAGCAGCCACGCTTCCATCGGCACCTCGTTGGCCACCGCTGCCCAGCCCAGCGCGGGCGGCATCGCGCCCGACAGGCCGCCGATGACGATGTTCTGCGACGTGTTCGGCTTGAGCAGCAGCGTATAGATGAAAGCGTAGCCGACGAACGTGACGAAGGTCAGCCACATGGTCAGCGGATTGACGAGCGTGTAGAGCACCAGCATGCCCAGGCCGCCGATGATGGACGAGAAGACCACGGTCTGCGTCGTGCTCAGTTCGCCCGAGGCCGTGGCGCGGCGCGCGGTGCGCGTCATGCGCGCATCGACACGCGCCTCGACCAGGCAATTGACGGCGAATGCGGCAGCGGCCAGCAGCCAGATACCGACCGTGCCGGCGATCAGCGTTTGCCAGCCCGGGAAGCCGTCCGTAGCGAGAAACATCCCGATCACGGCGCAGAAAACTGCCAGCTTCGTCACGCGCGGCTTGGTCAGGGTCCAATACTGCGAGAAACGGCTTTGGGGCTTGGGGATGGCTGTCTGGGTTGTCATCAATGGGTGCTTGCGGACGCGGCGATTCCGGGCGCTGGGACAGCGCGGGCCGCGTCGAGTTGGAACTTCACCCGGTAGTTTAACATGGTCACCAAAATCACCAGCAGCGCCGCCCCGGCGTTATGCATGACGGCAATCGCCAGCGGGAAGCTGAAATACACGGTCGCGATGCCGGTGAGCAGCTGCGCCACCATGACCAGTACCAGCAGACGTGCGGTCTTGCCCAGCGCCGGCAGACGCCAGGCGCGCCACGCGGCCAGGCCCAGCACCAGCACGACGGCCAGCGCGAAGGCGCGGTGTACCCAGTGGATCGCCACCAGCGCCGAGAATGGCAAATAATGCCCTTCCATCGTCTTGCCCAATTCGCGCCACAGGTGGAAGCCATGCTCGAAGTCCAGCTCTGGCACGACCGCGCCCTGGCACAGCGGGAACGTGTCGCAGGCCATGGTTGCATAGTTAGTGCTTACCCACCCGCCCAGCGCGATCTGCACGGTGAGCACGACGGCGGCGAGGGGCGACAGCCAGCGCAGAGCGCGCAGCCGTGCGACCAGGCCCGGCGCAGTGCCTGCCCTTTGCAGCGGCGCCGGCGGCTTGAGCAGCGCGTCTTCACGGCATCCCATCCAGACCAGCATTGCCAGCAGTGTCATGCCCAGCAACAGGTGGATGGTGACGATGACCGGTTGCAGCTTGAGCGTGACGGTCCAGGCGCCGAATGCGCCCTGCACCAGCACCGAGACCAGCAAGGCGATCGGCATGGCCGGCTGGAACACGGCGTCGTGCGTGCGGCGCCATTGCTTGACCGACGTGAACAGCAGCGCCAGGATCAGCGCGCCGATGCCCATCGCCAGGTAGCGGTGGATCATCTCGATCCAGGCCTTGGCCACCGTGACCGGGCCGGTCGGCATCGCCGCTTCGGCGGCGGCGATCTGCTCGTGCGCCAGGAACGGGTTGGCTTCACCGTAGCAGCCCGGCCAGTCCGGGCAACCCAGGCCCGAGTCGGTCAGGCGCGTGAAGCCGCCGAACACGATCAGGTCGAACGTGAGAAACACCATCACCCAGACCAGCTTGCGGTATTTGTGGGCGTCGGACGACATCCAGACGATCGCCAGCGGCAGGCTGGCCACGAGCAGGCCCATCAGGCCGAGGTGTATGAGGGAAGACAGGTCCATGTGATTCTTTACGGGTGACGTGATTTAGCCGATGGCCGACGCCTTGAGCAGCTTGGCGAGGTCCTTGTAGACGCGGCCGGGTTCGGGCTGGTACGGGAAACGCATCATCAGGTTGCCCAGCGGGTCGATCAGGTAGATATGGTCGCTCGGGGGGCGGCCCGCTTCGGTCGGCAGCCACTTGGCCACTGTCGCGGCCGGCGAACGCAGCAATTCCATGCCGTCGTATTCGCGCATGAGGACGGTGTCGAGCGGTTCGCTGTCCGTGATCAGCCACACGCGTTCCATGCGTTCCATGTTCTTGCCCTGCATCGTGCGCCACTGGCGCATCGCGTACAGCTGGCGCATGCATTCGTCATTGCACTTGCCGCCACCCACGCGCAGCATGACCCATTTGCCTTTCAGGTCGGCGAGCGTGCGCGGCTGGCCATCGAGCGTGGTCGTGGCCATCTGCGGGATCGGCAGCGTGCGCGCATCGAGGATCGTGCCGTAATTGGTGCGGTCGGTCGGCTTGACGATGTAGAAGGTAATGTACGACACGATCAGCGGCGCGGCGCAGATCAGCAGCACCAGCAGCAGTTTGAGGCGGCCGCGACGGCGCGCGGTGTCAGGGTCAGCGAGTTGTTCTTGAGCCACGTCGAAATCCCGTCATCACATAAAAAAGAAGGGCCAGCGCCGCCAGTGCATACCACTGGAAGGCATAGCCGCGGTGTTTGTCGATGCCCGCGTCAGGCAGTGGCCAGTCGCGCACCATCGGGTCGGCCGATGTTGCCGGCAATGTCTGCTGCACCACGAACGGCAGCAAGCGCAGGCCGCTCGCCTGCGCCAGCGCTTGCGGCGTCAGGTTCTGCACCGCCGCTCCCGGCGCCAGCGGCGGGCCGTCGCCCAGCTCCATCACCTTGCCGGCGGACAGGACGAGGCGCCCTTCGAGCGTCACCAGCCCGGCTGGCGTCGCAAACGGCGGCAGCTTGTCGAACTCGGCCTGGCGCGGCAACCAGCCACGCAGCACCAGCACATGCGTATCTGCACCCGCTATTTTAAACGGCATTGCGAGGTAGAACCCGGACTGGGTTGCGCGCGGGCGGTTCGCGAGCAGGACGGGCCAGCCGGCGACGAATTCGCCGTGCACGCGCACGCGGCGAAATTCAAGGGCCGGGGCCGGGGCGGTGGCGGTGGTGGCGGTGGCGGTGGTGGCGCTAAGGGTCAACGGCGGCTCGGCGGCGCGCGCCAGCTGGCGCGCCTGCAGTTCGGTCTTGTAGGCGGCCCGGTCCTGTTGCCAGTTGCCGAGCAAGATGCCGATGAGGGCCACAATCAGTGCTGCAATCAGGGCGACGGGACGAAATCGGAAGGCGAAGCGCATTACAATGAATTCTCAACCTTTCGCGGGCCCATCATGAAAATCTTCGTTGCCATCGCCTTCGTCCTGATTCTGGCCAGCCTGGCGTCGGCCTTGTTCTTCATGATGCGCGACAAGGGGCGCACCAACCGCACCGTCAATGCGCTGGCGCTGCGGGTGGGCTTGTCGATCGTGCTGTTTCTGTGCCTGCTGGCGGCGCACCAGATGGGGTGGATTGCGCCGACGGGTTTGCGCTGACCGGTTGCGCCTACTTTACAGCCAGTACACCACCACGTACAGGCCCAGCCACACCACGTCCACGAAGTGCCAGTACCACGCGGCCCCTTCGAAACCAAAGTGATGTTCGGCCGTGAAATGCCCGCGCAGCACGCGGTACAGAATTACCGACAACATGATCGCGCCCATCGTCACGTGAAAACCGTGGAACCCAGTCAGCATGAAGAAGGTCGAACCGTAGATGCCCGACGTGAGCTTGAGGTTCAGGTCCTGGTAGGCGTGCATGTATTCGTACACCTGGAAACCCATGAACACGGCGCCCAGCAAAATGGTCGCGGCCAGCCAGAACGCCGTCTTGCCGCGGTGCCCGGCGCGCAGTGCATGGTGCGAGATGGTCAGCGTCACGCCCGACGTCAGCAGCAGCGCCGTGTTGATGGTCGGGATCGGGAACGGCCCCATCGTGCGGAAGCCCTCGACGATGCCGGCCGGCCCCGTATTGCCCCAATGTGCCGAAAAATCGGGCCACAGGATCTGGTGATCCAGGTCGCCCAACCACGGCATCGAAATCACGCGCGCATAAAACAGCGCACCGAAGAACGCGCCGAAGAACATCAGTTCCGAGAAAATGAACCAGCTCATCGACCAGCGGAACGACAAATCGATGCGCTTGCCGTACAGCCCCGATTCGGATTCGCCAATCGCCTCGCCGAACCAGAAGTACAGCACGACCAGCATCGCAACGATGCCCGTCAGGCAAACCGGCGCCGCGAACGGCAGCCCGTTGACCCAGCCGGACGCGCCGGCCATCGTCACCAGCATCGACAGGCCGGCCAGCAGCGGCCAGCGCGAGGGGCCAGGAACGAAGTAATAAGGCGCGGCAGTCGATGGCGAAGCTGGTTGTGACGAACTCATCTTTATCTCCTCGGGCGATGCTGTTGATTGTTGCGTCGAACTGAGAAACTAGGCCACTGCAAAACTCACGGCCAGCATGATCAGGCCAATGAAGATCGCTACCCCGATCAGGCCGGCGACGATCACGTGAACCGGGTTCAGGCTGGCCGCATCGCTCTCGTAATCGGCGCGCTTGCGCACCCCGAAGAACGACCACAGCACGGCCTTCATGCTGGACAAAAAACTGCCCTTGCGCTGATGGGGCTTATCCGTTTGCATCGCCTTCTTTCGACGCGGCGGCTGCCTTGAACGCCCCGCCAATTTCGAAGAACGTGTACGACAGCGTGATGTTCTTCACTTCGCGCGGCAGTTTTGGGTCGATGAAGAACACCACCGGCATCTGGCGCGCTTCGTTCGGGGCCAGCGTCTGCTCGCGGAAGCAGAAGCACTCGACCTTCATGAAGTGCGGCGTGGCCGACTGCGGCGCGTAACTGGGAATCGCCTGCGCTTTCACGGCCCGCCCCTGCGTGTTGACGACCTCGTACATGACGGTGGCCAGTTCGCCCGGATGCACGTCGATGCTGCGTGTGGTGGGCCGGAACCGCCACGGACCCTGCGAATTGCCATCGAGCTCGATCGTGATCGTGCGCGACTTGTCGACCTGGCTATTGGTCGGCGCCGCGACAAAACCATCCTGCTGCGTGAGCACATTGATGCCCAGCACTTCGCAAATCTGCCGGTACACCGGCACGAGCGCATAGCCGAAGCCGAACATCGCCACCGCCACGACCACCAGCTTGCCGAGGGTGCGGCGGTTCAGGCGCAGCAACTTGAGGCTGGTGGCCATATCAGCTCAAGAGCGTGAACTTGACGAACACGCTGATGAAGAAGAACAGCGCCAGGCCGCCCAGCCACAGCGCGGTTCTCAGGTTGTTGGTTTTGCGTGGCGTGGTCATCAGATACCCCTTATTTGACCAGCGGCGGCGTTTCAAACGTGTGGAACGGCGCCGGGCTCGGCACGGTCCACTCCAGGCCTTCGGCGCCTTCCCATGGCTTGGCGGGCGCCTTGGCACCACCGCGGATCGTCGGCAGCACGACCGCAAACAGGAAGTACACCTGGCTGAAGCCGAAGCCGAACGCGCCGATCGAGACGATCATGTTGAAGTCAGTAAACTGCACCGCGTAATCGGCATAGCGGCGCGGCATGCCGGCCAGGCCCAGGAAGTGCATCGGGAAGAACGTGACGTTGAACGTGATCAGCGAGAGCCAGAAGTGCGTCTTGCCGCGCGCTTCCGGGTACATGTGGCCGGTCCATTTTGGCGCCCAGTAATAAAAGCCCGCAAACAGCGCGAACAGCGAACCGGCCACCAGCACGTAATGGAAGTGGGCCACGACGTAATAGGTGTCGTGCACCTGGATGTCGATCGGCGTGACCGCCAGGATCAGGCCCGTGAAGCCGCCGATGGTGAACACGAAAATGAAGCCGACCGCGAACAGCATCGGCGTCTCGAACGTCATCGAGCCCTTCCACATCGTGGCGACCCAGTTGAAGATTTTGACGCCGGTAGGCACGGCAATGAGCATCGTCGCGTACATGAAGAACAGCTGCGACGTCACCGGCATGCCGGTCGTAAACATGTGGTGCGCCCAGACGACGAACGACAGGATCGCGATCGATGCCGTCGCGTAGACCATCGATGCGTAGCCGAACAGGGGCTTGCGGGCAAAGGCCGGAATGATCTGCGAGACGATGCCGAAGGCCGGCAAGATCATGATGTAGACCTCGGGGTGGCCGAAGAACCAGAAGATGTGCTGGTACATCACCGGATCGCCTCCGCCGGCGGCATTGAAGAACGAGGTGCCGAAGTGGCGGTCGGTCAACGTCATCGTGATCGCGCCGGCCAGCACCGGCATCACGGCGATGAGCAGGTAGGCGGTGATCAGCCAGGTCCAGCAGAACATCGGCATCTTCATCAAGGTCATGCCGGGCGCGCGCATGTTCAGGATGGTGACGATGATGTTGATCGAGCCCATGATCGACGAGGCACCCATGATGTGCATCGCGAAGATCGCCATGTCCATGCCCAGACCCATCTGCGTCGACAGCGGCGCATACAGCGTCCAGCCGGCGGCGGTGGCGCCGCCCGGCACCAGGAACGACGCGCCCAGCAGGATCGCGGCCGGTGGCAGCAGCCAGAACGAGAAATTGTTCATGCGCGCAAATGCCATATCGGACGCGCCGACCTGCAGCGGCAGCATCCAGTTGGCAAAGCCGACGAACGCCGGCATGATCGCGCCGAACACCATGATCAGGCCATGCATGGTGGTGAGCTGATTGAAGAATTCGGGGCGCACGAATTGCAGGCCTGGCTGGAACAGCTCGGCGCGGATCATCAGCGCGAGCACGCCGCCCGAGAGCAGCATGATGAACGAGAACCACAGGTACAGGCTGCCGATGTCCTTGTGGTTGGTGGCATACACCCAGCGGCGCCAGCCGTGCGGATGGTCATGGTGCCCGTCGTGTGCGTGGCCGTGCTCGTTGCCGTGCTCGTTGCCGTGACCCGGTGTGTGGTCGATCGTCGTGGTGCTCATGGCGTTACCCCTGCTCTTTACGTGCGTTGGTGGCGTACATTATTTGCGGGCGGCCAGGACTTCGGCCGGCTGGACGATATTTTCTGCAGCCTTGTTCGACCAGGAATTGCGGGTATAGGTGATCACGGCGGCGATCTCGGTGTCGGACAATTGCGGCCAGGCCGGCATCGCGGTCGGGAACTTGCCGCTCTTCTGGCCGTGCAGCAGGATGTCGATCTGGTTCGCCTTGTTGCCCAGAACATTCGGCGAGCCATCCAGCGCCGCGAACGCGGCCGGGATGCCCTTGCCATTGACCTGGTGGCAAGCCACGCAATTGGCGGTGTAGACCGCTTCGCCACGGGTTTTGAGCTCGTCAATGGTCCAGACCTTGGTCGGATCGTCGGCCAGCGCCGCCATCTCTTTTTTCTTGCCCGCGACCCAGGCGGTGTAATCGGCGTCGGACACGACACGCACGACGATCGGCATGAAGGCGTGGTCCTTGCCGCACAACTCGACGCAGTTGCCGCGGTAGACGCCGATCTGCTCGGCTTTGAACCAGCCGTCGCGCACGAAGCCGGGGATCGCATCCTGCTTGATGGCAAAAGCCGGCACCGTCCAGGCGTGGATCACATCGTTGGCGGTAAACACCATGCGGATCTTCTTGTTGACCGGCACGACCATCTCGTTGTCGACTTCAAGCAGGTAATTTTGCGTGCGCGCTTCGGTCGGGGCTACCCCGGGTTCACCGATCTGCGAGCGCGGCGTGGCCAGGTTCGACAGGAACGAAATGCCCTCGCCCTCGCCTTTCAGGTAGTCGTAGCCCCACTTCCACTGCATGCCCGTGGCCTTGATGGTCAGGTCGGCATTGGACGTGTCTTTCAGCGCGACGACGGTCTTGGTGGCCGGCAGGGCCATGCCGATGACGATCAGGAATGGCACGATCGTCCAGGCGATTTCGACAGCGGTGGATTCGTGGAAGGTGGCCGGCTTGTGGCCCAGCGATTTGCGGTGCTTGAACACCGAGTAGAACATGACGCCGAACACGGCGACGAAGATCACCAGGCAGACGATCATCATCCAGGTGTGCAAGTCGTAGATGTCGGCGCCGACGGCGGTAACCGGGGCCTGCATATTGAGCTGGTGCTCTTGAGGTCGGCCCGTCAGTTGCTGCGCCCAAGCCGGCGCAGAGCCAGCGGCGGCGCCGAGTACGGCACAGCCGTACAGCACGGCCCGAAGTCGCGTTGCATATGTCATGTATGTCCCCAACCACCCAAAAAATAAGAATTATTTTTAAACGGTCAGCCATTCCACGAACGAACGACGCCGCTCCGTGCTGGCCGCAGAACAACGATGCCGTGCCGGGGCATCTCTGCGGCTGCTGCAATTCTTTTTCTGTTGCTTTTCTGTTTCTGCTCTGCTTCTGTTGCGCGCCTGGCGATGCCGCTTTTTGAAGCGATTCTATCGGCTAGACATGAAAAATAGCAATTGATTATATCTAAAGCACTAATTTTTATTCAAGGAATATCGGGGGCTGGCCAATTTGGCCATGCACGACGGCGATATTACGGTTTTCTTGGCTGGAAGCGCACGATCGATTCGCCGGCCGTCGTCGTGCGCGGCGCCGGACGAAATGCGTGGCCGTAGATCACTTCGAAGGTGAGGCCCAGCTTGCCATCGGGGAGGCGCTGCGCCTCGAGCGCAGCGAGCATCCGCTGCCAGGCTGCGCGGCCGATCAACCCGCGCCGGCGCGATTCGAGCGGATTGCCGCCCAGCGCACGCACGTCACGCAGCAGCGCCTGCGGCGTGTCGTAGGTGACCGTGATGCGCTCCATGTCCATGACCGGTGTCGAAAAACCCGCCTCGACCAGCTGATCGCCGAAATCGTGCATGTCAACAAATGGCAACGTGTGCGGGTACGCATCCAGCGCCGCAAATGCCGTGCGCAGTTCGGTAAACGTGTCGGGGCCGAAGCTGGAAAACATCAGCAAGCCCTCGACGCGCAGCACGCGGCGCCATTCGGCAAACACGCGATCGGGCAGCGGATGCCAGTGCAGTGCCAGGTTTGACCACAACAAATCGACCGAGTTCGGGCCGAGCGGCAGGTTGCCGTAGTCGCCGCACAGGATGTCGACGCCCGCCTTGGCCGGCATCAGCCGGCTCAATAACTGATTGAGCGGCCCTGATGCACCCGGCTTTTTCGCCGCGCGCACCATGGCGCCGGCGCCGTCCAGGCCGACGATCTGCGCCGATGGATAGGTCTTTTGCAGCAGGCCCAGGTCGCCCCCGGGGCCGCAGCCGGCGTCGAGCACCTGCTTCGGGATGATTTTTACCAGGCTCAGGCGCTCATGCATGCGCGCGGCGATTTCGCGGCGCAGGAAATCCGACGATGCAATACGCTCGGGCCGCGCGAACAGGTTGCGCACCCGCGACAGGTCAATAGGCGCGCTCAGCGTGGACGGGGATTGAGGAGATGCCATGGGATCGGGTGCGTGATGAGATAATGTGGGCAGTTTAACCGTTTGTGGGACGCCGAGCCGATGCCGGACCTTCGCCCGCTGCCGACACGCATCCTGCACGCTCTGCTGGACGCGCTGCTGCCCTCCTGCTGCGCACTGTGCGGCGGGCACGCGCGGGCAGCCGTGTGCGCCGAATGCGAACGGGCGTACGTGCTGGCCGTGCCGCGTTGCCCCTGCTGCGCCAACCCGACCGGCGCGCTGGACACCGCGCGGCATTGCGGTGCGTGTCTGGCGCAGGCACCGTCATTCGACGCCACCTGGACGGCCTGCGATTACGCGGCGCCGCTCGACGGCCTGGTGCTGCAGCTGAAATTTGGCGCGCAACTGGCGCTGGCGCCGTGGATGGCGCGCGTGCTGCATGGGGCCATCGTGCCCATCGTGCATCCGGCGCCGGTGCTGCCCGACGTGCTGTGTCCGGTGCCGCTGGGGCCGGCCCGGCTGATCGAGCGCGGCTACAACCAGGCGCTCGAAGTCGCGCGCCCACTGGCCCGCGCGCTGGGCGTGCCGGTCGCCCCGCAACTGCTGCACCGGCTGCGCGAGACAGCACCGCAATCGGGCGCGGCACCCGGCGAGCGGCGCAAAAACGTGCGCGGCGCATTTGATGTGGCCAGCAGCGTCGACGTGCGGGGTCGGCATGTGGGCGTAATCGACGATGTCATGTCGAGCGGCCACACACTGGAAGAAGTCGCCGCAGTACTGAAACAGGCGGGCGCCGCGCGCGTGACGAACATCGTGTTTGCGCGCACCCCGCCACATGCATGAGCATCAAGTCTTATCAAGGAGAAGCACGTTGTTCCACGTCGTCCTGGTCGAACCAGAAATCCCGCCGAATACCGGCAATGTGATCCGCCTGTGCGCCAACACCGGCGTGCAATTGCACCTGATCGAGCCGCTCGGCTTTCCGCTGGACGACGCCAAGATGCGCCGCGCCGGCCTCGATTACCACGACTACGCCACGATGAAGGTGCACAAGGACTGGGATGCGTTCCTGCTTGATGCGCAGCCCGATCCAGCACGCATGTTCGCCCTGACCACGCACGGCTCGGCGCCCTTTGCCGACGCCCAGTTCCAGCCGGGCGACGTGTTCGTGTTCGGCCCGGAATCGCGCGGCCTGCCCCCTGCCCTGCGCGAGACCTTCCCACCCGCCCAGCGCATCCGCCTGCCGATGCGCCCCGATAACCGCAGCCTGAATCTGTCGAACACCGTGGCCGTCGTCGTCTACGAAGCCTGGCGCCAGAACGGCTACGCCGGCGGCGCCTGAACCGACGCTAATCCTCGAACGCATCCAGCAGACCAGCGCGGGCCAGCAGATCGATGGCCTCGTCGACCCGGCGCGGCGCGGCGGCGTCGAGGTGCTCGCGATCGTCGCCAACCAGCGCGCGCATCTGCTGTGGCACGATGACCAGATCGATGAAACGCTGCGCGATGGCCGTGGCTGCTGCGATCTGATCTTGCGCCGGTCCGGCCAGCGCGGCCACAATGCTCGCCACGCCGCTGTCGCGCCCGGACTGGTCCACCAGCCGCGACAATGCAGGGAGCCGCTGTGCGGTCGTTAAACAGACCCGCAGCAGCGCTACCGATTCTTCCGTAAGAGCATGCTGCAGAAGATGCAGTCCCACTGCGCGCAAGCGTTCCCGCACCGGCATGGCAGCCGGCAAGTCGGGCGCAGCCGGCGCGGCGCCCTCAAGAGCGCGGTGCACAACCGCGCTGAACAACGCGTCCTTGTTGGCATAACGTGCGTACAGCGTGGCCTTGCCGGCACCCGCCATGGCCACAACCTGGTCGCAGCTCGTCGCATCGAAACCCGCGCGCAGGAACAGCGTCGTCGCCGCATCGAGGATGCGCCGATCCACTTCACCCGCATGCTCGGCAGACGGCCGGCCGCCCCGCTTGCGCGTGGTGGGCGTTGGTTCTGGCTCCGGCAGGCTCGATGTCAGTTGCATGGCAAAATAGTCATCATATTAAACTGAACTGAATGGTATAGTTCAGTTTCTGGACTCTCAATCAAAGGTGAAGCGATGGACATGCGTTTGAAATTTCTATCTGACAATATGAGGGCAATCGATTTTGGCATGCTCTCGACCCGCACCGAAGGCGGCGCCTTCGCCAGTCGACCGATGAGCAACAACGGCGAAGTCGATTATGACGGGGACAGTTATTTTTTCACCTATGAACAAGCCCGTACCGTGGCTGACATCGGGCGCGACGCCGCGGTGAGCCTGACTTTCACCGGCGCCCCTGGTCCGCGCGGGCAGCCACCGCTGTTCATCGCGGTACAAGGCAACGCAGACCTGATTCGCGACAAGACCATGTTCGCAGCGCACTGGACGGCGGGACTCGATCACTGGTTCGAGCAAGGCGTCGACACACCGGGATTGGTCATGATACGCGTTCGCGCCGCACGAATCCACTACTGGAATGGCGCCGACCAGGGCGAGATCGTTCTGTAAAACCCAAAAGGACATGGGCCGCGCCGGTCCTGCCCACTGCCCCATCAACGACCTGACAGGCTTGCCATGCACACTGCAATCGACGCGTTTCCCATCCATATTCCAGAAGCCGACCTGACCGACCTCGCCGACCGCCTGGCGCGCACGCGCTGGCCGGATGCCGAGACCGTGAACGACACCTCGCAGGGGCCGCAACTGGCCCGCATCCGCGCACTGGTAGAGCGCTGGCAGGACGGTTACGACTGGCGCAGCACGGAAGCCGCGCTCAACGACTGGGGCAGCAGCCGTACGGTCATCGATGGACTGGGGATTCATTTCCTGCATATCCGTTCACCGGAACCGGACGCGACCCCACTGCTGCTGACGCATGGCTGGCCGGGGTCCGTGCTGGAATTTCGCGAGCTGATCGGTCCGCTGACGCAGCCACAGGCGCATGGCGGCCTGGCATCCGACGCGTTCCACCTGGTGATTCCGTCTTTGCCCGGCTTCGGCTTTTCCGACAAGCCCACCGAACCGGGGTGGGGCGTGGGCCGCACGGCGCAGGCCTTCGCGGAATTGATGCGCCGCCTCGGCTACGGCGAGCGCTGGGTGGCGCAAGGCGGTGATTGGGGCGCGGCCGTCACGAGCGCCCTGGCACATATGCGCGTGCCGGGCCTGGCGGGCATCCATCTGAACATGGTGATGTTCCATCCGACCAAACAGGAAATCGCCGACGCGACGCCAGAAGAGCAGATCATGCTCTACGATGCCGCCCGCTACGAGAGAGAATATTCAGGCTATATGAAGCTGCAGTGCACGTGCCCGCAATCTGTCGCGTTTGCGCTGGCGGACTCACCGGTGGGCCTGGCCAGCTGGCTGTACGCGCTGTTCCAGGACGTGTCCGATACCGGCGGCCAGCCGGAGCGCACGATCGCACCGGACCGCCTGATCGACGACGTGATGATGTACTGGCTGACCAATACCGGCCCGAGCTCGGCACGTTTTTACTGGGAAGGCGCGCGCGAAATGGCAAAGGGCATGCCCACCGCCCCGCTTCCCCTGCCCGCCGGCATCAGCATGTTTCCAGGCGAGCAGATGCGGCTGTCGCAGCGCTGGGCCGCAGCGCGCTTCGCCGATCTGCGCTTTTTTGGCGAAGCCGAGCGCGGCGGCCATTTCGCTGCGATGGAAAACCCGGCTGCTCTGGTCGAGCATCTTCGTGCGACGTTCCGCACGATGGTCTGACCACAGGCCTGGCGGCATCGGCCACGCCAGTAACCCGTCAGAGCCGATGGCCGAACACGCCATCGGCAAACACCTGCGCATGAAAACGCTCGCCGATCAGCCGGTGCGTGGCGGCGTCCGGATGCAGCGCATCGGGCAGCGGCAGGTGCGCGTTGTCCGATGCGCCATACAGCGCGCTGCCATCGAGGTAATGGATGTGCGCATCCGCTTCGGCCCGCTGCGCCACGATCCTGTGCAACTGCTCGCGGATGACACCCAGCGTCAGCTTGCCCTGGCGCCGCTCGGCATCATTGCCCATCGCCCGAAACAGCAGCCTGCCCTGCTCCATCGCCTTGCCATCGAACATGGTCGGCCCCGGCGTCGTTTCATGGATCGGGCACCAGGTCGGCGAGATCACCAGGAGCGGCGTGCTGCGATGCCGTCCTTCGCGGATCGTGTCGAGGAACCCGTGCACGGCCGGCCCGAACGCCCGCACCCGCATCAGGTCGGTGTTGACGAGATTGATGCCGAGCTTCAGGCTGATCAGGTCCGCAGGCAGGTCGCGGATCGTGCGCGCCGTGAATGGATCCAGCAAGGCATTGCCGCCAAAGCCCAGGTTGAACAGATCGACGCCGGCCAGGCTGGCCGCCACCGCAGGCCAGATGCCGGTCGGGTGGGTCGCGTTTGAGCCCTGGCTGATCGAGCTGCCGTGATGCAGCCAGCGGCGCTGGCCGCCAGCCAACAGCGGCGACACCGGCGCATCCGAGTGCAAGCTCACCAGCTCGGTCGTCTCGTCATGCGGCAGCCAGAGTTCGACGGTCTTGTCGCCTGCCGGCAGGTCGGCAAAGCGCAGCCAGTGCGGCTCGCCAAGATGCACCCTGGTGGCGCCGCTGATCATGTCGATGTCGAGGCGTTTGCCGCCCGGCGCGCTCGCCTGCTGGAGCAGCTTTCCATCAACGACCAAATCATAGATACCGTCGGGCCGCGGTGCCATCTTGCCGTAACGGCGCTTGGTCGGCAGCACCAGCAACTCGACGACGCGGGCCGTGGTCCGGAACGCCAGGCGCACGCCGGATGGTTGTGCTGCGGCTAGCGCCAGTTGCACATCCGGGCAATGCGCGAGCGCCCAGGCCGGCAAACGCTGCGGCAACAGGCCGGCGTCGGTCGGTTCGAGCTCGACTGCGCCATGGATCAGGTCTGCGGGAATCGGCGACAGCATGTGCATGGACGTGCCCGGCATCAGGCACCTGCCGCGTCGCGGGTCAGCACCGTCAATCCCTCGACCAGACGGTCGAGCTCATCCACTGTCGTCGTCAGTGCCACCGTGGCGCGCACGAGGCTGACGTCGCCAATATGGCGCTCTACCGTAAACACGCCGAAGCGATCCAGCAGCGCCGCCTGCACGTCGCGCGCGCGCATGCCGTCGATCGTGAACGCCGCCAGCGCCGTGTCGCCCACCAGCGGGCTCATCAACTGCAGGCCCGGCAGGTCCGCCACGCGCCGCACCCAATAATTTCTCAGCCACGCCAGCCGCGCGCCTTTCGCGGCCGAACCGCCCAGCTGCGCATGCACGTCGAGCGCCACCGGCGCAGCCATGATCGCGCTCATCGGCGGCATGCCAGCGTGCAGGCGTCCCCGGATATCGTTCGCCGGATAATCGCGGTCACCGAAATGCGGCTCGATCCGGTCGAGGCGCGCAGACCGGATGTACGCAAAGCCCAGCCCCGGCGGCGCGCCGATCCACTTGTGCAAATTAAAACCCGCGAAGTCGATGCCCATGGCCTGCACATCGACGCCCAGCTGGCCCAACGCATGCGCGCTGTCGACCAGCACGTCGACGCCGCGCGCACGTGCCAGTGCGGCGATTTCGCGCACCGGCACCGACTGGCCGTTGGCCGGGAACACCTGCGAGAGCAGGATCAGCTTCAGGCCAGGCGTATCGCGTATCGCCGTCGCATACTGTTCCAGCAGCGCGTCACCGGACAGGGGCAGCGTCAATTGCAGCTCGGTCGGCACGACGCCGCGCCGCCCTTCCAGCCACGCCATCGCGTAGCGCATCGCCGGATAATCGAGATTGCTCCACAGGACGCCGTCGCCCGGCGCCAGCCGGTGGTACTGGCCGATCAGCACCTGCATCGATTCGCTGGCGCTGCGCGTGAGCAGGATCTCGTGCGGATCGGCATTGATCAGCCTGGCCAGCCGCGCGCACAGCACCGCGTGATGCTCGAGCGCTTGCGCGCCCCGCAGGAACGGGCTCAGATGGCGATTCAGATAGTCGACCGATTCAACCAGCGCCGCCTGCACCGGCTGCGCCATCGCGCCAAAGTAGCCGTGCTCGAGATTGACGATGCCGTCGGGCGAGGCCGGATACAGGCCGGCCAGTGCCGGCATCGCAGGTGGCTTTACCATGCCGCTCAGCCCCGGATCCGCGCCACTAATTTCGTGGTCGAGCGGTCATGTTCAAAGTCGATCGCCACCGCGCGCCCGCCATACGCCAGCACGGCCTGCCCTTCGGGAATCTGGTCCATCACATAGTCGCCGCCCTTGGCATAGATGTCGGGCCGGCCTTCCTGGACGACTTCGAGCGCCGTCTGTTCGTCGAACTCGACCACCAGGCTGACCGACTCCAGCGAGGCCAGCACGGCCATGCGATCGGCCAGCGTGTTGTGCGGGCGGTCGTCGCCCTTGCCCAGCCGCTTGACGGAGGCATCGGTGTTGACCGCCACCACGAGCGACGTGCCCAGTTCGCGCGCCTGCGCCAGATAGGTCACGTGGCCGCGGTGCAGGATGTCGAAGACACCATTGGTCAGCACCACCGGTTTGGGCAGTGCGGCGATCCGCGCAGCCAGGTCGGCGCGCGTGCAGAGCTTGTTTTCAAATGAAGGCATAAATAAATAGAGGGCAGATCAATACTTGGGAGGTTCTTCGTCAGGCTCTTCGTCGAGCGCCATCGACAATTCGGATGGCCGCGCCGCGCCGGCAGGCAGGCCCGGTTCCTTGCGCTCGCCCGACAGCTTGACCTGCAGGCGCAGGCCGTTGGCCGAGTCGGCATTGCGGATCGCTTCGTCGTAGCTGATGAAGCCCTTGTTGTACAGCTCGAACAAGGCCTGGTCGAACGTGCACATGCCCAGCTCGCGCGACTTGTGCATGATCTCCTTGATGCTCTGGAAGTTCCCTTTCAGGATCATCTCGGCAATCGTCGGCGTGTTGAGCAGGATTTCGATGGCGGCCTTGCGGCCCTTGCCGTCTTCAGTGCGCACCAGGCGCTGCGAGACGATCGCGCGCAGGTTCGACGACAGGTCCATCAACAGCTGGTTGCGCCGCTCTTCGGGGAAGAAGTTGATGATCCGGTCCATCGTCTGGTTGGCATTGTTCGCGTGCAGCGTGCCCAGGCACAGGTGGCCCGTTTCGGCAAACGCGATCGCGTGTTCCATCGTTTCGGTATCGCGGATCTCGCCGATCAGGATCACGTCCGGCGCCTGGCGCAGCGTGTTCTTCAGCGCGTTGTGCCACGACAGCGTATCGACGCCCACTTCGCGATGCGTGATCAGGCAATTCTTGTTCTTGTGGACGTATTCGACCGGGTCTTCGACCGTGATGATGTGGCCGGCCGAATTGTTGTTGCGGTAGTCGATCATCGCCGCCAGCGTCGTCGACTTGCCCGAACCGGTGCCGCCCACGACCAGCACCAGGCCGCGCTTGGTCATCACGACGTCCTTGAGCACCTCGGGCAGATCGAGCTTTTCAAAATTGGGGATCTCGGACGAGATGGTGCGCACGACCATGCCGACGCTTTGCTGCTGCACGTAGACGTTCACGCGGAAACGGCAGACGTTGGGCAGCGAGATCGCAAAATTGCACTCCATTTCTTTTTCGAACTCGGCGCGCTGGCGCTCGTTCATCAGCGAGATCGCGAGCGCACGCGTGACTTCGCCGCTCAGGCGCTGCTGGCTGAGCGCTTTCATGGCGCCCTGGTATTTCATGCTCGGCGGGAAATCAGCCGAGATGAAGAGGTCGGAACCGCCCTGGTGATGCATCACCGTGAGCAGTTTGTGGATATAGACCTGGGCTTCCGCCGGGCCAAACGTGGTGGACATGCGGGCCTTTCAGAAAAGATGCATAGGCCAAGCCTATCAAGAGATTATATCGACTATCATTCTCGCTACATCATTATTTCACGGCGTGCACCCTGCTGCCCCGCTCACCACGCGGCGCCGGCAACGCGCCTAGTCGAGACACCCACCATGACCCTGACCGAACTGAAATACATTGTCGCCGTCGCCCGCGCCAAGCACTTCGGCCACGCGGCCGAAGCCTGTTTCGTGGCCCAGCCCACGCTCTCCGTCGCCATCAAAAAGCTGGAAGACGAACTGGGTGTGCTGCTGTTCGAGCGCGGCGGCTCCGAGGTCTCCGTCACGCCGCTGGGCGCGCAGATCGTCGCGCAGGCCGAGCGCGTGCTGGAACAGACCGCTGCCATCAAGGAACTGGCCAAGCAAAACAAGGACCCGCTGGCCGGCCCGCTGCGCCTGGGCGTGATCTACACGATCGGCCCGTATCTGCTGCCCCCGCTCGTGAAAAACCTGATCGACACGGTGCCGCAGATGCCGCTGATCCTGCAAGAGAATTTCACGCACAAGCTGCTGGAATTGCTGCGCCAGGGCGAGCTCGACGCCGCGATCATGGCGCTGCCGCTGCCCGACCACGGGATGGCGGTGCAGCCGCTGTACGACGAGCCGTTCATCGTGGCCATGCCCAAACACCACCCGTGGGCCAAGCGCAAGGAAATTTCAGCCGAAGACCTGAAAAGCGAAACGATGCTGCTGCTGGGCGCCGGCCACTGCTTCCGCGACCAGGTGCTGGAAGTGTGTCCCGAAATGGCGCGCTTCGCGGCGCCGGGCGGTGGCACCGGCATGCAGCGCACGTTCGAAGGCTCGTCGCTGGAAACGATCCGCCACATGGTCGCCAGCGGCATCGGCCTGACGGTGCTGCCGCGTGCGTCAGTCACCGACCTGAGCGAGTCGAACGGTTTGCTGGCCTATGTGCCGTTCACCAGGCCGGCGCCATCGCGTCGCGTCGTGATCGCCTGGCGCAAGAGCTTCACCCGCCGCGCCGCCATCGATGCGGTGATGCGGGCGGTGAGTGAATGTCATCTGGCCGGCGTCGAGATGATCACGTACGAGGCGGCGGCGTAGCGCCGGTCCAGACGGCTGGCGGCGCTGCAGCGACGGCCGACTCACCAGTTTCGCTGGCGTCGTCACCGGCCGCAGGCCCGCCCCTGACCGCTTCCAGCTGCGACGGCGAGAACACGATGGTCTGCGTCGGGAACGCCAGGCTGATGCCGGCCGCTTCGAGGCGTTCGAAGATCGTCAGCAGCAGCGTTTCGCGAATGATCACCTGCGTATCGAATTCGTGCACATCGATGTGGGAAAACACCTCGATGTTGAACGAGCGCTCGCTGATGCTGCCCAAGCGCGCGCGGTGCCCTTCGGCCATATTCTTTTCTTCGGCCAGGACTTGCTGGACGATGGCAATCGCTTCCCTCAGCTTGGCCGACGAAATGCCATAGTCGACCGCGATCACGGGATTGAACAGGAACCGGTCGCGCGCGGCGTAGTTCTCGATCTGGCGCGCCGAAAGGTCGCCATTTGGAATCGTCACGATCGTGCGCTCATTGGTGCGGATGCGGGTCGAGCGGATGCCGACGTCTTCCACGGTGCCCACCACGTCGCCGACCTTGATGAAGTCGCCCACCTGCATCGGGCGGTCGGCAATCACGGTCACGCTGCCGACCAGGTTTTCCACGGTCTTCTGGGCGCCCAGCGCCAGCGCGATACCGCCGATACCGAGCGCCGCAATCCCGGTCGTGACGTCGATGCCGAAGGTACTCAGGATCGCAATGCCCGAAAACGCCAGCAGGATGACCTTGGCGGCGCGGCGCGCCAGCGTGATGACCGAAATGACCTGACGCCGCTGGCTGCGCTGCATGCGGGCAATCGCCAGTTCAGAGATCGCATCGACCAGGCGCAGGCCGAACCAGACAAAGGCAATGACCGAGACGATGCCGGTGTAGCGCAGCAAAGTCTGGCGCGCCACGATCGATACCGGCAACTGCTCGGCCCAGTTATAGAACACGCCCACGGCAATCAACAGGCTCACCGGTGGCAAGGCTGCCTCGAAGAAGCGGTACAGGCCGTTGGCTTCCGGGTCGGGCACGAGTTTGCGCATGCAGACGACGATCAGCGCCGACAGCATCCACAAGCCGCCGAACACCAGCACGCCAAGGCCGAGCAGCAGCGCCCAGTCCTTCAGCGGTGCGCCAGCCACGATGATCTCATCGACCTCGGGCTCGGTGACCACGGGTGCGCGCTTGGTGGCCGCAGCGATCTGGGTCAGCGTCTCGCGCGACACGCGCCACACCTGATGCTCGCCGTCCTGCCCTTTCGAGAGCAGCACCGGGATTTTCTTGTCCTGGATGGCGATCTCGCCGATGCGCTCCTGCTCGACCGGCAAGTCGTCGTTCATCTTGCCGTTGGGATCGTTGGACAGCGTGATGAAGGTATCGAGCGTGCCGCCATCGTCCAGCACCGCATGGAAGGCGCGCGCCTGCGCCACGGCGCTGGTGCGCTGGCGCGAGCTGGTCGCCGGCGGCAAGTCGAAGTACAGCGCGGTGCGATCGTAGTCGGATTCGCCCAGGGCGCCGAGCAGGCTGGACACCATCGAGCGCGGCGTCTCGCGCTTGAGTGGATCGGGGGTGGCCGGTTCGGCGGCGGCGGGCGCCTCGGCATCCTGGCCGGCGGCAAACGCCGGTGGGTGGGTAAGCCCCAGCAGTAAGGCCAGGGACAGCGAGACCAGTAATCTCATCGAAAAAAATCTACTCAAAATGACTCCTTGCACTTGTGTGATCGCACGGCGAATGGCGCGGCTCGGACGGGCGTGACGGTGCTGTTATCACGACATCCGGCGCGATGGCAAGCGACCGGTCCGGCGTGACGCTGGCGGGCGCACCCGCGTCGTGGCACGCCTGCGGCTCGGCAGCGATGGGCACGCAAGTGCCGGCGCAAACACGCTGGCACGGACCTGCGATGCGATCGGTCTGGATGGCCGGACAGTGGCGCCCGGGACCCAAAGTCTAGCATCCTGTCGATGTCGCGCCCGCACTATTGCTGGCAACGCCAGGCCAGTCGCTGACGTTTCCATAGGCGGCCTCATGCTGTCAAATACCGCCGACCCAATGCATGGCGATGGTCTCGGCAGCCTTTATCCTTGTCCCATTTTTGTGCGCCTGGACACGCCCTCGATCACGCCTTCGGCAGAAGCGATCAGTGTCAACGGCTGCTGCGCGAGCGACGCGATCAGCTTGCGCGCCGTTGTGCTGCGCGTGCTGTTGCGCTCATCAGCTTCTTCGATCCGCCGGATCGTCGAAATTGACACATCGGCCATGTCGGCAAGCTTGCTGGCCGACCAGCCGAGCATCGCGCGTGCCGCACGCAAGGCGCCCGGCGTGATGTCGACGTACGGCGCCGTGGTGCCTGACGACGCAGCCGCAGGCTGCCTGAACCGGTTCAATCCGGCAATGGGGAGTACGACGCCGATCCATTTCTGGATGGTTCCCTCGACATTCACGATTGGCATTCCCCGCGCATTGAACCAACGATAGACGCCATCGGCACATCGCAGTCGATAGTCGGTGTTGTAATGCGAGCCATGCGCGATGGCTGTCATCCAGGCAGAGCGCACGCGCTCCAGGTCTTCGCCATGGATTGCATTCATCCACCCCTCTCCTTTGATGTCTTCAACGCTCTGGCCCGTCAAGGCGGCCCATTCCGGGATATCGACGATGTAGCCGTCCGCGCCAACGGCCCAGGTCACGGCGCTCGTCTCGACAAGCAACTCTAACAGCTGAGAAGTGTAAAGATTTTCCATGCGTATATTTTACATATTGAAAACGCAAATAAAGAACTATTTTCATTCTTTTCTTGAAAAAAATATTTGTGTTTTGATCCTTTATGGCTCATTTGATATGATCGCTCCTCTTGGCCTGACAATCACCATTCAAGGAAGCCGCGGCATGATCACCAACCCGGGCGTACAACAGATCGAACCGACGCCGTGTGAAAATGAACGGATCGCATTTCTGGGTCAGATTCAGCCACATGGCTTTCTGCTCGAGGTATCGCCAGATTGGAACGTCGTTCGCTGTTCCGACAACCTGGCAAATTTTCTGCCGACCGAGGTCAGCCAGGCAAGTGGGCGTCCACTCCATGAGCTGATAGGACGGCGCGCGCTGCACGATGTCCGCTGTGAATTGCAGGTCATCGGCATGAAAGGCGGCGTGCGACACCTGTTCAGTGTCCCGGTCGGTGCCGATGGGATCGACGCGCACTTGTTCGATCTGTCGGTTTCGCGTACGGCCGAGTCGATCATCATCGAATGCGAACCATCGGTGGCCGCCGGTGACGATGCCTCGGGGCGCATGGTGTCACTGCTCAGCCAATTGCGTGACGCCAGCGATATCGACCGCTTCTGCGATGTGCTGGCGGCGCAGACGCGCTCCCTCTGCGGGTACGACAGAACAATGGTCTACAAGTTTCATGAAGACCTCAGCGGCGAGGTCGTTGCCGAACGCAGCGCAGCAGGCATGGAGAGCTTCCTGGGCCTGCGCTACCCCGCCAGCGATATCCCGGCGCAGGCGCGTGCGCTGTATCTGGTCAACCCGCTGCGCGTCGTCGTCAACGTACAGGCGCAGAACGCGCTCCTGGTGCCGCTTCTCGACGCCAAAAACGAGATGCTCGACCTGTCGATGGCGTCCCTGCGCGCCGTCTCACCGGTACACATCGAATACCTGAGCAATATGGGGGTGTGCGCCTCGATGTCGGTATCGCTGATCGTCGACGGCAAATTGTGGGGCTTGCTGGTATGTCACCATAACAGTCCCCGCTACCTGGCCGCCAAACTGCGGATGGCCCTTGAGTTCTACGGCCAGATGGCGTCATCCATCATCGAGAACTTTGTCCGCCGTGGGCAGGAGCGCGGGCGCGCGGTGTCTCGCGAGACGCATATGCGCATGTTGTCGCTGGTGTCACCCAACGCGGTTGGCGAAGATAATCTGTTTGCGATGCTGTCCGACTTGCGCACAAGCTTGCATGCCAGCGGCATGGCCACGTATGTCGACGGCCTCGTGCGACGGGTTGGATCCACACCTGGCCTGCCCGCCATGATGCGGCTGGTGAAATTCTTGAACGGCGCCGCTATCAGCGAGGTTTTTACCACGCATTGCCTGGCACAGACGTGCCCGGAAGCGGTGGCCGATTGCCCGGGCGTGGCGGGATTGCTGGCCGTTCCCATCTCGCGCAGCCCGCGTGACTTCGTGCTGTTTTTCCGCGATGAGCTGGTTGCAGAGGTGAAGTGGGCGGGCAAGCCCGACAAAGTCGTGCGCGCCGATGCAGGGGTCTTGCGCTATACGCCACGCGCCAGTTTCGCGCTGTGGAAAGAACGTGTGCATGGGCAATCGGCGCAATGGAGCGATGCCGACCGTGACACGGGCGAATCACTGCGGGTCTCTCTGCTTGAAGTGATGCTCAGAATGACCGATACAGCCGAGAAGATGCGCAAGCAAAGCAATGACCAGCAAGACACGCTGATCGCCGAGCTGAACCACCGCGTCCGCAATATTCTCAATCTGATTGTCGGACTGGTACGCCAATGCGGCAACAGCGCGACCTCGGTCACGCAGTTCACCGAAGATATCAGCTCGCGCATCCACGCTCTGGCGCGTGCTCACGACCAATTGACCAGTAGCGGATGGCGACCAAAGTCGCTGAGCGATATGGTACGCATCGAGGCCGCTGCCTACCTCGGCAAGAATGCTGCCAGCGTGATCGTCATTGGCAGCGATTGGGCCATTGAGCCAGAAGCGTTCGGCACGCTGGCGTTGGTGTTCCATGAACTGATCACCAATTCAGCGAAATATGGCGCATTCAAGCACGAGGGCGGCCATGCCGAATTGCTCCTGGAGCGTGGCCCTGCGGGTGACCTTTCGGTCCAATGGTCCGAACACGGCGGCAGCGTCGTCGTGCCGCCCACCCGACGCGGCTTCGGTTCGACCATCATCGAACGTGCGATTCCCCACGAACTGGGGGGTAAAGCGGCGATCGAATTTGCGCCAGGTGGCGTGATAGCGCGCTTCGAGATTCCAGCGCGTTATGTATCAAGCAATGACGACGCACCGACCATGTCGTATCCAATCATCGCGCCAGCCCCGTCGTCCCTGCTGCCGCCGCCGATCGGAAACATCCTGCTGGTAGAGGATAATTTGCTGATCGCAATCGAAACCGAGTCAACGCTGCTGTCGATGGGTGCCGAAAGTGTGCAGGTCGTCTCTACCGTTGCCGCAGCGCTCGAGACACTTCGCCAGTTCACGCCTGACTTTGCCGTACTCGATTACAACCTTGGCCGCGAAACCAGCCTGGCCGTTGCGGAATATCTCAGCGAGCAGGGCGTGCCATTCATGTTTGTCACCGGCTACGGCGACACGGCGATCATCGACCAGCGATTCCGCGGGCGCCCTGTCGTGTCGAAGCCCTATGATGCGAGTGCATTGATTTTGCACATCGCATTGGGTGCGAAGCGGGCGTGACTGCGCCAATCGACGCGGATCAGCGATAGCGAATCGACGGCGAATCCGAAAGGTGCTATTTTCACCGGTGATTTATTTTCGGAAACAACCATGCTGACAACACCGGGCAAGCGCCCGAGCTTCTTCACGTCCCCCACCTTCTGGCTCATCCTGCTCAATATCGGCGCCTGGGTCTATCTTGGCATGAACGGCGTCGACTGGATGTCGCCCAGCCCGGCCGATCTGACCGCCTGGGGCGGCAACCTGGGCCCCTACACCCTCACCGGCGACTGGACGCGGCTGGTGACCTCGATGTTCCTGCACGGCGGCGCGCTGCACCTGGGCCTGAACATGTTCATGCTGTCGCAGATCGGCCCATTGTCCGAGGCGGTCTGGGGCCGTACACGTTTTACACTGATCTATCTGTTGTCGGGGCTGTTCGGCGGATTGGCCAGCGCCTGGTGGTATGCGAGCGTGGCCGTGCGCAATATGGGCTACGACCTGGTGCCGTCGGCGATGGGCTTCACACCCCACTTCGCGACCACGGTCAGCATCGGCGCGTCCGGCGCGCTGCTCGGCGCGTCCGGCGCCCTGCTGGTGCATGCGCTGTGCGCCGGGACGGCGGCAAAAATCGAATTGAAAGTCATCTTTCAGGTGGTGGCGCTGAATATCGGCATGGGCTTTCTGATGACCGGCACCGATAACGCGGCCCACGTCGGCGGCGCGCTGGCAGGGATCGCCATCGGCGCCTTGCTGATGTTGCCGGGGAGAGTGCTGCGGATCGGCCGTGCGGTGCAGTCGGCGCTCGTGTTCGCCGTCGGCCTAGGGGTGCTGGTGGTGCTGGTCAAGCAGCCGCCGTCCGACCAGGTCAGCCGGATCGCGCAGATCCTGCGCGCATCGGAGGCGCTCGCCGCGCAACGCGACGCGGCCCGGGCCGTGCACCCTGAACGCCCGTAATACCGTCCATGCGGTGCAACATCGGGTTGAACGCGTGGACGGCATAGCCTTCCACCCTACGAATTCGTTGTAGGGTGGGCGGGTACCCCGCCCACGCGTTCAACGCAAAGCAACCAGCCCGATCAGCCCTGGCGGCGACGGGCCACCATCAAGCCACCGAGCAGCAGCGGCAGCATCAGCGCGACCGTCGACGGTTCCGGCACTTCGGCCACAATCGAGAACGTGTCGCCAGCGCGCATGCCGCTGGTGTCGAGCAGCCAGTCGCTGCGGCCATCGACGACGGTCGGGTTCCCGAACTGGAACTCGGCCGGCTCGCCATTGGCGAACGTGATCGCCGCGTTGTAGAACGAGCTGTTGACGCTGAGGTCTTGCGTGAACGCGGTCACGGTGCCCGGCGCCGCGAAGCGGATGCCCTGCAGGCCAAAGGTAAACTGCGGGAACGACATGCCGCTCAGGTTGAGCACCATCGCGCTCAGGCTCAGCGGGCCGCCGATATCGGCTTCCTGCAGCACGAAGTTGAGCGTGGTGCCGGTGAAATTGACCAGTTCCAGGTCGAACGACACGGCGCCAGCAGCGCTGTAGTCGGTCACGATATTGCCAGCCGCGCTGTCCGAGCTGACCAGCAGCGCAGCGTGGGCCGGCGCCAGGGTCGAGAACGCCAGCGCGGCCAGGCCGGCGGCGACGAATTTGTTGATGGTCATGGTGAATATCCTTGAATGAATGCGGTGAGAATTACAGCGGACCCTTGGCCCACGGACCCGAGATCGCGAAGGTGATGCCTGGCGTCTGGATATTGACAAACAGGTAGCGGCCGGTCGGATCGAAGCAGGCGCCGGCAAATTCATTGCCCCGGCCATCGCCGGCAAGCGCCGTCGACTTGCCGGCGGCGCTCAGCTGGGCCGTCGTCAGGTTGACATTGTTCTTGGCGAAGATGTACGCATCACCGCCGCCCGTCAGGCCCATCAGGCGCTGGCCGAAGCCGAACTGGTCGGTAATGGCACTGGACGAGTCTTCGCAGATCAGGATCGCATTGCGCGGGCTGACCGTCAGGTTGTCGCCCATATTGCCGACCAGCTGACTCGGGCTCGAATAGATGCACTTGAGCGTCTGGCTGGCCAGATCCAGTTCCCAGATCGCGCCGCGATTGACGGGGCCGCCCGACGTGTCCATCACGTACAGTTTGCCCTGCGCGTACCAGATACCTTCGCCACGGTTCATGCGCAGCGCGCCCTTGGCCCAGCCCTGGTTGAACGGACCGGCGGCATTGCTGATCGCCTGGCCATTCAGGCCCACGCTGTTGCCGCGGTTGGCGTCCGGGTTGGGGATCGACACCCATTCCAGTTCGTAGGTGTTGTCGACGCTGGCCACGGCCAGGTTGACGTTGTTGACGCCCTTGACCTTGGCCATTTCGAGCACGCCACCGCGCGCCAGCGAACCGGCGGCGCCGGTCTTGATGTCCGGTACGTAGCGATAGAAGCCCGACTTGCCCGACGAATCCTCGGTCAGGTAGACGTTGCAGTTGGTCGGGTCGACGGCGGCGGCTTCGTGCGCGAAGCGGCCCATGTTGACGATCGGCTGGCCGGTTGTCTGGCGCGGATCGGCCGTCACTTCGAACACGTAGCCATGCTTCTTGCCGCCGGCGGTGATCGCGTCGGAACCGACTTCTTCGCAGGTCAGCCACGTGCCCCATGGCGTGACGCCGCCGGCGCAGTTCTGCTGCGTGCCGCCCAGGCTTGGCGTCATGCTGACCCAGTCGCCGTCGCGGAACACCAGGTTGGTCGTGCCGCCGCACGAGCGGTTGGTCGTGCTGGCGCTAATGGTGCCGCCGTCGTAGAAGCTGTACGCGTTGATGAAATTGCCAGCCGCACTGCTGGTAATTTCATGATTGCGCACCAACACCTGTTCGGTGCTGCGGCCGACCTTGCGCGTGGCGATCACACCCATGCCGTCGTGGCCGGCCGGGCATGGGCGGCCATCGGTCATGGTGTCGCCGCGCCAGCCATAGCTCTTGTACGTGAAGCCGGGAGGCAGTTGCAGCAGCGGCAGGCCGGTGCTCAGATCAGCGACTGGCGCGATCGTGCCGTACGGGCTGTCGATCAGTGCGGTGACGCCATTGGCGGCCGCTGCTTCGCGTGCGTGCAGCGCAGCGAAGGCGCCGACGAATGGCAGCGCGCCCGCGCCGGCGATGCCCTTGAGCAGGTTGCGGCGCGACGGCGACGTGTCGTGGTTGTTCATGTGTACTTCTCCATTAATGGGACGTGCGAGCCGGTGGGCCGGCATCTGAAATGTTGGCAGCGCCGAACCGGCGGCCCGCCTGTCCTTACCACCACGGCTCGGACCGATGCATTAAAGCAAACGATCGTGTCAAGTTAATGACAACAAAAAGACAATTTTTTGGCATACACCATTGGTCGTGACACATGCTTGTCATGCCCGCAGCATGACGCCTGCTGGTGCAAGGGCGCGCCGCGTGGCGTCCTCAAACCGGCTAGAATTGCTGTCTTCCGATCAATATTTTTTGCCACAAAAAGCGAACACGATGAACAAGCTCGCGCTCTACTTTCGCCTGATCCGGGCCGACAAGCCGATCGGCATCCTGCTGCTGCTGTGGCCAACCCTGTGGGCGCTGTGGATGGCCTCCGGCGGCGTGCCCGCCCTTCATGTGCTGGCGATCTTTGTCATCGGCACGGCACTGATGCGCTCCGCCGGCTGCGCCATCAACGACTATGCCGACCGCGACTTCGATCGCCACGTCAAGCGCACGGTCGACCGGCCGCTCACGAGCGGCAAGATCCGGGGCTGGGAAGCGGTGATGGTCGCGGCGGTGCTGGCGATCGCGTCGTTCCTGTTGATCCTGCCGCTGAACGCGCTGACCAAGCAGTTGTCGGTGGTGGCCGTGATCGTCGCCGGCACCTACCCGTACTTCAAGCGCTTCTTCGCCATTCCGCAGGCTTACCTGGGCATCGCGTTCGGCTTCGGCATCCCGATGGCGTTTGCGGCCGTGCAGGGCGCGGTGCCGGGCGTGGCCTGGTGGCTGCTGGTGGCCAACGTGTTCTGGGCCGTGGCCTACGACACCGCGTATGCGATGGTCGACCGCGACGACGACATCAAGCTGGGCATGCGCACATCCGCCATCACGTTCGGACGTTTCGACGTGGCAGCCATCATGCTGTGCTACGGCGCGTCGCTGGCGATCTTCCTGCTGTGTGGCTGGTCGCTCGGCCTGCGCTGGTGGTTCGTGGCCGGTGTGGGGGTGGCAGGCGCGATCGCGCTGTATCACTACACGCTGATCCGTTACCGCGACCGGACGAACTGCTTCAAGGCCTTCCGCCATAACAACTGGCTGGGGGCCGCACTGTTCATTGGTGTCGCACTAGATTATGCATTAGGTTAATATTGTCCAAAATGCATTCAGCGCTGCTCCGGCAGCGCGATCGACCACCACACCAAGAGGCCCAATATGATCGAAAAAATCCCGACCCAGACCAATACCCGTGACCAGCTGGTCAACGACCTGAAGAGCGTCATCGGCGACGCGGAATCGTGGCTGCGCAACGGCAGCCAGTTGACCGGCGAAGAACTCAAATCGGCCAAGGCCAGGTTCGAGCAGACCCTGGCCTCGGCCAAGGTCGGCCTGATCAACGCTGAAGAAACCGTGGTCGAGCGCACCAAGGTCGCCGCCAAGGCCACCGACGAATACGTCAAGGACAACCCATGGAAATCGGTTGGCCTGGGCGCTGCCATCGGTGTCGTCATCGGCATGCTGATCGTCCGTAAATAAGATGACGATCCCCGCGACCATCTCGCGCATCGGGGCCAATCTGCTGGCCATGCTGCGCACGCGGTTGGAACTGGCAGCGCTCGAACTGCAGGAAGAAACGCAGCGCTTGTTCGGCTACGTGGCCTGGGGCATCGCTGCCGCCTTCTTCGGCGTGGTCGCGGTGCTGCTGGCAATCCTGTTCGTGCTGGTGCTGTTCTGGGACACGCACCGCCTGCTCGCCGTTGGCGGCATGACGCTGCTGTTCGCGCTGGGCAGTGTGCTGGCGTTCTTCAAGGTCCGTGGTGACCTGACGACCCGTGGGCCGATCATGGCTGCCACGCTGGCCGAACTGCGCAAGGATGCGCAAGCTGTCAAAGGAGAGCCGATCGATGACCACAAACTCTGAACCACTGGCGGTGCGCCGCCGCCTGCTGGCGGCGCAATGCGCCGAACAGCGCGCCCAGATGTCGGCCGACGTGACGCTGCTGCGCACGCCGTCGGCAATGGGTGGCACCACGGGCTACGTGGCGCAGCACAAGAAAGCCATTCTGACTGCCGCCGGCGTCGGGGTGGGCATCCTGCTGACCAGGCCCACTTGGGTGGTCGGTGCGATCACCGCAGGGTTGTCGGCCTACAAGCTGGCGCAGAAGGTGTTACCAGTGCTGGGGTGGCGGAAGTTCGAGGTGCATTGAACCCCGCACTGCCGCATCACACAAGGGGGCGTCCGCATTGGCGGCGCCCCTTTTTTCATGCGCTCAATCCTGACCCAGCTCGTCCCCGAGCGCCTTGCCACGCGCTGCCGCGGCCCGCATCGCCGCGACGATCGCGCCTTTCACACCCGCCGCTTCCATGCTGTCGATGGCTGCATGCGTGGTGCCGCCCTTTGACGTCACGCGCGCGCGCAGCACGTCGACGGCTTCAGGCGACTGCGCCGCCAGTTGCGCCGCGCCGGTGAACGTGGCCAGCGCCAGTTCCCTGCCCTGCTCCGCATTCAGGCCCATCGCGCGCGCGGCTTCCTGCATCGCTTCCAGAAAATAGAAGACATACGCCGGGCCGCTGCCCGATACCGCCGTCACCGCGTCGATCTGCGCTTCGTCGTCCAGCCACACGGTCTTGCCGACCGCGCGCATGACGGCGTCGGCCTGCTCGCGCTGCGCGGCGCTCACGCCCGGCTGCGCCGCCATGCCCGTCACGCCCATGCCGATCAGCGCGGGCGTGTTGGGCATCGTGCGCACGATGGCGTCGTAGCCGCCCAGCCAGCGTGCCAGATCGCTGCTGCGGATGCCCGCCGCGATCGACAGCACCAGTTGCCGCGTCAGGTGCGGCGCGAGCGCAGCGGCCACTTCGCGCATCTGCTGCGGTTTCACGGCCAGCACCACGACTTCAGCGTGCTGCACCCCCTCGTCGATGGCGGTCGCAGTGCCCACGCCATAGTCGCGTGCCAGGCGCTCGAGTGCTTCGGGATTGCGATCCACCACGTGGATGTGCGCGCCGGAAGCCGCGACCTTCACGAGCCCGGAAATCAAGGCTGCGGCCATATTGCCGCCGCCGATAAAGACGATCTTCATGCGTGGTCCTGTCAGGTGTAATCGCGTTTGCCAAAAATGGCGCTGCCGACACGCACGATCGTCGCGCCCTCGGCGATTGCGGGCGCCAGGTCGCCCGACATGCCCATCGAGAGCGTATCCAATTCAAGGCCTTCAGCGCGCAGCGCGTCAAACAGGGCGCGCACGCGCGCAAAGGCGGCGCGCTGTTCTGCGACATCGGCGGTCGGTTCGGGAATCGCCATCAGGCCGCGCAGGCGCAGGTTCGGCAGTTGCGCGACCTCGCGCGCCAGCGCCGGCAAGTCCTCGGGCGATGCGCCGCTCTTGCTGGCCTCACCGCTGATGTTTACTTGCAGGCAGATATTCAACGGATCCAGTTCGGGTGGCCGCTGCTCGGACAGACGCTGCGCGATCTTGAGCCGCTCGACCGTATGCACCCAGGCGAAGCTGGCGGCGATGGGCCGCGTCTTGTTACTCTGGATCGGGCCGATGAAATGCCACTCGACGGCCGCATCTGGTTGCGCCTGCGCGACGCTTGCGATCTTGTCGAGCGCTTCCTGCAAATAGTTTTCGCCGAACGCCAGCTGACCGGCGGCCATCGCATCCAGCACCGCCTGCGCAGGGAACGTCTTCGATACGGCCAGCAACTGGACATCGTTGCGCGCGCGTTCCGATGCCTTTACGGCATCGGTGATTGTTGCTTCGACAGCTTGCAAGTTCCCGGCGATTATGGACATAATGATTTTCTATAGGAAATATTTTTGAGGCCGTTTGCGGCACAGGGATTATAAATGGACATATCGGAATTACTCGCTTTCTCGGTCAAGAACAAGGCCTCGGACCTGCACCTGTCGGCCGGCCTGCCGCCGATGATCCGCGTCCATGGCGATGTGCGCCGCATTAACCTGCCGCCGCTGGAGCACAAGGACGTGCACGGCATGATCTATGACATCATGAACGACGGCCAGCGCAAGCAGTACGAAGAAGTGCTTGAGTGCGACTTTTCGTTCGCGATTCCCGGCCTGGCGCGTTTTCGTGTCAACGCGTTCAACCAGGAACGTGGCGCCGCCGCCGTGCTGCGCACGATTCCGTCCAAGATCCTGTCGCTCGAAGACCTGAATGCGCCGAAGATCTTCGGCGAACTGGCGTTGAAGCCGCGCGGCCTGGTGCTGGTCACGGGCCCGACCGGCTCGGGCAAGTCGACCACGCTGGCGGCGATGGTGAATCACCTCAACGAACAGGAATATGGCCACATCCTGACGATCGAAGACCCGATCGAATTCGTGCACGACTCAAAAAAATGCCTGATCAACCAGCGCGAAGTCGGCCCGCACACGCTCTCGTTCAGCAATGCGCTGCGCTCGGCGCTGCGCGAAGATCCGGACGCGATCCTGGTCGGCGAGTTGCGCGATCTGGAAACGATCCGCCTGGCGCTGTCGGCTGCCGAAACGGGCCACCTCGTGTTCGGCACGCTGCACACGTCGTCGGCCGCCAAGACCATCGACCGTATCGTCGACGTGTTCCCGGCTGAAGAAAAAGAGATGGTGCGCGCCATGCTGTCCGAATCGCTGCAGGCCGTGATCTCGCAAACGCTGCTCAAGACCAAGGACGGCTCGGGCCGCGTGGCGGCGCACGAAATCATGATCGGCACGCCGGCCATCCGTAACCTGATCCGCGAAGCCAAGATCGCCCAGATGTACTCGGCGATCCAGACCGGCAGCAATGTCGGCATGCAGACGCTCGACCAGAACCTGACCGACCTGGTACGCCGCAACATGATCTCGTCGGTGGCTGCGCGCAGCGCCGCCAAGATCCCCGAAAACTTCCTCGGCTAAGGGCCCTTGATGGAACGCGACCAGGCTACCAAATTCATGTTCGACCTGCTGCGCCTGATGGTCACCAAGGGCGGCTCGGACCTGTTCATCACGGCGGGCTTTCCGCCGGCGATCAAGATCGACGGGCGCATGACGCCCGTCTCGAGCCAGCCGCTCACCAGCGGCCACACGGGCGACCTGGCGCGCGCCATCATGAACGACAAGCAGGGCGCCGGGTTCGAGCTCACGCGCGAAGCCAATTTCGCGATCACGCCGGGCGACCTGGGGCGCTTTCGTGTCTCGGCCTTCATGCAGATGGGCTGCGTAGGCATGGTGCTGCGCGTGATCACCACTGCGATCCCGAAGTTCGAGGAACTGAGCCTGCCCGATACGCTCAAGGACGTCGTGATGACCAAGCGCGGGCTGGTGATCATGGTCGGCGCAACAGGCTCCGGCAAGTCGACAACGCTGGCGGCGATGGTCGGCTACCGCAACGAGAACAGCTACGGCCATATCATCACGGTCGAAGACCCGGTCGAATTCGTCCACCCGCACCGGAACTGCGTGATCACGCAGCGCGAAGTGGGCGTGGACACCGACAGCTTTGAAGCGGCGCTGAAAAACTCGCTGCGCCAGGCGCCCGACGTGATCCAGATTGGCGAGATCCGCGACCGCGAAACGATGGAGCATGCGATCGCGTTCGCCGAAACGGGCCACCTGTGCCTGGCCACGCTGCACGCCAATAGCGCCAACCAGGCGCTGGACCGCATCATCAACTTCTTCCCCGAAGAGCGCCGTCAGCAACTGCTGATGGACCTCTCGCTGAACCTGAAAGGCCTGGTGTCGCAGCGCCTGATTCCGAAGAAGGAATCGAAGGGCCGCGTGGTGGCGATCGAGATCCTGCTGAACTCACCGTTGATTTCGGACCTGATCTTCAAGGGCGAAGTCCATGAGATCAAGGAAATCATGAAGAAGTCGCGCGAGCTGGGGATGCAGACGTTCGACCAGGCGCTGTTCGACCTGTACGAGGCCGACAAGATCACCTACGAAGACGCGCTGCGCAATGCGGACTCGGTCAATGACCTGCGGCTGAACATCAAGCTCAATAGCAAGCACGCGAAGAACCGCGATTTTTCGAGCGGGACGCAGGCGTTGGGGTTGGTGTGATGGGGTGGTGAGATGGGTTGGTGACGTAGGGTGGGCGGCTATGCCGTCCACGCGGTGATGGTTAGCGCCAAATTCATCCGGCACGAAATCGGCACCGATACCGATCACCGCGTGGACGGCGCAGCCGTCCACCCTACCCGGTAAGGTCAATCGGGCGCATCGATTCACCCGCGGCGATTAAAACCGAGACTCCAGCGTCACCCGCGCCATCGCCTGCCCATCGGCAAACGTCGTCCTGCGCTGCACGCCGTTATCGTCCGCATAGCGCGACTCGGACACCGCATCCTGGCGCAGCAGATTGGTTGCCGCCAGCCGCAGCTGGTAGGTCGGGTTGAGCTTCCACAGCGCATACACGTCGAGCTCGCGCCGCACGCTCTGGTAGCGTGACTGCTCCACGTTCACGCGCACGTTGCCGCCGTTCTTGAAGGCGAAGCTCGCGCCCGTCGTGAGCTTGCCACCCGGCGCCTTGTAGTCCACGCCGAGCGTGCCCGATACAGGCACCTGCTGGTCGAGCCGGTTGTCCGGCCCCGGCACCGCATCGATGCGCGACCAGTTGCGCGCCAGGCTCGCGCGCAGGTCGATGTCCGGCACGTCCTGCAACACGGCCGACAGCGGAAACTTCGCCTCCAGCTCCAGGCTGCGCGTGAGCGCATCGCCATCGTTGACCGGCGTCTGGATCCAGCGGGCGTCTTCGACGATGAGGCCTTGGCGCGTGTAGTCGCTGATGCGCCGCACCGACAGGCTGGCGCTGAGCAGCGCCTTCTCGGCCCAGTAATGTTCGTAGGACGCGTCGATGCCGGTCGCCAGTTCGGGCTTCAGGTCGGGATTGCCACGATAGTCAGGGTCGGTCTGGCTGTTGTTCGGGGTCGTGAAGCGTCGCGGGATCAGGCTGCCCGTGAGGGGTGCCTTGAAGGTGCGGGTCAGCGCCACGCGTACCTGATCGCGGCTGTCGGGCAGCTTGTAGAGCGTCTGCGCGAGCGGACTCCAGACGCTGGCGCGGTTGGTGCTGGTCTCGAACGTGTTGCCGCTGCTGCGCGTCTCCAACCCTTCCCAGCGCAGGCCCGCATACATCGACCATTGCTTGGTCACGTTCCACTCGTCCTGGACGAACAGCGCCAGGCGCTTGAGGGTAGCCTCGTATTCTTCATTGCGGCGCAACGTCGTGCCCGCGAGCGGGAACCGTTCCACCTCGCCGCGCGCATCGTCGCGCACCGCGTAGCCGGCATCCCAGCCCATCGACAGCGCATGGTCTTTTTTCCACGGCCGCGAATACTTGCCCACCGCCGTGACGCCAGCTTCGTCGGTGTCGCTGAGAACCACCGAGTCACGCGCCAGCCGGGCGACGCCGTCCGTCGTGCGGGCGTCTTCTTCATGATAGTTGCCATCGCTGCGCATGCCGTTCACGCCCAGCTTCAGATCCAGCTTCGCGCCCTCGTCCAGATTATGCATCCAGTTCAGGTCCGAGCGCACCACGGTGCTGCTGCCATCGCTGGTCATGCTGCGCGCGTCGTACCGCGGGGGCAGGCCAAGGACGGTGTCGACCACGGCGCCACCCTGGTAATCGGTGCGCTGGTGCGTCACGAGCGACTGCCAGCTGACCGTATCGCCGTTCTCCAACGTCCAGTTCAGCCGCGGCGTGAGGTTGATACCCTGCGGTTTGCCACGATCGGTCTGCACGGTGCGCCGCACGAAGGTGGGGCGTCCGGTGGCATCGATCTGCGATTCTTCGAATGGCGACGGGCGGTCGAACTCGTAGCGCCAGGCGCTCGCGGCGAGCGAGTACGACATCTTGCCGACGCGGTCCGACATGCTCAAGCTGGCCGAAGGATTGCTCACCTCCCCGCTTTTGCCGTAGCCGACGCGCAGCTCGCGCTGCGCATTTTTTACCGCGCGCTTGAGGACGATGTTGATGGTGCCGGCGATCGACTGCGTCGAGAACTCGGCGCTGGCGGCGCGCAGGATTTCGATGCGCTCGATCGAATCGGGCGACAGCCCGTCGATGTCGAAGCCGGCCGGCGCGCGCTCGCCATCGATCAGGATCTGTGTGTAGCCGCTGCCCAGGCCACGCATGCGGATCTCGCCACCGCCACGCCCGGCGCCACCACTGACCGTGATCCCCGGCAGGCGCTTGAACACGTCGAGCACCGAGGTGTCGCCATAGCGCCGGATTTCCTCGGTCGAGACCACGATCTTGCTGGCGGTATCGTCACGGCGCGGATCATAGCCGTTGGCGTCGGCCTTGACTTCGACCTTCTGGACAGTGTCCGTGGAAAGTGCCGGCGCCGGTGCGTTCTGGGCGTAGGCAGGCAAGGCAGACAGGGAAAGCGCGACGAGCGTGGGGCGAAGCATCTGGGGGGACAGTCATGACAGATTCAAAGGTGCCGTATTCTGTCATGCCCCTGCTGCCGCAAACGGCACATCGTCAAATTACCCTGCCCGCATGCGGGCCGATCAATCAGAGTCCCGGCCCCATGCCGCCGCCCGGTGGCCCGAATCCTGGTCCAGCGCCGGGCCCGACGCGCGATCCATCCGGCCGACGCTGTCCTGCGTTGCCGAAGCTGCCGAAGCGGTACGACAACCCGACATACACGAGGCGTCCTTCCTGGCGGCGGATACTGTATTCGCGCAGGCGGTCGGTCTCGGTAATCGATTCGGTCTTTTGCGAGTTGAAGACATCGTTGACGTTCACGACCAGGCTCAGGGCCTGGCTCAGGTTACGGCGGTAGCTCAGGTCAGCGCTGCGCGTGGGCTGGCGGTAGCCTTCGCCGAACAGCGTCTTGCCCTGCGCATTGAGCACCAGTTGCAGGCTATTGGTCGGATTGATCTGGTAGCTCACGCGCGCGCGACCGCTGAGCGACGTGGCGCTGCGCTTGTCGTCCTGGCTGCTGCCGAGCACTGACTGTTCGGAATACCCCAGGTTGCCGCTGGCGTTGACCGTCAAGCTGGGCGTGACGCGGCCGCTGAACGTGAATTCGAGGCCGCCCGAATTGCTGCTGCCCGCGTTCTCGCGCGTGGTGAGCAGCACCGTATCGGAGATGAAGGTGCGCCGCTCCTGGATCAGATCCGAGTCGCGCCGCGCATACAGACGCACATTGGTTTCGACCTTGCCCAGTTTGGTTTCGAGCCCCAGCTCGATCGAGTCGGTCTTGGTGGGCATCAGGTCGGGATTGCCCGACGAGACGTTGGTTTCGTCGCGGTAGACGACGAAGGGATTGAGGTCGCCCGCGCCCGGCCGGCGGATGCGGTGCGCGTAACTCAGGCGCAGCGCCGTATCGTCCGACAGATCGTAGGTCAGGAATGCACTCGGGATCGCGTCGAAATAATGGTTGTTGGCCTTGACGTTCGTGGTGACCTGGTTCAGATCGAGGTCGGTATATTCGGTGCGCAGCCCGCCCAGCAAGCCCCACTTTTCGGCCAGGCGAAGCTGATAAGTACCATACAGGGCCACGGTCGTTTCATCGAGCTCGAAGCGGTTGGTGCGCTGGTTGCTCAGGCTCTCCGCCAGCGTCGCCTCATCGACATTGAAAAAGCGCGTGTCGAACACATTGCTGTTCTGCGCGACCTTGTAGCCGGCCTTGAACACGCCCTTCTCGCCCGGCAGTTCATAGTCGCCCGTGAAGTCGATCACGCGCGTTTCGGTCAGGTTGTTCTGGTGGGTGCGAGGTGCGGTCGAATTGGCCGGGCGCACCGTGTAATCGCTGGCAAAGCGCGTGTCGGCCTCGCCCTTGTTGCCCGACAGGCGCAGGTCGACCTTGAGGATTTCGCCGGGCCGCGCACCCTTGTGATCCAGGCCGCCACTGAGGCTGTAGCTGCGGTTGTCGTTGTCACGCACGGTCGAGCGCAGGTAGTCGCCGTCGATGCTGCCGTCGGCGTTGACGCCGCGATAGCGTTCCTGCGACAGGCCGTCGCTGCCGTTGGCCGAGAAGCTGGCCTTGGCCGACAACACGTCCTTGTCGCCCAGATTGTAGGTCACAGAGCTGTTCATGCCCACGGCCTCGGTGTCGGTCTCGCTGTTCGAGCGCTGCGTGCTGCTGGCCACGGCGCCGGTGAGCGGATCGATCCGGTCGCGGTTTGTTTCGCCGTCGCTGCCACGCGTGTCGCGCCGGACGTACACGCCGCCCTGCACGCTCATGCGCCCGGTCGTGTAGCTGCCGAAGCTCGATGCATTGGCGCGCCCTTCCGGGCCGACATTCGCATTGACGGCGCCGAAACCGCCCGGCGTGCGCTCGCGCCGCATCACCAGATTGATGATCGGCCCACCGCCGCCTTCGTTGCCGAACTGCGCGCCGGGGTTGTTGATCACTTCCACCGAATCCAGATCGGCCGCCGGAATCGCGCCCAGCGCCGCGGCGCGGTTCTCGCCCTGCATCATCGCCGACGGCTTGCCGTCGACGAGGATCTGCACATTGCTGCGCCCGCGCAGCGTCACGTTGCCGTCCGGGTCCACCGCCACCGACGGTACCTTGTTGAGCGTGTCGGCCACCGTGTCGTTGGTGGACGCGGCGTCGCTCTTGACGTCATACGCCTGGCGGTCGATCCGGTTCGACGAACGCGCGGCCGTCACGGCGACGGTGGAGGCGACGGGAACCTCAAGCGCCTGCAGCGCCGGGGCGGTCGGCGTCACGGCGCCGGTAACGGGATCGGCCGGCCGTACGGCGGTTTCCTGGGCCAATGCACAGACAGGCGCGAGCAATGCGAACAACAGGGCGGAAGAACGATGACGTGACATGAATACCTGGGTGACGGGACGTTTGAACGAGCGTGATTGTCGCATGCGTTGCGCCCGAAATTTGTTAAGAAATGCTAAGACGGAAGAAATCTCACAGCGTTGATTGGCCAACCGACACCGCCGGTGCCAACGATCTGCAGTGCGCCTGCCAGCAGTAGCGTAAACTGCACTGTTTACAACAAGGAGACTTCAATGAATGCCTATGATTTCAACGCCACCGCCCTCGACGGCCAGCCGGTCGACCTGGCGCGCTACCAGGGCAAGGCGCTCCTGATCGTCAATACGGCCAGCGCCTGCGGCTTCACGCCGCAATACCAGGGCCTGGAAGCGCTGCAGCGCCGCTATGCGGACCAGGGGCTGGTGGTGCTGGGCTTCCCGTGCAATCAGTTCGGGCACCAGGAGCCGGGCGATGAGGCCGCGATCGGCGCGTTCTGCGAAAAGAACTACGGCGTCACGTTCCCGATGTTCGCCAAGGTCGACGTCAATGGCGACGACGCGCATCCGCTGTTTCGCTTCCTGAAGGGCGAGGCACCCGGCGTGCTGGGCACCGAGGCCGTCAAGTGGAACTTCACCAAGTTCCTCGTCAACCGCGAAGGCGCGGTCGTCACGCGTTATGCGCCAACCACCAAGCCGGAAGACCTGGGTGGGGATATCGAGAAGGTGCTGGCGAACGGGGCCTGATCCGACAGCGCCGGCGCTCAAGGCGCGATGGCGATCACCTCGTCACCCGGCCCCGGGTCGCAGCTTGCGCCCAGCGGTGTCCAGCCGCGCCGCACGACAATCCGGCGTTCGTCGTGGCAGATTTCGACACGTTGTGTTTCGGGCGCGCGGCGCTGCACGAAGGCCTCGATCGAGGCCGGCACGCTGACCTGCAGCGACAGCGCGTGCAGGTCTTCCACCGGGTGGTCGTCCACGTGCACGAGCGGCACGAACTGCCCGGCGAACATCGTGAAGTGCGATGGCACCTTGACCGGACCGGGGACGTAATCGTTTGCGCGCAGCCAGGCCTGCGCTTCTTTCCGCGCGTTGCCGTCACCTGCGGCCCCGCCCCAGGCGCTGGCCATCAGCTCGGCCACCCACTGGTTGCAGTTCTGATACTTGCTGCCATAGGCATAAGCGTTCGCACTGTATTGACCGGCCAGCAGGGCCAGCGCGAGCGCCTTGTCGCGGGCGGCGCGTTCGAGCGACGCGCTGTGCTCGTCGGGCAGGAACAACAGTGCGATATGGCCCTTGCCCGGGGCGTCGGCGCCGAGCGCGAAGCCGGCGATGCCCTGGTCGAAGATGTACGGGCGCGCTTCGTCGCACGCGTAATACAGCTGGCGCACGGCCCACGGGGCGCCCGGCGTGTCGCGCAGTGCGACGCCGGCATGGGAATACACCAGATCGAAGCGACTCAGGTCGGTGCCGGCGCGCGCGATCAGCGCGACCCGGCCAGGCGAGCGCGCCAGCTCCTGCTTGACCACGCCGGCAAAGCGCAGCACGCGGTCCTGCTCCATCGCGCTGAGCTCGCGCGAGCGCTCGCAGAAGGTGGGAAAGCCGGCCCAGGCACTGCCGCTTGCACACAACAGCAGCGCCAGCGCGGCCTGGCGCACGAGCATCAGATCGTGACTCTGCGCGAGCCCAGTTCGCGGTACCACTCGTCCTGCAGCGCCAGGAAGAACGGCCGCTGGGTGTCCGCGTAGGCGAATTCGTAGCCGTAGGCGCGCTCACTGACCTGGACCACGTCGCCCGCGATCACGGTGCGGGTCGCGAGGGCGCGGTTGGGCACGTCGAGCTCGAACGAACGGGCCTGGCCGGCAGCGGTCGCGCGCAGCGTCAGGCGGGTGGTGTCGGGCTTGTTCGGGGCATGCGCGATGTTGATCACACGGTACTGGCCGGCGGCGACCTTGTCGTCGTCGCTCGAGCTGTTGCTGGAACTGCTGACCGAATCGGAAATGCTGGCCGACGACGCCGAGCCGGCGCTGGACGCGGACGACGTGAAGCTGTCAGCCTGCGCGGGCGCATTGCAGGCCGCAGCAAACAGGGTCAGGCACAGCGTACGGGAGAGGGTAGGCAAGGTCATGGCACTCTTTCATTTGGCGAGCTGAACGCTCGTATGGTACAAGCCCTTGCGCCGAATGACCATAGGGCAATTTTAGCGGGTCTGGATATGGGCTGCGCCGTGGGTGATGCAGGCGCGGGTGACGTTGTCCAGGAAGCGGATCGCCACCTCCATCGACAGACCGGGCGGCAGCAGATTGGCCAGCCCGGGGTCGTCATTCAACCGGTCGACGCCATACGCCAGCCGGCGCGACACGTCGCGTGCCACCTGGCCATCGCTGTTGTAGAGCGCGTCGTAGACGCCGGCGGCTTCCCATACCGGCACGAGGCCCGGGGTGCTGCTGTCTTCGAAGACGATGGCGCGCGGACTGTCGTCGTCCTCGCGCACGAGTTGAAAGGTAAAGCTCAAGATCGTTCCTGCTGGTGTTCGTTGCTGGGGTCGGGGCGATGCTACCACGGGCGCGCTTGACGCGCCTCGCCTCACGCCGATCCACGCGAAGACACGCTGTTTACCGCGCTATCCAGTCCGGCGCACCCTTCGATACCTCATGTTCCCTTTCGCGCCTGGGCAAGCGACTTCGCCAGGTGAGCAGCGTTTGCTGGCGTGCCCAATAAGTACATCGTTTCCATCAGGATGCTGTAATAGTCGAACGACATGACAACCGCGTTTGGGGCATTGCGACGCGCAATAACCATCACGTCGGCATCCTGGACAGCGTGGTCGATAACAGACTCAAGAGTCACATGCGGGTCAGGCAAATTGAAGATTCTCATATGCATTCACGCCTGCATTGGTAGAAAAAAATGCAGATCAGAACAGCATCTGCTCCAGCAATTCGATCCAGTGCCTCACGGGCGTCCCGGTCCCTGCCTGCAAATGCGCGATGCACCCGATATTGGCCGACACGATGTGGTCGGCCCCGGTTGCGGCCAGGCTGGCCAGTTTGCGCTCGCGCAGCGCCAGCGAGATGGCCGGCTGCAGCACCGAATAGGTGCCGGCCGAGCCGCAGCACAGGTGGTTGTCGGCGCACAGCACCACATCGACGCCGGCCGCCTGCAGCACGCCTTCGACCTTGCCCCGGATTTGCTGGCCATGCTGCAGCGTGCATGGCGGGTGGTACGCCACGGGCGGGCCGCCCTTCTTTTTTGCCAGTGCGGCGATCCGCTCCTGAAACAGCGCCAGGACTTCCGACAGGTCGCGCGTGATCGCGCTGATGCGTTCGGCCTTGGCGGCGTACACGGGATCATGCGCCAGCAGGTGGCCATATTCCTTGACGGTGACGCCGCAGCCAGACGCGGTCATGACGATCGCCTCGACCGCGCCATTTTCCACGCCCGGCCACCAGGCGTCGATATTGCGGCGCATGTCGGCCAGCCCGCCGTCCTGATCATTCATGTGATAACGCAGCGCGCCGCAGCAGCCGGCACTGGGTGCCACGTTCAGCTGCACGCCCAGCGCATCGAGCACGCGCGCGGCGGCGGCATTGATGTTCGGGGCCATCCCCGGTTGTACACAGCCATCGAGCACCAGCATCTTGCGCGCGTGGACGCGTGTCGGCCATCGGCCCGCGGCGCGCACGGACGGCAATTTGGCCTGCAGCCCCTGCGGCAACAGGGGCCGCAGCAGGCGCCCCGCCCTGAATGCGGGTGTGGCCAGGGCCGCGCGCGGCAAGCAGGCCTTGAGCGTCGTGCGCGTGAGCCGCTCACCCAGGGGCCGCGCCACGCGCTCGTCGACCAGCTTGCGGCCGATATCGAGCAGGCGCCCGTACTTCACGCCTGACGGGCACGTGGTTTCACAGTTCAGGCACGTCAGGCAGCGGTCCAGGTGCAACTGGGTCTTGCGGGTCGGCTCGGCGCCTTCGAGCACATTCTTGATCAGGTAGATGCGCCCGCGCGGGCCATCGAGTTCGTCGCCCAGCAACTGGTAGGTTGGGCAGGTGGCGGTGCAGAAACCGCAGTGCACGCAGGATCGCAGGATTGCCTCGGCCTCGTTGCCCTCGCGCGTGCCCTTGATGAAGTCGGCCAGAGTGGTTTGCATGCCTTATTTGCTTTCCTGGTACATGCGGCCGGGGTTGAAGATATGCGCCGGATCGAATGCGTCTTTCATGCGCGCGTGGATGCGCGCCAGCGCCGGCGCGAGCGGTTGGAACACGCCGGCCGACTTGTCGCCGCCCCGGAACAGCGTCGCATGGCCGCCGCACGCCTGCGCGGTGCGCCGGATTGCCTGCGCGGCAAGCGCGTCGCCATCGGCGCGCAGCCAGCGCTGGGCGCCGCCCCATTCGATCATTTGCGCGCCGCCCAGCACCAGCGCGCCCGTGGTGGACGGCACCGACAGGCGCCACAGCGCATGCTCACCATCGAAGAAGGCGGTACGTTGTTCGCGCACGGCGCGCCAGAACGCATCGGGCGCCGGCATCGTCTCGCCACCCAGAGCCCGCACGGCGGCATCGACTGCTGCCTCGGCGCCCGACAGGCGCAGCGCCAGCTCGCCATCGACCCAGGCGCTGGCCGAGATGGGCAAGGGCTGGCCACCCCACGCATTCAGGCGTCGCAGCGCGTCGATCTCGCTCAGCGCGAAACGCAGCGTCGTCTCGGCAAACGGCCGTGGCAGCACCTTGACCGAGACTTCCAGCAGCACACCAAGCGTGCCGAGCGAACCGGCCAGCATGCGCGAGACGTCGTAGCCGGCGACGTTCTTCATGACCCGCCCGCCGAACGCCAGCACGTCGCCGCGGCCATCGAGCAGCGTGGCGCCCAGCACGAAGTCGCGCGCGGCGCGGGCCGCACAAGCCGCTGGCAATCACGCCGCCCAGCGTGGCCTGCGGACCGAAATGCGGCGGCTCGAAGGCCAGCATCTGGTTGCGTTCGGCCAGCGCGGCCTCGATCTCGGCCAGCGGCGTGCCGCAGCGCGCCGTGATCACCAGTTCGGTCGGCTCGTAGTCGACGATGCCCGCATGGGCGCGCGTGTCGAGGATGGCGCCGCCCGGCGCGCCGCCGTACCAATCCTTGGTGCCGCCGCCACGGATGCACAGCGGCTGGCCACTGGCGGCCGCCGCCCTCACCTGCTGCTGGAAGAATTCGACGGTATTCATCAGAAGCGCGGCAGGTCGGGAAACGGCACCTGCCCGTGGTGCACGTGCAGCTTGCCGAATTCGGCGCAGCGGTGCGGCGTGGGGATGGCCTTGTCGGGATTGAGCAGCGCGCACGGATCGAACGCGTGTTTGACAGCGAAGAAGGCGTCGAGCTCCTTGCGCCCGAACTGCACGCACATCGAACCGATCTTTTCCATGCCCACGCCATGCTCGCCCGTGATGGTGCCGCCCACCTCGACGCACAGCGCCAGGATGGCCGCGCCAAACGCTTCGGCCCGATCGAATTCGCCCGGGACGCTGGCGTCGAACAGGATCAGCGGATGCATATTGCCGTCGCCCGCATGGAACACGTTCGAGCAGCGCAGGCCGTACGTGACTTCCATCGCCGCGATACCGGCCAGCACGCGCGCGAGCTGCTTGCGCGGGATCGTGCCGTCCATGCAGTAGTAATCGGGCGAGATGCGCCCCGCCGCCGGAAACGCATTCTTGCGACCCGACCAGAAGCGCCCGCGCTCCGCTTCGCTCTGCGACACGGTAATGGCGGTGGCGCCAGCGCGCGCCAGCACGGCGCTCATGCGGCTGATCTCTTCGGCCACTTCGAGCGCGGTACCATCGGCTTCGCACAGCAGGATCGCGGCGGCGTCCAGATCGTAGCCGGCCTTGACGAACGGTTCGACCATGCGCACCGAGGTGCGGTCCATCATCTCGAGGCCCGCCGGGATGATGCCGGCCGCGATGACATCGGCCACCGCATTGCCGGCCGTGACCACGTCGGCAAACGAGGCCATGATCACCTGCGCCAGCGCCGGCTTGGGCACCAGTTTCACGGTCACCTCGAGCACGATGCCGAGCATGCCTTCGGAGCCGATGAACACGGCCAGCAGATCCAGGCCCGGCGCGTCGAGCGCGGCGCCGCCCAGTTCGACGATGTCGCCTTCGATCGTGGCCACGCGCACGCGCAGCACGTTGTGGATCGTCAGGCCATATTTGAGGCAATGCACGCCGCCCGCGTTTTCGGCGACGTTGCCGCCGATGGTGCAGGCGATTTGCGAGGACGGGTCGGGCGCGTAATACAGCCCGTGGCTGGCGGCCGCTTCGGAAATGGCCAGATTGCGCACGCCCGGCTGCACGACAGCCGTGCGGGCCAGGTGATCGACCCGTTTGATGGTGTTCATGCGCGCGGTCGAGAGCACGACGCCATCGTGGATCGGCAACGCGCCGCCCGACAGGCCGGTACCGGCGCCACGCGGGACCACCGGCACGTTCAATGCGCGGCACACGGCCAGGATCGCCAGCACCTGCTCTTCGTCGGTCGGCAGCGTCACCACCATCGGCAGCTGGCGGTACGCCGCCAGGCCGTCGCATTCGTAGGGCCGCGTGTCTTCGGGTGCAAACAGGACGCACGCTGCAGGCACGCGCGCCAGCAGGGCGGCGACGACCTGCGCACGTCGGTCAGGCAAGGCTGGATTGGACGAAGACATGGTTCGATTGTAAGCAAATCGGCAGGTTTTGTCGTATCCTCATGCCATCGTATTTTCACCCTACTGCATAAGAGAACATCATGGGCAACCGCCTCTCAAAAATAGCAACCCGCACCGGCGACGACGGCAGCACCGGCCTTGGCGACGGCAGCCGCACCGGCAAGGACAGCGCCCGTATCCACGCACTGGGCGAAGTCGACGAACTCAATTCCTTCGTTGGTCTGCTGCTGTGCGAAGACATGCCGCCGGATTTGCGCGACGAACTCGTGGGCATCCAGCACGACCTGTTCGATCTGGGCGGTGAGCTGTGCATCCCCGGCTACCAGATGATCAAGGAAGAACACGTGCTGCGCCTGGACACCATGCTCGAGAAATACAACGCCACGCTGCCGGTGCTGAAGGAATTCATCCTGCCGGCCGGTTCGCGCGCGGCGTCCACGGCGCACCTGTGCCGCACGGTGTGCCGGCGCGCCGAACGCGCGATCGTCGCGCTGTCGAAAGAAGAAGAGATCCACGCGCACCCGCGCCAGTACGTCAATCGCCTGTCCGACCTGATGTTCGTGCTGGCGCGCGTACTGAACCGCTTTGCGGGCGGGGGCGACGTGCTCTGGAATCACGAGCGCAAACAAAAGTAAGCCATGGACGACTTCATCGGCGTCTACGACGACGCGCTCACCGCGCGGCAGTGCGACGCGCTGGTGCAGCGTTTCGATGCCAGCGACAAGGTCGTGCGCGGGCAGACGGGCAACGGCGTCGATGTCGCCAAGAAGGACAGCCACGACATCACGATCAACCAGCACCCCGAGTGGGCCGACGCCACCGGCCTCTTGGTGGACACGATGGCGCGCCATCTGGCCGCCTACGCCGAACGCTATCGGATGCTGCTGATGGGGTCACTCTCGCCCACGCTCGAGCATCCCGCAACTGGCGTGCCAACCGTGCTGTCGTTGGCCAACTTCGAAGAGCTCGGGCGACCAAACATCGATGAGCTGCTGCGCCTGCTGTACCGCCCCGGCACGATCAACTTGCAGAAGTACCGGCGTGGCAGCGGCGGCTATCACCACTGGCATTCCGAGATTTATCCGCAAAACGCCAGTGGCGAGTCGCTCCATCGAGTGCTGCTGTGGATGGTCTACCTGAACGATGTGGCCGAGGGCGGCGAGACCGAGTTCCTGTACCAGGGCCGCAAGATCGCTCCCAAGAAAGGCCGGCTGGTCATTGCACCGGCGGGCTTCACGCACACGCACCGGGGCAACGTGCCTGTCAGCGGCGACAAATACATCGCCACATCCTGGATTCTGTATCAGCGCGCCGAGGCGCTGTTCGGCCACGCTGACTGATCCTTTGAGTACCACAATCATATTTACCGTTTAGCGATTTTTCGTAATTCCATGACATCTTCGCCATCGTGAGGGGCGATGATTCGATGCTATTCTGCTATGCAATGTCAGATTTATCCCACACATCATTCATGTATTGACGACTTTTGCTGGTTTGGTGATTAATATAATGATTTGCGGAAACACTCCGTCCCGCCCATCACTTTCTTGGATCATGAGCACACAAACCGCCTTCGCCTCCACCGTCAACTCGTTCTACCTGGCCTTCTATGGTCGCCCAGCTGATCCTGCCGGCCTGGCATTCTGGACCAAGCAACTTGCCGACAACGATGGCAACCTGTCTGCAATCACGCAGGCATTTGCTAATTCGGAAGAGGCGCAGGTTCGCTACGGCAGCGATACCGTCAACGAACGGATCAGCGATATCTACCAGGCGCTGTTCAACCGCGCACCGGATACGGTCGGCCTGGCGTACTGGTCGAATGTGGTGGGGCAAGGTCATGCATCAGTGGCTGACGTGGCCGTCGCCATCATGGGCGGCGCGCAGGGCATCGACAAGGCGCTGACTGCGCTGCGCCAGTCGGCGGTTGACGCCTTCACCGCCCAGGTCGAAGCATCGGGCAGTCAGTACAGCGGTTACGCGTCGGTCGAAGCGGCCCGCATCCTGGTGCGCGCTGTCACCATTGACACCGCCACGGGCGACATCGATGCGCTGGTCAAGGCTGCCGTGTCGTTCGCCGACACCGCCACCAAGACCCCGCAAGTGGTGGAGGCGATCGCCAGCGGCACCACCCTGCTCGCCCTGTTCGACACGACGCGCGGCAAAGGCGACCCGGTCGCGCTGGCCCAGACGCTGGCCGACACCGCCAAGGCAGCGGCCGGCAATCCGGTCACGCTCGACTCGCTGCTGCGCGGCGGCGGCATGGACCAGGTGCTCAAGGTGATGCCGGCCAATGCGTCGCTCAAGGACGTTGTTGCCGCCCTGGCCAAGGGTGGCCTGCCGGCAGCGATCGAGGTCGTGTATCCGCCGGCGCCGGTCGTGACGGCGCCGGCCCCGACGTTTAACCTGAAACTGGCATTCGAACACGTCGAACAGGACGAACTCGACCAGAAGGACGACAACGTCACCAACCACAGCGCTGCCGACGTTACCTTCAGCTACACGGGCCGCGACCTGCGCACAGGCCAGCACTTCGAATACTCGCTCGACGGCAAGAACTGGACGGATGCCAACATCGACGTCAATGCGAACACCAATACCGTGATACTCAAGCAAGTGCAGTTGGGTTTTCCAGTCCCAACCCTGACGATGCTTGGCAACGACAACGCAGTGTCCATCATGGCGCCTGCGCCGGTCGATCAAAGCACCACCATTTCGCTGCGCGCCGTCGATGCCAACGGCTCGACCACCCCCCCCCGTCACACAGACGATCGTTTTTGACGGCTTCACCATGTGGCCCCATGTCATGCTCGCCACGGACAGCTATCATGGCAAATTGGGCTCCAATAACGATGGGGTGACGAACGATGGCACGCTGAATCTCGAGTACGTCGAAGCAGGTGCCACGGTCGAGTACCAGGTACTGCAGCAGATTGGCCGCGTCAATGTCAACGACGCGTCGGTGCCCGATGTCTGGACCGCGCAACCAGCCCTGCACGAAGGCGCGAACTTCTTCGTAGTGCGCGTCACGGACGTGGCCGGCAACCGCAACGACCAGCAATTCAGCTTCACGCTCGACACCGAAGCGCCTGACACCCCGGCCATCGCGTTGCACAATGCGCCAAACAATGGATCGGCCACGCCCGGCCTGATCGACATCACCGGCCTGGAGCAGAATACCGGCACCGCCTGGGAATACACCACCGACAAAGGCAAGAGCTGGACCTACGGCGACACCAACGACGGCAGCGGCATGGACACGCTCGAACTGAGCGCCGCTGGCAACTACAGCGTGCAGGTGCGCCAGTACGATGTGGCCGGCAATATCAGCGCGCGAACCGCAGCGCTCGATTTCACGATCAGTACCACACCGACGCTGGAAGTATCGTTCGATGACGCGGGCATCTCGCTCACCAGCAGCATCGCTGGCGAGATTGTGATGCTTACCAGTGGACCCGACTCTGAGGTGGAATCGACCGAAACGGACGGCAGGGCGATTGCTGGCACGGTGCAGATCGGCGCACAAGTCGATGTTTCCAGCGGCACGTTCGCGGTCAACGGCTCGACAAGCCAGGCGCTTGATCAAAACAAGGGTGTCTACACCCTCGGCACGATCGGGAGCGACGTCATCGTGAATGCCCGCACGGCGTGGGGCTTCGACGGCGAAGACAATCTGTCCGGCACCGACGACGACGACCTGCTGTTTGGCGGCGCGGACACAGACACCTTGTCAGGCGGCGATGGCAACGACACTCTTCACGGTGGTGACGGCAACGACACGATTGATGGTGGCTTGAACGGCGACCTGATCATCGTATCGGCGGGCACTGACAGATTGACATACATCACTGGCGCCGAGTCGAACCTGTCGACGTACGTTCCGGGCAGCCAGTCGGCGTCATCGATCGATATGGTCCAGGTCGGCAACACGGCGTTGGTGTTATTCGACTTCACCCAGGACGTACAGCAGGTCTTTAGATCGCTCGACAACATTGATGGTGCGTCTGACCTCGAAACGCTGTATGCGCAGCTCACCGCGGCCTACAACGACGTAGCGCAGTCACGCACCGACGCAGTCATCTTCGACGTCTATGACTTCAAGCTGATGGTAGTAAACAACGGCGATGCCGTCATCGATAACGACGATATCGCAATCGCCATCATCGGCAGCGGCCAGGCCTACACCGACGGCGCGGGCAACGTCTACTTCGGCAACGTCTCGTAAGCTGCCTGCCGCACGCCGGCAATACAATCAATCGCAAGCCCGCTCTCTGACGACAGCGGGCTTGTGTCGTCATGGGCGCCCCCATCCCGATGCGGCGCAAGCAGAAACGCGTCCCACGGCGGCAGCGTACCGAAGTGCTCCAGCAAGTAATCGATGAAGACCCTGACCTTTTGCGGCAGGAACCGGTTCTCGCGATACACCGCCAGCACGTGGCTGCCGAACATCCCGAGCGGCTTCGATGCCGGAAGGACGTGGACGGCGCGCCCTGCGCGGATATCATCGCCCACGACAAACGTTGGCAGCAGCGCGATGCCGGCGCCGCCCAGCATCGCCTCACGCAACGCCTGGCTGCTGTTGATGGCGAGCGCGCGTGCCGGCGTGATCTGGAGCAGCGTGCCGGCATCGTCGAAACGCCAGTGCGCTCCAGGGCCGGCGTCGGCGAATGTCAGGCAGCGATGCGCCCCCAGCGCCGCGAGATCGGGCGGCATGCCATGTTCAGCCACATACGCCGGCGCGGCGGTCAGCACATAACGCAGCGGCGCGACCGGGCGCGCCACGGCACTCGTCAAGCCGATGTCGGCACTCAGGCGCAGTGCGACATCAACACCCTCTTCCACCAGATCGACATGCCGGTCGGTCAGCGTCAGGGTGACGCGCACGTCCGGATAACGGCGCATGAACGCCGGTAGCAAGGCCGCCAGTTGCGCATTGCCGAACGCCATCGATGTCGTCACGCGCAGCGTGCCGGCCGGCCCTGCAGTCAAGCCGGCGACCGTGCTCTCGATGGCGCGCGCTTCGTCGACGATGCGCAGCGCATGCCGGTGAATGTCGCGCCCCGCTTCGCTCAGGCCAATGCGGCGCGTCGAGCGATTGAGCAGCTTGACCTGCAACGCGCCTTCCAGTCGCGCCACCGCCTTGCTGACGCTGGCCTTGGTTGTGCCCGTCTGGCGCGCCGCTGCCGAAAAACTGCCCGTCTCGACCACCCGGACAAAGGCCCACAAATCCGTAAAATCGCGTGGCTTCAAATCCAGCATTGCATCCCCATTGGAAACAGTATGTTGACCGATCAGCATATTGTATCGGTAACCAGCGAGGCGTAATGTGGCTTCTCCACCACCGGAGACCGTCATGCGCATCCTCGTCCAACCCATTCCCGTCGCACGCCCATCTGCCGCATTCGCGCTACCGTTCGTGTTCGTCCTGATGTGGAGTTCCGGCTACGTCGTCGGCAAGCTGGCCCTGCCCTTTGCCGGCCCGTTCACGCTGCTGGTCCTGCGCTTCGGCCTGGCCGCGCTGGTGCTGCTGCTGGTGGCCCTGTTCACCCGCGCACCGTGGCCGCGCCAGCGCGCGCAGTACGCGCATCTCGTCGTCGTCGGCCTGCTGGTGCAGGCATTGCAGTTCGGGGGCCTGTACACGGGCCTCAAATTGGGCGTGAGCGCAGGCGTCTCGGCCCTGATCATCGGCGCGATGCCCTTGTGTACCGCGTTCGGGGCGGGCGTGTTCCTGCACGAACGCGTCGGCGTGCGCCAGTGGCTTGGGCTGGGCGCAGGCGCCGGCGGCGTGCTGCTGGTGACTCTTGGCAAGGGCGTGGACTGGGACACGGGCGCAGCGGGGATCGGCGCCGTGGTGCTGGCCCTGGCCGGCATCACGCTGGGCACGCTGTACCAGAAAAAGTACTGCGCCGGCCTGGACCTGCGCACCGGCGGCTGCATCCAGCTGGCCGTGGCCACGGCCGTCGCGCTGCCGCTGGCGCTGGGTCTCGAAGGCTGGCAGGTGACGTGGACGCCGACGCTGATCCTGGCCTCCGGCTGGCTGTCGCTCGTCAATTCCATCGGCGCCGTCAGCTTGTTGTTCCTGATGATGCGGCGGGGCGATGCGAGCCGGGTCGCCAGTCTGTTCTACCTGATCCCGGGAACAACAGCGCTGATGGGACTGGCCGTCCTGGGCGAGCAGCTCGGCGCGCTGTCGATTACCGGCTTCGCCGTCACGGCCGGTGCCGTGTATCTGTGCACACGCACCAGGAAAACCTGAAAAACAATAAAAAAAGGGCTGGCGTGAATCGCCAGCCCTTTTTGCGTCGCGACGCGCAAGAATCGCGTCAGCCGTTATTCACCACCAGCCGCGGTTCACCAGAGGCCGACAGGCGCGCGCGGATCGATGCCGCAATGCCCTTGGCGTCCAGGCCCACCGACGACAGCAGCGCCACCGGATCGCCCTGGTCGATAAAGGTATCCGGCAGGCCCAGATTGAGTACCTGCTTGGCGATGCCGGCGGCGGCCAGCGCTTCCATCACGGCCGCGCCCGCGCCACCCATGATGCAGCCCTCTTCCACCGTCACGATCAGGTCGTGGTCTTGCGCCAGGCGCTTGACCAGGTCGACGTCCAGCGGCTTCACGAAGCGCATGTTCGCGACCGTCGCATCGAGTTCGTCGCCGGCCAGGATGCTGTGCGAGACCATCGAGCCGAAGGCCAGGATGGCGATGTTCTTGCCGTTACGGCGCACTTCGCCCTTGCCGATCTCGATCGAGCTCAAGGCCTCGACGATCGGCGTGCCGACACCGGCGCCGCGCGGATAGCGCACGGCCGCCGGACCGGGATAGTGGTAGGCCGTCGTGAGCATCTGGCGGCATTCGTTTTCGTCCGACGCGGCCATGACGACCATGTTCGGGATGCAGCGCAGGTAGGCCAGGTCGTAATTGCCGGCGTGGGTCGCGCCATCGGCGCCGACCAGGCCCGCGCGGTCGAGCGCGAAGGTCACGTCGAGATTCTGCAGCGCCACGTCGTGGATCAGCTGGTCGTAGCCGCGCTGCAGGAACGTCGAGTAGATCGCCAATACAGGTTTTACCCCTTCAGTGGCCATGCCGGCCGCGAACGTCACCGAGTGCTGCTCGGCGATGCCGACGTCGAAGTAGCGCTGCGGGTACTCCTGGTGGAAGCGAACCATGCCCGAGCCTTCGCGCATCGCCGGCGTGATGCCGACCAGGCGCTGATCGGCCGCTGCCATGTCGCACAGCCAGTTGCCGAAGACTTCGGTGTAGGTGATCTTGCCCGGCGCGGTGGCCGGCTTGATGCCTTCGAGATGATTGAACTTGCCGGTACCGTGGTACAGGATCGGCTCGGCCTCGGCCAGCTTGTAGCCCTGGCCTTTCTTGGTCACCACGTGCAGGAACTGCGGGCCCTTGAGCTTCTTGATGTTTTCCAGCGTCGGGATCAGCGATTCCAGGTCATGGCCGTCGATCGGGCCGATGTAGTTGAAGCCAAATTCCTCGAACATCGTGGCCGGGACCACCATGCCCTTTGCATGTTCTTCGAGCTTGCGCGCCAGATCGAGCACGGGCGCCGGCAGCACGCTCTTGCCGACGTTCTTGGCGGCGGCGTAGAACTGGCCCGACAGCAGGCGCGCCAGGTAGCGATTGAGCGCGCCGACCGGCGGCGAGATCGACATGTCGTTGTCGTTCAGGATGACCAAGAGGTTCACGTCGTCTTCGACGCCCCCATTGTTCAGGGCCTCGAACGCCATGCCGGCGGTCATGGAGCCGTCACCGATGACGGCGATGGCGTGGCGGTCTTCACCCTTGATCTTGGCGGCTGCGGCCATGCCGAGCGCGGCCGAGATCGAGGTCGACGAGTGGGCGGTGCCGAAGGTGTCGTACTCGCTTTCGTCGCGCTTCGGGAAGCCCGACAGGCCATTGAGCTGACGCAGCGACGGCATGCGGCCGCGGCGGCCCGTGAGGATCTTGTGCGAATAGGTCTGGTGGCCGACATCCCATACGATGCGGTCGCGCGGCGTGTCGTACACGTAGTGCAGCGCGATGGTCAGTTCGACCGTGCCCAGGTTGGACGACAGGTGCCCGCCCGTTTTCGAGACCGACTCGAGCAGGAACTGGCGCAGCTCCTTGGCCAGTGGCGTGAGCTGGGTGCGCGTCAGCTTGCGCAGGTCGGACGGGTCGTTGATATTGTCTAGCAGGTTCATTTAGGCCTTCCGCTGCACGATCAGGTCTGCCAGTTCACGCAGCCGCTGTGCTTGTTCTCCGAATGGCGCCAGCGCGTCATGCGCGTCACGCCGCAATTGCTCGGCCAGGTCGCGCGAAGGCGCCAGGCCGAGGATCGACACATAGGTCGGCTTGTTGTCGGCCGCATCCTTGCCGGCAGTCTTGCCCAGCGTGGCCGAGTCGGCGGTCGCATCAAGTACATCGTCGACCACCTGGAACGCGAGGCCTATCGCGCCCGAATAGGCGTTCAGGGCCTCGACTTCAAGTGGCGTCAGATCGCGCCCCGCGAGCGCGCCAAGCAGCACCGACACACGCAGCATCGCGCCCGTCTTCAACTGGTGCATGCGTTCGAGTTCATCGCGCGTCAAGGCCAGGCCAACGCTGTCGAGGTCGATTGCCTGGCCGCCGCACATGCCGTTCGAGCCGGCCGCCTGCGCCAGCAGGCGCACCATCGTCAACAGGCGCGCCGGCGGCACGGTGGCGCACTCGGACAGCACCGTGAAGGCCTGCGCCTGGAGCGTATCGCCCACCAGCAGCGCGGTCGCTTCGTCGTACGCCACATGCACCGTCGGCTTGCCGCGGCGCAGCGCGTCGTCGTCCATGCACGGCATGTCGTCGTGCACGAGCGAATACACATGGATCATTTCGACGGCGCTCGCCACCCGCGCGAGCGCAGCCGGGTCGGCGTCGAACAGCGCGCCGGCGGCATACGCCAGCAGCGGGCGCACGCGCTTGCCGCCGCCCAGCGTCGTGTAGCGCATCGCTTCGTGCAGCTTGTGCGGCACCTGGCTGGCCGCTGGCAGGAACGCGTCGAGCGCGCCCTCGACATCGTGCTGGACCTGGCGGGTCCAGTCGGCGAACGCCAGCGCGCTCATTGCACGCCCTCGTCGTCGCCCGAGAACGGCTTGAGCATGTCGCCTTCGAGCACCTTGACCTGCGACTCGACTTTCTCGAGCTGCCCTGCGCAGTACTTGACCAGCTCGGAGCCGCGCGCATACGCCGCAACCGACGCGTCCAGCGGCAAGGCGCCGGACTCCATCTGTGTCACGAGCTGGGCCAGTTCGGCCATCGCCCCTTCGAAGGATTCGGGTGGCGTCGTGGTCGCCACTGCGCTGCCCGCTGTCATATTCTTTGCCATAAGTCGGTATCGTAAGGGCGTCCAGTTGTGCGCCGTGGGTCAATCCAATCGCGTATTTTAGATCAATCCCACACTGCGGGGGGCGCACATTGCACCATTTGCAACATGCAGCCCCATCCATCGATTGGGCCACGCCCATCCTCATCATGAAAATCATGCCACCAAGGCAATTTCCCCGCCAGCGCACGCAACAGCCGCGCGCCGGACCAAGACGGTAGAGCTCGTTACGAAGTATAATCGCCGGTTCTGTCCGAAATACCGTATTCCTTTACTTAAATACTGGTCTTTGGATTCTTTCTCTTCTTTGGATGCTTATTTAAGGGGGGTTGGGATGTCCGATCTGGCTACCCACGCCAAGCTGGCGCGATCCAACGCGCAGCTTCCGGTAACTGTGTATTTTGACGAGGCGCTGCTCAAACGAGAGATGCAGCAGCTGTTCGTGAATGGCCCGCGCTACGTCGGCCATGAATTGATGGTGCCCGAAACGGGCGACTTCGCCACGCTCGCCGCCGAGCACGAAGGCCGCATGCTGGTGCGCAATGCCAATGGCATCGAGGTGCTGTCCAACGTCTGCCGTCATCGCCAGGCGCTCATGTTCAATGGGCGCGGCAATGCGACCAATATCGTGTGCCCGCTGCACCGCTGGACCTATGATCTCAAGGGTGAACTGATCGGCGCGCCGCATTTCGCCGATACGCCGTGCCTGAACCTGTCCAAGACCCCGCTCCAGAACTGGAACGGGCTGCTGTTCGAGCAGAACGGCTACAACGTGATGGACAAGCTCGGCCAACTGTCAGTGACGAAAGACCTCGATTTTTCGGGCTATATGCTCGACCACGTCGAAGTCCATCAATGCGACTACAACTGGAAGACCTTCATCGAGGTCTATCTCGAGGATTACCACGTCGAACCGTTCCACCCGGGCCTGGGCAACTTCGTCTCGTGCGACGACCTGAAATGGGAATTCGGCCAGGATTACAGCGTGCAGACCGTGGGCGTGAACCGCGCGCTGCAAAAGGCCGGCTCGCCTGCCTACAAACGCTGGCAGGAGCAAATCCTCAAGTTCAACAACGGCGCGCCGCCGAAGTACGGCGCGATCTGGCTCACGCTCTACCCGAACATCATGGTCGAGTGGTATCCGCACGTGCTGGTGGTCTCGACGCTGTGGCCCGATGGCCCGGACAAGACGCGCAACGTGGTCGAGTTCTACTACCCCGAAGAGATCGTGCTGTTCGAGCGCGAATTTGTCGAGGCCGAACGCGCGGCGTACATGGAAACGGCGGTCGAAGATGATGAAATCGGCCTGCGCATGGACGCCGGCCGCAAGATCCTGGTGGCGCGCGGCGTCAATGAGGTCGGTCCCTACCAGTCGCCCATGGAAGACGGCATGCAGCACTTCCATGAGTGGTATCGCAGCAAGATGGCGCTATAGGGAAGCACTGATTAATTCATGGAGGCGGACTTGGCGCGGAAAAAAGCCACCCTGCGGCGTTGCATATTCTCGCAATAGCTCGCTATTGCTGCGATTTGCGCCTTGCATGGCGGCTTTTTCCGCAGCCAATTCCATCCCCCAGAATAGATCAGTGCTTCCCTAGTCGTGTCGTGACACGCAGCGCTGCGGAGGGTGTGGCCAGCCGGCTGCCCCTCCTTTTTTTATTGGGAATACCATGGCTTCACTCTGGATGCTGTTCGCCAGCTTCGCGTTCGCCGCGATGGGCGCGGGCGTCAAACTCGCCTCCGACTTCTACTCCACGTCCGAACTGCTGATGTACCGGGGCCTGATCGGCACCGTCATCCTGCTGGCGATGGTGCGCCACCGTGGCGGCACGTTCAAGACGCCGTTCGCGAAATCGCACCTGATCCGCAGCTTCGTCGGCGTGACCGCCCTGTGGATGTGGTTCTTCGCCATCGGCCGCCTGCCGCTGGCCACGGCCATGACGCTGAACTACATGGCGCCGATCTGGATCGCGGCCTGGATGTTCGCGCTGGGCTGGTGGACCGGCACCAAGCACGCCGAATGGCCGCTCGTCGTCGCCATCGGCATGAGCTTCTTCGGTGTGACGATGGTGCTGCAGCCGGCGGTCGAAAGCCAGCAGTGGCTGGGCGCGCTGGCCGGTGTGTGCTCGTCGGTGGTATCGGCCGCGGCGTATATGCAGGTGCGCAAACTGGGCCTGCTGGGCGAGCCCGAATACCGCGTCGTGTTTTTCTTTTCGCTGACCACCGCGGTGGTGGGCCTGCTTGCCACGCTGGCCGGCGACGGGCCAAAGGGCGCCGTGTTCCACGCACACACGCCATACAGCCTGCTGCTGTTGGCCGGGATCGGCGGCGCGGCGCTGATGGCGCAGATGGCCATGACCCGCGCCTACCGGGTCGGCAAGGTGCTGGTGGTGGCCAACCTGCAGTACACCGGCATCGTGTTTTCGTGCCTGTGGGGTCTGCTGCTGTGGGGCGACACGTTCGACTGGCATGTCTGGCTGGGCGTGGGCGTGATCCTGGTGTCGGGCGTGGCTGCAACGTTCTACAATACCCGCAAGACGGCGCGCGGCGCCGTCGTCAAGGACACCGATCCGATTGCCAGCGAAACGTAAAGGAACCGTCATGCACCAGACCCTGATTTCTGCCGCCGACCTGGCCGCGCACATCGACGACCCGGCCTGGGTCGTCGTCGATTGCCGCCACGACCTGATGAACATGGCAGCCGGCCGTGCCGGTTACGCCGGCGGCCACTTGCCGGGCGCGGTGTTTGCCGATATCGAGACGGTGCTCTCGGGCGTCAAGACCGGGGCCGATGGCATGTTCCGTGGCCGCCATCCGCTGCCCGACAAAGAAACGCTGGTCGAGGCACTGCGCGGCTTTGGCATCGACGACGCCACGCAAGTGGTGGCCTACGACGCGCACGGCGGCATGTTCGCGGCGCGTCTGTGGTGGCTGCTGCGCTGGCTGGGGCATGAGGCAGTCGCGGTGCTCGATGGCGGGATGGCCGCGTGGGAGGCAGCCGGGCAGCCCTTGACCACCGAGGTGCGCACCAGGCCGCACGGAGCCGTCAGCATACGGGCGCCGTTCGTGCCGACCGTGACGGTGGCTGAGGTGCTGGACAATCTGCAGAGCGGTCAGCGCATCGTGATCGATGCGCGCGCGGCCGATCGCTATCGCGGCGAGAACGAGACGATGGATCCGGTCGGCGGGCATATTCCGGGCGCGAAGAACCGCTTCTTCAAGGAGAACCTGGGACCAGACGGACGCTTCAAGGATGCAGCGCAGTTGCGGGAAGAATTTGGCGCCCTGCTCGATGATCCTGCCGCAGCCATCATGCAGTGTGGCTCGGGCGTGACCGCCTGCCACAACCTGCTGGCGCTGGAAGTGGCGGGCTTGCCGGGCGCCGCGTTGTATCCGGGGTCGTGGAGCGAGTGGGTTGCCGATCCCGCGCGGCCGGTGGTGAAGGGATAACCCGTCCACGCGTCGATGGTTCACGCCACGATCGGCCGTCACCAAAACGCCACCACTGCCGATCACCGCGTGGACGGCGGAGCCGTCCACCCTACGTCAAGATCGTGCGCACGAACGCACCACCGCTGCCGATCACCGTGCCCGCATCAAAACGCGTGCAACGCGACGACAATCGCCACGCCCAGCCCGATCAGCAACACCTGCGGCACCGACTCGCGCAATGTCGAGCGGCGCTGCATCTGCGGCATCAGGTCGCTCACCGCGATATAGATGAACCCTGATGAGGCAAACACCAGCACGTACGGAATCAGCCCACTGGCGCGGTCCAGCGTGTAATACCCGAGCAAGCCCCCCGCCACCGCCATCAGGCTGCACAGCAGGTTGAACACGTAGGCGCGCAGGCGCGAGAAGCCGGCATTGAGCAGCACGATGAAGTCGCCGATTTCCTGCGGAATTTCATGGGCGACGATCGCCAGCGCGGTGACGATGCCCAGCTCCGGATTGGCCAGGAAGGCAGCAGCGATCAGGATGCCGTCGGTGAAGTTGTGCATGCCGTCGCCGAGCAGGATCATCCAGCCGGCCTTGCCGGCTTCGCGCGCGTCGTGCCCATGGGCGTGGTGGTGGCCATCGCCTTCGTGGTGATGCGAGTGGCGCAGCAGCGCTGCCTTCTCCAGCAAAAAGAAGGCCAGCAGGCCGCCGAGCAGCGTGGCGAACAGGCTTCGGGTGTCGGCGCCCGAATCGAACGCTTCCGGCAACGCGTGCAGCAGCGAGGTGGCCAGCATGATGCCGACCGACAGGCTGACCATCTTTTCCACCACTTTCGACAACAGGGCAAACGAAAAGATGGCAGCCCCGGAGATACTGACGACACCAGCGACGAGCGTCGCCAGCAGGATGGAGCCCAGGGTCGGGTCGATGAATGGGGCTGAAAGCGGGTCGATTTGAAAGCCTCTTGTTCTGTGCGCGCGACGAGCCGCAAACCGGGCATTGTACCGCTCCCGGCCTGCCCTCGTCCAAGGCGAAGCCTGCTAGGGAAGCACTGATTTATTCTGGGGGATGGAATTGGCAGTTGAAAAAGTCAGCCTGCAAGGCGCAAACTCTCGCAATAGCGAGCTATTGCGAGAGTTTGCAACGCCGCAGGATGGCTCTTTTCAACGCCAAGTCCGCCGCCATGAATTAATCGGTGCTTCCCTAGATCAGGCGACGCCGTATTTGGCGAACCAGGCCAGCGCGCGGTTCCAGCCATCCTGCGCGTCAGCCGCGTTGTACATCGGGCGGTAGTCGGCGTGGAAGGCGTGGCCGGATTCCGGGTAGACGTGGATCGTCGAGCGGCTGTTGCCCTTGTCGAGCGCGGCCTGCATGCGCTGGACCGATTCGACCGGGATGCCCGTGTCCTTTGCGCCGTACAGGCCCAGCACCGGCACTTTCAGGTTCTGGGCAAAATCGATCGGGTGCTTGGGCGACGTGGCGGTGGATTCGCCCACCAGGCGGCCGTACCAGGCCACGCCCGCCTTGACCTTGAGGTTGTGCGCCGCGTACAGCCAGGTGATGCGCCCGCCCCAGCAAAAACCGGTGATGGCCAGTTTCTCGGTGTCGCCGCCGCGCTGCTTGGCCCACGTGACCACGCGGTCGAGGTCCGACATCACTTGCGCATCGGGCGTTTTTGAGACGATGTTCTTCATCAGTTCGGCCGTGCTCGGGGCCTTGGTCGCGTCACCCTGGCGCACGAACAGGTCGGGTGCGATCGCCATGTAACCCTGCTTGGCAAAGCGGCGCACCACGTCCTTGATGTATTCGTGCACGCCGAAGATCTCGGAGATCACCAGGATCACCGGCACCCCCGTCTTGCCCTTGGGCTGGGCGCGATAGACCGGCACGTCCTGGCCGTCGATGACGAGGATGGTGTCGCCGGCATCGAGGCCGTCGGTATCGGTCTGGATCTGGGTCTGCGCCATGACTGGCAGCGCGCTGGCGGCAAAGCCGGTGCCGATGGCGGCCCGGATGAAGTCGCGGCGCCCGACGCCATCGGTGTATGCGCTCGCGCCGAGCAGGCTGCCGGCGTCGTTGACGAGGTCTTTCATGGTCATCCCTTCGAACAGTGGTGGACAGGCTTGCGAGTTTAGCATCGCCTGCGCCGGGCGCACATGGCGCACACTGCGCTACGTGTGCGCAGGCACCACGTCGTCCAGGATCGCGTACAGCTTCTGCATATCGACCGGCTTGACCAGATGGTGGTTGAAGCCGGCGGCCGCCGTGCGCGCGCGATCCTGCTCCTGGCCGTAGCCGGTGATCGCCACCAGCACCGCATGCTGCGCGTTGGACCGCGCGCGCAGGCGCCTGGCCAGTTCGATGCCATCGATGTCGGGCAGGCCGATATCGAGCAGGAACACATGCGGGGCCGCGTGCTCGGATGCGGACAGTGCCGGCAGCGCGGCATGTTCGACGTGCACCTCGTGCCCGTTCGATTCGAGCAGCAGCGCGAGCATCGCCGCCGCGTCCACGTTATCGTCCACGACCATGATGCGCAACTGGTCGGATGGCGCCGCTGCGTCCATCTTGCCAGCGGCCGGCGACTCGGCGAACGGCGTCTCGCTATGCATGCACGGCAGGCATACCGTGAAGGTGCTGCCCTTGCCCTGCCCCTCGCTCTGGCAGGTGACGCTGCCGTGATGCAGGTCGATCAGGCTTTTCACCAGCGCCAGCCCCAGACCCAGGCCGCCCAGCGAGCGATCCGACGAGCGCTCGGCCTGCGAAAACAGCTCGAACGCACGCGCGACCAGTTCAGGCGCCATGCCGATACCGTTGTCCTTCACGTGCAGCAGCACGTGCGTGGCGCGCACTTCGGTGCTCAATGTGATGTGCCCACCTTCGGGCGTGTACTTCGCCGCATTGCTGAGCAGGTTGGCCAGCACCTGCACCAGGCGTTTATGGTCGCCCTCGACCAGCGGCGCCTGCGGCGGCAGTTCGAGTGCCAGGTGATGGCGGCGGGTGTGGATCAGGGGCGTGACCTGCTCGATCGCGTCGTTCACGATATGCCGGAGGTCCAGGCGCTCGGTGTGCAGCGCTACCAGCCCGCGCGTCACGCGCGAGACGTCGAGCAAGTCGTCGACGAGACTCGTCATGTGGCGTACCTGGCGGCCGATGATCTGGCTGGTCTTGCGCACCTGCGCCTCATCGAGCCGCGCCCGTTGCAGCAGGTCGGCAGCCGCGCCGATCGGCGCGAGCGGATTGCGCAGCTCGTGCGCCAGCATCGCCAGGAATTCATCCTTGCGGCGATCGGCGACGGTCAGTTGCTCTTGCGCCTGACGGCGCTCGGTGACGTCGCGGAAGAAGAACGCAATGCCGCCACTGGACGACCGATGGGTGCGGGTCTCGATCCATACCTGCCGTCCGTCCGGCAAGCGATGGGCCAGCTCGATCAGTTCGGTGGCGCCGGTGTCCATCACACGCCGGAACACGGTCTCGGCAGAGGTGCCCAGCAGTTCGGGCCAGACGGCCCAGTGGTTGTGGCCGATCACGTCCTCGGCCCGGCACTGGGTCAGGCGCAGGCCTTCGGCGTTCATGCGCAGGATCGTCCAGTGTTTATCCAGCACGGCGAAGCCTTCGCCCATGCTGTCGAAGATGCTCTGGCTCTGATCGCGTTCTCGGCGCAGCGCGGCGCGGGCACGGGCTGCTTCGACCGCTGACCAGGTGCGCTCGGCGGTTTCCTGCACCATCCGGATCTCGGCCTCGCGCCAGCGGCGCGGCGTGGCATTCTGCACCGTCAGCACGACGAGCATTCTGCCGGCCTTGATGTACGGGACCAGCAGATCGGCGCCGACGCCGATCGCCGCATAGATGCCGATATTGCCCGCCGTGCGACTGTCTTGCGTGACATCGTGGTTGACGACCGTCTGCCCGGCGCGCAGCGCGGCGATCATCGGCGGGCCGAAATCGTCCATGACCATGACTTTGCCGGCCAGGCTTGGAAAACCCTCGGCGGTCCAGTCGCGCACGATCGCGACGTTGCCCTTGTCGTCGTCGATCTGGGCATACAGCACACGCGATGTCTGCAGCGCCTGTCCCAGCAGCGCGCACGCCGCCCCGGTCACGTCATCGACGTCATCGAACTGGCGAATGCGGTCGGCCAGCGCCAGCTGGAAGGCCTGATTCTCGCGGACCTCTTCGAGCTGCTGGACTTTCTCGGACAACGCCTGCGCCGCGTGATAGGCGCCGGTAACGTCGCTACCCTGGGCAAAGATGCCTGTCACCCGCCCGTCCTGGTCGACGATCGGCTGGTACAGCAGGTCGATGTACCGGTCCTCGAGTGGGCCGTCAGGATGGCGCTGCAGCGAGACCTTCGAGTCGCGCAGCACGACCGGCTCGCCGCTCGCGAAGACCTCATCGAGCACGCGATGCACGCCCTGCGCCGCCACCTCGGGTATTGCTTCGAGCAAGGGCTTGCCAATCAGTTCGCGGTGCCCGACCAGCTGGTAATACGCTTCATTGGCCATCTCGAACACATGCTGCGCACCCGTGAGCACCGCAATGAAACTCGGGGCCTGGTTGAACATCTTCTGCAACTGGCTGCGCTCCAGGCTCAGGATGCGCGTCATTGCCTCGTGCATCTGCGGCCGGTTCATCTGCGGGATGTACGGCACCGCACTCACACCCTGCTTGAGGTAGTAATTGTGGGTGTCGACGTCGAAGCGGTACAGGTCCGTTACGTCAATGGCGTTCTGCGACACGAACGCCACGTCGCCGTCAGCGTCGAATACCGGCGTGTGGATCGCGCTCCAGTAACGCTCGTCGAACACGCTGCCATCAGGCGTCTCGCGCAGTATCGCGTAACGCAGCAGCGCGCTGGTGTGCGGCTGCTTCGTGGCGAAGGCTTGTTCGATCGAGATGCGCACTTCGGCCAGGTTGGTCGATTCCGGGTCGTTTGGATCGGCCGGAAAGGCCTCGAAGATATGCTTGCCCACGATCTGCTGCGCAGTGCGCCCGGTCGACTGCAGATAGGCGGGATTCGCACCAATGATGGTGAAGGCCCGGTTGATGAGCAGGTAAGGATACGGCGAGGCCGCGAACAGTGCCGCGTAATCGGGTTGCGTAGGCATTACTTATTCTCACATATAAATTGCGAGAAAAATACGCGCTCTGCAACGGATTTTGCGGGACAGCTGCGTGCCAGTGCCGATGCCGCACATCTGATGAGGAGGGGTTTCTGGTGGTGATGGGTATGCGAAGCGCGTTCAACGCTGCTCCACGCGCGGTTGAACGCGTGGACGGCGTAGCCGTCCACTCTACGGTTTAGTGTGCCTTTTCCCAGTTTTCGCCCACGCCCGTTTCGGCCACCAGCGGCACCTTCAGCGTTGCCACGCCGGCCATCAGTTCGGGCAGCTTCACGCGCACCAGGTCGAGTTCGGCCTGCGGCACTTCGAGCACCAGTTCATCGTGCACCTGCATGATCATGCGCGTGGCAAGCCCGGCGCCTTCGATCCATTCTTGCACGGCGATCATCGCCAGCTTGATCAGATCGGCCGCCGTGCCCTGCATCGGCGCATTGATCGCGGCCCGTTCGGCGCCGGCGCGGCGCGGGCCGTTCGGCGAATTGATCTCGGGCAGCCACAGGCGGCGGCCGAACACCGTTTCAACGTAACCGCGCGCCTTGGCCTGCAGGCGCGTCTCGTCCATATACTGCTTGACGCCCGAGAAGCGTGCGAAATAGCGCTCGATGTAATTGGCCGCCGCGCCCCGTTCGATGTTCAGGTTGGCCGCCAGACCGAAGGCACTCATGCCGTAGATCAGGCCGAAGTTGATGACCTTGGCGTAGCGGCGCTGTTCGCTCTGCACGTCCGCTGGCGGGATGCCGAAGATCTCGGCGGCCGTCGCGCGGTGGATGTCTTCGCCATCGGCAAAGGCCTTGAGCATTGCAGCGTCGCCCGAGATATGCGCCATGATGCGCAGCTCGATCTGCGAATAGTCGGCCGAGACGATCAAGCTACCGGGCGGCGCGATGAAGGCTTCGCGGATGCGGCGCCCTTCGGCATTGCGCACCGGGATGTTCTGCAGGTTCGGCTCATTGGACGACAGGCGGCCCGTGATCGCGACCGCCTGCGAGTAGTTGGTGTGCACGCGCCCCGTGCTGGCGTTGACCATCTTCGGCAGCTTGTCGGTGTAGGTCGACTTGAGCTTGGACATGCCGCGGTGCTCCAGCAGGATCTTTGGCAGCGGGTAATCCTCGGCCAGCTTTTGCAGCACTTCTTCGTCGGTCGACGCAGCGCCCGTGGCGGTCTTCTTGATCACCGGCAGGCCGAGTTTGACGAAGAAGATTTCGCCGATCTGTTTCGGCGAACCCAGATTGAACGGGCCGCCGGCCAGCTCATAGGCCTGCTGCTCGAGTTCGAGCATGCGCTTGCCCAATTCGTTCGATTGCACGCCCAGCAGCTCGCTGTCGATCAGCACGCCATTGCGCTCGATCTTGTGCAGCACTTCCATCGTCGGCATCTCGATGTCGCGGTAGATGTACGTGAGGCCCTTGTCGGCGTCGACGTGCGGCAGCATGGACCCGTGCAGGCGCAGCGTGATGTCGGAATCCTCGGCCGCATATTCGGTGGCGCGGCCCAGTTCGACCTGATCGAAACAGATCTGGTTGACGCCCTTGCCGCACACGTCGACGAACGGAATCGTCTTGTAGCCCAGGTGGCGCATGGCCATCGTGTCCATATCGTGCGGCTTGTGCGACTCGAACACGTACGACTGCAGCAGCGTGTCGTGCACGATGCCCTTCAGGGTCACGCCATGGTTGGCGAAGATGTGCATGTCGTACTTGAGGTTCTGGCCGAGCTTCGGCTTGGCCGGGTTTTCCAGCCAGGCGCGCATCTTTTCGAGCACGTGTTCGCGCTGGAGCTGGTCGGGCGCGCCGGCGTAGCGGTGCGCCAGCGGGATGTAGGCGCCCTTGCCCGGTTCGACCGACAGCGAGATACCGACCATCTGCGCCGTCATTGGGTCGAGCGATGTGGTTTCGGTGTCGACCGACGTCAGTGCGGCCGCGTCGATCAGCGCCAGCCAGGTGTCCAGCTGCGCGTCGGTGAGAATCGTCTCGTACTCGCCCTTGATGACCGGCATGCCGTCCAGCGTGGCCTGCGCGCCTTCGGGCGAATTGAGCGGGCCGCCACCCGGCGCGCTGCCGGCGGCCGGCCGCACGCTGCCGTCGCCCGGTTTCGCGCCGCCCAGGTCGCGCAGCATCGTCTTGAAGCCGTAGCGGCTGAAGAAGTCGCGCAGCGCGTCGGCGTTCTCTGGTCGACCGACGAGCGTTTCTTCGAACGACACCACGTGCTCGACCAGGTCGCAGTCGGTTTTCACGGTGATCAGCTCGCGGCCTTTCGGCAGCCAGTCGAGCGCCGCGCGCAGGTTCTCGCCCACGGCGCCACCGATACTGCCGGCGTTTTCCATCACGCCGTCGAGCGAGCCGTGCAGCGTGAGCCACTTGACGGCTGTCTTGGGGCCGCACTTGGGCACGCCGGGCACATTGTCGACGGTGTCGCCGACGAGCGTCAGGTAATCGATGATGCGGTTCGGTGGCACGCCGAACTTGGCCAGTACGCCGGCGTCGTCCAGGCGCTCGTTGCTCATCGTATTGATCAGCATGACTTTGTCGTTGACGAGCTGGGCCAGGTCCTTGTCGCCGGTGGAGACGACCGTCTTCATGCCGCGCGCGGCGGCTTGCACGGCCAGCGTGCCGATCACGTCGTCGGCTTCGACGCCGTCGACCATCAGGATCGGCCAGCCCATATAGCGCACCACTTCGTGGATCGGCTCGATCTGCTTGCCCAGGTCTTCCGGCATCGACGCGCGCGTGGCCTTGTACTCGGGATACAGATCGTCGCGGAAGGTCTTGCCCTTGGCATCGAACACGCAGGCAATGTAGGCGGCCGGGAAGTCGGCGCGCAGGCGGCGCAGCATATTGACCATGCCGTGCATGGCGCCGGTCGGGAAGCCGTCCGGGCTCCTCAAGTCGGGCAATGCGTGGAAGGCACGGTAGAGATAGCTGGAACCGTCGACGAGCAGAAGGGTATTGTCCATAGGGGGCGAAAATCAGGTAAGCATGCGGCGTCCAGAGTGGCGCCAGGGTTGCTGCCATTATCGCAGAATCCGCACGATGAGCAGCGCCTGCTCCAGCGTCTCAATTCCTCGCGGCAATCATGGGACGTGGCACACGTTTCACAGGGAGGTGGTACTGTTTGCTACAATGGACTAAACGACATTAGGTGACCATCATGCTGCGCTCGACACCACGCTTTGCCCTCCTGACGCTGTGCCTGTTCGCCCACGCGGGTCTGGCATCGGCGCAGCCGACCACACCACCGCAAACACAGACCCAGCCTGCGCCACGCGCCACGACGCCAGCTTCGCCAGCCCAGCAACAACGGCCCAGCGACGCGCCACCGCAGCTCGAGCGCATCGAACCGGGCAGCGACGTGCCGGCCACGACAATCCCGCCGCGTAAAGGCACGGTCATTACCGAGAAGCGCGGCAATGATGGCAAGGTCAACGAAGTCGAAGTCCAAGCTGGCCCAAGCCGCTACACCATGAAACCCAACGTTGCACCGGGAAATGCCCAACCAGGCGACATCTCGGGCAGCAGCATCCGCGCCCCACAATGGCAAGTGATGGAATTTGATTTTGGCAATCCCAAGAAACAGAACGCCGACGAGCAGCCGGCCGCCGCAGCGCCAGCCCGTGCAGGTGCAGCCGGGACAGTCCCGGCCCGCGCCGACGTGCCGCCGCCGCCCGCACTCGCGCCAACCACCAAATAATGATCCCGCCTGCCGCGTTCGCGCGGCAGTGTCGCGGCCATCGTCCACTTCTCTTTCTTGCTAGCTCATGGCAGTTTTTACCGCGGTCTCACTGGATGACCTTCACCAGTGGATCAAGCAATTTCCCCTCGGCGAAGCCGTCGGGCTCGAAGGCATTTCCTCCGGCATCGACAACAGCAATTTCTTCCTGAATACCGAGCACGGTACGCAGTCTGGTCATTTTGTGCTGACGATCTTCGAGAACCTGCGCTTCGACCAGCTTCCCTTTTACGTCAACCTGATGCGCCATCTGGCCGAGCGCGGCATTCCCGTGCCGGCGCCGGTGCCCAACAACGACGGCGAACTGATCGTGAGTCTGCACGGCAAGCCGGCGATCATCGTCAGCCGCCTCGAGGGCAGCTCGCAACTTGCTCCCCAGCCGGTGCACTGCGCCGAAGTGGGTCGCATGCTGGCGCGGATGCACCTGGCGGCGCAGGATTTTGCGCTGCAGCAGCCGAATCTGCGCGGCATCGACTGGTGGACGGCGACCGCGCCCGAGGTCGCCCCCTTGCTGAGCGAGGCCGAAGCGACGCTGCTGCAGGACGAGGTCGCGTACCAGGCCGCCTTTGCCGCAAGCGCTACCTATGCCAGCCTGACGCGCGGCCCCGTGCACGCCGACCTGTTTCGCAATAACGTGATGTTCGAGGGCGAGCGCCTGAGCGGCTGTTTCGACTTTTACTTTGCCGGTATCGACACCTGGCTGTACGACGTGGCCGTGACCGTCAACGACTGGTGCGTCAACCTGGCCACGGGGGAGCTCGACGAAGCGCGCGTGCGCGCCCTGCTCGATGCCTACCACGCGGTGCGGCCGTTTACCGACCACGAGCGCGAAGCCTGGCAACCGCTGCTGCGCGCGGGCGCACTACGCTTCTGGCTGTCGCGCCTGTATGATTTGCACCTTCCACGCGCGGCCGAGCTGCTAACGCCGCACGACCCCACCCATTTCGAACGTATTCTGCGCGAGCGCATTGCGCGGCCCGCGCCGGGCTTGCCCACCACTGTCCTTACATGAACAAACTACCTGCATCTACCGGCTGGACCTGGCTCAAGAACGGCGCCCTGCTGTTTCGTCAACAACCGGCCGCGCTGACCACGCTGCTGTTCGCCAATATCCTGGTCAGTATCCTGATCAGCGCCGTGCCGCTGCTGGGCGCGATGGTGGCGGTGGTCTTGATTCCCTCGTTCTCGATGGCGTTCATGATGGCCTGCTCGATGATCGAGAACGGCCAGCGCGTCACGCCGGCCGTGGCGCTCACGGGTTTTCGCAAGCCGGTGCTGCGCGAGCTGTGCAAGGTCGGCATCGTCTATCTGGGCGTGTCGCTGATCTTGGCCCTGATCACGCGCTTCGCCGTGCAACCGGACTTCTGGGCGCAGGTGCAGGCCCAGGGCGCCAGTGGCACCCCGGCCGTGCTGGCCGGACAGGACGTGCTGGCGATGTTTCTGATTTTCGCGCTCGACGTGGTGGCCTTGATCTCGCTGTGCTTTGCGGCGCCGCTGACGTACTGGCAGAAAATGCCGCCATTCAAGGCCGTGTTCTACAGCTTCTTTGCCGTCAAGCGCAGCGCGGGCATTTTCGTCGTGATGCTGCTGGCGTGGTTCGGCATCTTCTTTACCGTGTGCATGGTGATCGCCGTCATCCTGGGCGCCAGCAGCATCGCGCGCGTGGTGATCATGTGGGTGATCTTTTTGTTCATCCTGCTGCTGCAGTGCGCGCTGTATGTGGGTTACCGCGAGATCTTCGGCAAGCCGCCAGCAGAGCCCGGCAACAAGGTCAGCCTCGACAAGCAGCGGTAAGTAACGATCCGTACACGTTGGCGGCCATGCCGCCAACGTGACCTGCCCCCTTAGCGGCCCAGCCGTTCCAGCTTCGCGATCGACAGATCCAGTACCTTCACGCCCGCCGAACCAAAGTTGATCTGGGCCCGCGCCGCGCCGGCGCCGCCCTCGATATTGACGATCACGCCTTCGCCGAACTTGGCGTGGGCTACACTCTCGCCCACCCGCCAGCCGGTACCGTTGCCCGATTTTTGCGTGATCTGCTGCGCGATCTTGTTGTCGCTGCCGCCTTCGCGGAACTTGGCGTCGTCCCATGCCGTGGTCGACTTGCGCCCACCGAACCAGTTGCCCTGCACGCGTGGCGAGAGCCACTTGATCGATTCTTCGGGCAGTTCGTCGAAGAAGCGTGATTTCATGTTGAAGCGGGTCTGGCCATGCAGCATGCGCTGCTGCGTAAAGCTCATGTACAGACGGCGGCGCGCGCGCGTGATCGCCACGTACATCAGGCGCCGTTCTTCGTCGACACCGTCAAGCTCGCGCGAACTGCTCTCGTGCGGGAACAGGCCTTCTTCGAGGCCGGTGATGAACACGGCGTCGAATTCAAGGCCCTTGGCCGAGTGCACCGTCATCAGTTGCAGCGCCTCTTGCCCGGCCTGCGCCTGGGCGTCGCCCGCTTCGAGCGATGCATGCGACAGGAACGCCGACAGCGGCGACATCACGGTGGGCAGCGGCGCGCCGCCGTCGAGGATCTCGATGCCATCCTGGTACACGACCGATTCACCGGCCTGCGCCTGTGCCGGCGGCCCGAGATGGGCCGGCGCCTGCGTGCCAAACCCTTCTTCTTGCACGAACTGGGTCGCGGCGCTGACCATCTGCTCCAGGTTCTCGATACGGTCGGCGCCTTCTTTTTCGTTGCCGTAATGCGACAGCAGCGTACTGCGCTCGAGCACCACGCGCACCAGTTCGGGCAGCGGCAATTGCTGGGTCTCGAAGCGTGCGCCTTCGATCAGCTTGACGAAGTTCCCCAGCACGGTGCCGGCCTTGCCTGTCATGTACGGCACGGCCGCGTACAGCGAAATGCCGTAGCTGTCGGCCGCCATCTGCAACTGCTCGATCGAGCGCGCGCCGATACCGCGCGTGGGGAAGTTCACCACGCGCATGAAGGCCGAATCGTTGTGCGGGTTGTCCATCAGCTGCAGGTAGGCGATCGCGTGCTTGACCTCGGCGCGCTGGAAGTAGCGCAGGCCGCCGTACACAGTGTAGGGAATGCCGGCCGCAAACAGCGCATGCTCGATCACGCGGCTTTGGGCATTGCTGCGGTACAGGATCGCGATTTCGTTGCGGCCCATGCCCTCGTTCATCAGGCTCTTGGATTCTTCGATGATCCACTGCGCTTCTTCGAGATCGGACGAAGCCTCATAGACGCGTACCTGCTCGCCCTGGCCGGCATCCGTGCGCAGGTTCTTGCCCAGACGCTTGGCATTGTTGGCGATCAGGAAGTTGGCGCTGTCGAGGATGTGACCGTGCGAGCGGTAATTCTGCTCGAGCTTGATCAGGTTCTTGACCTGGTAGTCGCGTTCGAACGCCGACATATTGCCGACGTTGGCGCCGCGGAAGGCATAGATGCTCTGGTCATCGTCGCCGACAGCGAAGATGGCGCCGCCGCCCGATTCGCCCTGCCCTGCCAGCAACTTCAGCAGATTGTATTGCAGGTCATTGGTATCCTGGAACTCGTCGACCAGGATGTGGCGAAAGCGCATCTGGTAGTGGTGGCGTAGCGGCGTATTGCGTGCAAGAAGTTCGTAGGAGCGCAGCAGCAGTTCGGCGAAATCGACGACGCCTTCGCGCTGGCATTGCTGGTCGTAGAGCTCGTAGAGCTCGACCATGCGGCGCTCGATCGGATCGTAGGCCTCGACCTGCGAGGCGCGCAGGCCCTGGTCTTTTGCGTTGTTGATGAAGTACATCAGCGCCTTGGCCGGGTACTTGTCATCGTCGACGTTATGCGCCTTGAGCATGCGCTTGATCAGCGAAAGCTGGTCTTGCGAATCGAGAATCTGAAACGTCTGCGGCAGCGCGGCATCGCGGTAATGCGTGCGCAGCAACCGGTTGCACAGGCCGTGGAAGGTGCCGATCCACATGCCGCGCGTGTTAATCGGCAGCATTGACGACAGCCGCGTGAGCATTTCTTTCGCAGCCTTGTTCGTGAACGTCACCGCCATGATGCCGGCAGGCGAGACCTGGTTGGTCTGGATCAGCCAGGCGATGCGCGTGGTCAGCACGCGCGTCTTGCCCGAGCCGGCGCCGGCCAGGATCAGGGCGCTTTGCGCCGGCAAGGTGACGGCGGCAAATTGTTCAGGATTCAGGGTGTCGAGTTTCAGCATCCGGCCATTATACCGCCGCGATATACTGTATGCCCATCCAGTTTCGTGGCGTACGTACCATCACCGGCTGCATCAAACGTTTTTGATCACCAGCGCCACATTCATCGCCTCGTCGGCGCGTACGACCACGCGCTGGCCGAAGTCGCTGGTGCGCACCGGTGCAGCCAACACATCGGCGCCGCTCATCAGCTTTGTACTCACCAGTAGTTTTTCGCCGTCTTTGAAGCGCGTGATGATGAATTCCAGGTGCCATGGCGTATCGCTGTGGCTGCCACTGACCGTGACGCGTTCGGTGTTCCAGGCCCGTACGACGTGCCGGCTCGACTCGCCGAACAGATCCACGCTCAGCGCCACGTCATAGCCACCGACGCCCAGCATACGGGCCGGCGTGATGCCCAGCCGCGATTGAGCCTGGGCAGCGGCGCTGGTTGCGCCGGCCAGGATGACGGCTGGCAGAGCCAGGCAAAGACGGCGCCGTTTGGTGGCGGATGAGATGGGCATGGCGGATTCCTTATGAGGCAAGCGGCCGACTGCAATGCCGGCAAGAAACCATCGTCCCACTTTCGTGCCAGTATTTCAATGTGGACTGCATGAAGTGCAACCCCGGGCATTTCATTTCAGAAATCCCATTAACTTCGCGCAATTTCGTACAAAGCGCATCCCAAGCGCGCGCCCCGCGTTGCGCATTTGCCTTATGGTCAACCCAACGTTGCGACAAACTCGTGAAAATCTTAACCAGGAGAATGATCATGCTAGGACGCGTAGTGATCATGGCCGCACTGGCCGTTGGCGGCGTGATGCTGTCGAAAAAATTCAAGGGAAACAACGGCTTCGGTGCCAGCTCGGGGATCGTCGAAACCATCGAGATCAATGTGCCCGTTCAAACTGCCTATAACCAGTTCACGCAATTCGAAGATTTCCCGCAATTCATGAAAAGCGTGAAGGAAGTCCGCCAGCTCGACGAGCAGCACCTGCACTGGCGCGCCAACGTCGCCGGCGAAGAGAAAGAATGGGATGCCGAGATCACCGAGCAGATTCCGGACGAGCGCATCGCCTGGCGCAGCGTCACGGGTGTGAAAAACGGCGGCGTCGTCACCTTCCACAAGATCTCCGACACCGTCACGCGCATTGCGCTGCAGATGGATTACGAGCCGGAAGGCGCGCTGGAAACCCTGGGCGACGCCCTGGGTGCCGTGCGCATGGAAGCGCGCGCCAACCTGGCCAACTTCAAGGAGCTGCTCGAGCAGCGTGGGGGCGAAACCGGTGCGTGGCGCGGCAAGGTCGAGCAGCATTGATCGACGCGCGCACTGGCACAGGCACGCCGGTCACGGCCGGCGGCTATTGACCGGCTTGATCGACGCCGGCAGCGCCACCCGCTCGACCGCCGTCGTCTGCGCAGCAATGAAGCCTTCCAGCGCAAGCGACAGATCAGCAACGATCTGCGTGCCGTAGGCCGTCTCGATCAGTTTGTACTGACGCTCGATGAGCGGCGCGATGTCATCGATCAGGCGGTCGCCCTTCGGGGCAAGACGCACCCAGATGCGGCGCTGGTCGGTTGCCACACGCTCGCGCTCGATCAGCCCCAGCTCTTCCATCCGCGACAGCACGCCCGTCATGCTCGGGCTCAGAATCTGGCACAGTTCGCACATCTCCCGTGGTTCCAGTTGCTCGTGCTCGTCCAGCACGCGCAGGATGCGCCATTGTTGCTCGGTCACGCCAAAATGGTTGAGGATGGGACGGAAGTGCAGCAACAAGGATTCGCGTGCCTTCAGAAAAAGCTGGGGAAGATTGCGGTGGGTAATCCGGCGGGCCAAGGAATGCTCCGTAATAGGTAATTCTGTCTCTGGTTCTGCATCGGCGGCTGCGCAACGAGCGCGGCAATCGTGCCTGGCTGACTAATATACTTGCCAGCCCGGTGGATTTCGCTTCACACAGCCCATTCCACGCGAATTTTTTGTGAACAGATATTACCGCAGCCATGCCGAAGCACAAAAAAGGGCGGCTCGGTGGCCGCCCTCTGCGCTTCATCGGGATCGCATCAGCTCGCAGCCGGGGCCGGTCGCGCCAATCCCTTCGCGCGTGCTTCGCGGATCAACGCGCGCACCGTCTTGTCGGCGATCTTGCTTTCGCGTTCCATTTCCTTGCCCAGCACGCCCATCCGTTCGCCCAGCACATGCATCGGTTTGCCGGCCTCTTCCATCTGGCGGCCAATCGCCTCCATCGACGCGTGCGACTTGCGCATCTGTGGCGAGTCGTAGGCCTGGCCGATCTGCCGGGCCGCGTTGTTCATGCGCGCACCGGTCGCCGCCATCTCTCGGCTCAGGCGCTCGCGCTCGGTCTGGTCACGCGCACTTTCCATCTGGCTGCTCAGGCGTTCCATATGCTGGCTCAGCGCCTGCATGCCGCCATCGATCTCGCGCATGTCGCGCTCGCTCGGCAGATTGTCCTTGTTGACGGCAACCCGGTCCATCTGGCGCCCCAGTTCGTCCATTTTCTTGCTATGGACATCCATCTGCTTGCTGTGCACGTCCATGCGCGCGCCCAGCCGATCCAGCGGCGCCCAGGCCGTGCGTACTTGGGCCATGACTGCCGCATCCTGGATCACGTAATCGCGCCCGTCTTCACGGAACCAGATGAATTCGCCGGGAATGGCACGCTGGGCTGCCTTCACCGCCGGCCAGTCGTCGCTGCTGCCGCTGATATTGAAGCTGCCTTCCTTGCCGCGCACGACGGCGTACGGTTCACCCTGCGTCACGCGCACGGCGCGCTTGGCATCCTGCGCCGTGGCCTGCGCCGGCATGGTCAATGCCAGCGACGCGGCGCACAGCGCCAGGCCGATGAAAGGAAGCGCCAGTCGGCGCGTGATCTGTGTGGAATGCTGCATGGGGTTCTCCTTGGGCCAGGAACGATGACAACGGACCGGACGCGCCGGCGATGAGATCACTCTAGCCGCCGGTCCCGTCACGAGCCAGCCCGCTGCGACAGACCGTCGAAATCGCGGAGCAGACCGTCAATCGAGGCCGGTAACGACAACGCGGCCCGAAGGCCGCGTTGTATACATGCACACAGCGCAGGCTTTGACGCCTGCAGAGATCAATAGACGACCACGGAGCGGATCGATTCGCCCGACTTCATCAGGTCGAAGCCCTCGTTGATGCGCTCGAGCGGCAGATGATGGGTGATCAGATCGTCGATATTGATCTTGTTTTCCATGTACCAGTCGACGATCTTCGGCACGTCGGTGCGACCCCGCGCGCCGCCGAAGGCCGAGCCTTTCCATTCGCGGCCGGTCACCAGCTGGAATGGGCGGGTGGCGATTTCCTGCCCGGCAGCAGCCACGCCGATGATGATCGACTTGCCCCAGCCCTTGTGGCAGCACTCGAGCGCCTGGCGCATCGTGTTCACGTTGCCGATGCACTCGAAGCTGTAGTCGGCGCCGCCATCGGTCAGCCCAACAATGGCGTCGACCACGTTTTCGACCTGGGTAGGATTGATGAAATGGGTCATGCCGAACTTGCGCGCCATCGCTTCGCGTTCCGGGTTCAGATCGACACCGATGATCTTGTCGGCACCCACCATCCGGGCCGCCTGGATCACGTTCAGGCCGATGCCGCCCAGGCCGAACACGACCACATTCGCACCCGCCTCGACCTTGGCGGTGAAGATCACGGCGCCGATGCCGGTGGTCACGCCGCAGCCGATATAGCAGATCTTGTCGAACGGCGCGTCGTTGCGCACTTTTGCCAGGGCGATCTCGGGTACCACGATGTAGTTCGAAAAGGTCGACGTGCCCATGTAGTGATAGATCGGCTGGCCGTCGATCGAGAAGCGCGACGTTGCATCCGGCATCAGGCCGCGGCCCTGCGTCGAGCGGATTGCCTGGCACAGATTGGTCTTTTGCGACAGGCAGAATTTGCACTGGCGGCATTCCGGCGTGTACAGCGGAATCACGTGATCATCTTTACGAAGGCTGGTCACACCGGGACCGACATCGACCACCACGCCAGCGCCTTCATGGCCCAGGATCGACGGGAAGATGCCTTCCGGGTCGGCGCCCGACAGCGTGTAGTAGTCGGTATGGCAAATGCCGGTGGCCTTGATTTCGACCAGCACTTCACCGGCCTTCGGGCCTTCGAGCTCCACTTCTTCGATCGTCAGCGGCTGACCCGCCTTCCACGCGATTGCTGCCTTGGTTTTCATGTCGTTTTCCCGTTGCTTGAATGGACCCGTGCGCACAGGCGCGCGGCTAAACGCCATGATAACAAGCTTGGGGCATCAAGGCCGCGCGGCCACCAGCAACGCGGGCTGCAGCGCGCGGATGCGCCACTCGGTAAAGTAGCCGCCGGCCTCGTTGTAGCGAAGGTAATACCGGCCACACGTCGTGCAGCGCGCAACCGTGCAGCGGTTATACGGATAGAAGCTTGGTGCGATCGGCGCATCCACGCTCTCGTAACGCGTGCCGGCCGGGTGGTATTCGGTGAAAGTCGGCTCGTCGTATGGGTCATCGAGCAAGGTGCCGATGTCTTCAAAGTGGTCGAGCTCCAGCGTCAACGGCTGCGCCATCCAGGCGCTCAAGGACACCTCGGTACAGCTGCATGGCGTCGTGACTGCCGCCGACGCCTGCGCCAGGCACATCAAATTTGTGAAATCTATTTTCTGCATGGCCATCCATGGTGATCGGCGCTGCGCCAGCATTCGAGAAAGTACTGGCGTTCGATGGATGACTATACCGCGCCCCGCTGATGCCGGCCAGGCCGCCTGTGCCCGCGACGAATCTAGGCTATGCTTGCCGGTTGGATTATTCAGGCAGACCGCACGATGCATATTTACGCTTCCCATTCCGTGGGCGTCACGACGCGCCCACGCACCACCCCAGCAACTGCAGGCCGCTTCCCGGCACGAACGGAGCGTAGCTGATGTTTCATCTGATGTTCAGCCTTCCCTGCCTGCTGGTCCTGGTGCGCTGGCTCTGGCCGCTGCCGTTGTCCACGAAGTCCAAGGTGGCCAGCGCCGTCATGCTGGTGCTGGTTTCGCAATACCACCTGTGGTCGCGCCTGTCGTCGGGCAGCGTGTTCTCGCCCGAATTCCCGAAAGGGCTGATCATCCTGTTCAACTGGGGCTTTGGCGCGATCCTGCTGCTGGCCGTGTTCCAGTTGCTGGTCGATGCCGGCGCACTGGTCGCGATGGCGATCCGGCGCAGGCGCGTGGCCATTGCGCCGCGCCTGCGCTACGGCATCGCTGTCGCCGCCGCGCTGCTGGCAGCGCTGGGCGTGAACCAGGCAATCAAGTCGCCATCGCTCGAGGATGTGCTGATCGAGGTGAAGAACCTGCCGCACGAATTCGACGGCTACCAGGTCGTGCACCTGACCGACCTGCACATCAGCCGCCTGTTCGACGCGCCCTGGACGCGCAAGGTCGTCGACGACGCGAATGCGCTGGACGCCGACCTGATCGTCATTACCGGCGACCTTATCGACGGCAATATCGCGCACCGCGAACGCGACGTGGCAGCGCTGCGCGACCTGCGCGCGCCCGATGGCGTCTGGGTCATTCCCGGCAATCACGAGTATTTCTTCGGCCACAAGGCGTGGATGGCGTATTTCGCGGGCCTGAACATGACGCCGCTGGACAACAGCCATACCGTTCTGAAGCGCGGCGCCGGGCAACTGGTGCTGGCCGGTGTCAACGATGTGACCGCGCCGCAGACCGGCGCGGCGCCGCCCGACCTCGATGCAGCCTTGCGCGGCGCGCCAGCCGGCGCGCCGGTGATCCTGCTCGACCACCAGCCGCGCAATGCCCGCCACTCTGCCAGCCGCGGCGTCGCGCTGCAACTGTCCGGCCACACCCATGGCGGCATGATCGTCGGGCTCGATCGGGTCGTGGCGCGCGCCAACAACGGCTTCGTGTCGGGCCGCTACGAGGTCGATGGCATGACGCTGTACCTGAACAATGGCACCGCCTTGTGGCCGGGCTTCGCACTGCGCCTGGGCGTGCCGTCCGAACTGACCCGCATCACGCTGCGGCGCCAGGCCGCGAGTTCATGATCCTGCGATGACCAGCCGCATGCGCTGCTCGACCTGATCCGACCCGGGTCGCATCGGCTCGCGCCATCCCGTCGCAACGAAGCCGGCGCGCGCATACAGGCGCACTGCTGCATCGTTGGCGCAATTGACACCAAGCTGCATGGCGGTCGCGCCCCGGGCCCGCGCCCAGCGCACCGCCTCGGTCAGCAAGCCGGCGGCCACGCCCTGCCCGCGCGCCTCGGGCGCCACCCACATCTGAAACAGGTTCACCAGGGCCGGGGCATCCGCGTCGACCTTCGCCCAGGCCAGCCCGACGGGCTGGCCTGCGATTTCTGCGGCCAGTGCATGGTCGATGCCGGACGTGGCCGCGCGGGCCAGGCGCGCCGCCCATTCTTCAGGCGAGCGATCGGACTCGGTGGCCAGCGTGCTGCCGAAGGCATCGGGCGCGTCTTGTAGCGCGCGCAGCCGCATCGTGCGGTAGAGGGGCCATTCGTCGGGCGCGAGATTGCGAATCGTGTAGGCAGCCAGTTGGTGCGCCATGCAGGTGCTCCTGTTGGTAATCGGACGACGATTCTAGCAAGCAATATCAACCGTGTGGCTCAATCCTGTTCCCACTCTTCCAGCCTGGGCTTGCGTGCGCGGCCAACCGCGATCCGGTTGCGCGTGGTGAAGGCAATCAAACGTGCCACGACCACCGCCAGGTACATCAACCCAACGAGCATCTCGACGCTGGCCAGCGCGCGCGCCGGGGCGGTCAGCGGAATCACGTCGCCGATGCCGGTGCTCGACAGTAGCGCGAAGCTCAGGTAATTGAGTTCGGTCCAGGTGCGTGGCGCACTGGCATTGACGGCGGCGGCGAAGGTGCCGGGATGGAGTTCCTGCAGCAGGATATACAGGTGCGTGAAGCCCCAGGCCAGCAGCGTGAACGTGGCCCCGGCCGCGAACAGTTCGTCGGTCGTGGCCAGTTCGTCGTCCATCATGTAGGCGATCAGGCTGCCAGCCGCGTAGAAGTAGAACAGCGCCTCCAGGCCCGACGACCAGGCCAGCAAGTGATTGAAACCGAACACGATCTGCGCCAGCAGCAGGCCGATGATCGGCACCGCGAGCGCCCAGCTCACACGCACCTCGCCGGGCGTGCGCCGCACCATGCGGATGGCAAAGGCCAGCACCACGATGCCGAAGCAGTTGAAGGCCACCTGGCCGGCCGGGGTGCCTTCGATGAACGGGTAGGACAGCATGCCGAGCAACTGCACCAGTAACAGGATGGCGGAGGGATGGCGGCGGGTGTGGATGAACAGGCGCGGAGCGAACATGATGGCAGGACAAAGTCGTAAGTACTGCCATTGTAGGTTCAGCCGGCCGAAAACAGGCTCCCGAATGCGTGCGCAGCCGTTTGCGGGTCAGCCGCGCCGTACACGCTCGTGATCGCGGCGACCATGTCGGCGCCGCGCGCGACCAGTGGTGCGGCGTTTTCCGGCGTCATGCCGCCGATGACGACAAGGGGCAGCGCAAATTCGGCGCGCGCCTGCCCGAGCAGTGCCGGCGCCGTCACGAAGGTGTATTTTTTGACGGGGGACGGATAGAAGCCGCCAAAGGCAAGGTAGCTGGCGCCGGCGTCGCGCGCGGCGCGCGCCAGCGTCAGGTCGCCGTAACACGAGGCGCCGACGATTTTGTCCCGGCCCAGCAGCGCGCGCGCAATGGCAATGTCCCTGTCCGACTGGCCCAGATGCACGCCGTCGGCATCGATCGCCTGGCACAGGTCGAGGTGGTCGTTGATGACGAGCGGACAGCCGTGGCGGCGGCACAGCGCCAGCAGCGCCGTGGCCTGTTCGAGGCGCAGCGATGCACTGGCATCCTTGTGGCGGTATTGCACCAGCGCGGCACCGGCGGTCAGCGCGGCGTCGGTGGCGGCCAGCAGCCGCTCGGTGTCGTTCCAGTTCGGTGTGACGAGATACAGGCCCTGCATGGTGGAATTCCTTCGTTATGGTTGATACAGGCGGCGCGGGATGCGCTGGCCCGGTGCAATCGCGAACGATTGCGCCAGCGCGGCATGTGTATAGGCCTGGGCGTGCTCGAGGGCGATGTCCATCGACTCGCCCAGCGCCAGGCGCGCCGCCAGCGCAGCGGCCAGCGTGCAGCCGCTGCCGTGGTAGGTATCGGGCAGGCGCGGCCAGCGCCACTCGCGCAGCGCCTGACCGTCCCGCAGCCAGCGGTTGACGACCGTATCGCCCGGCGCGTGGCCGCCCGTGACGAGCATCTGCGCCGGGCTCGTTGCCCCCAGCGCCTCGCGTTCCGGCAGGTTGGGCAGCGCGATCGTCGCCAGCGCCAGCAGATCGGACAAGGCAGCGATGGCGTTGCCCTGTCCCAGCGCGTCGCCATGGCCGCTGGCCAGCACCGGGTCGAGCACCACCGGCAGATCGGGGCGCTGCGCACGCAGGCCGCGAATGATGGCCGCGATTGCCGCCGCATTGGCCGCGTTGCCGGGGATGCCCAGCTTGACGGCGCGGATATCGAAGGCCGCGACCAGCGGCGCGGCCTGGCGCGCGACCAGGCCGGCGTCGACCGGCTGCACCTCGAACACGCGGTTGTTGTCCTGACAGGTCAGCGCCGTGGCCACCGGCAGCGCATGCGCGCCCTGCGCCGCAATGGCCAGGATGTCGGCCGCCAGGCCCGCGCCGCCGCCGGGATCGAGCCCGGCGAAGACCAGCACGCAGGGTGTCATGCGGCGACGTTGCTGGTGAGATTACCGGTGAGGTTAGCGGTGGCGTTAGCGGTGACGTTCCCCGTGATCTTGCCCTCGACCGGCGACGATGGCGACGCCGCGAAACGCTTGGGCATGCGCCCCGCCAGGCAGGCATCGCGCCCGGCCAGCACCGCATGCTTCATCGCGCGCGCCATACGCACCGGGTCGCGCGCGCCGGCGATCGCGGTGTTCATCAGCACGCCGTCGCAGCCGAGTTCCATCGCGATCGCCGCATCCGACGCCGTGCCCACGCCGGCGTCGACCAGCACCGGCACCGTGGCCTGCTCAATGATCAGCGACAGGTTCAAGGGGTTGAGGATGCCCATCCCCGAGCCGATCAGCGACGCCAGCGGCATCACCGCCACGCAGCCGATCTCTTGCAGGATACGGGCCTGGATCGGATCGTCGCTGCAGTAGACCATGACGTCGAAGCCGTCGCGCACCAGCGTTTCGGCGGCCTTGAGTGTCTCGGGCATGTGCGGGAACAGCGTGGTGGCGTCGCCCAGCACTTCGAGCTTGACGAGGTTGCGCCCGCCCAGCAGCTCGCGCGCCATCTGCAGCGTATAGACCGCATCCTTGGCATTGAAGCAGCCGGCCGTATTGGGCAGGATGGTGAACTCCGACGGCGGCAGCACGTCGAGCAGGCTGGGCGCGTTCGGGTCCTGGCCGATGTTCACGCGGCGGATCGCCACCGTGATGATCTCGGCACCGGCCGCCAGCGTGGCCTCGCGCGTTTGTGCCAGGTCGCGGTACTTGCCGCTGCCGACCAGCAGGCGCGAGTGGTAGGCACGCCCGGCGATGGTAAGCACGTCTTGCTGCATGTCTTGCTGCATGTCTTGCTGCATGTCTTGCTGTATTTCTTGCTGCATGAGTTGGTTCATGACATTCATCCTGTTCTCCTTTAGCCGCCACCGATGGCGCGCACGATATCGACCCGGTCCTGCGCCTGCAGGCGGCGCGTCGGCCACTGCTGGCGCGGCACCACCTCGCGGTTCACGGCCAGCGCCATGCCCTGCCCGCTCAGGTCCAGCTGCTCGAGCAGGCCGGCGAGCGTCTGGCCCGGTGGCACGCCACACGGCGCGCCATTGACTTCGATGGATGTCATTCAGACCTCCCGGTACAGTCGGGCGCCATTGCGCACGAACTCGATCGCTTTTTCCTGCATCCCCTGCTGCAAGGCTGTTTCGCCCCCCACGCCATTGGCGGCGGCGTAGGCGCGCACTTCCTGCGTGATCTTCATCGAGCAGAAATGCGGGCCGCACATCGAGCAGAAATGGGCCACCTTGGCCGAATCCTTGGGCAGGGTCTCGTCGTGGAATTCGCGCGCCTTGTCGGGATCCAGACCCAGGTTGAACTGGTCGTCCCAGCGGAACTCGAAGCGCGCCTTCGACAGCGCGTTGTCGCGCAACTGCGCGCCCGGATGGCCCTTGGCCAGGTCGGCCGCGTGGGCCGCGATCTTGTACGTGATGATGCCGTCCTTGACGTCCTGTTTGTCAGGCAGGCCCAGGTGCTCCTTGGGCGTCACGTAGCACAGCATCGCCGTGCCGTACCAGCCAATCGTGGCCGCGCCGATGCCGGACGTGATGTGGTCGTAGCCGGGCGCGATATCCGTCGTGAGCGGCCCGAGCGTGTAGAACGGCGCTTCATGGCACTGTTCGAGCTGCAGGTCCATGTTCTCTTTGATCAGGTGCAGCGGCACGTGGCCGGGGCCCTCGATAATCGTCTGCACGTCGTGCTTCCACGCGATCTGCGTGAGTTCGCCCAGCGTTTTCAGTTCGGCCAGCTGGGCTTCGTCGTTGGCGTCGTAGATCGAGCCGGGGCGCAAGCCATCGCCCAGGCTGAACGTCACGTCGTACGCCTTCATGATGTCGCAGATGTCTTCGAAATGGGTGTACAGGAACGATTCGCGGTGGTGCGCCAGGCACCATTTGGCCATGATCGAGCCGCCGCGCGAGACGATGCCCGTCAGGCGATTCGCCGTCATCGGCACGTAGCGCAGCAACACGCCGGCGTGGATCGTGAAGTAGTCGACGCCCTGCTCGGCCTGTTCGACCAGTGTGTCGCGGAAGATCTCCCAGGTCAGGTCTTCGGCCTTGCCATTGACCTTTTCCAGCGCCTGGTAGATCGGCACCGTGCCGATTGGCACCGGGCTGTTACGGATGATCCACTCACGTGTTTCGTGGATATGCTTGCCGGTCGACAGATCCATCACCGTGTCGGCGCCCCAGCGGATCGCCCAGGTCATTTTTTCTACTTCTTCGCCAATCGACGAGGTCACGGCCGAATTGCCGATATTGGCATTGACCTTGACCAGGAAGTTGCGGCCGATGATCATCGGCTCGATTTCCGGGTGGTTGATGTTGAGGGGGATGACGGCGCGCCCGCGCGCGACTTCCGAGCGCACGAATTCGGGTGTGATTTCAGCGGGGATGCTGGCACCAAACGACTGGCCCGGATGCTGGCGCCCCATCAGGTCGGCAACCCGCTTGCCCATCGGGCCGGACGCATGCAGCGACGCGATGTATTCCTTGCGCTGCATGTTTTCGCGCAGCGCGATGAATTCCATTTCGGGCGTGATGATGCCCTGGCGCGCGTAGTGCATCTGCGTGACGTTGGCACCGCTTAAGGCGCGGCGCGGCGCGCGCTGCAGGTCAAAGCGCAGCGCGGTCAAGGCCGGATCGTGCAGCCGCTGCTGGCCATACTGCGACGACGGCCCGGCCAGTTGCTCGGTGTCGCCGCGCCCGTCGATCCATGGCTGGCGCATCGGCGCCAGGCCGCTGCGGATATCGATCGCGGTCGCCGGTTCGGTGTACGGCCCGGACGTGTCGTAGACGAACAGCGGTGGATTGGGTTCGCCGCCAAAGCTGTCGGACGTGGCCGACTGGCTGATCGCGCGCATCGGCACGCGAATATCGGGGCGGCTGCCTTCGATATAGACCTTGCGGGAGTTTGGTAGCGATGCGATGGCCGCCTGGTCCACCGTGGCGGTGGCGGCATCGAACAGTTGCGAAGACTTCGGAGGTGCGTTCATGTGGCTCCCTTGCGTGCATGAGAGCCAGCAAAGGAGTTACCGGGTGCGGCAAGGTCGGGCGCAAGACTGCGCACGGCCGCACGAATCGGCTGCTTCCCTTCGCTGGCATTATCCAGATCAGGTTCGGAGGGTATTTCTCACCCACGCATCGTTACAACAGCAACGACGTGCAGGACCCCTAGCGTTTGCTGCCAGTGATGGCAGCGGGTGGATTATAGCCGAACGGATATTGGATGGGGCATCATGGTTACAACATCGGCGGCTCGGCCGGCAACGGCAGCAATTGCAGCACGCCGTCGATGAAACGCACCTCGACGAACGGCGTCTGCGCCGGCTCGACCGCACGGCGCACTGTCGGCCCGCCCTGCACCGCCACCTCGAGCTGCACGCTGGGTTCGCCCACCGCCACATCGAACGAATCCGCACGCGAAATTGTCAGGTCGGTACTCACGTTCGGACGGTCATAGACCTGCTTGCCGTCGACCCGCACGCTGACTGTGTTGTCTTGAAATCCCTCGCCCAACCTCACGCGTAACGTCATCGCTTGCCTCGCCTTTCCTTTAATTGCAACAGGTTTGCCGGCCAAGCCCCCCGAAAAGCAGGCTTGGCCGGAACAGAGTAACGCCAGCATGGCCAGCCCGATTGCCCGACGCGGCGCCGACCATCGGGCATCGGTCATGCCTTGCGGTGCACCCGCGTGCCCGGCCCGGTCGCGGCGCCCGCCGCAGGACCGCCCTGAACCGTGGCCAGGCAGGTGAGCAAATCGCCCTGGGACACCGGATCGAGTACCCTGGCCTGGGTGGCGCTCGAGAGCAATGCGACACTCTCGTCGAGACGCGCTGCGCGCACGAACAGCGGCTTGCCGTCACCCGCATTGACTGTCTTGAACGCGCGGGCAGCATTGACGCCCTTGACCATGCGCACATAGGCGGCCATCGGATGCATGTCGAAGCGGTCGAGCACCTCGTCGAAGGCGGCGTTACCCGAGCGCAGCGTAGCGTTGTCCGACCCCTGCAGGTATAACAGCGCGCCCTGGTCGTCGCCCATGAACAGGTCGGCCAGCACGTTGTCGTCGGTACTGACCGGATAGCGCACGCGCACTGTCAGGATATCGGACAGCACTTGCGAACCGTCGAGCGCCGCATACGCGGCCCGCACCCGGTACTGGCCCGGCTGGCCGAAATAGAAACCATCCTTGCCATAGCCGATATAGGCGCTGTCCTGAACCGGGTTGTCCACCCCGAGCATCGTCTGGCGTTCGCCGACCAGGTGGTCGATCATCGGCTCGTAGGCGCAAACCCGGCCGCCAGGTTGTTCGATGACGATCTTCACCAGGCCATAGTTCGGATGCAGCCAGGTATGGGCGCGGCGCCCGCGCGTGTCGGTGGCGCGCAGCTTGAGCCCGAGCACCACCGGCTCACCCAGCGCGAAGCTGCGCTGGTGGGTCGATATCTCGAGCACCAGGCCGGATTCGTCCGAGATCGGATCGGCCATCACGTCGCGCCCAAGCGAGGCGCCGCTCGTGAAGCTGTTGCCGCCCATGACGACGTCGTTGCGGAAACCGTGGCGGAGATGGATCAGCTCTTCGTCGTCGAAGCGGAAGTCGAAGCTGCTCCAATAGCCTGGCGCGCCGCCGTTCGGGTAGTACCACGGGTAGTTCATCCATGACAGCGCTTCGGGGCGGTTTGGCTTAGGCGGATTGGCATACGATTTCTGCCACGAGTGCATCAGGTTGAAGCAGTGCCCCAGTTCGTGCACGTAGGTGTAGAGCTGCAGCCGCAGTTGCTCGGCCGTGGAACCGCCGATTCCGGCGTGAAACACGGCGCAGCCCTGGCGCTGCTTGCCCTGCTGGTCGAACATGATGCCGTACAGACCCGTGCCGAGGTCATGCTGCTGCGCCACCAGCTGCCATACGCACCACTGCTGCAGGTCGCCCCACAGCGAAAAATGCTGCTGCATCGACGCGTGCAGCTCGGCATTGCTCCAGGTAGCGTTGCCCCCGGCGGCGCTGACATCGATGACATTGTTGCCGGCAGTGGGCACCATGCCGATGCCTGCTTCGCCAAAGGCGCTGACCACGTTGACCGTGCGGGCGCTGCCGCCCGAAGGCAGCGCCCCCGTGTTGTAGCTAGTAAATGGGGTGGTCGCCACGTCGGACACGCTGTCGGTTTCGATGCGCACAGTGCGAAAATGCAGTGAAGAGAAGGGGCAGTGATAGGACGCCCCTGGTGTATTGTTGACCGTGAAGAACTGCAGCGTGGCCGCGGCCTGCGGCTGGAAAATGTTTACGCGCGGGATCGTCACCTGGATCACCGGCGCCCCGGCCGCGAACGTGAAGCGGCCCATGCCCTTGACGACAATGCGGGTGGTCGACACCGTCACGGTGGGGCTGTCGACCACGAACGAGCCGAAGTACGACTTGGTCTTGCCGCTGGTCTGGTAAAAGTCGCCGCTGACCCGGCGCATTGGCCGGTTGCGGTCGACGTCGACCCGCAGGTCGAGCTGGAAGCTGCCCAGCGAGGCCGCGTAGCAACCGCTGACCGCCTTCTTGATGCCAGGTATGGACGGGATGGGAAGCGTGGGGATCGGCAGGGGCACCTGCTGGGCAGGCGCAATGGCCGGCTGCGCAGCGAGCCCGGGCGCGGCGCCGGTAGGCCCTGTGTCGTACGGCTCGGGAATCCCCAGGTCGCCATTGGACAGTCCGGACACTTCTTCATAGGTCATCACGCCGGTGTCGCCGATCGCATCCTCGTTTGCGTTGTCGATCCCGGTTGGGTCGAGTTGTGACATGGTGTTCTCCTCATGGTGGATGTGCCCTCGTTCGACCAGCGCAGTAGGGGTGATGGTTCGTCGAGGCTGCAGATATTCAGAGGAATCACTGGCACATTTGGAGGTAGATCAAGGAGCTGGGGCAAACAAAGAAGGATTCAAACGAGCTGGACAACAGATGGCAATTCAGCGACGCTGCCAGGATAGGCTGGCGCTGGAAGGTGACCTATAATGGTTTCTTTCGCAAAATTCACACACGACCACATCATGGAATTAGCCAAGTCTTTCGAGCCAGCCGATATTGAACAGTTCTGGCGCGCCGAGTGGGAACAGCGCGGCTACTTTGCCGCGACCATGGACGAGGGCAAGCCCTCCTTCAGCACCCAGCTGCCGCCGCCGAACGTCACCGGCACCCTGCACATGGGCCACGCGTTCAACCAGACGATCATGGATGGCCTGACGCGCTACTACCGCATGCGCGGCTACAACACGGCGTGGGTCCCGGGTACCGACCACGCCGGCATCGCCACGCAGATCGTCGTCGAACGCCAGCTGGACGCGCAAAAGATTTCGCGCCATGACCTGGGCCGCGACGCGTTCCTCGAAAAAGTCTGGGAGTGGAAGGAAAAATCGGGCAGCACCATCACCGGCCAGATGCGCCGCCTGGGCACCTCACCCGACTGGCAGCGCGAATATTTCACGATGGACGAGCCGCGCTCGAAATCGGTGGTCGAAGTCTTCGTGCGCCTGTACGAGCAGGGCCTGATCTACCGCGGCAAGCGCCTGGTGAACTGGGACCCGGTGCTGGGCACGGCCGTGTCCGACCTCGAAGTCGACTCGACCGAAGAAGACGGCTTCATGTGGTACATCCAGTACCCGCTCGCCGACGGCAGCGGCCACCTGACGGTCGCCACCACCCGGCCAGAGACGATGCTGGGCGACGTCGCCGTCGCGGTCGATCCGACCGATGAACGCTACCTCCATTTGCACGGCAAGACACTCACGCTGCCATTGACCGGCCGTGAAATCCCGATCATCGCCGACAGCTACGTCGATAAAGAATTCGGTACCGGCTGCGTGAAGATCACGCCGGCCCACGACTTCAACGATTACGCAGTCGGCCAGCGCGCCGGTCTCGCGCCGATCAGCATCTTCACGCTCGACGCGAAGATCAACGAAAACGGCCCGGCCCAGTACCAGGGGCTGGATCGCTTCGCCGCGCGCAAGCAGATCGTCGCCGACCTCGAAGCACTGGGCCTGATGGAACAGATCAAGCCGCACAAGCTGATGGTCCCACGGGGCGACCGCACCAATGTCGTGATCGAGCCGATGCTCACCGACCAGTGGTTCGTCGCGATGACCAAGCCGGCCCCGGAAGGCACGTTCAATCCGGGCAAGTCGATCACCGACGTGGCACTCGAAAAAGTCGCCAGCGGCGAGATCAAGTTCGTGCCCGACAACTGGAGCACGACCTACAACCAGTGGCTGGGCAACATCCAGGACTGGTGCATCTCGCGCCAGCTGTGGTGGGGCCACCGCATCCCGGCCTGGTTCGCCGAAGACGGCCAGATCGTCGTCGCGCGCGATGACGCCGAGGCGCAGGCCAAGGCCGCAGCTGCCGGCATCGCAGGCCCGCTGCGTCGCGACGACGACGTACTCGACACGTGGTTCTCGTCGGCACTGGTGCCCTTCTCGACCATGGGCTGGCCCGAAGAAACGCCCGACATGAAGATGTTCCTGCCCTCGTCGGTGCTGGTCACGGGCTTTGACATCATCTTCTTCTGGGTCGCGCGCATGGTCATGATGACCACGCACTTCACCGGCAAGGTGCCGTTCGAGACCGTCTACGTGCACGGCCTGGTGCGCGATTCGCAAGGCCAGAAGATGTCGAAGTCGAAGGGCAACACGCTCGACCCGATCGACCTGATCGACGGCATCGACGTCGAGACGCTGGTGGCCAAGCGCACCACGGGCCTGATGGACCCGCGCGCTGCCGAAAAGATCGGCAAAGCCACGCGCCGCGAATTCCCGGACGGCATCCCGGCGTTCGGCACCGACGCCGTGCGCTTCACGATGGCAAGCTACGCGTCGCTGGGCCGCAACATCAACTTCGACCTGGGCCGCGCCGAAGGCTATCGCAACTTCTGCAACAAGCTGTGGAACGCAACGCGCTTCGTGATGATGAACACCGAAGGCAAGGATTGCGGCGCGCCAGCACCTGAAGATTTGTCGCAGGCCGATCGCTGGATCATCTCGCTGATGAACCGCGTCGAGCAAGATGTCGCCAAGGGCTTTGCCGACTACCGCTTCGACAATATCGCCAATAGCATCTACAAGTTCGTCTGGGACGAGTACTGCGACTGGTACCTGGAAGTCTCAAAGGTTCAGGTCCAGCAAGGCAGCGAAGCGCAGCAACGCGCGACGCGTCACACGCTGCTGCGCGTGCTGGAAGTGATCCTGCGCCTGGCGCATCCCATCATCCCGTTCGTGACCGAAGCACTGTGGCAGAGCATCGCCCCACTGGCCGGCAAGACCGGGCCGACGATCATGCTGCAACCGTATCCGCAAGCCGATGCGACGCAGATCGATGCAAACGCCGAAGCCTGGATGGAGCAGTTGAAGGCGCTGGTCGACGCCACCCGCAACCTGCGTGGCGAGATGTCGCTGGCGCCGTCGCTGCGCGTGCCGCTGATCGTCGAACCAGCCAGCGACGCCGGCCGCGCTGACATGGCGGTGTTCGCACCGTACATCCAGCTGCTGGGCAAGCTGGCCGAGGTGCAGATCGTCGATGCGCTGCCGGAATCGCCAGCGGCCGTGTCGATCGTCGGCACCACCAAGCTGATGCTCAAGGTCGAGATCGACGTCGCCGCCGAACGCGAGCGCCTGTCGAAAGAGATCGCGCGCGTGGCCAACGAAATCGCCAAGGCCAACGGCAAGCTGTCGAACGAGAGCTTCGTGGCGCGTGCCCCGGCCGCCGTCGTGGCGCAGGAGCAGGAACGCGTGGCGAACTTCTCGGCCACGCTCAGCAAGATGCAGGAGCAGCTGGAGAAGCTGGCAGCGGCGTAATCAGCTGACGGTGTATACGAACAACGCGGCCCGGGTGGCCGCGTTGTTCGTATACGCCGCCGTTTTCATGCGTGCGACATGTGTCACAAAAACTGCTTGCCGCTCATGTGACAAGTGTCGCATAATCGCTCACGACAAGGAGACTCCATGACTGCTGCGATTCCATCACCGACTGAATTATGCCTGCTCAAAGCGCTGTGGCGCGACGCACCGCTCAGTGCACGCGCACTGCATGCACAGGTCGAGGACGAACTGGCATGGTCGTTTTCATCGACCCGAAAAACGCTGGAGCGCATGCTCGACAAGGGCATGGTGGCACAGGAGACCAGCGGCGGCCTGCAGGTCTACCACCCGCTGCTGGAAAAGGTCGGCACGCTGGCCGCGTTTGCGCATGACTTCAGCCGGCGCGTGATGGAGATGGATGCGCCGCTGACCGCATCGATGTTCACCGGTAGCAAACTGGTCGACCAGCACGAACTCGAACGCCTCGACAGCCTGCTGCAGGACTGGCCCGAGGACGAAGCATGATGACCGGGTCATGGCTGATGGTGCACTTTGCCGTGGCTTGCGCAGGCAGCCTGGTGCTCGCGTTCGCCCTGTCGATGATGCTGCGTCTGGCAGCACGGCGCTGGCCGGCGTTGCTGGCGCACCGCAGCGTGTGGCTGGGCGGACAAGCGGCCGTGGTGCTGGTGTTCATGCTGGCCATTGCACCACTGCCGCGCAGCGCCATCGCGCCAGCCTTGATCCTGCCAGCGCCTGCGACCCAGCAAGCCTTGACGGCCAAACCCGATGTGCTGCCGCCGCTGACGCAGGCAACCCTGGCGCTGCCCCCGGCGCCGGCACAGGACCCGTTCGACACGGTCTGGCGCTATCTGCCTGTCGCCTGGCTGGCCGCGTATCTGGCTGGACTGACTTTTCACGCGGTGCAGCGCCTGCGCATGCAGCGTTACTGGACGGTGCTGCTGCGCCAGACGCGCCGCGTTGGCGATGCCGAGCTGCGCGCCTGGCCCGGCATGACGCCGGCCCAGCGTGCTCTTGTCGCCGGTCGCCTCACGGTGCGCACGATCGACCTCCCGATTTCTCCCATGCTCCATGGCGTGCGGCGTCCATCCCTGCTGCTGCCGGCGCACGTGTCGGCGCTTGACGTCAGGCAGCAGCAGATGATCGTCGAGCATGAGCTGACCCACTGGCGCCGCGCCGATCCGTTGTGGCTCACGGTCTCGGGCGTGCTCGCCCTGCTGTTCTGGTTCAACCGGCCGTATCAAAGCCTGGACGGCGCGCTGCGTGAGGCGGTGGAACTGGGTTGCGATGATGCTGTGCTCTCCGGCGCATCGAACAGCGAACGCCAGGGCTATGCGAGCGCACTGGTGGCGCAACTGCGGCGGCAAGCGGGATGGCAGGCGGGCTGGAAACCCGGATGGCAAGCAGGTGTGGCATTCGGCAGCCTAGGCATCGTCGGTCGCGTGCTGCGGATGCAGGCCGCCCGGCCACCGCGCCTGTCGGGACAGGGCCGCATGCTTGTCGGCGGCGGCGTTGCCGCACTCGCACTGTTCGGTGCAGCGCTGCAACCGGCCTTCTCGTCAAGCGTTCCTTCCCTCGCTCCAGCGCCGTCGATCGCGTCGCATGCATCGCTTGAAACGTGGCGCTATCCGCTCGACCAGCCACGCGTCACGAGCCTGTACGGCGTGGTCAGTCCTAGCGTGCCAAAAGGTCACCACGGCATCGACCTGGCAGCCCCGCGCGGCACACCGGTCCTGGCGGTCGCCGCTGGCACGGTACTGGAAGCGGCCTTCCATGCAGCCTGGGGCAACTATGTACGCGTCGATCACGGGGCCGACACCAGCTCATTACTGATTCACCTGGATCGTATCGACGTGACTCCCGGACAGCGCGTCAAGGCCGGCGACCTGCTTGGCACCTCGGGTGCCAGTGGCAAGGCAACCGGGCCGCACCTGCACCTGGAATACTGGGAAGGCCGGCAGCGCCTCGATCCCGTGAAAATGCTGCCCGACCTGCTGCAGCACACCACCAGGAAGGCCATCGCCCGGCGCGAGGCACAAGGCAACCCCGTCCCCACCGACCGGTAAGACATCCCATGCGAATCATCCGAAACGGCAGCGCTTGCGCGCTGCTGCTGGCGGCGCACGCCGCAACGCTGGCCCAAACCACACCTGCACCCATGCAGCAGGTGATGGTCAAGGCCGACGCCGACACCTTGCGCACGCAGGCCACAACCACCGCGATCGTGATCCGGCATGAGGACATCGTGCGCCATGGCGATACCAGCCTGGCCGACGTCCTCAAACGCCAGCCCGGCATCACGCTCGGCGGCAGTCCCGGTGCGCCGCCCACCATCCGCATGCGCGGCCTGGGCGGAGACTACGTCGCCATCCTGCTCGATGGCGTTCCGGCACCGGCCGGTTTTTCGCTCGAGTCGCTCGAGCCCGGCCTGATCGAACGCATCGAGATCGGGCGCGTGGCCACGGCCGAGACCAGCAGCCAGGCGGTGGCAGGCTCCATCAATGTCATCCTGCGGCGTGCCAGTGCCGGCACGAACGAGATCAAAGCCGGCAGCGCGCTGATTGCCGGCTACGCCGCCGCGCAACTGTTGGCGCAGCACAGCGCCCGCCTCGGTCCGCTCGCGTATTCGCTGTCGGCGACGCTCAGGCGCAACCGCAATCCGATTCAGGCGGTCACGCGGGAAGAAGGCATGCACCCTACCCTGCTGCGCGACACCGACTGGTTCGAGCACCAGGTCGAAGACGTGCTGGAACTGGCACCTCGCCTGACCTGGCAACCAAATAGCCGCGACAGCATCACCTCGCAAAGCTATCTGCGCCGACGCCGCATCGATAACGCCAAGCGCGAGGTGGAGTCGACCATGCTTGGCAACCCGACCGCCTACCCGCGTTCCGACCAGGGTTATCGGACCGACCCGCTGCATGGCTACGCCGACCTGGCCTGGAACCGCAAGCTCGATGCCGGCGCGCGGCTGGCGCTCAAGCTGTCCAGTTTCCATACAACGCGCGATGCCGCTTTCCTCTATCGCGGCAGAAGTCTTGACGGAACGCTGCTGCGCACGAATGCAGTCGCCTCCGGCCCGACGGAACGCGAATGGACCGGCAGCGGAAGCTGGCGCCGCCCGCTGTGGGGCAGCCACACACTGGCCGCAGGCTGGGAAATCGGCCGCAAGACGCGCACCGAGTACCGGCGCGAGCGCCAGGTCGATGGCAGCGGCACGCAGCTGTTGACCAGCGACGAGGATTACCGCGCGCAGGTTACGCGCAGCGCTTTCTTCGTCCAGGACGAATGGGACATCGACCCGTCATGGTCGGCCTACGTCGGCTTGCGCCGCGAAGACCTGCGCACGACCGGCCAAGGCAATGCGGCAGCCCCGGTAGACGTCGATGCCGGGGCCTGGAGTCCGGTCTTCCAGACCCTGTACCGGCGCGCGCGCCCGGACGGCGACACGGGGCCGCGCGATGGTGTTCGGCTGGCCGTGAGCCGCACCTACAAGGCGCCGAACATTATCCAGCTGATGCCGCGCCGCTACACGGTTGACAACAACAACAGCGCCACCAACCCCGATCAGCAGGGCAATCCGGGCCTGCGCCCGGAACTCGCGCTCGGCGTCGACGTGGCCTGGGAGCGCACCTTTGGCAAAAGCGGCATGACCAGCGTGAGCGCATTCCACAAACGCATCCGCGACATCACGCTCATCGACATTACGCAAAACCTGGGTGTGTGGACCGCAACGCCGGTGAACGCGGGCAGGGCAACCGTGCGTGGCATCGAATTCGAAAGCAAGGCCACAATCGACCGGCTGGCGGTACGCATGAACCTGGCGCGCAACTGGTCGCGCGTCGACAACGTGTCGGGGCCAGACAATCGCATCGCCGGGCAGCCGGCGTACAGCGGCAATCTCGGGCTGGATTACAGCGTCGCGAGTGGGCGCATCGACGTCGGCGGCAGCTATACCCACACCAGCGGCGTTGTCAGCCGCAGCAGCGCATCGATCGTCGATGCAGACAGCATGAAACGCCAGCTTGACCTTTACACACTGTGGAAGCGTGATGCAAGATCGCGCCTGCGACTGTCGGTCTCGGACCTGCTGCAGCAAGACGTTCTCGAACGGCGCACGTTCGAAGGCAACGCGCCGTTGCTGCGCGCAACGACGTATCGGGTGCGCGCAACCTGGCGCCTGGTATGGGAGCACTCCCTGTAGACGATGGCAGCAATCACCATGGAAAGCACCGCATGACGACTTCCTTCCCCCACCTGCAAGCCGCGCAGCGCAACGTCGGCATCGATTGCCTGCGCAGCCTGGCGATCCTGCTCGAACACGGCGCCGTGCATCTGGGTTTGCAGCGCAGACCACCCGTGGGGCAGGCGCCCGTCAAAGGCGTGTGATGCGACGACGAACCCGTTGGCTGTCGATCCTGCCCGCGATGGTGGCGGGCTATCTGCTCCTTGTCGCCATCTGGGCATGGGCAACCTTCGACACTGTCACTGCGCACATGCCTGCAATCGCTGATGCGCCCCTGTCCGCGCGGCAGACGCAGATCCTGCTGCGCGTCGAAGATCCTGCCTTCTTTGTCCACCACGGCGTGAGCCTGACCAGCGGCCAGGGCTTTGCGACGGTCTCGGGCGCGGTCGCGCGCGACGTCTACCTCGAAGGCGCGGATCTGGGCGGGGCTGGCGGCGCGTTGCAGGGACTGTACCGCGGCGTCTTCGCCTGCTGCAAACGGATCGATCTGGGCCGTGATGCGATGGCCGTGGTGCTCGACGCCAGGCTCTCCAAGGCGCGACAACTGGCGCTGTACACGGCCCGCGTCTATTTGGGAACGCACAATGGCAGGCAGGTCATGGGCTTGTCAGCGGCGTCCCGGAGTTATCTCGGCAAGTCGCTGGAACAGACCAGCGAAGAAGAATTCATTGGCCTGGTCGCCATGATCAAGGCGCCCAACGCGTACCATCCTGTCAGGCAGCCCGCAGCGTATGCGACGCGCGTGGCACGGGTGCGTGCGCTGGTGGATGGCACGTGCAAGGCTCAAGGCTGGTTCGATACAACATTGGCGCAGTGCGGCTCGTGATCATTTGAGACCATGCCACCAGCGCCCGCCGGCCTGCGGCTGCGTCAGGTTCAGCGCTTCGCCCATCTCCGGCGTGGTCAGCTTGATCCCACGCTCGTTGGCCAGCGTCTCGATCCGGTCGAGCGGCTCCTGCCAGCGGTGCAGCGCCAGGTCGAAGGTCCCGTTATGCATCGGCAGCAGCCAGGCTGCGTTCAGGTCGACAAAGGCCTGCAGCGTTTCTTCAGGCTGCATGTGGATGTCCGGCCAGAGCTTGTCGTAGGCGCCGGTTTCGATCAGCGCCATGTCGAACGGCCCGTACCTGGCGCCGATCTCCTTGAAGCCCTTGAAATAACCGGTGTCTCCGCTGAAGAACAGGCGCAGGTCGTCGTGCCGGATCACCCATGACGCCCACAGCGTCGAGTTGCCGTCGAGCGGCCCGCGGCCCGAGAAGTGCTGGGCTGGCGTCGCCACGAAGTGCACGCCATCGATCTCGGCGTCCTTCCACCAGTCGAACTGGCGCACTTTGGCGCGATCGATGCCCCAGTCGACCAGCCGGTCGCCCACGCCCAAAGGCGTGAGAAACACCGACGTCTTTGCTGCCAGCGCCATGATCGCCGCGTAGTCAAGGTGATCGTAATGGTCGTGCGACAGGATGATCGCCTTGATGGGCGGCAGTTCGTCGATCGAGATCGGCGGCGCATGAAAGCGCGCCGGGCCGAACCACTGCACGGGCGATGCGCGCTTCGAGAACACCGGGTCGGTCAGGTAGAACTCACCGCCGAGCTTGATCAGCATCGTCGAGTGGCCGAGGCGGTACAGCGTGTTGTCGGGCGCGGCCAGCAGGGCCGCACGGGTCAGGCTCTGCACGGGCACTGCCTGCTGTGGCGTGGTCCCGGCCGGCTTGTGGAACGCGAAGGCCCACCACAGCTTGGCAATCCCGCTGGGGCCCAACTTGTGCATGGCGACCGGATTACGGTACTTGCCGTCGTGGTATTGGGGCGAGGTTGGCGCGGTCGCCGTTGCCGAGACAGAGGTGAAGATTGCCATGGTAGCGAAGGCTCCCAGAAGGATGATGCCGATAAGCGTACGCATGAACTCGTCGATTCGATCAAAGTCTACCAGGGCCGATCCGGACTTGCTGGCGCTGGTGCGGGTGCGGGTGGCAGACGATCCGGCAGGCGGCCCGACCTGGATAGCCGGGCCGCCACGCGCATCTACTTGACCGATGGCACGTCGCGCCCGCCGTCGGCTTTCAATTTGAGCGCAGCAGCACGCCCCTCCCAGTAATGCGCATTCTTGATCCCGAGCGCGACCGGATCGAACTCGGGCTCCTTGCCGGCCTTTTTCTGCGCCTCGTAGTCGCGCAGACACTTGAAGGCGTCCTTGCGCAGCAAGAAGATCGCGACGATGTTCAGCCAGGCCATCAGGCCGACGCCGATGTCGCCCAGGCCCCAGGCCACGTCGGCGGTCTTGACCGCGCCGTAGATGGTGGCAGAAACAATGCACAGCTTGAGGACGACGCCCAGCCACGGATGGCGGTTATGGCGGTCCATGTAGGCGATATTAGTTTCGGCGATGTAGTAGTAGGCCACGATCGTGGTGAAGGCAAAGAACAGCAGCGCGATCGCGACGAACAGCGCGCCGAAGCCCGGCAGCACGTTTTCGAGCGCCGTCTGCACGTAACCCGGGCCCGACGCCACGCCCTGCACGCCGACGAAGCGCGCCGTGCCGTCGGCATTCTCGACGTTGTACTGGCCCGTCACGAGCAGCATGAAGGCGGTAGCCGAGCACACGAACAGCGTGTCGATATACACCGAGAAGCCCTGCACCAGGCCCTGCTTGGCCGGGTGGCTCACTTCAGCCGCCGACGAGGCGTGCGGGCCGGTGCCCTGGCCGGCTTCGTTCGAATAGATGCCGCGCTTGACACCCCACTGGATGGCCATGCCGAGCATCGCGCCGAAGCCCGCGTCCAGGCCGAAGGCCGAGCTGACGATCAGGCGCAGCACGCCTGGCAGGGCTTCGATGTTCATCGCCACCACCACCACGGCCACGAGGATGTAGGCGGCTGCCATGAACGGCACCACGATCTCGGCGAAATGGGCGATGCGCTTGACGCCGCCGAAGATGATCGCGGCCAGCACCACGGCCAGGGCGATGCCCGTGTAGAGCGGATCGATGCCGGCCGCGGTCTTGAGGCCTTCGGCGATCGAATTGGCCTGCACGCCCGGCAGCAGCAGGCCGGTGGCGAACAGCGTGGCAATGGCGAAGGTCCAGGCGTAGCGCTTCATGCCCAGGCCTTTTTCGATATAGAAGGCCGGGCCGCCGCGGTACTGGTTGCCGATCTGCTCCTTGTAGACCTGACCCAGCGTCGACTCGACGAAGGCCGAACTGGCGCCCAGGAAGGCCACGGCCCACATCCAGAACACGGCGCCCGGGCCGCCGAACGTGATGGCAGTGGCCACGCCGGCGATATTGCCGGTGCCGACCCGGCCGGCCAGCGTCATGGCCAGGGCCTGGAACGAGGACACGCCCTGTTCCGAGCTCTTGCCTTCACGCATCAGGCGCAGCATCTCGCGCAGGTGCCGCACCTGCAGGAAGCGGCCGCGGATCGAGAAGTACAGGCCCGCCCCGAGACACAGGGCAATCATGATGGGGCTCCAGATGATACCGTTGACAGCGTTGACCAGGTCGAGCATGGTGGTGCGACTCCTGCGTTGAGGGGTTCAGGAAGGCAGGCATTTCGCCGCCATGAAGTCGCACAAGTTACATGATTCCGTAGGGAATTAACATCATTTTCTCTGCCCTGTGGCGGCATGCGCCGGGCTGACGCAGGGATGGGCAGGAAATGGGCGCCGCTGGTGCGGGCGCGCCCGGCGCTGCACCAATTGCTGGCGATCTGAAGCTTGGTGGCCATGTTACGATCGCACCATGGACCGACGAAGCGACTACAAGACCTCCCTCCTCATCGACGCCGTGCTGCACGACGTGTCGATCGAGGCCCGCCCTGCGGCGCGCGAACTGGCCACGCTTGGCGTGCCTCTCGAAGTGAGCCTGCGGGTACTGACCCGACCGGCCGAGCGGCGCCATCAGGTCACACCCGAAGACGTGCGCAACGCGCCCTAGGGAAGTACTGATTTATTCTGGGGGATGGAATTGGCCGCGGAAAAAGCCGCCATGCAAGGCGCAAATCGCAGCAATAGCGGGCTATTGCGAGAATTTGCAACGCCGCAGGGTGGCTATTTTCCGCGCCAAGTCCGCCTCCATGAATCAATCAGTGCTTCCCTAGCCCCCTGCTGCGCGATTGGAAGACATCCTCGGATGTCAACCTGTCACACGGGCGAAGCGGTAGGCTACACTGGCACCGTACCTACAACAACACTGGAGACACCACCATGCGCCACCTGATGCAAGCAAGCCTGATCGCCGCCGCCATGCTCACCCTGCCCGCCGCCGCCTGGGCGCAGGCCACCTCGCCTGTCGGCACCTGGAAGACCATCGATGACAAAACCGGCAAGCCGAAGGCGCTGGTGCGGATCACCGAAGAAGGCGGCGTCCTGACCGGCAAGATCGAAAAACTGTACCGCGCGCCATCCGAAGAGCAAAACCCGCTGTGCGGGAAATGCAGCGACGCGCGCAAGGACCAGCCGATCATCGGCATGACCATCCTGTCTGGCCTGAAAAAAGACGGCGGCGACTACACCGGTGGCGAAATCCTCGACCCGGCTGCCGGCAAGACCTACAAGAGCAAGGCCACGCTGGCCGACAACGGCACCAAGCTCGAAGTGCGCGGCTACATCGGCGCGCCGATGTTCGGGCGCACCCAGACCTGGCAGCGCGAGCAGTAATCGTTAGCACGGCCCGGCGACGGGCCGTTTTCATTTTCCATGACCCTGAACCTCGCCTACCTGTACCTCGGATTCGCCATCGTTGCCGAAGTGATCGGCACCACGGCCCTCAAAGCCTCCGACAGCTTTACCCGCCCCCTGCCCAGCCTGATCACGGTCGGCTGCTACGCCCTGTCGTTCTACCTGCTCACTTTCAGCCTGCGCGTGCTGCCAACGGGCATCGCCTACGCGATCTGGTCGGGCGTGGGCATCGTGCTCATTTCGATCGTCAGCTGGTTGTATTTCAAGCAAAGCCTCGACCTGGCGGCGATTGCCGGCCTGGCGCTGATCATCGCCGGCGTGCTGGTCATCAACCTGTTTTCAAAAAGCGTCGGGCACTGACCATGTCAACCGCGCCCTGCGCCCGGACGTTACATCCGGCCCCATCCCGCTCATTCGCACCATGACCCCCACCCCGATCACGCGTACCGCACGCCCCGTCTTTCGCGGGCGCGAAATGCGCGTGCTGCGGCTCCTGAGCATGGCTGCCGGCGTGTTCGCCATCCTGCTGCCGGCCGCGCTGCTGGCCTCGACGGCGCACGGCATCCCGGACTGGCTTGAGCCGTACATCGTGCTGGTGGGCGTGGCGCTGGGTTCGGGCGGGTTTTTCCTGGTGGCGATGGCCGGCCATCGGATGGGGCGCGACGCCATGCTGCGCTCGTTCGCGGCGCTGCTGCTGATGGTGCCCTTCGGCGCCAGCGGCATCGTCATCTGGCATGGCAGCAATATGCTGATGGTGTACCTGTGCACGTTCTTCCTGGTCCACACGATCCTGCTCTACTGCAGTTTCATCTATCCGCTGATGCACGTGCCGCAGCCACCCGCGCCGCCCCGGCGCGCCAATAAGACGGTCGCCTGGAACCAGCTGAGCCGGCCGCGCCGCAACGCCGACGACTACAACCAGCCGGCATCGCGCGCCAACCGGTAGGCTTCGACGCGGTTGCCGGCCCCCAGCTTGCTGATCGCTTCGGACAGGTAGTTGCGCACCGTGCCTTCCGACAGATGCACCTGGCGCGCGATCTCGCCGCTGCTGCGTCCTTCGCCTGCCAGTCGCAAAACCTGCCGTTCGCGCTCGGTCAGCGGATCGCTGCCGCTGCTCCAGCTCTCGAGCGCCAGTTCGGGCGCAATCGCGCGGCCACCGTCGTGCACGATGCGGATTGCGGCGGCCAGCGCGTCGACCGGCGCGTCTTTCAGCAGATAGCCGCGCACGCCGGCTTCCATCGCGCGGCGCAGGTAGCCGCTGCGCGCAAACGTGGTCACCACTACGACGCGGCAGGCCAGCTTGCGCTGTGCGAGCCCCTGCGCCAGTTCGAGGCCCGTCATGTGCGGCATCTCGATATCGGTCAGCACGATGTCCGGCACCAGGCGCTCGCACAGCGCCAGCGCTGCGCGTCCGTCGGCGGCGCCGCCCACCACATCAAAATCGGGCTCGAGCCGCAGCAGCGCGCTGAGCGCGCCCAGCACCAGCGCCTGGTCTTCGGCGATCAGGATGCGGATCATGCCGATGCTCCTGCCGGCACGTGCAGTTCGAGCGCCAGACCGGCGCCGGCCTGCAGCGACAAGCGCCCGCCCAGCGCTGCCACCCGCTCGCGCATACCGGCCAGGCCATTACCATGCTGCAGACCATCGATGCTGCGCAGCTTGCCATCGTCGAGCACACGCAGCACGGCGTGCGCCCGGCCATCCTGCTGCACTTGCACCAGGCTCAAGGTGCAGTGCGACGCGCCGGCATGGCGCACGATATTCGTCACCGCTTCGCGCACGGCCAGCGCCACCACGTGTTCCGCCGCCGGCGCCAGGTCGATGCGCTCGATGCGCTCGTCGAGGATCACGTCGGCCGCGAGCAGGCTGGCGCGGGCGCTGGCCAGCGCCTGCACCAGGCCGCTGTGGCGATAGCCGGTCACGGCGGCGCGCACCTCGGCCAGCGCTTCGCGCGCATTGGTTTCGATGTCGGCGATTTCGCGCTCGCAGGCAGCCAGGTCGCGCCGCGCCAGCTTGCGCGCCAGTTCGGCCTTCAGCGCGATCATCGACAGCGAGTGGCCAAGCAGATCGTGCAGATCGCGCGAAATGCGTTCGCGCTCGGCGATGCGCGCCATGTGCTCGACCTCTTCTTGCTTGCGCATCAATAGCGTGCGCGATGCGCGCAGCCGGGCATCCATGATGCACGACAGGCCGACCGGCACGCCGGCCATCAGGATCGGCATCAGGAACACCATCCGCATCTGCGGAATCAGCATGGCAACGAGCGCGCCGCCGGCGATCACGGCCAGCATCGCGCCCACGGCCCGCGCCGCGCTGGGAATGCGGGCGCACATGGCGCAGGCGAAGATGAAGAAGCAGGCGGCGCCGGGATTGAAGCGCGCCCAGGCTGCGCCGATCAGGCAGGTGACCACCACGCAGACGCCCACGCGCCAGCCACGTGGCCAGAAGCTGGCGCAGTACAGCGGCACGAACAGGATGATGGTCAGCGCCAGCAGCACCGCCTCGAGCACGCCGGGCGCCACATAGTAAAACTTCCAGAACAGGTAGCCCAGCGACAGCAGCCACATGTATTGCAGCTTGCCGTAGTCGGCCGGCATCCACGGTTGCGCCAGCATCTGCCTGAAGGTCATCGTCATGCTCACTCCGTGATGGTCATTGCGCCAGCAGGCGCACGTCGGCGAGTTCGAAGCGGTACTCGCCCGGCTGTGGTCCGGCACTGAATGCTAGCATGGCAACCGCCGCCGGATCGATGCCGGCAAAGGCCGACAGCGGCATGCTGATGTCTTCCCACTCCTTGCCGGCGACAAATGGCACGCTGATCGGCCGGCTATTGGCGGCGCCCATCATCATCACCTGATAAGTCTTGCCGTCGCCGCGCACCTTGAAGCGCAAGACCCTGGCCGCGCTCAGGTCGGCCGGCTGCATCGGCTGCGCACCGGGCATGAACGCGACGCTCGACCACGCATACGGCAGGCCGGGCGCGACGCTGGCCTGCACCGCCAGCGGGATCTGCCCGTCGGCCAACGCCGGCAACACGTCGAGCTTGACGGTCGACTTGCCACCGGCGTACTGGTCGGTCGACGGCATCCAGCCACTGCCGAACGGGCTGCCGAGTCGCGCCGCGCTGAACTGGCTGATGCGTCCGTCGGCCGGCAAGCCCTGGCGTGTCGATCCGCTCTGCTCTTGCGCAACCAGTTGCCGCTTGGCGTCGCGCAGAGCGTTCGCGCTTTGCCCGTCCTTCCACACCTCGACGATGCGGCGCGTGGCGGTGATGTCGCGTGTCGGGTCGCCCTCGACCAGCAGCAGGTCGGCCTTGCAGCCCTTGGCCACGCAGCCGCGCTGGCCCAGCCTGAAGGCGGCCGCCGGCGCGCTCGTGGCGGCGGTCAGCGCGGCGGTGGGGCTCAAGCCGGCTTCGACCAGCGCGGCCAGTTCACGGTGCATGCTGATGCCGTACAGCGTGCCCGCATTGCCGGCATCGGTGCCGGCCAGGATCGGCACGCCCGCCCTGGCCAATGCCGCCGTGACGGCCTTCGGCATCGCCAGCAGTTCGGGCCGCGCCTGCTGGCCGTAGCGCGCCTTGAGCGTCGCCGCGCCCTCGCGTTCGACCAGCGCCGCCAGGTCCGCATCGCCCAGCAAGTCGTCGCTGCGCACGCCGGCCATGCTTTCCATCACGGTGAAGGTCGGGATCACGAAGACATTCTTGCGTTTGGCCAGTTTGGCCAGGCTGTCGACCGCGCTGGCCTCGGGCACCGCGCCCAGGAACAAATGGACCAGCGCGTCGGCGCCCGCCTCAAGCGCGGCGCGGGCATCGTGTTCGGTACTGACATGGACCACGGCCAGCTTGCCGCGCCGGTGCGCCGCCTCGATCAGCGCGGTGGCGGTCGCGATGTCCAGTGAATGCATGTTGCCGGCGCCGTGCCCGCCCGCTTCCAGCACGATCTTGATGAAGTCCGAGCCTTCGGCAATGCGGGCATCGACAAAGGCCTGCGCTTCGCCAGGGCTGCCGAGGGTCGGGATCGGCACGCCGAACTGGGTGCCGTGGCCGCCCGCCGCGGTGGCCAGGATACCGGCCGAGAACAGGTCGGCCTGGCCCGCATGCCGGCCTGCAGCCATGCTGCGCCTGGCTTCCTGCATGACCGGCACGGCGCTGAACATGTCGATCTGGGTCGTCACGCCAAACAGCACCGGCAGGTCGAGCTGCCTGAAGGCGTGGGTGTGGGCGTCGATCAGGCCGGGCAGCAGCGTGCGCCCGGCGCCCTTGACGATGCGTGCGCCTGCCGGGACCGGTCCGCGAAAATCGGCATCGACGACGCGCACATCGTCGAACAGCACCGAGCGCCGTTCGTGCACGGCCTTGCCGTCGAAGACGCGCACGTCCTGGACCAGGGTGGCGGCGCCCAGCGCCAGGCAGGAGATGGACAGACCGGCGGCCGCAAGTGCCGCTTCTGCAACGATGGTGGACATGGTTTCCTCACGGGTTGGTGTGAGATCAGTATGTCGATCATGCGGGTCGGCCGACAGGCGCACTTGCCACCGATATGGGGTGACATCTGTCATGTGCGACCGCGCGCGCGCTACATTTGGAGGACGCATTCACGGCAAAACAAGGACAAATCTGTCGCGCCCCAAAGACATCTATGACGATCCCAATATTGCCTGTATGCTATCTTTATCGCCCTGCCGTGCTGGCTGAATCTTGCAATCGATCTCGTATGAGCCAGAACACCACCCCTGTCAATTTTGCTGCACACGGAATCGCCATGACGATCCTGCGGCTGCTGTGCCTTGCCGCCGGCATGCTGGTGCTCGTCGCGCCGGCGATCGTGCTGCCGGCCGGCGCCATGACGCCGGACGCGGGCAAGGCGGCGGCAATACTGGCGTGCCTCGTGCTTGGCGCGTGCGCCTTCTTCGTCATCGGGATGGCCGGCCATCTGCTGCGCCGCTCTGCCCTGCTGCGCGCAGTGGCCGCACTGCTGCTGGCGGTGCCGCTCGCGTTCTGCGCTGCATTGTTGTGGCGCGGCGCCGCGCCTGTCTTCATGTGGATGGCCGGGCTGCTGCTCTGCTTCACGCTGACGCTGTACCTGACGTTCGTCTATCCGGGGCTGCGTGCGAAGACGCAAGCACTGCTGCGCTGGCACGCTGCGCGGCAGCTGTTGTTGCTGCCGTGAACATATTGCGACCAAGTCGTCCCGACGCAGATGCGCGGCAATCCTGCTGCTATAATTTTGCGAAACCCACTGGTGATTGCCTTGCGTCGGATTCTTCACATCCTCTTGCTGCTGTGCCTGCCCCTGTATGGCTTCGCCATGCAGGGCGGCGTGCCGTCGACCGGCAATGCAGCGTCGCTGGCGCATGCGCTTGAACATGACCAGGGTATTTCCCACCACCACCACGCCGACGACGGAAGCATCCACTACGACGATTCCGATGCGTCGCGCGACCACGCGCAAGACCATACGTCACCGCCCCAGAGCGCAGGCTTTGGCCTGCCGCAGTTACCCGTCGCGCCAGCACCGCTGGTCTCGAAGCTCGTTTCGCATGTGACCCAGTGGGTTCCCGAGCCGTTCCTCGACGGTCCGTCAAGACCGCCTTCCCCCGCCCCCGGCCAAGCTGCCGGGGGGCCGCTGCACGCATGATCGCAAGATAACGGCGCGACGCCTGTCGCGCTGGTGTGCCCGCCCTCGGTGATCGTCACTATCACTCGATGGAGAACACATGCGCATGATTCGCGTGTCGCTTTACATTGCCGGTGCCGGCCTCGCGCTTCAATGCGTGGCAGGCGCAGCACCGGCAACGCCGCTGACGGCGCCGATGCCGATCTTGATCGGCACCACCCTGAAACAAGCCGTCGACAGCGCCTGGCAACGTGCCCCCACTGCACGGACCCTGGAAGCGCGGCAGGATGAAGCCGCCGCGGCCCGCGGCCTGGCCGGGTCCTGGCTGGCCGCCAATCCGATCCTCGGACTGGCGCAGCGTAATGACACCGGCGCTTCCGGACGCGATCAGCGTGAATCCGACCTGTCGGTGTCGACCTCGATCTGGCTGCCGCACCAGAAGCGGGCGCGCGAAGCGCTCGCCGAGCGCAGCACCGAAGAAGTGGCCGCCCACATCGGCGCCACGCGCCTCGAGATTGCCGGCCTGGTGCGCGCTCGCCTGTGGGAAGCGGCTGCGGCCAGGGTCATGCTCGATGAACGACAGGGCCATGCGCAGCATCTGGAGCAACTTGCCGAAGAAGTGCAACGGCGCGTCACCGCGGGCGACCTGGCCCGTAGCGACGCTCTGCTGGCAGAGCAGGAAGTGCTCGCCGCCAGGGTCCAGGTCTTGCATGCGCGCACCGCCGCCGCCGACGCGCTGGCGCGCTATCAGGTCCTGACGGGCCTGCCCGAGCTGCCCGCGCTCGAACCGGAGCAGCTCCACGACACCGATGCGCCTGCCAATCCGAGGCTGCAGGCTGCGCAGGCGTCCGAGGGGCGTGCACGGGCGTCACTGCGCCTGGCTGAAGCGAGCCGCGCAGCCCCGCCGACGGTGGCCCTGTCGGTGCGACGCGAAGATGAGCGGGCCCTGCGCGAACCCGTGCGCAGCATCGGCGTCGCCCTGCAGATCCCGTTCGGTAGCGCAGGACGCAATCGCAGCATCGAAGCGCAGGCCCACACCGTCATCGCGACAGCGGCGGCCGAAGCAGCGCAGGTACAAGCGAGCGCCACCGCCGACATCGAGGTCGCGCGGGAGCGCCTGTCGAACGCCCGCCTTGCCCTTGCCACCGCCAACGCACGCGCGGTCGCGCTGCATGAACACACGGCGCTGTTTGCCAAGGCGTTCCAGCATGGCGAACGTGGCCTTGCAGACCTGCTGCGCTCGCATGCCCTGACACACGAGGCCGACGTCGCCGTGGCGCAGCAACGCGTTGCGCTCGGCCTGGCGCATGCCTCCCTCAACCAAGCTTTGGGAATCCTTCCATGAAACACCTGTATCTGCTGCTGATCGCCATGCTGGTCATGTCGTCCGCCTGTGCCAGCCCCGGCGCCCACGGCCCCAACGGCGAGCACCTGGATGGCCAGGCAACGGCCACCGGCGCCATCGCGTCGGTGCCGCGCATCGAAACATTCACCGAATCCTTCGAGCTGCTTGGCCACCTGTCCGGTGGCGAGCTGTCGATCATGATCGATCGTTACGAGACCAACGAGCCGGTCTTGAACGGCGCGCTCGAGGTCCAGTACAAGCAACTGAAGGCAAAGGCAACCTTCCACGCCGACCAGGGCGACTACGCGGTCGACGATCCGGCCTTCCTGGCCGCGATCTCGACACCGGGCGCCCACCCGCTGCTGTTTACGCTGGTCGCTGGGGACGAAAGTGACTTGCTGGAAGGCGTGCTGACAGTCGCCGCGCCGGCCGATGATCACGACCATGAACATGCCGCAGGCCGCCGCTGGTGGCTGGTGGCAGCTGCCGCCGTGGTGCTCGTTGCCGTGGCCGCGGTCTTCCTGGCGCGCCGTCGCCGCCAACGCAAGGGAGCCTGACATGACGATTTCTCACCGTGCTCTTGCCGGCATCATCGGCGGCATCATCGCCGCCGCCTGGGCCACGTCCCCCCTGGCCGCGCCAGGCGCGCATGGTCCGAACGGCGAGCATCTTGACGGCGGGGCAAGCCAGTCCGTCGGTGGACTGGCGCGCTTGCCCGATGGCAGCGTCAACGTGCCGAAGCTCGCGCAGCGCCGCATGGGCGTGCGCACGCTGATGGTCAAGGAAGGCACGTTCGCGCGCAGCGTGACGCTCAACGGGCGCGTCGCCATCGACCCGAATGCCGGCGGCCGCGTGCAAGCCCCGTTCGCCGGCCAGATCGCGCCCGGACCGCAGGGCCTGCCGGTCGCCGGTCAGCGTGTCGTCAAGGGCCAGCTGCTGGCGCGACTGCGCCCTGTCGGCGCGGCCATCGAGCGTGGCAACCAGGCGGCGCAGCTGGCCGCGCTGCGTGCCAGCCGCACCCTGCTCGAAAAGCGGGTGCAGCGCCTGGCCTTGCTGGAAGGCGTGGTGCCTGCCAGGGAGATCGAAGCCGCACACGCAGAACTGAACAGCACCATCGGCCAGGAGCGCGCCGTCGCCAACTCGATCAACGGCACGCAAGCGATCGTTGCGCCGGCCAGCGGCGTCATCGCCAGTGCTGCGGTGCTGACCGGCCAGATCGTCGAGTCGCGCGACATCCTGTTCGAGATCGTCGATCCGCAGCGCATGGTGATCGAGGCCTTGACGACCGACGCATCGATCGCACGCAAGATCCGCGGCGCGACGCTGGTCGACGCCCCGGATGCCGAACTGACGCTGCTCGGGGGTTCACTGAGCTTGCGCGATGGCGCCGTACCGATCAGTTTCCGCGCACGCGGCGCCGCGCTCGACCTGGCGCTGGGGCAGCCGGTGACGGTCCTGGCCAAACTCGACACGACGATCAAGGGCATTGCGTTACCGGCGGCCGCACTGGCGCGCAATCCGGCCAATGAGACGGTGGTCTGGATCAAGTCCGGCGCCCAGCGCTTCATTGCCTTGCCGGTCGAGACCACGGTGCTCGACGCACGCACCGTCATCGTGACAAAGGGGCTCAGTCCCGACAACAGGGTGGTGATCAGCGGGACCTCCCTGATCAACCAGATCAGGTGAGCGGCGATGTTCAATGCCATTGTCCGTTTCAGCCTGCACAACCGCCTGTTTGTCCTGGCGGCCGCCCTTCTATTGATGATCTACGGCGCGATGACCGCAGCGCGCACGCCGGTCGATGTGTTCCCCGACCTGAACAAGCCGGTGGTCACGGTCTTGAGCGAAGCCGGCGGCATGGCGCCCGAAGAAGTCGAGCAGCTCGTGTCGTTCCCGATCGAGACGGCGCTCAACGGGATGCCTGGCGTGACACGCGTGCGCTCGGTGTCGGGCGTCGGCCTGTCGATCGTCTATGCCGAGTTCGACTGGGGTACCGATGTCTATCGCAACCGGCAACTCGTCTCCGAGCGCATCACGCTCGTCAAGGAGCAGCTACCTGGTTCGATCTCGCCCGTGATGGGGCCGGTGTCCTCGATCATGGGCGAAATCATGCTGATCGCGCTGCCGATCGACACCGGCAAAACCGATCCAATGAAGGCGCGCGAGTACGCCGATTTTGTGCTGCGCCCTCGCCTGCTGTCGATCCCGGGCGTGTCGCAGGTGATTCCGATCGGCGGCGAGGTGCGCCAGTTGCGCGTTGAGCCGGACACGGCGCGCATGGCGCAATTCGGTGTCTCGCTCGCGCAGGTCACTGACGCATTGCGCGGGTTTGCCGCCAACACCAGCGGCGGCTTCGTCGACCTGAACAATCGCGAATACCTGATCCGCAACCTGGGCCGTACCAACCGCCTGGAGGACATGAAAGGCCTGGCTGTCGCGTACCGCAATGGCGCGCCGGTCCTGCTCGAACAGGTCGCCAACGTCACCTATGCGGCCGCCTTCAAGCGCGGTGACGCGGGCCTGAACGGCAAGCCGGCCGTGATCGTGAGCATCCAGAAGCAGCCCGCAGGTGACACGGTCAAGCTGACGCAGGCCATCGAGACGGCGCTGGCCGAGCTCAAGCAGGGACTGCCGGCCGGCATCGCGCCGCCGGTGGTCCTGTTCAGGCAAGCCAATTTCATCGACGCGTCGATCGGCAATGTCGTCGAAGCGCTGCGCGACGGGGCGATCCTGGTCGCCATCGTGCTGTTCGCCTTCTTGCTCAGCGTGCGCACCACGATCATTTCGCTGGTCGCCATTCCGCTGTCGCTGGCCGTCACGGCGCTGGCGTTTCACCTGCTGGGCCAGTCCATCAACGTGATGACGCTGGGCGGCCTGGCGATCGCCATCGGCGAACTGGTGGACGACGCGGTGGTCGACGTGGAAAACATCGTGCGCAGGTTAAAGCAGCGCAGCGAGTCGGGCCAGTCGGTACTGGACGTGATCTGGCACGCCTCGGTCGAAGTACGCTCGGGCATCGTCTACGCCACCGTCATCGTCGTGCTCGTGTTCGTGCCGCTGTTCGCGCTGCCCGGCATCGAAGGCCGCCTGTTCGCGCCCCTGGGCATCGCCTACATCACGTCGATTTTGGCATCGATGCTGGTGTCGATGACCGTCACGCCCGCCCTTGCGTATTACCTGCTGCCACGCATGAAGCGCCTGCATCGTGGCGACAGCCCGGTCGTGCGCCGCATGAAGCAGTGGGACACAGCGGCGCTGCACTGGTCGCTGCCGCGCACCCGCATGCTGCTGTCGCTGGCGCTCGTCGCCGTGCTTGCGGCGGCGGCCTCGGTGCCGTTCTTCCCGCGCGCATTCCTGCCGGCCTTCAACGAGGGCTCGCTGGTCATGGGGATGACCTTCACGCCCGGGACCTCGCTGGCCGAAGCCAACCGCATGGGCGCGCTGGCCGAAACCCTGATCGCCCAGGTGCCGGAAGTAACCCGGGTCGGGCGCCGTACCGGGCGCGCTGAACTGGACGAGCATGCGGAAGGCGTGCATTCGTCCGAGATCGACGTCGATCTCAAACCATCCGGACGCAGCCGCGAAGAGATCATGGCGAGCATGCGCAACCAGCTCGCCGTGATCCCCGCCTCGGTGGCGATCGGCCAGCCGATTTCGCACCGGCTCGACCACCTGCTCTCCGGCGTGCGCGCGCAGGTGGCGCTCAAGATCTACGGCGACGACATCGACACGCTCCGGGGCCTGGCGGAGACCCTGCGCACGCGTCTGGCGAGCGTGCCGGGACTGGTCGACCTGTCGGTGGAGCGGCAGGTCTTGATCCCGCAGATCAAGGTACGGATCGACTACCGCAAGGCGGCCCAGTACGGCCTGGCGGCGGGCGATGTGCTGCAGGCCTTGCAGGCACTGGCCGAAGGCACGCGCGTGACCCAGGTCATCGATGGTCCGCGCCGCTTCGATCTGGTCGTGCGCCTGTCGGACGCCGACCGCACACCCCAGGATCTGGCGCGGATCATGCTGACAGCGCCGGCAGGACCGATTCCGTTGTCTGCAGTGGCAACGGTCGAGGAAGGCGACGGGCCGAACCAGATCGGGCGTGAAAACGGCCGGCGCCGCATCGTCGTCTACGCCAATACCGATGGCGCCGATATGGCGCGGGTAATCGGCGACGTGCGCCAGGCGGTGGCCGCCAGTACGCTCCCGGGCGGCTATTTCATCAGCGTCGAAGGGCAGTTCCAGGCGCAGGAACAGGCCCAGCAACTGATCGCCGGCCTGTCGCTGGCGTCGCTGGTGCTGATCTTCCTGGTGCTGTATTCACGCTACCGGTCGACCACGCTGGCCCTCGTCATCATGGGCAATATCCCGTTTGCGCTGGTGGGCAGCGTCATCGCCATGTGGATCGCGGGCGTCTCGCTGTCGGTGGCATCGATGGTCGGCTTCATCACCCTGGCCGGCATCGCCACCCGCAATGGCATCCTCAAGGTCAGCCATTACATCAATCTGTGCAAGTTCGAGGGTGAGCAGTTTGGCTGGCCGATGATCGTGCGCGGCTCGATCGAGCGCCTCACGCCCGTGATGATGACGGCGCTGGTGGCGGCGTTTGCCCTGACGCCGCTGCTGCTGGCGGCCGATGCGCCGGGCAAGGAAATCCTGCACCCGGTTGCCGTCGTCATCTTTGGCGGATTGATCAGTTCCACGCTGCTCGATTCGCTGCTGACACCGCTCATCTTCTGGAAGGTCGGCCGGCGACCGCTGGAGCGCTTGCTGGCTGACGACCGTGGCGACATGATGTGATTGACATGGGCCATATGGCGGCGCCCATCCCGAGCCGCCAGCGTTTTCTGGAGCAAACAATGAAAAGTATCTTTGCAGTAGCGGCCCTCACGGCCAGTGTCATCCTGTCGGGTAACGTCCATGCGCATGGCGCGAAAGCCAAGCATGGCGGCATCGTGCAGAGCGCGGGCGACCTGTCGTTCGAGCTGGTGGCCAAGAATGGCGCCGCGACCATCTACGTCGACGACCATGGCAAGGACCTGCCAACCGCCGGTGCCACCGGCACGTTGACCGTCCTGAAAGGGACCGAAAAGACCGAACTGCCACTTGCGGCCGGCGGCAACAACACGCTGGTGGTCAAGGGTGACCCAAAGCTTGCGGCCGGCAGCAAAGCCGTCGCAGCGGTCACGTTCGCCGACAAGAAGACTGTCAGCGTTCGTTTCTCGATCAAGTAATATCTTGCCGGGCAGGTTCAGTGGCGTTGCAGAGCCGGGACGAGGGGCGAGACCTCGCCCCGCCCCACCAGCTGCGCCACCGCCCGGATCAGCAGATGCGGCTGCAACGGCTTGATCAGATACGCCTGATACCCCGCCTGCAAGGCCCGCTGCTGATCCAGTGGCCGCGCGAACGCGGACATCGACACCGCCGGCAGCTTCTGCGCATCGAGGCGCAGGTCGTTGCGCACCGTGCGAATCAGGTCGTACCCGGTCAGCGTGGGCATGCTGATATCGCTGACCAGCACCTGCGGCAGTGCGTCGCGTAACTGCGCGAGCGCCGCCTCCACCGAATTGACCGCGACCACACCGGCACCCCGCTCTTCCAGCACGCGCCGGCTCAGTTCCAGAATGTCTTCGTTATCGTCGACCAGCAGTACGCTCACGCCGCGCAGGTCGATCAGCATCAGCTGGTGGGCATCCGCATCCATGACAATGCCTGCCGTGTCGTCGCCCGCCCCTTCGCGCACCACGTCGATCGATCGCAGCGGCAGCAGCACCGTGAACGTCGCGCCCTTGCCCACGCCCGCGCTCGCGCCGCTGACGGTGCCACCATGCAGCTCGGTCAGCTGCCTGACGATCGACAGGCCGATCCCCAGCCCGCCGTGCACGCGCGCGGCCTTGCTGTTTTCCTGGCTGAAGCGCGTGAACAACTGTGGCAGGAACCGTGCATCGATGCCTTCGCCATCGTCGCGCACCGTCACTGCGACCTGCCCGTCGTCGCGGCGCCGCGCAGTCAAGACGATCGCGCCACCACCGGGCGTGAACTTGAGTGCATTACCCAACAAATTAGCGAAAATCTGCTGCAGGCGCACTGCGTCGCCATCGAGCTCCAGCGGCGCACCATCACGGATGTCGATCCTGATGTCGACACCCTTGGCGATGGCCAGCGGGCGCAAAAATTCGCCGGCCGAATCGAGCAGCGCGCCCAGGTCGACACGCTGCAGATCCAGGATCAATTTGCCGGTCACGATGCGGTTCATGTCCAGCAGATCGTTGATCAGCTTGGCCTGCAGGCCGGCATTGCGCGCGATGACGTCGACACCGCGCCTGACAGTATCGGGATTGTCCTGCGCGCGCTGCAGCACGCCGGCCCAGCCGACGATCACGGCCAGCGGCGTGCGCAGTTCATGACTGAGCGTGGCGAGAAATTCGTCCTTGAGCAAGGCCACCCGTTCGCTTTCCAGGCGCGCCGTGCGCTCGGCCTCGAACAGGTACTGGCGCTGGCTGTCCATCACGTGACGTTCGGCCATGACTTCGCGCGCGATCTTGCGCCGCTCGATGGCATTTTCGACAGCCCAGGTCAGGCTCTCGCGGCCCAGCCAGGCCTTGCCCACGAAATCCTGGGCGCCGTGGCGCAGCGACGCGCGGCTGGCCGTGCCGGCCACGCCAGTGAGAATCACGACGGGCAGATGCGGGATCTTGTCGGCGTCGCACGGAAGGCGTGCCAGCACGTCGAGCGCGTCGCCATCGGGCAGGAAAAAATCGAGGATCATGCAGTCGAACGGCGTCGAACTGGCGCACAGGTGCATCGCCTCGTTCGCCGATGTCGCTTCGACGAACTGGTAATGACGATGATGACCGCACAGCAGCGCCGCTTTCGCTTCGGCGCGGTCCAGTTCATTGTCATCGACCAGCAGGATGCGCCAGGGACGATCGGTGTCGTGAGCTACAGCCATTGGTGTTTTCCAGTCGATGAGGTGTCCGCGCCCGGTAGCACGACGTGCGTGAGCCAATAGTGAAAGACGCTCTCGAGACTGGCCAGGCCTTCCTCGAAATTGACCAGTTTGACATGGTAGGCATTGACACCAGCGGCGTAGAACGCATCCCGGTCGCGCGGGTTGATGCTGGCTGTGAGCACGATCACCGGCATGGTCTGACGTTGCGGATGCCGGCGCACTTCTTCCAGCAGCGTCAGGCCATCCTCGCCCGGCAGATTGCAGTCCAGGAGCATGAAGGCATAGGCGACGGCAGGCGCGGCGAACAGCAGGCGCCTGGCTTCGTCGGCATCGCTTGCATGCACCAGCAGATTGCTGATCCTGGCCCGCCGCGCGGCAATCGAGACGGTGTCGAAATCGTCGTCGCTGTCATCCACAACCAGGATGGGTGGCAAATCGCTGCGCACCAGCGGCTTCACAGATTCACCTGTTGCATGGTGGCCCGATCAGCGTGAAACAGAAGGTGGTGCCCACACCCACTTCAGACGTGAACCAGCTATGGCCATTGTGCTGCTCGACGAGTTTTTTGACGATCGCCAGGCCGGCGCCGCTGCCGCCGCCATAGGCGTCGCGTGTATGCAGGCGCTTGAACATCATGAAAACGCGCTCGCTGTGCCTGGCATCGATGCCGATGCCGTTGTCGCGCACGTAGAAGGTGGAAACGGCGGCACCATCGACCGGATCGAGATAGCCGATCTCGATCCAGCGCCGCGACTTGTCGTTGTATTTGGCGGCGTTGGAGATCAGGTTGGCGAACACTTCGCGCACGCGAATGCGGTCGCACGAGATCGTTGGCAGCGGCCGGGGAATGCGCACCTCGATGGCGTGTTCGAGCAAGCGCGCGCCGAGCATATCGGTCGCTTCGGCCACCACGTCACCCAGCGCGATGGGCTGGCGCTCGAGCGAGAGGCGCCCGACGCGCGAAAAGTGCAGCAGCGCGTCGAGCAGGTTGTCCATGCGCACCGTCAGCCGCAGCATGGCGTCGATGCGTTCGAGGCCATGCTGGTCGAGCGGGCGCCCCGCCTTCGTTTCTTCGAGCAGGAAGTGCGCGTACTTGTGAATGCCGCGCAGCGGCTCTTTCAGGTCATGGCCGGCGACATAGGCAAACGCATCGAGTTCGTCGTTGCTGCGCACCAGGTCCGTGTTCAGCGCCGCCAGCTGCTCGGCGCGCGCGACGACGACGTCGAGCATCAACAGGCGCAAGTTCTTGGCCGCTTCGATCTCGACCGGCTTCCATGGTTCGGCGCGGCCCCGCACTTCTTCCTGCCACACGGCGAAGCTCTGGCGCGGCGTCAGTCGTGTGCCGTGCGCCCCGGTGGCCTTACCGGCCTCGTAGGGGTTACCGCCCCATTGATAGGTCTGCAGCTGTTCCGGGCGAAACCAGATGACCCAGTCGCCGTGGCTGCGTTGCGACACCGGAAACGCCAGTACGCCGCTGCAGCAGTCGATACAGGCAACGCCGTCGGCATAATCGCGGCCCAGTTCGTCCAGTGCAATGACGCTGCTGCCATCGGCCAGTCGCGCGCTGTTCAGGGTCAGCCAGGCCGCCAGCGCCGTGAGCTGCTCTGCATCCGGGGTGGCGCCGGCCATGCTCCACTGGCCGTTCTCCGACACCGCCACACCACCGGCGTCGATGCCATCGAGCAGGGACGGCGCACCTTGGGTCAGCGCCGCGTAATTGCCGTCGGCGAGCGCCTGTCCCAGCACGGCCTGGTGGGCGGTGTCGAGTTTCAAGCGGTATTCCAGATGCTCCCTGCCCTCGGCCGAGGCAATTTCGAGGGACGTGATCTGACCGAGAAATTCGGCAGCCGCGCGCAGCGTATAGGGCATCGCGATCGGCGCGTAATGGTGGCAGGCGATCAGGCCCCACAGATGGCCATCACGCAGAATCGGCATCGTCAGCGTGGCGGCCACGCCCATATTGCGCAGGTAATCGGTGTACATGACGGACGCGCCGCGCAGCGCGCAATAGGTCATGTCCAGCGGCCGCCCCGTCACCGGGTTCAGCAGCGGCGCGATTTCCATCAACGCGCCGTTCACGTCCGGCAAGGGCCGCACGCCGATGCGCTTGAAAATTGCGCGCGCCGGCACCGGAATGTCGCTGGCCGGATAACGCAGGCCGAGCCACGAATTGAGGTCGCTGCGGCGCGCATCGGCAATCACTTCACCCGTGTCATCGCGGTGAAAGCGGTAGATCATCACGCGATCCAGGCCCGTCGTGCGCCGCACCTCATGGGCGGCGATCTCGCAGAACGCGCTCAGGCTGCCCGCTGACTTGAGGCGCACCAGCGTCGTTTTCACCATCGAATAATAGTCGCTGTCGGTCACGACCGTGTCACCCGGCCGGCTGGCCGGCTCGATCTCGACGATCAGGACGCCGTCGGTCTGGTGCACCGAAAAGTCCATCGCGACATCACGGCAAGCCGCATGGGGCAGCGGCGCCGTCAGCACGTACAAGGCATTGCGTTCGAGGACCTCGGTGCGCATCGCGTGCACGATGCGCTGCACCGCATCCGGGCCGATGACGGCGGCCAGGGGCTGGTTCAGTACCTGGTCCATGGCCAGGCCGGTACGCTGCGGCCAGTTTTCACTGGCCTGGCGCACGACCAGATCATTGGGGCTGAGCGCCAGCAGCAAGCCGTGCGCCTGGATGCAGCCGGGTGTCCGTACCGGTTCGTCATCGCAGTTGGACAGCGAGACGCCATGGCGCTTGATGCTATACGGGAACGGCAGGGTGCTGCGACTCATTCAGTGACTCTTTATCGCATGGCCGTTTGCTAAACGAAGAGGCGAAGAGTAGCACTAACATGAAAACAGGGTAAATAACCGTCGTGCGGACCCCAAAACCAATAGTTTTCGGACAAGATTGCCGGGCGCGGTCAGCCGCCCTGCCCTGGCGGCAGACTGTCCCACAAGTCGCCCGTCGGGCTGATGCGCGGCGCGGTCACGCCAAAGTGCTGGTAGGCCAGTGGCGTGGCGATGCGCCCGCGCGGGGTGCGCTGCAGATAGCCTTGCTGGATCAGGAAAGGTTCCAGCACGTCTTCGATCGTGTCGGCCGCTTCGCCGATGGCCGCGGCCAGGTTGCCGATGCCGACCGGGCCGCCGGCAAACTTGAACAGCACCGCTTCGAGCAGCTTGCGGTCCATCACGTCGAAGCCCACGCTGTCGACGTCGAGCATTTTGAGGGCGCGGTCGGCGATGTCGCGCGTGATGTCGCCATTGCCTTTCACCTGCGCGAAGTCGCGCACGCGGCGCAGCAGCCGGTTGGCGATACGCGGCGTGCCACGGGCGCGCTTGGCCACTTCGCGCGCGCCGTCTTCGTCGATCGGCGCCACCAGCAGCGCGGCGCTGCGCAGCACGATCTTGGTCAGTTCGGGGACGTTGTAGAACTCCAGGCGCGCCACGATGCCGAAACGGTCGCGCAGCGGATTGGTCAGCATGCCGGCGCGCGTGGTCGCGCCCACCAGCGTGAACGGCTGCAGGTCGAGTTTCACCGAGCGCGCGGCCGGGCCTTCGCCGATCATGATGTCGATCTGGTAATCCTCGAGCGCCGGGTACAGGATTTCCTCGACCACGGGCGAGAGGCGGTGGATCTCGTCGATGAACAGCACGTCGTTCGGTTCGAGGTTGGTCAGCAATGCCGCCAGGTCGCCCGGGCGCTCGAGCACGGGGCCCGAGGTCTGGCGCAGATTCACGCCCATTTCGCGCGCGATGATGTGCGCGAGCGTCGTCTTGCCCAGGCCCGGTGGGCCGAACAGCAGCGTATGGTCGAGCGCTTCGCGCCGGTTGCGCGCGGCCGTGATGAAAATCTCGAGCTGGTCGCGGATTTTCTCCTGGCCGACGTATTCGTCGAGCTGCTTGGGCCGCAGCGCGCGCTCGATCGCCTCTTCGTTGGGCGAGGCCGGCGCGGCGTCGATCACGCGCTGTTCGGTAAAGTTGTCGGTCTGGATACTCATCGCTTACATCCGGTCAGGCTTTGGAAAGCGCCTTGAGCGCGAATTTGATGCCATCCGAGACGCTGGCGCCGGTTGGCATGTTCTTGATCGCCAGCAGCGCTTCCTTGTCGGAGTAACCCAGCGCGGCCAGCGCGTTGAGTACGTCGGTCTGCGTGTCGTCGCGCGGCACGCCGGCCACCATGCCGATATCGGCGCCGAGTTTGCCCTTGAGTTCGAGCAGCAGGCGCTCGGCGGTCTTCTTGCCGACGCCGGGCACCTTGACCAGGCGGCCCGTCTCTTGCAGCGTGACAGCCTGCGACAGCTCGGCCACGGTCATGCCCGACAGGATGGAGAGCGCCATGCGCGCGCCCACGCCCGTGATCTTGATCAGTTGCCGGAACAGCGTGCGTTCGGACGCGCTGCCAAAGCCGAACAGCAGGTGCGCATCTTCGCGCACGGTCAGGTGCGTAAACAGCACGACTTTTTCGCCCGTGTGTGGCAGGTTGTAGAAGGTGCTCATTGGCACATCGACTTCATAGCCAACGCCATTGCAATCCACCAGCACGTGCGGCGGCGCTTTTTCGAGCAGGGTTCCGGAGAGACGACCGATCATCGGGAGTGGTTCCTTGTTATGAGACGAGACGGCTGTTTTTCATGTGCAGAGCGCGCATGTCGGGCGCGATGGCGCCCAAGAGCGCCAGCGTGTCGATCGAGTGGGCATGGCAGATCGCCACGCCAAGCGCATCGGCCGCGTCGCTGCCCGGCAGGCCTGGCAGCTTGAGCAGGCGCGCGACCATGTCCTGCACCTGCGCCTTGGCCGCGCGGCCGGTGCCAACGACCGCCTGCTTGACCTGCACCGCCGTGTATTCGGCGACCTCGAGATCGGCGCCCACGAGCGCCGTAATGGCCGCGCCGCGCGCCTGCCCCAGCAGCAGGGTCGATTGTGGGTTGACGTTGACGAACACTTTTTCGATGGCCGAACAGGCTGGCTGGTAGGTCGCGATGATTTCGCTGACGCCGCGCAGGATGACTTTCAGGCGTGGCGGCAAGGCGCCTTCCAGCCCGGTCTTGATGGTGCCCGAAGCGATGTAGCGCAGCTTCGTGCCGTGTTTTTCAATGACGCCGAACCCCGTCGTGCGCAGGCCCGGGTCGATGCCGAGAATAATCATGCTGGAATGTTACCCCGGCTGGGGGTGTTCGTGGGAAAAATACTGTGCAAAAACACAGGGATCGGCGTTTGCTTGGCCTACAGGTGAATCATACGCGGATTGAACGCGTGGACGGCGTAGCCGTCCACCCTACGATGACGCGTTCGGATTGTTGCGATTAATGACGGAAGTGACGCGTGCCCGTGTACAGCATCACGACGCCGCGCTCGTCGGCGGCATCGATGACTTCCTGGTCGCGCATCGATCCACCCGGGTGGATGACGCAGGTCGCGCCCGCATCGACGACGACGTCCAGGCCGTCACGGAACGGGAAGAACGCATCCGACGCCACGGCCGAGCCGGTCAAGCTCAGGCCGGCGTTCTGGGCCTTGATCGACGCGATGCGCGCCGAATCGATGCGGCTCATCTGGCCGGCGCCGACGCCCAGCGTCATGCCGTTACCGCAGAACACGATCGCGTTCGACTTGACGAACTTGGCCACGCGCCAGGCGAACATCAGGTCTTGCAGCTGCTGCGGCGATGGCTGCAGCTTGGAGACGACACGCAGGTCTTCCATGCCGACGTTCTTCGCGTCCGGCGACTGCACCAGCAGGCCGCCACCGACGCGCTTGACGTCGTAGGCATTCTGGCCGGCGCCCAGCGCGATCTCGAGCAGACGCACGTTCTGCTTGGCCGACATGATCTGGCGCGCTTCGGCGGTAAAGCTTGGCGCGATCAACACCTCGACAAACAGCTTGGCCAGCGCCTCGGCTGCCTTGCCATCGACTTCGACGTTGAAGGCGATGATGCCGCCAAAGGCCGAAGTCGGATCGGTCTGCAGCGCGCGCGAGTAGGCGTCCAGTGCATCGACGCCGATTGCCACGCCGCACGGATTGGCGTGCTTGACGATCACGCAACCGGCCGCCTGACCGAGGCCGCCGAGCGACTTGACGCATTCCCAGGCCGCATCGGCATCGGCGATATTGTTGTACGACAGCTCTTTACCCTGCAACTGGCGGTAGTTGGCCAGCGCGCCGTCGATCGTGACCAGGTCGCGGTAGAAGGCGGCGCCCTGGTGCGGGTTTTCGCCGTAGCGCATTTCCTGGACTTTCTCGAAGCCCATATTGAGCGTTGCCGGGAAGTTCGAGCGGGTCGCGTGCGCGCGGTCCTCGCCCAGGCTGGTCAGGTAATTGGTGATCGCGCCATCGTACTGGGCGGTGTGCGCAAACACTTTCTTGGCCAGGCGGAACTTGGTCTCGTAGCTGACCGGCCCGGCGTCGCCGCCCGAACCCTTCATTTCAGCGAGCACGACGCCATAGTCGGCCGGATCGACGACCACGACCACGTCGCGGTGGTTCTTGGCGGCCGAACGCAGCATGGTCGGGCCACCGATGTCGATGTTCTCGATCGCATCTTCCAGCGAGCATTGTTCTTTGGCGACGGTTTGCTGGAACGGGTACAGGTTCACCACGACCATGTCGATCTGCGGAATATTGTGCTCTTCCAGTTTCGCGATGTGCTCGGGAAAATCGCGACGGGCCAGGATGCCGCCGTGCACCTTCGGGTGCAGCGTCTTGACGCGGCCATCGAGCATTTCCGGGAAACCGGTGTAATCGGCCACTTCCGTGACCGGCACGCCATTTTCTTGCAGCAGCTTGGCGGTGCCGCCAGTGGACAGGATGTTCACGCCCAGCTGGTTCAGCGCGCGCGCGAAATCGAGCACGCCGGTCTTGTCGGATACGGAAATGAGAGCTTGTTTGATCATGGTGAGGCCTATGGTTGAGAATTCCTGGCGCCGGACGTGGAGACCGCTGGGTCTCCGAGGCCGCGCAGGAAGCGCAGCCAACCGGCAACGCTTAGAGCAGCCCGTGCTCTTGCAGTTTCTTGCGCAATGTATTGCGATTGATGCCCAGCATCTGCGCGGCATGCGACTGGTTGCCGTCGGCGCGCGACATGACCACTTCAAGGACGGGCTTTTCGACGGTCAACACCATCATGTCGTAGATGTTGGTCGGTTTTTGCTCGCCGAGATCGTTGAAATAGTCTTCAAGACTCTTCTGGACGACTTCCTGGATACTTTCTTTGCTCATGTCTTTGCTGCTTCATCCTGGTTGTGTGATTGCTGCCCAGCTTGCTGCACTGGCTTGCTGCATCTATGGGCAGCGCGTCCCCAATTGTTCTTCTTGTCGCTTGTCGTGCTGGTGTTCTACGCCGCGATTGCGTCCACGGCGGGAAGCGCGGGGCGGTATTGTAACCGCTCGCCATGGCGGTGCTGGGATTTCAGGAACTCATCCATCGCAGCAAGTTGCTCGGCGGTCGATTCCAGCAGATTCATGCGCTGACGGAATTCCTCGCCATCCGGCAAATCCTGCACATACCAGCCGATGTGCTTGCGCGCGGTGCGCACACCGATGAACTCGCCATAGAAGGCGTAGTGCGCCGGCAAGTGCTCGTGCATCAATGCACGCACTTCTTCCACCAGCGGCGCCGGCATGTGATCGCCCGTGCGCAGGAAGTGGTCGATTTCGCGGCAGATCCATGGCCGGCCCTGTGCCGCCCGGCCGATCATGACGGCGTCCGCCCCCGTGTAGTCGAGCACGAACTTGGCTTTTTCGGGCGTGGTGATGTCGCCATTGGCCACCACCGGGATGCCCACCGACGCCTTCACGGCGCGGATGGTGTCGTACTCGGCGTCGCCCTTGTAGCCATCGGCCCGGGTGCGGCCGTGCAGGGTCAGCATCTGGATGCCGGCCTGTTCGGCCAGACGCGCGATGCGCAGCGCGTTCTTGTTTTGGCGATCCCAGCCGGTACGAAATTTCAGCGTGACCGGCACGTCGACCGCCTCGACCACCGCGTGCAGGATGCGCTCGACCAGGTCTTCGTGCTGCAACAGGGCCGACCCGCACCAGCTGTTGCAGACCTTCTTGACCGGGCAACCCATATTGATGTCGATGATTTGCGCGCCGCGCTCGACGTTGAACTTCGCGCAATCGGCCAGGTCTTTCGGATCGGCGCCAGCGATCTGCACCGCCTTGGGCTCCATCTCGCCCGCGTGGTCGATCCGGCGCGACGTCTTTTCGCTGGCCCACAGGCGCGGATTGGACGCGGCCATCTCGGACACCGCATAGCCCGCGCCGAGCTGCTTGCACAGTTGCCGGAACGGACGGTCCGTCACACCAGCCATCGGCGCGACAAAGACGTTATTACGCAGGAGATAAGGACCTATTTGCACAGCTGGCAGACTCAAAAGTGACACGGGAACCTGCTATTTTACCTCAAGCGCTGCTCAAATTATCAGCACAATTTTTGAAATTGTTGTGTGTGCGATATTGGCAAGGCCAGGAAGTGGGGGATGAGAGCTATCACGTAGCGTGGACGGCTTCGCCGTCCACGCGGCGATCGCTATCGGTGCCGGTCATGCGCGGGGTGATCTGGCGGGAGACATGGCGCCGGTTTCGTGCGCAGCAAACCCCACCGCCAACCAATCGGTGCCGGTTTCGGGCGTAGCACTCCACCGCCAACCATCACCGCGTGGAAGGCGGAGCCTTCCACCCTACGGCAACTCGTCCAGCGCCACTTGCCGCAGATGCTCGACTTCGCCCCAGCTCGTCAGGCGCAGCTTGCCCTGCTCGAGCACGAAGCGGTTGATGCTGGCGTTATGCACCTTGAAGTCGCGTGGGGTGTCCAGCGACAGGCCGAGCGCGGCGCGGTAGGCGCATTCGAGCACGCCGCCGTGCGCTACCAGTGCCAGCGTCTGCCCCGGATACTGTGCGGCATGGGCCATGATCGCCGTCGTGACGCGGTCAAAAAAGGCGCGGAACGATTCACCCTGGTTTTTGCCCGGCGGCAGGGTCGCATCGATGTTGCGCGCCTGCCAGGCGGCAAAGTCCAGCGGATAGCGGGCGGCGATCTCGCTATAAAGCAAGCCTTCAAAGCCGCCGTAGCAGCGTTCGCGCAATTGCGGATCGACCTGCAAGGCGGTTGTTGCGCCGCGCGCGTGCAGGATCGCCTCGGCGGTTTGCCGGGCACGGCCCAGGTCGCTGGACAACACGTGATCGATGGGTTCACCGGCCAGTGCGGCGCCAAGCAGCGCGGCCTGGCGCTCGCCTTCGGCATTGAGCGGGATATCGAGATGGCCCTGCAGCCGGCGTTCGGCATTCCAGGCGGTTTCGCCGTGGCGGATGAGCAGGATCGTGGTCGCGCCCTGGGGCGCCGTGGTCAGGGTCATGAGGTTCTTGTGCCCGAACCTCGGGGCGATCGGATGGAAGCGCTATTTTGGCAGATCGGCGACGGCGTGGGGATTGAGCGCATAGGTGCCGAAGATGCACGCCTCGTCGAGGATGTGGCCATGGATCGCCATGCGCGCCTCGAGCCCGGTAAAACGGCCCGCAAGAGGCAGGCGCGGCATATCGAGTGCATACAGGGTAAAGACATAGTGGTGCACGCGCTCGTCGTTCCAGGGCGGGCACGGGCCGTCATAGCCATAGAACTCGCCCGCCATGCCGGGGGCGCCGGCAAACAAGTCCGTATAGTCATTGATGCCATGGCGCAATTGGTGCTCGGTGCCGTTCTTGACGGTGAATGGCACGAGCGGGCCCGTCTTGCCGTGCGGCGTGACGCGATGGGAAAACCTGCCTTCGGCCAGCGCCGTGAGACACACGGGAATATCGGCCAGCGTCCAGTGAAAGAAGTTGGTACGGGGCGCCGTCAGCGGCACCGTGCAGCCGTCGAGATTGACGCGGCGCGCATCGCGCGGGACGTCGGGATCGTGGCAGAACAGCACCAGCGATTCGGTGCCGGTGGGCACGTCATCCCAGGCGATGTGCGGGTTGCGGTTGCTCGACAGCCTGACGTGGGTGGCAGGGTCGCCCACGGCGAACGCGCAGGCAGCGGGAATGGCCGCCCCGTTGGTAAATGAATTGCTCCAGATTCGCATCGCTCCTCCCGGCTACTGGTTTTGACACCTGGAGCCAGCCGGGGTTTCAGCGGGTTGCTACGACCGGATCAACACGCAGCCAGAATGTCACGGGGCCGTCGTTGATGAGCGACACCTTCATGTCGGCACCGAACACGCCGGTCTCCACCTTGGCGTGGCGCGCACGCGCCTGACGCACCACGTGGTCGAACAGGCGCCGGCCGTCTTCCGGCGCTGCCGCCGGCGTGAACGATGGCCGCGTGCCCGATTTGGTGTCGGCCGCCAGCGTGAATTGCGGCACCAGGAGCACGCCGCCATCGACGTCGGCCAGGCTGCGGTTCATCTTGCCCGCCGCGTCCGAAAAGACGCGGTAGCCCAGCAGCTTGCTCAGCAACAGGTCGGCTTCGCGCTCGGTGTCGCCTTTTTCGGCGCACAGCAATACCAGCAAGCCGGGACCGATGGCGCCGACGGTCGCGCCGTCGACGCGCACTGCCGCTTCGCTCACGCGTTGCAGCAAGCCGATCATGCCAGCGTCACGCGCGCGAACTTGCGCTTGCCCACTTGCACCACGAGCGTACCGGCAGCCACCTGCAGCGCTTTATCGGCCACGACGGCGCCATCGATGCGCACGCCGCCCTGGTCGACCATGCGCATGGCTTCCGACGTCGATGCACACAGGCCAGCTTGTTTGAGCAACTGCGCCACGCCCATCGGGGCGCCCGACAGCGTCACTTCCGGCACATCGTCGGGGATGCCGCCCTTGGAGCGGTTGACGAAGTCGGCCAACGCATCGTCGGCCGCCTGGGCCGAGTGGAAGCGCGTCACGATTTCCTTGCCCAGCGCCACTTTGGCGTCGCGCGGGTTGGCGCCGCCGTCGATCGTCGCCTTCAATCCGGCGATGTCGTCCAGCGAGCGGAACGACAGCAGATTGAAGTACTTCCACATCATGTCGTCCGAAATACTCATCAGCTTGCCGAACATGGTGTTCGGTGCTTCGGTGATGCCGATGTAGTTGTTTTTCGACTTGGACATCTTTTCGACGCCATCCAGGCCTTCGAGCAGCGGCATGGTCAGGATGCACTGCGGCTCCTGGCCGTAGTCCTTCTGCAGTTCGCGGCCAACGAGCAAGTTGAATTTCTGATCCGTTCCACCCAGCTCAAGGTCGGACTTCAACGCGACCGAATCGTAGCCCTGCATCAGCGGATACAGGAACTCATGCACCGCGATTGGTGTCCCACTCTTGTAGCGCTTGGTGAAATCGTCTCGCTCCATCATGCGCGCCACGGTATAGCGCGACGCCAGCTGAATCATGCCGCGCGCGCCGAGGGGGTCGCACCACTCCGAGTTGTAGCGCATCTCGGTGCGGCTGGCGTCCAGCACCAGCGAGGCCTGACGGAAGTACGTCATCGCGTTTTCTTCGACCTGCTCGCGCGTCAGCGGCGGCCGGGTGGCATTGCGGCCCGACGGGTCGCCAATCATCGACGTGAAGTCACCGATCAAGAAAATCACCTGGTGACCCAGATCTTGTAGTTGACGCAACTTATTCAGCACCACAGTGTGGCCCAGATGCAAGTCTGGCGCTGTCGGGTCCAAACCCAGCTTGATGCGCAGCGGTGCGCCGGTTTGTTCGGACCGCGCCAGCTTTTGCGCAAAATCGGCCTCGATCAGCAGCTCGTCAACGCCCCTTTTCGCTATGGCGAGGGACTCGAGAACATGGTCGGTAAGAGGAAGGCGCACGGGCGGATTTACCATGGAATTGCCACCAGGAACTGCGGTTGAGGTCATAAATTCGTGTAGGAAATTGGCTAAAACGGTTGTAGGACCACATCTTTTGGTATAATTCACGATCCTGTTTTCGTTTCCCAAAGAAAACTTTGTTAAACGTTACGAACATGGCCCTTGAAAGTTCAGCCGCAAATTTTAACTGATTGCATGAACCCTATACAGAAAATTACCCGTCAGACACTGCTGCAGCTGGTGCCGAAGACCCGCAAAGCCCGCGTTTTGAGCGCCGGCGCCGTCTTCCTCAGCATGTGCGCCTTCGGCGCAGTAGGTGTCGCACCGATCGTCAGCGATCCTTCCGACCTGCCCGTGACCTCGGTCGCGACGAACCTGGAATTGCCAAATCTGGCATCCCAGATCGCCGCACTCCAGCAAGACGAGCAGCAATTCATCCACGAAGAACGCATCCGCCGCGGCGATTCGCTCGGCTCGCTCTTCACCCGCCTTGGCATCGAAGATGCACAGGCCCAGAAATTCGTTCGCTCCGACAAGCTGGCACGTCGCCTGCTCTCGCTCCAGACCGGCAAGCGCATCCAGGCAGAGACCGATGAAAACGGCCTGCTGCTGTCGATGCGCGCCACCGTCATCGATGGCAAGAACGGCAACGCACGCACGATCAGCGTCGAGCGCAAGGGCGAATCCTTCGTCGCCCTCGAAGCGCCGGCCAAGCTCGAGCGTCGCGTTGAAATGCGCTCGCGCGACATCGCTTCGTCGCTGTATGCAGCCACCGACTCCAACGTCGACGGCGGCAGCCTGCCAGATTCGATCGTCGGCCAGATCATCGAGATGTTCTCGACCGATATCGACTTCCGCACCGACGTCAAGCGCGGCGACCGCTTCAATGTGGTCTACGAGACCTTCTGGCTCGACGGCGAACAAGTCAAGACCGGCCGCATCCTGGCTGGCGAGTTCGTCAACCGCGGCGTGGCGTACCAGTCGGTCTGGTACGAAGATCCGATCACCAAACAGGGCGGCTATTACACCCTCGACGGCAAGGCACTCAAAAAGGCCTTCCTCAAGTCGCCACTCGAGTACTCGCGTATTTCGTCGGGCTTCTCGATGCGCGTGCACCCGCTGTCGGGCAAATGGAAAGCGCACAAGGGCGTCGATTACGCAGCATCGACCGGCACCCCGATCCGCGCCGTGGCTGACGCCACCGTCGACTTCGCCGGCAACGGCAATGGCTACGGCAATATGGTCGTGCTCAAGCACTGGTCGGCGTACAGCACCGCCTACGCGCACATGAGCCGTATTGCACCGGGCCTGCGCAAGGGCGCCAAGATCAACCAGGGCCAGGTCATCGGTTACGTCGGCTCGACCGGCTGGTCGACCGGCGCTCACCTGCACTACGAATTCCGTGTGGCAGGCGTGGCCAAGGACCCGAACCAGTACAAGTCGCTGGCACAGCAACCGCTGAGCCAGGCCGAACTGGGTCGTTTCCGTATGGCTGCTGCCGAGATGAATCACCGCTTCTCGCTGCTGGGTCCAAGCGGCTCGGCCATGGCCGCCCGCTAAGCCAGCCTCGCCACTGTCCCGACGCCCTCCGCTGCATCTCGATGCCGGAGGGCGTTTTGTTTTGTATGGCCTGATTTTCTTATAACACCATGACCGAGACACCTTCCCTTTTCATCGGCCTGATGTCCGGCACCAGCCTCGACGGCGTCGATGGCGTGCTGGCCGACTTCTCCGATGGCGCAATCCGCACGATCGCAGCCGCTTTCACGCCCTTCCCTGCCGACCTGCGCACCGAACTGATGGCGCTGCAGGCGGCCAGCCACAACGAACTCGAGCGCGAGGCGCTGGCCGCCAACGCGCTGGCGCTGGCCTACGCCGACTGCGTGCGCGCGCTGTTGCCGTCCAGCCCCGGCAAGGTCGCTGCCGTGGCCGTGCATGGCCAGACGATCCGCCATCGCCCCGAACTGGGCTTTACGCGCCAGACCAACAATCCGGCGCTGCTGGCCGAACTCACCGGCCTGGACGTGATCGCCGACTTTCGCAGCCGCGATGTCGCCGCCGGCGGCCAGGGCGCGCCGCTCGTGCCGGCGTTCCATGCGGCTGCCTTTGGCGCGCCGGGCGCGGCGCGCGTGGTCGTGAATATCGGTGGCATCGGCAATATCAGCGTGCTGCATGGCGACGGCCGCGTGACCGGTTTTGACACGGGTCCCGGCAATGTATTGATGGACCTGTGGATCGCGCGCCACCAGAGCCGGGCCTACGACGAGGATGGCGCCTGGGCCGCGAGCGGGACCGTCCACCAGCCATTGCTGGCAGCCTTGCTCGATGAGCCGTACTTTGCGCTGCCGGCGCCCAAGAGCACGGGGCGCGACCTGTTCCATGCGTCCTGGCTCGATGCCAGACTGGCCGCCTTTCACGATGTCGCTCCGGCCGACGTCCAGGCCACGCTCACGCAGTTGACCGCCGTGACGATCGCGCGCGCCATCCGCGCCGAGGGCATCGCGCCGGACGCCGTGTACGTGTGCGGTGGCGGCGCCTATAACAGCGCGCTGCTGCGCGCCATCAGCGCCGAACTCGATGGCGCCAAGGTCGCGTCGACGGCCGAACTGGGGGTGGCGCCAAACCGGGTCGAGGCGCTGGCGTTCGCCTGGCTGGGCTGGCGCTTCACGCAGCGCGCGCCGGGCAACCTGCCGGCCGTGACAGGGGCGCGGGGCTTGCGCGTTCTGGGCGCGCTGTACCCTGCGTGAACGCAAACAGGCCCGCTTGACGCGGGCCTGAATGTGAAAAGGCCCGCTCGAAGCGGGCCTTTTTGATGCACCGGCAATTGCCGGGCAGCGCTGTGTTACTTACGCCGAGAACGACGAACCGCAACCGCAGGTCGAGGTGGCGTTCGGATTCTTGATCACGAACTGCGCGCCTTCGAGGTCATCCTTGTAATCGATCTCGGCGCCGACCAGGTACTGGTAGCTCATCGAGTCGATCAACAGCTGGACGCCGGCTTTTTCCATCGTCGTGTCATCGTCGTTGATGATCTCGTCGAAGGTGAAGCCATACTGGAAGCCCGAGCAGCCGCCGCCCTGCACGAAGACGCGCAGCTTGAGGTCGGGGTTGCCTTCTTCTTCGATCAGCTGGGCCACTTTCTGTGCCGCGCTGTCAGTGAAGTTGATTGGTACGGGAATCGTGTCGAAATCTACTACTTCGGCGACTGCGGTCATGGAATGCTCCTGGATAATCAAACTCGGCCCATTATAGACGGTTGGGGGAACTCATGCTGCCGACCCTCGGGGAAAGTCGGCCAGATGAGACATAGGGTGGACGGGGACGCCGAGTCGGCTGCGCCGTCCACGCGGGGATCGCGATCGACTGCGTTGTATTTCCGCATGATCTGGCTGTCAACACTCACCGCGTGGGCGGCATAGCCGCCCACCCTACCTCCTAAGCGACACCTTGGATATGCGGCCATTCAGCCGCAATGCAAGGAACTACTTTGTTACGGCAGCAGCGCGATCTGCTTCAGACCAGTCGCCTCATCCAGCCCGAACATCAGGTTCATGCACTGCACGGCCTGGCCCGATGCGCCCTTGACCAGATTGTCCTGCACCACCAGGATCACGACCGTGTCGCCGCCATCCGGCCGGTGCAGCGCCAGGCGCAGCACGTTCGAGCCGCGGGTCGAACGGGTCTCGGGGTGCGAGCCGAACGGCATCACGTCGACGAATTCGCTGTCCTTGTATTCGTCTTCGAACAGGGCCTGCAGCGCAGCGTCGTCGATCTCCTGCGTCAGGCGCGCATACAGCGTTGCGTGCATGCCGCGAATCATCGGCACCAGGTGCGGCGTGAAGATCAGGCCGACCTTCTGGTCGGTGAAGCGCGCCAGCTGCGCCGTGGTTTCCGGCGTGTGGCGGTGACCACTGACACCGTAGGCCTTGAAGTTGTCGCTCGACTCGGAGAACAGCGTGGCGATCTCGGCCTTGCGACCGGCGCCCGAGACGCCCGACTTGCAGTCTGCGATCAGGTTGCCCGCGTCGATGATGCCGGCCTTGAGCAGCGGGTAGTAGCCGAGCTGCATCGTGGTCGGGTAGCAGCCAGGATTGGCGATCAGGCGCGCGCCCTTGATGGCGTCGCGGTTCAGCTCAGCCAGGCCATACACGGCTTCTTCGAGGAGCTCGGGCGCCGTATGGTCGATCTTGTACCACTTCTCGAACGTGGCCTGGTCTTTCAGGCGGAAGTCGGCCGCCAGGTCGATCACTTTCACGCCGGCAGCGAGCAGCTCGGGCGCTTGGGCCATGGCCACCCCGTGCGGGGTGGCGAAGAACACGACGTCGCAGCTTTTCAGGTCGGCTTTATCGGGGCTCGAGAACGCCAGGTCGACGCGCCCGCGCAGCGACGGGAACATGTCGGCCACCGGCAGGCCGTCTTCCTTGCGCGACGTGATCGCCGTCAGTTGCACATCCGGGTGCACGGCCAACAGCCGCAGCAATTCCACGCCCGTGTATCCGGTGCCGCCAACGATGCCAACTTTGATCATGTTCTGTTCCTCAATAATGGTAAAAAGGCCCTGATTTCAGGACGAAGGTGCATTTTAACAGCCCCCGAAATGCGGGGCGTACTGCTCTGTAAAGCAAAAAAGCCGCCCACCTTGCGGCGGACGGCTTTTTCGGCACAGCGCCCGAAGGCGCCGGCAGAAACGAATTAACGCTTCGAGAATTGCTTTGCGCGACGTGCTTTGCGCAGACCAACTTTTTTACGCTCGACTTCACGCGCATCGCGGGTGACGAAGCCAGCACGGGCCAGATCTGGCTTGAGTGCTGCGTCGTAGTCGATCAGAGCGCGGGTGATGCCGTGACGGACGGCGCCAGCCTGGCCCGACTCGCCGCCGCCGTGCACGTTGACCTTGATGTCAAAACGCTCGACGTTGCCGGTCAGTTCCAGTGGCTGGCGAATGACCATCAGGCCAGTTTCGCGCGAGAAGTATTCGGAAGCAGGCTTGCCGTTCACGATGATCAGGCCGGTGCCAGTTTTGATGAACACGCGAGCGACTGCACTCTTGCGACGGCCGGTGCCGTAGTTGTAGTTACCGATCATGTCAGTTCCTTAGAGGGTCAGTGCTTGTGGTTGCTGAGCAGCGTGTGGGTGCGAACCTTCCGCGTACACTTTCAGCTTCTTGATCATTGCGTAGCCGAGTGGGCCTTTAGGCAGCATGCCCTTGACAGCTTTCTCGAGTGCGCGACCTGGGAAACGCTGTTGCATTTTCAGGAAGTTGGTTTCGTAGATACCGCCCGGGTAACCCGAGTGACGGTAGTACGTTTTTTCGGTGGCCTTGGTACCGGTCACACGCAGTTTGCCTGCATTGATCACAACGATGAAGTCACCGGTGTCGACGTGCGGGGTGAATTCCGGCTTGTGCTTGCCGCGCAGTCGGAGTGCCACTTCGCTGGCAACACGTCCGAGGACCAGGTCCGTCGCGTCAATGACAAACCAGTCGCGCTGGACTTCATGGCCCTTAGCGGAAAAAGTTTTCATGTTTATTCCAAAATAAAAAATTGCTCAAATGGTGGTTCCGCCCTGTACTTCAGCGGACTCGGCCTTGTTATCTTTTCCTGAGCAAACGGAAAGCCGACGATCATAACCTGCACCGGCACTGCCGTCAATCGCCATCTGGTGATTTTCAGGGGCCATTGCTGCCACAGTCCTGACCCGGTCCGCATGCCTTGATGCGTTGTTGAAACAATCGGTTGACCATAGAAACAACGCGAACTTATCATCGTTGCAACCTGAGGAGATGTCGTGACGATATTCAAGATTTTGCCCGCCCTGCTGGCGCTCCCGCTGCTGCTGGCGGCGGGTAGCGCCAGCGCCGCCGCACCGGCCATGACGGAGCGCAGCTGCCATCTGCCCGGCGTGGTCGAGGCGCTGCGCTGCGTGAGCGTGACGGTGCCGCTCGACCATGCGCAGCCGCAGGGGCCGACGCTGGCACTGCACGTGACCGTGGCGCCGGCCTTCCGCCAGGGCAGCCGCAGCGATCCGCTGTTCGTGCTGGCCGGTGGCCCGGGCCAGGCGGGCAGCGATGTGCTGCTGCTGCTCAAGGCCGCGTTCGACCGCGTGCGCGCCACACGCGACATCGTCTTCATCGACCAGCGCGGCACCGGCCGCTCGGGCAAGCTCGGTTGCGTCAGCAAGCCCGAACACGAAACCATGGGCGACGCCGAGCTGATGGCCGAACTGCGCGCCTGCATCGCAGCCAACACCTCGCCACTGAGCGCCTACACCACGCTGGCCGCCGCGCGCGACCTCGAAAGCGTGCGCCTTGCGCTGGGCTATGGCCAGGTCAATCTGTGGGGCGGCTCGTACGGCACGCGCCTGGCGCAAACCTATGCACGCGCCTACCCTTCGAGCGTGCGCGCGCTCGTGCTCGACGGCGTGGCCGCGCCCGACCAGGTGATCCCGGCCGGGGGCCGCGACTCGCAGACCGCGCTCGACGGCGTGTTTGCTGCCTGCGCCCGCGACGCCGCCTGCCACAAGGCGTACCCGAACCTGCGCGCCGAATTCGATGGCCTGGTCACCCGGCTCGAGGCGGGCGACCTGCGCCTGTCGCTGCCCAATCCACGCACGGCCAAAGAGACCAGTTTCACGATGTCGTCCGACCGCTTCCTGGGCACCGTGCACAACATCCTGTATGCGCCGGCCGATGCGCGGCGCCTGCCCTTCCTGATCCATAACGCGAGCCGCGGGCGCTGGCAGCCGTTCATCGCGCGCCAGAACCTGGCCGGCGACTTCGGCAACGACGCGAGCGTGTCGATGCTGCTGCACTTCGCGGTGGTGTGCGCCGAAGACGTGCCGCGCTTTACGCCCGAACTGATGAAGCTCGATGCCGCCGTGCTGGCGCGGCCGCTGGCCGAGATGATGCCGAAGCTGTGCAAGGACGACATCCGGGTGCCGGCCGTGCCGTATGCAGAACCGACCCGCATCGAGGCGCCGGCCCTGCTGCTCTCGGGCGCGCTCGATCCGGTCACGCCGCCGCACCGCGCCGCGAGTGCCGCCCGGTCGATGGCGCACGCCCAGCAGATCGTGGTGGCCAACGCTGGCCACGGCGTCTCGCAACTCGGCTGCGCGCCGCGCCTGATTCGTGCATTCCTCGACCGGCCGCAGGACAAGCTCGACGCGGCCTGCATGGCCGAGATCCCGGCGCCCACCTTCCAGCTCGGCAGCGCCGGGCCGCAACCCTAAGATTCGGACACGCCATGATCGAAGTTCACGATGTACGCAAGGCCTTCGGCGCCGTCCAGGCGCTGGGCGGCGTTTCCTTCACTGCGCGCGATGGCCAGATCACCGCGCTGCTCGGCCCCAATGGCGCCGGCAAGACCACCCTGCTGCGCACGCTCGTCGGCCTGCTCAAACGCGACCACGGCAGCATCCTGATCGGCGGCGTCGACCCCGAACAGGACCCGATGACGGTGCGCCGCAATATCGGTTTTCTCACCGACCAGTTCGGGCTGTACGAACGCTTGACCACCCGCGAATACCTCCATTATTTCGGCGAACTCAATGACATGCAGGCCCCTGCACTACGCACGCGCATCGGCGAAGTGGCCGAGCTGCTCGGGATGGAGGACATCATAGATCGCCGGGCCAAGGGCTTTTCGCAGGGCCAGCGCATCAAGGTCGCGCTGGCGCGTACGCTGCTGCACCGCCCGCGCCACCTGCTGCTTGATGAACCGAGCCGCGGCCTGGACGTGATGAGCACGCGCGCGCTGCGCACGGCATTGAATGCGCTGCGCGAAGACGGCAGCTGCGTGATCATGGCCACCCATGTGATGCAGGAAGTAACGCATCTGTGCGACGACGTGGTCGTCATCGCCGGGGGCCATACCGTGGCCCAGGGCTCGCCCGAAGAACTGTGCCGGCGCACCGGCATCACCAACCTGGAAGACGCCTTCGTCAGCCTGGTCGGCACCGAAGAAGGTATCGCATGAAGTCCAAGATCCGGATCGTGTTTTTGAAAGAGCTGCGCGAAATGCTGCGCGAGCGCCGCACGCTGATGTTCCTGCTGGCCGCGTCGCTGATGTACCCGGCCATCATCGGCCTGCTGCTGAACCAGATGATCGAGCGGAACACGCGCACCGAGCGTGAAGGCATCGAGATGGTCGTCATCGGCGGCGCGAAAGCGCCGACCCTGATGGCCCAGCTGCGCGAGCGCAGCGTGACCGTCACCGAGGCCACGCCGATGGGCGAGGACGCCATTGGCGAGCTGCTGCGCGCCAAGCAGACCGTCGCCGTGCTGCGCGTGACGGACGACTTCATCGACAACTACCAGGCCATGCGTCCGGCGCGCCTGGAGCTGTGGTTCGATTCGTCCACCGAAAGCGGCCAGCAGCGGCGCGACGTCGAAGAGATCCTGCAGGCCTACAGCAGCAATATCGCCAGCGCGCGCCTGCTCGCGCACGGCGTCTCGCCCGCCACGCTCTCGCCCATCGAACTGCAGCGCCATGACACCGGCACCAATGCCTCGCGCTCGGCGATGGTCATCGGCGGCATCATCGGCATCCTGTTCCTGCCGGCGTTCTTCCTGAACCTGTCGGCGGCCGTCGACAGCACGGCGGGCGAACGCGAACGGCGCTCGCTCGAAGTGCTAATGGCGCAGCCGGCCCGCAGCTGGGAACTGGTGGTCGGCAAATGGCTGGCCGCCAGCGTGCCGTCGGTGGTGGGCGTTACACTGGTCCTGTGCGTCGCGCACGCGATCCTGCGCTGGCTGCCGCTTGAGGAAATCGGCATGTCGTGGAACCTGGGCTGGGGTGAGCTGATGCTCGTGTGCCTGGTCACGGTGCCGCTGTCGCTGCTCTCGAGCGCCCTGTTCATCGGCCTGGCGATGAACGCAAAGACCTTCAAGGAAGCCCAGACCACGGTCAGCTTCGTGACGATCGTTCCCGCGATTCCGGGCTTCGTGATCTCGTTCATGGAACTCAAGACCGCCACCTGGATGTACCTGGTGCCGATGCTGTCGAACCAGACGCTGGTGAAGGAACTGGCCAAGACCGGCGACATTGGCCCGTTGCCGTTCGTGCTGACCTTCCTGTGCGCCCTGCTCCCGGCGCTGCTGGTGGTGGCGTTCGCGAGCTGGCGCATGAAGAGCGAGAAATACGTGCTGGGTGTGTGATACCGCCGTACAACGTACAATCGAAGCCCCTTTTCAAGAACACAGCAGAGCGGAGCAGAACATGGATGTAAAAGTCAGCTGGAACGGCCCGTCGGGCATGAGCTTCCGGGCCCAGACGGGCAGCGGCCACATGGTGGCGATGGATGGTGCGCCGGAAGGCGGCGGCCACAATCTGGCGCCGCGCCCGATGGAGATGGTGTTGATCGGCACCGGCGGCTGCGCCGCGTATGACGTGGTGCTGATCCTCAAGCGTGGCCGCGAAGACGTGCGCGGGTGCGATGTGACGCTGCAGGCCGAGCGCGCCGAGACCGATCCGAAGGTATTTACGAAGATTAACTTCCACTTCGTGGTCACGGGTCGCAACCTGAAGCCGGCGGCGGTCGAACGCGCGGTGCAGCTATCGCATGACAAATACTGCTCGGCGTCGGCCATGCTGGCCAAGACGGCCGAAATCACGCACTCGATCGAGATCGTCGAAAGCTAAAACGCAGCCTCAGATGCGGTAGGCGGCGGTGGTCATCACCTTGGCCATCGCCCGCATCGCCGCCTTGACCGGCATCGGCAACGGGGCCGCGCCCATGCTTTGGGCCGCGTCGGCGTGCGCGATTTCGTCGATGCGCATCTGGTCGACGATGGCGCGCGATTTGGCGTCCTGCTGCGGCAGCAGTTCGAGGTGGCTGTTCAGGTGCGCCTCGACCTGGCGCTCGGTCTCCACCACGAAGCCCAGGCTGACCGGGTCGCCGACCTTCGCCGCCACGACGCCCATCACGTAGGCGCCGGCATACCACAGCGGATTGAGCACGCTCGGTTGCGAACCCAGTTCGGTCAAGCGCTGCGCGCACCAGGCCAGATGGTCTTCTTCTTCTTGCCCGGCTTCTTCGAACTGCGCGCGCAATTGCGGCGTGTGGGCAAAACTGGCCTGCGCATCGTACAGAGCCTGGGCGCACACTTCGCCGACATGGTTCACGCGCATCAGACCCGCGCTGTGGCGGCGCTCGGTGTCGGACAGCTCGCTGTCGGGGGCATGCGTGGCCGGGTTCGGGCGCGACATGGCGGTCACGCCGCCCACGACGCGCAAGGCCTTGTCGAGGCCGACGATCAGGTGGTCCAGGGGGCTGATGAAACGATTCGCGGTCATGGCTGGCTTGGTGGTCTAGTCGCTGAGGCCTTCATTATATGCCTTTGTCCGTGCGATCCACTCGACCAGCGGGCCGTCCGGCCCGATGCCGGAGATGTTCTTGGCCACGCCCAGGTTCAGTTCGAGCAGGTACGGTACCGACACCAGCGGAACGCCGGGACAGTGCCGGGCAAACGCATCCAGAAAACGGGCCGACTCCACGGTGGGCATGACCTTCTCGCCGCTCATGAACTGCAGCACGCTGGTGATCGTGTGGCCCTTGCCCAGCGTGTGATAGATGAAGCGGTTGAATTCGCGGTCGACCGTCTTGAAGTCGATTTCGTCCTTGGTCATCAGGCCGGCCAGGTACACCAGGCCCAGGCCGACGCGCAACCAGTCGGTCGATTCGGCCCGGCTGCGCCCTTCGCGCATCAGGACCAGCAGTTTGTCTTGGGTGGCGGCATCCATGTTGCCATTATCCATAAATTGAGCGGGCGCGGGCTGCACACCCGTTGCGCGGCACAACAAATTTATAGAAAGAAACCCGGCATGCACCCTGTCACCGGATAATGCAGCCTGGGGCCCGCTTTCGCCCGTGCATCGCACCGTGCCTGTCCTGGCCGTGACGATTGAATACAATGCCAGTGTGAAAAAAGAGTAGCTGCGATGTAAATACATCACTGCAGCCAGGAGTTGTCATGCAATTAAAGATCCGCAATTTGTCCAAGACCTACGCCAACGGCGTGGTCGCGCTCGACCGTGTCACGCTGAACATCCCGGCCGGGATGTTCGGGCTGCTCGGTCCGAACGGCGCGGGCAAATCGACACTGATGCGGATCCTGGCCACGCTGCAGGAATGCGACGCCGGTTCGGTGTTCCTCGACGATATCGATGTGCTGGACGAAAAAGACGCCGTGCGCCGCATGCTCGGCTACCTGCCGCAGGATTTCGGCGTGTACCCGAAGGTCACGGCCTACGACCTGCTCGATCATTTCGCGCAGCTCAAGGGCCTGTCGCACCGGGCGCGCCGGCGCGAGGTCGTCGACGGCCTGCTGCAGCAGACCAATCTGTGGGATGTGCGCGCGCAGCGCCTGGGCACCTTCTCGGGCGGCATGCGCCAGCGCTTCGGCATCGCCCAGGCCCTGCTGGGCGACCCGCGCCTGATCATCGTCGACGAACCCACGGCCGGCCTGGATCCGCAGGAGCGCGTGCGCTTTCATAACCTGCTGTCGGACATCGGCGAAGAGCGCACCGTGCTGCTCTCGACCCACATCGTGTCCGACGTGGCCGACCTGTGCGCCAATATGGCGATCATCAACAGGGGCCAGGTGCTGCTGTGCGGCGAGCCGCAAGAACTCATCTACGGCATCGAGGACTTCATCTGGGCGCGTTTCGTCACCAAGGCCGAACTGCCGGCCTTCCAGGCGCGCCACAGCGTGATCTCGAGCCGCCTGCTCAGTGGCCGCACGCTGATCCACGTGTATGCCGAGAACGACCCGGGCGACGGCTTCGAGCCGGCCCGCGCCAGCCTGGACGACGTGTACTTCGCCACCATCGCCGGCCGTCATAATCCCGCCGCCGGGGATTGCTGACCGTGCGCGCGCTGCTCGTCATTGCCCGTTTCGAGGCCAGGCAGCGCCTGCGGCTGCTGTCCACCTGGGTGTATTTCGTCGGCTTCCTGGCGCTCGGGATGCTGTGGATGGCGGCATCGGGTGGTGCGTTTCGCGAGCTGTCGATCACGTTCGGCACCCGCATTGCGATCGACGGGCCGCGCCAGATCGCGCTGGCCGTGGCAATGCTCGGCAGCCTCGGTGTCATCGTCGCCGCGGCCGTCATGGGCCGCGCGGTGCAGCAGGATTTCGAGCACGAGATGCACCACTTCTTCTTCAGCGCGCCCCTGCGCAAGGGTGACTACGTGTTCGGCCGCTTCCTGGGCGCGTATGCCACGCTGGCCGTGATCTTCGCCGGCATCGTGCTGGGCCTGTGGTTCGGCACCTTCCTGCCGGGGATCGCACCCGACCGGCTCGGCGGCGCGCCGCTGGCGGCCTGGCTCACGCCCTATCTGTTCACGCTCCTGCCCAACCTGTTCATCTTTGGCGCCATCTTCTTCGTGCTCGCTGCCCTCACCCGGCGCATGCTGCCGGTGTACGTGGCCAGCGTGATCATGACGCTCGGGTACACGGTTGCCCCATCGCTGGCGCGCGACCTCGATTTCAAGACGCTGGCCGCACTGATCGACCCGTTCGGCACCACGGCCCTGATCCGCCTGACCGAATACTGGCCGCTGGCCGAGCGCAACGTGCGCCTGATCGCATTGACCGATGTGTACCTGATCAACCGCCTGCTCTGGGCCGGTTTCTCGCTGCTGGTGCTGCTGCTTGGCTACTGGCGCTTCCAGACGGTCGGCGAGACCGAAGGCCAGACACGCGCGCGCCGCAAGCTGGCGCCCGAACTGCCGTCCGGACTGCCGCCTGGCCTGGCGCCGGCCTTGTCGCGCGCGGCGCGCGACACCAGCACGCCGCCCGACTTCGCGGCCCGCAGCCTGGCCGCGCTGCTCGTCAAATCGAGCTGGGGCGAGCTGCGCGAATCGACCCGCAACGCGTATTTCCTGGCGCTGGCCACGGCCGGCGTGCTTGCGCTGATCGCCAGCGCGCTCGATCTGGGCGCGATGTATGGCACGCCGACGTATCCCGTCACCTACATGATGCTGGAACTGATCCGGGATGTGACAGGCCTGTTCGTGATCATCACGACCATCTTCTATGCCGGTGAACTGGTCTGGCGCGAGCGCGAGATGCGCACCAGCCAGATCCTCGATGCGCTGCCGGTGCCAAGCTGGCTGCCGCTGGCCAGCAAGACGCTGGCACTGGTCGGGCTGCAAGCCTGCCTGCTGCTCGTGGCCATGGTCACGGCCATGCTGATCCAGCTGTTCAAGGGCTACTTCCAGCTCGAACCGGGCCTCTACGTTCGGGCGCTGTTCTCGATCATGCTGCCCCACTTGGCGCTGCTCGCGGTGCTGGCGATTGCGGTGCAAGTCATCGTCAACCACAAATACCTGGCCAACTTCGTCATGATCGGCTGGGTGCTGGCGGCGCTCGCCTTCAACGGTGCGGGCCTGGATCATCCGCTGGTGCTGTACGCGGTCTGGCCCGACCTGACCTATTCGGCGATGAACGGCTTTGGCCACTACCTGCTGCGCGAGCGCTTCTATCTGCTGTACTGGGGCGGCGCGGCCCTGATGCTGCTGGGCGCGGCGCGCGCGCTGTGGCCGCGCGGCGTCGATAGCGGCTGGCGCGAGCGCCTGCAGCTGGCGCGGCGCAGCTTGAGCCTCCCGGTGCTGGCCACCATCGGCGCCGGCGCCGTCGTGTTCGCGGGCAGCGGCGCCTTTCTGGCCTGGGAAATGGCGCAGGGCGGCTACCTGAGCGCGCGCCAGGCCGAACAACTGCGCGCCGACTACGAGCAACGCTATCACCGCGCTGCTTTCCTGCCGCAGCCGCGCATCACGGCCGTCAAGCTCGACACGGCCATCCATCCCGCCGCGCGCGCCCTGCAGGTCAAGGGTCGTTATCTGCTCGAGAACCGCAATAGCCGGCCGTTGTCGGACGTGGTGCTGTACCAGCAGCGCGGCGCGCGCCTGAACGTGACGTTCACGCAGCCGGCAACGCTGGCGGCAAGCGACCCCGAGCGCGGCTTCTATCGCTACCGCCTGGCCGCGCCAATGGCGCCGGGCGCGCGCATGGGGCTGGACTTCACCGTCGACTACGCGCCGCGCGGCCTGCTTGGCCTGGGCAGCGAGACGCCGGTGGTGGGCAACGGCACGTTCTTTACAGATGACGTCATGCCGCGCATCGGCTACCAGCCGGCGGTGGAACTGCGCGACGACCGCGATCGCCGCCGCCATGGCCTGGCCCCGCGCGCGCGCATGGCCGCCCGCGACGACCCGGCGGCGCGCGCCAACCACCTGCTGGGCGTGGATGCCGACTGGATCGACTTCGAGACCACCGTCAGCACGAGCGCAGACCAGATCGCGATAGCGCCAGGCACCCTGGTGCGCGAATGGAGCCAGGACGGACGGCGCTACTTCCGCTACAAGATGGACCGCCCGATGCTCAACAGCTATGCCTTCCATTCGGCACGCTACGAAGTGCGCCACGAACGCTGGCAGGACGTGACGATCGACGTGTATTACCACCCGGGCCACGAAGCCAACGTGGAGCGCATGGTGCGCGGTGCCCAGGCGGGCCTCGACTACGGCGCGCGCAACTTCGGGCGCTATCCGCTGCGCGAACTGCGCATCGTCGAATTCCCCCGTTACAGCAGGAGGGCCCACGCCTACCCGGGCGTGATCCCGTTCTCGGAAAGCGCCGGCTTCATTGCGCGCATCGACCCCGGCTCGCCGAAAGACCTCGACTACCCGTTCTACATGAGCGCGCATGAGACAGCGCACCAGTGGTGGGGGCACCAGCTCGTCGGCGCCAACACGCGCGGCAGCACGGTGCTCAGCGAAGGCTTGTCCGAGTACATGGCGCTGATGGTCATGCAGCGCGCCTACGGCCCGGACAAGATGCGGCGCTTCCTGCGCTATAACCTCGACCACTACCTGAGGGGCCGCGCGGGCGAGCAGCGCAAGGAAGCGCCGCTGGCGCTCAACGAACAGCAGCCTTACATCCACTATCAGAAAGGCGCACTGGCGTTGTACCTGATGCAGGACATGCTGGGCGAGGATGCCGTCAACGGCGTGCTGCGCGGCCTGATCGACCGGCACGGCTACCAGGGCCCGCCCTACCCGACCGCGTCAAGCCTCATCGACGGCCTGCGCGCCGTCACGCCGCCGGCCAAGGCCTACCTGGTCGACGACCTGTTCGAATCGATCGTGCTGTACGAGAACCGGGCCGACAGCGCCACGGCGCGCCGGCGCGCCGATGGCAAGTACGAGGTGACGATCCGCGCCAGCGCCGGCAAGATGCGCGCCACCGACCAGGGCGAAGAGCAGCCGATGCCGCTACACGACTTCATCGAATTCGGCGTGGACGACAGCGATGGCAATCCCCTGGTGCGCGAACGGCGTCTCGTCAATCGGGCTGACCAGCAAATTACGCTGGTGGTCGATGGCATTCCGGGGCGTGCCGGCATCGATCCCGATAACAAGCTGATCGATCGAAAACCGCGAGACAATATGCTTGCAGTCGACAAGCCGTAGTTCTCGCGCTATGATCAAATCAAAATTTGGGGGAGGAAGCGTCATGTCAAACCTGGTCACGGAAATTACCGAAAAAATCCAGATGCTGAACGCAACAGAGAAACAGCAAGTGCTACACATGCTGCTGCAGGACATCGACGGGCCCGATCAGGACGCCGATGAAGCGTGGCGCAACGAAGTCGTGCGGCGGGTGCAGGCCATTCACAATGGCGAAGCAGCCATCCGCGCGTTAAAGGAATGGCAGGACTGACAGCATTTGTCCCGTCCGACAAAGAAAAAACCGCGGCATGCCGCGGTTTTTTTACGCTGGTCGGCGCTGTCTTAGTTTGCCGCTGCTTTCTTGGCAGGCGCCTTCTTGGCCGCCGGCTTCTTGGCCGCTGCTTTCTTGGCCGCAGGTGCTTTCTTGGCCGCAGGTGCTTTCTTGGCCGCTGGCTTGGCGGCCGCCTTGCGCGCCGCCTTCACCGGGGCGGCTGCGCCGTCCACCGCTGCCTCGGCATCCACGGCGCCATCAGCGGCGCCCGCCTTGACCTTGGCACCCGGCTTGGCCTTGCGTTCTTCGAACTCGAAGCTGATCTTGTTATCCTTGCCACGTACCAGGAACGCCTTGAACGCGCGCCGCGTGCGCTGCGACACAAAGCCCGGCATCAGGTCGGTCTTGCCTTCATTGAGGAGCTTGCTCATCTGTTCAGGCAGGATCTCTTGCTGCAGGATGATGCGGCCGCTACGGAAGTCGCACGTCTTGGGCTTGGCCACGCTGTGTTCGCACACATAGGCCAATGGCATTTCGAACACGCCACCGGCGCACTTCGGGCACGGACCGACTGGCGTCTGGCCCGTAAAGTCGACGCCTTCGCCATCGGCGCCTTCATCGTCCTGGCCAAAATCGAACTCGAGCTTGAAGTTCTTGATCTCTTCGTCGCGCACGATGCGCAAGATGGCGGCAAACGGGCGGCCCATTTTTGAGCGGAAACCTTGCAGCGGGCCAATCGTGCGTTTTTCAAGCAGATCTTCGACTTCGCTGATCTCGAACTGGCGGCTGCCCGGCGTCTTGCTCATCGAGAATTCGCACTTGGTGCAGGCGAAACGGCGGTAGTTTTCCTTGACCACGCTCGCGCAGTTCGGGCACGGCGTCGTGAGCGTCGCGTAGTCGCCCGGGATCGTGTCGTTGCTGTACTCTTTGGCGCGCTTGACGATGATCTGGGTCATCTGGGCGATTTCGCGCATGAATTCTTCACGCGAGATCTTGCCCTTTTCCATTTGCGAGAGCTTGAACTCCCATTCACCGGTCAGCTCGGGGGCGGTCAGTTCATTCACGCCCAGGCCGCGCAGCAAGGTCATCAGCTGCGATGCTTTCGCGGTCGGCATCAGCTCGCGGCCTTCGCGCAGCAGGTATTTCTCGGTCAGCAAGCCCTCGATGATCGCAGCGCGCGTTGCCGGCGTGCCCAGGCCCTTGCCGGCCATCGCGTCGCGCAACTCGTCCGAGTCGATCAGCTTGCCCGCGCCTTCCATGGCCGACAGCAGCGTTGCTTCGTTGTAGCGCGCAGGCGGCTTGGTGACCAGCGCATTGGCCGTGATCTTCTCGGTCAGGACTTTTTCGCCCTTGGCCACCGGTACCAGATTGGCGCCATCCTTGTCGTCGCCCAGGTCCTTGCCATACACGGCCAGCCAGCCGGGATTGGTCATGACCTTGCCTTCGGTCTTGAACTGGTGACCCGAGACTTCGGTAAAGCGCGTCGTGACCAAAAATTCGGCGGCCGGGAAGAACACGGCCAGGAAGCGGCGCGTGACAAGGTCGTAGAGTTTCTGTTCCGGCTCGGACAGGTTCTTCGGCACGATACCGGTCGGGATGATCGCGAAGTGATCCGAAATCTTGGTGTTGTCGAAAATACGCTTGTTCGGCTTGACCCAGCCGCCCTTGGTCACTTGCTTGGCGAACCCATTGTAGTTATTGGTCTCGGCCAGCGCGACGAGCGTTTCCTTGACCGTAGCGATATAGTCTTCGGGCAAATGGCGCGAATCGGTACGCGGATAGGTCAGCACCTTGTGCTTTTCGTACAGCGCCTGGGCCAGGCCCAGCGTGTTCTTGGCCGAAAAACCAAAGCGGCCGTTGGCTTCGCGCTGCAGGCTCGTCAGGTCGAACAGCGCTGGCGCCATCGACGTGGTCGGCTTGGATTCTTCGGTAACGGCGCCCTGCTTGCCGCGGCAGGCGGCGGCGATCGAGTCGGCTGCGGTCTTGCTCCACAGACGCTCGGCGCGCTTTTCGGGGTCGTTCTCGTCCTTCTTGAACTTCTGGTCGAGCCAGCGGCCTTCGTAGATACCAGCGGCGCACACGAACTCGGCGCGCACCTCCCAGTAGTCGCGTGAGACGAATTTCTTGATCTTTTCTTCACGCTCGACCACGATCGACAGCGTCGGCGTCTGCACGCGGCCAACGGTGGTCAGGTAGAAGCCACCCTCTTTCGAGTTGAACGCCGTCATGGCGCGGGTGCCGTTGATGCCGATCAACCAATCGGCTTCGGAGCGGCAGCGCGCGGCATCGGCCAGCGGCAGCATTTCCTCGTCGCTGCGCAGGTTGGCGAAACCGTCGCGGATTGCGCCGGCCGTCATCGACTGCAGCCACAGGCGCTTGACCGGTTGCTTGGCCTTCGCGTTCTGCGCGATCAGGCGGAAAATCAGTTCACCCTCGCGCCCGGCATCGCATGCGTTGATCAGCGTCGTGACATCCTTGCGCTTGATCAAACGATTCAACACTTTCAGGCGCGATTCGGTCTTGGCGATCGGATTGAGCGCGAAGTACGGCGGAATCATTGGCAGGTGGGTGAAACTCCACTTGCCGCGCTTGACGTCGTGCTCTTCGGGCACGGCGATTTCGAGCAGGTGGCCAACGGCCGACGAGAGCACGAATTCGTCCGATTCGAAGTACTCATCGTGCTTGGTGAAGCCGCCCAGCGTCTTGGCGATGTCGTTCGCGACCGACGGCTTCTCGGCGATGATGAGGGATTTTGTCATAGTGTTTCTCGTCGTACTGTCTATATAGTGTGGGGCTTGCGCATCATACATGCTCGGGCCAGCCCCGGTGAAATTCTGGCCATCATGCCAGCTTGGTAACGTCCTGAATGAAGCGGCCAATGATAAGCGGGTTCTCGCGCTTCCGGCAAGGGGCCGCCCCACGCTGGTGCATTCAGGCCGGTATGCCGGAAATACAAAACGGGGCGCGCAGCCCCGTTTGATTGTTACTATTATTACACTGAATCAGTGCAATAAACGCGGCTCCTGCTCGTCGTCATCGCTGAACAGGTCGTCGAACATCAGCGCGTCCGGTTCCTTGCCCTGACTCCACAGCACCATCAAGACGATGATCTTGAGTTTGCTCAATGCAATGGGCGATTCGTCGCAGGCCAGCGCACGTTCGATGACGATTTCGCGCTGGATCGGGCCGAGCACCCTGGCGCTTTCGAGGAAGGCGATGAAACCGATCGCTGCGCTGCCGAGCTCGATGTATTCTTCATCGACGTAATAACGCGTGCCCGTGGACGCGTCAATTGTTTCGGGCAGCGGCGCGTCGGTCAACCCGCCCAGCCAGTCGAGCGCCTCCGTGATTTCGATGTCATCGAAACCAACGGCGGAGAGCTTGCGCGCCAGGGCTGCCGGCTCGGGGCAGGCGTCGGGACGGTAGTACGTCTCGTAGAGATAGACCAGGATGTCGAACATAATGACGCTACTGTAGCAGCTAAACTTCGTGAGGCACAAGTGGAGCACGCCAGCCGCGCCGCGTCGTGGAAAAACCGTTGTATCCAAGCCTTGTTCAATAAGCCAGCTTATTAATAACGATTAAAAACAAGCACATACAATTCGCATAAAGCGGATTGGAAAGCACGGCCGGCTTGTCATTATCGGTCATAAACACCGTCTGCCACCGCGCTGTCAGCGCCAGATGCGCTGCACCCGGCCGCCCGGCAACCGGGTCACGAGGCCGGCCAGTTCCAGGTCGAGCAGGCGCGCGCCGAGCGCCCCCGGATCGATCGCCAGACGGGCCAGCAGCGCGTCGAGCGCGACCGGCTCGTGGCCCAGCGCGCCGAGCAGGATGGCGTCATCGTGCGCGGCAGGGGCAGACGCAGCAGCAGCAGCAGCTTGCGGCAACCCTGCCAGCGGCGACATGCGCATTGCCGTTAATACATCGTCCACCGTCTCGACCAGTTGCGCGCCTTCGCGGATCAGGCGGTGGCAGCCCTTGGTCAGCGCCGAATGAATGGAGCCCGGGAGCGCGAACACCTCGCGGCCCTGCTCGGCTGCCATCTGCGCCGTGATCAGTGAGCCGGACTGCGCTGCCGCCTCGATCACCAGCACCCCGGCCGCCAGGCCGCTGATGATGCGGTTGCGGCGCGGGAAGTTGGCGGCCAGCGGTGGCGTGCCCAGCGCGTATTCGCTGACGATGCAGCCTTGCGCGGCGATCCGGTGCGCGAGCGCCCGGTTGCGTGCCGGATAGACCCGGTCCAGGCCGGTGCCGACCACCGCGATCGTCGAGCCGCCCCCGCGCAGCGCACCTTCGTGCGCTGCGGTGTCGATCCCCAGCGCCAGCCCCGACACCACGCACAGTCCGGCGCCGGACAGCGCGGCGGCGAACGACTCGGCATCCACCCTGCCCTGCACGCTCGCATTGCGGCTGCCCACGACCGCGACGAGCGGCTGGATCAGTAACTCGATGCGACCGCTCACATACAACAGCAGCGGGGGATCGGGAATCTCCGCCAGCGCCGGCGGATATTGTGGATCCTGGAAAGTGACGAGATGGTGGCCAGGCGCGGCCAGCCAGGCCAGCGTGGCCTCGATGAGGGCCGCCAGCGCGGGCGTGACGGGGGCGCAGATGGCACGCGCCTGGGCGGGGGTGACGTGGGCGCCCAGCGCTGCCGGGCCAGCGCGCAGGATGGCGCCGGGCGTGCCGAACACGGACAGCAGCGCATGCACGCTGCGGCGCCCTACCCCGTCGGCCTGTTCGAGGCGCAGCCAGTCGGCGAGCGGGGTGGCGTGCTGCTGCGGCGTTGGGCGGGGATCCGTGGCCTGCACGGCGGGGTTACTCCGGTGATTTGACGACGTCGCCCACTTGCACCGGCGCTGTCACCGTCATGATCAAGCCGTACGAGACGTTCTTGAACACACGGAAGATGAACAGGCTGCCATTTTGCTCGTCAGGCATTTTCAACTGGGCACGCCCCATGCCGAGGAAACCCCGGCTCGCCGGGTCGGCCACAGTCTTCCCGACATGATAGAGCTGCAGCACGGCGCCGACATCGAGTCCGTCAACCGCGCCCCGGTTGACAGTGACGACCTGACTCTGGCCGGCATAGGTCACGCCGGCGTAGATCGACATCACGCGCGCATCGATCGGTTGCAGCGGCGCATGCGGCACGTAATTGCGCACCGGCGTGGGTGGCTGCGGCACCAGCAGGTCGCCCACGCCCATCTCGCGCACGGTGTCGACGACCTGGAAGGTGTGCGCATCGACGCCGGGGCCGGCCGGGGTGACGAGCTTGACGCTGCCCAGGAAGGCCGCTTCATGCGCCATCACCTTGCCGGTCTGCGGATCGCGCAGCACGGTGCCGGGCCGGAACACCTGGTACACCGTGTCGCTCGTGAGCGCGCCGTGGACATACACGCGGTCGCCCATGCCGAGATAGAAGCGGCCTTCCTGCGAGGCGACGATGCGCGGCGCGCCGGCCAGTTCATCGGCTTCGACTACCAGCGGCTGGGTCAGGTACGGCTCGATCGCGCCGGCGGGGATCGACGGCACCGCGCCCTGACCCGTGCCTTCGCTGCGCACCTGGGGCGACAGGCGCGTCAATGGCGGCTGGCCGCGGCCATCGCCGCCCTCGCCGGGCCGTTCGAACGAGAGACGGCCGCGTGCGCGATCAAACCAGATCACCTGGCCCGGATAGATCCAGTGCGGGTTGCGAATTTCATCCCGGTTCATCCCCCAGACCTGCGGCCAGCACCATGGGTTACGCAAGAACTTGCCCGAAATGTCCCAGAGGGTGTCGCGCTTGACCACGACGTGCTTGTCGGGGGCGTCGGGACGGAACGCGCAGGCAGCCGACGGGCCGGCGGCATTCGTCTGGGCCACGGCGGTGCCGCTCGCGGCGCAGGCCAGCAAGGCCACCGCTGCAGCATGGGCCATGACTGTGCTAAAATTTTTCATTGAAGACGTCCGTTAAGTCCGGCGTTGAGACAGCGTAAATCCGAATACAATTGCAGGCCGCGCGCGCAGTACGCCCGGCCGCGGCGCCAGAAGCATCACGACGTACCGCTCCCCGCCCACGGAAGGGTTGCTGTATAGAATCAAATTCTGCACACAATTGCCTGAACTAGCAAGACAAACCGGCGTTTCTGCTGCGGGGCGTGTGGCGCATTTGCTGTCCAAAATTGCCCGCGCCCCAGCACCCCGTCAACTGCTACCCACCCTCTCGAAATCCGAACTGATCATGGCCCTACTCGACATCCTTCGCTATCCCGACCCACGCCTGCACACGATTGCCACGCCCGTGACCGAATTCGGCACCGAGCGCCTGCGCACCCTGGTGGCCGACATGGCCGACACCATGTATGAAGCGCCAGGCGTTGGCCTGGCTGCGAGCCAGGTGAATGTGCACGAGCAAGTCGTCACGATCGACGTGACCGAGTCGCAGGACGACCTGATGGTCCTCATCAATCCTGAAATCACCTGGTCGAGCGAAGAGCGCGCGGTGTACGACGAAGGCTGCCTGTCGGTGCCGGGCGTGTACGACGGCGTCGAGCGGCCGTCGCGCGTCAAGGTGCGCGCCTTCGATCTCGACGGCAAGGAGTTCACGGTCGATGCCGATGGCTTGCTGGCCGTCTGCATCCAGCACGAGATGGATCACCTGATGGGCAAGGTATTCGTCGAATACCTGTCGCCGCTGAAACGCAACCGCATCAAGGCCAAACTGCAGAAAGAAGAGCGCGGCCTGGCGCGCGAAGCGGCCCAGCGCGGCGCGCGTCGTTGATGAAGGTCGTCTTTGCCGGCACGCCGGAGTTCGCCGCCATCGCCCTGCGTGCGATCCACGAAGCCGGTTTCACCGTCCCCCTGGTGCTGACCCAGCCCGACCGCCCGGCCGGGCGCGGGATGCAGTTGCAGGCCTCCAGCGTCAAGCAATACGCGCTGGCGCACGGCATGCCGGTGGCGCAGCCGCTGTCATTGCGTACCGACAGCAAGGATCCCGAACGCGCTGAGCAGGCACGCGCGGCCCACGCGCAATTGCTGGCGCTGGACTACGACGTGATGGTGGTGGCGGCCTATGGCCTGATCCTGCCGCGCAGCACGCTCGACATCCGCCCCTGCATCAATATTCACGGCTCGCTGCTGCCGCGCTGGCGCGGCGCTGCGCCGATTCATCGCGCGATCGAAGCAGGTGATCTTGACGCCGGCGTGACCATCATGGAAATGGAAGAAGGCCTCGACACCGGCCCGATGCTGCTGATGGAAGGCTTGCCGGTCGACGCCACGGACACCACCGGCACGCTGCACGACAAGGTGGCGGCGCTGGGCGCGCGCATGATCGTCGAGGCGCTGCACAAGATGGCGGCGGGCCAGCTGGTGGCCAGGCCGCAGCCAGATGTCGGCGTGACCTATGCGGCCAAGATCACGAAAGAAGAAGCGAAGCTCGATTTCGCGCTGCCGGCGAGCGTCCTGGCGCGCAAGATCCGCGCGTTCAATCCATTCCCCGGTGCGAACGGTGTGGTCGATGGCGTGGCAGTGAAAATCTGGCATGCCGGCGCAGTCGAGGGCGGCGGCGCGCCGGGCCAGGTGCTACAGGCGGACGCGGGCGGGATCGTGGTGGCGTGCGGGTCTGGCGCGCTGCGCCTGACCGAGCTGCAGAAACCGGGTGGCAAACGCCTGGCGGCCGCCGAATTCCTGAAAGGGTTTGCGCTGGCGGGGCTGAGGTTCAGCTAAGCAAGCGCGCGCTCTGAATATGCCAAGGCAGCCTGCGGGCTGCCGTTTTTGTCTTTACACCATCAAAAAAGGCACCTCGCGGGCGCCTTGTAATGACTTAATCCACCTGCGATTCACGCTCGGCATCCATATGTTCACGCAGAACCTGGTTGATGCGGGTCTGATAGCCAGGACCTGCGGCCTTGAACCATTCAAGCATATCCACATCCAGACGGATCGTAACGATCTGTTTCACACCATTGCTGGCGACTTGCGGCTTCGACGATGCCGCTGGCTCCGGGTTGCGGTCCATCGGCTGATCCCAGTCCGGTCGATACTCTTTGTTCATGCGTTATCCCATCTGTTCACGCCACTCGCCGTGGCTTGACTTGATTGTCGTCCCAACATGTAACGTAAAGATTGCTGCAAAGCCGCGAATTGTAACTCCATGTAACACATACGGCGTTACATACAAAAGGATACATACACGGACCTGGCTTTCAGCGATATCAACGGCTTGGCGTATAATCGCAGACCGCCCAACAGGCAATTTCTTTAAGCCTCCCTCCTCGAAAGACGTCACCATGAACGCCCGCGCCAACGCCATCTCGCCGATCGAAACCCAGCTGCGCGACATTCTTGCGCGCCGTATCATGATCCTGGATGGCGCGATGGGCACGATCATCCAGCAGTACAAGCTCGATGAAGCGGCGTACCGGGGCGAGCGGTTTGCCACCTTTGCCGCGCCCGAACGCGTTGGCGCGCGCGAGCTGTTCGTCAAGGGCAACAACGAGCTGCTCACGCTGACGCAGCCCCAGATCATCCAGGAAATCCACGAGCGCTATCTGGCCGCCGGCGCCGACCTGCTCGAGACGAACACGTTCGGTGCCACCGGCGTGGCGCAGGACGACTATCACATGGCGCATCTGGCCTACGAGATGAACGTGCAGGCTGCCAAACTGGCGCGCGCCGCCTGCGACAAGTATTCGACGCCCGAGAAACCGCGCTTCGTCGCCGGCGCTCTGGGCCCGACGCCCAAGACGGCCTCGATCTCGCCCGACGTGAACGACCCGGCGGCGCGCAACGTGACCTTCGACCAGCTGGTCGCGTCGTACCACGAGCAGGTGCGCGGCCTGGTCGACGGCGGCGCCGACCTGCTGCTGGTCGAGACGATCTTCGACACGCTCAATTGCAAGGCAGCGCTGTTCGCGATCGACCTGTACTTCGACGAACACCCGGACGTGCCGCGCCTGCCCCTGATGATCTCGGGCACCGTGACCGATGCATCCGGCCGCATCTTGTCGGGCCAGACCGTGCCGGCGTTCTGGAACTCGGTGCGCCACGCCAAGCCGCTGACCATTGGCCTTAATTGCGCGCTGGGCGCTGCGCTGATGCGCCCGTACGCGCAAGAGCTGTCGAACATCGCCGACACGTTCGTCTGCATCTACCCGAATGCCGGCCTGCCCAATCCGATGAGCGATACGGGCTTTGACGAACTGCCCGCAGACACCTCCGCGCTGCTGCGCGAATTTGCCGACGCGGGCTTCATCAATATCGCCGGCGGCTGCTGCGGCACGACGCCGGAGCACATCAACGCGATCGCGACCATCCTCGAGCAGCACGCGCCACGTACGATCCCCGAGATCCCGGTGGCGATGCGCCTGTCGGGCCTGGAGCCATTCACGATCGACGAGTCGTCGCTGTTCGTCAACGTCGGCGAGCGCACCAACGTGACGGGATCAAAAGCGTTCGCCCGCATGATCCTCAACGAGCAGTTCGACGAGGCGCTGTCGGTCGCACGGCAGCAGGTCGAGAACGGCGCCCAGGTCATCGACATCAATATGGACGAAGCGATGCTCGACTCGCAGGCGGCCATGACGCGCTTTCTGAACCTGATCGCATCGGAGCCCGATATCTCGCGCGTGCCGGTGATGATCGACTCGTCGAAGTGGTCGGTGATCGAGGCGGGCCTGAAGTGCGTGCAGGGCAAGGCGATCGTCAACTCGATCTCGATGAAGGAAGGCGAAGCAGAATTCATTCGCCAGGCAGTCCTGTGCCGCCGCTACGGCGCGGCCGTGATCGTGATGGCGTTCGATGAGCAGGGCCAGGCCGACACGTTCGCGCGCAAGACCGAGATCTGCGCGCGCGCTTATAAGGTGCTGACCGAACAGGTGGGCTTCCCGCCCGAAGACATCATCTTCGATCCGAACATTTTCGCGATCGCCACCGGCATCGAAGAACACGACAACTACGCGAACGACTTCATCGAAGCGTGCCAGTGGATCCGCGACAATCTGCCGTACGCGAAGATCTCGGGCGGCGTGTCGAACGTGTCGTTCAGCTTCCGCGGCAACGATCCGGCGCGGGAAGCGATCCACACCGTGTTCCTGTACCACGCGATCAAGGCGGGCCTGACGATGGGCATCGTCAACGCCGGCATGGTCGGCGTCTACGACAACCTGGCGCCCGAACTGCGCGAACGCGTCGAGGACGTCGTGCTCAATCGCCGCAAGGACGCCACCGAACGCATGATCGAGATCGCCGGCACCCTGAAAGCCGGCGGCAACAAGCAGGAACAGAACCTCGAATGGCGTGAAGCGACAGTCGAAAAGCGCCTGGCGCACGCGCTGGTGCACGGCATCACGCAGTGGATCGTCGAGGACACCGAAGAAATGCGCCAGCAGGTGCTGGCCTCGAACGGCCGCCCGATCCACGTGATCGAAGGCCCGCTGATGGACGGCATGAACATCGTCGGCGACCTGTTCGGCCAGGGCAAGATGTTCCTGCCGCAGGTGGTCAAATCGGCGCGCGTGATGAAGCAGGCCGTGGCCCACCTGGTGCCGTTCATCGAAGAAGAAAAGGCGCTCGAAGAAGCGCGCACCGGCATCGTCTCCAAGCCGAAGGGCAAGATGGTGATCGCCACCGTCAAGGGCGACGTGCACGACATCGGCAAGAACATCGTCTCGGTCGTCATGCAGTGCAATAACTTCGAGATCGTCAATATGGGCGTGATGGTGCCGTGCGCCGACATCCTCGCGCGTGCGAAAGAAGAAAACGCCGACATGGTGGGCCTGTCGGGCCTGATCACGCCATCGCTCGAGGAAATGGCGCATGTGGCGCGCGAGATGCAGCGCGATCCGTATTTCCGCGACCGCAAGATGCCGCTGTTGATCGGCGGCGCGACCACCAGCCGCGCGCACACGGCCGTCAAGATCGCGCCGTTCTACGATGGCCCGGTGGTGTACGTGCCGGATGCGTCGCGTTCGGTGTCGGTCGGCCAGTCGCTGGTCACGGACGACACGCGCGATGCCTACATCATCGAACTGGCGCAGGACTACGAGCGTATCCGCATCCAGCACGCCAGCAAGAAGGCCCTGCCGATGCTCACGCTAGAGCAGGCCCGCGCCAACAAGGCGCGCCTCGCATTCGCACCGGTGAAACCGAAGTTCATTGGCCGCCGCATCTTCAAGAACGTCGATCTCGGCATGATCGCGCGCTACATCGACTGGGGCCCGTTCTTCCAGACCTGGGACCTCGCTGGCCCCTTCCCCGCCATCCTGACCGACGACGTGGTGGGCGACGCCGCGAGCAAGGTGTTTGCCGAAGGCCAGGCGATGCTCAAGCGGATCATCGAAGGCCGCTGGCTGTCGGCCAACGGCGTCATCGCCCTGCTGCCGGCGAACACGGTGCATGACGACGACATCGAAATCTACACGGACGAATCGCGCTCGCAAGTGGCGCTGACCTGGTACGGCCTGCGCCAGCAGGGCGTGAAACCAATGGTGAATGGCGAGCAGCGCCCGAACCAGTGCATCGCCGACTTCATCGCGCCGAAAGACAGCGGCATCGCCGACTATATCGGCATGTTCGCCGTGACGGCCGGCCTGGGCATCGAAAAGCACGAACAGCGCTTCGAAGCGGCGCACGATGACTACTCGTCGATCATGCTCAAGTCGCTGGCCGACCGCCTGGCCGAAGCCTTCGCCGAATACCTGCACGAACGCGTACGCACCGACCTGTGGGGTTACGCCGTCGGCGAAGACCTGAGCAACGAAGCGCTGATCGCCGAAAAATACCTGGGAATCCGCCCCGCCCCAGGCTACCCGGCCTGCCCGGAACACACGGTCAAAGCCGACATGTTCGCCACGCTGCAAGCCGAAGAAATCGGCATGCAACTGACCGAGTCCTACGCCATGTACCCCGGCGCCGCCGTCTCCGGCTTCTACCTGGCCCACCCCGACTCAAAGTACTTCGTCGTGGGCAAAATCGCCAACGACCAGGTCGACGACATGGCCACCCGCCGCCACATGGACAAACAAGAAGTCGAACGCCACCTGGCCCCCAACCTCTCCTAACCCCCAATTAGGGTCAGAGTAGAATTAATAAGTAATTTTTCCTAAAATCAGCAATTTTAATTAGGGTCAGAGTCGAATTATTGAACAATTTCTCCTGCCTATAGCAGACTGGGCCATTCCCGGCCTTGCAGATTAGAAAAGTTGTCAAACAATTCGACTCTGACCCTAATTGGAAGGCAATTGCTTTTATGGGGCTGGGAATGCAAACGGGCCGGCAGGTTGTCCTGGCGGCCCGGTCGGGGTGATGTCGCTGGCAGCGTCAGATGGCGTAGCGTACGACCTTGTCGCTCCATTCGAACGCGGCCACTTCGAGCTCGGCCAGGTCGTCGCCATCGAAGGCCAGTGACTTCAGGCCCGCCAGCATATCGTCCTGCTCGTCGTCCATGCGCTCGATCGATTCGGCCAGTTTGAGCAGCTCGCCAAAGAAACCCGTGCGATTCAACAGCGCGGTGCGCACTTCGTCGATCACCGGGATTTGTTCGACGATGTCGCGCATCGGAATGCAGAACAGCGTGTCCATCAGCGACATCATGCCAACCGTGAACGCGATGTCGGCGACGTTGCGCTGCGCCGGGCGCATGCGTTGGGCCAGCAACTCCATCAGCCGCGCGCGCGTCGTGGCCAGCATCAGGAGCGGACTCTGGCTGTGACCGCGCACGTCGGGCTCGGCAAACAGCAGGATCTGCAGCCAGCGCTGCAACTGGCGCCGGCCCAGCAGGGTCAAGGCCTGGCTGATCGATTCGATGCGCCGCCCTGCCCCGACCGCGGGCGTGTTCACCAGGCGCAGCAGGTTCAGGCCAATCGTCACTTCGCGTTTGACCACCTGCTCGATCTCGGCATTGTCGGCGTCCGACGTGATCAGGTTCATCAGGTCGAGCACCGTCGTTTGCGACGGCGACAACTTGCGCCCCGCGATCACCGATGGCTTGGCAAAATAATAGCCCTGGAAATAGTCGAAGCCGACATCAAGGCAGGTACGGTATTCGGTGAGGTTCTCGACCTTCGCAGCCACCAGTCGCTTGCCGGTGTTGCGCAGGCGCGGTGCGAGCGACAGCATCGTCACGAGCGGCAGCGTGCGCAGGTCCATCTTGACGAAATCGATTACCGGCAGAAAACGCGACAGCGCCGCGCCGTGGGCCGAGGCCTCGGCAGAAAAACGAAAACCGTGCGACGCCAGATGCGTCATGCGATCGATCACGTCGACATCGGGCTCGACCGAGCTGACGATGTCCAGCACCGTGCGCTCGCGTGGCATGAATGCGAATATATCGCTCATCAGCGCGTCCTTGTCGACATTGATGAACGCGGTCGCATCGCCAATCGCGCGCGGCAAGCCGAGTTGGGACGCATGGTGGATGACGCTGGCGCTGGCCGACAGCCCGGACTCGAACTCCGCCGGCCCCTGAGCACTGCCACGGAACAGCAATTCGTAGCCATACAATGCCTGGTTACGGTCCAGCACTGGCTGGCGCGCCAAGAAAAAATTGCGCATGCGCAGTGGCTGGGATGCCTCGTCGAGGAGGCGGGCTGTATCGGTCATGTCATTCTCAATATCGCGGCAACCGATCTACTTTACCGCATCCCAATGACAGTTGGGTTTCCCAGCATAAATTTTTTGTGAGAATGTTGGGGAACGATCAACTGGCTGACAAGGCCGCCACATCCTGCGGCAAGCCATCGACGAACACCTTCAACTCGCCCGGCGCGAAGTGGGTCCATCCCTCGTTCGTCGTCAGCGGTTCAGTGACGATGATCGCGACCCGGTCATCGGGCGTCGTCACCTGCGAAAAGTCGACCGACAGGTCTTCGTCCGACAGGCAGGCCGTCACGAACGGGTGCTTGCGCACGACATAGCACAGCTTGGTCGAACAATGCGTATAGAGCGCGGTCCCATCGGACAGCATCATATTGAAGGTGCCATGGGCGGCGATGCCGGGAATGATGCGCCCAAGCGCACCGGCCATTGCCGCGCGCGTCGGGGCTGTATCGCCAAACTCGCGGCGCAGGCTTTGCAGCAGGAAGCAAAAAGCCAGTTCGCTGTCGGTCGTGCCGACGGGCCGGAATGCGCCATCGAGCACAGGCGCAAATTGCTTGAGGTCGCCGTTATGGGCAAACACCCAATAGCGGCCCCACAACTCGCGCACGAACGGATGGCAGTTTTCCAGCGCTACCTGGCCGACAGTGGCCTTGCGGATATGGGCAATGACGTTGGTGGATTTGATCGGGTAACGCTTGATCAGCTCGGCGATCGGCGAGGCAACCGCTGCCTGGTGATCGACGAAGTGGCGCACGCCCGTACCTTCGAAGAAGGCGATGCCCCAGCCGTCATGGTGGGTATCGGTATGGCCGCCGCGATGGGCGAAGCCGGTAAAAGAGAAGACAATGTCAGTAGGGACATTGCAGTTCATTCCAAGTAACTGGCACATGGGTACAGCTTTGTATGCTACCGAAACGAAAGCGCCATCACCTTGGTTGGCAATGGCGCGGCAGGTACTTCAGAACCGGCTTAATGCAGCACCACCGGTTGGCTCATCAGGGTGTCGTATTCGCCCAGGAACTCGTCGATTTCTTCCATCGTTGGTTCGCTGGCGATCAGGTTGTTGACATCGCGTCGGAACGATTGCGCGAGTCGGCCGCCGATGAACGCTTCGCGCCGGCCGGTCTTGTCGACGATCTCGAAGCCACCAAAGCGCAGTGCTTCGAGTTCACGGTCGACACCGAATTCGACGACGCTGTACTGTTCACTGTTGTAGATCATGTTCATGTTGACTCCTTCGATCAGAAAGTTGGTGCCAACCTGCCGGTGGCGGCGCATGACAGGCTGTTCACTTCGATTAAGAGGTGGGGCTGGCCAGCTGGATTTCAAGTGAACGCACCCGTAAAGCTCAGACGTGCACGGTCGGCTCCAGGGCCAACAGCTGATCGTATGGCGGTGCTGCAAGCCACGATCGCAACTGATCAAGGTGTTCGCTGCTCGCCAGACCGATGAACAGGCGCCGAGGGCGTTGGCGCAGCAGACGATTCAATGTTACACGCAAAACCAGATTGCCGTCGCAGCACAGGCAGCCCGGGGCAATGCGCATGACCTGCAGGCCGGGACCGGATTCGAGCGGCGTGGACGCCACGCCCAGGCCTTCGAGGATGACGGCGTCGAACGGGATGGCAGGCGCCGGCAGGCGGCTTGCGGGAGAGGCTGCTCTGTCAGCAGCGAGGCCGCTGACGGATGCAGAAGATGCAGAAGACGCAGACGCCGCATCGAAGGGCACGGCCAACGCTGCTGCAATGGCCCCTTCGCGCGCCGCCGCCGTCGAACCGGTAACGAGACTGGTGGCCGCGCGGGCCATCAGCCCCCTTTCTTGGCCAGCTTGCCCGGCTCGACGCCCAGCTGCTTGAGCTTGCGGTACAAGTGGGTGCGCTCCAGGCCCGTCTTTTCGGCCACGCGCGTCATGCTGCCGCCTTCGCGGCCCAGGTGGTGTTCGAAGTACATGCGCTCGAATGCGTCACGCGCTTCGCGCAGTGGCAGGTCGAACGACAGCGTGTAGCCGGTGCCCTCGCCCTGCGACATTGCATGCACCAGCCGCGCCCCGTTGCCAAGGGCCGCGCCGGCGCCCGGCTGTGCATTGGCCGACGCGAACATCGGCGTTGATGGCGATGCCGACGCCAATGCGGCGCCGCCGCCATCGAGGCCCATGCCCGGCACGCTCGGCGCGATCGGGCGCGGCGGCGCCAGCGGCGCACGTGCGACTTCCTGCGCGCGGCTCAAGCCCTGCTGCACGGCCTTGAGCAGCTTTTGCAGCGCGATCGGTTTCTCGAGGAAGTTCAGCGCGCCGATGCGCGTTGCCTCGACTGCGGTGTCGATGGTCGCGTGACCGGACATCATGATGACCGGCATGGTCAACAGGCCGTCGCGCTGCCATTCCTTGAGCAGCGTGACGCCATCGGTGTCAGGCATCCAGATATCGAGCAGCACGAGATCCGGGGCGCCGGCCGCGCGCGCCTCACGCGCTTGCTGCGCGTTCTCGGCCAGGGTGATGGCATGACCTTCGTCACCGAGAATCTCGGACAGCAGCTCCCGGATTCCCATTTCATCGTCAACTACCAGTATGTTCGCCATCTCTTCTACCTTCCTGATCTTCTACCCGACGTGTGTGCAATTTTATAAGTTTTTTGCACCGAAGGGGAGTTCGAAAAACCATTACGAGCGGAGCCACGATCGGCCGGAAAAACGCACTGTACTGAACAACACGGCGCAGTGTACTGCCGGGCGGTGCGATTGGCAGTGCAACACGCAGCCGCTTGTTCAGTTGTCCTTAAGCCAAGCTTGCTTCGGGAGCTAACTTTAACAGTAAAATCGACACTGCTGCGCCAGTTCCATCGCTGCGGTTCCCGACATCGATCCGGCCACCGTGTTCGTCGATGATTTTCTTGACCATCGGGAGGCCAAGGCCCGTGCCGCGCGCCTTGGTCGTCACGTACGGTTCGAACGCGCGCGCCAGGATGCGGGGCGCGAAACCAGGACCATTGTCGACGATCGCCAGGCGCACTGCGGTGCCGGCCAGGCCGCCGGTGCCCATGTACTGGATTGCTTCGGTCGTGATGTCCACGCGCGGGGCCGGCGCATCCGGCCCACGCTCGACCAGCGCATCCTGCGCATTCTGAACCAGGTTGTGGATCACCTGGCGCAGCTGGGTGGCGTCGCCCATCACGCGCGGCAGGTCCGGCGCGAGGTTCGCATGAATGATGTCGCTGCCGTCGTCGGCCAGGTACAGGCTCAGGATCTCGGCGATCAGGCCATTCAGGTCGAGCTGGTCGAGCATCGCCGGCGGCGTGCGTGCATAGTCGCGGAAATCGTCGACCATGCGCTTCATCGCGTCGACCTGGTTGACGATCGTGGTCGTGCCGCGCTGAAGCAGGTCGGCCTGCGCTTGCGGCAGGTGCTCGGCCAGCTTCATCTGCATGCGCTCGGCCGCCAGCTGGATCGGCGTGAGCGGATTCTTGATTTCGTGCGCCAGGCGACGCGCCACCTCGCCCCACGCCACCGAACGCTGGGCAGTGATCACGTCCGAGATATCGTCGAACACGACGATGAAGCCGCTGTCGGCGCCCACCGGCAGGCGCGAGCCGCGCGCCAGCAGCACGATATCGTGCTCCTGTTCATCGGCCGCGCCGGTCTTGCGCTGGGCGTCGCGCGGGATCTCGATCTGCTGCTGCCAGTGCGCGCGCTTGCGGCGCTCGGCAGCCACGTGGGCGCTTTGCGCCGAGAACGAGCGGGCGACCGTATTCGAAAAGGTTTCGAGGCCGGCGATGCGGTTCAGCGGCCCGGCCATCGCGCCCGGCTCGAGCTGCAGGATGCGGTATGCAGCGTCGTTCGAGTTGACCACCAGGCCTTCGGCATCGAGCACGATCACACCGGCCGACATATTGGCCAGCACCGATTCGAGGTGGGCCTTGGCGCTTTGCAGCGCGGCGCGGTTGCGTTCCACGGCGCTCCTGGCCTCGAACAGCTGGCCCGTCATTGCATTGAACGACCTGGTCAGCGTGCCCAGTTCATCGTTGGTCTCGACGATCGGGCGCGGCGACAGATCACCCTCGGCCACCGCCTGCGTGCCTTCGGCCAGCACCAGCAGCGGCTGCGCGAGGTTGCCGGCGATGAGGAAGGCGCTGCCGATCGCGCCGAAGATCGCCAGCAGCAGCGTCAGGGTCAGCGTCACGATGTACATCTTGCGCAGGCCGGTGCGCGCTTCGAGGCGCAGCCGGTATTCGGTCGAGGCCGAGCGCAGCACCTCGGCGTTCGAGGCCAGGCCCACCGGCACCGCCTGCAGCAGTTGCAGGTAACGCTGCTGCACGCCAGGTGGTTCGGGCACGGCCATCACCACGCGCAGGCGCAGGCCGGTCACGGCGTCGAGCGCATTCGAGGCGCCCTCTGCGGCGTCCTCGCCCGTATCGGCGGGACCGACACCGCCCTCGGCCTGGGCATACCCGCCCGGCATCCCGGCGCTGCGCAGCATGCGTTCATTGGGTGCATCGGCAGCCAGGTTGGCGCCACGGTCTTCGGTGGCGGCCGACAGCACGGCGCCGTTGGCGTCGACCAGCATCACGCTTTGCAGGCCACTAGTGTCGGCCAACAGGCGCGCCAGCACCGGTTGCGCGGTCATGTCGCTCTGCCCTGCCAGCGTGGCGGCGGCCGTCTGCGCGGTGGCGCCCAGTTCGGACAGCGATTCGTCGAGCGCGGCGCGGCCCAGGTTCAGGCCCGATTCGATCGCCGATTCGATCTTGACGTCGAACCACGAGTCGATCGAGTGCGACACGAACTGCACCGACACGATGAAGATCACGAGGCCGGGCAGGATGCCGATGCCGGCAAACAGCAGCACCAGCCTGGCCATTAATCGGGAACCGAATTTGCCGGCCTTGTAGCGTGAATACAGGCGGCCCAGCGCCACGACGACGACGATCAGGAGCAGGAACGCCATCGCGGCGGTCAGGCCCAGCAACCAGCTGTAATAACGGCCGAAGAAGCCCGAGTTGTCGGACGCCCCGGCCAGCAGGAACAGCAGGATCGAGACGATCGCGCCACCGACGATCAGCGCATAGCGCACCCCACCGCTGATCACTTCACTCCGCACGGTAGGTGAAGGTCTTGCGGCTGGAGCTCAAGCGCCAGTCCGAGTCGTTGAAGGCATTGACCTGCAACGGCTTTTGCAGATACTCGCGGTCCATGAACATGCGCAGCGAGACTTCATAGACTTCGCCGGCCTTGAGCGTGCCCTTGGGCGCGATCAGCCAGCGCGTCGGGCGCCGGATCATGAACATCGCGTCTTCGAAGGTCTGGAAGCGTTCCTGGAACGAGCCCACCACGACCACGTAATACTGGCGCGTGAGCACGTCGTACGAAATGCGGATGGTGCGTTTCAGCGAAACGGCCTTTTCGTCGCGCCAGTACCAGCGCGGGCGCGTGAGCTCGATCTCGGTGGTGAAGTGCAGCTGGACCCCGTGCTGGATCGCGTCCTTCAGGCCGTGATTCAGTTCAAAGTTGTAGGCCGTGTTGAGGCGGTAGCCATCGTCGCTCGCTTCGATGGTTGCGCGGGTGATTTCGATGTCGTCGGCCGCCTGCGCCGGCGTGCCCATGGCAACGCACGCGATCGCCAGCAGCAACTGACAGGCGAAAAGGCGGAAAAATCGTAACGTCACGGGGGAGCCGGGGCCTTAAATAATGCGCGTAGTGAAAAGAACTTCACGCCGCTTTCTTCTGGAACAGGGCGTAGAACAAACCGTCATGATCCTGTCCGGCGCCACCGACGGGCAGCAGTTGGCCCGGCGCATCGAGGCGGACCGCGTCGTGGCGGGCCGCGAAGGCAGCCGCCTGCGCCTCCGATTCCTGGGGCCAGAGCGAACATGTCACGAATAGCAATTTACCATTCGGCAGCAGCATCTGCCAAAGGTTGTCGAGTATTTTGGCTGAAAGTGTTGCAAGTTGGGATGTATCCGACTTGCGGCGCAACCAGCGGATATCCGGGTGGCGGCGCACGATGCCCGATGCCGTGCATGGCACGTCGGCCAGGATGCGATCGTATTGACGGCCATCCCACCAGTCGGTCGCGCCGGCGTCGGCCGTGACGAGCTGCGCCGAAAGACCCAGGCGACCGAGGTTGTCACCCACCCGGCCGAGGCGCAGCGCATCGGTGTCGACGGCGGTGAGTTCCACGTTCGCCGTCTCGAGGATATGGCCGCTCTTGCCGCCGGGCGCCGCGCACGCGTCGAGCACGCGCATGCCGTCGTGCAGGTCGAGCAGCGGCGCGGCCAGCTGGGCGCCGGCATCCTGTACCGACACCACGCCTTCGGCAAAGCCGGGGATCTGGCTCACGTTGATCGCCTGCGCCAGGCGCACCGCGTACGGCCCGACCTGCTCGGCGTCCAGGCCCGCATCCTGCAGCGACTGCAGGTAGGCGGCAACGTCTTGCCGGCGGCAGTTCACGCGCAGCGTCAATGGCGGATGCGCGTTGCCAGCGGCAAGCACGGCTTCCCAGTCGCGCGGGTAGGCCGCGCGCGCCGTGTCGATCCACCACTGCGGATAATTCCAGCGCGCCAGCGGCGTGCGCAGCGCTTCTTCGACGAGCGCTGCGCGCTCGCGCAGGAAGCGGCGCAGCACCGCATTGACCATCGCCTTGGCGTGCGCGAAATCGGGGTGCGCAGCCGCGCCGGTGACGGCCTGGTCGACCACGGTAAATGCTTCGTACGGCGCCGGCATGCCCTCGGGCGGGTCGAGCAGCGACAGCGCCGCGCACAGCAAGGCGCCCAGCATCGGCGGCTCGGGCGCCTTGCTCGTCATCAGGCCCAGCAGCGTTTCACTGCGGCCCAGCTGGCGCATGGTGCGGTAGGCGATGTCCTGGATCGCGCCGCGCGTTTGCGGCGTGACGTCATAGTCACCGAACACGATCGACAAGGCCTGCGGCAGCGCCATGCCGCCCTGCACGCGGGCGACGGCGCTCGCCGCGCCCAGCAGCGCCAGGGCCAGCGAGTCGGATTTCAGGTCGGGTTTGTAGTCGCGCTGCGGCGCAACCTTCACTTCATGACTGGCGCGCAGGCGCGGCTCTTCGCGCGGCGGGCGCGCAACGTGGTGCTTCAACTGATAGCCGGACGCCGATGCCGGCTGGGCCGGTGCGCGTTCGCCTTGCTGCGTCTGGCCACCCTGCGCCTGACCACCCTGCCCCTGCCCGCGTGGTTGGCTACGCTCGGCGGTCTGGGCCGGTTTGCGGCCTGCCGCGCTGGCGCCGCGCCGGTCGGAGGCCGGCTTGGCCTTGGGTTTCAGGGAGAGCGTTGTACGCTTGTCAGTCATGGCGAATAAAATGTTGCGAAAATGGGCTCCCATTGTAACGGTTATGCCTTTGACGACGCTTAATATAGTGGCCGCTGTGGTAACCATGAACATGGTTGCGCCACTGGCCGGTGGTGCCGCCTCCCGCCAAAGCGCACCGTCAAGCTAGTATAATGATCACTGTTTGCCTGACCTCCAGGCGCCGCCTCATTACATTTTCGACCATTCCCATGCTCGCCCAACAAAAACAACAAATCGTTGCCCTGTTCCAGGCCGCCCTCGCGCCGATCGTTGCCGGTACCGATCTCACCCCGAACGTGGTGCTCGAACGGCCGCGCGACCCGTCGCATGGCGACATCGCCTGCAATATCGCGATGCAGCTGGCCAAGCCACTGAAAACCAATCCGCGCGAACTGGCCACCCGCCTGGTCGCTGCCCTGCTGGCCGCACCGGGCGCAGAAGGCCTGATCGACGCCGCCGACATCGCCGGCCCCGGCTTCATCAACCTGCGCCTGGCTGCCAGCGCCAAGCAATCGGTCGCGCGCAGCGTGCTCGAACAGGGCGCGGCCTTCGGCAGTGGCGTCAGCGGCGCCGGCCACCACGTGATCATCGAATTCGTCTCGGCCAACCCGACCGGCCCACTGCATGTCGGCCATGGCCGCCAGGCCGCGCTGGGCGATGCGATGGCGTCGCTGTTCCTGTCGCAGGGCCATGACGTCACGCGCGAGTTCTATTACAACGATGCCGGCGTGCAGATTGCCACGCTGGCCAACTCGGTGCAGGCGCGTGCGCGCGGCGTCAAGCCGGGCGAAGCCGACTGGCCCGAATCGGCCTACAACGGCGACTACATCGCCGAAATCGCCGCCGACTTCCTGGCCAAAAAGACCGTCTCGGCCAGCGATGGCGAGCCGGCCACCGCCAGCGGCGACGTGAACGACCTCGAATCGATCCGCCGCTTTGCCGTGACTTACCTGCGCAACGAGCAGGACCAGGATCTGCAGGCATTTGGCGTCAAGTTCGACAACTACTACCTCGAATCGTCGCTATACGCCGACGGCAAGGTCGATACCGCCGTCAAGACGCTGGTCGACTCGGGCAAAACGTATGAAGAAGGCGGCGCGCTGTGGCTCAAGACCACCGACTACGGCGACGACAAGGACCGCGTGATGCGCAAGTCCGACGGCACCTATACGTACTTCGTGCCGGACGTGGCGTACCACATCCAGAAATTCCGCCGCGGCTTCGACCAGGCGATCAATATCCAGGGCAGTGACCACCATGGCACGATCGCGCGCGTGCGCGCCGGCCTGCAGGCCGTGGACATCGGGATCCCGCAAGGCTATCCCGACTACGTGCTGCACAAGATGGTCACCGTGATGAAGGATGGCGAAGAGGTCAAGATTTCCAAACGCGCCGGCTCGTACGTCACTGTGCGCGACCTGATCGACTGGTCGGGCGCGGGCGACGTCACGCGTGGCCGCGACGCGGTGCGCTTCTTCCTCATCTCGCGCAAGGCCGACACCGAGTTCGTGTTCGATGTGAACGTCGCGCTCGAAACAAGCGACGAGAACCCGGTGTACTACGTCCAGTATGCCCACGCGCGCATCTGCTCGGCCCTGGCCAACTGGGGCGGCGATGTCGCCTCGCTCGCCGGCGTCGACCTGTCGCCGCTCACCTCGCCGAAGGAATTCGAACTGCTGGCCAAGCTGGCGTCGTACCCTGAAGTGCTCGAGCGCGCCTTGGGCGAACTGGGCCCGCACCAGGTGGCGTTCTACCTGCGCGAACTGGCCGGCGACCTGCACAGCTACTACTTCGCGCACAAGTGGCTGCTGGACGACGACGAGCCGCTCAAGCTGGCCCGCCTCGCGCTGGCCGCGGCCACGCGCCAGGTGCTGCGCAACGGCCTCGCGCTGATCGGCGTGTCGGCGCCGGACAAAATGTAAAACTGCATCCAACGCCCAACCAGAAAGCGTCATGACCGCCATTCGATCCTTCTCGCCCCTCCGCCAGCGCGGCAGCACCCTGACCGGCATCATTATCGGCCTGATCATCGGGCTGGGCATCGCAGTGGCGGTCGCACTCGTGATCACCAAGGGCGCCTCGCCCTTCACCGATCGCTCCAACAAAATGGGACGGCCGGCCGACCTCGAGCCGAGCCAGGCCAACGATCCGAACAAGCCGCTGTACGGCACCCGCACACCGGTGCGCGAGACGCCCCAGCCGGCGCCAGGTGCACCGGCTGGGGCACCGGCGCCCGCGCCTGCGGCGCCTGCTGCAGCGCCAGCGGACACCGATCCACTGGGCGCCGCAATCGCCGGCATGCAGGAACCGCGCCGCGCCCCGGCCCCTGCGCCAACAGCGGCGCCCGTCAACACCGTCGCGGCAGCGCCGGCGACAGCTGCCGTCGCTGACGGCTACATCTATTACCTGCAAGCGGGCGCGTTCCGCGAAATGTCGGACGCCGAAAACACCCGCGCCAAACTGGCCCTGCTGGGCTTCGAGGCCGCGATCACCGACCGCAGCACCGACAGCGGCGTGCTGCACCGGGTGCGCGTTGGCCCGTTCACGCAGGTCGAAGCCGTCAACCGCGCGCGCGCCAAGCTGCTCGACAGCGGCATCGACGTCGCCATCGTGCGCAACCAGCGCTGATCCGGCATGTCGCTGCCGGGTCAGCGCGTCTTCATCACCGGCGCCTCGAGCGGCATCGGCGCCGCGCTGGCGCGCGCGTATGCCGCGCGCGGCGCCACGCTTGGCTTGCTGGGCCGGCGTGGCGAAGCACTCGACCAACTGCGCCAATCGCTCCCTGCCCCCTCGTGCCACCAGGTGTATGCGGTCGACGTGCTCGATCGCGCGGCCCTCACGGCTGCCGCGCACGACTTTATCGCCGTCAACGGCGGCGCCGATATCGTCGTCGCCTGCGCCGGCATCTCGCAAGGCACGCTGACCGGACAGGCCGACGATTTGACCAATGATCTGGCCGTGTTCGACGCTGTCTTCGCCACCAATGTCAATGCCACGGTGGCGACGTTCGCGCCGTTCATCGCCGCCATGAAGACCCAGTCGACCCCGTGCCGCCTGGTCGGCATCGGCAGCGTGGCCGGGATTCGCGGCATGCGCGGCGCCGGCGCCTACTGCGCCAGCAAGGCCGCGCTGCACAGCTATTGCGAGGCGCTGCGGGTGGAATTGCGGCCTTCGAACATTCGCGTCGTGACCATCGCGCCCGGCTACATCGATACCCCCATGACCCGTGCCAACCGCTTTCCCATGCCCTTCCTGATGCCCCCCGAACGCTTCGCCACGCAGGCTGTTGCTGCAATCGCGCGCGGCGACAGTTTCCGCGTGCTGCCGTGGCAGATGGGCGTCGTCGCCAAGCTGCTGCGCCTGATGCCCAATGCCCTGTTCGACCGTCTCTTTGCGCGCGCGCCGACCAAGCCGCGCCGGGAGCACCCATGAACGCCGCCGCCATCGCCGCCCTGTCGCGCACCAAAGTCGCCATCGAAGTCGTCGCGCAGACCGGGTCGACCAATGCCGACCTGCTCGCGCGCGCCAGCACACTTGCCGCTCCGCTGCTGCTGGTGGCCGAACATCAAAGCGCAGGTCGCGGGCGGGCCGGCCGCAGCTGGCTGTCGTCGCCCGAAGGCTCGCTGACGTTTTCGCTGGCCTGGCGCTTTGACGGCGGGCCGCAGGCGCTGCTTGGCCTGCCGCTGGCGGTCGGCGTGGCGCTGGCCGACACGCTCGGCGCGCTGGGCCAGCAGGTGCACCTGAAGTGGCCGAACGATGTGCTCAAGGATGGCGACAAACTGGCGGGTATCCTGATCGAAACCCAGTCCGCACCTGGCGGCGGGACCTGGACCGTGATCGGCATCGGCCTGAATCTCTTGATGCCGGACACAATGGAAGCGCAGCTGGGCCGCAGCGCAGCCGGCATGCCATGGCTGGCGCGCATGGACCGTGACGCGTTGATGGCGGCGCTGCTCGACGGCCTGGCCGACTGCCTGCGCGAGTTTGCCGCGCGTGGGTTTGCCGCCTTCAGCGCGCGCTGGAACCTGCGCCATGCATGGCAGGGCGAGACCGTCGTCCTGCTCGACGGGGGTGTCGTGCGGCACGAAGGCCGCGCGGCCGGTGTCGACGACAGCGGGCGCTTGCTGCTCGATACCCCCGAGGGGCGCATCACCGTGATGGCCGGCGACGTCTCGCTGCGGGTGAAAGCATGATGCTGCTGATCGATGCCGGCAATACCCGCGTCAAGTGGGCGCTGGCAAAGAACAGCGCGGCGCCTGGCATCTGGTTGGCGAGTGGTGCGGTGGCGCATGCGGGGCTGGATGGGTTGCAGCCCGACTGGGCGGGCGCCACGCGCGTGCTGGTGTCGAATGTCGCGGGACCTGCACTGGCCGCGCGCATCGCCGCGCTGCTGCCGGCCGGCGCGCAGGTCGAGTGGTTCGCGTCCACGCCACAGCGCGCAGGCGTCACCAACGGCTATCGCGAACCCGCGCGACTCGGGTGCGACCGCTTTGCCGCCGCCATCGGCGCGCGCGCACTGGCGCCCGGCCACGACCTGATCGTGGCCACCTGCGGCACCGCGACCACAATCGACGCGCTACGCGCCGACGGCCGCTTCATCGGCGGCATGATCCTGCCCGGCCTGGCCCTGATGGGCTCGAGCCTGGCGCGCAACACGGCCCAACTGCCGCAGGTCGATGCCGGCGCGCTGCCGCCGCTGTTCGGCGACAACACGCATGACGCGATCCTGTCCGGCCTGCTCTCGGCCCAGGCCGGCGCGATCGAGCGCGCGGTGGCAGGCCTGGGCGGCGCCGTCTGCATTGTCTCGGGCGGCGCTGCTGCCCATATCGCGCCGGCCCTCAAGGTCGCGCACCAAGTGGTCGATAACATCGTACTGGTCGGCCTGCATGCAGCAGCCACCGGCTCGACGGGAGATATGCGGTGCTGAAATTCGTGTTCTGGGCGCTCCTGGGCGCCAATGGGGTATTGCTTGCGTATGGTCAGGGTCTGCTCGGCCAGCCGGGCGATGTGGCGCACGAGCCGGCGCGCCTGAAAAACCAGCTCGCGCCGGAGCGCATGCAGCAGCTCACGCCAGCGCAGGCCAGGCAGGCTGCGGCGAGCGTGGTAGCGGCGCCGCAAGCCGAGGCGCCCGTTTCCCTACCTGCGCCCCTGCCTGCGCCAACGCCGGTGACCCCGAATCTGGTCGCCTGCGTGCAGGCCGGTCCGTTCAGCACGGCCGACGCGCGCCGCTTCGAGGCACGTGTCGCACGGCTTGGCCTGGCGCCGCGCCAGTCGCGCATCGAGATACCGTTCCAGGAAGTGACGAGCCGCCTGGTCTACCTGCCACCGAACGGGGGCCGCGAAGGCGCTCAGCGCCGCGTCGCCGAGTTGAAGGAACGCGGCGTGACCAACTTCTTCATCATGCAGAACGACACGTCGCCACTACGCTACGCGATTTCGCTGGGCGTTTTCAAGTCGGACGGTGCGGCGCAAAAGCTGGTGGCCGACCTGCAGCGCCAGGGCGTGCGCGGTGTGCGCATCCTGCCGCGCGGCCCGCAGTTGACGCGCGCCGGTTATCAGTACCGCCAGATCGAGGCTGGCGAGCACGATCGCCTGACGGGCATTGCCGAGAACTACAACGGCGCCGAAGTCACCCGCTGCAGCTGATCTTGTTTGCCTATCAACAAAGGCGCACCTGCGGGTGCGCTTTTTTTCGTCCGTACGTGTTGCGCGCACGCCAAAGAGTGTCGAATTTCTTTACACTTGATTCTCTCAAGGAAATAAACTTGTTTATAATCAACCAGTTGCTTTGGTGGCACAGGTATTGCTATATACAAATTATCGTTTCTTAAATTCAAAACAAGGGTTTGCCATGAAAAAACTGATCACCACCGCTCTGTTGACCGCACTGTGCACCATCTCCGCTGCAGCACTGGCTACACCGATCGCCATGACCGGTGCATTTGCCTCGAGCGACCTGGCGAACAACAACTACAGCGCCGTGTTCAGTGGCAAATCGTTCCTGCCGGCCGACTACACGGTCAACAGCATGTCGTACTCGTTCTCGTTCCGTGACGATGCATCGGATACCTTCACGACGTCGGCGCCAGTCTTGACCAACAGCACCATGACGGGCTGGATGCCGCACACGTCGATCAGTTATGCGCAGTACCAGACCAATTATGAGACGGTGCAGCGCACCGGCCAGCAGGAAAGCGCTGCCCTGTCGATCGGTGGCGTTGCCCTCGGCACCGGCAGCACGACGTGGAGCGAATCGAGCACCACCAGCTCGAGCCCGCTGATGGCCACGTACGAAGGCTGGTCTTGCTACTACGCCTGCTACCATTTCTACACGAAGAGCTCGACCCAGACCACGACCATCACCCGTGACAGCACCGGCGCCTTCACCATCAGCGGCATCATCTCGAACGGGTCGATCATCGACGAACTGCTGCGCAGCGACCAGTTGACGCTGAACCTGAAAGTCGCGGGCGACCTGGTGCTGACCAATTCGCAGCTGCTGCTGGACTACACGAAGGTCGTGACGGCTGCCGAAGTGCCGGAGCCATCGAGCATCCTGCTGGCGCTCGCCGGTCTGGCCGGGCTGGGCGCAGTGCGTCGCCGCAGCAAGCGCGCGGCGGTATAAGACAGGTCAGAATGGGCGGCGCGGCCTCAGCGCCGCACGACGATCGGCTTGAGTCCCAACGAAGCCGGCAGCGCGTTCATCGCCTCGATTGCCTCGGCCCGCGTCGGATACGGCCCGCCGTACAGGCGATTGAATGCCCCCACCTTCACCACTTCGAGCGTGCCCACGTCAACGCCAGCACGCGCGATCTGGTCGCTGATCGCTTCGGCGGTACCGGTGCGGCCATAGGCGCCAAGCTGGATGTAGTACTCGCCCGTGGTGGCGCGCGCGGCCGGCACCGCCGGCTCCACCAGACGTACGACGGCGCCGCTGTCGGACTGCACCCGGTCTTCGAGCATCAGCGCGGCAATCTCGGGCGGCGCCGATTGTGCCTGTGACGTCGCTGCGCGCCGCGCGGCGGCAATCTGCGCCGGTGCGACGATCGGGTCGCCCGGAAACAGGCGCTCGATCTCCACCTCGTGGCTGCCCTTGCCGAGCAGGCCCAGTTTCAGCGCTGCGGTATAAGACACATCGATGATGCGCGTGGAGTGGAACGGACCGCGATCGTTGATGCGCACGACGACCGACTGGCCGCTGTCCATGCTGGTCACGCGCACATACGATGGAATCGGCAGCGTCGGGTGCGCGCCGGTCATCTTGTACATGTCGTAGAGCTCACCGGACGCCGTGCGCTGGCCATGGAACTTCTTGCCATACCAGGTGCTGATGCCGCGCTGGGTCAACCGTTCATCGTTGCCCAGCGGCGTGTAGGTCTTGCCCAGCACCGTGTAGGGGCGGCTGGTGAACTTGTTGTACGGTTCGGCCACGACGACCGCATCGGGCGTCTCGAGCAGGCCGTCGGGCGGATTCTCACCCGGGCCGTCGTCCTTGTAGTAGCCGCCCCGTCCCGAATTGGCGGCCGGCAGCTTGGGCGCCGCGCCATGCTTGGCGGTCGGCTTGTTCGGCCATGGGAATGGCGACAAGCGTTTGTGTTCACCGGTACTGCTGCATGCCGTGACAAGAAAGGCCACCGCCACGACCGCCGGGATGTTGTTGCGAGCGCCCATCGGCAGTCCTCCTGCTAGTTAAGTCTTCACCAGTTTACGGTGTCTTTGAATACTCATCAATATGCCGGCGCCAAGGCCGAGTGTGATAAAGGCCGTGCCGCCATAGCTCATGAAGGGCAACGGCACGCCGACCACGGGCAGGATGCCCGCCACCATGCCCATGTTGACAAAGGCATAGGTAAAGAAAATCATCGAGATCGACCCGGCCAGCAGGCGCCCGAAGGTGTTGGCCGCATTGGCCGCGATCATCAGGCCGCGCCCGATCAGGAGCAGGTACACGAACAGCAGGAACAGGTTGCCGATCAGGCCGAATTCTTCCGAGTACACGGAGAACACGAAGTCGGTGGTCCGCTCGGGCACGAATTCCAGGTACCCCTGCGTGCCCTTCATATAGCCCTTGCCGCTCACGCCCCCGGAGCCGATCGCGATGATCGACTGGATGATGTGAAAGCCCTTCCCCAGCGGGTCGGAGGTCGGATCGATCAGCGTCATCACCCGCTCGCGCTGGTAGTCGTGCATCATCGACCAGCCCACCGGCAGGCCGGCCAGTCCCAACACCGACACGGCGGCGATGGCCTTCCACGACAGGCCGGCCAGGAAGATCACATACAACCCCGATGACGCCACCAGCAGCGCCGTGCCAAGGTCGGGCTGCTTCATGATGAACGCCACCGGGATCATCAGGAGCGCCGCGGCGACCAGGTAATTCTTCCAGCCCGCGACCTGGGCCCGCGTCTGGAAATACCAGGCCAGCATCAGGGGCAAGCCGATCTTCATGATCTCGGACGGCTGGATATCGATCACGCCGATGTGCAGCCAGCGCCGCGCGCCCTTCTTGATCAGGCCAAACATGGCCACCGCCAGCAGCAGCGCCACACCGATGGTATAGATCGGCACGGCCAGGCGCATCAGCATCTGGGGAGCGATGTTCGCGGCAATCCACATCACGGCAAACGACAGCAGGAAGTTGCGGATCTGGTGCTCGACCCGGTCCGGGAAGTCGGCGCCGGCGGACGACATGGTGACCATGCTGATCGTGACCAGGACCGCCAGGATGAGCGTGAGCGGCAAGTCGAACACCGTGAAATAGGGGCGCAGGCGCCGCCGCAGCGAGCGTCGTTCTGGAATGTGGGCCATGGTTTACTCGGTTCGGGTGACGGCGGGCGCGCTGGCCGTCTGGAGCGGTGCAGTCACGGGTGCTGGCGCTATAGCTGGCGCTGGCGCGCTCTTCTTGACGGTGACGGGACGCTCGCCCTTCTTTGGTTCGGGCGGCGGCGCCGGGCGCTTGCCCAGGATGGCGTAGTCGAGCACCTTGCGCGCGATCGGCGCGGCCACGGCGCCACCAAAGCCGGCATTTTCAACCACCATCGCCAGCGCGATGCGCGGCTGCTCGGCTGGTGCGAACACGGTAAACAGCGCATTGTCGCGGTGGCGTTCATCGATTGCATTGGCATTGTATTTCTTGCCGCGCAGGCCGATTACCTGGGCGGTGCCGGTCTTGCCGCCGGCGGTATACAGGGCGCCAGCAAAGGCTTTCTGACCGGTGCCTTCACGGATCACCCCCGCCATCGCATCCTTGATGAACGCGATGTGCTCGGGCTTCATGGTCAGGCGCCGGGTTTCCTTCGGCACGGTCAGCGTGCGCTCGCGCGTGGCGCCGTCCTCGATCATCTTGACCAGGTGCGGCTTCATCACCACGCCGTCGTTGGCCAGGATCGCGGTGGCATGCGCCAGCTGCAGCATCGTGTAATTGTTGAAGCCCTGCCCGATCGAGACCGAAATGGTATCGCCGCCGACCCACTTCTGGGCCGCCGGGCTGCGCTTGAAGCGCTCGGCCTTCCATTCCTTGGATGGCAACACGCCGGTCTTCTCGTAATCGAGGTCGATCCCGGTCGGCTGGCCAAAGCCGAATTCGCGCATGAACTTCGAGATGTTATCGATCCCCATCTCGTTCGACAACTGATAGTAATAGGTATCGCACGAGTGGGCGATCGAGTGGTACATATTGACGATGCCGTGCCCGCCCGGCTTGTCGTCGTTGAAGCGGTGCCCGCCCAGCATGAAGAAACCCGGGTCGCGGATCGCATCCTGCGGCCGGCGGAAGCCCAGCTCCAGCGCCGCCAGCGACATGAACGGCTTGAAGGTCGAACCAGGCGGATAGGTGCCCGACAGCGGCCGGTTCATCAAAGGCTTGTCGAGCGAGGTATTGAGCTCGTTCCAGCTCTGGGTGTCGATGCCGTCGACGAACAGGTTCGGATCGAACCCGGGGCGCGACACATAGGCCAGCACGTCGCCGGTGGCCGGCTCGATCGCCACCAGCGCGCCGCGCTGGTCACCGAAGGCTTCTTCGGCGATCTTTTGCAGCTCGATGTCGATGGACAGGATCAGGTTACTGCCCGGCGTCGGGGCCGTGCGGCGCAGCGTGCGAATGGCGCGGCCGCCGGCGGAGCGCTCGACCTGCTCGTAGCCGGTCTGGCCGTGCAACTGACGTTCGTAACGCTTCTCGACGCCTTCCTTGCCGATATGGTCGGTGCCGTTGTAGTTGGCGGCGTCGTCGCTCTCTTCGAGCGCATCCGATTCTTTCTGATTGATGCGGCCGATGTAGCCGATCACGTGCGATGCCGCCTCGCCCATCGGATACTGGCGAAACAGGCGCGCCTGCACCTCGACGCCCGGAAAGCGGAAGCGCTGGGCCGTAAAGCGCGCGACTTCGTCATCGGTCAGGCGCGTGCGCAGCGGCACGCTGGCGAAGCTGCGCGACTCTTCCAGCAAGCGTTTGAAGCGGCGCCGGTCGCGCGGCTCGATCTGCACCAGCTTGGCCAGTTCGTCGATCACCGATTCCATGTTCGCCTGCAGCTTCGACGGTGTCAGTTCGAGCGTGTAAGCCGAATAATTACGCGCCAGTACCACACCGTTGCGGTCGACGATCAGGCCGCGGTTGGGCACGATCGGCACCAGTGCGATGCGGTTGTCCTCGGCCTGGGCCGCGTACTGGTCATGGTGCAGCACCTGCAGCCACACGACGCGCGCGACCAGCAGGGCAAAGCATATGAAGACCAGGGCGATCAGCACCGTCAGGCGCATCCGGAACTGGTGGATCTCGCGATCGCTGTCTTTGAATTCGGTCATGCGCTTATGGGTCGATTCAGGTCGATTCGGATCGTCAGATCGGACGGGTATGGTCGCGGTCGACCGCGCGGCGTTGGGGCGCCAGCAGCAGCCAGGTGATCACGGGCCACAGGATCACTGCCACCACGCTCTCGATGAACTGCAACAGGCCCGGGAAGCGGCCAGAGACGACGAAATGCACGATCAGCTGGATCGCCTGCGCCATCAACAGCAGCGGGAACACGTGCATGGCCTGGGTGAGCGTCGGGAACCACAGCACGCGGCGGTGGATCATGATGGCGAAATAGGACAGCAGCGTGTAGGCCAGCGCATTCTCGCCCAGCAGGCTCGCATCGTGCACGTCCATCAAGAGGCCCATGCAAAAGGCGACGCCGATGCCGACCTTGCGCGGCTGGTGGATGCCCCAGAAGACCAGCACCAGCGCGACGAAATCCGGCGCGCCGAGCCAGCGGCCCCACGGCATCAGGTTGAGCATGAAGGCGCACACCAGACTGAACGTGATGAACAGCGGGCTGACAGGCAGCAGGATGTAATGCGGACGGTTACCTGGCATGGTGGCTTATCGGGTTGGGGACGGAGCGGCCGGCGTAGGTGCGACCGGCGTAGGTGCAGCCGGCGTAGGTGCAGCCGGCGTCGGTGCGGGCTGCGTCGGTGCTGGCTGCGTCCGTACGACGGGTGCAGTGGCGGCGCGCGTCGTTGCAGCCGGCACGGGTGTCGCCAGCGTCGGCGTCTGCGCCGTACCTGGCGCAGCGCCCGACGTGACCGGCGCAACCGGCGCCTGCAGGGCGGTCGGCACACCGGCGGCCGGCAACGGCGAGGCAGCCAATGGCGGCGCGGGCACCGGCACCATTGCCGGCAGCTTGCGGCGGTTGCCGGTTGGTGGCGCTTCCTGCGGCGGGCGCGCGGGCAAGGCGTGGTTCGACATGATCACCAGCACCTGGCGGTTACGGTCGATGCCGGCCAGCGGCAGGCCGACCACGCGGCCGAACGAGCCGGTCGCTTTTTCGACCTGCGTCACGCGCGCCACGGCCAGGCCGGCCGGGTACATGCCGTCCAGGCCCGACGTGACCAGCACGTCGCCGACCTGGATGTCGGCATCCTGGGCCACGAAGCGCAGATCGAGCTGGCCGGAGTGACCGCGGCCGTACACGATGCTGCGCAGTCCGCTGCGCAGCACCTGCACGGGAATGGCCTGGTCCTTGTCGGTCAGGAGCGTGACTTCGGACGTGAACGGGAACACACGCGTGACCTGGCCGACCACGCCGGCATGGTCGATCACCGGCAACCCCGGCGTGACGTCGTCGCGCGAACCGCGGTTGATGACGATGCGGCGCGTCGACGGATCGCGCGCGTCGTACAGGATTTCGGCCATCTGCGATTGCACGGGCAGTTGCTGCTTGCCGTCCATCAGGCGCCGCAGGTGGATGTTCTCGGCCATCTGGAACTGCGCCTGCTGCAGCAGGCGGGCCTGGGCAAGCTCGTGGTTCTTCAGCGCCTGGACCTGCTTTTGCAGCGTGGAGACCGACGAGAAGTAGGTGCCCATATTGCCCACGGCATCGCGCGGCAGCATGGCGGCCACCTGCATCGGGTACAGCACGGTGGCCGCGACAGTACGCACACCGGCAAGAAGCCCCATGCGGGCGTCGACCACCAGCAGAACGATCGCGATCAGCGCGAACACCGTCACCTTGACACGCGCGGGCGCGCCTTGTTTGAACAGCGGCGGAGGACTATATTCCATGAGCTCTGGTGGTGGTAACGCGGGAGTTCATATCAAGACGGGCAGGCCCGCGCAGCTTGTGACCGCACGCCCTGCCCGTCCTGGAAGACCACGTGCGCCTTATTCGTACGAGAAGATGGAACCGAGTTTGTCCATCCGTTCCAGCGCCATGCCCGAACCGCGCACCACGCAGGTAAGCGGGTCTTCGGCCACCAGCACCGGCAGGCCGGTTTCTTCCATCAGCAGGCGATCCAGATCGCGCAGCAGCGCGCCACCGCCGGTGAGCATCATGCCCTTTTCGGCGATGTCGGCGCCCAGTTCGGGCGGGGCCTGTTCCAGTGCGTTCTTCACGGCCGAGACGATCTGGTTCAGCGGGTCGGTCAGCGCTTCGAGGATCTCGTTGCTCGAGATCGTAAACGAGCGCGGGATGCCTTCGGACAGGTTGCGGCCCTTGACTTCCATCTCCTTGACTTCCGAACCCGGGAACGCCGAGCCGATCGCCTTCTTGATCGCTTCGGCGGTCTGCTCGCCGATCAGCATGCCGTAGTTGCGGCGGATGTAGTTGACGATGGCTTCGTCGAATTTGTCGCCGCCCACGCGCACCGAGCCTTTGTAGACCATGCCGCCCAGCGAGATGATGCCCACTTCGGTGGTGCCGCCGCCGATGTCGACCACCATCGAGCCGGTCGCTTCCGAAACCGGCAGGCCGGCGCCGATGGCCGCAGCCATTGGCTCTTCGATCAGGTACACCTGCGATGCGCCGGCGCCAAGGGCCGATTCACGGATCGCGCGGCGCTCGACCTGGGTCGAACCGCATGGCACGCAGATGATGATGCGCGGCGACGGGCGGAAGAATTTGGACTCGTGCACCATGCGGATGAACTGCTTGAGCATCTGTTCGGTGACGGTGAAGTCGGCAATCACACCATCCTTCATCGGGCGGATCGCCTCGATATTGCCGGGCACCTTGCCCAGCATCTGCTTGGCTTCCTTGCCGACTGCCTGGATCGTCTTCTTGCCATTTGGCCCGCCCTGCTGGCGGATCGCCACGACCGACGGCTCGTCCAGGACGATACCAAGGCCACGCACGTAAATCAGCGTATTGGCGGTACCGAGGTCAATGGCGAGGTCGTTCGAGAAATAGCTGCGTAAAAAACCAAACATGGGTGTCCTGATGCGCATCAATGTGCGCCTAAACATTGATCGGGGATTCTGTGCCGCACCTGCCAACCGAGGGCACCGCGGACTTTCATTGCGCGGGAGCCATAGCTTTCGGCACGACAACGCATTAGCCCGCCATTCTACCTTATAATTTGTCGTTTACATGCCCAATACAGGTGGATTTCCCCACCGAATTGCAAGCGGTTTGCGCGATATTTGAAGGGTTTTTATCAACTTTAAAATGCTTTTCGCTGACAACTTGCTAACATTCTTTATTCGCCTAATCACATTCTGCGTGGCCCTGGCCGCGCCACATTGCCATGTCCCTGACCCTATCTGACGTAAAACGCATTGCCAACCTGGCCCAGCTCGAAATGAACGACGCCGAGGCCGAGATCGCGCTGACCGAGCTGAACGGCATTTTCGCGCTGGCCGAGCAGATGCAGGCGGTCGACACCACCGGCGTGGCGCCGCTGGCCCAGCCGCTGTCGGCGATCCTCGCCCTGCCACTGCGCCTGCGCGATGACGTGGTCACCGAAGAGAACCACCGCGACGATTACCAGGCACCGGCCCCGAAAGTGCAGGACGGCCTGTACCTGGTGCCGAAGGTCATCGAGTAATCCCGGCTTTTGAATCGCTCACGAATCCGCTTTTAGAATCGACACGCACATGCATAACAAGACCCTCAAGGAGCTGTCCGCGCTCCTGCACTCGAAGCAGATCTCGAGCACCGAACTGACGCGCCACTATCTCGGCCGCATCGACGCCAGCGAGCATAACGCGTTCCTGCACGTGGACCACGCGCGCTCGCTCGCGCAGGCGGCCGACGCCGACGCGCGTCTGGCCGCCGGCACGGCCGGTCCGCTGACCGGCGTGCCGATCGCGCACAAGGATATTTTCGTCACGCGCGACTGGCGCACGACGGCCGGCTCGAAGATGTTGAAAGGGTATGTCAGCCCGTTCGACGCGACCGTCGTCAAGCGCTTCCGCGACGCTGGCATGGTCACGCTGGGCAAGGTCAATCTCGACGAATTCGCGATGGGCTCGGCCAATGAAAACTCGGCCTACGGCGCAGTGAAGAATCCATGGGACACGACGGCGGTGCCGGGCGGCTCGTCGGGCGGCTCGGCGGCGGCGATCGCTGCGCGCCTGGCGCCGGCAGCCACGGCCACCGACACCGGCGGCTCGATCCGCCAGCCGGCGGCGTTCTGCGGCGTCACCGGCATCAAGCCGACCTACGGGCGCGTATCGCGCTTCGGCATGATCGCATTTGCCTCGTCGCTCGACCAGGGCGGCCCGATCGCCCAGAGCGCTGAAGATTGCGCACTGCTGCTCAACGAAATGATCGGCTTCGACGAGCGCGATTCGACCAGCCTGACGGTCGAACAGAGCAACGTCGCCGAAGACTACACGCGCTCACTGAACCAGCCGTTGACCGGGCTGCGCATCGGCGTGCCGGCCGAGTATTTCGGCGAAGGCCTGGCGAGCGACGTCGAAGCTGCCGTGCGCGCGGCGCTCGAACAGTTCGTGAAACTGGGTGCGACGCTGGTGGACATCTCGCTGCCAAAGACGGCGCTGTCGATCCCCACCTATTACATCATCGCGCCGGCCGAAGCCTCGTCGAACCTGTCGCGCTTTGACGGTGTGCGCTACGGCCACCGCGCCAGCGAATACAAGGATTTGCAGGACATGTACCGCAAAACCCGCGCCGAAGGGTTCGGCACCGAGGTCAAGCGCCGCATCCTGGTGGGTACCTATGTGCTGTGCCATGGCTACTACGACGCCTACTACGTACAGGCTCAGAAGATCCGGCGCCTGATCGCCGACGACTTCCAGGCCGCGTTTGCCGACCAGTGCGACGTGATCATGGGCCCTGTTGCGCCGACCGTGGCGTGGGACCTGGGCGCCAAGTCGAACGATCCGGTGGCGAACTACCTGGCCGACATCTACACGCTCTCGACCAGCCTGGCGGGCCTGCCCGGCATGTCGATCCCGTGCGGCTTCGGCGCCGGCGAGAAGAATGGCAAGCGGCCGGTCGGCCTGCAAATCATCGGCAACTACTTCGCCGAAGCCAAGCTGCTGAATATCGCGCACCAGTACCAGCTCGCGACCGATTGGCATACGCGCACGCCGGACGGCGTTTGATTCGCGCCGACACAGAACAAAGAGAGAACACTATGCAATGGGAAGTCGTCATCGGTCTTGAGAACCACGTGCAGCTCACGACCCAATCGAAAATCTTCAGCGGCAGCGCAATCCGTTTCGGCGCCGAGCCGAACACGCAAGCCAGCCCGGTCGACCTGGCGCTGCCGGGTGTGCTGCCGGTGCTGAACCGCGGCGCGGTCGAACGCGCGATCCGTTTCGGCCTGGCGGTCGGTGGCACCATCGCGCCGGAGTCGGTCTTCGCGCGCAAGAACTACTTTTATCCCGACCTGCCGAAGGGTTACCAGATCAGCCAGTTCGCCGATCCGGTGGTCCAGGGCGGCACGCTGTCCTTTGCCTACGAAAAAGACGGCAAGCTCGAAATGAAAACGGTCAACCTGACCCGCGCCCACCTTGAGGAAGACGCGGGCAAGTCGCTGCACGAAGACTATGCGGGCATGAGCGGGATCGACCTGAATCGCGCCGGCACCCCGCTGCTCGAGATCGTGTCCGAGCCCGAAATGCGCAGCGCCGCCGAAGCGGTGGCGTATGCCAAGGCGATGCACTCGCTGGTGATGTGGCTGGGCGTTTGCGACGGCAATATGCAAGAGGGTTCGTTCCGCTGCGACGTCAACGTCTCGGTGCGCCCGGTCGGCCAGCACGAATTCGGCACGCGCTGCGAAATCAAGAACCTGAACTCGTTCCGCTTCATGGAAGAAGCCATCCACTACGAAGTGCGGCGCCAGATCGAACTGATCGAAGACGGCGGCAAGGTCATCCAGGCCACGCGCCTGTGGGACCCGGACCGCAAAGAGACGCGCTCGATGCGCACGAAAGAAGACGCGCAGGATTACCGCTACTTCCCCGACCCGGACCTGCCGCCGCTGGCGATCGGCCAGGACTGGATCGACCGCGTGAAAGCCGAGATGCCCGAACTGCCAGGCGCCATGCGCGCACGCTTCACGGGCGAATACGGTCTGCCGGAATACGACAGCCTGGTGCTGACCTCGTCGCAGACGATGGCAACGTACTACGAAGCGGTAGTAGCGACCGCCGGCAAGGAAAACGCAAAGTCGGCCGCCAACTGGATGATGGGTGACGTGTCGTCGACGCTGAACCGCGAAGGCGTCGAGCTGCAGGCTTCGCCCGTGAGCGCCGCCCAACTGGCGCTGCTGCTCAAGCGCATCGCCGACGGCACGATCTCGAACAAGGCCGCAAAGGAAGTCTTCGCAGCAATGTGGGACGCCAAATCGGACGACGAAGGATTGGCCGACACGGTCATCGACCAGAAAGGCCTGAAACAGATCTCGGATACGGGCGCACTGGAAGCAATTGTCGACGACGTCCTGGCCGCCAACGCCAAATCCGTCGAACAATACCGCGCCGGCAAAGAAGCCGCCATCAACGCCCTGATCGGCCAGGCCATGAAAGCCTCCAAAGGCAAAGCCAACCCAGCGCAAGTGACCGAACTGCTGAAGAAAAAGCTGGCCAGCTAACCCGCCCCACCCCAATTGGGGTCAGAGTCGAATTATTGAGCAATTGCCCACAATTGCCAGCGATTCGACGCTGACCCTGATTCATTTCTACCCACAGCAATTGCCCAGCGCAGCGACTCGGTCCCCAATTGCGCGGCCACCGCGTGCAATTGCCCAATAAGTCGACTCTGACCCTAATTAATTTGCAAGACTTTCCGCCAATCTAAATTAGGGTCAGAGTCGAATTCTTTGACAACATTGGATAATTGCCCAACAAATCTACTCTGACCCTAATTGTTGGGTTATTGCTTTTGGATGCCGTAGCGGGTGCGGTAGGCGGAGACGGCGTCTTTGTGTTGCGACAGGCGAGGGTCGGCGGTGTGGGTGTCGAGGTAGGTGAAGAGGTCGGCGAGGTTGGCGATCGAGATCACCGGGATGTTGAATTCGCGCGCGACTTCCTGGACTGCCGACAGTTCGGAGAGTGCGTCGTCGGTGCCCGAGCGTTCCATGCGGTCCAGTGCGATCAGGACGGCCGCTGGCTCGGCGCCGGCGGCGCGGATCATGGCGACCGATTCGCGCACCGACGTGCCGGCGCTGATCACGTCGTCGATGATCACGACCTTGCCCTGCAGCTTGGCGCCGACGATGGTGCCGCCTTCGCCATGGTCTTTCGCTTCCTTGCGGTTGTACGCGTACGACGTGTCACGGCCTTTCGCGGCCAGGGCCACCGCCGTCGCGGAGGCCAGCGTGATGCCCTTGTAGGCCGGGCCGAACAGCATGTCGAATTCGACGCCCGAGTCGAGCAGCGTCTGCGCGTAGAACTGGGCGAGCTTGCCCAGCGTGGCGCCGTCGTGGAACAGGCCGGCGTTGAAGAAGTATGGCGACAGGCGCCCGGCCTTGGTCGTGAATTGGCCGAACTTCAATACTTCGGCCTCGACCGAAAACCCGATGAATTGCTGGCGCAGATCAGTCATATGCTTGTCCCTGAATGTCGAAAGCGGCTATTTTAGAACGTATCGCGCCGCCGAGATACCTTCTTGATTGTCGATGCTGCGCATGACCGGGCCCGCACAACTGGCCGCCAATGGCCGCTACGGCTGGATCGGCGCCGCGCAGCCTCGTCGATCGCACGATGGCAACCGCCGTGGGCATGACGGGCAGCATCGAAACACGCTACACTTGCCGGCTATCGACGCGCTTGCCGGTGCGCCCTGCCCTCTTTCATCTGCTTGATCATCTCCATGCCACGAATTATTTCTGCAAACCTCAACGGTATCCGCTCCGCCCACAAGAAGGGCTTCTTTGACTGGCTGGCCACGCAGGATGCCGACTATATCTGCGTCCAGGAACTCAAGGCCCAGGAAGCCGACATGACCGAGGACTTCCTGCGCCCGCACGGCTACCACGGGCGCTTCCACTACGCCGAGAAAAAGGGCTACTCGGGCACTGGCGTCTACAGCCGCACGGAACCCGACCAGCACCGCATCGGGTTCGGCTGCCTCGAGTTCGATGCCGAAGGCCGCTACACGCGCTGCGACTTCGGCAACCTGACGGTCATTTCGGTCTACTGCCCGTCCGGCTCCTCGTCGCCCGAGCGCCAGCTGGCCAAGTTCCGCTTCATGGAAGTCTTCCTGCCGCATCTGCAGGAACTGCAGGCCGAGGGCCGCGAAGTCGTCATCTGCGGCGACTGGAACATCGCGCACAAGGAGATCGACCTGAAGAACTGGAAGGGCAACCTGAAGAACTCGGGCTTTCTGCCCGAAGAACGCGCCTGGATGACGCGCATCTTCGACGAGCTGGGGATGGTCGACGTGCACCGCGGCCTGGATGCGCGCCCCGACCAGTACACGTGGTGGAGCAACCGCGGCCAGGCCTACGCGAAGAACGTCGGCTGGCGCATCGACTATCACGTCGCCACGCCCGGCATCGCGGCGCGCGCCAAAACCGTCTCGGTCTACAAGGACGTGAAGTTCTCGGACCACGCCCCGCTCATCATCGATTACGACCTGTAATCAGGCCGGCCAGCGCAAATCAAAGCGGCTGGCGAAGCTGCGCGGCTCGCGCGTGAGCGGATCGTCGAATGCGATGGCGCGCGCCAGCAACTGCAGCGGCGCGCTGAAATCGTCGCTGCCGCAGGGCCGCGCCACCGGATAAAAACTGTCGCCGACAATCGGCGCGCCGAGCGACGCCAGGTGCAGGCGCAGCTGGTGCTTGCGCCCGGTGTGCGGATGCAGCCGGTAGCGCGCGAGAAGCCCGCGCCTCTCGATCAATTCGATCAGGGTTTCCGAATTGGGTTCGCCCGCCACTTCTTCGCTGAGAAAAAACTGCGCCGCATCCTGCATGCGGCTGCGGTACGTGAACGGCAAGGTGCGCCCCTGCAGCAGTGGCGCAATCGCTTCATAGGTCTTCGTCACCACCCGTTTCTGGAACATCGACTGGTAAGCGCCGCGCGACGCGGGATTGTGCGAGAAGATCACCACGCCCGCCGTCTCGCGATCGAGCCGGTGGATCGGCACCAGGTGCGGCAAGTCATGCGTGCGTTTCAGGCGCACCAGCAGGGTCTCTCTCAAGAAGCGCCCGCTCGGAATCGTCGGCAAGAAATGGGGTTTGTCAGCGACCAGGATGTGTTCATCCTGGAACAGCACCGCCTCCTGGAACGGGATCAAAGGCTCGGGCACTTCGAGCTCGCGGTAGTACCAGATGCGCATGCCCTGGCGCACCGGCGTATCGAACGCCACCCGCGCGCCCTTGGCATCGACGACCTCGCCGCGTTCCAGCCGCGAAGCCCAGGATTGCATCGGCACGTCGGGAAAGCGCTCGCATAAAAAGCGCAGCATACCCCCGGCGCGCGTCTCGGTCAGCCACAGATAGCTGGGCGCGACGCCGTCGCGCAGGGGCAGCGGGACGAGCGCATTGGCTTCGGCCTGGCGGCCCCTGGCGCTACTGCCCATCAACGCCTCAATTCAACGCGGTGCTTTTGTAGGCCGGCAGCTTGGCGACCGTCGTCTTCTTGGCGCGCGCATACAGCGGTAGCAGCACGTTCATGTGCGCTTCCATGTCCTTGATGCGGGTGTCGCCGCCCGGGTGGGTCGACAGGATTTCCATCGGCGCGCTCTGGTTCAGCGTGGCCATCTTGCGCCACAGCGCAATGCCGGCACGCGGGTCGTAACCGGCGCGCGACGAGATGTCCAGGCCCACCAGGTCGGCCTCGCGTTCTTCGTCGCGCGAGAATTTCAGCACCAGCATGCTGCCCAGGCCATTGGCCGCCGTGGCGGTCAGGTTGGGGTCGACGCCGAAAATGCCCGACAACAGCGCGCCGCCGACCCGCGCGCCCAGCGCGGTGACATTGGACTTGGCCAGGCGCTCGCGCCCGTGTTCACGCAGTGCGTGCGCGATCTCGTGGCCCATGATGGCTGCGGCTTCGTCGTCGGTCAGCTGCAGCTTGGTGAGGATGCCGGTGTAGAAACCGATGCGGCCGCCCGGCATGCAGAACGCGTTGACCTCGTCGGCCTGGATCAGGTTGACCTGCCAGTCCCACTTGCTGGCCACCGGATTCCAGCGCGGCGTGAACGGGATGATGCGCTGGGCGATCGTGCGCAGGCGCTTGAGCTGCGGGTCGGTGGCCGGCGCCAGCAAGCCCTTCTCCTTGGCCTGGCTCATCATTTCGGTGTACTGCAGGCGCGCTGCCTCGTTGACCTGCTCTTCAGGCGCCAGCACGCGCATGCGCGAGAGCGGCTTGACCTCGATGCCATCCTGGACGACGACGCCGGCCTCTTGCGCCGTGGCCAGGCCGGTCGCAGCGAACAGGGTCAGACAAACGGCGAGTTGTTTCAGTTTCATCATGGCTCCGGCAGCTGTTGTTGGCAGCCTGCCTCTCAAAATTGTTTAAAAATGGGCAACGCGCCCGCGCAGAATCGACGTGATCATGCCGTATGTACCGGCCGCGCTCAAGCCGCCAACGCACATAAGTCGCAACCCGGCCCTGCCTTACACTGCCGGCGGCGCTTTTTTGCGCAGGCGGAAGACCGCCATGCTGCCGCGCAGGTTTGGCAAGAACTTGACCACCTTGCCGTCGGCCAGCGCCACGCATTCCAGCACTTCCAGCCCGCATTCCACCGCCAGTTCCTGGAAATCATAGATCGTGGCGCAGCGCACGTTCGGCGTGTCGTACCACTGGTACGGCAGTGCGCGCGAGACCGGCATGCGCCCACGCAGCAGCGCCAGGCGGTGCGGCCAGTGCGCGAAGTTCGGAAACGAGATGATCGCTTCGTGGCCAACGCGCACGATGTCGCGCAGCAGGCCTTCGACCTGCTGCATCATCTGCAGCGAGTTCAGACACAGCACGGTATCGAACGTGTTGTCGCCAAAGAGGCCCAGGCCTTTTTCCATATCGTGCTGGATCACGTTGATCCCGCGCGCGGTGCTTTCCAATACCTTGTCGTCGGCGATCTCGATGCCGTAACCCGAGCAGCGCTTGCCCGATTCGAGGTAGCGCAGCATGGCGCCGTCGCCGCAGCCGACGTCGAGCACGTGGGCGCGTTCGCCCACCCAGTGCGCGATGAAGGCCAGGTCGGGCCGCAGCGTATTGAGGTCGGCGAAATTCATGCGGCCTCCGTGGCGGTAGTGACGGCGCCTGGTGCCAGTTCGAGGGCGATGCGGTTGTAGTACGCGCGCACCACGTTCATGTAGCGCGCATCGTCGAGCAGGAAGGCATCGTGACCGTGCGGCGCGTCGATCTCGGCGTAGGTCACGCGGCGCCGGTTGCTGATCAGGGCTTCGACGATCTCGCGGCTGCGCTCGGGCGAGAAGCGCCAGTCGGTCGAAAACGACGCGATCAGGAACTGCGCTTTGGTGCCGGCCAGCGCCTTTTCGAGATCGCCGTCGTACTCGCGCGCCGGGTCGAAGTAATCAAGCGCCTTGGTGATCAACAGGTAGGTATTGGCGTCGAAGTATTCCGAGAACTTGTCGCCCTGATAGCGCAGGTAGGATTCGATCTCGAAGTCCACGCCGAAGTCGAAGTTGTAATCGTTCGTTTCTGCGGCATTGCGCAGCTTGCGCCCGAACTTCTCGGCCATGTCGTCGTTCGACAGATACGTGATGTGGCCGATCATGCGCGCCACTTTGAGGCCGTTTTTCGGCACCACGTCATGTTCGTAGAAGTCGCCGCCATGGTAGTCGGGGTCGGTCAGGATCGCCTGGCGCGCGACGTCGTTGAAAGCGATGTTCTGGGCCGACAGCTTCGGCGTGGAGGCGATCACGATGCAGTGACGCAGACGCTCGGGAAACTTGATGCTCCACGACAGGGCCTGCATGCCACCGAGCGAGCCGCCCATCACGGCGGCAAACTGATGGATGCCCAGACGGTCGGCCAGCAGCGCCTGCGCGGTCACCCAGTCTTCCACGGTCACCAGGGGAAAGCTCGCGCCATACGGCTTGCCGGTGGCGGCGTTGACATGCATCGGGCCGGTCGAGCCAAAGCACGAGCCGAGGTTGTTGACGCCAATGACGAAGAAGCGGTCGGTGTCCACGGGTTTGCCCGGGCCGACCATATTGTCCCACCAGCCGGCGCTCTTGGGCGAGTCGTACTGGCCGGCGACATGGTGCGATGCATTCAGGGCGTGGCAGACCAGCACCGCATTGGACTTGTCGGCGTTGAGCGTGCCATAGGTTTCATACATCAGCGTGTAGTTGCTGAGCTGGGCGCCGCTTTGCAGGCGCAGCGGCTCGGCGAAGTGCATCGCCTGCGGTGTGACTATTCCTAGAGATCCCATGGGACTGTGTGGTCTGATTGATGATGCGGTGGTCGCGCCGTTGCCGGGCATGGCAACGGCGGCCGACTCACAGGGTCTGCAACTGCTCGACGGCGCTGGCGATTTCGCCTGGCTCCATCGCGCGCAGGATGCGACGGGTACGGGTCGTGACCACGCCCAGGTCGGTATTCAAAATTTCTTGTTTCACCGCCAGCAGCTGCGCCGGGTGCATCGAGAACTCGCGCAGCCCCATGCCCAGCAGCAGGCGGGTGAGCTTGACGTCGCCGGCCATCTCGCCGCACACCGCCACATCCAGCCCGGCCTTGTGGCCCGTGGCGATGGTCGAGGCGATCAGTTGCAGCACCGCCGGATGCAGCGGATTATACAGGTGCGCCACTTCGTAATCGACGCGGTCGATCGCCAGCAGATATTGAATCAGGTCGTTGGTGCCGATCGACAGGAAATCCATGCGGCGCACGAACAGCGGCAGCGCCAGCGCTGCCGCCGGGATCTCGATCATGGCGCCGACCTCGATACCTTCGTCGAAACGGACCTTCTCGTCGCGCAGCTGGGTCTTGGCCTGCTCGATCATGCCCAGCGTCTGGTCGATCTCGAACGCGTGCGCGAGCATCGGGATCAGGATGCGCACCTTGCCAAAGGCCGACGCGCGCAGGATCGCGCGCAGCTGCACCAAAAACATCTGCGGCTCGGCCAGGCAATAGCGGATCGCGCGCAGGCCGAGCGCCGGATTGAGCGCCGTGTGGTCGGTCTGGTCGAGCGGCTTGTCGGCGCCCACGTCGAGCGTGCGGATCGTGACCGGCCGGCCCTTCATCGCCAGCACCGCCTTGCGGTACTGCTCGAACTGTTCTTCTTCGTCGGGAATACGCAGCGCCTGCGCGCCGCGGCCCATGAACAGGAATTCGGAGCGGAACAGGCCCACGCCATTGGCACCGGCTTCGAGGGCGGCCGGACAATCGTCGGGCAGTTCGATATTGGCCAGCAGCGTGATCGTGGTGCCGTCGCGCGTGACGGCCGGCGTCTTCTTGAGCTTGAGCAGGCGCTTGCGCGCTTTTGCCATCGTGAGCTGGCGCGCGCGGTACTGTTCCAGCACCAGCTGGCTCGGATTGCAGATGACGACGCCGGCGTCGCCATCGACGATCAGCCAGTCGTCCTGCTCCACCAGGCGCGACGCCTGGTCCATCCCGACGACCGCCGGGATGTCCAGGCTGCGCGCGACGATGGCCGTGTGCGAATTCTGGCCGCCGACGTCGGTGACGAAGCCGATGAACGACCTGTCACGAAACGCCAGCATGTCGGCCGGCGAGATGTCGTGGGCCACGACGATCATTTGCGGCGGTGGCTGGTCTTCGTCGGCGAACACCGGCGCGACGCTCAGTGCGGTGCCGGTCAACACCTTCAGCACGCGCTCGGCGACCTGCTGGATGTCGTACTTGCGCTCACGCAGGTAGGCGTCTTCGATCTCGTCGAACTGGCTTGATAATTCATCGATCTGCGTCACCAGCGCCCATTCGGCGTTGTAATGGCGCGCGCGGATGATGCCCTTGGGCGCTTCGGAGATCATCGGGTCGGACAGGATCAGCGCATGCACGTCGATGAAGGCGCCCAGTTCGGTCGGGGCATCTTTCGGCAGCCCGGCCCAGAGTTCCTGCAGATTGTGGTGGACGGCGACGATCGCATCGTGCAGGCGCTGCACTTCGGCCTCGACCTGTTCTTCAGGGACCAGGTAATGCTTGACGTCGAGTGCGGCCGGCGTGAGCAGGTGCGCGCGGCCGATCGCGATGCCGCGCGAAACCGGAATGCCGTGAAGGAGAAAGGAAGCCATGGGAGAATCCGTTGAACGCGAGGGGACCGCTTCACGCGGCATTATTCACCTTCACCGAACTTGTCATTGACCAGCGCCGTCAGGGCGGCAAGCGCGGCTTCTTCGTCGGCGCCATCGGCTTCGAGCGTGACCTTGGCGCCCTTGCCGGCGGCGAGCATCATGACACCCATGATCGACTTGGCATTGATGCGGCGGCCATTGCGGGTGAGCCAGACATCGCTCTTGTACTTGGCGGCCAGTTGCGTGAACTTGGCAGAGGCCCGTGCGTGCAGGCCCAGCTTGTTGATGATTTCGAGTTCTTGTTGAATCATAGTCGCTTTATCGTTTTTGTCATGTGTCGGACTGCGCCCGGTATCTCCTCGCGCGCATCGCCATCGCTGCCGGACGCTAGCCCACCCGGATCCGGTTATCCACCCGCACTGCCCCGTTCTGCGCGCCAGCCAGCGCCATTTCCACCACCACGTCGAGCGAGTCGCGCCGGTACGTGATCGCGCGCAGCAGCATCGGCAGGCTGATGCCGGCGATGACTTCCACGTGGCCCGCGTCGGCCAGCGAATTGCAGCAGTTCGACGGCGTACCGCCCTTGACGTCGGTGATCACCAGGACGCCGTCGCCGTCGTCCAGGCGCGCGATGGCCTCTTTGGCCAGGCAGTTGATCTGACCGATATCCTGGTCGGCCGTCACGTCGATTGCCTCGACGCGCTCGGTGGGGCCGCGAAACACGTGCGCTGCTGCGGCGATGAATGCCTGGCCCAGCGGTGCGTGGGTCAGGAGCAGGATGCCTACCATGTCGTTATCCAAGTACTTTCTGTTCGACCGCGTCGATGAACATCGCGGCCACGTCAAAACCGGTCTGGTCGAAGATCTCCTGGAAGCAGGTCGGGCTGGTCACGTTCACTTCGGTCAGGTTCTCGCCAATCACGTCCAATCCTACCAGTAACAGACCACGCTCGGCCAGCAACGGCCCGAGGGCTTCGGCGATCTCGCGATCGCGCTCGCCGATTGGCTGCGCCACGCCGATGCCGCCAGCGGCCAGATTGCCGCGCACTTCGCCGTTTTGCGGAATCCGCGCCAGCACGAACGGCACCGGCTTGCCGCCGATGACCAGCACGCGCTTGTCGCCCTTGTCGATGGCCGGGATGAATTTCTGGGCCATGATCGTGTGGCGACCGTTGGCGGTCAGCGTCTCGATGATCGAACCCAGATTGAGCGCGTCGCTCTTCACGCGGAAGATGCCAGCGCCGCCCATGCCGTCGAGCGGCTTGAAGATCACGTCGCCGTGCTTGGCGTGGAAGGCGCGCAGGCGCGCTTCATCCGAAGTGACCATGGTTGGCGACGTGTATTGGCTGAACTGGCCGATCGCCAGTTTTTCGTTGTGGTCGCGGATCGCCGACGGGCTGTTGATCACGCAGGCGCCCTGGCGCACGGCCAGTTCGAGCAGATAGGTGCCGTAGACGTATTCCATGTCGAACGGCGGGTCCTTGCGCTCGATGATGGCGTCAAATTCGGACAGTTTCACATCGACGGCGGCATCGGCCGTGTACCAGACATCCGGCTTGCCCGTCAGGTGAATCTGCGCCACGCGCGCGCTGACGATGCCTTCTTCGAGCACCATGTCGCGCTGTTCGAAGAAGTACAGGGCATGACCGCGCCGGGCCGCCTCGCGCATCATGGCGAAGGTCGAATCCTTGTAAATCTTGAATCCGGACAGCGGATCGGCGAGAAAAGCGATTTTCATGGGGCGTCCAATCGATGTAATACCTTGATTTTAGCCCGAAACGACAAACCTCGCGGCTAGGGCCCGAGGTTTGCCGGATGCAGTGCGTCAGTAGACTTCGGGATTCGGATCGGTGCGTTCGAGTTCCAGCGATGCCGCCAGCATGCCCAGGCGCGCGACCACGCCGTAGACGTAAAAGCGGTTGGGCGCCGCGGTGCCCGGCTTGGCTTTCGGGTCGGGCATCGCGTGCTGCTGCGCGAACGCCAGCGGCACGAACTGCGAACCGGGCGCATTGAGGTTCTGGTCGATGCCGCGCTCGGCGTGCACGCGGTAGAAGCCGCCCACGACATAGCGGTCGATCATGTAGACCACCGGTTCGGCGACGGCGTCGTCGATCGATTCGAAGGTCGGCACGCCTTCCTGGATGATCAGGTCAGTCACGGCCACGCCATCCTTGACCACCGACATGCGCGCGCGCTGGGCCGGGGTCAGGTCGCGCACTTCGCTCGCGTCCTTGATCGTCATGACGCCCATGCCATAGGTGCCAGCGTCGGGCTTGAGGATGACGAAGGGCTTGCGCTCCTTCATGCCGTATTCCTTGTACTTCTTCTTGATCTTCGAGAACAGCGCCGAGACGTCGTCGGCCAGCGCTTCGGTGCCGACGTTCTCGCGCAGGTCGACTTCGGCGCAGGTGCTGTGCAGCGGGTTGACCAGCCACGGGTCGATGTCGATCAGCTTGCCGAACTTCTTGGCCACTTCGTCCAGGGCCTTGAGGTGGTTGCTCTTGCGGCGCAGCGCCCAGCCGGCGTGCAGCGGCGGCAGCAAGGCTTGCTCGTGGACGTTCTCGAGGATCGACGGGATGCCGCCCGACAGGTCATTGTTGAGCAGGATGGTGCACGGGTCGAAGTCGGGCAGGCCGACGCGGCGGCCATTGGCCGAGCGCACGAGCGGCTCGAGGACCAGCATATTGCCGTCAGGCAGCGCCAGCGGCGTCGGCTCAGTGATGTCGGGCGAAAACGTCCCAAGGCGGACATGCAAGCCGGTCTGGCGGAAGATCTGCATCAGGCGCGCGACGTTCTGCAGGTAGATCGGGCTGCGCCGGTCGGCGTCCGGTACCAGCAGCAGGTTGCGCGCGTCCGGGCAATACTTGTCGACGGCGGCCATGGCCGCCTGCACCGTCAGCGGCAGCATCTCGCTGGCCAGGTTGTTAAAGCCGCCCGGGAACAGGTTGGTGTCCACCGGCGCAAGCTTGTAGCCGGCGTTGCGCAGATCGACCGAGCAATAAAATGGCGGCGTGTGCTCCTGCCACTCGAGGCGGAACCAGCGCTCGATGGCGGGCGTGGCTTCGAGGATTTTCTTTTCCAGGTCCAGCAAGGGACCGGTCTGGGCGGTGACGAGGTGCGGAACCATTGATTGGACGTCCTTGTTGTGCGCTTCTTGTTGTTAATAAGTTGGGAGTCGCATATGGGGTTGGTCCGGCTATTTTAAAGGGCAATGCGCAGAATGCAAAAAACGCCGTCCCCGCTTGCGCGGAGACGACGTTTTCAAGGACTAGCGACGACTGAACGGATCAGTAACGGTAGGCCGACTCGCCGTGGCTCGTGATGTCCAGACCTTCGCGCTCTTCTTCTTCGGGCACCCGCAGACCGATCACGATATCGACCAGCTTGAAGGCGATGAAGGCGACGACCGCCGACCAGATGACGGTCACGCCGATCGCATGGGCCTGGATCCACAGCTGGCCGACGATCGAGTAGCTCGTGTTCATGGCATTGGTCGTGTAATCCCACACGCCCTGCCCGCCCAGTGCCGGCGACGCAAATACGCCGGTCAGCATCGCGCCCAGGATACCGCCCACGCCGTGCACGCCGAACACGTCGAGCGAATCGTCAGCGCGCAGCAGGCGCTTCAGACCCGTCACGCCCCACAGGCAGACGATGCCGGCCAGCAGGCCGATGACCAGTGCGCCCATCGGGCCGACAAAACCGGCGCCCGGGGTAATCGCCACCAGGCCCGATACGGCGCCCGATGCAGCGCCCAGCATCGATGGCTTGTGCTTGAAGATCCACTCGCCCAGCACCCAGGTCAGCACCGCGCCGGCGGTGGCCAGCAGCGTGTTCAGGAACGCCAGTGCCGCCACGTCGCCTGCTTCGAGCGCCGAGCCGGCATTAAAGCCAAACCAGCCGACCCACAGCAGCGATGCACCGACCATCGTCATCGGCAGCGAGTGTGGCGCCATCGATTCACGGCCATAACCGATCCGCTTGCCGATCACGTAGGCACCCACCAGGCCGGCCACGGCCGAGTTGATGTGCACCACGGTGCCGCCCGCGAAGTCGAGCGCGCCCTGCTGCCACAGATAGCCGGCAGCTGCGGTGACGGTTTGCAGCGACGCAGCGTCGGTGATGGCGTCAGGGCCGGCCCAGAACCAGACCATGTGCGCCACCGGCAGGTAGCCGAAGGTGAACCACAGCACGACGAACACCAGCACGGCCGCGAACTTGGCGCGCTCGGCGAAGGCGCCAACGATCAGCGCGCAGGTAATCGCCGCAAAAGTGCCCTGGAAGGCGACGAAGATGAATTCGGGGATCATCGTCTCTTTGCTGAAGGTCGCGGCCATCGCAAACTTGCCGGCGACCGGATCCCAGATGCCTTGCAGGAAGGCGCGGTCGAAGCCGCCGATGAAGGCGTTGCCCTGCGTGAAGGCCAGCGAGTAGCCGTACAGGCACCACAGCACGATGACGAGGGCAAATACCATCATCACCTGCATCAGCACCGACAGCATGTTCTTGGCGCGCACCAGGCCGCCGTAGAACAGCGCCAGGCCAGGAATGGTCATCAGGATCACCAGCAGCGTGGCGACGAACATCCAGGCCGTATCACCCTTGTTGATGGACGGCGCCGCCATGGCCGGCAGGGCGACGCCCAGGCCCAGCAAGGCGGTCAGTATCGTTGTAGTTATACGCTTCATGAAAACATTCCCTCTTACAGTGCGTCGTTGCCGGTCTCGCCGGTACGGATACGGATGACCTGGCTCAGGTCGGCCACGAAGATCTTGCCGTCACCAATCTTGCCGGTGCGGGCAGCGCCCTGGATCGCATCGATGACCTGATCGACGATGGCATCGTCGACCGCGGCTTCGATCTTGATCTTGGGCAGGAAGTCGACGACGTACTCGGCGCCACGGTACAGCTCGGTGTGGCCTTTCTGGCGACCGAAACCCTTCACTTCGGTCACCGTCATGCCTTGCACGTTGATTTCCGACAGCGCCTCTCGCACCTCGTCGAGCTTGAAGGGCTTGATGATGGCGGTGATCATTTTCATGGTATTGCCTCTTTTGCGATCAGAAAGTTTTTGAGACGGACAGCACGGCGGCGGACTTGCCGAGGTTCTTGCCTTCCGGGCTCAGGTAGGCGTCGGTATTCGCCTTGTGCCACGCCAGCGCCACGGTGGCGACGCCGAAGTCCTTGGTGACGCCGACCTTGTAGTCGGTGTACGAAAACGCGCTGTTGTTCTTCAGTTTCTGGCGCCCGACGTGCAGGTTCAGGATGAAGCCGTTGCTGACGTCGATGTCGGCGCCCAGGTCCAGGTAGCCGCTTTGCTTGCTGTCGGCGGTGCCGAACAGATTGGTCGTCGAGTGCGAGTACTTGATATAGGCCGGGCCGTAGCCGAGTTTGCCGTACAGCTCGAACGTGTTCGCGCTCGGGTTCAACCCGTTATCCGGATAGTAGTAATACAGGCCGCCAACGTCATAGCTGACCGCGTCGATCAACTGGCCGCGCTTGCCGCCATAGACGTCCCATTCGAGATTGCCGTCGCCGCCCAGGTCTTTCGTCCATTTGATGGTGGAAAGCCAGGTGCCTACGTAGAAGCCGGATGGGCCATGTACATAGTCGACGCCGCCCTGGAGGGCCGGGTCGAGGGCTGTTTGCGACAGACCGCGGTAACGGTAGTCGCTGGTGATGCTCGCGTTGTAGCTCACCTGATGTTCGGCGGGTTGTTCCTGTGCCATGCCCGGCACGCTGGCGACTGCCAGAACTGCCAGAACAATTGCGCTGAATTTTGCTTTGCACTTCATGACAAACCCCCTTGATGAACAACATGAAAAATGACTGCTAGTGAATCCTTGTGATGTTCTTTACCTACGCTTTATTTAGCAGGATGCGTGCCAGCCCATAAACGGGAAAAAGGTCCTTGTTTTTTTGGTAAACACGCCCCACATCGGTCTTGCACTATCACAACGGACCGCATACGGCACCCAGACGGCCGTTCGGCGCACTACATCAGGTCACATTGCACCAACATGGAGCGTGCGGCCTCGGCAGAAAGGGAAATGGATATGAGTAACAGCAACTTCTTCAGTGACTTGCAGGGCAAGATCAACCAGGCGCTCGAGAGTGGTCCGGCCAAGGACATCGAACGCAATGTGAAAGCAGCCATGACGTCGGGCTTTTCCAAGCTCGATCTGGTCACGCGCGAGGAATTCGATATCCAGGCCCAGGTGCTGGCCAAGACCCGCACCAAGCTCGAGGCGCTCGAACTGCGCGTGAGTGAACTGGAAGCGAAGCTGGGTGCAGGCGGCAGCACGGCACCGTCGGCAACGTCGGCGGCAGCAGCATCGGCGACATCAGGTAGCTCGGCGATTCCGATGCCGGGCGCCGCACCGTCGGCCACCGCGCCGTTCCCGGCTGCACCGGAAGATCCGACGATTGTTGTGCCGCCAACGCTCGACAAGCATTAAACAGTCACCAGCTTCTGCTTGAACGCGTGGGCGGGAAACCCGCCCACGCTACTGCCCGGGCCTCAATCGATGCTGACTTCCTTCCGGTTGTCACGCGCCACGCGGTCGATCAGCTTGTTGTACGGGTCGACGCCCACATCGAATGGCTGCTCCTTGACCGTCACTGTCACGGTCGGATTCTCGCCCCGCAGTACCCGCTTCTCCAATAACAGCACGCGCTCGTCCGATTCCTTGGCATCCTTCGCGCGCGCGAACACGCCGATTTCCACCGCCTCATCATAGGTGCGTGGTGTTTCCTGCCCCTTGCCGTCGGCCTGCATCTTGGCCAGATGGAGCTTCATCGTCACGTCCCACTGCCCGTCCGGGCGCTTGACGGCCTTTGCTTCGGTCACGCGGTTATCGTAGAACACGATGCGCTCGAACAGGTCGGCGATCAGCGCGTGCTTGGCGACAGGGGCTTCGGCGCGGATGTAGTCCACCAGTTCGGCGGATGTCGCAAACGGCGCCTCCTGGTAACCCTTGTCTTGCAGGAAGCGCTTGAGGGCGCGGTTGAGCCCCGCTTCGCCGATCTCGTCGCGCAGGCGATAGAACACCAGGCTGCCCTTGCGGTAGTGGATGTAATCCTGGTTTTCGACGCGCACCAGCGGCAGTTCCTCGATCTTTTCGGCGCCGCGCGAGCTCAGGTAGCGATCCAGTTCATAGCGCAGGAAACGGCGCATTTTGTGCGGCCCGTATTCCTTCTCCATTACCATCAGCGCCGAGTACTGCGCCAGCGACTCGATCAGCATGCTCGCGCCCTGCACGTTCGCGGCCGTGACCTGGTGGCCCCACCACTGGTGCGCCATCTCGTGCGCGGTCACGTAGAAGACGTAGTCGATGTCTTCCTTGTCGCGCAGGTCGGCGATGAAGCCTATCGACTCCGCGAACGGGATCGTGTTGGCGAACGATTGCGCGAAGCTCTGGTAATTTGGGAATTCCAGGATGCGCACCTGCTTGTGCTGGTAGGGCGTGAACTGGGTCGTGAAGTAGTCGAGCGACTTTTGCGTCCCGGCGATCATCCGGTCCACGTTGTAGGCATGCTTCGGATCGTGATAGATCTCGATAGCAATGCCGCGCCAGTCGCTCTTTTTCACTTGCCAGTTGGCCGACAGGTAGGCAAAGAACGGCATCATCTTCTGGTCCATCTTGTAGCGATAGTAGTTGCGGCCGTTTTCCTTCCATGCCTGTTGCAGGTAGCCCGGCGCCAGGGCGATCTGGTCGCCGCTGGTGGAGACGGTGGTGTCGAAACTGATCCAGTCGGCGTCGTCCCCGAACATCGTGTTGGCGCGCGCGGCCTGGTTTTCGAGCTTGGCCATGCGCTCCGGTTCGCCCAGGCCGCGCTTGCGGCGCTCGTTGCGGTCCAGCAGTTCGAACTCGCTCTGGTAGCCAACCAGCGGGAAGAACTCGCGGTTGTTGAAGAACGTGCCGTTCAGGTTGAGCGTGTCTCCCTTGCCGGCGTTGGAAAAACCGGGGCGGCGCACGTCGACCGTGAAGTCCAGCGCCAGGCGGGCACCCGGCGCCGTCGGCTGCGCGAGCTTGAGAATCCGGAAGCCCGCCACCTTGTCGTCCAGGACGACCGTGTGCGCGGGCAGGCCGGCGAAGGTGGTCACGACATCGGGATTGACTTGCAGGCGCAGCGTGTCGAGTGGCCCGCTGGTTTTGTTCTCGAAGACGTAGCGGCCCTTGACCATAACGCGCCGCTCTGCCGGATAGATGTCCACCGCCGCGCGCACGTCGACGATTTTCGCGTGCGGCAGGTCCTTGTACTTGCGGTAGGTCGTTTCGTACCTGGCCTGCTTGTCCATCGCCACGTTCTGCGCTTCGTAGCGGCCGAGCGTGACGGTATTGTGAAAGATCCAGCCACCCACCAGCGCAAACGCGATCGTGCAGGCGGCCAGCGCAACGCCAGAAGCACTCCGCAGGCGCCGCGTTGCTTCGCGGGTGCGCGTGCGCCACTCGACCGACAGGCCGCGTACCCAGAATGCCTGGGCCACGATCAGGCCCGCCACGGCAAACAGGGTCCAGTACAGCGCGAACCACGACCAGCCCGCGACGAAGTGGCCGAAGCCGTTCATGTCCGAGTACGGCGTCTCGGGCAGCAGGCCGATGTTGTACAGGTTGTGATCGAAGTGCATCACCGACAGGACGATTTGCGCCACCATCAGCACGATCATGAGCAGGTAACCCAGAAACTTGTTGTTCGTCACAACCTGCAGCGCGACGGCGATCAGCGCCATCAGGATGTACGGGGTGCCCGCCATGAACACGCCCTGCAGGTACACCATTGGTTCGATCGGCGCGCCGCCCTTGTACAACTGGATGGCGATCGCGGTCACGATCCCGGCAAACAAGAAGGCGAGCACCACGCCAACCAGGGCCAGGCTTTTCGCCACCAGCGGCGCCCAGTTTGGCATCGGCATCGCATCGTTCACGTCGGCGATGCCGGCCTGGCGCTCCTTGAAGATCAGTTCACCGGCGTAGAAGATCACGATGATGAGCAGCAGGAAGTTGTAGCTGCCCTTGAGCAGCTCGATCATCAGGTGGGTGCGCGGGTAGACGTCGGTGCCGAACAGTTGGCCCAGTTGACTCGAGCTGCCCACCATATTGAGCACGCCGAACAGCAGCATGACCAGGAACGGCACGCTCTTGAACACGGCCACGGCGTCGAAGGCGAAGATATGCCAGCACTGGCGCCAGCGCGTGGCGCGTGTAAAGCGCGGTGCGATCCGCAGCAGGGCGATGTGCGCCGGCATCGCGGCTGCCGGCACTGCCGCCCTGGCCTTGCCAAACAGGCGCTTGCCGGTGCCGGCGCGCTGCGGCTTGAACAGGGCCAGCGTAAGGCCAAGCAGCGCCAGCCCGACCACGCTCCACAACAGGCGGTTGGCCAGCATATAGCCACCGATGTCGGGCAGGCCGGCATTCGATTGGGCAGTCGAGAAGTAGCGCGTGGCGCGGCCAAGGGCGCGCAGGCCGAACGGGTCGACCAGCACGGCGATCCACTCGTTGTCGATATTGCTGGTGAAGCTGCCGGCGAGGATCCACAGCACGAAGAATGCCATCACGCCGACATACACCATCATGATCGAGCGCGTGGTCGCGGCCAGCAGCATCAGCAAGGCGCCGATGAACAGCAGGTTCGGCGCGACCAGCACGCACAACGCCCACAGGTAGGCCGCACCGGGGAACGGGCCGATGCGCTCGGCGTCGATCCACGGCATCAGGGGACCGAGCATCATGCCCGCCACGATCACCGCGAAGATCACCATGCAGGCCACCAGGCCTGCCAGGAAGCGGCCGACGAGGTAGTCGTGCTTTTTCATCGGCGTGGCAAACAGCATGTCGGAGATGCCGACGTCGCCATCGCGCAGCACCGAGCCGGCGATGAAGATCGTGACGACGAACATCGACATCAGGCTGAAGACGCCGAGCAGCTGCGCGACGACGACCGGCGCATTGCGATTCACGTTGCCGATGCTGCCGCCGATCTGGATCGCATCGGTCGTGGTCGCACCAAAGGCCAGCGCGCCGAAGATCAGCGCGCATACCCACAACAGCGGCTGGCGCAGCTGGATGCCCAGCTCGAACTTGAAGAATTCGCGTAGCATGCCGGCTCCTTACGCCACGACCGGTGCGGTGGATGCGGGCGTCGCGCCAGTCGCCGCACCGGTCGCCGAAGCGGCCGCGCGGTTGGCGTTTCGGATCTGAAGGAAGTAGACGTCTTCCAGGTCGGGCTCGACGCTGACGAAACCGTCGTCCGGCTGCGACTCGGCAAATACGTTGATCTGCGGGCGCCCCGCCACCAGGCGCGTGGAGAGCACATTGAAATCGCGCTGGTAGTCGGCCAGCGCGTCCTGGCTGACGGTGCGCCGCCACACGCGACTCTTGAGGGTGTCGATCGCGGCCTGTGGCTCGCCCTGCAGCAGCACCGTGCCCTTCGCGATCATCGCCATGCGCGGGCACAGGTCGGTGACGTCTTCGACGATGTGGGTCGACAGGATCACGACCACCTTCTCGCCGATCTTGGCCAGCAGGTTCAGAAAACGATTGCGTTCATCGGGGTCCAGGCCAGCGGTCGGTTCGTCGACGATGACGAGGCGCGGCGCGCCAAGCAGCGCCTGCGCAATGCCGAAGCGCTGGCGCATGCCGCCCGAAAACGTACCCAGGCCGCGCGAGCGCGCTTCCCACAGATTGGTCTGGTGCAGCAATGCCTCGACCATCTCCTTGCGCTCGCCCTTGGCAGTCAGGCCCTTGAGCACGGCGAAGTGGTTCAGCAGTTTTTCGGCGCTCACCTTCGGGTAGACGCCGAAATCCTGCGGCAGGTAGCCGAGCTGGCGGCGCAGGCCTTCTTTATCCTTCAACACATCCAGGCCGTTGAAATCGATGCTGCCGCTGTCGGGGTCCTGCAGCGTGGCGATGGTGCGCATCAGCGACGACTTGCCGGCCCCGTTCGGGCCGAGCAGGCCGAACATGCCGTTCGGGATCTCGAGACTGACGTTATTGATCGCCTTGACGCCGTTGGCATAGGTCTTGTTGAGCTGCTTGATCGATAGCATGGACTGATTCTCCGGGGACGGTTGCGGTTGTCGTTGTTGTTCACGATCAATGTAGCGTTAATAAAAAGCAATGTCAGCATTTTGTGACAGACGGTATGAATCCCGGCATGAACGACAAAATGACCGGTATATGCACCTGTCATGAACGGGCAGGCGCGCACGCCTGTCCGCTCTCAAACGGTGGTGCGATCTGCGCTTTAGGATGGGGCACCCTGGCGTCATGCGGAAGGAATCCAATGAGTCTCGCCGTCTTGAAAAGCCGCGCGCTGGCCGGCATGGCAGCGCCGCCCGTCAATGTCGAAGTCCATCTGGCCAATGGCCTGCCCGGCTGGACGATCGTCGGCCTGCCCGACACCGAAGTGCGCGAAGCCAAGGACCGCGTGCGCGCCGCGCTGCAGAATTCGGGCTTCGATATCCCCGCTCGCCGCATCACGATCAACCTGGCGCCAGCCGATCTGCCCAAGGAATCCGGCCGCTTCGATCTGCCGATCGCGCTGGGCATCCTGGCCGCATCGCACCAGATTCGGGGGGATGCGCTGGAGCGCTATGAGTTCGCCGGCGAGCTGTCGCTGTCGGGCGAGCTGCGGCCGATCCGCGGCGCATTGGCGATGGCGTTTGCGATGGTGCGCACGGATTCTGCACAATCTGCTTTACAGACCGACCTGCAGCCGCGCGCCTTCATCCTGCCGCTGGCCAATGCCGACGAGGCGGCGCTGGTCGAAGCCGCCGAGATCCTGCCGGCGCGCACGCTGCTCGAGGTCTGCGCGCACTTCGCCAACGCGCCCGATGCGCCCAAGCTCGTTCGGCATGCGGGGCCGGCCCTTGCGCAGGCGGTGTGCTATCCCGATTTCGCCGAGGTCAAGGGCCAGCAGCATGCCAAGCGCGCGCTCGAGGTGGCTGCGGCCGGCGCGCATTCGTGTTTGCTGGTCGGCCCGCCCGGCGCGGGCAAGAGCATGCTGGCGGCGCGCCTGCCAGGCCTGCTGCCGTTGATGAGCGACGCCGAAGCGCTCGAATCGGCCGCCGTGCAATCCCTGGCCGGCGGCTTCTCGCCACAGCGCTGGCGCCAGCGGCCGTTTCGCAGCCCGCATCACACGACATCCGGCGTGGCCCTGGTGGGCGGCGGCAGCGTGCCGCGGCCCGGTGAGGTCTCGCTCGCGCATCATGGGGTATTGTTCCTGGACGAGCTCCCCGTTAGGTAAGTTTCATCTTGTCTGCTCGGCTAAGCGAACAAAAAGGACTCGGTTCGCCACACGGTCAACATCGATCATACCAACCCTTCTTCGACGATCCAGGAATACTCGGCAGCTGCAGCACAAACAGCAGCTCGTTTCGCTCTTGAAAAACGCTCAGTTTCCGCCAACCTGCGTTCGATATCAGCGATTTGTCTTGCAAATTGATTTGAATGCGCGACGCTGCCTTTTCGCTTCCAAAACTTGTAACTAATGTCAGCAGTTCGAAGTAACACGCGCATCTCTTCCATATAAGCCCTGCGGCGTGATACGATTTCTTGCTTGTCTAAGTGGTACAACCACACTGAAGTGCGTACTCGTAATTCGTCCTCAAGCGTCGTCTTTCTGCACCAGTTAGAACAGGACGGCACCCCGTCCGAATCAAACCAGAGTAAGTTGGTATCTGCCCGCCTACACGGATCTAACGGCAAGATTTCTTCTTCACAGAAATCATATTCGGTAAGCTCTACTGCTCGCGCACCTACGACCGGGAAGTAGTCTGCCTTCCCACCTACAGTCGTGATGTCAACTCGCCTCTGATTAGAGTGCATTGAACTTAGTCGAAAGTTTTTCCAATCAAATGCCCACCACCAGTAGCCCTTCAGAACTACGCCAGTTGGCATAAATTTGTCATCAACTTCAACTGTGACTTTCCGAAATAGATGCGACGTTTTGAAAATCACTGCGACCACTGAGCGTGAAGTAGCGAACTCCACAGCTTTTTGCTGAGTTACACTGGCCGCGACCAACTTCCGGTTTCGGCCAAGAGCGGACATCTTACAAGTCGAGTAAATAATGCCATTCGTGCTACTAAAAGACCCATATCGTTGGGGGAAGATCGGTTATCGGCTACGGGAGCGATTCAGGCGAATTTTTCGCCACACGATTTTTACCGCGATAGAAAGTGGAACTGATGAAGAAGCGCTTCGCCTTAGTAGTCAGCGTGTTCTGGTGCGAGCACGCGACGAATGGGGCGGGAGTCCACTCGTAGCCGCGATCAACAAACGCAGACCAATGCTAGTACGTGAATTCATCCGGCGTGGAGGAATGCGACCAGGTGACGGCTCGCTCGCCCATGCATCAATGGCGGGAGATCTTGCGGTCGTCCGGATGCTGCTTGCTGCCAACAAGGATCCAAACGAGCCCCTTCCTCCTGCCGACACACATGACAATCGCTACACGCCTCTCACATGGGCAGCGAATCGAAGGTTCGTTCCAATTGTCCAGGCGCTACTTGAAGCAGGAGCTGATGTCAACGGGGTGGGCGCTGACGGTACTACGGCAATCATGTGCACCTTTAAAGCAGAGCCCGCCGACTTGGAAGTACTCGACGTGCTTTGCCGCTACAAGGCAGACGTGATCGTGACGGATTGGCGTGGTCGAAACATCATTCATGAGGCCCGCGATAGAGCACGCTGTTCGGGAAAGCTCGAGATGCGAAAAATTCTTGAAAATTACTATCCAGACATCAATTTTGACTAGTCTTGGTAGCCATTTTCGGTCGATACACGCTTACTAGCGAACGTCCGGTATGGGTCGATTCCGGCCTGTCGCGGCCACAGCTGGATTTTCAGCCTGGCAACCTGCTATGCTGGCTTGAACGGCCGGGTTCGGCCAATAGCGGACGATCGGTAATGCTCAGTGCGCTCGGCTGTTGCCTGATGAGCAATTACAGAATCTTGTTGGACGCTCTTAATAACTTGTTCGGCGAAACCATAGTGATAGATGACGATAGGGCGCCATGGCGTCCAAAAAATTGGGTCCCATCGGTACCGACCGGTTTATCGGTGAACATTTACGATCCCGATCTTACGACAACGGTCTCGCAGGCGTTTGTCGACGCGGTCATCTTACTGGGTGGTCAGGTGCACGCTGACCGACCACCCGGGATGCATAATTCTTCTAGGAACATCAGTCAAACCGACTTGCTGCACATCGCACACTGCCTGACGGACATCGGCAACCTGGGGCGGATGGCATTCACGCTCGGAGGATTACCGCCTCTCCTCGGACTCGAGTGCATTGCTCCATCGTTCAAGGCGCTGCCCCACGCCTTGAAAGATGCGCTGGCCCGTGCTGATGGCACCATCATCCTGTCTTGGCACGAAATAGACGGAGACATCCGGCTTACCCGGGATGGAATTGTGTATCCCAACTTGAAACCGACCTTTGACGCGGGCGGGCGTCGACATGACTCGGAATTTCTACTGCTAAATCTCCTCGCACAGATCTTGCCGCATTACGGGAACAATATCGAGGGCGAATTGATTCTGCTGACCGAGAGGATTCCATGCAAGTACTGCTTCGAGGTCCTTCGACAATTCGCGGCGACCTATCGCCGCTTCCGCTGCAACGTGGTGTATTTCTACGAAACGTTCAAGCGTAATCCCGCCTCGCTGATTAATCCCAACCTACCTGCCAATATCCGTCTCTATAAGGGAGCAATGCATAAGACTGGCGCCGACCTTACCCGGATCGGAAGCGATACACCTCATCACGCTCTATCGGACCATGTACGGAAGATGGCCGAGAGCATGGATGCAAGTGCGCATGTTTTCGGCCGCGCCAGAGGAACCTCTGTTACACCAAGTGGATAGGCACGGCATAATCTTTTCGTCATGAGGATTGGTGACGCCTGGCCTTCAGTCCATGCTATCCCTAGCCGGTGGCGGCGGTAGTTGCCGACGCTTTGCCAGCCACTCCACCGGGTTCGCAGTCTAATCTGTCGACAAGGAGCAGATCGCAAGCAGTTTATTGCAAAGAAGCAACACTGCCATATACTGGCTGAACTTTCGCTATCGGCCAGTTTGCGAATTCTGGCACCTGGGGCCCTGCTATGCTGAGCTGAACGGCCGAGATCGGCCAAAAGCGGATCTTGGGCCGCCTCCGACAGCGCTGATTCGTGAAGGTCGTCGAACAGTTAGTTCCGTAGAGGCGACTGTGCAATCGACTCGGTAAAACTGCGATCCCTCGTATGTGACGGAATCCAAAGTCGAATATCACTCGGAATTCATCAACTTGCGCAGTGTGCACCGGACAAACGACTGCGAAAAAGCACTCTATATTTTTGAATTTAATAGTCTGGGAAAGAGAAGCACAAGATGTTTAAATCCGCTTCACTAGTCGTTGGGTTGTGCGGCATTTTGATCTTACAAGGATGCAACACCGCGGAGCAGGCAAACCCATGGAAAGCCAGCAGCACTAAGCATGTCAGGATTCAGGTATGTCTTCCAACCAAAGTCGTCAAGTTTGAGGACTTGGTACTTAATCGATTAGAGAATCATCCTACGTCACCACAGCGTCCTTATTCCCAGGCTGAACTTGAGATCGCGCCGAAGACAGTCCGTCGCATGGTACCTGTTGAGAGTCCTCGCGCCATCGATAGCCCCCTGCTTCCGTACGAGCAAGTTCGAAAGCGTTCTGGATTCAGCATTGGCAGGCGACTAATCAGTCTGGAAGATTCGACTATAGCGGATCAACCGGTGTTCGAAGAAGGCTTCACACAGCCGGTCAGTGAACTCGTCGCCTTCGCTGTCCTCATACGGGGCAAGGAGACAAAGGCTGACGAAGCTACGCAGTATTGGTACACATTGCCTAAGGAAATTCCAGTCGGAGTTTTTAGTGGTTGGCTTGCTCCAATTTCGATGATCCCGCCCGGCTACAGCCCTCATCCAAGTTTTTCGCTTACGCGCGGTGGAATGTTACCGATTTTCCCTGTCCATGGAGACACTCCTAAAATGCGCGTTTCTTTAGTCGAGCCTCCGACTTACAAACGAAGCCCAGCTACTGATTTCTTGCCTGCGCTTTACACCGCAAGGACAAAGTTCAAATCGGATGATAGCGGTCGCTTTTTCGTGTACGAATTCGTTGAGAAATCTGGCGAACGCATCCCTGCCTGTGAGTAACGCTTACTTGACTAGATCGTACCTACCTTACCTCTACTCTACGTCAGTGAAGGTCCTCTTTGGGTCGATTCCGGCCTGTCGCGGCCACCGCTGGATTTTCAGCCTGGCAACCTGCTATGCTGGCTTGAACGGCCGGGTTCGGCAACAAGCAGACATACATTAGAATCCGAAAAATTATATGAAACGACGCGAGCGCGACTTTATTGCTCTGTTCAACGCACTTTGGTATCAAGATTTCCCTGTGATTCCTGGCCATGAGGACCTTGGAAAGCGTGCTGTTTGGACGACGCATATCGCTTCTACTGTAAAGCAATGTAGTGACCTAATGGGCCTGTTCACTTGCTTTGAAAGCGGCGGAAGAACTGATGCAGTAATCCAGAATTCTAATCGCCAAGCTTGGGCGAAGGTTGAGTGGGAGTGGTATCAGCCGAAGCAAGATAGAGTCAACGAAATTCATAAGTTGGCCAGCGCCCATCACGAGGCTGACGCTTTCATTTTCATTGGCTACAGCAGTGCCGAGCATCATGAGGAGAACCTCGCCAAGATTACTCAAACTTGGGGAGCACTCAACAAACCACTAATCGCAATCCTTGTCACGTATTCCTTCCATAGTCGCCGGCGCCACTTTGACCACGTACAAAGTCATTACATCAAAAATGGTCGCCATGTAAAAGTGAGAAGACAGCCCGCACTGCCGTGGCATGTGAAAGGCACAAAGTGGGCAGCTTTATCGGGAAGTGCCGCCGTTATTGACGCACCAGAGGATGATGGCGAGTAGTGAATGAAGGTTTTCCCTATCAGGGCTGTACAGAGTCTAGGCGTGTCGGTCGAGCAAAAAACACGCGGCAGTATAGGTGTATTAACTTTTTGTCGCTACACTACAGCCATCGTTAAATTTGAGTGAAAAAGATGGCCAAGGAACGAATTTTTGGAGAGATACCTGGCGTGGCGACGGGAGCAACTTACCCGGACAGGTATGAGCTGTACCTTGCCGGAGTACATCGACATACGCAAGCAGGTATTGCAGGAACGCCGGAAGACGGGGCAGACTCGATAGTAGTATCCGGTGGCTATAAAGATGACATTGACCAAGGCAAGGTGATCATCTATACCGGGCATGGGGGCCGTGATAAAAATGGCCGGCACGTTAAAGATCAGGAGCTTTTGAAAGGCAACCTTGCACTCGTTCGAAGCCAGCTAGATGGGCTACCTGTGCGAGTCGTGCGAGGTGCAGATAGACGAAACACGTTCGCTCCAACATCAGGATATCGCTACGACGGGCTCTTCCGAATTGAAAGCCACTGGCATGAAATCGGTGCCGCGGGCTTCAAGGTTTGGCGATTTAAGCTTATACAAGATGTGGTGGTGCCTCCAGATTCGCCTGGCACACCCGATGAGCCTGAACCCGGAGGGCCAAATGGTCCAGATAAAGGGCCGACAAAGCGTACGACTGTAACCGTCCAGCGGGTCGTCCGCGACACTGCGTTAGCCCGGAAAGTGAAGAAGCAGTACGACTACTCGTGCCAGGTCTGCAGCCTGCGGATATCGACTAACTCCGGGCCATATGCCGAAGCCGCGCACATACGTCCACTAGGCGCGCCACACGACGGCCCCGACACGGCTGACAATATTATCTGTTTGTGCCCAAATCACCATACGATGTTCGACTTGGGGATATTCGCGATTGCTAATGACTTTACTTTAATTGGTATCGACGGAACCTTACACGTACACGATAAGCACAGCATTAGGCCGGCACACCTCGAATACCATCGAGACCGTTTTTATGAGGTAAAATAGTTACAGTTGCTATTAACGATTCGCTTTTAACCGAAAACATAGTGAACTGTCTGCTTCTCTGCTTCTCTGCTTATCTGCTTCTCTGCTTGTCTGCGGCGAACGGCCGCGTTCGGCCGGAGGCGGAGAACTATGCGACCGTCTTGCCCAGGAACTTCCGGGAAGCAAGGTCGGGTACGTTTCTTCTGGACGGATGGAAAAGCTGAAATCCGCTTAGGGTCGATTGCAGACGTTCAGCCAAGTCGGCTTTCGGCCAGAAGCAGCCGTTCAAATGCTGATCGAACTGCGTCAGATATTTATGTGATGCAACCTTTTTTATTGAGCAAAAATTTCTGAAAGAACATTTGTCGTATGAAGATACCGTTAATTCTGTGCGTTATGTTTAGCCTAGTTGGCTGCAGTTCCAGTCCAAGTGACAGCGATATCGAACGAGCACTCGCATCTTCTTTTACTTCTTGCAGCAACATGAGTTTGGACGGGGTCAACAAGACAAATGGACACGGCAAAACCGACGGATATCACGTGTCATATAGCTTCACGGTCAAGGTCGATCCGGACAAGCTTGAAGAACTGGGCAACCTCTACACGCAAGAAAGCGCGGCTTATGAAAAGTTCAATACGGAGTACACCGCGTTCAATCAAAAGAGCGATGAACTAAAGCGAAGGATTGAAGACTTGCGGCGGCAGTTAAATGACTCCACGCCACGACCAAGTATGCAAGATTTCAGCGGAGGCCGTGGCCTGTCGCTTTCCTACGAACAAGAGGCGTCATACGAGGCAGCGCGGCAAGGCTGGGAGGCAGAGCTTGAGACACTGATCGGGCAACCTAAGGCCGAACTGGCCCAACTCCAAGCAAACTGGTTTGATACCCATGGGCGTCCCGCGCAGCGAACCTTCCGCGATCCGCACGACATCGGTAAAGAAATGGGCGCTTTCTACATCAAGGGCTGCCCTTACCAAGTGGTCCGCCTGATTGGTGGAATTTTCAAAGGGGTCGCAAACCAAGCAGACTTCTTCAAACGCACTGAGATCGACTTGCAGGGCGAAATGACCCTACATAAGACGGAGCAAGGCTGGCAGCCTCTGGGTTAATTGCAGCTCTAAGTTGTCGCGCCCCTATACCAGTTCGCTTGAACGGAACGTTTGCGAGAATCCGTGTCGTCCGGCGAGGAAGTTCAAGCAAGTCCAACCGCTGCCACAATTGCCGGAAAAGTGACTGTCCGCTTCGGGTCGAATCCGGCCTGTCGAGACAGTCGGTGAATTTTTAGCCCGGCAACCTGCGACGCTGACGCGAACGGCCGAGTTTGGCAGAAATGGCTCGGTCGCGGCTCGACATTGTGGACCAAGCTAAGTGAACAGGGACTGACGTATGCCTAGAGGGACGCGCCTGACAAATATCGCCAGCGGTTTGTGCGGCTCATTCGCTAGCCGGAACAACGATTTGGATGGTTACTGGTCAATCGGCAAACTACGTTCGCTGGGCGAATGGAATGGTCGGACCACGGTGTTACTCGACTTGTTGACATCATCCATTCAGCCGTCGTCGTCTGAGTTCGCGCCTGTATTGGCTCACTATCGCCGCCTCCTTGCAAAGTTGGCAGACGTCTCGCGTGTCCGACTTGAGGAAATCACGTCAGCACACATCACACTCGACTTCGCACCTCCACCTTGGCCTAGGATCATCTATTGCAAGCCGCAATGGGGTGATCAGTTCACCCTGACCGTAACCATTAACGCGGAAGGTAGGCTCGCTGGTGTCGTACATCACACCGGCTATTGCCGGTCGCATGATCCTGCCAGGGAGAGCCAGTCAGCTCGCGCGGTAGCAGGTCGCTAATGCGAAGACCGCGTTGGGTCGGGTGACGTCCGACTCCGTCTATTACTACAGCATGAGTACGCCAAAATAAGGTCCGATTCCTAAGGAGGACCTCATGAAACCGTGCATGCAGACGTCGGCTTATCAAGCTGCCTGGAATAAGGGGAAGCTTGTTGGCCAGAAAAGTCCTTTGAAGTTGAAAGAGATATGGTCTATCCGAATTCGCCTTCAGTTGACTGAACAAGTCAGAGATCTTGCCCTATTCAACTTGGCGATCGATAGCAAATTGCGTGGCTGTGACCTGCTGAGCTTGAAAGTCAGCGACATCGCACATGGGCGCAGCATCGTGCATCGTGCATCGTGCGATAGTCATGCAACGTAAAACGCAGCGTCCTGTACAGTTTGAAGTTACTGACATGACAAGGCAGTCACTGTTGGCATGGATTGAGCAAGCCAAACTTTCTAACAACGCGTTCCTCTTCCCAAGCAGAGTCACGCGTTCGCCCCATTTGTCCACGCGCCAGTACGCTCGCATTGTCAGACGGTGGGTCACTTCAATAGGGCTTGATGTCGCAGCATACGGTACCCACACCATGCGCCGAACGAAAGCAACACTCATCTATCGAAGGACCAAGAACCTTCGTGCGGTTCAACTTCTGCTAGGGCATACCAAGCTCGAAAGCACAGTTCGATACCTAGGCATCGAAGTTGATGACGCATTAGAAATTTCCGAGCAAACTGAGGCTTAGACCTACTTCCGCCGGCTGATGTCGGGGGTATTCTGTCGGCCTGCTCTTTTTGCTCCACGTAGTAGGGCAGATAGCTCAAATCGTCCCGCATTCTTTGTTCAGGCCCTTTAGAAGATCGCTGACGGTGCTTCGTAAGACATGTAAATTGATGAGCACATAGTAGAATCGGCACCAGAACGTTATAACTCATTGAAAAGGAAACAAAATGACGAAGATCGACCTGTCAAGCTACAACCTTAGCGAACTAAAGGAACTCCAGCATGGCATCGACCAGGAGATCAAGAACCGCCAACAAGGCGACTTAGCAAAAGCACGTCAGCAAATTCTCTCGATTGCACAGGACGTAGGCGTGACAGTCGAGGAATTGCTCACGGTAAATTCGAAAAAGTCGTCGAAGGGCAAAGGGCAGAAGGTAGAGCCGCAGTACCACAATCCAGCTGATAAAGGTCAAACTTGGACCGGCCGTGGGCGCCAGCCAAAATGGATAGCGGAAGGCATTGCTGGCGGTAAGCAACTGGCAGACTTTAGGATCTAATTTCAAAGGTTCATAGGTGTACTGTTCAAGCTGGCTCAACTGGCAGCAGTTGCCAAATAGGCAGCTTTCGGACCAGGCTGTGTAAAAACGCGCGATCGGCGTGTTTTCAGGGGTCCCTATACCATTCCCGACCACGAGAAAACGCCGTAGCGAGCGATTTAAGGGGTCGATTGTCGTCAAGCCGACGCCTAACTTGCGTTTTTACACGGCCTGGGACGAAAGCTGCCGGGCGTGACAGGCAGGAGTCGGCCAACAGCGGACCTTATCTGCTCTAACATTAATGACGGATTGCCTATGCACTGGACTTCAACCCATGATTACTACGGTCAACCAAGATGATCGACTAGCCTGTTTCGTTGTCGTGCATGGAATTGACGTTCAGACCTTCGAACAAATGGCCGTCCACTTCGAATGTCGTCGTGGCGGCATGCGCCCCACTGACGGAAGCAGGTATATCTCTATCCCAGTAACCCTTGATGCCATTGGAAGAACCCTTGCTTGGGTCAGGACCGAATTGGACGGGCGCTATCACGAGCTTTATTTGGTGGTGTCCGTCGAAGCGAAATTGTCTTGGAGCGAGGTTGTCATCCCCGCTGAGATAGCTTTGCTCGCTGGTCAATTCAATGCAGCGATCAAGGTTCTGCTTTCCAACTGATGCGAACGTGAGTTCATCGCTGGCACCGTCCGCTTCGGGTCGGTAGCGGCCTATCGTGACAGTCCGCGACTTTTCCATCTCGGTGACCTGATATGCTCAGCCAAACGGCCGGGTTCGGCCAGGAGCGGACTTCCAGCAGTTGTGGATGGTCGCGCAAAAATTGTGTCAATTTCCAAGCTTGGGCTTTGTCAAGTTAAGTTGGTCACTGTGGAACTGCATCACTCGCCTACGGTACCAGCAGATTACCCACTGCCGATCATTACATCACTGAGGACGAAAGCATGACCGCAACGCCCGCGTCTGTACTAGAAAACGTAAACGTTGTGACCATCGGTATAGATGAAGAGCTCGCTGAAGAGGTGCGGGAATTTCTACACTCCATACTGAGGACGGCCGGCGCGAAAATAAATCTTGCAACTTTGGATGGGGTCACGTTTGCGGCCGACTATCATCAAGCGCTGCTCGATCTGGACAGGGGGTGTAAAACAGATTACAAGTTGACACCTTCGGATGATCATGGCGTTGGTATTGCGATGTCTACTAGGGTATTACGCGATGGTGAACTCAAAACCCATATCGTCCTAAGTGCGAATTCGATCTTCTCCATGTTAAAGGCGAAGCGCGGAGACCTAGTCGTGAACACAGTGGCTCATGAATGCGCCCATGTGGAGCTTGACCAGCTATACGAAGCAGCGTTTCCTGGATACTTACTCCGAGCGCAAGAAAACTTTCTCGACGGATTTCGGACACAATGCATGCTAGCGTGTTGGACTGAGTTTGGTGCATGCTGGCGCAGCGCAGAATTCGGGCCTTCAGAGCTTCTAGCCTACGAATCCGGGTTCCTTCCGGCACTAGAGCAGAACCGGGTCGCCGCGAACGCGGCGATCATCGCATATCGAACTGACGAAGACATCCGAAAAGTATTGCATGAGGCAACCCGGCTATATAGCGATCTGCTTAAGTATTCTGCGTATCACTTGGGGAATTTGCATGGGCTGGGAGTGGACTGGCGTACGGTACCGAGTACGGCAAATGCACTAGCAGATCATTGGTTCCTTCCGTACTTTGAGCGTCTCAATAAAGCTTGCAAAGCGATCGCCGCTGATTTTGGCGCTTGGGGCAGCAGCGAACCGTTCGACGAACTGCGACAGCTTGCAGAGGATTTAGTGTCAGACGGCGGAGTGTACTTTCAACAGCACGATGATGGACGGGTGAGCGTTGACATCCCACTGTCGATTGAAACCATGCCGGGCTATCTGGACAAGGAATGAACATCTTGTTCTGCGCAACACAGCGGGTTGGTTACTTTAGAGGAAATATCCGGTTGTGCTGAGCCGTAGAGACTTTCGCTAATATCCACATAAGTAATCTATATCATTACACAATCAAGAGAAAATGACGTTTAAAGATATTCCTGACCAGCTCCTTCTAGGAGACGACTCTGCATTCACGCAATGGTTCAGCAGAGGTTCCGAGCCGTTTCCAGGTAGCGATGATCACGTACCGTACCTACGTGACGATACATTGACCCCTGCGGGAACAGACCTCTTCCTTTATCGCACTAAACTCGGTAGCAAATGGATTGGGTACCTCGAAGATCTTTATTATGGCCGCTCCATCGAAACAAAGATCCTTGCAGTTCTGGCACGGCTCGGATTAGTAGATCAGTTGCACCAATTTACTCGTGCGGCATTTTATAAGTTAGTGGAGGCTTCGCGTTTCGAGCAACAAGTTGCCATGCTTGACGTGCAGTTGACCACATCCATAGCGGATCGTTGCGACGGCATGACGACGGAGATGCACGCGCTATCTCATCTCAAGCGAAACGGATGGTCTGGTTTACACGATGAAGGTAGTGCGATTCACCGCCTGATTCTCATGTCATGGATGAATGATGTTCCCTTGCTTAAGGAGCTACTGTATCGCAAACCATTCATGAGGGAAGGCCGCTACTTCATGCCTGGCAGCCTATTCATGATGGGGTATGCTGATTGCGTGGTAGATGGTGAAATGGCATACAGCCCAGCTAGTAAGGCGGTGTTACTCGACCTTGTCTCCCGACTCACGCCTGCGCGACTGGAAACCGGCTACGCCATCTACTGTGAGGAAGTCGAAAGTCGCGGCAACGGTGGCCCCAACACTCTTGCCGGCATTGATCAGGAGCGGAAACTCCTTCAATACATGGACATAGGTACTTTAGTAAAAATCGCGGACGGCATGATGTCAGGGACAATTCCTATTGATGGGTGGCCTGACCTGACAATGTTCGGTCCAGAGGGCCTAGCGCTCGTCGAAGTTAAACGCGGCGATAAGCTCAAATATCATCAGGCGCGCGCCATTGATCGGCTTGCTTCGCTCTCGCCTCTATTGTTCAAGAGTGTATCCTTACATAAAATAAAAATTTTATAGCCATTGAATGAGCAAATACGAACGCTTAACGAAACCTACTGTGTTTCTCGCAGAATTGACTAGCCTGTACAGCTGTTGCTTAAGACTGGCGGTGAAAGATGCTTTTCCCCTATCGATAACACTCTGCAACAGCGTAGTAGCATCCTAGATGCCCGCACAACTAACGCGGACGGGACAGATGACGGCAACAAAAATTAGAAGTAGCATCGTCTCCACTCCGTCCGCTTTAGGTCGATTGACAAGGCAACGTCCGGTTCGGGTCGACAGCTGCCGGTCGAGATAGTCAGTGACTTTTCAGCTCGGCGACCTACTAAGCTGCGGCAAACGGCCGAGCTTGGCCAGAAGCGCACGTTCGATTTCTACATATCGCATATTTAAGCCAATAAGATCCCGATAGCTGATTTCTTAAAAATTCAACTTCCGCTAGAACGCAGATCTGTTTATTATTAGATGCAAAGAGCCACTTACTCCTATCCTCTCATGCCTAGAAAAGACAGCAGCACTCCAATGGAAGCCGGCCTCGAGACGAGCGAAGTCATCATCGACGTCCTTTCCGACGGCGCTATCTGGGCTGATGTACCAGTAATCGGCACCGCGCTAAAGCTGTGCCGTGCTGCAGACGAGGTACGGCAAACGATATTTGCGGCAAAACTAGCTCGGTTCATATCTAATCTGAACGAGGCAACGGATCGAGAGAAGCAGGTAATCCGCTCCAAGGTGAGGAAGTCTCCTCAAGAAGCGTCCAAAGTCGGGGAAACATTGATTTTAATTCTTGAGCAGGTAACTGACATGGACAAGCCAGCAATGCTCGCGCGTCTCCTTATTAGTTACGCTGACAATGTGATTTCGGATGTCGAACTGCGTCGGCTGTGCCAAGCGGTTAATCTCTCTTTTGTTGACGATTTGAGGACGTTCCTTGAAGCGGACTTCGATGATCGAAGCGCACCATGGATGGAAGCAATATCCATAGCAGGATTATCTCGCCCTGCGGGCGGAACCACTTACAATACCGACGGCGAAATCCATTACGACATGACACCTCTGGGAAAAGCGCTACGCCGAGCACATGCACATAAATCGCTTTTGATTGTCTAGTTTTGCGCAATTTTCTCTAATTAGCGTCCGCGCCACCATACATCCAATCGAAGCTCTAGAATATGGCAATTCTGTTCAGCGTGCTGAAAGCGGAAGTCGTAATACGTACAAAGCCTGGCAAGCCGGGCCACTAAGGAATTTTCATTCCATTCCGAGAAGGAGAACGTACCGATGCAGCTTATAAGCGCGCAGGAGAGTCAAGTTATCAATTTCTGGATCGATCGTCGCGACCTGAAATTGAGCGCGTCCGATCTTATCTCGCCGACGCGCTTCGCCGCTATCCAGCGAGTGATCGAGCTGAGCTTATTTCACGCCTGCGATCAGGCAACGAGCAGCACTTCAGGTCTTCGACATTTGAGCTATTTCTGCACGAAGGCTTAGTACGGCTCGGATATCAAGTTTCTTGCCATCCCGATCCAGGTACGGGATCAACTAAGCGCCCTGACTTCCTAGTTAGCCATTCGGCCGGCGAAGAATTCTTCCTTGAGGCTGTCCTCGCATCCGAAGAAGACGGCAGCTATCCAGCTGCTGAGGCCATGAAAGAAGCTACGCTTGGACGCCTTGACGCTGCGTCGCATCAGGGGTTTATGCTCGATATTTCTAGCGAAGGCGACCCGTGTACACAACCCTCTAGTAAGGACCTAATCAGGTGCGTGCATAGGTGGCTCGACACGCTCGACCCGCAGACGTTGAGAGAACACCTGGTGGTCGTGGGGTTTCATGCCATGCCGTCGATGATCTGGATTCACGAGGATTGGGAGCTGACAATTAGGGCTATTCCACTTTCTGAAGAACGGAGGGGACGATCTTCCCGCCTCATCGGAATGTCAGAAAGCGGAGCTCGAATAATAAACACATGGGAACCCCTCCGGCGCGCAGTGAAGAAAAAGGCAACTCGCTATGGCAACGTGACAAAGCCTTATGTCGTCGCAGTAAATGCCGATGTATTCCATCTGGATGAAATTGACGAAGTCCAGGCCCTCTACGGCGAAGAATACTACTCTGTCAAAATGACCGGCGGCCAAGGAGCAGGTGAAATGCATCGCAGACCAAATGGCGCATGGTATGGCCCCAACGGCCCAGAAAACTGTCGAATCTCTGCAGTTTGGTTTTTCAATAATCTAGGCCCCTATACCCTTGCAAAGTGTAAAAACGCTTTATATGTGAACCCTTGGGCGAACTTTCCCCCACCAACTCGGCTGCAAGGTATGCCCACTAAGAAGATCGAAGACGAAAGGTTGGTGAGTATACCTGGGACCGATTTGGCGACTCTCTACGAACTTCCGTCACACTGGCCAGAGTAGCAACGCATGGCAAAGCCTGTTATTCGATATGGAGTCAACATACTCGTACACTGAGCCATACCGTCCGTCTGCTATGGGTCGTTTCCGGTCATGAGTGCTCCTCCTGAATACATATGCTAACCAATTCCTTGTGTCTCGTTTCGATTGCCTTGCTGCTCGGTTTCTCCACCGGGTGCCATAAACGTGAAACGGTCGCTGAGCTTGAAGCCCGTGCTACACGACTCAATTACGACTGCAGGAAAAGCTCTGGGAAAAATTTTGTTTACCGCACGGCAGCTGGGTTTAGCATCGTCGTTCCGAAGTGGGCGAGCGGGTCACTCCGACCGGACCAGTATGATCAGGATTGCAAACTGACAAACATCCGACTCGTGTTTGCGTGGGATGCCGGCAGGCTTATCCCAGTTCAGCAAGGTGGAGAATTCCTCGCGCCGCCCGAGTTCAAAGTGCCTGAACAGTACGACTCACTCGTCATCATGCTCGATTTCAAGCCCCCGAAGGATATGGTCAGTCCAGACAATTGGGAATATTGCAAGGCATGCATCCGCAGTTCAATTATCCTGAGTTCGAGCTGCGCATGTGTCCCCAATTTAAGGTCTCCGCTAATCACCAGCCTCTGCGTACCTTGCCGTATAAACCGCGCTTTGAAGTCGTCAACGAGAAGCATCCTCCTTATTCGGTCACATGCAATCCCGACTACTTCGCCAAGGTCGGCGTCGATAACGTGCATGAAGCTGAAGTGAAATACTCCTGCCGAGGTTACTGGTACTGGCGCCCGGGCGCCGCCGGTATGTTCGACTTGGGCAGTGGTAAGGTATTGCAGAAACTGCATCTGGCAATGCCAGCCGCAGAACGGCTCCTGAATACGTGGGTTGTACAGGACGACGGCACAATAGGTTCAACACTGCCCACGCAATGATGGGAGACCACTTAAAACATTTAACACCAGTCTCTGTGACGCAGTTTGCGAGTTATTCGCGATTCTGAGGATACTTAAAAAAGTCAAAGTTGAAAGATTTATTGTTGCGATTTCACCATTTGCTCAATATTTCTAACGTCTGCATTGGGTCGGAAGCAGCCGGTCCCGGTCCCTACCTCTGTTGGTGGCGTTACAGCGTTGTGAGGTCATGGACGGAGTGGGTCGCAGCTATTTCGATATCCCTACAGGTCAGTCGCAGCTATTCAGCGAAAATTCGTCGCAGCTATTAGCAAAATCTCGTGGGCGCAGCCCGGTGCAGCACCACCTTTCGTCGCATCTATTTCAGAAAGTCACATATCCTGCAGGCCACCATACTGGGGCGGTGTTCTTCGCTGACCCGGGCGGCACCAATGTCCGGGCCTGGTCACCGCATGTGGCGTCGGACAAGTTGCTCAATTTCATACTCTGCGCCGATCTCGGGACCTCCCAACGGATTGAGATCGCGGTCCAGCTGAACTTTCCGGCGGGCGCCTATGACACGCTGGGAGCATCAGGACGTGCTTGACGACATGCAGCTGTATCTTGAAAACAATCGTGACGCCATGCGAATCCGGCGTTGCTCAGTCGAGCATCCGTTCGGGACCATCAAGTCCTGGAAAGGGGCGATGCACTTCCTGATAAAGGGACTCGAGCGTGTGAAGGCCGAGATGAGCCTGCACGTGTTCGTCTATAACTTTAAAAGCTTGATCGCGTTGCTTTGCGTATCAGCGGCGCGCAAGGCAATGCGCGCGGTTTCGAAGTGGCGTACCAGCAGCACTTCGATAAGCTGCCCGGCTGGCTGTCTGGCTTCGGCGTGCAGGCCAACTTCACGTTCGTCGACAGCAACAAGACCCTGTACAACCCGGTCTACCCGGAGTATTGCTCGAGCGACAGCACGCAGGCCAACCTGAACCTGGCCATCAACGGCTGCGACACCGATGGCCGCACCTTCGGCAACCTGCCATTGGAAGGCTTGTCGCGCCAGGCGGCCAACCTGGCGTTCATGTACGACAAGGGGCCATGTTCGGCACGCCTGGCATATTCGTGGCGATCGAAGAGCTTGTTGTCGCCCGGCGGCACGCGCGGAGGCGATGCGCTCGACACCACCCCGGCCAGCGCCACCTTCGGCAAGCAACCTAAACTGGAGCCTGCCCGTATGGACGGACAAGTATGGCCCGGTCGATGTCTCCCTGTTCTACAAGATCAACCAGAACATGACCTGGGGCTTGGACGGCACCAACATGACCGATCCCATCTTCAAGCAGACCATGCAGCAGCATATCGGCATGAAGGGGCGGGCCTGGTTTGCTTCGGGACCGCGTTATTCGGCCAAGTTGCGGATTAATTTCCGATCGGATCAGCAGGCGGAGGCATCGATGTACACCGGCGCCCCGCCCGCAGCGTTGTGCGGTAGCCCGAGTCGGCGCGCTTACCGGCTCAAGCCACACCGTCTAATTCGCGTAAGCCTTTCTGAATGCGGCGGCCACGGCCGCATCGATCTCGACCGAGCCCTGCCCATCGGCCGGGCCGGCGTGTTCCAGCCGCACGATGAAGCTGTCAAATGCGGCCTGCAGCTCGGGGCGCTGCAGCCCGCTGGCCGCTTCCAGAGCCTGCCAGTTCTGCTCCAGATCGCCCCCACTCAAACTCTGCCGACCTTGCATGAGCGCCGCCAGCACACTGCGTGCGGGCTTGCCTGGTGCCGGCAAGCCGTTTAGGAAGCGTAGGAACGCCCCCGCCTGCAGCAGGTAGACGCGCGCCGCGCTGAGCTCGCGCGGCATCGGGTAGAGCGGAACACTAGGCAAGGAGCTCCATCCCTGGCGTCCCGCGGCGAGCAAGCGCCGCAGCCGGCGCAGCGCATATGCCCCCTCGCCATCGTTCGCCATGAAAGTCCAGTTGAGCCATTCGGGCCCATCGTCCGGGACAGCGAAACTACTGGTGAAGACGATGTAACTGTCGACGAGCGCAAGTCCACCGTCCGCCGTCTCGCTTCTTTCGGGAGCGAGATAGACGCCGATCTCCTTCGCCGCGAACGGACGCTGGCCGGGAACGGCGGCGCCCTCGTTCAACGCCGCGGTCAGAAACGCCCAATCGGCCGGGGTGCCGCCATCACGCAGCACAAGTATCGGCAAGCCCCGTTGCACCTGCGACCGGCCATACCAGCGCGCGATCAAGCCGAGATAGGCGCGCACCTGGGCGGCCATGAAATAGACCAATTCCGGCGAGGCTCCTATCCCGATCACCAGCGGACCTCCAGCGTCGGCTTGCGTGACGCGCAAGGAACGACGGCGCGCCAGCGCGCCGATCACGTCCAGGCCGATGTCCTTCCTTCGTGGGCGCGCCCCCTTGTCGGTAGCGATGTCGAGCGCCTGCAGATACGCATAATACGCTTCGATATCTCGCGCCTCGACCAGTTGCTGCACCCCGGCTCGGTCGATACTGTGCAGGAACTCCGCCGGACCGAGCTCATCGAAGGATTGGAGGATGCTGACCCTTGTCGGTCGCGGTCCCAGGGCATGGCCTTGCAGCCTCAAGCGCTGAAGCTCGCGATCGCATAGCCGCAGGATGGACACGCCGTTGTATTTGGGCGGGACCGCATCGGTCGACTTGACGTTTTCGATCAGGATCTCCCTCGTGTGCGAAAAATACGCCCGGGCTTTCCACACATCGGCCGCGTATTCGAGGTATAGCGCATACTTGAACAGCTCAAGCGCATACAGGTTCGACAGGCGCTGATCGCTGTCGAATGATTCGCTGATATCGCGGTGTTGCCAGAGCGCCGCCAGCGCGAACGCCTCTGCCCGCTGCCTGCGCAAATCGGCTTTCAAGGCCGCCTTCGGCTCGGCTCGCTCGCGCGCATAGAGCGCGAACGCTTTGGCCACCTGTAGTTCCACGTCCTGCTTGAGCGACACTGCCAGATGGGCTCCACCGGCATCCTCCTGCGGGGCACCCGGCCACGCATCATTAGCCAACACGATTGAAATCAGCAAGGCGACTGTGGAGGAAAAAATACGCATGGAAGACGTGTGGGATCGCAAGGGTCTACTCCTGTTGCGGTCGCAGCAGCGGATCACCTTCCGCAGGCTCGGTTACTGTATCGGAGACCATAGAATGCGTCGGCGTCGCACCACCTAGCGAAATTTCGGCCGGCAGGGGCCTATTCACACAAACGACCACCAGAACCGTGGCGGCCAGCAGTGCCAGCGTCCCCGGGGCCAGGGCACTGATGGTGGCTTTGACTCCTCTGAATTCGCCACTGATATCCGAACTGCCGCCGGCTCCCACCAAAAACAGAGCGAAGCCGAGGAATCCGAAGGCCAGCCCCACGAACATGCCGCACGAGATCAGCAGCACCCTGGCCACATACGCAAGCACGCCGAGGGCGTTCTGCATCAACTCGACATTGGCAACGCCCATACTCTGCTTACCCTGGGCCGCCTTTAGCACCAGCGCCACAGCTTGCTGGGTGCTCGCAGCAAACTCGATCAGATAAAAGCCAGCCAGGCAAAACGCCACGCCCGCCAGTACCAGGGCAGCAATGAAGCCAACGTTCAAGATCTTCTCGGAAAACTGATGTTGACTCACACTGCCCCTCCACTTGCGCGCCGACGCTTCCGGCGCTCCTCGTCAAAAAATCAGGCCAGCGCGACGCCCCGGCTGATCGCCCAGGCCACTTCCCTGCCTTCCACATCGCCGTGATTGCGGATGAACGCCGAGCTCTCGAGATTGTGTATCAATCCCATTTGCAGGTCGTAGGCGGATCCAGATGCCAACAGGGCTTTGCAGGCCGGCGCTACGTACTTGCTATCCACGTTGACGGCGCCGTTGCGTCCCAGGCCGCCGTACTTGTCGTTGGCGTCGCCGAGCTCATTGGCGAAATCCTTGACGATGCGCGAAGCAATCGCATACGCCTTGCCGACCGCCTTGTCGTTCGGGGTATGGGTAATTACGATCGGTCCGGAGACGCGGCTTTTTTCCACCACGTCCTTGAAGTAGCCAAACGGTGCAAAGCCGCTGTGCGAAAAGGCTGCCTGCAGCAGGAACAGGCTGTGCAGCTTGGGCGTTTCCACATGCATCGCTGCTGCGCTGACCAGGCGGGCACCGAAGCTGTGGCCGATCAGGTGGATGCGCTCGATCGATGCGCGCTGCGCCAGTTCCATGATCAACGGCGCCAGACCGAGTGTGCCGACGGTCCCGGCGCGCTTTTTCATTTCGTAATACGTGGTCACGTTCAATAGCGAGCTGACCGCATTGCCGATCTTCTTGAACGCACTGCCGAGCCCCTGCCCGGTGACGTCGCCCACACCACCATTGGGGGCATCGTCCACTTCGGCTGACTCCCCACTGGCATTGGTGAAGATGGCCTGCGGATCGTCGAGTTCGAAGAAGAATTCCGAACCGTCCAGTCTCGATGTTTCATCGGGCGTGCCGAGCAGCTCGCGCAGGCCGATCACAAACGCTTTCTTGGCGGCAGGCTGCTCAAGTTGTGGCAATGCTTCACGCAGCGCAGCCAGTTGCTTTTCCTTGCCGGCATCGGCGTAAAACTCTTCGAAGCGGCTGAATTCGCGCTCGATTTCCGCGTTGACGGCGGCCGCACTGCCATCGTCCAGACCGGCCGCGCGCATGTCTCCATCCTTGCCCTCATCACCCTCCTCACGCGCGGCCATACCATCGCCGTCGAAATCGAATTTTTTCGACGGCCAGATGACGCCGATAATGGCCAAGCCGTCGGTGCCTTCCGCATGCACGGCAGCGAAGTTCTTGAACAGGTCGCGGTACATGTGATCGGCTTCGCCCCGGTCGTTCTTCCAGCCATGGGACACGATCAGCACCTGGCGCGCGTCGACCGGGATATCGGGTTCCTTGATTCGATCACCATCCTGATTGAATTCCACCGTGCTGTAGGGAATGCCTGCAATGCTGTCCATGTCGCCTCCTGTTAGGGGATCACACCGATTGAATGGCGCGCAGCAGATCGACCAGTCCCGCGCCCTGGAAATACCGCTCGCGACCGAGATCGGTCGCGGTCGAGGTAAAGATTTTCTTGACCTTCTCGGCTTCACCGATGAATTCGCTGCGGATCGATAGGAAGGCGGCCACGGCGCCGCTCACGTGCGGCGCGGCCATGCTGGTGCCGGTCGATTCAAAATAGGCGAACCGGGCGCCGCGGCCGAATTCCGTCACCATGCGGCTGTCGGCCGCCGCTGCGGAGATAATGCGCTCGCCAGGGGCGATCAGATCGGGCTTGCAGCGGCCGTCACCGGTCGGGCCTTTCGACGAAAAATACGATACGCCATACATGTGCGGGGCGTCGCGGTGGGTGGCGCCGACAGTGATGGCCAGCTCGGCATTGCCAGGGTCGTTGATCGACAGTCCCAGCCCGGTATCGCGGTCGCCACCAGCCGCTTTCAGCCTGCCGTAGCCAGAGTTGCCCGCGGCGATCACCACGACGACGCCCGACTTGACCAAACGATTGACTTCCACGCACAGCGGGCTGTGGCCGCAGGCAAACCACTCGGCATCGAAGTCGTGGCCCAGACTCAGGTTGACTCCGTGGATCTTCAGGTCGCGTCCGTGTCCATTGATCAGCTGGATGTGGGCAATGGCGGCAATCACGTTGCTGGCCTTGCCATGCCCGAACTTGTCGAGCACTTTCAAGCTGACCAGCTTGCACTTCGGTGCGATCCCGGCAATGGCCGTCAGCTGCGTCTCGACCACCGAGACGACCGAATCGTCGATGCTGCCGGAGGCACGCTCATGCTGGGCGCCGGCCATGCGCCATGCGGTCTCATACGGCGGCACATCGGCGGCCGCCGGCGCCTGCGTCTCCAGCTGCTGGCCCGCGATGATGCCCGCCACATGGGTGCCATGGCCCTTCTGGTCGATCAGCGGATCGGGATTGATCGCGTCGGTGAAGTCGCAATGATAGGGCGATGCCGGGTCGATGTTGGCATGCATGGCGAAGTGCGGGTGGCGGCTGTCGATGCCGGAGTCGATCACGGCCCAGGTAATGCCCTCGCCATAAGCGCTAAATGCGTTCTGCGCGGCGTCCGCTTTGACTGTGCGCACCGAACGATGGGTGCAGTTGCGCAGCTCGAAATCCGGCCAGATCTGATGGATCACGCGGTAGATCCGCGCGTCTTTGTGCGCGTTCCGGTCACGGCGGGAGTATTCTAGGCTGCTGTTGTGGTCGATGCGGGCCAACTCGACCAGCACCTTGCCTTCCAGCCGGGCAAACACGTACTGGTTCGACAGGCTGGTCTTGTATTCCTGAATGCCCTGCTCGGGGTCTGTCACCACGCAGTTGCTTTTTGCCGTGTCAATATATTCCCTGATCACTTCCTTGGCTGCCTGGCGCGGATCGGAACTGAAAGGATTGCTGCGTTTGGCCCCGTCCGTGCTGACGCGGGGAGCCGGGGCATTTGGATCAGGCAAAGCGCGAAATTTCAGGTTGATGTCGATGATGACATCCCAGCGCGACGGCAGGATGCAGCGGATCGGACCGGCGAAGTTGGCGTTGAGCGCTTGCAGATACTCGACCATGTCCTGCTCAAGGGAACTGAGCATGAGATCAGGGGCTTTCTGCTGATGGGCAGCGGCGAATGCCGCCTTGCCGTCGCTCCCGCCGCGCCGCGATTCCTGCGCCAGCATCCGCTCAACCGTGCGGCGCGCTGCCGTGATACCGCCCTCGAACTTGTCGTTGAGAAGGATGACAGTGCGGTCGGGCTTCCTGAAAGCCGCAGGGAGTTTTTCGAGTCGCTTGCCGAGCTCGAGCTCACATTGAATGCGCTCCTGCAGCGGCCTCGCAATGACCGAGCGCAGCATGGCCGATCCCAGCGACCGGGCACCAGGAGTATCGCTGATATCGATGTCCATAAGAATCGAGCTCCCTAAAGAATGTCCGTGCTTTTTTTCGGAAATCTCCTACGTGATGTAATCCTATACCAACTACCACCGTTGGATTTCTTTTTGCATAACTGTTGCCGAATAAGCACACCGAAGAGAGGGCGCTTGGGGTTTTGACTAACCGTGACTTACGATGGAGCGCCAGCCTTTGGCCGTTTGTCGATATCTACTTGATCGGAAACGTAGTGACCAAGGAGTAGGTCGATCACCAAGCTGGTCATGGATCTCTAACGTTATGCCATCGACGCGGAGCGTCTCTCCCCGGACCAGCGGACAAGGCGCTGGCACGCGCAGAACGCCTCAATGACATGCACAGCGGCGCGACGTCGGCAACGCACTGATCAAGCTCTACCCGCCCGATGGCCCGCGCATGGTTGCCGCACTGATCGATTCCCTGCTGCCGCTCGCCGACCCCGACAGCTACCGGCTCAACTTGTACGTGGTTTTCACGCTGGCATGCATCCCGGGATGATGGCCGGCAACCCGGTGCAGCGGCAACGGATACACACTGGCGGATCCACTACAGAATCGGAATGCGAAAGACCCGCCCTTTCTGACATGGGCGCTGCATGCCGGGAAGCGCGCCTGCGCAACTGCGCAGTGAGCTCTCCGCTCAGCTGTCGCGGCCTGCCCCGATGGCAGTGGGGCTGAGCGTGCGGCCCGCGCCGCCCGGCTTGGCCAGACGCGGCGACTTGCGCCGCCGACTTTCACTCGTGCCGCCTTGGCTTGGGCGCGCTCGACCAGCAGCCGGACGTCATCCGTTAGGGCACGGCCCAGAACGAGATCGGCGAGCCAACAAAAACGTAGAAAGCGGTGTTGCGAGTGTCTATTAGAGTCGTGGCGATTCAGTTCGTAGACTAGTCAGCGACGCTTGCTTGTTCGTTCCTATCAACTGCGGCAAAACAGGACGTGTTCAGCAATCTACAGATGCGAGACACACGATAGGAGGAATGAGATTCAGCACTTCCCAAATGACCTCAACACTAAAATTGTGCTCTTCAAGAAATCTCATTGCATAGAGCAAGCCGTGCGTGCTCCTTAGCTGCACAGCCGCTGCAAGTAACCTTGCATTGCGGAAGAGATTTGCGTCATATTGAGTAGTCATCAGTTCATGCTAGAAGACCGATGAGTAACTGCCATGACTCAAATCAAATCCACAGAGCAAAAACCTTATTGCATGGCCATGCCGCGAGATCGCGTCAGGATTCGTCCAAAAGCGGCCATCGACCGCATAATAGATCGGAAGCTCTCTTGTCGTAAAAAACGTTGGACCGCTCTGCGTTCTGGCAGTCGGTTAATTTTTACGTTAGGCATCATGAACACGTCAAAGCTCTACTCATACGTTATCGACCACGATCACGGTTTCGCGCCCAACCCGTACGGGATGTACTGTACGTTGGTGCATTGCAAGTTTGCTAAGCCCGGCAACAAACGGAATTTGGTCGAGATGGCTAACGTGGGCGATTGGGTTCTAGGAACCGGGGGGCAAAGCTCAGACAGCGCGGGCAACGGCCGCATCATTTACTTGATGCGTGTGGACGAGAAGCTGGACTTTGGTCACTATCTGCGGGATACGCGCTTCACCGGGAGGTTGGATCATTCTAATGAGGGGCAAGGCAACAAGTTTGCCCTGGTCTCGCGCCACTTTTTCTACTTCGGACGTGAAGCCGTTGGACTATCTAAGCTTCCCTCGAGCTTGCGCAGTGCTAGCCTGGAGAAGCGCGGTCCCGGATTTCGGTCGGATCTACCGAGCCCTCTTTTGCAGGAACTCGTTAGCTGGTTCGAGAGAACGTTTGAACCTGGAAGGCACGGCGAGGCCTGCTCTCCGTTGTCGGCAGCCCACGTTGAGGCGATTCGCCAGCGGAGTGTTCCCGGTGCCGGGTCTCATTGCATGCCCTCGCAGCCATGCGGAGAGGCTGAATGCATTAGGACGCGGAAGGCGGCAATATGCCGCAAGGTGTGCGACTGATGGGTTCAGGTGTTGCAGCCTGAATGCGAAGCGACGGCAAACTTCCGCTTGGGTCGATAGTCTACGTGGACGGCCGTGGTTCGGCAGCTAAGATGGCGGCCGTGTCTAAGACGGACTGATGCCATGGTCCAAGTACTTCTCCCCAACGACTTTTGGTTGCTCGTAGCAGCTCACATCCCGACCCATAGCAGATCACCGCGGGCGGACGGCCGCGGATCAACGATCTCGGAACCCTAACCTGGATCCGGTTGTGCTCACGACCAGGATACCGTAGGAATATTTGCCGCGCGAACTCGGCTGCGGCAATGGCCTGTTGTTGGCGCCGGCTCCACGAATGGATGAAAACTGGCGTTTAGCAGCGCGTCCACGAGGCAGTCCTCTGCGTTGACGCTACTAGTATGCCTACCCCTGCAGGTGCCGAACATATGGGCCAAAACCAACCGGTCGTGGCAAGCTCGGCCTCAAACACCAGTTGCTCGTAGATCAACGTGGCTTGCCGCTGGTCGCCAAAATCTCTGGGGCCGAAGTGCATGATTCGGGTTTTCTTATTCCACTCGTGGAGGCTATCCCTGCGGTAGAGGGCTTTACAGCCGTGCGCGTGATGTCCAGGAAGCTGCACGATGATCGAGCGTACGCTTCAAAAGCACATCGCACTTGGCTACGCCGACGCGGTATCGCAGCACGTATCACACGATACGGCGCGGAGTCCGTTGAGAGAATCGGTCGATGGTGTTGGCTCGTTGAGCGCACCTCAGTATAGCTATACTGCTTTCGCAGACTGCGCATTCGACCCGAACGGCGAGCAGACTTCCACTAGACATTCCTTCCGCTCGCTTGCTCGCTCATATGTTGGCGACTATGTCGAGCGGTTTTGTTAGGAGCTCTAAGTGACGCACGGATTAGCGCAATTATCGACGTATGACGCGGGGCACGCTACAGGGGGAAAACGGTGATTTTTCTCAGCATCACTATAGGCTTTGACACGCGAGCACTTCATAGGCCTGCTCGTATCAAAATTTCAGAAGGACAGCATGTTAAGCCGTGCGCTATGCGTACAAGGTTAAGGATACTTACGTTACGTTCGCCTCTCTCGATGCGCCCCATGTGGCTCCGGTCAAGCGAACACAAATAAGCTAACTCCTCCTGGGAAAGCTCTCGCTCTGCCCTCAGCGCTCGTATTGCCACACCCAAGGAGCGGAGGGTTGCAGCGTCGTCAACTAGCGATGCGTTTTTCATTGCAGCATCGTCTAATCTTCGTGCACAATAGGCCACGGCATTTGCGGCCCATTTCAGCCTTGGTGTCAGCACCCCTAAATTGATTTTTTTATAAGGAGAGACCTTGAGCGGCGAAACAACGAAAAAAGGCGTCTTCATCCGTATGCCAGTTAAGATGTACGACGACCTGTTGAACTTGTCGGCAGCGGCAACACTCGTCAATCGTAAAAATGTGAGCGTTCCTTGCTTAATTGTGCAAATTCTTGACGACATGCTTGATGCCAAAATAACTAGGCTATCGAGATCCGCTGATCGACTCCGGTAAGAAACGTCTTGGCAAGCCTCTGTATGACTGTTCTCACCGAATTCGCCGCTGTGCAGAATTGTCCGTTCCTGTTTTAACGCACGTCCCAACCGGCCCAAATCCAGATGAAACCGTTAAGGGTATTTTTTGACGTCGAATTTACAAATTTCGAGTCTCCCGACCTAATAAGCATAGGACTAGTAGCAGAAACAGGGGAAGAAGCTTACTTTGAAACCGATTTTGATTTACATCGATGCAGTGATTTCGTAAGACATACCGTAATCCCGTTGGTCGGGAAAGATGTTCATGCTCTGATCGACAGGGATACCTTACCACTTACCATAATTTCTTGGCTAAAAATTGTTAAAGCAAAAGATCAGATTATTGAACTTTGCGCGGATCATAATACAGATATAATACTTTTCAAGAAAGTTATGAAAAATATACCGACTTGGATTGATCTGCGAAATATAGAATACCGGATATCATTATTGTTACATGAAAATTTTTTTAGGGAACAAGGCTTGCCGGAACACCATGCTTTATATGATGCCAGAGCAAATGCGTATGCTTTCCGTGAAAGCACAGATTAATTGAGCCTCTCTCAGCATAGGGGTGTTAGCAACGGCTACTTCATAAAAAAATGGCATCAATTAAACAAATATAATTAGCTAATGCTACACATCTTGTCGATTACGGGGCAGGCGCCTACGTTTAGCCTCTCTTTCAATTTGTGTTCTCAACATACGTACTTCTGCTTGCAACTCGACACATATTGTCAACAAAGCGTTGAAACGTTCCTGCAGATCTTTTTTTCCGCGTACAGCGGATTCTAGCCGGTCGCTTCGCGCTACTTTCTCATTACAAGCAGGAGAATCATTTAATCCCCAATCAAGGATCTCTCGCACCAGATCGGGGTGATTTACATAAAGATTTGCGCGACTTATACCTGCAGCTCGGCATATTGCGCTTACGCTCATCCGGGCACATTGATGTTCCTCCTTATGAGCTAAAATCGCAGCTGCAACCCGCGTTTTAATCATTAATGAATTACTTGGCGTAGCAGTCAAGATTATTTTTCCTCCTTCACGTGCTGAGATGTTTGGATCGAGGCGAGCACACGGCGGCTTATCGATAGGCGACGCGATACTAAAGCCACGCTTTGTTCCGGGAGATTCGACTCATTTAGATATCGCTCATCCCTCACGATGCGAGAATTCCACCAAAATGCATTTTTCTCGGATACAACAAAATTCGTGCATCCTGCACATATCTCTGGCGATCGTTTAGCAATATTTGGTCCCGTTTCACTCCCCTCACACGCCGATAATGGCATCGAGTACACGCAGAATCCCCAGTCACACGGTGCTATCTGTACTTTTTCGGCGATCAAACGCTTCACTAACGTACGCAGTGCAGCCTTCCCCTTAAATCTAAGATGTTGGCAGAACTCATCACGAGCTTTTTCAAGAGCCACACCAGCTTTTCCTCCAATTCTTTCCGAACGCAATAATGACTCAAGCGAGCGAGCTAATTCAGCGCGATCATCCTCATGCATCATCTCAACGAGCTCGATATCGGAACCAACATACACGCCATCAGTGAACTGAGCGTAAGCATGTCCGTATTGCCAGGCCATTGGCTCTAGCGCGTTTTTATCTCGCTTTACAGCAAACCGACTGAAAGTCTTTCGCGCTGCATGAGGATGAAGCCGTGAAATTATGGGCCGTTCGCTACGATACGGCGCGATCGCGAAAAGCCGCATCCGCTTAGCTACTGACAAAGGCTCAATCCGCTTTCCCTTCAATCTTGGGGAAGATAAAGGCCTACTTCCGTGCAAAAACAGCGCTTTGCTACCGCTATACTTTCTTAGCAGAGCAGACTGCTCTATTATGTTTCGCACGATTTGGACGATTGGTTCAAAAATGGCCCACTTTCTTGCCTGCCCACCTTTCTTTGCCGCAATACCGTGAATATAATAAGCATCTCCACTCAGTTCGTGCTCGACGCTTATGCAGTTACTGTCCAGTCTAACCAATTCTCGGTTACGAAGTCCAAGGACGAAGAGCAAAACAACTATCGTCGCGCCCTGCGTATGCATGACTGCTTTTGTTAATATGTCATAGCCCTTCACCATATCCGGCGCTAGCATATTTTTGATGGAAATGAAGTTTTTATCACTCTCTAAACTGTCAAAAAATTCTTTGGAACGTGTATATTTTTCTTTACGGGATAGGCCAACTTGCGCGTATTTAGCCTCCCAGAATTGAGCAGTTAAGCTCGTCACATACGGACCATATCTTTCAATCCACACTAGCGCATCCTGAATCAACGGAAGAGCAGCTTCTTCTGGAATTGCCTTGAAGGGTCTGGGAGTAGTAGGCCTACATCTAGCATAGATTTCGCCCCTTAGTATTGTCGGATAAAAGCGAATCGATCCCACATATTGTTGACGGTGAAGCCACATTAATTCTGCCACCGTTAGCCAGTTTTCGATGCTTGATTCTGCAGGTCGATGCGTGTGAAACTTTCCGCGGCGCCCCTGCATAAAATCCACAAAGTCGCTCGTCGTTAGCGCAGAGAGCCTCCACAGATTTTTAGCAACCATCCAGCGGACTAAGGTAACGATGTATCGATACCTTACCTGTAGGGTAGATTGATCGTATTGCGCACCAGTTACCATCGAAATAGATGATGCAACGAAGAATCCCTTCATGCTTTTCATGAGATAGTTTCGTTGATGTTTAGTCCCCATTGATAATGGAATGAGATTGGCCCAGACAATAGTGCTATCCTGATTATCATATAATGCAGTGGACTCAAAGACCCATTTACTTCGGTTCGCACTCTTAATTTTCATGATGAATTAATTAATCGAGATGTGGCAAGCTAGTATTTTTTGAGATTTTTGACGCCAGCTCAACTATATCCGGATGAATCCGCGGGAGTAAATCGCTCTCAATAATTCTGAGGGTGTCGGCGTAAAGGCTTTTATACCGGGGCCACCACCCCTGGTTGAGTGCTCTTATACGTGCATTGATCAAGGCTTGTTGCGACGCCAGAAGTCGCGCTACTGAATTAACATCGTCAAGTACAACTATTGCACCTGGGCAAGTCGCGCAACCAGCAAAATTCATGCACAATTTTCCTTTAGCACTTTCTCTCGCAATACCGGCAAACGGATCTTTACACCCAAATCCAAAGACGGTTTGTGCTGGCTTATCTTCGGAGTTTTTATTATGAGGCCCATCATCTTTCTTACCGTACTCTAGACTCATCTTTATTAGCTGGCCTTGGTATTTACGGATAACTTTTGCGTGTTCGTCGGCTCGATCACTTAATGGGGTATATATCTGGGTAGTACGAGCGTCTTTGTGATTCAGCCTCAGGCGTGCAGATTCCAAACTGCGCCCAGCACGATGATGAGATCTGGCTCCACTTATACGAATGTCACGAAAATCAAAGTTTGGCAGATCTTACTTTTTAATAAAGGAATCTAGCATCAAGTGCATCAACTGCATACATGGCACTGCTACTTTCCTAGGGGTCAACTGTAAGCATATAAACAGACGGTCTATTTCTCCTTCGGCACAGTGACCACGTAGATTCAGGACAAGGTTCGCATAGCGCCGAACTAGGTTCGGCGCAGTCCGCTCCTTACCCTTAGGAAAATCTATGATTTGTTCAGATCGCGCCCTAGGCTTTTCCCATACAAGACGCTCAATATCGTCACGCAAAGGATGGGATCTAATGCAAGACACACTTAAATCCTTAATAGCCATAGGGTTGCCACTTGTTTGAATTACAATCGCCAAATAGTATGGAAACATAGCTTCCGGTGTCATCCACAATAGTCTATTCAAATGACGTAGACCTCCAACTTTAGCAAGCTGTCTTTGTAAATAATTCCCTGTCGCGTTAAGAGTTTTCTGCGTCGGGAGAAAACCATTTCCGATTACAGTTAATTCTTTTATTAGTCGAGCCAGCTCTTTTTCAGAACCGAGTAACTCGGCATCAGAAAAAAACCGCGCGCCGCCTTGCAGCCTAGCCTCAACCTCTTTCATTTCGGCGTAACAGGCGCGTAGTACAATTTTTTGTTGAATCTCATCAAGATAGTTGCGCGGTTTTGGCTCGTCTCTATTGAACTTTCTAGCAACTACACTTATGCCGTTCTTGAATAATCCGGGATAGTTGCGCTGTCCCCACGCCAGCAGGTTCTTTACAGTATTAAAATGTGATTGGCACGTACTTGCAGATAGGTCTTCTGCAATTAGAAAATCAGCAAATTCTGCGACCACGTTTTTTGCAAAGCTCAAGTCGCTCGCATGTCCTAATCGGACCCTGCATTGAGCGAATTTCCTTATCGACCGCCAGTATTGCCGCTGCGACTCTAACGATGTATGACCTGCAAGTGGAATAAATGCTTTTGAAAGTAGCTCAGTCTGGTTGCTACTTAAACCTAGCGTATTGAAATTAAATTCGGAAAGCACTCGGCCGCTAGGCGTGCAAAGCTGAAGCACACCTTCATTCATTATTTGCGTTATCGATGTTCTCACTCTGCCATCCCATATAGAAATGACAAGGCCCCATACACTGCTGGGCTATTAATAGAAAGCGAGTGAACGTAAATTTGCGTCGTTTCGCTTTTTGCGTGGCCTAACAATACTTGCAACGTTTTAAGAGGATTGCTAACGTTTCCGTCCTGCTCCGAGCGCTGCAAGAAATCTAAAACTTTTGTTGCATATGTATGCCGGAGAAAATGAAGTGTTGCATCTGATCCAGCCAACCTCGCGCAACGTCGAAATTCGTTCGTAAACGCTACAGGCTGAATTTTTTTTCGCCGATTATTAACGAATATATTCTGCGGCGTGACGCTATTCTGTTGAGGCCGTTCCGTGAGACAATACCAGTGCGTGCGCTCTAGCAAGTGGACGGGAACAATTAAAGGAAGATCTCGCCCACCTTTACGTAATATCGGAATAGAAATTAAATCGTTTGGTGCATATCCAAGCGTTTCACTAGCGGGCAACTGATCGAGCGTAAGATTGCATATTTCAAAACGCCTGGCTCCGGTTGTAAGTGCCCACTGAAACATCAACCGATATGGTTGTCTTGCAATCGCAAGGATTGCCGATATTTCCTCTTGACTAAGCACTCTCGGATGACGTCGAACAATTCGAACAAAATTGCGCTTATATGTAGAACTTGTTCCGTACGTTATCAGGTGCATCCCAAGCGGAGAAGTTAATATTCCCGTCTTCTGAGCCCATTCATGAAATATCGCGACGATCACAACTCGTAAATTAGCAGTACTGCTAGCATAGCGCATACTGTTGTTACGCTGTTTTCCGTTTGCGAGCGATGCGCGAAATAGTCCGAGTGTCTCTTCAGTTGCTTGTTCCGGCTCTAAGGTCTTATTTTTGAGAAAGTGTAGCCAGCATACTAATCCCTCGGCATACGTTATGACAGTTGCGCCAGTCATGCTTCTTGCCATTACCGCGCGCTCGGCAAGAAACATTGTTGCCGCATACATAGGAAGGCCTAGTTCATTGAGTACGACCGCCAATACCGGGATATCTATGAAACGGCGATCGACGCTTATATCAATTTCTCTTTCGACTCCTGCAATCTTACATAAATCAGCAAATGAGTAGGGTTCAATGTTTTTTAAAATCTTTGATGAAAAATAGGTAGGTCTGCGCATGGTGGTCTCTCCGGCGTGGTCTCGCTTTCGGCTACACGTTGCTCATCTGTCAAAATCGATTAGAGAATACACCACAATTTGAGTGTCTAAAACGGACAGACAACTAGACTTACCTAATGCCCGAGTTCGACCGGCGCGTGCTCGAGGTGCTGCGCGAGCCGCTCGAGTCGGGCCAGATCACGATCTCGCGCGCCGCGCACCAGGCCGATTTTCCGGCACGCTTCCAGCTCATTGCGGCGATGAATCCGTGCCCGTGCGGCTGGCTCGGTCATGTCAGCGGCAAGTGCCGCTGCCTCGAGGCCGCCGTGCTGCGCTATCAAAGCCGTATCTCGGGGCCCCTGCTCGACCGCATCGATATCCAGTTGCCGGTAGCGGCGCTGGGGCCGGACAGCATGGGTGCACGCGCAGACGGGGAACCGAGTAGCGTGATCGCAGTGCGGGTCGCGCAGGCGCGTGGGGTGCAGGTGGCGCGCCAGGGCTGGCCCAACAGCCACCTCGGCCCGGGTGACATCGACCGCTACTGCACGCCTGACGACGCCGGAGGGCGCCTGTTGCACGCGACAGCGCAGCACCTGCACTGGTCGGCGCGTGCGTATCACCGCGTGCTCAAGGTGGCGCGCACGGTGGCCGACCTGGCTGGCAGCGAGCACGTGGCGGCCCGACACGTGGCCGAGGCGATCGGGTACCGGCGCGCGCTGCAGGGCGATTAGCAGGTCTTGCGTTCTGCGGCGCTGCTGGTACCATCGACGCATGCGACCCTCTATCGTGCGTGCCCTGCAGATTGTCCCTATCCTTCTGGCCAGCGCGCTGCTGGCCGCTTGCAATCCGGCCTATAACTGGCGTGACTACACGAGCGAGGATGGCCGCTTCAAGGTGCTGTTTCCAGCCAAACCCGCTACCCTGACCCGCACGGTGGACCTGAACGGCCTGCACGTCGAGATGACAATGACGGCGGCCAAGGTCGACAACACCACCTTCGCCGTGGGCACAGGCGTAGCGCCCGATCCCGCGCGCGCGCAGGCGGCGCTGCCGGCCATGCGCCTGGCGCTGCTGCGCAATATCGGCGCGCCCGACGCTGCGGCCACCGATGACCTGAACGTGGACATCACGGGCGCTGGCCAGGGCGCGCCGATGCACCTGAGCGGGCGCTTCGCGGCGAACGGCAACCGCTTCTACCAGGTGATCGTGCTTGGCCCCGCAGGCAAGACGCCGCCGGAACAGGTCGAGCAGTTCCTCACCTCCTTCACGCGCTTGTGAGGTCGCCGATGGATGACCAGCTCCCTGCCCTGCGCCTGGTCGGACTGCGCAAGCAGTTCGGCCGTCCTGCCGTCGATGGCCTCGACCTTCTGGTCCGGCGCGGCGAGTTCTATGCGCTGCTCGGGCCGAATGGCGCTGGCAAGACGACGACGCTGCGCCTGGTCACGGGCCTGCTGGCCCCGGACGCTGGCACGATCGAGGTGCTGGGCATCGACCTGGCTGCCGCACCCGCGGCGGCCAAAGCGAAGCTGGCTTACCTGCCGGACGAGCCGATGTTGTACGGGAAGCTCAAGCCGTTCGAGTACCTGGAATTTGTCGCGGGCCTGTGGGGCGTGACGGCGCAGGACGCCGAACCGCGCGCGCGCGAACTGCTCGACTGGCTTGACCTGAGCCAGCATGCAAACGAGCTGACCGAAGGTTTTTCGCGTGGGATGAAGCAGAAGCTCGCGCTGGCCGGCGCGCTGATCCACGACCCGGAACTCTTGATCCTCGACGAGCCACTGACGGGTCTGGACGCAGCAGCAGCGCGCCAGGTGAAAGACCTGCTGCTGGCGCACGTGGCCAATGGCGGCACCGTTATCCTCACGACGCACATCCTGGAAGTGGCCGAGCGCCTGGCGCACCGCATCGGCATCATTCGCCAGGGCCGGCTGATTGCCGAAGGGACGCTGGCACAGCTGCGCGAGCGCACGCAGGGCGGCAGCCTGGAAGACATGTTCCTGCATCTGATGGCCGCGCCATGATGCTGGCGCCGGGCAGTGTTGGCTGGCTGCTGCGGCACGAACTGCGGCTTGCCTGGTTCAATGAGGACGCCGGTGGACGGCGCCGGCCAGGCAATATGGCGCTCGGTCTGGCGATTGCCGGCTGCATCGCCATGCATGTCCTGGGCTGGTTTGCCGTGCGCCAGCTGGCCGGGGTGCCGGGCGATGATCCGCGCATCCTGCTGGTGGTTTCCGCACTGCTGATCGTGGCGACGACGTTCATGCTGTCGTCGGCGATCAAGGCCTGCGTGCTGGTGCTGTTCGAACGCAGCGACCTCGATCTGCTGCTGTCGTCGCCCCTGCCCTCGCGCAGCATTTTCACGGTGCGGCTGCTTGGCGTGTGCGCAAGCACGGCAGCGCTGTACCTGTTTTTCCTGGCGCCGTTCGCGCATGCGGGACTGCTGCAGGGCCAATGGCGCTGGCTCGGGATCTATCCCGGCGTGATCGCTCTTGCGGTCCTGTGCAGCTGTGGCGCCATGCTGCTCACACTTGGTCTCGTGCGCATGCTAGGTGCGCGCCGCACGCGCGTCGTGGCGCAGATCGTCGGGGCGCTGGCAGGTGCATTGCTGGTCATCGCGTCACAGCTTCATGCGCTCGCATCCCGGCAAACGCAGGAGCGCATCCGCGATACCGTGCTCGGAGTGGTGCAGACGGAGGGCGCAGCGGACAACCCGCTCTGGCTGCCGGCGCGGGCGATGCTGGGCGAGCCGTTGCCGGTGCTGCTGCTCGGCGCACTCGCCGGCGGCATGTTCATGCTGACGTCGTGGGGCACGCACCGTTTTTTTGCACGCGGGCTGCAACTGGCCGCTTCGGCACCGGCTGCCGCCACGGGGAAGGCTTCGGCGACGCCGGCGCGGCCCCGCTTCGGACGCAGCTTGTTCCGCACGGTGGTCATCAAGGAATGGCGCCTGATCGTGCGCGATCCGCAATTGCTGTCGCAGGTGATGCTGCAAGTGCTGTTCCTGCTGCCGTTATTCTTCCTGATATTCAAGCGCGCCGACGTGCAGGTGCAAGCCATCGGTGCAGGCTTGGCGCTGCTGTGCAGCTCACTGACCGGCGCGCTGGCATGGATTGCCTTGTCGGCCGAGGATGCACCGGATCTGTTGCTGGCATCGCCTGCGTCCCAGCACACCGTGCGGCGCGCCAAGCTGGCAGCGGCGATGCTGCCAGTCCTGGGGTTGGTGGCTGTTCCCCTGCTATGGCTGACAGTGCGGCTGCCGGCGGCCGGGCTGGTGGGCTGCCTCGTGGTGTGCGGCGCCGTCGTGGGCGCTGGCCTTGTCGTGTTCTGGTGTGGGCGGCCTGGCGTGCGCAGCAATTTCAAGGGGCGCGGCAAGGGTGGTTTCGTCATGAACGTGCTCGAATTGTGCAACAGCCTGGCATGGGGCGCGTTGGGATGGCTGCTGTCCTCTGCTACGCTTGAACCATTGGACGACCTGCGCATGCTCGCAGCAGCAGGGGCTGCTTTTCTCGCTGTTGCGGTACCCTGCATGGCCTGGATGTTGCGGCCCAGGCCGATGTGAGCGTGAGCGCACTGTGAAGGTGTCTGAGTCGTGATATCGTTTAATTACTAACAAAACCAAGAGATCGCTATGTTGATTACATTTAAATGCAAAACGTATCCAGAAGTTCTGATGTATCAGGAACATGCCAAACGTATCCTTGAGCTGCTGCACAAGGAGCCTGAACGCGGCGTAATCACTTCAGCCGAAGCCACGCAGGTGATTTCGCTGGTCGAGGATGAGATCGAAGAGTCACGCAAGCATCAGGTATCGGATCAGGTGGCGCACGACGTGCATGCGCACCACCGCGACGAAGACGACCATGAGCATCAGGCAATCGAGGTCGTCAGTTTCTCGACCCGCATGTATCCATTACTGGAAATGCTGCGTTCGGCGCGTGACAACAAGACCGATATCCTTTGGGGTGTGTAAGCAGACTCAGGCTTATTTTTGACTGTCTGCAAAAAGCCCGCTGATGTGAGTCAGCGGGCTTTTTTTATACGTCGGGTCACTTGAGGGGCAGTGATCTTCCAACCGGTTGAATACTGTCCCCCCAAAGCGAAAAGCCCCACTCAGATCACTGAGTGGGGCTTTTCTATATAACTAGCCTGACGATAACCTACTTTCACACTGGTTGCAGCACTATCATCGGCGCAAAGTCGTTTCACGGTCCTGTTCGGGATGGGAAGGGGTGGGACCGACTTGCTATGGTCATCAGGCATAACTTGTACGAATGTCGCTTGAACGCGTGGACGGCATAGCCATCCACCCTGCGTCAGGTGACATTCTGAATCTGGAAGAAGTAGTTTTTTGTGGGGTCGTATTTGTATCAACAACAGCTGAACTCTTGCAACCCTGGACTACCAAGGTTATAGGGACAAGCCGTACGGGCAATTAGTACTGGTTAGCTTAATGCATTACTGCACTTCCACACCCAGCCTATCAACGTCCTGG